>NZ_JACSKI010000001.1:0-2046102 GCF_018617535.1 Exiguobacterium sp. s35
GGAAGCGTGGTGACACGTGGAGCTGAATGATACTAATCGGTCGAGGCTTTGATCTAGTCTATGGTTTGTGTTGATGAATCCTCAGTTTTGAGAGAACAATCTCTCTTAAAAAACATGTTGACATTATTTTAAGATAATGTTAATATAATATTTGTCTGGTGGCGATAGCGAGACGGCCACACCCGTTCCCATGCCGAACACGGAAGTTAAGCGTCTCAGCGCCGAAAGTAGTTGGGGGATCTCCCCCTGTGAGGATAGGACGTTGCCAGGCAAGATCGTTCCGCAATAGCTCAGTGGTAGAGCAACCGGCTGTTAACCGGTAGGTCGTAGGTTCAAATCCTACTTGCGGAGCCACTTTCTCTTTTGGAGAGCTGTCCGAGTGGCCGAAGGAGCACGATTGGAATTCGTGTAGGCGGCAAAACCGTCTCAAGGGTTCGAATCCCTTGCTCTCCGCCAGTTTTTCAAAATTCAAACATGGCCCGTTGGTCAAGCGGTTAAGACACCGCCCTTTCACGGCGGTAACACGGGTTCGAATCCCGTACGGGTCACCATTTAATTTTATATCGTCGCGGGGTGGAGCAGTCTGGTAGCTCGTCGGGCTCATAACCCGAAGGTCGTCGGTTCAAATCCGGCCCCCGCAATTAATGTCCGGTCTCGTGGTGTAGGGGTTAACATGCCTGCCTGTCACGCAGGAGATCGCGGGTTCGAATCCCGTCGAGACCGCCATTTTTATTTTTAAAAAATCAAGACTACATATGGCTTTGTAGCTCAGTTGGTAGAGCAAAGGACTGAAAATCCTTGTGTCGGCGGTTCGATTCCGTCCAAAGCCACCATATGTGGGGGGGTAGCGAAGTGGCTAAACGCGGCGGACTGTAAATCCGCTCCCTCGGGTTCGGCGGTTCGAATCCGCCCCCCCCCACCACTTAGGGGCATAGTTTAGCGGTAGAACTACGGTCTCCAAAACCGTCAGCGCGGGTTCGATTCCTGCTGCCCCTGTTTTTAATTTAATCATGGCGATTGTGGCGAAGTGGTTAACGCACCGGATTGTGATTCCGGCATTCGAGGGTTCAATTCCCTTCAGTCGCCCCATTATTATTGGGCTGTAGCCAAGTGGTAAGGCATCGGATTTTGATTCCGACATGCGAAGGTTCGATCCCTTCCAGCCCAGCCATTTTGCGGAAGTAGTTCAGTGGTAGAATACGACCTTGCCAAGGTCGGGGTCGCGGGTTCGAATCCCGTCTTCCGCTCCAATGACTTTTTGGCGCCATAGCCAAGTGGTAAGGCAGAGGACTGCAACTCCTCTATCGTCGGTTCGATTCCGACTGGCGCCTCCAACATAATATGCCGGTGTGGCGGAATTGGTAGACGCGCACGACTCAAAATCGTGTTCCTCTGGAGTGTCGGTTCGACTCCGACCACCGGTATCCGTATGACTCTAACTGAGGTTAGGGTCTTTTTTGTGTTCAATTTGCAGGGTAAGTGATCATTTTAATCGAATGGTTTAAGGTGTAGAAACAGGGGTGAATAACATCAACCAAAAAGAGATCGTAGAACGCTTCATCCGATTTGCTGACAACGAATGTGTAGGATCAAGTCGCTTGTATGAGATATTAGCTAGAGAAGTCGCTGAAAATGAATGGCTATTGTCTCTGTGTGAGGAGATACCTGATGGACAACCGGTGCCGAACCTGTTGTTTGGAGCTGTTCATGAGTTAGTACTTCAACACCAATCCGATGAACTAGCTATGTATTATCTGAGCGTGACGAAGAATCCAAAACAACCTGATGATGTATTTCCTTTTTTTCTGACGTTTTGTCATACATATGAAGCTGAGATTCGCAAGCGACTCATGACGCGACTTGTCCAAACAAATGAGATTCAGCGTTGCTCGTATTTATATCCGATTTTTATGAGAATCCAACAACAGACGAAGTTGCCACTCGGCTTACTCGAAATCGGAACAAGCGCAGGCCTCCAACTTTTTGTTGATCAGTATGCCTATGAGTATAATGACGTTCCGCTTGATCCGACAAATGCCTCATCTGTAAATATTTCAGTAAGCGTTGAATCGAAAGAACCGTTCCATCTCGAGGCGACAATTCCGCTCGATATCGGTACACGTCTCGGTATAGACTTGAATGTAATTGATTTAAAGGACGAAGCAGAACGGTCGTGGATGAATGCATTAATTTGGCCGGAGCATGAAACGCGCCGTCAAATGCTCGATGCTGCCATACAAGAAGTCGATTTTGACAAGGTGACACTCGTTGAAGGAGATGGCGTGTCTATATTACAAGAACTCACGACACGTATTCCTAAAACAGAGACACTGTGCATCTTCCATACGCACGTTGCGAATCAGATGCCACGTCCTGTGAAAGAAAATCTATTAGAGCAAGTGAGGCGGATCGGACAAACGCGAGACGTCTTCCATATTTATAACAATATTCAAGACCGTTTTCTTCATGTCGACATGTATCAATCAGGACGCTTGACGGAGTTGACGTATGCTGAGACAGAAGGGCATGGACGGGCATTTCGTGTGATCACACCATTGGAATCCTTATTTGTTCAGGCATCAAACTAACAATTAAGATATATCGAAATATTTATTTCAATGATTTTAGAAAAACTTACGAATACTTGTTGACAGTTTAATAGTATAGGTGTATATTAAATATAGTCGCTTGAACGACAACAATATTTCATGCGGGTGTAGTTTAATGGTAAAACCTCAGCCTTCCAAGCTGATGACGAGAGTTCGATTCTCTTCACCCGCTTCATATCTCTCTGCCGAGTGGCGGAGAGATTTTTTGTATGCGAAAATATATAAAGGAGGTGAACGGAATGGACCCGTACACATTGAAACAACAAATCCTCGAGTACGCCGAGACCATCGGAATTGACGAGTTGAAAGTGACGACGGCTGATCCGTTCATCGTCATGAAACAACGACTCATTCGGCAGCAAGAGAAAGGGTTTGCCTCTGGGTTTGAAGAGCCCGACTTAGAGAAGCGTACAAACCCGGAGCTCTTACTTGAAGAAGCGCAGTCAATCATAGCGATTGCGATCGCTTATCCAAGTAAGTTGAAGGATGCGCCACGGAGCGTCTCCGGAGAGCGTCGCGGGCTATTTGCCCGAGCCTCATGGGGACTGGATTATCATCGCGCCGTTGGCAATCGCTTAGAGCAGCTTCAAACGTACATTGAAGAGTTGGTTCCTGGAGTGCGTACGCGCTCAATGGTCGATACGGGTGAGCTCGTAGACCGAGCTGTCGCTGAACGAGCCGGAATCGGCTTCAGCGGAAAAAACTGCTCCATCATCTCACCCGAAAAAGGATCGTACTTATATTTAGGGGAAATGATTTTAGATGTTTATTTGCCGCCGGATGAAGCGATTGAAGATGGATGTGGCGACTGTAATAAATGTATGACGGCCTGCCCGACGACAGCACTCGTTGAACCGGGCGTGCTGGATGCGAAACGCTGCATCGCTTATCTTACGCAGATGAAGACGTTGATGCCACGAGAGTTTCGCTCGAAACTCGGAGGGCGACTATACGGATGTGATACGTGTCAGCAAGTTTGCCCGTATAATCGTAAAAAGGATTGGCGTCACCACGAAGAATTGTTACCGGAAGCAGAAATCGTCAAACCGCTGTTAGAGCCGCTCTTGACATTGAGTAACCGAGAGTTTAAACAAAAGTTTGGGCATTTATCAGGTGCGTGGCGCGGGAAGAAACCAATCCAGCGAAATGCAATTTTGGCGCTCGCGCACTACCGGGAACCATCTGCGATTCCGATTTTACGTGAATTCATCCGAAACGATGAACGAGAGGACATGCGAGCGACTGCGGTATGGGCGATCGGTGCAATTCTTGGTCCTGATGCCGAATCGATTTTTGAAGAAATTGAACGTAAAGAAGTGTCTGACATGGTACATGAAGAAATTCGTATCTATCGAGAGGAGTGGACACATGAAGATCGTGTCGTCTAAATGGGGACCGTTAGCGTATGAATTAAACGCAGCAGGCAAACTGACAGCTCTTGAGTTCACCACATATGAACCGTCAGAAGAAGCTCCTGACTGGTTACAACATCTCATGATGCGCGTCGAGCAGCATGGGTTCCATGAATCAGATCGTACCTACATCGAAATGAAGGGAACACCATTTCAACAGGAAGTATGGGATGCATTGTTGACGATTCCATACGGTGAGACACGGACATATAAACAAATTGCAGAACAAATCGGTCGGCCGAAAGCTGTTCGTGCGGTCGGGCAAGCGCTCAATCGAAACCCGTTACCGATTTTGTTTCCGTGTCATCGGGTAATTGGAAGCAGTGGAAAACTTGTCGGTTTTGCAGGAGGATTGTCTGAAAAACAACGTCTTCTTGAATTAGAAATGAAAAAGTGAGGGAATGAACTATGGCGATTCATGTCGTAATGTTTCAACCAGAAATACCAGCAAATACAGGGAACGTCTCACGTACGTGTGCGGCGACAAACTCGGTCCTCCATTTAATTCGTCCGCTCGGTTTTTCGACAGATGATAAAATGTTGAAGCGTGCGGGATTAGATTACTGGCAATTTGTCGATGTACGCTATCATGACTCGATCGAGGAACTATGGGAAAAGCATCCGGACGGCGAATTCTTTTATATCACAAAGTATGGAGAACAATATCCGAGTGATTTAGACGTTTCGGACGTAGAAGGTGACTATTTCTTCGTCTTCGGTCGTGAAACGAAAGGTTTGCCGATGGAAGTCATCGAGAACAACTTAGATCGGTGCATCCGTCTTCCACAATCGAATCTCGTCCGTTCATTGAACGTGTCGAATACAGCTGCCATCATTGTGTATGAGGCTCTACGCCAACAAGGATATGCAGGGTTGAAATAAAAAAGAGCCGGATTCGTAAGAATCCCGGCTCTTATTCGTTACCCTCAGGTTTACGGTTATATCCAGCTGTCAAAATCGCTGCGAGGAAGACGACGCTGATTCCAACCATCAATAATAGGCCCATCCAAAAATCCCCCTTTTAATCTCCATAACTATAAATAGTATAATATACTTGGTAGTAGAATTGCACTGAATATAAGAAATTACTGTGAAATTGGAGAAGGAACATGAAAACGAATGTGTACTTACTGAGCTATGCACCACTCATCGGAATAATTTTGTTTTCCATGTCACTTGCGATTGCAACGTCCGAGTATGTGATCCAGTGGCTGAATCAAATTGGCGTATATAGTGAAATCATCGAACTGTTATCCGTGCAAGAGACGAAAGTATTCGTACTCGTCGTGTTCTTCACTATCTTCTTTATGTTGTTTAGTGCACTCAAGCTGGTCGCCGATACGTTCAATCAACTCGGCTTCGCTTTTTTTGCGCGAGAAACAAACGGGACGTCACTCCATCGACTTAAGCCTGGAGCGATTATCTTCCTCATCGGTTCTGGGATCAGTTTTCTGTTTCTGAATACATTACTTGCTGTCATGGCCGTCCTTGTCTGTACGTTATTGATGTATCTCTTTTACTACGTCTGGCAAGTGAGTCAATCGATGTCCGTTCCCCGTGCAATCGGCTTGTTGCTCATGCAAGGTGTCATGTGGGCGACATTGATCAGTGGGTTAGGATGGTCGATTCTGCGGCTGTTTAATTCTGTCGGAGATATCATCTTATGAGAGAGAAATTTGAGCCGACGTTTGATGAAATAGAGGCGTGGTGTCAGACGTTTGTTCCAAAAGAAACGTTGTACTGGATCGATTCTACTTTCTTTGAAGATTTGCCGAGTAGTGTCCTCCTTTTACCGAGAGAAGAGTTTTCCCGTCACCCCGCTTATAAAAATCCGCATCTTTCGAATGCCTATCTGACATGGATGATGGGAGAAGGCGTCACACATGTTGTCCATGCCCCGTCAAACGCGGTTGATGGTTTACGTCAGGACATCAAGTCCCGTCTTCTTGAATATCAGGTGAAGACGAATCGTGGGCTTGTTTTACCTCTTGCCGTTGAGCAGCGGAATGAGGTATCAGATGACGCAATCGTGGAGAAGGATGGGCAATCTTTCATCGTCTTACACGAGTCGAACTGGAATGAACTTTCATTGAACATGCGTCATTCTCTTGTATTTAGTTATGCGAAAGAATGGGATGCATGGGAAGGGGAACGATGTGATGAACGGACACCAGCACATCTCGTTACATATGCGAATACATTTCCGATACTTGAAGGGAGTAATTGTCTGGCGGCGACGTTATATGCAGCCACACAAAGCGAATGGATGATTCACCAGTGGATTCATCCAGAGACATTTCTTCAGACGATTCAGCAGAGCGGTTTTGAAACGGTAACGGATGCTGTTCCGGAAGCAGGTGACGTCCTTACTTTTTGGAACGAACAAGAGCAACTTGTTCACGCCAGCTACTGTGTTCGAGAAAACCTATATTTCAACAAGCACGGTCAAGTTCGTTTTAACCCATGGAAACTCATAAATCACGATGAATTATTGAAACACTGGGGAAATTATCATATGCGAATCGAACGCAGAGTGTGAGTCATCAAAAAAGAGTCAGCTGATAAAATTCGGCTGACTCTTTTTAATCAATGTGCCTCTGTCCAGACGATTGCCGGGTAAGCACGGTTGGCAAGTTCGGGGAACGGTCGAGGCGTGTCGGCCCCAAGCCAAATCGCCGTGATGGTTTGATCTGTTAATCCGACGTACCACATATCTTTATTGTCATTCGTCGTGCCTGTCTTTCCTCCAAGGTATTCGTAATCACGTTTCACTTTACTCGCGTAACGTCCCGTTCCGTACGTCGTGACGGTCGTTAAAGCCTTCTTCATCACGTTCATGGTATCGGGAGACCAGACTGCCTCTTCTTTCAAAATAGGCGTCAGTGCGGGCTCACCAGAATTGAATGTGATTTGTTTAATCGTATGACCGGATGTATAGACGCCTTTGTTTAAGAACGGTGTGTAGGCTGCCGCGAGTTCTTTCGGAGAGACCCCTTGCGTGAGGCCACCGAGAGCGCTCGCCAAGTTTTCATCCTGTTCATCCCATTGACTGAACATCATGTCAGCCGTCTCGTAGGCGCGTCGCTGATCGAGTGCCGAAAAAGCCGCCAAGGCTGGTGTGTTGTAGGAGTAGGCTACCGCATCTTTCAATAACACATCGCCTAACACACGGTCGTGACTGTTCCCAGGACAGTAGGAACCGTAACATGTCGGTCGACCATCGAGAACTGTATCAAGCGTTGCCTTAGTCTCTTCGATGAACGGGGCGAACACGAGAATCGGTTTGATCGCGGAACCCGGTTGACGATAGGCTTGAGTCGCTCGGTTAAATTCACCGACTTGTGTCATTTCTGAATCGACCATCGCCACAATTCGTCCTTGAGGTGTCAGTTCTGTATATCCTCCGTTCAACCCGGATGGAAGTTGACTCATCACGGCTTTTGCTTTCGTCTGTTTGGCTGTCGATAAGTATGTCTCGATCGTCGCTTCATGCGTCGATAAATAGTCTCTGGCTTCGGCGTCATCCAAGTCATACCGTGAACGGACTAACTGAATCGCCTCGCGGACGACCGTATCCATATAATCCGGATATTGAATCGTTTGACTTCGGTAAGAAGCCTCTAGGTTCACACCATAATATTGGTCATAGGCACTCTTTGAGATGACACCTGCTTCAAATAGTTGTGTCAAAATCCGATCTTTTCGTTCGAAGTATGCATCTGAAGGATTAAGCGGGTCATAGAGTGACGGGTTATTCGGTACCGTCAATAAGTAGGCGAGTTGATTCCAGTTAAGATCGGCGAGCGGTCTCGAAAAGTATGTATCGGCCGCAGATTGAATTCCATATACATTATGTCCAAAGAAAATAACATTGCTATAAACGGTTAAAATTTCTTTCTTGCTATAGTTTTTTTCAAGCGCTCGTGCAATCAATAATTCCTTTACTTTACGCTCATATGTCCGTTCATGAGTAAGGTAAACATTTCGTGCGAGCTGTTGGGTGATGGTGCTTCCACCTTGAACAGATGTCTCATTTGCGTTATTAATAAATGCCCTGGCAATCCCGCTCAAATCGTAGCCGGGGTGGGCGTTGAATTTTCGGTCTTCGATGACCATAATGGCTTCTTGAATGTGTTCGGGCAATGCCTTGGGTGAAACATCATTTCTGCGTCCTGCCAAGTAAATTTGCTGTTCGCCGCCATTGTAAGCGAGTGTGATGGCATGTTTCGACGAGAGTGGTTGGGCTGACACCAGCTCTTGTCCCCAAGATAAGATTTCATCAGTCTTTTTGATCTCTTCTTTCAATGCATTTGTGAGTGTCAAAGAAGTCGCTAATAGTCCCGCAAAAAATAAGGTTCCAATCCAAGCTCTCATCGTTTCACCTCTTTCTATTCATTATATCGTCAAATTTACAAAAAAATATAAATGTAAACGTTATCATATAATAATTCGAGAAGGAATACTTTAGGAAAGAGCGAAAAAGGGTAAAAGAGGTTGTATATTACGATTTTGAGGAGGCTTATTATTTATGAAGCAAGAAATGGTTGCAATGCTCCTTGCGGGAGGAGAAGGAAAACGATTGGGGCCTCTCACGCGAAAAACGGCGAAGCCTGCCGTTCATTTTGGCGGAAAGTACCGCATTATCGATTTCCCATTGTCAAACTGCACGAACTCTGGAATTACAACAGTCGGGGTGTTGACGCAATACGAGCCACTTGAATTGAATCGTTACTTAGGAATCGGGACGGCATGGGATTTAGATCGTCGCAATGGGGGATTAGCGATTCTTCCACCTTACCAAGCACAGTCGGGGAAAAATTGGTACGAAGGGACAGCGAATGCGATCTATCGTAACTTGAGCTATATCGACGCTTATGAGCCGGATTATGTCTTGATCCTGTCAGGAGACCACATCTACAAGATGGACTACGAGAAGATGCTCGAAGCCCATAAAGAAAGACAAGCTGATGTGACAATCTCCGTAATGGAAGTACCGTGGGACGAAGCGTCACGTTTCGGGATTTTGAACACGGCGGATGACCTACGCATCAATGAGTTCGAAGAGAAACCTGAAGAGCCGAAGAGCAACTTGGCATCGATGGGGATTTATATCTTCAACTGGAGTGTCTTGCGTGAGCATTTGATTAAAGATGCGGAGGATGAGACGTCAAGCTTTGACTTCGGGAAGAACATCATTCCAAACACACTTCTCCAAGGACTTGATGTTTTCGCTTATAAATTCAAAGGATATTGGAAAGACGTCGGAACCATTCAATCGCTTTGGGAAGCAAATATGGATCTGTTAGAAGAAGAACCACCATTTGATTTGTATGATCCGAACTGGAAAATTTATTCGGTCAATCCGAATCAGACACCACAATATATTGGTAAAGATGCCTGCGTCGAGCAGTCTGTGATCAATGAAGGGTGTCATATCGAAGGGGAAGTTCAACATTCGGTCTTGTTCTATGACGTTCGTGTCGGAGAAGGATCGCTCGTGAAAGACTCGGTCATCATGCCGGGAGCTAGAATCGGGAAAGATGTAACAATTCACAGAGCCATTGTCGCAAGCTGTGCAGTCATTGAAGACGGCGCGACAGTCGGTGAGCCAGGTGGTGAAATCGTTGTTATTGAACCACACGAAAACATTGAAAGCGGAACCGTCTTCAAACAAAGAGTTTGAAACGAGTAAAGATCGACGCAAGGAGGCGTTACTGTTGACGAACGATTTATTAGGGGTCATTAACTTAGGAACGGAGCAAGGTCTGTTTCCAGAATTCACAGGTCATCGTAATTTAGCAGCGGTTCCATTCTCGGGGCGCTATCGTCTGATTGATTTCACGTTGACGAATATGATTACACAAAACATCAGTCAAGTCGGGATTTTCACGTTAGACAAGTACCGCTCGTTGATGGACCATCTCGGCTCGGGGAAAGAATGGGATTTGGACCGTTCACAAGGCGGACTTCACATTTTCCCACCTGCCTTAAAGCCGGACGGGGAAGCGTATCTTGGTGACTTAGCCAACTTCTCGATGCACCGAGAACATTTTATTCGCAGCAAGCAGCCGTACGTTGTCATTACGGGCTCGAACGTGTTGACGACGATTGACTATAACGACATGCTTGAGCATCACAAGTCGATGGGCGCGGACATTACGCTTGCCTATACAACGCATGAGCAGAAATGCGGCTACTGTCGTCCAATCCGCCTCGGCGAGAATGATCGCGTCGTTGGCGTGTCAGAACGCGGCTTTTCACCAGATGATGAATACGCTTATACAGAAACGATCATCATGTCAAAAAATCTCTTTATGCGTCTCATTGACGAAGCGACGTCTAAAGGAGAATACGATTTATTAGACGGTGTCATTCGCCCGCAACTCCACCGTTTGCATGTACATGGCTACCATTATGTCGGGAAAATGCAGGTCATCCACTCGGTGCTTTCGTACTATAACGAAAGTATGCGATTGCTTCGTGGGGAAGGAATCATTTATGACTTCCCGCACATCTATACGAAAATCAAGCATGAGCCACCGACTCGTTATTTGAAAGGGTCAAAAGTGAATGAAGCGCTCGTCGCGAACGGGTGTAAGATTCATGGCGAAGTTCAAAACAGTATTCTCTTCCGTGGTGTTCAAGTGAGTAAGCACGCCCGCGTGAAAAACTCAATCATCTCGTCGAAGTCGATCATTGAAGAAGGTGCTGTCGTCGAAAACGCAATCCTGGATAAGGAAGTCGTCGTAAAACGAGGACAGGTCATCCGAGGTACAATCGACGAACCGATTGTCATCGCAAAACGAACAGTGGTGTGAGGAGGATTTTATGAAAATTTGGTATGTTGCTTCAGAAGCGGCACCGTTCATGAAAACGGGGGGGCTCGCCGACGTTGTCGGTTCGCTCCCTCAAGCGGTGGCGGATTTAGGAGAAGAAGTGAGCGTCGTCATGCCGAAATATGGCTCGATTGCTGACGAATATGTGGACGAGATGGAATATTTGTTCGACCTGATCGTTCCGGTCGGTTGGCGGAAGCAATTCGGTGCGGTCTTGAAATTAGAGCGAGCTGGCATCACGTATTATTTCATCGATAACGAGTATTACTTTAAACGTGACGGTGTCTTATATGGACACTTTGATGATGCGGAACGCTTTGCCTTCTTTTCACGGGCGGTTCTCGAAATGATTGGGAAGATGGAAGATGTACCTGATGTCCTTCATTGCCATGACTGGCAGACAGGGATTTTACCGGCCTTCTTACGAATTCATTATCAACATATTGAAGCGTATCAACGCATTCGCACAGTCTATACCATCCATAACCTGCAATACCAAGGGATTTTCCCAGAAGAGATTCTCGGCGAACTGTTACAGTTCGGTCCTGAACATTTTACGGCCGAAGGCATTCAACATAATGGTCTCGTCAATTACATGAAAGCCGGAATCGTGCATTCTGATCAAATTACGACCGTCAGTCCGTCATATCGAGACGAAATCATGGAACCGTATTACGGTGAAGGACTGGACGGAGCCTTACGTCATCGCGCGGTCGACGTCCGAGGGATTTTAAACGGAATCGATTTGGCAACGAACGATCCGTTTACAGATCCGCGTATCGAACAGACGTATAACCTCGACACGTATAAAGAAGGTAAACTCGCCAACAAGCGAGCGTTACAAGAACGACTCGGTCTTGAGGTTCGAGATGATGTCATGCTCATCGGGTTCGTTAGCCGTCTCGTCGACCAAAAAGGGCTCGATTTGATTAACGGAGTATTTGAAGAACTCGGTCAGTTGCCATGCCAATTCGCATTTCTCGGTTCCGGACAGCCAGAATATGAAGGAATCGTTCACGAGATGACAGCAGCACATCCAGGGAAAGTGGGCTCATATATCGGTTTTGACATCGAACTCGCACACTTGATTTACGCTGGATCGGATGCTTTTTTAATGCCGTCACGTTTTGAACCTTGTGGACTCAGCCAATTGATTTCGATGCGCTATGGGACGTTACCGATTGTCCGTGAAACGGGTGGACTTCGTGACACGGTGAAGCCGTATAACGAGTTCACACAAGAAGGGACCGGATTCGGGTTCATGAACTATAATGCTCACGAAATGTTGGCAACAATCGAAAAAGCGATTCGTGTCTTCTATGAGAAAGAAAATTGGCATGCCCTCGTCCATCAGGCGATGACCGCGGACTTTAGCTGGAAACAATCCGCCAAGCAATATCGTGAGTTATATCATTTATTCGCATGAGTGGAAGGAGCTAACTTGATTTATGTTCACAGATAAACAGAGCTTTGTCGACGCGTTTAAAGAACGATTCATCGCATTGAATGGGAAGTCGATCGAAGATGGGACAGAGCAGGAAGTGTATCAAACCTTGGCAACGATGGTGCGCGAACAGGCCATGCCAAAATGGATTCATACGCGCGACCGTCAAGAAGAAAAACATAGCAAGCAAGTCATCTACTTCTCGCTTGAGTTTTTATTAGGTCGTTTCCTGTACAACAACTTGTTGAGTCTAGACGTGTTAGAGCTCGTCAAAGAAGGACTCGAGGACCTCGGATATGACTTTACGGAGATCACAGAGCTAGAACCAGAACCGGGACTTGGAAATGGAGGTCTTGGTCGCCTAGCAGCCTGCTTCCTCGATTCATTGGCCGCGCTCAGTTTGCCTGGTCACGGGAACGGGATTCGTTACCGGTATGGGCTTTTCAAACAAAAGATTGTCGATGGGTATCAAGTCGAGTTGCCGGACAACTGGCTACGTGACGGGAACATGTGGGAGACGAGACGTCAGGATAAAGCGGTCGACATCAACTTCGGCGGATGGATTGAGATGAAGCAAATCGGTGATCGGTTGCGCGTCGTCCATCATCCAGACGAAGTCGTGAGAGCAGTGCCGTACGACATGCCCATCATCGGTTATCAAAATGACGTCGTGAATACGTTACGTCTTTGGAATGCCGAATCACCACTTGACGATGAGGCGTATTTGGAGAAAACGAAAGGGACGTATAAAGACTTGTTGCGACATAAACAGTCGATTGCGACCATTTCGGAATTTTTATATCCAGACGATACAACGTATGAAGGAAAAGTGCTGCGCTTAAAACAACAGTACTTCTTTGTGTCGGCAGGTATTCAATCGCTGCTCGCTTCTTATATGAAACGGAATAAATCCCTCAAACAATTAGGGGACCATTATGCCATCCATATCAACGATACGCACCCGGTTGTCGCAATCCCTGAACTGATGCGAATCTTGATGGATGAGCATGGATATGGTTGGGATGAGGCGTGGCGCATCACGAAGAGCGTCATGTCGTTCACGAACCATACGCTCCTCGCTGAAGCGTTAGAGAAATGGCCGGTCGAGATGTATCAACGACTATTACCACGTGTGTATCAGATTATCGAAGAGATTAATCGACGCTTCTGTCGGGACGTATTAGTCAACTATCCTCATCTTGAATCACATATGGGTGAAATCGCAATCGTGTCGAATGAACACATCAATATGGCGAACCTAGCCGTCGTTGGCTCGCATTCCACGAACGGGGTTGCCCAGATTCATACCGATATCTTGAAACAGCGTGAGATGCGTTATTTATATGAGATGTTCCCGCTTCGCTTCAACAACAAGACGAACGGAATCACACATCGACGTTGGCTCTTGAAGTCGAATCCACGATTGTCTGATGCGATTACGGAGGCGATTGGTCCGTCATGGATTGAGCATCCGAACGATTTGGAGAAGTTGATGGGTGTCTCGAAAGATAAGAGTTTCCAAGAGATTGTGATGGATGTGAAACAACAGAACAAATTTGATTTGGCTGCTTACATTCAGGAAGAGACGGGAGAAACCGTTGACCCACACTCAATTTTTGACGTTCAAGTCAAACGTCTCCACGCCTATAAGCGTCAGCTTTTAAACGCTCTTCATATCCATGCACTTTACTTGAAGATTCAAGCGGATCCGACGTTTACGATGGTCCCGCGTACGTTTATTTTTGGTGCGAAGGCGGCACCGGGGTACCATTATGCGAAAGAAATCATTCGCTATATCAATGCGCTTGCTACTTTAATCAATAAAGATAAGCGGGCGAGCCAATTCATCAAAGTCATCTTCCTCGAGAACTACCGTGTCTCGATGGCTGAACGTATTTTCCCAGGGTCTGACTTGAGCGAACAAATTTCGACGGCGAGCTACGAGGCATCGGGTACCGGCAATATGAAATTCATGATGAACGGTGCGTTGACAATCGGTACGCTAGATGGGGCCAATATCGAGATTCGTGACGCGGTCGGAGACGATCATATCTTTATTTTTGGGTTATCCCCACAAGAAGTCATGAACTACAAAAAATTCGGGGGATATCATGCGGCGGAGATTTATCACGCTCATCAAGAAATCAAAGATGTGGTTGACGGTCTCGTCAATGGGACGTTCGATAAGGTGGGCGAATATCAGTTCCAGTCGATTTTCGATTCACTTCTCGTCTATAACGATGACTTCCTCGTATTGAAAGACTTCGTCTCCTATATGCGAGCACAGCGACGTGTCGATGAAGTATTCAGCGATCGTTCGCGTTGGGCAGAGAGCTCAATCGTCAACACGGCAAAATCGGGGATCTTTTCAAGTGACCGGACCATCACGGAATATGCGAATGCGGTCTGGAATATCAAACCGACGAGCGTTAAATAAAGATTTTTTGGAATAACATTAAAATCGATGTAAAATAAAAACGATCCACCCGTCACGGGTGGACCTCGTTTTCTGGATAGCTGATCCAGTCAGAATAGGATCCTGGATAGAGTCGAACATCGTCTTTACCGAGGGCGTGTAGCGCCAGAATATTGACACAGGCGGTCACACCACTACCGCAATAAAAGATTGGATTTTCGACAGAAAGAACGTCTTTATAGAGTTCTTTTAAATCGTGAAAGTCCTCTAATGTACCGAGCTCCGTGATGGCCTCGGCATAAGAACAGAGCAACGCGTTCGGGATATGACCTGCCTTTTTGTCAATCGGTTCATGTGACCCGTTGAAGCGGTCTTCTGTTCGTGAATCATAGAGGGAGCCGCTCGTGGCAGCTTTCACCTCTTCGAGTGTCGCGATCATGTCGTCTCGGAAGTCTGGTGTATAGTCACTTGCTGGATAGTCTGGGACGTCCGTCGTAGTCTCACCGCAATAGGTGATGCCAGATTGGATGCCGCCTTCTAAGACAACGACCCGTTCGTGACCGGCCCATTTGAAGAGCCACCATGCACGAGCTGCGAATGGGAAGCCGTCATCATAAATGATGACCAAATCTTCTTTATTAAGGCCGATGCGGCGGAGCGTTGCCGTCCATGCTTCTTTTGAAGGAAGCGGGTGACGTCCGCCATGTTCGCCGAGCGGACCGGACAAGTCTTCCATCAAGTCGAGAAAGACAGCGTTCGGAAGGTGTCCCTTTCGGTAGACATATTTACCATAGGACGCGTCGTTTAGTGAATATCGGCAATCGATGAAACGAATCGAGTTCGTATGCACGATTTGTTTTAATTCTTGGGCACGCATTGTTGGAAACATTAATATCACCTCGAGGTTTCGTTACTCTCATCGTATACAAGATGGAAGCAATTGGCGAGTACTTCGATTGAATTTTTTGAGGGTGAAAGGGGAATGAATCATGACATGGCAACAAACATATGACCGTTGGAATCAATTTGAAGGGCTTGCACCGCATTTACGTGCGGAACTTGATGAGCTCGCAAAGGATGAGACGACGTTAGAAGATGCATTTTATAAGACGCTTGAATTCGGGACAGGCGGGATGCGCGGAGAAATTGGACCAGGTGCGAACCGAATGAACGTATATACGATTCGAAAAGCATCACAAGGCTTTGCGGACTTTATCGCTGCTTCAGGAGAAGAGGCGAAACGTCATGGTGTCGTGATCGCCCATGACTCTCGTCATTTTTCACCTGAGTTTGCTTTGGAGGCGGCGCGGACGCTTGCGTCAAACGGAATCAAGACGTACTTGTTCCCAAGTTTGCGCGCTACACCCGAACTCTCGTTTGCCGTACGTCATTTGAATGCGTTCGGTGGCATTGTCATCACAGCGAGTCACAACCCGCCAGAATATAACGGGTTCAAAGTTTATGGAGCAGACGGTGGGCAACTTCCACCAGCGGAAGCGGATGAACTCGTCAGTTACGTCAATGCGATTGAAGATGAGTTGAAGATCGAGATTGAAGATGAGGCGGCGCTTCGCCAAACGGGGCTCCTCGTCACAGTCGATCCATCCGTCGATGAAGCTTATATGGAAGCACTCCAGTCGATTCGGATTCATCGTGACATACAGGATAGCCCCCTTCAGATCGTCTATTCGCCGCTCCACGGAACGGGACGCCGTCCGGTCATGGAAGGATTGAAAGCATATGGGTTTAACCATGTGACGATTGTAGAAGAGCAGGCAGAACCAGACGGTGCCTTCCCGACCGTCAGCTATCCGAACCCGGAGGAAAAGGCTGCATTTAAACTAGCGATGGAATACGGGGATCGTGTCGGGGCCGATTTACTCATGGCGACCGATCCGGATGCGGACCGTGTCGGCTTGACGGTACGCGGGCGTGACGGGGAATGGTTCGTCTTGACTGGGAACCAGACGGGTGCGCTCTTAATGGAATATATCCTCTCACAAAAGAGCGAGACGGGAACACTCCCATCGAACGGCTTCGTCGCCAAGACGATCGTCACGTCAGAACTCGGTGCCGCGATCGCGAAAGCTTACGGCGTACACCTTGAGAACACGTTGACGGGATTCAAATTCATCGGCGAGAAAATCAAACAATATGAGGAGTCAGGTGAATATGAATTCCTCTTTGGCTATGAAGAAAGCTACGGCTATTTGATTGGCGACTTCTGTCGCGACAAAGATGCTGTCCAAGCTTGTTTACTCGCAGCGGAGATGGCGGCCTACCATAAGCAAAACGGCCGGACGCTCTACGATGCGTTACAATCGATTTATGAGAAGTATGGCTTCTATGAAGAGTCATTACAGTCGATGACGTTAAAAGGGAAAGCAGGTCTCGAACAAATCGGGCGAATGATGGAAGCGTTCCGTGCCAATCCACCGAAAGAAGTCGGTGGGTATGAAGTCGTTCGTTTCGAAGATTATAAGAAGCAAGTGGCAACTGACTTACGGACAAATACGTCTGAAGCCATCGAGTTGCCTTCATCGAACGTTTTGAAATTCGTCTTTGCGGACGGGTCTTGGTTCTGCCTTCGCCCATCTGGCACAGAGCCGAAAATCAAGTTTTACTTCAGTGTACACGCGGATCGCGCCGAGAAGACGACGGCGAAACGTGAAGCGATTGAAGCAGACGTCATGAAACAGGCAAAAGCCATCGACTGATGGGAGACATCACTCTAGCGATAGGGTGATGTTTTTTGTTTGACATGAAGACATCACCCCAGTATGATGAGGATATTGTTTAAAACCGTGTAATCATATAAGGATTATAGGAAAGGCGGAATCATCATGAAAAAGACATTAACAAGCGTACTCGCAATCGGAGCTTCAGTTGGGCTTCTCGCAGCTTGCGGTAACGAAACAGACAGTGGAGCGGACGAAGCAGTCATCACTGTCGGGACAGAGGCGACATACCCACCGTTCACATACAAAGAAAAAGGTGAATTGATGGGATATGACATCGATGTCTTGAACGAAGCGGCAGAACGTGCCGGTTATAAAGTAGAGTATGAGGCAATGGACTTCAAAGGACTCGTTCCTGCACTCGATGCAGAACGCATCGACATGATTGCCAACCAAATGAGCATCACACCTGAGCGTGAAGAGAAGTATGCGTTCTCTGACCCATATGCGGTATCGGGAGCTCAAGTTATCGTTGGATCGGATAACAACGACATTCAAGGAGTAGACGACCTCGACGGCAAATTAGTCGG
Source organism: Exiguobacterium sp. s35 (assembly GCF_018617535.1). Lineage (NCBI taxonomy): Bacteria > Bacillati > Bacillota > Bacilli > Caryophanales > Exiguobacterium > Exiguobacterium sp. s35. The sequence goes on from NZ_JACSKI010000001.1 coordinate 17,986, forward strand.
ATCGACGCAAGGTTCGGTCTATGCGCAAATGGCGGAAGAAGCTGGTGCCGAAGTGAAATACTACAAAGGGGCGAACCAAGTGCTTCAAGACCTCGAAGTCGGTCGTCTTGATGCGGCATTGAACGACCGTCTCTTCATCTTGACAGAGCTTGAAAAAACAGGCTATGACGTCAAAGCAGTCGGTGACATCTTCAACACGAGCGAAGCTGGGTTCATGACACGTCAAGATAGCGACGTTCTTGAGAAATTGAACGAAGCACTTGCAGAAATGAAAGAAGACGGTACGATGCAGGAAATCGGTGAGAAGTACTTCGGTGAGGATATCAGTCAATGAATGAACTGATCACGACCGTCATAGATAACCGTTCGGTCTATCTTGAAGCCGTCCAGCTCACGTTGATCGCCAGTGTCCTGTCGATTCTTCTCGCCTTGGCGCTCGGTCTGATCATCGCTCTACTTCATAGTAGTCCGATTAAAATCGTACGGTTGTTCACGCGGACGTACATTTCGTTCTTCCGCGGAACACCGCTCTTACTTCAATTATTGATTTTGTATGTCGGTCTCACTGGGTTCGTGCAACTGAGTGGGATGCAGGCGCTCATCTTCGGACTCGGGTTCCACTTTGCGGCCTATATCTCGGAAGCGTTCCGGGCAGCCATCAACTCTGTCGATAAAGGGCAGGTAGAGGCAAGTGTCGCGTTAGGGATTCCGAAAATGAAGCGTTTCAAAGACATCATTTTCCCACAGGCGCTTTCACGCGCCATCCCGCCTGTCTCGAACTCGGTCATCGACATCATCAAGTCGACGTCACTCGGTTCGGTCATCGCGGTTCAGGAGTTAACGTACGTGTCTGACCAAATTGCAGCAACGACGTATTTGGTCATGCCGTTACTCTTGTTCTCGGCTTCGATTTATTGGATCTTATCGACCTTGATTCAAGCCGGTCAACACAAACTCGAACAGCGTTACGCGATTCGATAAGAAAAAGCCTCGATTCAGACGAATCGAGGCTTTTTGTATGGCTTAACGGATCACGAGTTCAGTTTCTCCGTCGAAGAAGTGTGCTTTTGTCATATCGAGTGCGAGTTCAACATCGTCACCCATGTGGATGTTCGAACGACCGTCGACACGTGCTGTGAACTGATGTCCACCAAGCTCTGCGTAGAGGTAAGACTCTGATCCCATGAGCTCAGCGACGTCGATGTGCGCTTTGAACGTGTGCGTCGTTGGTGAGTCGAGGTAGATTGGCTCATCATGGATTGATTCTGGACGAATTCCGAGGACGAGTTCTTTTCCGACATAGCCACGGTCACGAAGCGTCTTCATTTTTCCTTCTGGAACGTTGACTTCTTCACCGTTCGTGATGAATTTGCCTTCTGCGAGCGTGCCGCGGAAGAAGTTCATTGAAGGTGAACCGATGAAGCCAGCGACGAAGATGTTGTCTGGATGATCGTATACTTCTTTCGGTGATCCAACTTGTTGGATGAGACCATCTTTCAAGATGACGATACGTGTAGCAAGTGTCATCGCTTCCGTTTGGTCGTGGGTAACGTAAATTGTAGTTGTGTCCAAACGGTTGTGGAGTTGGATAATCTCTTTACGCATCTGTACACGAAGTTTCGCATCCAAGTTTGAGAGCGGCTCATCCATCAAGAAGACTTTTGCGTCACGAACGATTGCACGACCGATGGCAACACGTTGACGTTGACCACCTGAGAGCGCTTTTGGTTTACGCTCGAGGTACTCTTCCAAACCGAGAATACGAGCAGCGTCTTTTACGCGACGGTCAATCTCGTCTTTCGGGAATTTACGGAGCTTCAAGCCGAATGCCATGTTGTCATAAACACTCATGTGAGGATAGAGCGCGTAGTTTTGGAAGACCATAGCGATGTCACGATCTTTAGGAGCGACGTCGTTCATTCGTTTCCCGTCAATGATAAAGTCACCGTTTGAAATCTCTTCAAGACCTGCGATCATACGAAGTGTTGTCGATTTACCGCAACCAGACGGTCCGACGAAGACGATGAATTCACGGTCTTTAATGTGTAAGTTGAAATCGCTGACGGCTTTGACGCCACCATCGTAAATTTTATCAATATGTTCTAAACGAATTTCTGCCATGTCGTTAGCCTCCTAAAGAATCTGTGTGTGTATAATAGCGCTTACAAGAACGATTATATGATGAAACCGCTTGCATTGAATATAGACAAGTTGCACAAAAACCGTTAATCGGATTTGTGCAACGTGACCATGAGTTGAAGGAGACTCGCATCATAAAACTTTCGAGCATCATAACCGGTCGTCTCAAAGAGGCGATCGAGTCGATAATTCAGCGTATTTCGGTGCATGAAAAGTGCTTTCGCCGTATGGGAGACGTTCAACGAGTTACTGAATAACGCCTCGAGCAATTCGATTGTCGATAGATCGAGCATCTTCATGAGTGGAGCGGTCATGTGACTCCGCTCTTTTAAGTCCTGTTCTTGTAGTAAATAATGGTATAATAATTGACTAGCAGGGTAAGTTTTAGTAGACAGACGAGCGTATGGCATGAGCAGTTGATGTTGACGATACACAAGAGCGAGAGAACCTTGTGAACGTTCGCTGTAGACCGCGTGTGCTTCGATGAAACAATCACTCGCAATGGCACGCAACACGTCCTCGAACTCTTGGAGATCGACAAATGAATCTCGTTCGATGAGTTCGATGTGTTTTGTTGTCATCCATACGATTTCAGCATGTGGCATGAAGTCGTGGACGATACTGATGAATGATTCGAACGCTTCCTCTTCCGCTTCTTGAAGCGAGAGAGAAATGAGCCGAAACGATTGGTCAAGACGATACGTCTCATCTTGAAGGCGTTCTTGCCATTTTCGCTGATGTGGGTCGGTCTGAAGGATCGGGGTCGCCCACATGCGGAGCAGTTGCTGTTCACGTTCGGTCAATTCGAATGTCGGGAGCCCAAATATGGTACCATCTTGCGTCTCGAACCAGTCAAGGTCACCAGATGCATCTTCCGACCGATGGACAGCAGTCGGAAAAATCGATTTAATACGATCAAACGTATTCAATACTATCACCTCATCAACAATGTATCATATTTCAGATCGGAGGCTTGCAGTTTGGACGGGTTATTAAAGATTTTACTCATGATTGTGATTGGTGCGACGATTGGGGGCGTGACGAACTTTCTCGCCATCAAGATGTTGTTCCGACCGCATGAACCGAAATATATCGGTTCGTTCCGGATACCTTTTACACCAGGTCTCATTCCGAAACGTCGGGATGAATTAGCATCTAGCTTAGGGAAAACGGTCGTCAAACACTTATTGACACCAGAAGGCATGCGAAAGCGATTATTGGATGACCAAGTGACGACGCATATTACGCACTTTGCGCAACAAGAAGTTCAAGCGATGTTACGCTCGGATAAAACGGTTCGAGAACTCGTAGAACCCCTCTACCCGAACGCAGAGGCACGCATCCTCACGTTGGCGGATGACAAGTTACGTGACGAGTTAGCGAGCGTCATGGCTGAAGTGAAAGAGCGGAAGTTGTTTGAATTGCTTGGAGAAGAAGGGATGGACCGAGTTCGGGCAGTCATTCCTGAAATTGTGGAGGCGCTTCTCGTCAAATCGGAAGAGTATTTTTATTCCCCTGAAGGCGAGGCACAACTTCGTCATATGGTCGATTCGTTCGTCCAGCGTCGACTCGGGTTTATCGCAGGATTTATTCAAAATATGAACTTTGTCGAGATGGTCCGACCAGAAATCGTCAACATCTTACGAGGGCAGTCGACGCGTGACGGTATGACGACGATGATCACGCGTGAATTTGAGCGATTCAGTGAGAAGACGGTTGATACGTTGATCGATGAACGTTTAGAGGCACGACTCATTGATGGCATCACAGAACAAGTCGTCACACGTTTGCCAATCGGGCAATTGTTAGATCGACCGCTCTCGTCATACACGCAGTCCATTGAAGCACGAGTCGTCGACGAACTCGTCCCACAAGGTGTCACCCTTGTCATTGAGCGCTTCACGAATCAAATGGAGACGATTATGGACCGATTGAAAATCGATAAAATCGTTCAGGAACAGGTTCAGTCACTCGACACATCATACCTCGAAGAGATTGTTTTATCGATCTCGAAACGAGAGTTCCGGGCAATAACATGGCTTGGAGCGCTGTTAGGTGGTATGATTGGGTTGATTCAAGGGTTGATTGCCATCTTGTGATGGCCACGCCCTAATAGCATTTAGGAGGACGTTACATGTCACAAACAAACTTGTACGACCAAGCTTACCAATTGGAGAAAGCACTTCGCGATTCTGAAGAGTTCACAACACTCTCTTCTTTATACGATCGTGTCAATGCGGATGCGGAAGCGAACCAGTTGTTCGCTGACTTCCGTAACATCCAAATGACGCTTCAACAAAAGCAAATGCAAGGAGAGGAAATCTCTGAGCAGGAAATGATGGATGCGCAAACGAAAATGATGAGCGTTCAACAGAACGAATTGATCATGGAGCTCATGCAAGAAGAGCAACGCATGCACCAGCTCGTTACAGAAGTAACGAAAATTATCATGAAACCACTTGAGGAGCTTTACGCGCCGATGGTGAATGAAAACGAAGTTCAATAAGATGTGAGGAGCGGATGGCAATCGAGCCATCCGCTTTTTTTGTTGATGAGATTGTCACAAACAATAAAGTAAGCGTTTTCAAATAAGATTTATAATAAATATAGATGGAATAGTGGAGAAAGGGTGAACTGGCATGTGGACCGTGCTCATTTTAGTCGTGATGATTCTCTTTTTCATAACAGGTTGGCTAAGAGCGGACTTGGTCGCATTGATCGGACTTCTCGGTCTCGTCCTGACCGAGCAGCTGACGCCGGGTGAGGCGATGGCAGGGTTCTCGAACTCAGTCGTCTTGATGATTGCCGGGCTATTTATTGTCGGGGCTGGATTGTTTCACTCTGGATTGGCTGAACGGTTGGCTTCCATGCTCATCCCGTATGCGAATGGAAGCGAGACGCGACTTTTTTATTTGTTCATGTTAACTGTCACCGTTCTTTCAAGCGTGATGTCCAACACAGGGACCGTTGCATTGCTCATCCCTGTCGTCATGGCGATGACTCGACAAATCAAGCGATCTGCGAAAGGGTACCTCATGCCACTTGCTTTTTTCTCAAGCATCGGTGGAACGATGACATTGATTGGAACACCACCAAACCTTGTCGCGGCTGAATCGCTACGAGGTCTAATCAATGTGCCAATTGGTTTCTTTTCGTTGTTTCCGATAGGTGCAGTCGTGATGTTTGTCGGATTGCTGTACTTTCGTCTGATCGGGAATCGTTTGCTCGATCAAGGTCGTTCAAGACAATGGGATGAAGGGGGAGCAATCGAATCGATTAACCCGAACGTATATGTCATGTCGATCGACGCGTCGCATCCACTGATTGGCAAACGATTAAATGATTTGAAATGGTCGCATGACGGTGTCATCGTGTTGAAGGAACGGATTAGAGGGATAGGGAAACATTACGAGACCGCGCGTGCCGACACCGTATTACGTGCCGGGTCGTTACTCGTCAGTGGAGATGAGCAGCGAGTCCGTTCTCTCTCCGAACAACAACACATCCCTTTTCAGAAGGTCGAGGCAACAAATGTCTATGACAAGACCGGTGGCATCGTCATGTTTACGATTCCAGGGTCGAGTCAACTTGTAGGGAGATGTCTCCATGAGAGTCAACTACGTAATGCATTTCATGTGAACGTCTTGCGTGTCATCCGTCCACAAGAAGAAATTGCACAAGTGAGGCTGAAAGATACGCCGCTAAAACAAGGGGACTTGTTGATGGTGCAGGGGAAATGGGAAGATTTAGAGCGAGTTGAACAAGAGACACGATTACTACTCTCGAACGAGCGAGTGACGGAAGTGGCGAATCGAACGGTGTCGAGTCATCATCAACTCGCGGCTGGTGTGATTATGGTCATGATGATGACGATGTTCGTGTTTGAATGGGTCGACCCGACCGTCGCGGTTTGGCTAGCAGCACTTGCGATGGTGATGAGTGGAGCCGTACGCCATCTAGACGTTGCGTATCAATCGATTCAATGGTCTTCACTCGTCTTGATTGCGGCCATGATCCCAGTAGGAACGGCGCTGGAGAAGGCGGGTGTCATGGCGTGGCTTGTCGACTGGATCGGACAGTCGTTCGCGAGTTTTGGTCCTGCCTGGGTCCTCGTCGTTTTATTTCTTGCGACAATGGTCCTCAGTCAAATCATCTCGAACACCGCGACAGCTATTTTGTTTATCCCGCTCGCCATCGCCCTGTCGGAATCGATGGCGGTCAGTCCTGTCCCGTTCGTCATCGCCGTCGCCATTTCAGCATCTCTCGCCTTCATGACTCCGTTCGGGTCTCCGACGAATGCGATGGTATTTAGTGTAGGAGACTATCGTTTCATGGATTTCGTCAAAGTCGGTGTCCCGTTGCAACTGCTCACTGGCATCGTCGGAATCCTCATGATTCTTCTTCTCTTTCCATTTTAAGCAGGATTTAGGGGGTGGATAACGAAAGTAAAGTGATCAGGAAATGAAAGGATGGAAGACGATGAAAAAATGGATATTGGTTTTCCTCTGCTTGTTTCTCGTAGCCTGTGGAAAAGAAGAGACGGCCGAACCAAAACCTGAGATGACGGAGAACGGACGGGTGGCCGAACAGTATCTCGAGAAACAACAGTACCCAATCGTCTCATATGAAGGCGAGTATACGAGTACGTTAACCTTAGAAGAGTTGGCGGAAGATCGTGCACGGACCACTTGGGGAGTACAATCCGTGTCACCGGATGAATACGTTGGAAAGACCATATACTATGAAAACTTTACGGTGAAAGATCATCCGATTGGTGAACAATCTCCCGACGGTCAGACTGCTGTCTCGGTAATGGTCGTGGATGGAAAGGTGATCGGGGGAACGTCATTCCCTGTGACAGACGGATCAGGTTTAGGGAGCGGATATAGTTTGAGTGGAGAATCATTCGAGGACATTCACCCTGATATTCAGGAATGGCAGGAAGCATGGGACGAGAAATATGGAAATTAAAAAGTAGACCGAGAACAATAATCTCGGTCTACTTTCATTATGATGCCGTTCCTTTCAATTTCCCCGGTAATTTGCAACGTTCAAAATAGATGAGTTGCCCTCGGCGAACAATGCGCGCGCCTTTGTGCTCATGACCTGCGGCACGAAGCAAATCGAGCCCTTTTTGTTTGGCTGATTGATCATCGCTCGCTTCGAACATTTCATTCAACACGAGCGTGCCGTCGTTCTCAAATCCCGTCACCGTGTATGTCTCCATTCACATGACCCCCTTTCTCTCTATTTTAATGAATGACCATTCATTCTTCAAGAGAAGGTTTCGTCAGTTCGTCGAATGTCAGTTGACGTGTCGATTCGGTTCGCGGAATCAAGTCGGATACGGTCAGTCCAATCAAGCGGACGGGTTCGGTGACGTTCATCTCATCGAAAAGACGCCTTGCGAGCCTCCTGATTTCGTCGTGGTCATGAGTGGGATGATTTAATTTGATTTGATGACTCCGAGCCTGAAACTCACTCGTCTTTAATTTAATCGTGACGGTTTGACAGCTCAGCTCGCGTCGGTCGAGCTGACGCAAGACATCCTTCATCTCGGGAATGACTCGTTCGAACACTTCTTCTGGGTCGTCGATGTCAAACGCAAACGTCGTCTCCGACCCGATTGATTTGCGTTCCCGTGTGGCGACGACGGGACGCGTATCTCTTCCATGTGCCAATTCATATAATTGTTGTCCGCGATCGTGTCCAAAGATGGCTTTCAGTTGTTCGGGACGAGCTTGTTGGAGGTCCCCGATTGTATGATATCCACTCTTATAAAGTGTTTGAGCTGTCACTTTTCCGACTCCGTGCATCGCTTCGATTGAGAGGGGAGCGAGAAAATCGGCGACATCATCAGACGGTACGACGGTAAGACCGTTCGGTTTGTCAAAACCGGACGCAATCTTCGCGACGAACTTTGAAGGTGCGACACCAGCGGATGCCGTGAGACCGGTACGCCGTTTAATCTCGCCTAAAATATATCGGGCAATATAGGGGCCTGACGTGCTCAACAGCGTATTTTCGGTCACGTCGAGATAGGCTTCATCAAGTGATAACGGTTCGACGAGAGGGGTGACCGACTTAAAAATGTCCATGACCTGCGTGCTAACTTGGCGATAAGCTTGAAAGCGTGGTTTCACAAACGTGGCATGTGGACACAACGCAAAAGCGCGACGTGATGACATCGCGCTGTGTACGCCGTACTTCCTCGCTTCATATGAACAAGTGGCGACGACTCCGCGGCTGTGGGGTGGTCCTCCGACGATGACAGGTTTACCTCGTAAGTTGGGTCGGTCCCGTTGCTCGACGGAGGCGTAAAAAGCATCCATGTCCACATGAATGATGAGTCGTTCCATAACATCACCTTTCCTGTGCAATTCTCTTTTCTTTATTATAACGAACTTTTGTTCGTTTTTTTAGATTTTTGTTTGACTCGATCACTTGGTGACGTCGTTTGATTCGGGAATTGTAACAGTGAGCCAATCCAATTCTTCCGTTTCAACCATACTTGAATGATGAGCGTGAAGAAAATAATCACAAACCAGGCGAATGCATAGCCGAGGGGCCAGTCCAGTTCAGGCATTTCTTTAAAGTTCATCCCCCACACGGCTCCGAACGCAACGACAGGAGTCGTGAGTGCCGTGAAGACGGTAAGTGCCTTCATGATTTCATTCCCGCGAAAGTTAGAGAGTGTCGAGGCGAGGTCTGTCATCGCGATGACATCACCTTGATAATGATTGATGAGCGTCAATAGTCGGCTCACTCGGTAATCAGCGAGTTGATAAGGTTTTAACGTTTGTAAATCAATATCGAGAAAGGCCTCACGTCCTGCCATGACGAGTTCTTTATAAGGAGTGACAGTGTCAGACCAACGCTCAATCTCGCTTCGGAGCCCGAAAATCTCGTTCATGAACGTGGCGGGTACTTGTCCGGCCATTTCTCGTTGCGCCACGAGAAGTCGTTCTTCAAATTCATCAATCCCATGGAAGTAATTGTTCATCCGTTCGGCGAGCAGTTCATAAAACGCTTCGATTGGTGAGTTGCATGCTTTCGCGAGAACCGACTCGTGATGTAAATCATCAAATCCAATTGTCCATAAAAAATCAGGAGCAATAAAATAATGTCCGATCTTCTGAGGTTCTCGTTCTAACTGTTCGTAGTCGAGGGTGAGTGACCCGTACATATAATCATCCTCAACCACGATTTTTGTGACGCTTGCGGTCGTCAATTGTTCAAGCCAATACGTATAGGCCAGCGCATATCGAGAATCCACTTCCACATAATCCTCAGGGCGTGTGTACCAATCCCATTCCATCACCTATTCCTCCAATTCGCTATAGTAGTAGTATTCCCAAATTGACGGGAATGTTGGCATCTATGGCAAAGTTTCGATAAGATGAAGGTATTGAATAAGAGAGAGGTGCTTTCATTGACGACAAAAATCGGTCAGCTCAAAGTGGGCGACACGCTAGACCAGTATGTCATGATCAAACAATCGTATAAGGGACTTGCCGGAAACGGAAAGCCTTATTTAACATTAATCCTTTGCGACGAGAGTGGCGAAATTGAAACGAAATTATGGGATAGTGCGGATACTGAAAAGTATGCGACGAAAAAAATCGTCCATGCGGCGGGTGAAGTAATGGACTATCGTGGGCGGACGCAATTGAAGTTGAAGCAAATTTCAATTATCGAGCAAGAAGTAGACATCGCCCCGTATGTTCGATCGGCACCGATTCCGAAGTCGGAGCTTGAAACGACGATTCGTGGGTTCATCACATCACTTCAACACGATGAAATCCGACGTCTCGTCGAAGAGGTCGTCAATCGTCACGAAGAGGCATACTTCACGTATCCTGCAGCTGTGCGACATCATCACGCGGTCTATTCAGGACTAGCCTTCCATGTCATGTCGATGTTGAAGCTTGCGGATACGATGTGTGACCTGTATCCGTCATTGAACCGAGACCTGTTGATTGCCGGCGTGATCTTACATGACTTGGCGAAAGTCATCGAGTTGTCGGATGCCATCACACCAGAATACACGCTTGAAGGGAAGTTGCTCGGTCATCTATCGCTCATGTCATCTGAACTCGAGGTCGTGTCACGTGAGCTCGGGACGGACCGGGAAGTGACGACGTTGTTGCAACATCTCGTCTTGAGTCATCATGGGAAGCCGGAATGGGGATCGGCGAACACGCCACAACTCCCTGAAGCGGAGATGCTGTTCTTCATCGACAACATCGATGCGCGCATGAACATGTTCGAAAAAGCGTACGAGGGTGTCGAACCTGGTGCGTTCACCGAACGTGTCATGGCCCTCGATAATCGTGCATTCTATCGCCCGAAGTTATAATTGAAGTTCAAAAAAAGGGGTACTCCATTGCTGGAGTGCCCCTTTTTGATTATTGTTCAGTCGATTCTTCTGAAGATTCGTCTGCGTTTTTAATCGCCTCTTTGACAGCATCAAATTGTTGCTCTGCTTTTGCGTCTTTTACGTCAACGTTGTATTTTTCAATCAACTCTGCGTAAATTTTGTTTGCATCGACAGAAGCAGATTTTTCTGTTGCCAACTCTTCACGAATGCGGTCTTTCTCGTCCTCGAGCTTCAAGTCCTTCTCTTTACGGTCTGTCACTTTGATGACATGGAAACCGAATTGTGATTGGATTGGCTCAGAGACTTTTCCGACTACATCTTCTTTGAAAGCATATTCTTCGAATTCAGGTACCATCGTGCCTGTAGAGAAGTAACCGAGCTCTCCACCTTTTTCACCAGAACCTGTATCTGTTGATTTTTCTTTCGCGAGTTCTGCGAAGTCCGCACCATCATTCAACTGTTTGATGATGTCTTGTGCTTCTTCTTCTGACTCGACGAGGATGTGGCTAGCTTCCACTTCCACGTTTTCTTTGGCGAACTGTGCTTCGACCTCTTCGTCCGTCACGTCGACAAGTTCAGATTTTGCTGCGTCGACAAGCATTTGTCCACGAAGTGCTTCTTTGAACTCTTCCGTGCCGCTCATGCCGGCTTGTTGGATCGCTTGTTCAAATTCTTCTTTTGAGTTGAATTGTTCTTCTGTCTTGCTGAACTCTTCATCTACTTTTTCTTGTTCGACTTGGTCACCATATTCTTTTTCAAGAAGTGCATTCATTGTCTCTTGGAATGCAAGTTGTGGGACCATGCGGTCGTAGCTCATGTCCGCGATTTCACCGCGTGTGATTTCGCCGCCTTTATATGTGACGACTGCTGAATCGTCTGATTCGCCACCAGCGTTTGTTGCGGCATACGTACCGCCAGCACCGATGATGAGTGCGAGTGCCGATGCACCGACGAGAGCGCCGGTTGAGAATTTTTTATCTTGCTTTTTTGGTTCGTTTGACATTCCGTTTGACATGTATTCCACCCCTAATAATTCTTTAAAGTTTCTAAGTCCGACTATATCACATTTTCCTAATCATGACAGCTGTTCTCTTGTCTGTACAGTATCATAGCACACAATCCTGTCGTATAATGATGTAATAGAATGTGAAATGATGGGGTGAGGGTAGTGTCACTAGAAGAGAAGGTCGAGCATTTATCATATCAAATGAAGATCTTACTCGAGATTGTCGATTGGACGGACCGTCCGTTTGAATATGAAGTGATTCGAGCGAACTTGACGAAGCAAGACGTAGAGGCGTTTTATCAGTTGCTTGAGGATATTCGGGTACGACAAAACGAGCAAATGCGCTATGGATTTACGTCCATAGAGCCGTTGCTCGTCCATTTTGTAGGCATGTTAGATTCGAGGCTCGACGTTAAAACGATTCTTGGGGCATGCGTCCGTCAAGGAATCGAGTTAGACGTCACAGAGCCACTCTATCGGCAGGTTAGGCTTCTTGACTGAGTTCATCCTCATCAGGACGTCTGCCTGCCTCTTCTGTGATCATTTTTGATGTTTCAGCAAAGATGTCCATGAAGTTGTCCCCATATAAACGACGAACGATCGCTGTCATGTCTGTTAAGTCAGGGAACTTCCCGTAAAGCTCTTGAAGTGGGAGCGAGGCGCGGAATACGCCGTTTCCTTCCGGGTCAAATGCGTGAATCGTTTCAAGCAACAACGATTCTCCTTCAGGTGTCAATTGGACGTACGTATTTCGCTTGTCCGTCTCCTTTTTAGAAAACGTAAGTAATCCACGATCTTCTAACTTCTTCGAGAAGTTGAAAGCGGTCGAGACGTGCATGACGCCATATTTTGCAATTTCAGAGATCGATGCGCCGCCTAACGCGTGGGCAATCCATAAGATATGATGCTCATTGATATTTAAATCGAATGGTTTAATCCAGTTTTGCCAGTCTTTTTCGACGGTTTTCCACAAAGCCTTACTCAATTGAATAATTTTGTGGCTATAGAGCATGGCCTCAGGGCCAGTGAATTCTTTTTCGTGTTCCATCTCGATCCATCCTTTCCGGATAAAAAGTCAAAAGTAAACGACGGACGATGACCTCAAACACTTACGGTGTTTGATTGACGGTGTTGTCAGTCATAGCAGACTGTACGTTCGAGAGTTCCTGAAGGTTCCCTTGGATTCGCTCGACTGAAGGCTGAATGTCTTGTTGATAGCGTTCGACTTCGGCTTTCACTTGATCAGTCAATTCTTTTCCTTGCAGTTTACCTGCGGCGGCAACTTGCGATGCATGTTTCGCCACATTCCCAAATTGTTCTTTTAGCGTAGTGATTGTGGATGCTCGATGTTGTTGAGCAGCAGCATCATTTGCGGTACCTCTCGCCAATTTTTTAAATGTGGCGACTCCTAAAAATGCTAAAACAAAGCCGAAAGCAATCCAATCTCGACGTTGGCGACTCGACAAAACATTCCCCTCCTCAAGCTCGGATAATCCGAATTACATTCTTTTCATATTATTTTACCAAAAAAGAGTGATTAAAAACCTATATCGCAAATAAAATTTTTCAGAACATTCAATTTTGACCGAAAAATCATTTTATTTTAAAATACAGGTAAAGGAAGGTGATCCTCAGTGGAGAAAGCGAAGCGTTGGGTAGATGACATGCTTGACCTATATCTCGCTGCAAAACGACTGGGAGATGACACTTGGGCCGACTCCATTATGAACACACTAGAGGCGGGGTATGAAGCGTCGAAACAAACAGAGCAGGCACGCGAAGAATCGATACGAGAAAAACGAGTGCTTGAAATAGATACCCGTCTAACCGAATTAAGAAAAGAATTTGAACAAGCGACATCTGTCAAAACGCGTCAACAGTTATATGAAGTGGCGATCAAACTTCAGGTCGAGCGAGCACAATTAGAAGAAGAACGGAAACGTCACCTTGATTCAATCAATCAATCATAAAAAGGGACCCGTCATCGATTGACGGGTCCTAGTTTGTCTTATACGTGTGCTTGGATATTCGATGCGAGGGTTGTGAGTTCGTCAGACGTGAACGCGTCATTTTGTGTGATCCATTTTGCACCGAATCCGTCTTCGTGTCCGAAGCGTGGAATTAAATGAATGTGGAAGTGATAGACCGTTTGTCCAGCAACTTCCTCGGCATTCGACAAGACATTCATGCCGATTGCCCCTGTTTCGCGTTGTATGGCCTTGGCGATGGTCGGAACGCGTTTGAAGACGTCCGCTGCGACATCTTCAGGTAGCTCGTAAACGTTTTTCGCATGGTGCTTCGGAATGACGAGCGTGTGACCTTTTGTCACTTGCGAGAGGTCGAGGAAAGCGACGACCGCCTCATCTTCATATACCCGATACGACGGGATTTCTTGTTGAGCGATTTTGCAAAAGATACAGGTTGGATCGGTATGCATCTATATTCCTCCATTCTAAAAAGTCATTTCTGTTTCATCATACCACGGAAATTCAGGCGCAAGAACGATTGGAAGAGAGATTGATTCCTTTTATACTTGAAGTAAGCACTGAAGAAAGGAGGCGAAAAGATGTCGTATACAAGAAGTCGAAAGAAAGAACGTCATTCCAAAATGATTCTTCAATTATCTATTTTCACTATTTTAGTCGGAGCCATTGTCTTCTATATATATGGATACAAACCAGCGGCGGAGCAAGATAAGATTCACGTCGCATTTAAAGAGGCCTTATTAGAGGAAGACCGTGCTTTCTTTGAGGAAAAGGTAGAATATCAAGGCGAAACGTTAACGCGTGCTGAGGCACTGCGGTTTATGGGCTGGCTGAACGATGAAAAATCCATTCGTGGCGATGCCATCGCCGAAGTCGCACAAGATCGTGCGAATCGGACGAAAGGCATGGAAGCGGAAGGGCTGTTTCGATTGATTGATACAGGTGAAGGGCGCTTTGGCTTTTCAGATTATCGGATTGAGTTATTGCCACAACGAATCGATGTCACTTCAGACGTACCGTTGACGAATATTTGGGTCGATGGGCAGCGCGTCGGTCGGATTGATGAAGCGAACGGACGATTCACGTTCGAGAAGATGCCAGGAAGTTATGATGTGAAGGCGGTCGCCGTGGCGAATGGTGAGACGGTGTCCGAAACAGAGACGATTCAATTAACATCTCCTGAATCGCTCGAGTATGCATTGATGCCGGAATCGAGTGAAGCGATTGCGGGACAGTTCGATTTGAAGCGGGCAGAGTTGATTGAGATCGAAGTAGAAGCGCAAACGGGTCATCCGTTAGAAACGATTGATTCGTTGATTGGACAATCGGAAGGAAAGGTTCAAGAAACGTTAGGAGAGCCGGATGGGAAACGTGACGATGAATGGGATTATGAGCGATTGGCTGTCGTGTTTGAAAAGGGAGACGTGCAGTCAGTTTTAATCGATCTTGATAAACGACCAGACGACTTGATTGCGTTACTCGGCGAACCGAAAGAAAAGACAGAACACCAACTCGGAACAGAGTGGGATTACGGTCAATCCTTCTTCGAATCATTCTTCACGTTCTTTGGTCTTGAAACGGAGAAGCAGTTTATTGAAAAAAATGACGCGATGTATTTATTGATCCAATGAAAAAAAGAGGGACATTCCATTACGGAAGCCCCTCCTGTACATAAATAATTATTTCTTACGCATTGATTTCATGACGAACGATACGATTAAAATAAGGATAATCGCACCGATAAGAGCTGGGATAATCGCGATATCCGCTACGATTGGTCCGAAATCACCGAAGATGAGTCCACCCAACCAAGCACCGATGATCCCTGCGATGATGTTACCGATGATTCCACCTGGTACGTCTTTACCTAGAATTAATCCTGCTAACCAACCGATGATACCTCCGATAATCAAATAAAGAATAAACCCCATCATTCATTTCTCCTTCCTCTGTTTGCCCATTGTTCTTTTCAACGATTTTGTGGAACAATGGGAGTATTGATGTTTTATTTTAAAATGCCTTACAGTTCAGAATATTCCCATGTGACGACATTTAAAACATATACCACGAAAAAAAGTTGAAAATGAAAGGTGTGGTTTTCATGCTGCACGTCGATCGATTGAACGGCGGATATATCGGAAAGCAAGTTTTGCACGACGTTTCGTTTGAGGTGAAAAAAGGAGAGCTCGTTGGGTTGATAGGGCTAAATGGAGCTGGTAAATCGACGACGATCAAGCACATTTTGGGTCTCTTGTCACCACTATCCGGAAAAATCGAAATTGATGGAGAAACAGTAGAGTCTTCAGAAAAAAGGTATCGTAAGAAAGTAAGTTACATACCGGAGACACCGATTTTATACGAGACGTTGACCTTACAAGAACACATCGAGTTGATGGGAAAAGCATATGACGTAAGTCCTGATGAATTGACCGAACGGACGAAGCGTTTAGCGAAAGAAATGAGGATGGAAAAACAACTTACCTGGTTCCCGTCCGTCTTTTCAAAAGGGATGCGACAAAAAGCGATGATTTTATGCGCCCTTGTGACGAAGACGCCGCTCCTCATCGTCGATGAGCCGTTCGTCGGTCTCGACCCGTTAGCGATTCGTCAGCTGCTCCAACTGTTTGATGAATACAAACAAGACTGTGCGATTTTGATGTCGACCCATATTCTTGAGACAGCGGAGCGGCATTGCGACCGTTTCGTCTTCCTCCATCAAGGTATCGTCATTGCGAACGGGACGGCCGCACAGTTGCGAGACAAGTATCAATTGTCACCTGATGCGACACTCGATGACATTTATGTAGAGGCGATTGCGTCGGAGGAGCGGTCGTCATGAATCGATTTAAATCAAGACTCGGCAATTGGATGGAAGAGGTCGTCAAATATAGTCGCTACGTCGCAAACGGCGGACTCTTGTTCACGCTCTACTTCACTTTGATTTACGGGGCATTCGTCTACAACAACTTTTTAGAACGTATTGATGGGACGTTCCCGGGGGCATGGATTGCCGCGGCGGTGCTCATTCTCATCCCGCTCGGTCATCGTCCGAGAACGTTTATCCAAGAGGCGGATCAAGTGTTCCTACTCCCTGAATTAGGAATGATTCGTTCCTATATGATTGGTGTGCGCTTGTTCAATATCGGATTTGCGACAATCCGAGCACTTCTCGTCTTACTCATTTTATTGCCGCTTCTCGTGCGGACGGAGAGCTATACGGGAATTGAGGTATTATCGTTCGTTGTCACGATGATGTTACTGTCGGCTGCAGGTCGATTGGCAAAAGTGGAAGGGGTACGCGAATGGATCATCGTTCCGTTCGCGCTCGTGAGCGGCGCTTGTCTACTAATGGATTGGACAGAGTGGGCATGGGTGCCGGCGTTCATGCCGTTCGTTTTCTTACATGTGAAACGAAACGAGCGAATCCCACTCTTACACTGGTTGGCGCTTGAAGAGAAGAGTCGGGCTCAGTTTGAACGGGTGATCAGCTGGTTTGTCGACTTGCCGACCTTAAAAGAAGAAGTGCGGGAAAGACGACTACTGACAAAGATTCTCGAAAAACGAGTGCTCCAACGCGTCGATGCGTCCCGTTACGTGTACGGACTTCGAATTATTCGTTCAAACGACTCGCTCGACCTCATCCTTCGGTTGACAGTGGTGGCGCTCATCGTCATGTGGATGTCAGGCGGTTGGTATGTCGGATTTGTCACACCACTATTCGTTGGATTGACGGCGTTACAGCTCGTTCCATTGTTTAAACGATTAGAGGCGATTTCCATCGTGTCCTGGTTACCGATTACCCGTAAAGAACGGATCGAAGGCTATTCGTGGTGGGCGATGCGGTTACTCATCATACAATCCCTCGTGCTCGTACTCGCCTCAATTGGGTTTGGCGCGACATGGGACGCGGCGGTCGGGCTGATTTTATCCATTGTGGTCATTCGTTATTACTTGAGACGGTTGACGTAAATAGTGACGAATAGATATACAAAAAAATAGACGAACGAGACGGTTCAAACAACATCTCGTTCGTCTTTCATTTTGTATTAAGCGATAGATGATTTTTTGACATGTTAATAGTCGTTCATCTTCTTTTCGGTCGATTGATGAACTTTACAAAAAAGAAGATCATAACGGAAATAAAAACGAGTAAGAATAGTGCGAAATCAAGAGCGTTTATAAGTCATACCTCCAGTAAATGTCATGATGCGTAAAAATTTCACGACTTCATTTTACCGTTATTTGAATTGGTGTAAAGCGAAAAAGGGTTAGTCACCATATTTTGGTGACTAACCCCTCCTTAGTTCGAATTATTTTTTAGGAGACATGACCGATACGCTCGAACCGAGAATCTTCGGAAGGCGTCCTGGTTTCTCTGTTGTTTCTTCGACTTCACCATATGCTGAGACACCATGCTCTGCGATATCGAGACCGACATCTTCTTGTTCTTCTGTAACGCGAAGACCGATTGTGACGTCAAGGAGTTTCAAGAACGCATAGCTTCCGCCACCAGCGATGACCATGGCGATCAATACGCCGAGTGTCTGAACGCCGAGCTGTGTCAATCCGCCGCCGTAGAAGAGACCTGCAGAACCGATACCTGTAATTTCGACGAGTCGAGGAGAAGCGAAGAAGCCGAGTGCGAGTGTCCCGATAATACCAGCCACGCCGTGTACAGAGAAGGCGCAGAGTGGGTCGTCCACATATTTTGCCATCAAGATGCTCGTTCCGTATGTTGCGATCGATGCGAGGGCACCGATGACGACTGCTGCCCATGGCTCTACGAACGCACAAGCTGCTGTGATGGCAACGAGTGCTCCGAGAACACCGTTGACAATCGTCGGGATGTCTGCCGTTTTACGGTGAATCATGACGATGGCAAGGGCACCGAGTGCACCAGCTGCTGTTGCGAGCATTGTTGTCAACGCCACGTAACCGAAGAATCCGTCAGCGACCGACATCGTTGAACCAGCGTTGAATCCGAACCAGCAAAGCCAGAGTACGAGACCACCAACGACCGTCAAGACGTGGTTATGACCAGCGAGTGATTCCGTTTTGCGACGTGGTTTCAAGATGATGGTCGCCATAAGAGCCGCCATCCCACCTTGAAGGTGAACGACCGCCGAACCTGCGAAGTCTTGCATCCCCATCGATCCGAGCATTCCGCCAGCCCATACTGAGCGTGCAACGATTGGGTAGAGGATGGCAACGAAGAAGATACCGAAGAGAACGTAGGCAGAAAGCTTAGCCCGTTCCGCAAATCCACCCCAAGCGATGGCGAGGGATACAGCAACGAATGATAACTGGAATAAGAATTTGATGTCGATTGATACGTTCGCCCAATCGAGGCTTGAGAACGATCCGCTTAAGAAGAAACCTTCTGTCCCAAACCAAGTTGTTCCGTCACCGAATGAGAGGCCGAATCCGACCGCCCAAAAAGCGAGTGCCGCCACAGAGAGGCTGATAATTTGTTTGACCGCGACGTGACCGGCGTTCTTCGCCCGAAGCGTCCCTGTCTCGAGTAGTCCGAAACCTAATTGCATTGTCAATACGAGCAATGCAGCGATGAGTACATACAGCGTGTCCATATAATAGAGAATGTCTTCCATGTTCATGCCCTCCTTTTTCTTAGGTGCTTTCCAAAAGTTGACTTCAGTGTAAAACGAAAATTTGATGTTGGATTGCATTTTGTCAGATTATCTGACATAGTTTTTTTATTAAGGAGGGCGAGGACGGATGGACTATAAATCGAAGAAAGTAATCGGGATGGGCGTCGTGACTGAATTAACGGGACTTTCTGAGCGTCAGGTCCGCTATTATGAAGAAAAAGGTCTCGTCTTTCCTGAACGTACGAAAGGCGGTTCACGTAAATATTCTTTCCATGACGTGGAGCGTTTGGTCGAAGTCGCGACCAAGCTAGAAGATGGGTGGCGAATTCAAGATATTAAAGAGCGCGAGCGTCGATTGTCGGCGAAGCAGCGTGACGATTTGATTCGTGGTCAGTTGAATTCGGCTTTCCGAACATTTCCGACAAAAAAATGACACAAAGAAAACACAATGAAAATGCTTCACATTAGCATAATTCTAATTAATTTCTGTATAATGTTTTTGAGTTCACAAACACGAGAATAAAGAGTGTAGGAGAAATTTAGAGGGGAATGACGCGACGTATGAACGATACTATTTTAAAAGCGTTTAAAGGAGAGGCGACAGACTATGTACCTGTTTGGTATATGCGCCAAGCCGGACGCTATCAACCGGAATATCGAGAGATTAAAAAGACGAGGTCACTATTCGAGATCACGCATGATCCTGAACTTTGTGCATATGTCACGGAACTTCCGGTGAAACAACTCGGAGTCGACGCGGCCATTCTATATAAAGACATCATGACGCCACTTCCGTCGATGGGAGTGGATGTCGAGATTAAGAGCGGAATCGGACCGGTCATCGACAACCCATATCGAACGATGGAAGATGTGGAACGCTTAAAGCCGTTAAACCCAGATGATATCTCATACGTCTTCGACACAATCCGTTTACTTCGGGAACGATTAGAAGTACCGCTCATCGGCTTTTCAGGGGCGCCGTTCACATTGGCGAGCTACATGATCGAAGGTGGTCCATCACGGAACTACCATCGCACGAAAGCGCTCATGTATGCAGAACCGGATGTCTGGAATGCATTGATGGAAAAACTCGGTGATATGGTCATCACGTATGCGAAAGCGCAAGCGGATGCTGGCATTCAAGCGTTCCAATTGTTTGATTCGTGGGTCGGGACGCTCAGCCGTAAAGACTACGCGCGTTACATCAAGCCGACGACGGAACGAATTTTCAAAGAATTACGTTCACTCGACATCCCGCTCATCATGCATGGAGTCGGAGCGAGCCATCAAATCGAAGAATGGCACGACCTTCCGCTTGATGTGGTCGGGCTCGATTGGCGTCTATCGGTACAAGAAGCGCGCGACCGCGGGATCACAAAGGCTGTCCAAGGAAACTTGGACCCGTCATTCTTACTGGCACCGTGGCCGGTCATCGAAGAGAAGGTAAAAGAGATTTTGGATGAAGGAATGAAGCAGCCAGGATACGTCTTCAACTTGGGGCATGGGGTGTTCCCGGAAGTCGATCCAGCCGTACTCGTCAAATTGACGGCATTCATTCACGATTACTCACGCGAAAAAATGGGAGGCAATGAATCATGAAAACAGTCGGACTACTTGTCATGGCGTACGGGACACCGTACAAGCCGGAAGATATCGAACGCTACTACACGCACATTCGGTACGGACGTAAACCATCGCCGGAAGCGCTCCAAGATTTAACGGAACGCTATGAAGCGATTGGCGGCGTATCTCCACTCGCAAAAATCACGATCGATCAAGCGGAGACGCTTCGTGACATCTTGAATGAGCGCCATGTAGGTGAAATCGAGTTCAAACTGTATATCGGATTGAAGCATATCGAACCGTTCGTAGAAGATGCGGTCGCGCAAATGGCGAACGACGGCATTAAAGAAGCGGTATCGGTCGTCTTGGCACCTCATTACTCTTCATATAGCGTCAAGTCATATAACGGTCGTGCTCATGAAGAAGCAGCGAAGTATGGCATCGACATCCGTTCAGTCGACTCATGGTATGACGAACCTAAGTTTATCAACTGGTGGGCAGAGGCGATCAAAGAGACGTTCGCGAACTTGCCTGTACCGGCTGAAAAAGCATGCCTCATCGTATCGGCACATAGTCTTCCTGAAAAGATCTTGGCTGGGGGCGACCCGTATCCAGATCAATTGAAGGAGACGGCAGATAAGATTGCTCAGGCGACAGGTGTACCGAACGTGGAAGTCGGTTGGCAGTCAGAAGGAAATACACCGGATCCATGGATTGGACCGGATGTGCAAGATTTAACGGCTGAACTTTATGAAAAGCATGGCTACGAAGCGTTCGTCTACACGCCGGTCGGCTTTGTCGCAGATCACCTCGAAGTATTGTTCGACAACGATGTCGAATGTAAAGTCGTCTGTGACCGCCTCGGTGTCCACTACGCACGTCCAGCTATGCCAAATGCAGAGCGAAGCTTCATCGAAGCCATCGCGGATCGAATGGAAAGCGTGATTGTGCATCATGCGTAAATTTACGATTGTCGGTGGTGGGATCACAGGTCTCACCGCCGCTTTTTATGCGGAGCGTTATTTGCCGGAAGACGTTTCAATCACATTGCTCGAGGCGACAGACCGTCTCGGTGGGAAGATTGACACGTATGAGACGGGCGAGTTTGCGGTTGAACGTGGACCGGATTCGTACGTTTTTCGAAAGACAGCTATGACAGAATTGATTGAAGACGTCGGTTTAGGTGATGAACTCGTTCGAAACGGCGTCGGACAGGCTTACGTTCTCCATCATGACGGACTCCATCCGATTCCGAAGCAGACAGTGATGGGAATTCCGCTAGATGTCAACGCGTTTCGTGAGACGACGTTGCTCTCGGAAGAAGAACACGAAGCTTTGAAGAAGATGTTACTGACACCACCTGATGTAGAAGTTCCAGACTCGGACGTCTCACTTGGTCTTTACCTTCGTGAACGTGTCGGGGACCCGATCGTCGACCGCTTGATCGAACCGTTGCTCTCTGGCATCTATGCCGGGGACATCGATCAAATGAGTGCGATGTCGACTTTCCCGCAGTTCATCGAGGGAGAAAAGAAATACGGGAACTTGTATGAAGGGATGCGTCATCTACGTCCCGAACAACGGGTCGCGGAAGTCGGGGCGAAGAAGGTCGGTCAGTTCGCCTCCTTGAAGCGAGGACTCAAATCACTTACGGATCGACTGGCTGAACGATTAGAACGGACGGAGGTCGTATTGAACTGTGCCGTCGAACAAGTGTCCGAGCGCGAGGACGGTTATCGGTTATTTACGGGTCGTGGAGATATCGATACGGATCATCTCGTATTGACGGTCCCACCACGTCTCATTCGTCAGTTCCTCCCGAAAGTCGACAGTGACTTTTTGGCGGATATGAAACCACATGCGACAGCGACTTGCTCGCTTGTCTTTAAGGAAGAAGATATCGAGCTCCCATTCATCGGAACAGGATTTGTGACGAGTCAGGAAGCAGACGTGACGATAACGGCGTGTACGTTCATCGACCAGAAATGGCCACATGCCGTGCCGGAAGGGTATCACGTCCTTCGCGTCTTTTTAGGTCGCCCGGGGGCAGATGATATCGTGGAAGCGTCCGATGAAGAAATCATCGAGACAGCGTTACGTGATCTTCGTGGTCTCATGAAAATTCACCGTGATCCGATTCAGGCAGTCGTCAGTCGACTTCGTGACGGGCTGCCACCGTATGCCGTCTTTCATGCGGATCGCGTCAAAGCGCTTCGTGCCGAGATGAGCCGGGTATATCCTGGAGTTATTCTGGCTGGAATCGCCTATGACGGAATCGGGATGCCGGACTGTGTGAAGAGTGTGCGGGAACAAGTGAAGGCATTGCGTGAAAAAAATTGAGATTTGATGAAGGGAGGGTTCGGATTGTTCCGAATCCCTCTCTTTTTGTTATAGTTAGAAGCGAAAGAGAAAAAGGAGTGATGGAAGATGGCAACGTATAAACTTTTTGTATCAGACATGGACGGTACGATTTTGCACAACCACACCAAGATTGCGAACGAGACGGCAGAAATCGTTCGTGAAGCAGAGGCAGCAGGCATTCGATTCGCAATTGCGACGGGGCGCAACTATGTGAATGCGAAACAAATCCTAGATGAGGTTGGCCTTTCTTGCCCAATCGTATCGTCGAATGGGGGACGCGTGCTCGACACATCAGGAGAAGTCCTTCATGAGATCGACTTGACGATCGAAGAGGCACTTCAGGTCATTGAAGTCCTTCATCAAGACCATAAGTATGCGGACGTCTTTTACGAGATGTACACGGAAGCTGGACTCGTGGCGAGCCGTGGCGACTTGATTGAAGCATCGATGAAAAACCTGAAAGCGAATGGTGACGACCGCTCGCTCGAGATGTATGAATTCTTTAAGAATCGCTATTACGTCAATGAAGACGTTAAGATTGTCGACGACATCGAGAGCTTCATTCGTGAGGAAGCGGGGCGTGTCTATAAGTTCATCGCGTTCTCAAGCCATCTCGAGAAAATGACGGCGCTTTGGAAAGAAATCGAAGCACAAGTCGAAGGTGTGTACGTCACATCTTCAGGTAATGACAACATTGAAGTGATGGCACACGGCGCAGATAAAGGAAACGGTGTGACGAAGCTCGCTGAACATTACGGTATCGATTTATCAGAAGTCGTCGTCATCGGTGATAATTTGAATGATGTACCGATGTTCAAAGTGGCCGGAAAAGGGATTGCGATGGGGAACAGCCATGAGGACTTGATTGCCATCAGCGACCACGTCACAGAGCGTCACGACGAGTACGGGGTGGCGAACGCCTTGAAACGAGTGATGACAGGTGAGTGGAAGTAAAAGATTTGTCGAGTCATCGTCTCGTCTCGTATAATACGAGTAACGAACATCCGACTAGGAGGAAATAGACTGTGAAATTTATTTTTAATCCAGATATCCGCGACCCAAAGCTTAACTTGGCGGTCGAAGAGTATATCTTAAAACACTTGAACGTAGACCATGAAGACTACTTCTTGTTCTATATTAACGGTCCATCAATCATCATCGGGAAAAACCAAAACACGTCTGAAGAGGTCAACTTGAAGTACATCGAAGAGAACGGCATCGATGTCGTACGTCGCCTCTCTGGTGGCGGTGCCGTCTATCACGATGAAGGAAACTTGAACTTCAGCTTCATCACAAAAGACGATGGCAACTCGTTCAATAACTATAAGAAGTTCACGCAACCGATCGTGGATGCCTTACGTAACCTCGGTGTCGAGGCGGAGCTAACAGGCCGCAACGATATTCAGGTCGGTGAACGTAAAATCAGCGGGAACGCACAATTCACGACGCGCGGACGTATGTTCAGCCACGGGACGCTCATGTTCAACTCGAACATTGAAGAAGTCGTCAACTCGCTCAATGTCTCGGAAGAGAAAATGCGTTCAAAAGGAATCAAGTCGGTCCGTAGTCGTGTAGCGAACATCACTGAATTTTTAGAGCGTGAGATGGAGATGGAACATTTCGTCGAGGCGTTGCTCCATTCGATTTACGATGGAGAGCAGCCAGAGCGTTACGTGCTTCGTGATGAGGATTGGGAAATTGTCCATGATATCTCGAAAGAACGTTATGCGAACTGGGACTGGAACTTCGGGAAATCGCCGAAGTTTGATGTCGAGTCGAAACGTCGTTTCCCAATCGGGACAATCGATGTCCGCTTGAACGTCAACAAA
Organism: Exiguobacterium sp. s35; assembly: GCF_018617535.1. NCBI lineage: Bacteria > Bacillati > Bacillota > Bacilli > Caryophanales > Exiguobacterium > Exiguobacterium sp. s35. The sequence continues at coordinate 42,858 of NZ_JACSKI010000001.1, forward strand.
GGGACGATCACTGAAGCAAAGATTTACGGTGATTTCTTCGGTGTCGGTGACATCCAAGATGTCGAGCAGGCGCTCGTCGGGACTCGTTTCGAACGTGCGGCCATCCGCGAGCAATTGATGCAACTCGATTTGAAACATTACTTCGGAAATGTTGAGCTCGAGGAATTGGTTGATTTGATTAGTTAATGAAAAAAGGTTCTTCGGGAGTGGACTTCCGAAAAACCTTTTTTCATATGACTTATAAGAGGTTAGTTTAACTCTGTTTCAAGGATATTCAAGTTTCTTTCGAAAAAATCTATATTTTGTTCAAGTCCTCTACGATTACACCATCCGATACTATTGAAGGCATCGGTGAATCGATAAAAAGGAAGCACGCGCTCGAGATCAATCAATGGTCTAATACTTGAGTAACCTTCTCGATAGGCTTCATATAACTGTGAGTCATGACTCAGATAATCGCGATAAATCTTAGTGAAATCGACTTCTGTTGAACCGAAACGAACTGTCTCAAAGTCAATTAAACTTGAGACTTCGGATGATGTGACGAGAATATTACCCGGTCTGAAATCCATGTGTATGAAACTAGGTCCATCTGGTTCAGGAAGGTTCATCTTCATTTTTTCAAAAGAATGTATGGCTTTATTGTATAATGCTTCTTCCAACAAAGGTCTTGCATCTACGGCGAAACCATAAAATTGACGATCTAGAAATTGTGGCCACTCTTGAAAAACATTTTCGATATAGGTGTTCTTGTGATTGATTGGCGGTTGAATGGAGTGTATCTTAGCGTGCACTTGTCCCACCTGAAAAGCGATCGTTTCCGATGAGTCTAAGGAAAGTTGCTCACCCATTGATTCTTTTAATAATAGGGCACCAGTTGAATTTTCATCGCCGGTCCAATAGTTTAGCAATTTTGGGATTGGGACGTGACCATCTAAAAATCGGTAAGCTTCAAGTTCACGAAACAATTTCACTTTAGAGAAAGGGATTTTGATATATACAACCTCACCATTATTTTGCACACATCGATAAACAGTCGAACTAAAGGAATTTTCTACAGAATCAAAATGTTGGATATTCAATGCAAAGATATTAATAAGCTTTTCGAGCAAAGTTATCCCCCCACTATAATGTTATATATCTAACTAAAACAAATTTCTAAAAAAGTATAGCATTAGTTTTTCGATGTTTGGCAGTTTCGTGAACGTTGATGCTACGGATTGCACCGGGACAGGAGAAGGCGTATCATAATTTGTGCAAGCGCTTTCGTGGAGGCTGATCAAAATAGGAGGAGTAACGATGTATCGGAGGCTCAGTGAATGGATGGATGCAAGTCGTATGTGGGTGACGGAACAAGCGACGTTTGAACGGGCTGTCATGGCGGTAGGACTAGAGTTGGAACGTAAAGAGATCGTCGATTCTTCATTTATACGAGTGATTCTGGATCAAGAGACGATTATTCCGTCTGGAGTGAGTGACGTGGCCGTTCCGGTGGCTGTCATCGATGTTCCGGTCTCCATCTCAAAACGAGACGGCATATCACTCCTTCACTTGTTACATCCGTGTGAGGTGAAGACGATCACGGGTGAAATGATTCACGCGAAGGCAATCTTATTGATTACAGCTACGACGGAACCAAAAAAACAGGCGTACCATAAATTGATTGATGATTTACTTATGGACGACGAGTCGCTTCAAGCGCTCGTGCATGTTCAAAGTCGAACGGGATTGTATCACTTACAGACGAACTTTTTGGAAGCGTTTTCTTATTGAAGCATTTCATGTACAATAGAAGTAATTGAAAAGGGCGCGGACAACGTGCTCTTTTTTATGGCTCAAAAGTGAATCATCATTCATTTAAAGGGGGATTACCATGGCAAACTTAGTCAAGTCACTGCAGGAAGTAGTGGCTGCTCACCCGCAAAAAGCAGCGTACGTGTTTGGGGAAGACACGGTGAGTTACGGACAGTTTTATGGGCAAGTCAAGGCGATGGCATCGACGCTTGAACAAAAGGGGATTGGACAAGGCGACCATGTCGCTCTCGTTCTTGGCAATAGCCCTGCGTTCTTGATTGCGTACTTCGCTGTGTTGTCACGTGGAGGGGTCGTCATTCCGATCAACCCTACATACACGCCTGATGAAATGGCGTACATTCTGCTTGATGGAGACGTAAAAGGGATAGTTGGATTGTCACCGCTTGTCGCACAGGCGGAGGCGGCACTTTCGAAGTTGCCACAACTAAAACTCGTCATCTCGGTCCCATATGCCGATGTACCGGCATTGAAACGGGAAGGCGAAATTGAGTTTATTCCGTTCGCGGAAGCGTTCGCAGAAGCAGAGGGGACGTTCGTCGAAGTAGACGAGGAAGAGGTTGCTGTTATCCTCTATACGAGTGGGACGACCGGAAAACCGAAAGGCGCTTTATTGACCCATCGAAACTTGTTCTCGAATGCGCACTCCATCGGGGAATATTTGGATATCACGCCAGAAGATAAGGCGCTGGCGGCATTGCCGATGTTCCACGTGTTCTGTTTGACGGTCATCGTCAATGCGCCGCTCCTTCGTGGTGCGACGATTGTCATCTTGCCGAAATTCTCGCCACAAGACGTGTTCGACTTGGTACCGAAGCATCGTGTGACATTATTCGCCGGGGTACCGACGATGTACAACTTCTTGCTGCAGACGGCGATGAAAGTACCGGCTTATACGTCAGCGTTGAAACATGTACGCGTGTTCGTCTCAGGAGGGGCGAGTTTACCGGTCCAATTGCTCGAGTCGTTTGAGCAGATGTTCGAATGTAAGATTCTCGAAGGATATGGACTTTCTGAGGCGTCACCGGTCACTTGTTTCAATCCGCTCCACGGTGAGCGAAAAGCTGGGTCAATCGGTCCTTCAATCGTTCACGTCGAAAACAAAGTCGTCGACGAGCTTGGGGAAGAAGTCGGCGTCGGGGAAGTCGGAGAATTGATTGTACGCGGACCGAACGTCATGAAAGGATATTACAAGTTGCCGGAAGAGACGATGATGACGCTCCGTGACGGATGGCTCTATACGGGAGATTTGGCGAGACGTGACGAGGACGGTTATTTCTATATCGTCGACCGGAAAAAGGATATGGTCATCGTCGGAGGTTATAACGTATACCCTCGTGAGGTAGAAGAAGTTCTTTACCAACACCCTGACATCGTGGAAGCGGCAGTAATCGGTGTGCCGGATGCCGAACAAGGGGAAGCGGTGAAAGCGTTCGTCGTCACGAAACATGAAAATGTGACGAAAGAGGACATTCGTGCATACACACAAACGAAGTTGGCGAAATATAAGCAACCAACTTATATTGAGATCATCGAAGAGCTTCCGCGAAATACGACAGGTAAGATTTTACGTACGGTCTTAAAAAGCGAAGCGTTTCAAAATAGTTGAGTAAAGGGGGGCGACTACGAGTCGTCCCTTTTTTATCATTTCATTTGACACTATTACGGGGTAGGGGTATATTGAAGGTGAGGTGATCAACATGGATGAATTTTTGCATGAACAACCACTCGTTCCGCGTGATGATGCTGAGCGGGAAGCACTCGGAAAGCGTCTTAAACGAATCGAAGGACAAGTCCGGGGAATTCAAAAGATGGTCGAGAACGACCGATACTGTGTCGATATTTTGACGCAGACGTCGGCTATTCAAGCTGCGCTGAAGCAAGTCGAGATGCAACTGTTAGAGCGTCATATGCGCAAGTGTTTGGTTCACGCGAGTGAGACGGAGGACATGGAACCTTACATTGATGAATTGATGACGATTGTCAGCCGCATCAAAAAATAAGGAGGGATGTCATGAAAACCGTTGAGTTATCCATACAAGGAATGACCTGTGCGGCTTGTTCGGCACGAATCGAAAAAGTGTTGAACAAGATGGACGGAGTCGAAGCGACCGTCAACCTTCCGCTCGAGACGGCAACAATCCGTGTCGATGAAGGGATCACAGAAGAAGAGCTAATCGCCCGAATCGAGAAGATCGGATACGGAGCTGAACCGAAAGTGGAGATGGCACTACCGCATGATTTGCGTCCATTACAACGGAAAGTCATCATCTCTGCCTTGTTGTCGGCGCCGTTACTCCTCGTCATGCTGACACACATCCCAGGACTCGGATTTCATGCACCATGGCTGATGAATCCGTGGTGGCAATTCGCTCTGGCGACGCCCGTCCAGTTTTGGATTGGGGCGCAGTTCTATCAAGGGGCATATAAGAGCTTGAAGAGTGGCTCGGCGAATATGGATGTACTCGTCGCGACTGGAACGTCAGCCGCATACTTTTACTCCATCTTTGAAATGATTGTGCACCCGATGAATCCACATCTCTACTTTGAAACGAGCGCCGTTCTCATCACGCTTGTGTTGCTCGGAAAATGGCTAGAGGGCCGAGCGAAAGAGAAGACGACTGATGCATTGAAGTCGCTGTTATCCCTTCAAGCGAAGGAAGCGATTCTCTTTGTCGACGGAGAAGAACGGTCTGTCGCCGTCGAACTTGTCAAAGCGGGAGACGTTCTCGTTGTACGTCCGGGTGAGAAGATTCCGGTGGACGGACGAATTATCGAAGGGGAGACGGTCATCGATGAATCCATGTTGACCGGTGAATCGATTCCTTCAGAGAAGGCGGTAGATGCCGAGGTCGTTGGGGGAACGATCAACCAATCCCACCGAATCCTCATGCGGGCAGAACGTGTCGGGAAAGAGACGATGCTCGCTCAAATCGTACGTGTCGTCGAACAAGCACAAACGGATAAGGCGCCGATTCAACGGCAGGCCGACCGCATCTCTGGCGTGTTCGTACCGATCGTCGTAGCCATCAGTGCCGTCACCTTCGCTGTCTGGGCGTTCCTCTTGAATGATATCGATACGGCCATTCGTGCATCGATTGCGGTACTCGTCATCGCTTGTCCATGTGCGCTTGGTTTGGCGACACCGACATCAATCATGGTCGGAACCGGACGAGCGGCAGAGCAAGGTGTCTTGTTCAAAGGTGGCGGTCAACTCGAATCGCTCAATGAAGCGAATATCGTTGTCTTCGATAAGACAGGAACGTTGACGAACGGTACGCCTGAAGTGGTGGAAACGTTTGGAGATGAAGCGTCGCTCCGACGTGCTGTTATGGCAGAACGTCAATCGACACACCCGTTGGCTGCAGCGATCGGTCGTGAACCCGGTGACGGTGTCGTAACCAAAGTAGAAGAGCTGGCGGGACGTGGTGTCAAAGCGATCGTCGATGGAGAAGAGCTCATCATCGGTTCTGTTCGAATGATGGAAGAACTCGGATTCGATTTACCGGATTGGTCGATGCGAGCGATGACCCCGGTCTACGTCGCAGATGAGAGCGGGATTGTCGCGGCGTTCGGACTACAAGATCAATTGAAGCCGAAAAGTCGAGATGTTGTGCAGACACTTAGTCAAACACGCGAGGTGTATGTCTTGACCGGTGACCGGAAAGAGGTTGCCTATGCGATTGCCGATGAACTCGGAATTCCGCATCGCCAAGTCATTGCCGAGGTACTCCCTGTCGAGAAGGCGGACCAAATCGAACGCTTGAAGAAATCAGGTCGTGTCGCGATGGTAGGGGATGGCATGAACGATGCACCCGCCCTTGCGGTAGCAGACGTCGGGATCGCATTCGGAAGTGGTACAGATGTCGCACTCGAGGCGGCGGATGTTACAATTGTAGGGCAAGACATTGAAGGTGTGAGTCGGGCGATGAATATGAGCCGCTTGACGATGAAAAACATTCGTCAAAACTTGTTTTGGGCCCTCGCTTACAATAGTCTTGGCATACCGGTCGCAGCAGCGGGACTGCTTGCCCCATGGATCGCGGGTGCGGCGATGGCGTTCAGTTCGGTTTCTGTCGTCTTGAACGCATTACGATTAAAAACACAAGGAGGATCATCATCATGAAAGAAACAACGTTAACAGTAGAAGGTATGACATGCAATCACTGTAAAGCTGCAGTAGAGGGAGCATTGAATGAATTGAACGGTGTCGAATCAGCGACCGTATCTCTCCAAGAGCATCGGGTCGACGTGATTCACCAAGACTCTGTCACGCGCGAAGCGATGGTAGAAGCAGTCGAAGAACAAGGATACGACGTAAAAGCATAATGATGAGAAGTCCCGAGTCAAATCGGGACTTTTTTTGTTGTATTCAATGAACTGGATGTATGCTATATTTAAGTTGATAATGAGAATCGGTATCAACGGGAGGCGAACATCATGGAAATCATCATGATCAGTGGAGTGTTGGCGTTGATTAGTGGGGGCGCGGCGTTTTTGACGCAACAGTTACGAACAAATTCAGTACGTTAAAGAAGGTGCGAATTTCGTTGCCTTCTTTTTCTTTGACTCTAAACCTTTCCCATCATTTCACGACAATTGTTTGATATGATGAGAAAAAACGTGTTGAGGTGACTTGAATGTATACAATCTACTTAGTCGACGATGAAGCAAACTTGAATAAAATGCTCGTCACGTATCTAGAACAGGAAGGATACAACGTTCGTTCATTTGCGGACGGGACATCCGCACAAGAAGCCATTCCGGACCAGCCAGACTTATGGGTGCTCGATATCATGCTGCCGGACTTAGACGGATTTCAATTGTTAAAACAAATTAAGGCCGTCAATGCGAATACGCCAACGATTTTCATCTCAGCTCGGGATGAGGATATCGATAAAATCATTGGTCTTGAGATGGGATCGGATGACTACATTGCCAAACCATTTCTCCCGAGAGAACTCGTCATTCGCGTCAAAAAGCTGATTGACCGTGTCTACGGATCGAAATCAAACGAACATATCGAGTACGGAGAGTATACGATTTATCCGGACAAGCGTCTCATCAAACACGGGGATGAAGAGATTGATTTGACATCGAAAGAGTTCGATTTACTCCTTCTCTTCTTAGAACACCCTGGTTCCGCCTTGTCGCGTGAACAGATTCTCGAAGGGGTATGGGGGAATGATTATTTCGGTTCGGACCGTGTCGTCGATGATTTGGTGCGCCGCGTGCGTAAGAAATTGCATCGGCTTGAGCTCGAAACGCTTTACGGTATCGGTTACCGTCTCGTCAGACCATGATGAACGCACTTAAACCGAAGCGTCTCATGTGGAAGATTTGGGTGCTCATCCTGCTCATCATCGTGACGCTCGCGCTTATGATTTTGATCACGATTCGCTCTTCGATCACCCAGTTCATCGATGAACAAGTGTACGAGACGCTACGAGATGTAGACTACTATTTGGGCAATACGAACGAGTTAGAGAATTATCCGCAAAATCCGATTGAATATGACCGGCGCCAGCAAGAGTCACGTTCGGTCAACCAATTGATTTTTCTTCCGAATGGACGAATCATCTACGGATCGGCTCCACTTGAATTGACGAACCGGATGTATCAGGAAGCGTTGAACCAAAGTGGTCAAGTCGAGCGATATCAGACAACGATTGATGGGGAAGACGTCTATTACATCATTCGTCAAAATGAATATGACGGCACAATCGTATATCAAGCTTCCTATGCGTGGGATGCGTACCGACGTGAGTTGGTATCAACATTGTATTGGCGCATCTCGATCCTCATTGGGGTGATCAGCCTGTTGTCACTCATCCCAGCACTGCTCATGTCTCGCCAATTGACGAAGCCGATCGTCGAGATGGAACGGGCGGTCGAGAAGATTTCAAATCGTCAATGGGAGACGGCACTTCCATTGGATCGTCAGGATGAGCTCGGGCAACTGGCCCACTCGATCGATGCCATGCGCAAAGAATTGAAAGAACAGGATTTGGCACAGCAGGCATTGCTTCAAAACATTTCGCATGATTTGAAAACACCGATCATGGTCATCCGTGGATATGCCCAATCGATTGGGGATGGCATTTATCCGACAGGGGACTTGAAAGGTTCTTCTGAGGTCATTGACGAAGAAGCATCTCGACTCGAAAAGAAAGTCGTCGATTTGCTATATGTGACGAAGCTCGAATATTTCAAAGGGCAAGAGATGAAACTTGAACCGATCAATCTCGATAAATTGATGGAGCTTCTTGTGGCGCGTTTCAAACTGAGAGGACAGCTTGATTGGGAAATTAATGGTGAAGGCGGAGAGATGCTCGGGGACGGGGAACAGATTCGGGTCGCATTCGAGAACGTTCTCGACAACGCGCTACGCTATGCGGAGACTTGTATTCGGATTGACTTGAATCGGGACGAGTCTGGCGTAGAAATCATCATCTTTAATGATGGACCGCCGGTTGATGAGAGCCTCGACTTATTCCATCAGTTCTCTCGTGGCAAACAAGGGAAGTTCGGACTCGGCTTATTTATCGTCCAACGAATTGTGACACTTCACACAGGGGAAGTCTCCCTTCGAAATACAGGAGACGGAACTGCGGTACGATTTTATTTTCCGCGACTCAAACCGAACCATGCTTTAAAATCTAACGCTTGATTTTCAAAACCAGCCAGAAAACGGCTGGTTTTTTTATGGGAAATGTTAAAAAGTCGATTTGCGGGGCGTATGGAATCCTGGTATGAATGACATGTAAGTCATTACATACGTTATGGGGGATGAAAAGATGAGTAGATTGACCAATGAAACGAGAGCTTTAATTCCTGTATTTAATGAGTTTGGCGAAGCGGAGACACTCGTGTATCAGCCGGAAGGCGTGACCCGGATGAAAGGATCACCCATCGATCTGTTGGAACATGCGTGTTTGTACTATGGATCGAGCATTCAAGGCAGAATTGAAGCCGCTCGTCATGTCCTCGGTCCACATCGGAAGACACCTGTCGTGATGGATTGGCATGCTGACGCGGTCTTCTTTCCGACGATTGCAAAGGAGAGTCCAGACTGTGCGTGGATCAACTTTCAACATGTGACAGCAATCAAGAAAGACGGAAAACAGACGCTTATTCAATTTTTGACAGGTGAGTCGGTCAAGGTTCATGTATCCGATCATACAGTGGCAAGGCAAAAACAACGGTCAATCGAATTATCATACGCTTTTCAAAAACGTTTCCATGACAGCACATTGCAACACGCTTAAGGATTGAATTCACTGTGAAACCCCTCTATGATGAAGAAGAGATATCATATGTGTATTTGCACATCTTCCGAAAGCGAGGGGTTTTTATGTTTTTTGAGAAAATGATTGAACGAGGGAAACTGGTCATCGTGTTTCTTCTCGTGGCAATCGTAGTAGGTGTGCTGACGTTCTTTCAGCTCCCTAAGCGTGAGATTCCAGAGACAGGAATCAATATCGTGCTCGTTCAAACACCGTATCCTGGTGCAACTGCAGAAACGGTTGAACGAAGTGTTACCGGCGTGTTAGAAGAAGAACTACGCAGTCTAGAAGGAGTAGAGAACGTGACGTCGATTTCGGCTTCAGAGTTCTCGAATATTACGGTCGAGTATGCAGATGGAACCGATCAGGCAGAATTTCAGGCGAACGTACGCCAAGCTTTGTCTGATGCGACACCAAAGCTTCCGGAAAACGCACTCGCACCGACAGTCAATGATTCACTCGGTCAATTACCTGTCGCATCGTACTTATTGACAGCAGATGACCGTGAATCATTCGAGGACGTTCGTGCAGATATTGAACAATTAGAATCAAACCTTCTGCGAACGGATGGTGTGACTGGAGTCACCGTCAAAGGGTTACCGGAGCAGGAATATGTCGTCTCGCTCGACTCCGAACAACTAGGTGCAAGGCAGCTCGCCTTCCCTGATGTGTTGACGGCCATCAACGAAGAGTACAAAACGACACCGCTCGGTCGCCAATCGACCGATGAAGGCATCTATCAACTAGCAATCGACAACTTGACGAATGTAAACGATATGGAGCAAGTCATCGTCGGTTCATTTAACGGAGAGCCCGTCTTGTTAGAAGATGTCGGAACGGTCGAAGAGACGGCGAAAAGTGAGACGGATCTCGTTTCATTAGACGGAAAACCAGCAGTTTCCATCACTGTACCGATTGAATCAGGCTTGGATATCCCGACGATGCAAGACCGTGTCAATGAGGTAGTGGAAGACGGTCTTGGAGATTTAGACGGGTTTGAGCTCGTCCCGTATTATGAACAGGCGAAAGCAGTCGATGCAATCTTCTCATCACTGACGCGTGAATTCATTATCGCGATCATCGCCGTCATTGCTGTGACAACGATTGGTCTCACGTTCTCTGGTTCAATCATCGTCAGTTTGGCAATCCCATTGTCATTCTTGATTGCCTTAATCCCGTTACAGTTCACCGGGGTCGACTTGAACCAAATCTCGATTATCGGAGCGATCATCGCCCTGGGGATTTTGGTCGATGACGCGATTGTCGTCAACGACAATATTTTACGACGGTACCGTAGCGGTGATTCTGCGATGCTCGGAGCAGTTCGTGGAACGAAGGAAGTATGGGGCTCGATTGTCACGTCGACACTCGCGGTCGTCTTCGCCTTCCTTCCGCTCACTTTGCTCTCTGGAGCGAACGGAAACTTCATCCGTGCCTTACCGACGGTGCTCGCGCTCTCAGTTTTGGCATCGATGGTCATCAGTTTGACGCTCGTGCCGATCGCACAGTATCGCTTGAACCGAAAAGAAGTGAAAGTATCGAAGCGTGAACCAGGTTGGCTCGGTGGACCGCTCAATCGTCTCAGCAACTTCTATGCCGACCGTCTCTTGCCAAGCGTCGCGAAACGTCCATGGACGTTCGGGATTGTCGGTTTCGTCATCACTACAGCGCTATATGGTTTGATTCTTCTCACGCCGTTTGAGTTCTTCCCGGCGGCGAACCGTCCGGAAGTCGTGACGAGTGTGACGTTACCTGTACAGACGGATTTAGAAGAGACGGAAGCACGACTTGAAGAAATCGAAGCAAGATTCCAAGAAGAAGAAGGGGTCGTTGAAACATCGATCTTTGCTGGTGGTGGACTTCCTGGATTATTCACGGGTGGACTCGATCAATCTGGTGAAAACACAGGGCAAGTCGTCGTTCGTGTCGACAATGAAGAAATCGATGCCATCGAGTTGATCGATAAATACACGAACGTGTTGCGTGAAGATTATCCAGACGCCGAAATCTTCTTAGATACGCAACAACAAGGACCGCCGGCATCGGCTCCTGTCGAGTTCACGATGCGTAGCGAAACGATTGATCAGCTCGTCGCTGCACGTGACCAAGTGAAAGCAGACTTGGAAGAAATCGATGGCGCAATCGTCCTCGATAACATCAAAGAACCGTTCCAAACCCTCACATACGAGTTGAATCGTGAGGAGATGGCACAAGCGGGCGTGACGGCGAAAGCCATTAGTGATCAAATTCGACTCGTCACAGACGGTATTCCAATCGGTACATTCGATGACGGGGTAGAACAGCGTGACGTGAAAATTGTCATCGATGCGGAAGCGAATCGCGAAGCACTTGCCCTTGATGACATTTTAGTTCCTGTCGAAACGGAAGCAGGCCCACCTGTTGCACCACTCAGCACGTTTGTGACGGAGACGACAACGGAACAAATCCAACAAATCCCTCGTGAAAACGGGGAGCGTTCGGTCACACTCCAAATTTATGCGAGTGAGGGCATGGACGAAGATGCGTTCAAGCAAGATGTTGAGCAAGTGTTGGAAGATGCGAAGTCTGGGTTAGAGGATGAAGGAATTACGTTCGACCAGACTGGCGCGAGCGACACACAAAACGAGTTCTTCTTAGAGCTTGCGACATTGTTCGTCGTCGTCTTGTTCTTGATTTACTTGATCATCGCATTCCAATTCAACTCATTGTCGCTACCACTTCTCGTGTTATTCACGATTTACCTTGCGATTGCTGGAGCGGTCGTCGGATTGTTCGTGACACAGACGCCGTTCAGTTTCATGGCATCAATGGGGATGGTATCGCTTGCGGGAATCGTCGTTCGGAACGCAGTCGTTCTGTTCGAGTTTATCGAACAACGCATTCGTGAAGGATTACCGGTCACAACCGCTGTATATGAGGCCGGACGGGCTCGGATTCGTCCGATTCTCTTGACAGCGCTCACGGCAGTCGTTGCCCTTTTACCAGTCGCACTTGGAGAAGATCCGCTCTTCAAACCGCTTGCGATCGGAATCGTGTCGGGTATTCTATTCTCGACTGTGTTGACTCTCGTGCTTGTGCCGGCGTATTACCTGATTTTGGCGAAACGTCGTCATAAGGACAAACCATTTACAGAATGAATCTTGAGAAGGTGTGACGCCTAAATGGTGTCACACCTTTTTTTGGACCATTTGTCACATGTTTTGGGTGATGTTGTATGGGTATAATTAGAAGAGAGGTTTTGAACAGTATGGGAGGGAATTGAAGATGAACGATTCATATACTTGGCTCAATCGTAGGAAAGTACGACCTGCGTATAGTGTGACAGGAAGCCGCTCTTGGTCCAGTGAGCGTGTCGTTCGACCGGATCGTGCGCGTGGGAAGATGGTGCGCGACGTGAAACGTGTACGTCGTCCGTACGTAGACGAGTACGGCAATCGTCGCTGGACGACGGGGCGTGTGGTCGTCACAGATGCGTCACGTAAGGCGCGGGCGCATGGACACGGTGATACAGCCGTACAATTAGAGTTCTCGACACCAACGCCTTATGAGCGTGTGAAAGAGATGATTCCAACGAAGCGTGTGCTCGTCCCAGTCGTCGCTGGACTTGCTGTCGTCGGTGGGATTGCCGGTGTGGCGTATGCACTTCGTAAAAAGAAACGAAATAAGAAGAACTAAAAAAAATCGCCGAAAAATTCGGCGATTTTTTTATTTGAAACGTTCAGCGAGGATGCGCTCGAGTTCACGTTGCCCGAGTTCACGCATTTCTGCCTCATTTTCTTCGTCGTATGCATCGTCCGTGAAGCGTCCGACAAATTCGACTTTGCCGTTTCCAAGTTCACGGAACACTAAGTTTTTGCGATCGTTGTAAAAGACGACACGATACTCACGGCCATTTTCATGGTCGTAGTTGAAGACGCCTTTGATGTGATCCATGTTCTTCTCTTCCGGCTGATCCTCATCATCGTCCTCATCTTCTTCTGCTTCAGCTGCTTGGTTAGCTTCATCAAGCGCGTCGGCGAGGACTACCGTTTCTTCTTTTTCTTCCGTCCCCTCTTCCTCAGATGAGACGACTTCTTTTTTTTCTTCTTCTGTCATGTGAAACGACCTCCTTTACTTACTTTCCTATCATACCCACTTTTTATAGTTGTGACTACTCAAAATGATGCGAGCAAACGCGGACAACATTCGAGGACGACATGATTAGTCGCTGGAAGAGTTGGCGTTTGATTGATTCCGGCGCATCGACCGTCTTGAGCGCTTGCTCCATGCATCCGAGCCAATGCCCGGCATGTGTCTCAGAAATCGGATGCTCATGATGAATCATCGCTAAATTCCCGCCACCGCGACGTTCCGAATATAACTTTGGACCACCTAGCAACTGGGTTAGAAATTCAAATTGATGTTGTTTCACCCGATCTTTGTCTGCCGGAAATAGCGGTAGTAAAATCGGGTCGGCATAGACGAGGTCATAAAACGCGTCAACAAGTTGTTGAACGCCGCTTTCGCCTCCAAATTGTTCATAGGCACTCACATTCATTCCCCCTCATACGTTCAGTCTAATCGATTTTGAACAAAAATGGGAACGATGCAGGCTATAACTTTTTTTGGTGGGGTGAAGAGGAGGTTTCCCTCTACAAATGAAGGGAGATGGTTCATAATGAAGAAAAAAGGGAAGGAGTGTTCGCTAAAATGACAGTAACCTTTCACGTTGGTCGATCGGGAACGGGGAAAAGTGAACGGATGATTGAACAAGTCATTCAGGATTTGAAACAGAACCCGAGCGGACCAACGATTTATATGATCGTGCCGGACCAAATGTCGTTTGAAATGGAGAAGAAGATGGCGACAGTGGACGGTCTGCGCGGCTCGACAAGGATCCAAGTGCTGTCGATGCGCCGTCTCGCATTCTTAATGATGCGAGATGCGGGAGTGGCAACGGACCAATTCTTAGATCAGACGGGGACGCATCTGTTGTTACGGAGAGTCGTCGAGATGAGCGAGGAGCGGCTGACCTTGTTCCGTCGAACGATGAACCAGTTCGGATTTTATGAAGAATTGAACCAATTGATTTCCATGTTGAAGCGAGGACTTGTTGAACCGGAGCATCTATTACGCTTAAGTGAACAAGCGCAACATCGTGCCTTAAAGTTACAGGATCTCTCCATCATCTATGAAGGGTTTTTGAAGATGACGGAAGGTAAGTCGCTACACGCGGAGGATTATTTCAACGTCCTGTTGCAACTGTTACCGGAGACGGATTTGACGGGAGTCCATGTATATGTGGACGGATTTAATGAGTTTTCAGAGCAGGAACTAGCCGTCCTCGTCGGTCTTGCAGAAAAGGTCGACGTCGATGTGTTGTTGACGCTTGATCCCTCATCCATGTATCGTCCGGATCCATTGTTTGGACCGACACAGCGTACGCTCATGCGCTTCAAGGAACTCTTGTCGGAACGACAACTTCTATCGGTCGACAAAACGTATGACAACGTATATCGCTACACACATCCAAGTCTTCGTTATTTAGAGGCGACCTTTGACCAGATGACGGCGGAGCCATACACCGGGACGGAGAATCGTGTCGACTTGCACGCTGCCGTCGACCGGACTGTCGAGGTGGAGGCGGCTGTTCGCGAGGTCATCCGACTCACGCGTGAAGAAGGATATCGTTACCGAGACATTGCGCTCATCTCGCGTTCACTCGATGAATATGGCGACCTGGCATCACAAGCGTTACAAAAGATGGGGTTGCCCTACTTCTTAGATGAACGGCAGCCGATGCTTGACCATCCGCTCGTTGAATTGTTGAAAGCCACCATCGACATCGCATTGCGTAGCTATCGGGAGGAAGCTGTTTTTCGGGCATTGAAGACGGAGCTCGTCGTCCTCGACCCAACGCACCGACGCACGTCTGTCGACCGCCTCGAAGCGTTCGTCATTGAACGTGGCATCAAACACTACCATTGGCACGATGCATGGCAGTTACGTCGTCGTACAGGAGAAGAAGCGCGACTGACGAGTGAAGAGCTAGATGTTGAAGTGGAGTTGAATCGCTACCGGGAACGCGTCATCGAAACGTTTGATCCCTTGCTGTCGGATTTGAAACAGGCGAAGACGATGCAAGCCTACACGCATGCCATGTATGCCTTCTTAGAACGAATCGGTGTATCGGACTGTCTGACTCATTGGCGTGACGAAGCGATTGAAGAAGCGCAGTTGCTCGAAGCTCGTGAACATACTCAAGTGTGGGACGCGGTCTTACATTTACTCGAACAGTTAGAAGCGGCAGCTCCAGAAGAGACGTTGTCAACGGAACTGTTTCTCCAGATGATGGACACGGGTCTAGATAGTCTTCGTTATGCGCTCATTCCACCTTCACTCGATCAATTGACGGTGACGGACTATGTCCGTGGTCGATTAATTGATAAGAAAGTGGTGTTCTTGCTCGGGGCGAATGAAGATCAAATTCCTCTCGTCACGACGCAGTCCAAGCTATTGACCGATCACGACTTGGACTTCATGCATGAGAACGGTCTGCGTGCTGGGAAAGCGACCGAGCACTTGTTTGATGATGAAACATATTACTTATATAAAGCAGTGACGGCACCGAGTGAGCGTCTCTACATTAGTTATGCCCTCGTCGATAGAACAGGTAAGGCGATTCAACCGGCGCGCTTCATTGCGGATTTAAAGGCCCGTCTCCATAAAAACGTCATCAAGACCCATTTCGCTGAAGCCGGGGAACACCGACCGCGTGACCAATTCGCCTTTTTGACGAATGTGAACCAGACAGCAGCGGTCACGGCTCTCGAACTTCAGCGCTTAAGTCGTCATTATCCGATTCAAGATATGTGGTTCGCCGTCTATAACGAACTGTTGAAACATCCGGACGGTCGCGAGCGATTGCAATTGTTGACGAGCGCCTTGTTTTATCAAAATATCCCGAAATCATTAGACGACGATGTCGCCAAATCGCTTTACACGCCATCGATTCGGGCGAGTGTCTCGCGACTCGAGACGTTCCAAGCGTGTCCGTTCAAGCATTTTGCAAGTTATGGATTGCGTTTAAAAGAACGTCGGCTGTATCGACTCGAGGCACCGGATATCGGAAACCTCTATCACCGAACGATTGAACATATGTCACAGACGGTGAAGATGGACGGAAAAGAATGGCGGGACGTGGCGCCAGATGAATGTGTGAACTTAGCGGAACAGGCGGTAGAACTTGTGACGCCTGAAATCCAACATGCGATTCTGATGAGTTCAAACCGATACGCCTATTTGAAGAAAAAATTGACGGATGTCGTTAGCAAAACGGCAGAGGTATTGATTGAACAGTCGAAACGGGACGGCTTCGACCCGAAAGCGTTTGAACTTGCGTTCGGGAGCGGGCAATTCCCACCTGTCTCATTCACGTTGTCGAATGGGGCGACGTGCGAGCTCATTGGTCGAATCGACCGTGTCGATACGGCAATGGTTCATGACCAGCTGTACGTTCGCATCGTCGATTACAAGTCGAGCAAGCGCGAAGTCGATTTTGCGGAAATTTATTACGGTCTCGCGATGCAAATGCTCATTTATTTGAAAGTGTTGATTGAGCAGGCGGAGGTATGGACGAAAGAGAACGTGGCGCCTGCTGCGGCACTGTATTTCCACGTCCATCGCCCACTCGTACCACCGGCAGGTTCTGATGAAGAGACGCGACAAAAAGTGTTGGAGTCTTATCAGATGCAAGGGTTATTGGTCGACGACCCAGAAATTTTGGAGATGATGGACCGTTCAGCGAAAGAATCTTCGAAAAAATCGATTGTCATCCCGGTCAAATATAAAAAAGATGGGACGCCTGATGCGAATACGTTGAAGAAAATCGTCACACCGCCTCAACTCGAACAGTTGATGGATCATGCGTTTGACGTCGTCAAATCGAGTGCCGAGGAAATGTATGACGGAAAAATAGACGTAGAGCCTTACGAATATAAAGAACGGCGACCGTGTCAGACATGTCCGTATCAGAGTGTCTGCCATTTTGACGAGGCGCTCTCGAATGAACCTCGCAAATTGAAAAAGTTAGAGAAAGAAGATGTATTTCAGGAGTTAGGAGGGGATGACCGTGAAATGGACGAATGATCAGTTCGCCGCAATTGAAGCGAGGGGAAGTCACGTCCTCGTCTCGGCTGCGGCCGGATCGGGGAAGACAGCAGTTCTCGTCGAGCGGTTGTCTAGCCGATTGCTTGATGAAACGGATGAATTGACGGCAGATCGTATGCTCGTCGTCACATTTACAAACGCGGCAGCGGCAGAAATGAAGCGACGCATCGCAAAGGCGCTGGAAGAGGCGTTGCGTGACGACCCGACGAATGAGTATGTCCGGAAACAGCGACAAATGTTGAACCGGGCACTCATTACAACCATCCACTCGTTCTGTTTAGAAGTGATTCGCGAAAATTACTATTTATTGGACTTAGATCCGGCATTCAAGATTGCGGAAGAGCGAGATCTCGTGTTGTTACAAGATGATGTGTTAGAAGAAGTGCTTGAAGAAGAGTACGGGAAGCAGGATACGGATTTCTTCGCCCTTGTCGATGCTTACACATCAGATCGCGGGGACAGTGAAATCGAAGACCTCATTCTCGGTCTATATCATTATGCCCGTACACTCCCGGACCCCGACGCCTATTTAGATAACCTCATTTCGATGTATACGTTCGGAGATGACCCGGATCGGGAAGCCATCCTCATCGAATTTGGCCACATGTTGTGGCAAGACATCGAAAAAGCGGTGCGTAATCTTCGGAAGCTTGAGGCGGAGCTTCGGGTTGCAGGATATGAACCCCAGTCGGAAAACATCCGTCAGGCAATTTTCCCGTTAGAACAGTTAGAAGGGGAAGCCGTCGTCTGGAGCGAACTCGAGACGGCTGCACGTGCGATGAAGTTTGGCACGATGAAATCCGTTCCTAAAAAAGAGGAACACCAGATTTATCATGAGGTGCTCAAACCGGCGTATGATCAAGCGAAGAAAAAATTGACGGCGGCTGTTGAGCAGGCACGTGTCAGCGGGGCGGATTTATTGGAAAGCGTCTCGATGCAACAACCTCTCGTCAAGACGCTCGTCCAAACGGTTCGTGCGTTCGGAAAAGCATATGAACAAGCGAAGCGCGACCGAGCCTTCGTCGACTTCAGCGACTTGGAACATTATGCGCTCGCCATCTTACGGCAGGAAGATGGACCGTCTGATGTCGCGGCTCTGTACAAAGAACGCTTTGTCGAGGTACTGGTCGATGAGTATCAAGATACGAACGAAATTCAAGAAACCATCATCAATCTTGTCGCAAATGAACGGGAAGAAATCGGGAACTTGTTTATGGTTGGAGACATCAAGCAATCCATTTATCGGTTCCGTCATGCGGAGCCAGGTCTCTTCATCGATAAGGCGACACGCTTCAAACAGGCGGATACGGGAAAACGAATCGATCTCTCCCAAAACTTCCGTAGTCGGGCAGAGGTGCTTCATGGGATCAATGACTTGTTCGTTCAGCTCATGGACGAAGAGGTCGGAGAAATCGCTTATGATGAGGCCGCTCAACTCGTTCCGGGTCGTGAGTATGAACCGATTCCAGCGAATCCCGAATTGATGATTGTCGACGGAGCGAGTCGTGAATTATCGAAACAGGAAGTCGAAGGACGAGCCATCGCAACTCGAATCCTAGAATTAGTATCTGGGGAAGAACCGTTCAAAGTGACGGATGAAGTGACGGGCCAACTAAGAAACTGTGAATACCGGGACATCGTGATTCTCGTCCGTTCAAAAAAAGGACGAGTCGAGCAGTTGATGGACATTTTGACTCAGTACAATATTCCAGCTTATACGGATTCCGATGGCGGTTATTTTCAAGCGACAGAGATTCGCATGATTCTTGCTCTCTTGAAAGTAATTGATAACCCGCTTCAGGATATTCCGCTCGCCGGAGCGCTCCGTTCCCCGATGTTTCGATTCGATGATGGTGAGCTAGCACGAATCCGACTCGAGTCCGAAGATTCGTTCTATGAGGCGCTGAAGGCGAAAGCGAATGATGATGACGAGCTCGGTGTGAAGTGTGGAGACTTTCTCGATCGTCTTTCCCGCTGGCGTACCTATGCGCGCAATCATAGCTTATCCGAATTGATTCAACAGTTGTTCAACGACACTGGATTTTATGACTTTTCCGGTGGATTGCCTGGTGGAAAAGGGCGCCAAGAAAATTTGAAGGCGCTCTATGACCGCGCGCTCTCTTATGAACGAAGCGGCTATCGTGGACTGTATCGCTTTTTACGTGTCATGGACCGTTTACAAGATACGGGGGAAGATTTATCCGAGGCGCGGTCTCTCGGCGACGAAGAAAACGTCGTTCGTATCATGACTGTGCATAAGTCAAAAGGTCTCGAGTTCCCGGTAACAATCGTCGCCCAGCTCGGAAAACAGTTCAATACACTCGATCAGAAACAGCGAGTCATTTTCCATAAGCAGTATGGAATTTCACTTGATGCAATCGATGTCGTGACACGTACAAAGGCGGAGACGTTCGTGAAAGCGATGATTCGACGAGATTTAGACGCGACGATGAAAGCAGAAGAGATGCGTGTCCTCTATGTCGCGTTGACACGGGCAAAAGAGAAATTGATTCTCGTCGGAACGGTCGGGGATTCGCTCAAACAGCTCCAACAGTGGCTACAAGTCGAACAATCTGGAGAATTGTTAGCGAGTGAGGCGAGACGTGAAGCGAAAACGTACTTGGATTGGATTGCGCCAGCACTCTTACGTCTACCGAGTGCCTCGCCATTTATCGAATCGTTCGGATTCACTACAGCCGCTACATTCTATGAGTCGTCTTCTTGGACGTACCGTATGATTGGTGAAGCTGATTTGGCGGAGGTTGCGACACTACAAGAGATGATGGCGCAGCTACATCATGTTCAACAGTTTGAAGCGATTGATTTCCCTATTCAAAATGAGGAAGCGACGATTCATGCCATTCACCAAGCATTGACATATGCATATCCGGCTCAAGATGCCGTACGCACGGCGGCGAAACAAACGGTGACGGAATTGAAACGAGCGATGCAACTGGAACAAGCCGCCTTTGAAGACCCGGTTCGACCAATCGATACACCTTATCGGGAGCCGAAATGGCGTCAAGTGAAACAGAGCGGTGCCGAACGCGGGACTACGTTACATCTGATTTTCCAAATGGCTGATCCGAATCAACCGATTGTCGATCAAATCGATCAATGGGAGAGACAAGGGATGCTTAGCCCGGTCGAGGCTGAAACGGCACGTCTCGCCATTCCTGACGTAGAGGCGTTTTTCCGTACCGACGTCGGACAGGCGCTCGCCGAGGCGCTCAAGCAGGGTACCGCTTGGCGAGAACTGCCATTCACCTATACCGTACCGGCTGAACGGGTCAACCCAGATGGGCAGTTTACCGATGAAGACGTACTGATTCAAGGGATTATCGACTGTCTGTACTTCGATGGGACATCTTATATCCTGTTGGACTATAAATCAGACGCCGTCGTTCATTTATCCGGATCCCGTGAAGACGCACATCAACGGCTTCGGGATCGTTACGCGATTCAATTGCAACTGTACCGAGAAGCGATTGAGACGATTTGGGATATTCGTGTCGAGCAGACGCTTATTTACTCACTCGACTTACAAGAAATCGTCACAGTGGCCACCTCATAAAGAGCAAGCCAAGAGCGATGTCAGTTATATGACATCGCTCTTTTTGTTATGTGCATTTTCACATTCTAAATCGTTGACAAGTAAGAGGCGGAGGAGTAATTTATTTTATATAAGTAATTGTTCCATATAGAACAATCCGAGTCGGAACGATAAAAGGAGTGAAGTAGCATGACCGAGATGAGTGCAACAAGAGCGCGGGAAATGATGCAATCGTTTTGGCGCGTACAGCGCGTCTTGATTCGCCTCATGCATCAGACGGCCCAACAAAACGACCTTACCTTGCCACAACTTCATGGACTGATGATGTTGAATGAACAGGGTGCGATCACACAAAAAGAATTAGTGCGGCGCACAAGGATGCCGAAGAGTACGTTGAGTCAATCATTGGATGGTCTAGTGGAGAGAGGGTTGATTCGAAGAGACATCAATCCGGATAATCGCCGCGAAGTGGTATTGACGATTGATCAATCTGGCAAACAATTGATTGATGAGATTGAACAACAAGAGGAAGGGACCGAACAACAGTTGAATCAAATCTTGTCTCGCTTAGATGAGGAGACGTATCGTCATATGATTGAAGCCCATCAACAGATTGCAGATGGATTAAATGAAGGATTCACAGATTGTGAAGGGTGATGTCGTCATGATTAAGTTATTAAAACGTTTGATTACTTATAAATGGGCCGTCCTCATGGTCTTGTTATTTGTGTTCGCACAGTCACTAGCAGATTTATTCTTACCGACATTAATGGCGGATATCATCGATAACGGGGTCGTGACAGGAGATACCGGCTATATTTGGCAAATGGGTGGGATCATGCTCGGTGTGACCGGACTTGGGGCACTCGCGGCAGTCGTGGCAAGTTTTTATTCATCGAAAGCGGCGATGGGATTCGGTCGTGATTTACGAAGACGCGTCTTTAACCATGTCGAGCGTTTCTCGCTCGAAGAGTTCGACCGTGTCGGAACAGCCTCGCTTATCACGCGGACGACGAACGACATCACGCAAGTCCAACAAGTCATCATCATGATGCTTCGGATGGTCGTCAGTGCGCCGATCATGTTTGTCGGTGGTTTGATCATGGCGACGTCGAAAGATGCCACGTTGTCACTCGTCATCGTTGCCGCCATGCCTTTTCTCGTCATCTCGATCTTCCTTATTTTTTGGAAAGCGATGCCGCTCTTTAAGAAAGTACAGAAGCGATTGGATCGTTTGAATCTCGTCCTTCGAGAAAACTTGACAGGTATTCGAGTCATTCGGGCCTTCAATCGTGAAAAAGAAGAACAAGTCCGTTTGACAGAGGCGAATGAGCGATTGACGGATGTCTCAATCAAAGTCAACCAAATCATGGCGTTCCTCATGCCAGTCATGATGCTCGTCATGAACTTGACTGTCGTCGGCGTCATTTGGTTCGGTGGCATCCGAATCGATAACGGGGCGATGCAAATCGGGGATTTGATGGCGTTCATTCAATATGTCATGCAAATCATGTTTGCGCTCGTCATGGCCTCTGTCATGTTCATCATGATTCCGCGGGCGTCGGTATCGGCGAACCGCATCAATGAAGTGCTCGAGATGACGCCTTCACTAGTTGATGAAGGCACAAAAGCGGCGGATGCTGAGCACGGGACACTCGTGTTAGATGATGTCACGTTCTTTTACCCTGGTGCCGAAGAACCAGCATTATCACATGTCAGTTTTTCAGCGAACCCGGGTGAAGTCACAGCTGTGATTGGTGGAACCGGATCTGGGAAATCGACACTCGTCAATCTGATTCCACGATTTTATGATGTGACGTCTGGAGAAATTCGTGTGAACGGGGTCGATGTTCAAGCCGTATCGCAAGAAGAGCTCCGTTCAAAAATCGGGTACGTGCCGCAAAAGGCGTTGCTGTTCACGGGAACGATTGCAGAGAACATTCGATACGGGAAAGCCGATGCGTCGATTGAAGAAGTCATACATGCCGCATCGATCGCACAGGCGAGCGACTTTATCGAGAAGATGCCAGATCGATATGAATCTGTGATTGAGCAAGGTGGGTCGAACGTGTCGGGTGGACAAAAACAACGCCTCTCCATCGCCCGGGCGCTTGTTCGTAAACCGGATTTATACGTGTTCGACGACAGCTTTTCGGCACTCGATTTCAAGACGGATGCCGCGTTACGCAAGGCGTTAAAAGAAGAAACGAAAGATGCGACCGTATTGATTGTCGCACAACGGGTGAGTACGATTATGGATGCTGATCGCATCATTGTACTCGAAGAAGGAAGTGTGGCCGGAATCGGTACACATGAAGAATTGTTTGCGACGAATGCGGTATATCAAGAAATCGTGAAGTCGCAGTTGTCTGAGGAGGAAATCGCATGAGTGAGAAACAAACAACGACGCGACAAACTCATGGCGGGCATGGTGGCCCAGGAGGTCCTGGCGGTGGGAATATGATGATGATGGGTGAGAAGCCGAAGGCGTTCAAAGTCACATTCCGTCGTCTGCTCGCCTATTTGAAACCACGACGAAATACGTTGATTGCGGTTTTCGTCGCAGCCATTCTAAGTACGGTATTCATGATTGCTGGTCCAAAGATCATGGGGATTGCCATCACGGAACTCTTTGAAGGTGCCTATGCGAAATTTACAGGTGTGCCGGGCGCGGAGATCGATTTCACGAGAATCGGACAAATCTTGTCCTTGCTCGCAGGACTTTACGTCATCAGTAGTCTATTCAATTACGTTCAACAGTATTTGATGTCTGGCGTTGCCCAGAAGACCGTTTATGATTTGCGAGAAGACGTCAACAAAAAATTAGAACGACTACCGCTTAAGTATTATGATGGACGTTCAAATGGGGAGACGTTAAGCCGAGTGACGAACGATATTGACTTGATTGGGAGCACGCTTCAACAAAGTGTGACGTCATTCATTACATCAATCGTCACGATTATCGGGATCTTGATTATGATGCTGTCCATCAGTCCCCTTTTGACGGTCATCTCCCTTGTGTCATTACCACTGACAATCTTTGCAATTCGTCCGATTTTAAAACGTTCGCAACAATACTTTTCCGATCAACAGCGTCATCTAGGACGATTGAATGGTCATGTGGAGGAAATGTATACCGGACACACGGTCGTTAAAGCGTTCGGGCGTGAAGAGACAGCTGTCCGTGAGTTTGATGAGGTGAATGAAGAACTCTACAATGCCGGGCGTAAG
Source organism: Exiguobacterium sp. s35 (assembly GCF_018617535.1). Classification (NCBI taxonomy): domain Bacteria; kingdom Bacillati; phylum Bacillota; class Bacilli; order Caryophanales; genus Exiguobacterium; species Exiguobacterium sp. s35. The sequence goes on from NZ_JACSKI010000001.1 coordinate 66,888, forward strand.
GCGCAATTTATCTCAGGGATTATCATGCCAATGACGATGTTCATCGGAAACATCAGCTATGTGTTAATCAGTGTTGTCGGTGGGATTTTAGTCACACAACGAAGCATCTCGATCGGGGATATTCAAGCGTTTATCACGTATACGCGGCAGTTCACCCAACCGATTACGCAAACAGCGAACATCGCAAACATCGTCCAGTCGACGGTCGCTGCAGCAGAACGGGTATTTGAGTTGTTAGACGAAGAGGAAGAAGTGAAAGAAGTGACGACGTATCGCCTAGAGCGGGCGGAAGGAAATGTCGCATTCCGTCACGTCGACTTTGGATACGGGGACAATCTCCTTATTCAAGACATGAACCTCGACGTGAAGACGGGACAAACAGTGGCGATCGTCGGTCCGACCGGTGCCGGAAAAACGACATTGATCAATCTCCTCATGCGTTTCTATGAATTGAACGGTGGAGAGATTCTGATTGACGGTAAAGATTCTAGACACATGTCGAGAGAAGATTTACGTCATACGTTCGGGATGGTCTTACAGGATACGTGGCTCTTTAATGGAACAATCCGTGACAACATCGCTTACGGAAAAGTGGGTGCGACGGAAGCGGAAATCGTCAACGCAGCGAAGACAGCGCATGCGGATTCATTCATTCGGACGTTGCCGGACGGATATGACACAGTCTTGAACGAAGAAGCGAATAACATCTCACAAGGACAGAAGCAATTGCTGACGATTGCGCGAGCGGTACTCGCGAATCCACCGATAATGATTTTGGATGAGGCAACATCAAGTGTAGATACGCGTACCGAGATTTTGATTCAACAGGCGATGAAGCGGTTGATGAAAGGACGAACGAGTTTCGTCATCGCCCACCGATTATCGACGATTAAAGATGCAGATTTGATCTTAGTGATGGACCAAGGTCGTGTCATCGAACAAGGGACACATGAGTCGCTGCTTGAAGCCGGTGGTTTTTATGAAGATTTGTACAACAGTCAGTTTGCTGAAAAAGAAGTTGTATAAGAAGAATATAGGTTTTACGGTCAAGGGATTAGGCAAAAGACGTACGAAGATGAGTTTCGTACGTCTTTTTATTTTGTGTAACAATTACAAATCCGTTAAAATATAAAAATGGGAAAAAAAATGGAGGAACGATTATGGTAAAAATCTTACTTGCGGAAGACGAAGAAGTACTACGCATGCTCGTTATGGATACATTAGAAGATGAAGGATATGACATCGATGAGGCTCAAGATGGAGTAGAGGCCTATCGATTGATTGAGGAAAACGAATATGATTTGGTGATTGTGGACCATATGATGCCCGGGATGACAGGGCTTGAGGTCATTGAAAAAGTAAGGAAGTTACCAGGGCGACAAGATACGAAAGTGATGATGTTGACAGCGAAAAGCCAACAATCTGACCGTGATTGCGCGAATGAGATTGGTGTCGACTACTTCATTTCAAAACCGTTTAGCCCACTTGAACTTGTCAAAATCATAGGAGGCATCGTGAAGTGAAAAGGTGGTTTAAACAAAAACTCGGGCGTGACATCATGGTCGTCCTCTATTCGTTCCTCGCCATCGCGTTGGTCGGATCGGTTCTGACCTATGTGTATATCGAGAATCGACTCGAAGCGAATGAGGCTCGTTTACGTCAAGTTGATGAACGCGTCAATCGTTTGACGACGCTCTGGGATGATTGGCAGGCCGATCAGTATGATACACGTGGATATCTCTTGTTTGGAGATACATCGTCTCTTGAACGCGCAAGTGCGAACGAAGCGAAGTTCCAACAAGAAATCAATTGGTTTAAAACGCAAGTCACTACTCGTCAAGGTGAGTTGTTCGCAGAAGATTTGCAGCAGTTCCATGACTTTTACTATGACGTCATCATTCCGGTGACGTATGAATATGCGCAGGCACAATTAGATGGTGAGATTACGGAAACGTTCATTGATGCCGAGACAATTGCCGAGTTACCGACAGCACAACGTTTGATTGACCAAGGGCTCGTCCAATTTAATCCAGAGCGAGGCATCGACATTTTAGGACCGATTGATGAAGTGGAGACTGCTCTTTGGGAATATCGTCAATTAATGTCAGCTGAAAAAGAGAGTGTCTACGCGGAATGGCGCCAAAATAATAACATGCTTCAATTCTTATGGATTATGAGTATCGTCTCATTTGCCGCATTAATCTTGTTATTCGTTCAACCGTTCCTTCGTCGTCAATCACGCTTGATTTCAAAACTCTCAATCGCATCGAACCGTTTGTTGAAAGGTGAGATCGTCGACTTGAGTGATCAAATGGAACGAGAAGATGAGATTGGTACGATGTCACGTTCGTTCCATAAGATGGCCGAGACACTTCGTGACAACGAACGTCATTTAATTGAAAAGAACCATGAACTTCAGGCGCAACAAGAAGAATTGATTGCCCAACAAGAAGAGCTTCAGGCACAGCAACAAGAGCTTGAAGAGATTCTCGAACAGACTCAACAAAACGAACAACATCTCGCTTATCGAAACGAATTGACGGAGACGTTAGCATCGCGTGATTCACTCACGGCGTATCCAGAGATTATCGAGAAACTCGTTACGATTACGGACTCGGAAGTCGGTGCACTCGTCTTCGTCGATGAATCGGGCACGTACCGCGTGACGAGCCATGGTCTGAATGACACGTTGTCCCGTCAATTGCTCGATAGTGAGAATTCTGTGTTAACGCGGGCGATGACGTTGAAGACGACGGTACACTCAGCGAAACAAGTTGCGAGCGACCATCCGCTTCCTTACCCGTACTATATGTTCGAAACGGCGGTACCGGTCCATGACCCGACGGACGATTCGATTATCGCGTTCATCTATTTGGTCCGCTATAAAGACCGTTTCACACAGACACAGATGGGTGACATCATGTCGTTCGCTCGTCAGCTTTCACTCTCGCTCTTACGGATGCGTTTATTCGAAGAGATGAAACGCGAGAAAGGGAAGACAGAACGCATCCTCGACTCGATTCGAGAGGCGGTCGTCTATATCGAACATGCGACAGATGATGTATTCGTCAACCGTCCACTTTATGAAATGTTCCCGGAACTGAGTGACGTCAGCACACAGGACCTTGAAGAAGAAACATGGGAAGAGTGGCGTAATCGCCTTGTCGAAACGGTGGACCAAGCAGAAGACTTTACGAAGTATACAAATCGATTGTTCACGGAAGACTTCCCGCATGACAGTGTGAGCTTCTCAATCCGTAAAGGTGAAATGAACTTGCAGATGTATGCTGAACGGATTATTGTCGGCGGTCTATCGAAAGGGACGCTTCTCGTCTTCCGGGATATCACAAGTGAGACAGAGGCTGAACGATTGAAGAGTGAATTCATCTCAACGATTTCTCATGAATTGCGGACACCGCTCTCGTCCATCTACGGATTCACAGAATTGATGGTGAAAAAGCAGTTACCAAATGAGAAACAAGCAAAATATTTAGAGACAATCCATGCGGAGACGGAACGTCTGACGCATCTCGTCAATGATTTCCTTGATGTGCAGCGGATGGAATCCGGTAGTCAAATGTACGACCGGGAACAACTCGATATCGAACCGGTCGTCCGAGACATGTTGACGTTCTATGAAGCGTCATCTTTGAAGCACGAATTCGAATTGATTGCGGATGATGCACGTCCTTACGAATTGTTCGTCGACTGCCAGAAGTTCAAGCAGTTAATGAGTAATCTCTTGTCGAACGCAGTGAAGTATTCTCCACGTGGTGGAAAAATCACGGTAGAGCTTGCTCATCATGAGCAAATCGTGTCCATCAAAGTGAAGGACGAAGGAATTGGAATTCCGAGCGACGCGCTCGACCGATTATTTGATAAGTTCTATCGCGTCGATAACTCCGACAGCCGTGAGATCGGCGGGACGGGTCTTGGTTTACCAATCTGTCAAGAAATCGTCCGAGGTCATAACGGTCAAATTCATGTGGAATCGATTCAACATGAGGGGTCGACCTTCATCGTTGAAATTCCTAGCTATGAATACGCTGTCCAAGAGGCAGAGACAACACCAGTATAATGAATGGAGTCATCCTCGAAGGATGGCTCTTTTTTTTAGGAAAGCGTTCGCTTGACCAATCAGGAGAGGGTTCGTGTACAATGAAGACTGTACAACAACATAAAGGGGGGCATTAGAATGCCACTGATTGCATTCTTGCACACACACGTCACGAGCTGGATTTTGTTACTTATCTTATTTGCCGTAGCCTATATTGGTTACAAGAACGGCAACAAGAGTGGAAAGATCGCACATATGGCGTTTCGACTCATGTTACTCATCGCATTCGGAACAGGACTTTATCTCTACCTTCAATTGAACGGAGGCGGCACGTTCTATCACGTGAAAATCACAGTCGGGTTACTGGCATTGATTTTCGGTGAGATGACACTTGTCAAAGTGAAAAAGAACAAGCCATCGAACGCCTTTTTCGGCGGATTTATCGTATTGGCACTCGTGACAATCTTTATCGGTTACGCATTACCATACGGACAATCTTTCTTCAACAGCTTCATTCAATAAGACTTTCCCACTTCGCACACCGAAGTGGGAATTTTTTGTTTGTACACAAATTATTAGGGGAAAATAAAAAAATCAGTAATCATGACGATGAGGTGAAACGATGGATCAACAAATGACGGAATGGACACGCGTATTACATGCACGGAAATGGATGAAACAAACAGAATCATTTTTACCACTATGGCACGGCTATATCGGATATAAGTTTGGTTTATTCGATGCACTTCAAGGTGGCGCAAGTATGGCGGAGATGAATTTACGACTCAAACGCCCATTGACGCAACTTGCGCTAGAGCGTTGGTTAGAAGTTGGGGTCGCAGTGCGTCATTTGAAGAAGAGGGGATGGCGCTACTATCCGACACGTGGATTAAAATACCAGTTGTCTGGTAACGATGAGCGGAGCATCGGATTCATGCTCCAAGAGATGATGGAACTTCACATCCCTGCGTTGATCGCTTACCCAGAATTTTTAGAGTCTGGGAAACAAAAGACGTTTGATGGGGCCGAGCACGGTCAAGTCGTCGCGAAAACATCGACGCTCGTCGAGACGGTCGCATTCCCGATCGTGCAACAACTGTTACGTCAGGCGAACGTCGGGTCGATGCTTGATATCGGTTGTGGGCATGGTGGTTATTTACGTAAATTACAAGCGCTCGAACCGAATTGGGAATTGACGGGGATCGATTTAGAGGAAGAGGTTATCGAAGAAGCGCGGTCTCGTGATGAACGGGGCGATATTCATTTTGAAGTCGCCGATTTCATGAACTGGGAAACAGAAGAACAATTCGATGCGGTCATGATGAACAATATGCTCTATTATTTCTCACCAGAGGAGCGAATCAAACTGCTTGAACGGCTTCGGAATCGTTTAGAAGAGAACGGGGTCGCAGTCCTTGTGACGCCACTTGCGGAGACGGCACTCGGCGGACGGTTCGCTTCTGCATTCAATGCCTTCATGACACTTCACGATAACTTATATCCGCTCCCGACCATTCCACGATTGCGCCGTCAAATGCAAGAAGTCGGATTTGAACAAATTCGCTTTATCCCGTTCATTCCAGAAGGGTCTTGGTATATCGTCATCGCCGAGCGAGGGAACAAGAACCTGCTCAATCAACCGATTCAAAATTGAACTTGTCTCCGGTCATTTCTATAATGATAGAGAAGCATAAGAGACTATTCACATAGGGAGTTGTTGAGTGTGTCGAAACAAAGAGTTGCCGTAATAGGGGCAGGACCCGGTGGATTGGCTGCTGCGATGCTACTAGCGCATCGTGGCGTAGACGTCACCGTATTTGAGAAACAACCGTTTGTAGGAGGCAGAACGTCACGTCTACAAGTAGGCGAGTTCACGTTTGACCGAGGACCTACATTTTTAAATATGCCTTACATTTTAGAAGAGATCTTCGAAGAAACGGGACGTGATTTACATGATTACGTCGAGATGAAACGGCTAGAACCGATGTATGATTTGTATTTTGATCGTGGGACGCGCCATCTCTCGATGACGACTGATCGTGACCAGATGCATCAAGCCATCGAAGAACAATTCCCGGGAAATGGGGAAGGATATGAACGGTTCATGAGCGAACAGGCGATCAAGCTCTCCAAGTTGATGCCTGTTCTTCAAACCGCGCATGACAAACTGACCGACTATGTCTCATTACGCGTACTCAAAGCGTTACCGTTCCTTTCAATCGGGAAGTCGCTTTATGACGTCTTATCCGAGTACTTTACGAGCGAAGAGTTGAAGTATGCGTTCACGTTCCAAGCAAAATATTTAGGAATGTCCGCTTGGGAATGTCCAGGCGGTTTCTCGATTTTATCTTATATGGAGCATGCATACGGGGTTCATCATCCGATTGGAGGCGTGAATCAACTTTGTTATGCGATGGCGAAGGTCGTAGAAGAAGAGGGTGGCGTGATTCGCTTAGGTGAACCAGTAGAGCGTCTTCTCATGGATGACAAGAAAGTGACCGGTCTCGTAGCAGGGAGCGTTCATTATGCGTTCGACGAAGTCGTGATTGGTGCTGACTTTGCTCACGCGATGACGTCGTTAGTCCCAGACGGCAAACTGTCGAAGTGGAGTCCGGCTCAACTGAAGAAGAAACGCTACTCGTGCTCGACATTCATGCTTTATCTCGGACTCAATCACACATATGAAGACGTGGCGCATCATTCGATTCACTTTGCAGACGATTATGAGTTGAACGTCAAAGAGATGACGCAAGAGTTGAAACTGAGCGAGGATTTCTCATTCTACGTTCAAAACGCCTCGCGCATCGACCCGACGCTCGCACCTGCAGGAAAATCGTCGCTATACGTCCTCGTACCGGTACCGAACAACTTATCCGGTTTGCCATGGGAAGAGTTGCAGCCAACGATGACAGAACGTGTACTCGACGCCCTTGAGACACGGTCACCATACCGAGACATTCGCCAACATATTGAGGTGATGGAGACGTTGACACCTGAGGATTGGGAAACGTTCGGGGTATACGAAGGCGCAACCTTTAACTTGGGCCATAATCTATCGCAAATGATGTATTTCCGTCCGCACAATCAGTTTGAAGAGCTCGACAACGTCTGGCTCGTCGGTGGCGGGACGCATCCAGGAAGCGGGCTTCCGACCATCTTTGAATCAGCGCGCATCACAACGAACTTGTTGCGTGACCGGGCAGGTGTCGGCCGATGAACATCAGCTTTGTCGGGGCCGGGGTCGGCACACTTTACGCCGCCCTCTTATTGACGAAACGAAACCCTTCACTTCACATCACGATTTACGAGAAGGAAGCGCGTGTCGGTGGACGACTAAACTATGTTGAATTTGAAAATGGAGCGAAAGTCGATGAAGGTCCGACGATCGTCTTGTTACCGGGCAAACTGAAGCAACAGTTGATGGAAGCGGGGCTACCGGAAAGTGAGGTCGAATTACTCGAAGTCGATCCACTCTATCGTTTGCGCTATCAAGACGGGACATCGTTCTATAAATATCGGGATATCGAGCGACAGGCAGAAGAGATCGAGCGGACTTTCGGCGAAGGGGACGCATTCCGTCATTATATGTCGCAGAAGAAAGAAGAGTATCGGATTGGGTTCGATACATTTTTAGACCGCAGTTATGCATCGAAAACAGAGTTGTTCGAACCTAAACTATTGCTTCTCCTCATGCGCTTGAAAGCATATGAAACGGCCCATGCGAACATGAAACGTTTTTTTGAGGACGAACGCTTACGTGTCGCCTACAGTTTACAGACGCTCTATATCGGTGGGAACCCTTATGCGACCCCCTCTTTATATGGACTCATTCCTTATCGTGAACAAGAAGAGGGAGTCTGGTATGTAAAAGGAGGATATTTCTCGCTCGCGGCGAAAATGGAACAAGAGCTGAAACGACGAGGTGTTCATTTCGTAATGAATGCGACCGTCAATCGTGTCCACGTCACGAACGGTGTAGCCACTGGCGTCACGGTCAATGACGAATACGTGCCTTATGACGCGGTCGTCGTGAACGGTGACTTTCCGCTTATGGAACGACTCATTGACGGCGTGACACCGAAGACGTATGAACCGTCCAGTGGTACGCTACTCCTTTATTTCACGGTCAGCGGGGAACTCGATTTGCCGGTCCATCAATTCGATTTACCGAATGATTTTGAGGGATCGATGCGAACAATCTTTGAGGATGGTAAACTAAGTGAGTATCCGGCGATGTACACGTTCAATCCATCACGGATTGATCCGACACTTGCGCCGAATGGGACGAGTGTATTATATGTCCTCGTTCCGGTACCTCGTAAATTGGAGCGAGAAGACTTTGAGACGCAAGGAACGATTGACCATCTATTAGGAAGACTCGAGGCACTATTACCCGATTTTCGGGACCGTGTCATCGAGATGAAAGTACGGACACCGATGGATGCCGAGCGATTTGGTCTATTTGAAGGAGGAAGTTTTGGGATTGCACCAAAATTGTCTCAATCAGCCGCTTTCAAACCACAGGCAAGACCGTTCCCAAAAATCGAGCGATTGTATGCGGTTGGTGCATCTGTCCATCCATGTGGGGGCGTGCCGATTGTCATGATTGGTTCACAGTTACTCGTGAAAAAATTGGAAGAAGAAATGGGGGCAATACATCGTGACGACACAAGAAGCGTATCGTCAATGTGAGGAAATCATGAAGAAAGGCTCGTTGACCTTTTATCGGGCCTTCTCTTTGCTCTCAAAACCAGATCGACAAGCGGTCATGGCCGTGTATACGTTTTGTCGGACTCTTGATGATGCGGTCGATGAATCAGACCGTCCAGAAGAGAGTTTGGCGTCGTTTTTGCATGCATTCGATCGCTTTTTAGCAGGATATGACCAGGATGAAGCGCTATGGGTCGCCCTTCGAGATGTATGGCAACGCTATGAGATGGACGTCGATCCATTCTTTGAGCTAGCAGAAGGCATGAAGTGGGATTTACATAAATCACGATATGAGACGCTCGAAGAGACCGAGCAGTATAGCTATTATGCCGCGAGTACGGTCGGTTTGATGCTACTCCCGATTCTTGTCCCGAATCAAGACGCCGAGACGAAACGTCAGCTCCGACAAGGCGCCATCGACCTCGGCATCGCGATGCAACTGACCAATATTTTGCGAGATGTCGGGGAAGATTTGAATAGAGACCGCATCTATTTGCCACGCACGATGATGCGACAGTATGGCGTAAGTGAAGAGGTGTTACAGCAACGTGAAGTGACACCTTCCTTCATCGAGCTATGGGAGGCGTTGGCGAAGCGCGCGGAGTCCTTGTATGAGCGGGCACGTGCGACCCATCACCTCTATCCACTCGCCAGTCGAAAACCGGTTCAAGCAGCAGCTCTTCTATATGAAGGAATTTTAGATGCAGCTCGAGCAAACGGATATGACGTCTTCACAAAACGGGCATACGTATCGACCCTACAAAAAGGAAAGTTGTTAGCAAAATTATAAGTCATCCAATCTACTGTAGATGCTCCTCGCGTCTACAGTTTTTTGCGCAAAAAAAAACCACTTTTGGCGGGGGACCAAAAGTGGCGTAAGCGTTATGTGATCCATTCATCGGGGAAATGAATGAATCGATTTGTGATGAAGCCCTAAAGATGTGCCGGGATTCATGGGGAATGAATCAGTTGGGACATCTTCGTTGAAACAGGATGCTTGATGGACTAAGGGGGAACATCATACGCAAGCTGTCTCAACTACGGGATACGAGTGGGGAAACTCGCTCATCACTTTTTTCTCGGGTGTGACAAGTTCAAAACGCGATAAGGCTCGGGGAAGCCATTCGATCGCTACAGGTGCAACAAACGTTACAGAACTGCTTGAACTCGAATATGATATTATCACGTCTTTCAATTGTCGACAAGTGTCGAAACTCGCGTTCACAAAATGTTCATATTGTCAGAGGTATGTCCTCTAACATCGATCGTGCCGCGAATTGTCCTGAAAGCGTGACCATTGGGCTCCCGCCTCCAGGATGGGTCGAACCACCTGCAAACCAGATGTTTGACACGTCCGTCGACCGAGCTGCCGGTCTAAAGAATGCCCCTTTTTTCGAATTGGCCGACGTACCGTAAAGTGCACCGTAGTATGCATAAAAATCACGCGTTAAATCTTGCGGTGTCACACGTTGATGGAAAAGGACCTCTTCATCTTCCCAGTCCACGCCGAACTCACGCAACCGGCGACGAATCAAATGCTCATACGTGTCGGCATCGATGTCAGTCAAATGGGCAGGTGCATTGACGAGAATGAACAGATTGTCGCCAGCCTCGCCCATCGATGAATCGGTTGCAGATGAATTGGAGATATAGATAGTCGGCTCGTCCGCATAGCGCTCTTCTTGAAAGAGTGATTTGAATTCTCGCTTGTAGTCGTCAGAGAAATAGACGTTATGGTGAGCCAGGTTCAATCGCTTCGATAGTCCGATCATTAAGACGAATGCAGAGATGGACGGTTCGACGGTATCGCGTGTCGGGACTGGGAAAGAAGGACGGTCTTTCGCGTCGACAAGGCGAGGATATTGCGTGAGTAGCTCGCCATTGAGCAAAACGGCATCGCAAGAGATGACTTCTTTATCGTCGACGACGACTTCATGGGCTTTCCCGTTCAAGACCTCGATTTTCGTCACTTCGTGTCCGAGACGGAATGTCACTCCGAGTTCACTCGCTCGCTTCGCAAACCCTTTCGCGATGTTCCAGTTGCCTCCCTTCGCGAAGTAGACGCCATCATTTAATTCTAGATGCGCGATGAGCGCGAACGTTCCTGGCGTCACGTACGGGCTGCTTCCGATGTATGTCGCATATCGGTCGAGTGCCTGGATGATGCGTTTGTCTTTGAAGTATTTTTGATGAAGGGCATGCAAACTTTGGAGCGGGTGTACTTTTACCATGTCCGCCCAAAGACCCGGGTCTAATTTTGTCTCCATGCGGGTGAAGAAGCGTTCGTTCGCGATACGGAATAACTTCTCCGCTTCGTCTAAATAAGCCTGTAATTGATTTTTCTTCATTTGATCATTCGTCAAACGTCGCACTTCCGCCTCGAGCTGTGCCCGGTCGGCGCTAAATGTGAACGAGGAGCCATCCGAATAATGATTGACGGTATGTTGGTCGAGTTTGATCAATTCGAAATAATCATCCGGGTTGGCACCACTGTTTCGGATGACGGAACGAAACACATCTGGCATTGTGATCGTATTCGGACCAAAGTCAAAACGATGACCGTCGGTAATGACGGGCATAAGTTTTCCGCCGACATGTTCATTCTTTTCAATGACCGTGACGTCATAGCCGTGTGTGGCGAGCGTGACGGCAGCGCTCAGTCCACCTAGTCCGGCTCCAATGACAACAATTTGCTTCATACATGTGTCCCCCTTAAGTAAGACGCTCGATTAAGAATAATGGCGACCTTTCCACGTGATGGGTAGTCGTCTCCACTTTCGGATGACGGCGTTCCCGAGTAAGGTCAGATAAGCGATTAAGCTGAGTGGATGCAACCATGTACCGGATCCGTGTGATCTCATATCGACAGCAAGTCGGGCGAGGAGTACGAAGAGTGCCGCACTGATTGTTTGCCAACTCGGTGAAACGAGCCATGCGAACATGGCGGTCAACTGGATCCCGTAGTACGTCAAGAAGTACAAGGCAAGCCCTACTGATTCATTCATTCCCTTGAATACGTTTTTTGAAAACCCGCTCCATACTTCTTCATTCGTCTCATACATATCACATGAGATAAACGGGGCGACTTGAACGAGTGATGTCACTTTTCGATGTCGCTTGAACGTCCGACATAAATCGATGTCATCGATTAACGATGATCGGATCGTGGCATGCCCACCAACTTCCTCGTAACTGTTTCGCTCGACGAGTACGTTCATTCCGTTCGCTGCCGCAAATGCTGGATGTTTTACTTTACGCCAAAACAAAGGCAGGTGTTGGGCGATGAGTACGTGTTGCATCGGGATCAACAATTTCCCGAGAAATGTCGTTGTCGGAAATTGGGGGAATCCTGATAGGAAGACAGCCTGCTCGCGACGGAGAGTGGCATGCATGCGGGCAATAAAGCTCGAATCGATCGTGACGTCCGCATCTAAAAAGAGGAGATACGGTTCAGTCGTGCGTGATGCGAGTTGATGACAGGCATGGACTTTGCCGGCCCAGTCATTAGGCAAAGGGACTCCCTGAATGACGGTGAATCGGACATCGTCCCCAATCGCGCGATACAATCTTTCGTATGTATCATCTTCGGAGCGGTCTTCATAAATGTAGACATGAGTATTCTCCGGAATCGCCATTTGTAAATTAGAGATCAATCGGTCGACATGTCGAGACTCATTCCGCATCGGGATGCAGACGGCCGTCGCAGGTGTTTTTCCAGGAGTTGCGAGCGGTCGTAAAAACGCTAGATTGATGAGTGTGAAGAGCAGCATACTGAGGGTCACAATCCAAAGTATCATGATTCCCTCCTCCCGAGTCGGACGAGCGTTTCTGTCCATTCGGCAAGGTTACGCCGCGAACGAAACAGGGCAGTGTAGGCGGTCGAACGTGTGATGACGTCATCTCTGACGTCGTCATACAGCTGTTCAAGTGCCTGCGCAATCTCCTGCTTCTGACCTCTCCGTGTCGACGAGGTTACGTTGTGCTTTCGGAATCGGACATAGACGACGGGTTCCGCGTGGCTTTCGAATGCATAATACATGGCGCATAAATGAATCGGGCGATCATTTAGTAGAAGGGTCGCTCCTGATTCGATTTCGACAGGTCGCTGTTCTTGTGGAACTTCTCGACCTTGAGGATATATCCATACGGATTTGCCTGATGTCAGCAACTCATTCGCGTAGGCGAGGGAAGCTCGTACGTCGGAAAGACTTCCCTTTTTTACTGAGAAGGCGCCGAGGTGACGAAAGAACGGGAAGCGGCGCAAACCGTCCTCGTCCATCAATACATGAATGTCATGTCTCAAAAAATATTCATTCACCATATACATGACGAGCCCATCCCACCACGCACTATGTGTACTCAAAATCAATCCTGGCGTCGGGATATCATCAGTTCGTATATAAATATTGTGGAACGTCGGACGAATCTGACGTTCTCGTACGAATGTTGAGAAGACGTTATTGAACCATCTCTTTTTGTGTGACTCGATCATCGCGACCTCTCCTTTCTAACAGAATGACCCCGGACGTCAACATGCTAAGGAAACCAATCCCATAGAGACCTGCGTTCACGGCTGTGACGCCGAACAAGGCGTGAAGCATGACGAACAAGTACACGCCATGTCGGATGAATAAAGCATCGACGGATCGTTCATGGCGTTGTAACAGCCATGAGAAAATGAGAGAGAGTCCGAACCAGCCGATAAAGTTTTGGGTCGGAATATCATAATACAGCCCATCGTTCGCCCATTCCCAGTAGCCTTTCACGTTAGCCGCCACCGGATCGATCGCCATATCGAGCCATACCGCGAGAATCGGGACGAGCCATAAAATATGGTTACGGAATGTGAAGAGACGGGCCACGGCAAAACTAGAACCGATCACGGCGAGCCACGCCGCACCGATTGTGACAGGGACTCCAAACACCGTCGGACCAAACGCCTCGGCATAGATGTATTCACTGAACGGGAACCCGGTTTTCACGCCGAGCGTCTCGACAGCGATTGAACCAAAGAAAATAAACGGGACAATCCAGGCGCCTTGCCGCACGCCTTGATAGAGAATGGTTCCGCCAATCGCACCGGCGAGCCATAAAAAGACAGGGTTTGCCCACTCTAGCCAAGGCGGAAGCAGGTCGAACCCAACCAAAATTAACCCAATGAAATACCAGACAATAAACCATTTCCAAATAAACGGATACACTTTCATTCCATCACCTCTTCTTTCATTCTAAAGCTCATCGGAGTCTTCGTCTAACAAATGCATGTACGAAAAAAGAGCCTCGTCGAACGAGACTCTTAATTGGCCATCCGTTTCCGTTTTTTCACGAACGAAAAGGCGATGAATAAGACATAGAACGGCACCGCGATAAACCAGAATGTCGGCCACTCTTTCCAACGTGCGAACATCATGTACGTCACGTAGACGAGACTGATCGTGATGATAAAGGAGTGGCGTGGCAATGGCACATCTTTAAAACTCGGGATGCGGACGCGGCTGACCATTAAAAGGGCGAGCCCTGTAAAGAAAATTGGCGTCAATAGTTCGCTGACGCGGTCACCGAACGTCGTGATGACAGCGAGAAGTCCACCAGCGGCCGTGATCGGCACACCAGAGAAGTAACTCGCCGCAACGTTTGTCGCAGACAAGTTGAAACGGGCGAGACGGTATGCACCGAATAGCGGGAACAGTGCCGCAAAAAACAATCCATAATTGCCGTAATCAATGAAAAACGTATAGTAGGCGAGCATCGCTGGTGCGACACCGAACGTGACGATGTCAGCGAGCGAGTCTAGCTCTTTCCCAAAGTCCCCAGCGACTCCGAGCATACGGGCGAGGCGCCCGTCTAAACTGTCGAGCATCATCGCGATGATGATTAACAGTGTGGCGTTTGAAAAGTCACCACGTGCGGCGTAGACGATTGCGACGACCCCACAAAATAAGTTTCCGAACGTAAAGGAGTTTGGGACCCACGAACGGATGCGTTCTTTCCACATAATTATGCCCCCAGTAAGGTCATTGGCTAAACCAGCGACCGTTTGTGAATTGCAGTAAATCTTCTGGCTTCAACTCGAGTTGAAAGCCACGTTTCCCAGCAGAGATGGTGATTGTCTCTTTTTCTTTGGCTGCTTCATGCACATACACCGGAAAAGGTTTCTTCGCTCCGATCGGAGAGACACCCCCTCGGATATACCCGGTCAGAGCTTCGAGCTCTTTCATCGGGACAGGGGCTGCTTTTTTCGCTCCCCAAGCTTTCGCGGCTGCCTTCAAATCGATGTCACGCTCTCCGGAGATGAGAAAGAAGGCGTATTGTTTTTTCTCGTTCATGAGACAAATCGTTTTGTATAGTTCATCGAGCGGTTTCTGCAATGTCATCGCCACGTGTTTGGCGGAGACGTCAGACTCATCGACTTCATACGTATGATAAGTGAACGGAATCTTCTTTTGTTTCAGTTGCCGAGCGGCGTTTGTCAGTTGCATCTGACTCATCCTTTCGTGACCGACTCCTTTTAGAATAGCAAATCAACCAACTGCCCGGCAATTGAACTTCAAAAAACTTTTCAGTAAAGGAAGGAGTTTGACGGAATGACGAAGAAATGAACAGTGATTCATTTTAAAGGGGGAATGAAAGTGGAGACGATTCAATTGACGACACACAATGGGGTAGGGTGGTTAAAACTGAACCGCCCGGAAAAGCTGAACGCCTTGAACGAGACGTTGCTTCGCGAAATGAAAACGGCAATCGATGAATTTGAACAGGACGACGCGGTTCGCGTCATCGTCCTTGTCGGTGAAGGCCGGGCGTTCTCATCTGGGCAAGATTTAACGATTGAGAGCGATGCAGATTACGGGGAATATTTAGAAGATGTGTATCATCCACTCGTGCGGGCGCTTTTCTCGAGCCGTAAACCAATCATCGCGGGGATTCATGGCGTCGTCGCAGGGGCGGGGCTTAGTTTGGCACTTGCGGCAGACGTTCGAATTGTCGCCAAATCGACGAAGTTCAGTTCTGCGTTCATTAAAATCGGTTTGGTCGCGGATGCGGGCGGACCATATCACTTGCGCCGTCTCATGCGAGACGATCTCGCTTTAGATTGGTTATGGAGTGGCAGTACCATCGATTCAGAAGCGGCGCATACGTTCGGACTCGTCACAGAGCTCGTGGAAGATGCGATGTATACGGAACGATTGACGTCATACGCGGAGACGCTTTCTGCAAAATCACCAGTCGCCGTTCAAGGGATGAAGGCGCTCATGCGAGCTGCTTCGTTTGAAGAGGGACTGAGTGAGGAAATCGAATGGCAACGGAAGTGTGGGGACACAGACGTTCACCGCCAGGCGATGCAGGCATTCTTAATGAAATAAAAAAAGCGGCCGCGGCCGCTTTTTTACGTGGTTGTTTTTGCTTCGAACTGGAAGCCTTTTTGTTGCCACGTCCCATATTTCCAACGGCGGAACGCGAAGAAACCGCGGAACCATTCATCAAGAGAGAAGGCGAGCCAAATCCCGAGGATGCCGAGTCCCATTTGAAGACCGAACAAGTAACTGAACGCCACGGCGACGCCCCACATCGAAGCGATTCCGATCATGACCGGGAAACGGACGTCCCCAACGGACTTCAATGACCCCATCAACACGATGTTCATGGCGCGACCCGGTTCTAAAATGAGCGTTGCCCATAAGATTGGCACGCCGACCGCGATAATATCAGGGTTTGAGGTGAACAGCCCAAGTAGCGACTCGCTGAATACCGCCAAACCAAGAGAGGCGACGAACGAGGCGAACATGGCAATTTTCAACGTTTTAACGGCGCGATGATACGCCTCTTTGAAACGTTTGCCTCCGATATCTCGAGCGATCAGGAGTTGCGTCCCTTGTGCGACAGCGACAGTGAACAAGAAAGCGAGCATCGACAAGTTCATCACATATACGCGAGCAGCAAGGGAAGCCTCGCCCATCGTCGCGATGAATCCCGTGATGATGATTTGTGATGCCTGATACGATAAGTTCTCCCCAGCAGAAGGGACGCCGATTTGGAGGAGCGACTGAATGTCGTCTTTCTTCGGACGAATCACTTCTTTTAATGGGAAGCGGATCATAAGCTTCCGTTTGACGAGCCAGAACAACAGAATCATGGCAGCGAATCGTGCAATCACGATGGCCCAGGCGACACCAGCAACACCAGTGACCGGAAGTCCGAACCAGCCGGTAACGGCAAAGATAGCACCGACGGCAGTGATGATATCAATCAACAACGTTGCGAGCATGGCGTGTTTCGTCATACCGTGACTCCGGAGGATTGAGCTGAGCGCCATGATGAGTGCTTCGGTGAATAACGACAAGCCGACAATTTGTAGGAACAACAAACCGTGTGCGAACAATTCGTCCGATAGACCGAATAGGCGTAAGAACGTCTCACCGAACAAGAAGATGACGACGACCATGATTGCACCGAGCCACATATTCAAACTGACAGCAGAGCGGGCGAAGTCCCGACTCTTCTTCATGCGCCCTGCCCCGATGGCCTGACCAATCAAGATGGTCGCGCCGACAGACGTCACACTAAAGACAATCAAGAACACGTTTAAAATTTGGTTGGCGACCCCGACGGCCGAAGCGGCGGCGTCTGAGTAGTGTGCGAGCATCAATGTGGCGATGATCCCGGTTCCCATATGGAGGGCAAGCTCGATGAAAATCGGCCACGACAGTTTGAACAGGGTGAGCTGTTCCGTTTGTTTCGTCTGCATGTAGTGTATTCTCCCTTTTCTCTATAATTCTTTCTGTTAACTATTTGTTTTATAAAAATGTCAAAGGTCATCTTACTCCTTATAAAATGAAAAAGATAGGGGTTTGCTAAATTATTTTCAACAAAAAAATCACCCGAAGAAATCAGGTGATTTTCGAAATTATTTCAATTTCAGAATAGCTGCACTAAATGGTGCCAGTTCGATTTCGAGTGACTCGAGATCGCGGTCGTGTAACAAGTCATAGGCGGCGCCACGATAACCGAGCGGACTTAGTTTCGAAGTGGAGTCCGAGTTGTTGAAGTAGACCAAGTACGTCTCATCTTTCGTGCATCGCTCGATGATGACGGCGTTGTTGGCATCGTCAACCAAGTTGAAACGATACGAGCCAGCGTTCGCGAGCACGGGATGGTCTTTTCGTAGCTGGATAAGCTTTTGGATGTAGCGGAAGAGGTTCCGGTCTTCAACGGATTCGTCCCATGGCATACAGCGACGGCATCCTGGGTCTTGTTCGCCTTCGAGTCCGATTTCGTCTCCGTAGTAAATGCATGGGCTACCAGTATATGTGAGCATCGAGGTCATCAAAAGCTTGAACTTTCCTTTATGACCTTTCGCCCGAGTCAACGCACGTGGTGTGTCGTGTGAGTCAATCAAGTTGAACGTGACTTCGTTGACGTTCATCGTGTTCATCATCTCGACACGCGTCAATTCATTACGGAACTCAGAAGCGGTCGTCCGGTCGAGCGCAAAATAGTTCAAGCTCGCGTTCGTGAACGGGTAGTTCATAACAGCGTCGAACTGGTCACCTTGTAGCCAAGGCTGCGAATCGTGCCAGATTTCCCCGAGGATATAAGCTTCTGGGTTCGCTTGTTTAACTGCCTTGCGGAAGTCACGCCAGAACGCATGGTCGACTTCGTTGGCGACATCAAGACGCCACCCGTCGATCCCGAACTCTTCGACCCAGTAACGGGCAACATCTAATAAGTAAGCTTTTAATTCTGGATGCTCCGTATTAATCTTTGGCATGTTCTTCTCGAACGCGAACGTATCATAGTTCGGCTTCGGTTCTGTGACAACCGGGAAGTCGCGAAGATAGAACCAGTCGCGGTACTCAGAAGACGGACCGTTCTCGACGACATCTTGGAACCACGGGTGATGGTATCCGATATGGTTGAAGACGGCGTCGAGCATCACTTTGATGCCATTGTCGTGTAAGAGGTCGACCATCTCTTTGAACTTCTCTTTCGTCCCGAACTGTGGATCGATTTCCATATAGTCGAGCGTGTCGTACTTATGGTTCGTCGTCGCTTTAAAGATTGGACAGAAATAGACTCCGGTAATGCCGAGCTCGACCAAGTGGTCAATATGGTCGATCACCCCTTGGAAATCGCCGCCGAAGAAGTTGGTGATCGTTGGCTCTGTCGAGTTCCATGGAAGCGTGCCTTCTGGATTGAGTGAAGCATCTCCATTTGCGAAGCGGTCCGGGAAGATTTGATACCAAACCGTATCTTTCACCCAAGAAGGTGCATGGAAGATATCAACGGGATTGATGAACGGGACGCAGAAGTAATAGCCCGTATCATCGAGTGGTTTTTCCTCGAACCATCCTTTTTCGGTATAGACGGCCGTCTCTTGTCCGTCATTCAGACGGAATCCGTAGCGAAGGCGACGGAATGGAGGCTTAACTGCAATAAACCAGTAGTCATAGGCGTCGTCAAAACCGATTTTCTCCATTGGAGTCTCGTATGTACGCCAGTAACTCGGTTTGTCCGGATCAAAGTTCCACATCGCCGGGTCTTCAGAATGCCAATCGTATGGGTCGTTCCAAATCAAATCGACCGATTCGATATCGCCACGCTTCGTATGGAAACGAATGTGGATCGTCTCACGATCATATTTGTAAACGAACGGGGACATGGCACGATGATAAATCGCTTCTTTCATCATAAGGAAAACATTCCTTTCTTTATAGGGGATGACATCATTTTACAACACTGTGAATCAAAGAGAATAGGTGTTGCGAAAACGTTTGCTCAAGCAAAGGTTAATAAAGCGTTTACATTTTGTCAATTGCTGAAACTCATAAAAAGTGAGGAATTAAGAACAAAATTTTATAAATTACATAAATGGGTCAACAGACGTAAAAAAAGTGTAAAAAAAGACTTGTAAAACGCTTTCACAACTGTATAATAAAAATTGAGGTGAGGATGCAAACGTTTTCACTACCATGTCAATTTCGTAGCGGAGTTTTAAAATTGACGTGGTCGTGCGATTGCGCAAATCTGACCATACTATTTCCTTGGGGAGGTTTTTCATCATGAAGATGAAAAAAATGGTAGCAGGACTTTCAACAGCAGTATTCGCATTCGGTGCACTTGCTGCATGTGGTGGCGGAACAGACAACGGATCTTCTAACGAAGGTGGTTCTTCAAGCGAGAACAAACCTGAAAAGATCGTCATCTGGGAAGACATCGAAAAGTCTGAAACAACGAAAGAGGTTGCGAAGGCGTTCGAAGAAGAGCATGGCGTAAAAGTTGAAGTCGTCGAAGTACAGATGACGGATCAAAAAGACAAGCTCGCGCTTGACGGTCCAGCTGGTAAAGGTCCAGACATCGTTCTCGTACCACACGACCAAATCGGTACAATCGCTGACCAAGGTCACTTGACACCGATCGCTGACGAAGGATCACTTGATGCATTCACAGACGCTGCGAAATCAGCTGTCATGTTCGATGGTCAAGCTTACGGATATCCAAAATCAGTTGAGACACCAGTTCTCATGTACAACAAAGACTTGATGTCTGAAGCTCCAGCATCAATGGACGACCTTTACAAGTTGTCGAACGATGTGAAAGCTGATGGTGAGTATGGATTCCTCGCACTTTGGGATAACTTCTACTTCGCTCACGGTGTTGTCGCTGGATTCGGCGGATACGTGTTCAAAGAAGACGGTGGCGCACTCGACCCATCTGACATCGGTTTGAACAACGAAGGCGCAGTTGAAGGATTCGAATACATCGGTAAATGGTACGAAGAAGGCCTCTTCCCTAAAGGATTGATCGGTGAGTCTGGCGGCCAGGCGATGGACCAACTCTTCACTGAGAAGAAAGCTCATTCAGTCATGAACGGACCTTGGGCTGTAGCTGGTTACACAGATGCAGGCGTGAACCTCGGAGCGGCTCCAATGCCAACACTTCCGAACGGTGAGCCAATCAAGACGTTCATGGGTGTGAAAACATATGCCCTTTCAGCTTACACAGAAAACCAAGAGTGGGCTGAAATGTTCCTTCAAGAGTTGACGAATGAAGAAAACGCATTGGCAATGTTTGAAGCGTACAACGAGATCCCACCAGTAGCAGCACTCGAGTCGAACGAGACAATCACGTCGAACGAAGTTGCGAAAGCGGTATTCGATCAAGCAACAAACGCAATCCCAATGCCGAACATTCCTGAAATGGGACAAGTTTGGGAGCCAATGGCACAAGCACTTCAGCTTGTAGCGACTGGTAAACAAGATGCACAAAAATCTGCAGACGATGCAGTAAAAGTCATCGAACAACAAATCCAAGCAAACAACCAATAAGGAATTGAAATGACGGGGTGCGCCATATGGCGTTCCCCCTCATTTTCTAGCATTGAGCAAACGTTTGCTTGATTGATTTGCTCAAATCGAAAGGAGAAACTGAGGATGGCTGCAATTGCGAACCCTAAAACACCGGACCAACGCCCGGACAAGCCTACAAACCATGCTCGGAACGCGGGACTACTTTCCATCATTCCGGGACTCGGACAGTTATACAATAAACAATACGCGAAAGCGGTAGCGTTCTTTATCGTCGTCGTATCATATTTTGCCGTAAACTATGATCTATTTTTCAAAGGGGCGGGCGCCGGACCAGGTGACCGTGGAGGACTTTGGGGATTGATCACGCTTGGTGAAGTGCCAGGACCTCGTAACGACCACTCCATCTTCTTGATGGTCGAGGGGATTGTCGCGTTAATTTTACTTTTCTTCGGAATCGCGTTCTATGTTTGGAACATTCGTGACGCCTATCGTGTCGGTCGCGCTCGTGATCAGCATCTAAACCTTCCATCGTTCCAAATGCAACTTCGCAACTTGCGTGACCATGGATTCCCATACTTAATGTTAATCCCATCACTCATTTTGTTAGTGTTTACAGTTATTCTTCCATTGATCTTCACGTTCTTGATCGCCTTCACGAACTATCGCTACAACAACGCACCACCAGCGAAACTCGTCGAATGGGTCGGATTCGAGAACTTCACGCGTATTTTTGAAATCGATATCTTCCGTGACACGTTCGTCGGGGTACTCGGCTGGACGCTTGTCTGGACGGTCGCTTCAACGACAGGGGTCATCGCAATCGGGATCTTCCTTGCGGTGCTCTTGAACCAAGAGGGTCTACGTTTCCGTCGCTTGTTCCGCTCAATCTTAATTTTGTCTTGGGCAGTTCCGGCGTTCATCACGATCTTGATCTTCCGTTCGATGTTCAACGAATCGTTCGGGGTGTTCAATACGACGATCTTACCGGCACTCGGTCTTGACCCAGTCAACTGGATGACCGATCCGACAGCAACACGAACAGCACTCGTTCTCATTCAATGGTGGCTCGGATTCCCGTTCATCATGACGCTCATGACAGGGGTCCTTCAATCGATTCCTGGTGACTTATATGAAGCAGCGACGATTGACGGAGCAACCATCTTTGATAAGTTCCGCTTGATCACATTGCCGATGCTCTTGTTCGCAACAGCACCGATCTTGATCACGCAGTTCACGTTCAACTTCAACAACTTTAACATCATCTATCTCTTTAATGGCGGTGGCCCTGCTGTACCTGGACAAACGGCCGGCGGTACCGACATCTTGATTTCTTGGATTTACAAATTGTCTCTCGGTGCCAACCCGCAATACGGACTTGCGGCTGCGATCACACTTATCTTGTCATTCTTCATCATGACGCTTGCCGTGATCCAATTCCGTCGGACAAAATCTTTCAAAGACGAGGATATGATCTGATATGAAAAAACAAAAACGAATCAATTTGGCGATCTCGTATGTCATCTTGACGCTTGCGTCGATCATCATTCTCTATCCGATGCTTTGGGTTGTCGGTACATCGTTCAACCCAGGGCGTACGATCACGTCAACGATTATTCCATCGAACCCGACGTTTGTTCACTATAAAAACTTGTTCGACCTAACAATTTCGGATTATAGTTTATGGTATGTGAACACGTTGAAAATCGCTTTCATCACGATGGCACTCTCTGTCGTCTTGGTGACGATTACTGGTTACGTCTTCTCACGCTATCGTTTCGTCGGACGTAAGAACTCACTCGTCTTGTTCCTCGTCCTTCAAATGGTGCCACAGTTCGTTGCGATCATCGCGATTTATGTATTGCTCAACATGCTCGGCCTTCTTGACACACATACAGCGCTCATCTTGCTCTACGCAGGTGGTGCGATTCCGATGAACACGTACTTGGCGAAAGGGTACTTCGACACGATTCCTAAAGAACTTGACGAAGCTGCTCGAATGGATGGTGCAGGTCACCTCCGAATCTTCTGGCAAATCATTTTGCCACTTGCGAAGCCGATTGTCGCAACGATTGCTCTCTTTAACTTCATGGGACCATTCAACGACTTTATCTTGGCATCGCTCGTCCTTCGTTCACCAGAGAAACAAACATTGGCAGTTGGTCTTTACAACATGATTTCGAAACAGTTCGATAACAACTTCACGTTGTTCGCGGCAGGTGCGGTTCTTTCAGCCCTTCCGATCGTCATCTTGTTCTTCATGTTCCAACGCTACTTCGTTTCTGGCCTTACAGCGGGTGGTACGAAAGGATAATACTCGTAAAAGGAGGAAGCGATATGAGGCGAGGCGTCGTGCTCGTGCTCCTGTCGCTTCTTTTGTTTCCGACCGTCGTCGGTGCAAAGGAAGCTGCTACTTGGGAACAAGAACGCATGTATTTTATTATGGTCGACCGATTTGTTGACGGAAATCCGGATAACAATGAGCAGGTCGACAAAGATGACCCGAAAGCATTTCATGGCGGAGACATCCGTGGGGTCATCGAGAAGCTCGATTATATCGAGTCACTCGGATTCACATCGATTTGGTTGACACCTGTTTTTGAAAATATGCCAGACGGCTATCACGGGTATTGGATTAAAGATTTTTATAACATCGACCCGCAATTCGGGACGAAAGAGGATTTGCAGGAACTCGTCGACGAGGCACACAAACGAGACATGAAAGTTATTCTCGACTTCGTCGTCAACCACGTCGGTCCAAACCATCCGTGGGTGGAAGAAAAGCCGGAATGGTTCCATGAACAGCTGCCGATCGTATTCTGGAAAGATCAAGAACAGGTCGAGACGCATTGGTTGTTCGATTTACCGGACTTCAAAACAGAAGACCCGGAAGTCAAATCGTATTTGATTGATGCGGCAAAGTATTGGATTGAAGAAACCGATATCGATGGCTATCGCCTCGACACAGTCCGTCACGTCGATAAGGCGTTCTGGAAAGACTTTGTCGAAGGTGTTCGGTCGGTCGATCCGGACTTTTACTTACTCGCCGAAGTGTTTGACCCGGACCCACAATACGTCGCGCAGTATGACGACCTCGGGTTCAACAGTATCACGAACTTTACATTTTATGATCGTGTCTCGAAAACGATGACGCAACAGCAGGCGAACGTTGATGAAATCGATGTTGCCGCAAGCTATGCCGAAACGTTCTTCAACGACCCGAACCAGATGGCGACGTTCCTCGATAACCATGATGTCGAACGGTTCATGCATATGGCCGAACTCGGTGGTGTGGAATCAGCGGAACGACGGTTACGCCTCGGGTTGTTCGCGCTTTATGCGTCACCGGGTATGCCGATCGTTTTCCAGGGAACAGAGAATGCTCAGACGGGCGGGGCCGATCCTGCGAACCGAGTGATGACTGAATTCCCGGGAAATGAAGAGTTACATGAATACGTCGCAACGATGAACCGCATGCGTGAGGAGTACCCGGTCTTTGCGACAGGTGAACAGCGCATGATTGCATCGGAAGACGGGATGGCCGTCTTTGAGCGTAAAGACGGAGATGACGTCGCATTATATGCGATCAACATGAACAGTGAGGATCGAGAGATTGAGATCGAGGTCAGTGAAATCGGGGAAGATACAAGACTTCGCGGTCTATTATTCTCACAACTGGTCACAGATCAACGCGGAACGTTTACAATTGAACTATCTGGTGAAAGTGCGAACGCTTACATCGTCGAGGAATCATCGGTAAATCCGTGGATGATGGGCTTACTCGTTGTCACGATTCCGATTTTCTTGACAGGTTTGGTCATGTGGAAGCGCCGCAAATAAAGATATGAATGGCCGAAAGGCACGAATTGAATTCACGGAAGCAGGGGGGAACACCATGCAAATCACAATTAAAGATGTTGCGAAGCATGCGAACGTCGCGCCGTCGACGGTATCTCGCGTCATCGCCAACAGCCCAAGAATCAGTCAAAAGACAAAAGAACGGGTCAGAAGCTCGATGGAAGAGCTCGGTTATCATCCAAACATTCATGCGAGAAGTCTCGCCAACCGCTCGACACAGTCGATTGGTCTCGTCATGCCGAGCGCGGCGACAAAGACTCTCCAAAACCCATTCTTCCCAGAAGTGCTACGAGGAATCAGCACGAAAGCGCACCAAAATGGTTATTCACTCTATATGACGACCGGTGTGACAGAGGAAGAAGTGTTGTCGGGTGTCATCGAGATGGTACAAGGACGCCGCGTCGACGGTGTCATCGTCCTCTATTCACGTGAAGACGACCAAGTCGTCCAATACTTACGACAAACGAAGTTTCCGTTCGTCGTGGTCGGGAAGCCGTTCGGGGACGCTTCTTCGATTACGTACGTCGATACGGACAACTATTTGGCAGGTCGTGAAGTGACGAAGCACCTCTATAATCTAGGTCACCGTCGCATTGCCTTCATCGGGGGATCGGACAAACTCGCTGTGACGCAAGATCGCCGTAACGGATACGCGACGGCTCTCATGGAGGCTGGCATTCCAGTAAGTGAAGACTATATCGCACGGGCTGAATTCATGACAAAAGGCGGGGCGAAGGCCGTTCGTGAGTTGCTTCAAAATGAAGAGCCGCCAACCGCGGTCGTCGTCAGTGATGACATGATGGCACTCGGTGTCATCAGTACATTGAGTGAGATGGGGCTCAAAATCCCAGAGGACGTAGCCGTCGTCAGTTTTAACAACGTCTATATCGCGGAGCACTCGAACCCGCCACTCACATCGGTCGAAATCAACATTTTCGGTCTCGGTTTTGAGGCGACGAACTGCTTGATTGAACAAATCAGCGATAATGCGCCACCTTACGGGAAGCGCGTCATCGTCCCGCACTATTTGGTCGTCCGCCAATCGTGTGGCCAGAAGAAGAGCAAGGTAACCGAGACATTAGAATCGAATTCCTGATTGTTGAGACGATCTCGCGAGAGCGAGGTCGTTTTTTGCATATCCGATTGATTGAATCATTTTGAAGTGGGGAACATCACTCACGAATGGATAAATCGAAAGGATGGATTGAGATGAGTCAGAGACGATTTGTTGGAACATATGATACGAAAGAAAGTTTGCTTTCTAAAATTAACGAACTGAATGAAAATGGCTACGATGAAGGAGAATTATATGTCGTGACCGAACAAGAAGACGCTGTCCACGTGCTCAAACGGGAGACGAACGTAAGCGTGGAAAACGGTGACACGTCTTGGTTAGACAACCTTCAAAACGATACACAAGGTAAAGATATGAAACAAGCGCTGAGTGACTTAGGCATTTCAGATGATGAGGTGAATCAGGCACACGAACAGATTAAACAAGGTGGATATGCGCTCGTGATCGATGAACCAGATACGGGGTTCAATGATGGTCGGAGCGCTCTATTCGAAGGTCATGAGGCGAATGCGGCGTTCGGTGAGGGCGAAAAAAAGCATAAGTGAAGTTTGGATGAGACTGACTCTGCAAGAGGCAGTCTTTTTTGTCTAAAAATGTGACGAAAAAAAGAAAGAAAAAGTTTTATGCAAACGATTGCATTCTTTCTTCAGTTGTGTAAAATGAAAGGTGAGATTAAATACAGCGCTTTCATAGACAAACGGTTGCACGAACTTGTTGTCCGTCGAAGGTAGCCTTGTAGAGAAAAAGGAGTGGCAGACAGATGAAACGATTGTTTGCAGTCGATGAATGGAAAGTAACAGAAGAAGGTCTTCACCCGAAAGAAAACCGTCTTGCTGAATCGATCACATCGCTCGGTAACGGGCACATGGGGATGCGAGGTAATTTTGAGGAAGATTACTCGAATGATACGCACCAAGGATTCTATGTGGCGGGCGTCTATTACCCAGACAAAACACGTGTCGGTTGGTGGAAGAACGGATATCCTGAATACTTTGCCAAAGTATTGAATGCGACAAACGTCATCGGTCTACGTGTCGTCATCAACGGTACACCGGTCGATTTGGCGAAATGGGACGTGAAAGATTTTACACGTGAATTGGATATGCAGCGTGGTATCCTCACACGGACGTTCACATTGATGAATGGTACAGAAGAGACAAAAGTAGAGGTCGTCCGTTTCTTCTCGATCGTTGACAAAGAAGTGTTGGCGATTCGTTACAATGTCACACCGGTGAACTATGAAGCGGAAATCGAATTCACTCCGTACTTAGACGGCGATGTCGTCAACGAAGATTCAAACTATGATGAGAAGTTCTGGCTCCCGGTTGACAGTGGCATCGAAGAACGATTTGGTTTCGTGACAACGAAAACGAAAAAACTCGATTGGCACGTCACGGCGTCGATGATTGCCGATGTAGAAGGTGCTCGTTGCGAAGTACTCGAAGCGACAGACCTCTTCGTAGCGAACAAATTCACGGTCAGTGCGACTGCCGGCGAAACAGCGACAGCCTATAAATATGTATCTGTCGTGACGAACCGCGACCACGCCATTGACGACCTTCAGTCTGCAGGGATGACACGAGTCGAAGCGGCATTTGAGAAAGGCTTCGAGACGCTTCTCGCTGAACAAACGGAAGCATGGCTCGCACGCTGGGAAGATGCGGACGTTCGAATCGATGGAGATATCGAAGCGCAACAAGGGATTCGTTTCAACATCTTCAACATGTACCAAACGTACACGGGCGAAGATTCACGCCTCAACATCGGACCGAAAGGGTTCACGGGCGAGAAATATGGTGGTGCGACGTATTGGGATACAGAAGCATACTGCCTCCACTTCTATTTGGCGACGACCAAACCAGAGGTCTCATGGAACTTGCTCAAATACCGTCACAACCAGTTACCACAGGCAAAAGAAAATGCTGTGAAGAATGTCGGTATGGAAGGTGCGCTTTACCCGATGGTCACGATGAACGGGGAAGAGTGCCACAACGAGTGGGAAATCACGCATGAAGAGATTCACCGTAATGGTGCGATTGCCCATGCCATCTTCAACTACACGAACTTCACAGGCGACAAGTCGTACCTTGGACAATACGGGCTTGAAGTATTGGTCGAGATCTCGCGTTACTGGGCTAGCCGCGTCAACTTTGTACCACACAAAGACGTGTATATGATCCTAGGCGTCACAGGTCCGAACGAATACGACAACAACGTGAACAACAACTGGTACACGAACTTGATTGCTGCGTGGACGCTCGAATATACGCAAGAAGTGTACAACTACTTGAAAGAAGCGGAGCCTGCACGTCTCGAAGAGCTCGTGTCGACACTCGGCATCACGGACTCTGAACTCGCGAAGTGGGCAGATATCCAGACGAAGATGTACTATCCAAAAGATGACCTCGTGCCAGATGTCTTTATGCAACAGGATGGCTTCATGGATAAAGAGCAAATCTTAGTGAAGGATCTCGATCCGAAACATCTTCCACTTAACCAAAACTGGTCGTGGGATCGTATTCTCCGCTCGAACTTCATCAAACAAGCGGACGTACTTCAAGGACTCTACACGTTCGGTGATCGCTTCACCATCGAGCAGAAACGTGCGAACTTTGATTTCTATGAGCCACGCACGGTTCATGAGTCGAGCTTGTCACCATGTGTCTATTCAATCATTGCGGCAGAAGTCGGTTATGAGGACAAGGCGGTCGAATTGTATCAACGTTCGGCACGACTCGACCTCGACAACTACAACAACGATACAGAAGACGGCTTGCACATCACATCGATGGTCGGCTCATGGATGTCAATTGTTCACGGGTTCGCGGGTATGCGCATTCAAGAGGATAACCTCTCGTTCAGCCCGATGATTCCGAAGGACTGGAACGGCTACTCGTTCAACATGCTCTGGCGTGGTCATCACTTGACGGTCACATCATCGCGTGAACAAGTGACGATCAAACAAACAGGTGGTACAGATGTAACACTTCATGTGTATGGAAATGCAGTAACGGTTCCTGCAAATGAATCGATTACAATCGAAACAGTGAAAGCGTGACCAATTGCTTCGTACGAACAAGCCGACCTCAGTCGGCTTGTTTTCGTATGAAAAACTTATCGGAATTCCTGCATATTTGCTGTATGCAGCATGAATAATCTATGTTATCTTGATTCTTAGCTATTTTGAGAAAGGGGAGTTGAAGCTTGACGGAAGCCGTTAAAGAACATACACGAATCGGGGTTGTCTCAATCATCGGAGGATTGTTCGTTGCCTTATCCATGACATTATTTTTAATTCCAGCCGGTGTCTATTCGACAGGATTTACGGGCCTTGCCCAAATCTTGACGGCACTACTTGCTGGTACACCGTTTGAACTAGGGGAAGGACTCTGGTTCTTTATTCTGAACGCACCACTGCTCGTCGTTAGTTATTTTATGCTCGGGCGGAATATGATGATCCATACGCTTGTCAGTGTCGCCTCGGTCACGTTGTTCATTCGTATGCTTCCGCAATCGCAGCTCCTCTCGGACGACCCGCTCTTGAACGCTGTGTTCGGCGGTGTGCTTTTGGCGATCGGATCAGGGATTACGATTCGTTACGGGGCCTCGACAGGAGGCTTTGACATCGTCGCGTTGATTCTCGCGAAGTTCACGAACAACTCGGTCGGTGTCTACCTCTTCTTGATGAACATGATGATCGCGCTCGCAGCAGGTGCCTTGTTCGGATGGCCGACAGCGCTCTACACAATTGTCTTCTTGTATGTGACATCAAAAGTAATCGATGAGATTTACACGAATACGCAGCGTCAGACGCTCTTCATCGTGACGAACCATCCGGATGAAGTCACGAAAGAATTGCATCAACACGTGTTCCGCGGAATCACGCTCATGCCGGCAATCGGCACGTACTCGAAAGTCGAGAAGGCGACGCTCATGATGGTCGCGCAACGACACGAGGTGCGTGAAATCACACGGATCTGCAAAGATGCGGACCCATCGGTTTGGATCAATATCTTGCCGACAGAGGACGTCGAAGGTACGTTCCGTCGCTAATTGAATAAATCACAAAAAGCACCGACTTTTTAGTCGGTGCTTTCGTTATACCTTATACCTTGATTCCAAGTCGTTCTTCTAGGAAGAGGGCAATGCCGTCGTCCATGTTCGAAGCCGTCACTTCGTTGGCTACGTTTTTCAGTTGGTCGATGGCATTCCCCATCGCGACGCCCGTCCCGACATAGTCGAGCATCTCGAGGTCGTTCTCTTCATCACCGAACGCGATGATCTGCTTCCGATCGATGTTTAAATGCTTCGAGACTTCCTGGAGTCCGAGTGCCTTCGACGTATTTTTGCTCATGACCTCGATCATGTGCTCGGGCATACGCCACTGACGATTCAATACCGCCTCGGCATGAATGTCGTCGAGTTGGGAGCGGACGTGCGCCACGTGTTCTTCTGTCGCATGAATCAATAGTGACGTTGGCTCGTCCTGCAAGTGCTTCAACAAGTTACCCGACGTGACACTGAGCGCACGTTCTGCATACGGGCTGTAGAACTCTTGCGGGTCCTTTTGGAAGTAAACGTGGTCCGTCACTTCGACAACGATGTTATGTGCTTTCGTGTCGGCGACCTCTTCAATGATATCGTGTGCGGTCTTGAGTGGAATCGGGCGATGTGTGACCGCGTAATTCGCATCTTTCGGGTGATGCACGAGGGCACCGTTAAAGTTGACGAGCGGAGTCGTCAATCCCATCTGCTCATAGTACATGATGGAGTGGCGCTTTGGACGCCCTGTCGCGATCATGACTTCATGACCAGCTTCACGTGCCGCTTGAAGGGCACGGAGATTTCGTTCACTAATGGTTTTATCATCTCTTAATAACGTTCCATCTAAATCAACTGCGATTAAATAACGTGACATCAGTCATCCTCTTTTCTTCACAATGATGTTTCTACGACCGTATCACATTTTTTGATTTGACGGAAAGAATATACAATCGAAGTCGCATATTCCATTCGAACAATGCTATACTAATGTCGTATGAATTTTTACGAATCATCTGTGAGATGGAGGGGACGTTCAATGCGTTATTTAGTGACATTGATCTGGGCGATTGTGCTCTCAAATACAGCGGTGTTTATCATTTCTGCTGTTGATGGTGTAGAGTTCAACGCGATGCTCGCGACAGGATTTGGCGTGGCCATCACAATCTTCGTTGCGCTTCTCGATGTCTTAAACCAAGACATGGGAATCAGCGACGTTGCACAAGAGAAGTAAGCCGTCTACAATCAAACTGACTCGTGCATGAGTCAGTCTTTTTTCTTTATCTAACAATAAGAGGAGGATCATGCATATGAAAAACCCTGAAAAACGCGCGAATTTTGTTACGTTCGCCATCATCGGAGCGATTATCGTCATCGGGATCGGTCTGTTGTTCTTTTTAAACGGAGCGAATGAAGAAGAAGGCGTCAATGCCGTCACTGCAGATGAATTACAGCAACAGTTAGACCAGGACGGCGAGGTTGTCGCTTACTTCTGGCAAACAGGCTGTGAATATTGTGAGCAAGTAAAACCATATGTCGAACCGCTCATCGAAGAATATGATGCGGTATCGATCAACTTGGCAGACCATAACGTATGGGAAACATACGGCATCAACGGAACACCGACCATCATCCGATTCGAAGATGGAAAAGAAGTCGGTCGCATTGAAGGTGCTGTCTCTGAACAACAATACGAGACGTTCTTTAAGAATGAGGAGGCAAAAGAGGAATGAAGCGTCGTTTTTATCAAACGTTATTTGAGTTGAACGCCTCGCCTTGGATTGCCACGCGCCTCAAACGCTTCGCGGAGTCGAGCGTGAGTCGACACTTGGTTCCGTCGTTTGCCAAAGTGTATGACATTGCGGTGGAGGAAGCGGAACAGCCGCTTCACGCCTATCCGTCACTTCATGCATTTTTCACGCGTCACCTAAAACCGGGGGCACGTACGATTGATGAATCAGCCGACACCCTCGTCTCACCATGTGACGGGAAACTCTCGGTCATCGAATCGATTACGGAAGATAGTCGCTTTGAAGTAAAAGGACAGTCTTACACGCTTGCGGAGTTGCTCGGTTCTCAACAAGAAGCGAGACGCTACACTGACGGAACGGTCGTCGTCCTTTACCTCAGCCCACGCGATTATCACCGGGTCCATACGCCGCTTTCGGGGCGTGTGCTCAGTCACTATGAACTGGGGGACCGCTCGGCGCCAGTAAACGAGATCGGGTTGACGGAGACGGTGAGACCGCTCTCTCGCAACTACCGTCGTGTGACACGATTTGACAGCCCGGCTGGAACGTATGAACATATCATGGTCGGTGCCTTGAACGTGAATACGATCGAGTGGACGCTCGATGGCGATCAAGCCGATAAAGGGCAAGAAGTAGGATACTTCTCATTCGGTTCGACTGTCGTCCTTTGTTTTGAGAAGGATACGATTCAAATGGACCGTGAAAAAATGGGTCCGGTTCGACTCGGTGACGTCATCGGAACGATCAAAACCAACTAATTTTGTATCAATTTTCTTCCGACCGAACGATAGACTAGTCGTTTGGTCGGTTTTCGTTTACCATAGAAGGGATATCAATACTTGTATAAGTAGTTGAATCGTTTAGCTAATTGGAGGAATTTTACGTGTTTAATCGACTTTATCCGAAACAGTTCGTCGCGACTGTGTTTGACATCGACTTACAAGAATTGAAAGACCGTGGGGTACGCGTCATTTTGACCGACCTTGATAATACACTCGTGGCCTGGGACGTCCCGCATGCGCCTGAGCTTTTATTGATGTGGCTTGAAAAAGTGAAATCATACGGTTTCGATGTGATTGTCGTATCAAATAATAACGAGAACCGTGTACGAACGTTTACGGAGCCGCTTGGCCTTCATTATGTCGCTCGTGCCAAGAAGCCGTTACCTTCTGGTTTCAAAGCAGCGCTCTCGAAATACGGCTATTCGCCGAAAGAAGCCATCTTCTTAGGAGATCAGCTGTTCACGGACGTGCTCGGTGCGAATATGGCCGGTATCCACGTCATCCACGTACAACCGGTCGTCAAGACGGACGGACTCGTCACGAAATTCAACCGGATGCTTGAGAAGGTTGTCTTCGCGCACATGAAGCGTCGCGGGAAGTATGTATTGATCACGAAAAAAGTGGAAGAGCTTGCTGTGGATGCACAGCGGGCGAAAGTCGCAGTCGCTGAAAAAATTGGCGAGGCGATGCATTCACGTTCCGAAGATTCACATAAAAAAGATGAATAAGACCTCGAACGCACAGGAAGAAGGAGGCTGCCCATGTACGGCGACCAAGGCGTCGGAATTAACGCTTCAGGAGTAGCAGCGAGGTGCTACGGCGAATGAAGAAGGGGAAACCTAAACGGCAGTAAGTACAACTATGGAAGAAACCAAACGATATTGCGCTGGGTGCGGTGTAGCCATCCAAACGGAAGACCCGAACGGGGTTGGCTACGCACCGAAATCGGCACTTGACCGAGAAATTGTCATTTGCCAACGTTGCTTCAAATTGAAGCACTATAACCAAGTCCAAGACGTAGAGTTATCTGATGATGACTTCTTAC
This sequence comes from Exiguobacterium sp. s35, assembly GCF_018617535.1. Taxonomy (NCBI): domain Bacteria; kingdom Bacillati; phylum Bacillota; class Bacilli; order Caryophanales; genus Exiguobacterium; species Exiguobacterium sp. s35. The sequence goes on from NZ_JACSKI010000001.1 coordinate 100,512, forward strand.
GTATCTTGAACGGAATCAGTTCAAAAGAGGCGCTCGTCATTAAGATTGTCGACATTTTCGACTTCAATGGCAGCTGGCTCCCGGGACTTCAACGTTCTGTCGGCTCGAACCCGGTCCTATTAGTCGGGAACAAGGTGGACTTGTTGCCGAAATCCGTCAACCCGAACCGGATGGCGAACTGGATGAAGGCTGAAGCAAAAGAACTCGGCTTGAACCCAATCGACGTCCATTTGATCAGTGCGAAAAAAGGGCATGGGATCGACGAACTCGCTGAAAAGATTGAATATTACCGAAAAGGAAAAGACGTCTTTGTCGTCGGTTGTACGAACGTCGGGAAGTCGACACTCATCAACCAGGTGATCAAACGTTTCGGTGAAGAGGATGAAGCCATCATCACCGTCAGTCATTTCCCGGGAACGACGCTTGACTTGATCGACATTCCGCTCGATGATGATGCGAACTTGTACGATACACCAGGAATCATCAACCGTCATCAAATGGCACACTATGTCGATGCGAAAGATTTGAAGACGATCACGCCGAAAAAAGAAATCAAGCCACACGTATTCCAATTGAACCCGCAACAGACGCTTTACTTTGGCGGCTTGGCACGCTTGGATTACTTGGAAGGCAATAAACGTTCGTTCGTCATCTATATGTCGAATGAGTTGAAAGCACACCGTACGAAACTCGAACGCGCGGATGAGCTCTATGACCAGCATATTGGGAAGATGCTCAATCCTCCGAACGAGAAGACGCTCGAAATCTTACCACCACTCGTACGCCACGAATTCAGTTTACGAGACGGTGTGAAGACAGACATCGTGTTTAGCGGTCTCGGATGGGTCGCGATTCACGGTAAAGGCGGTCGCATTGCGGCTTGGGCTCCGAAAGGCGTCGCTGTCACACTCCGCGAGGCGCTCGTATGAATCTGGCTGTCATCGGCCACCCGATTGCTCATTCGCTCTCTCCCCAACTGCACGAGCAGTGGCTGAGGGCGTCTGGGCTTTTCGGGCGTTATGAGGCCATTGACGCGATGGAGACCGACCTGCCTCGCCTGTTCGAAGCAATGCGGGAAGGCGAATGGGACGGGTTCAACGTAACGATCCCTTACAAAGAAGCGGTCGTTCGTTATGTCGACGAGCTCGACGAGGCTGCCAAGGTAGCCGGTGCCGTCAACACGGTGTATAAGCGGGACGGACGCCTCGTCGGAACGAATACAGACGGTGCCGGGCTCGTCCAAGCATTGATGCCGTTCACGGATTGGTCAGGACACGTTCTTGTCATCGGTGCTGGCGGTGCCGCACGTGGAATCGTGCAGGCGTTACCGACGCGTCAGGTATCAATCGTCAATCGGACAGTTGAGCGGGCAAAAGAGCTCGCCAACACGTTCGGCGTTACCTATACGACGTTCGACGAGGTCGACATCTCACGCTATGACGTCATCATTCAGACCACTTCTGTCGGGATGGACGAGAGATCGACACCACTTTCATTAGAAGGATTACGACAAAACACGGTCGTTTGTGATATCATATATCGTCCACTTGTCACCCCGATGCTTCAAGAAGCGAAACATCGCGGAGCAAGAATTGTGACAGGTGTTGCCATGTTCGTCGGTCAGGGCGCGCTCTCGTTCGAGAAATGGACGGGCGTGAAACCGGACGAAACCATCGGAAAAAAGTTAATCGAAGGATTATTGGAGGAATAATATACTATGCTATCAGGTAAACAAAAACGCTTTTTACGCGCAGAAGCGCACCATCTCTCACCAATCTATCAAGTTGGGAAGAATGGGGTCAGCGAAGCGATGTGTAAAGATATCGTGGACGCACTCGAGAAACGCGAATTGATCAAAGTTCAAGTACTTCAAAACTGCATGGACACGCCAAAAGACGTGGCCGGTGAGTTGTCAGAAGGTACACGAGCTGAGGTTGTTCAAGTTATTGGTAAAGTCATCGTCTTATACAAAGAGGCGACTGAGAAAGAAAATCGCCAAATCAAACTCCCATGAGCCGCATCGGTTTGATGGGGGGCACGTTCGACCCGCCGCATCTCGGTCATCTATTGATTGCCGAACAAGCTCGCGAACAGCTTGAACTCGATGAAGTCTGGTTTTTACCGGCCGCGATTCCGCCACATAAAGTCGGATTCAGCTCGGCAGACCATCGAATCGAGATGACCCGTCGTGCCATTCAAGGTCAATCAGACTTCAAATTGAACCTGATTGAGTTTGAACGGAGTGAACCGTCTTACACGGTAGAGACGATGAAGCGGTTGATTGAACGGCATCCAGACGATACGTTCTACTTCTTGATTGGAGCGGATTCGCTCGTCGCACTCGAATCGTGGCACGACTATGAGACGCTCATCGGTCTCGTCACGTTCGGTGCGGTCGCCCGTCCCGGGACACGTTACTTGATTCTGGAGAAGGCGGACGTTCGTCCAATCGACATGCCCCAACTTGAGATTTCGTCTACTGATATCCGGGAGCGGGCGAAGCGTGGCAAGTCCATCAAATATCTGGTCCCGACTTTGGTCGAGACGTATGTGAAGGAGCATAAGCTGTATGACGTTTGAAGAAGCGCACGAGTTGATTAAACGAACGCTACCGGAAAAACGCTATATCCATACGCTCGGTGTTGTTGAGACAGCGGAACGAATGGCGATTCAGTACGGCGAGAACGTCGAACAGGCCCGTCTTGCTGCAATGCTTCACGACTATGCAAAATATGTTGACACCGAAGAAATGCGTCAAGTCGTCATCGAAGAAGGACTGGATTCAGCTCTTCTTGAATACGGGGACGAGTTGTTGCATGCGCCGGTCGGAGCCGTCTTGCTGGCTCGTCAATACGACCTCGATGAAGCGGTGCTCTCTGCGATTCGGAACCATACGACGGGAGAGCCAGGGATGTCTCGTCTCGATCAAATCCTATTTGTGGCCGATGCCATCGAACCGAATCGGAATTACCCGGGAGTTGATCGCCTGCGAGTAGAGGCAGCGCATTCGCTCGAAGGGGCGGTTGTCGCGACACTGCGCCAAACGATTGAATTTTTATTGAAGAAGTCGGTGCGCATTTTTCCACTGACGATTGAAACGTATAATGATTTTGTGAATACACCTTAGGAGGGTCAATATGACTGCAAGAGAAGAATTAGAATTGATTGTAAAAGCGGCTGACGATAAACGTGCCGAGGAAATCGTCGTACTCGACATGGAAGGCATCTCGCCGATTGCGGATTACTTCGTCATCTGTCACGGGAACTCGGAGAAGCAAGTCGAAGCAATCGCACGTGAGATCAAAGATGTCGCTGGCGAAAATGACCTACCACTCCACAAGTTTGAAGGAATGGACACGGCACGTTGGGTACTTGCTGACCTCGAGAACGTCGTCGTTCACATTTTCCATCGTGACGACCGTGATTACTACAACCTAGAGAAATTGTGGGCTGACGCGCCGCACGTCGAAGTGGAAGTCGGCTAATGGCATACGAAGGATTCGCCTATGTATACGACGAGTTAATGAAAGACGCGCCGTATGATGAGTGGGTCGCTTTCGTGCGTCGTCACGTCCAAGATGGCGCGACACTCGCGGATGTCGGATGTGGGACAGGATCCGCTACGATTCGTCTCGCCGAACATTACGACGTGATGGGGATCGACTTATCGGAGTCGATGCTCGAAGTCGCACAAGAAAAGGCACTCGAAGCAGAAATCGAGTTGCCACTTTGGGAACAAGATATGCGTGAGTTGGAATTACCGGAACCGGTCGATGCGGTGACGATTCTCTGTGACTCGCTCTGCTACCTTCGGGATGAGGCAGATGTGATCGACACGTTCGAATCTGTCTACAACCAACTCAAACCGGGCGGACTGTTCATCTTTGATGTTCATGCTCCGAATAAGATGCAGACGCTCTTCAACCAAAAGACGTACGCGTCAAATGGGGAAGACTGCTCGTATATCTGGTTTGCCGACCCGGGAGAGGCACCGCTCTCAGTCGTTCACGATTTGACGTTCTTCGTCGCGCTTGAAGACGGGACGTACGAGCGGATCGAGGAGACGCATGAGCAACGGACATATGAACCAGGGCAGTACATGCAATGGTTGATTGGTGCTGGGTTCCACGTCAAATCGGTCACATCTGATTTTACCGAACATGCACCAGGAGCGGATGCGGAGCGCATCTTCTTCGTAGCCCAAAAATAAGCAAATCCCCGATTCGTCAAGAATCGGGGATTTTTTTGTCGTTCTTATGCTTCGTGGCTAAACTGCCATTGGACACCGAACTGATCTTCGAGCATGCCATACGCCTTGCTCCAAAACGTCTCTTGAAGTGGCATCAAGACACGGCCATTCACAGAGAGTGCATCGAACTCGCGGTGGATGGCATCGAGGTCGTCCGTGACGACGGCGAGCGTGACATTGTCCCCAAACGTGACCGGTCCGTCAGGCATCGCATCAGAAAACATGAGCGATGAGCCGTGAATCGATAGTCGGGTATGCAGCACGAGATTAGCCATTTCTCTCGGCACCGGTTGACCGTCTGGACCAGGTTGGTCACCGAACGTCATGATGTCTGGAGCGGCATGGTTGAATACGTCCGCATAGAAGTTCACGGCGTCGCGGCAATTCCCGTTAAAATTGAGATATGGATTGATCGGCATAGCAAGTTCCTCCTCGGATTCATAATATTTATTATAGAACATATGTTCGCAAATGACAAGTGAGTCCAACTAAATTCGATTGTGTGGTTGAACACAACTGAGACTTGGGAATAAAGCTAATAGAGAACAAATTAGATGAAAGAAGGCGAAGTATCATGAAGCTCACGAAAGGGCGTATCCTCGAATTCGGATTCGTCTTGTTCATGGCGGTCATACTCGTGACATCGATCATTGAAGAATCCTGGTTCGATGCAAGTGTGGCGGGTGCCGGGATCATCTCGGGTCTCATCCCGTTCTTTATTGAAAAGACGTTTAAAACAGAACTCGATAGCAAGATGAAGGTGGCCTATATCCTGTTCTTGTTTGCCTCACAGTATTTAGGATCAATTGTCGGATTGTACGGGAACGGCTGGTGGGACACGTTCCTACACCTCTTGAGCGGTATCTTTCTCGCATTCTTAGGATTCGACTTTTTCAGTCGACTCGATGACGACATTCGGACTGAGATTCCAAAACGTTTCTTATTTGTCTATATCGTCGTCTTTTCTATGGCTGGTGCGGCGCTTTGGGAGATGTATGAATTTACATCCGACGTCCTCTTAAACACAACGATGCAAGGGAACGGGAACGACGATACGATGGTCGACATCATCGCTGGGTCACTTGGTGGAGTGCTCGCCGCGTTCTTCGTCGTAACGCTTCATCAACGTGAAAAAGCCAAACAAAAGAGACACATGAAAAAAAGTTCGTGATTCACGAGCTTTTTATTTGTAATCATTCTAATATTTGATTAATATCAAGATTGTAATGATTATAAATAATGGGAGGCAATCATATGGATCAACACCGTCAACTAACTACTAACCAAGGCGCACCAATTGGGGATAACGCCAATTCCATCACTGCGGGTCGTCGGGGCCCGACGCTTCTCGAAGACTACCAACTAATTGAGAAATTAGCGCATTTCGACCGTGAACGTGTACCAGAACGCGTCGTTCACGCAAGAGGGGCGGGGGCACATGGTGTCTTCACTGTAAAAAATAGTATGAAACGATATACGAAAGCCGCATTCTTGCAAGAAGAGGGGCAAGAGACACCTGTGTTTGCGCGTTTCTCGACTGTCATCCACGGTTTAGGTTCACCGGAGACACTTCGTGACCCGCGTGGATTCGCCGTCAAGTTTTATACGGAAGAAGGGAACTATGATTTCGTCGGAAACAACTTGCCGGTCTTCTTCATCCGTGACGCGATTAAATTCCCGGACGTGATTCACTCGCTCAAACCGGATCCACAAACAAACCTTCAAGACCCAGACCGCTTCTTCGACTTCATGTCGCTCACACCGGAATCAACAAACATGCTTCTTCATTTGTTCAGTGACGAGGGTATCCCAGCATCGTATCGCCATATGCGCGGATCGTCTGTCCACTCTTTCAAATGGGTGAATGAATTCGGAAACACGGTGTACATAAAGTTGCGCTGGGTACCGAAGCAAGGCATTCAAAACTTGTCTATGGAAGAAGCCGCGAAGATTCAAGCGGAAGACTTCAACCACGCAACACGTGACTTGTTCAACGCGATTGAGCAAGGAGACTATCCGGAATGGGATCTATATGTACAAATTTTAGATCCGGCTGATATGGATAACTTCGACTTCGATCCGCTCGATGCGACGAAAGATTGGTTCGAGGATGTCATCCCATACCAATTGGTCGGAACGATGACCCTCAACAAGAACGTCGACAACTACTTCGCCGAGACAGAGTCTGTCGGCTTCAACCCGGGCGTTCTCGTACCAGGAATTCAGCCATCGGAAGACAAGATGCTCCAAGGACGTCTCTTCTCGTATTCGGATACGCAGCGTCATCGCATCGGACCGAACTACCTTCAACTTCCGATCAACTGCCCGTTCGCTCAAGTCGCGAACAACCAGCGTGACGGGGCGATGCCATTCAAGCAACAGAAGAGCCCGGTCAACTACGAGCCGAACCGCTATGAAGACGCGCCGAAGCCGAATGCGGATTACATCGAAACGCCGCAACCGATCACAGGCGTGACAGGTCGTCAAAAGATTGAGAAGACGAACGACTTCGGTCAGGCCGGAGAAGTGTATCGCCGCTATTCTCAAGAAGAGAAGGATGCGCTTATCCGCAACCTCGTCGCTCACATCAAAGAAGTTCGTCATGAGAAGACGGTTCTCCTCTTGATCTGCAACTTCTATCGTGCTGACCGTGAACTCGGGGAACGTCTCTCAAACGAGTTGAACATTGATCTCGCACCATTCTTGAACCAAATGTCGAATTAAACGAGTAGCCGCGGTCACGTACCGCGGTTTTTTTGTATACAAAAAAGACGCCCCTCTCATGGAGGAACGTCTCGTCAATCGTGGTTATTCACCGACCATCCCATCACCGTCTCGGTCGTCCATATACTGGTACAACCAATGATCACGCGTGATCGGCATCTCAAATCCGGCATTTTTCGCTTCTTTGATTGTCACTTGTCCGTTTCCGTCAACGTCGATATCGGATAAGTCTCGCTCCTCGACAGGCTCCGTCGTCACGTCAGGTGGAGAATCGTCCGTCAAATCGAGCGATTCGTTCACCTCTTCTGGGTCCGCGTTATCATACGTATCCGTGACCGTATTGCCTCGTACGGTATACGTATACTGGTAGCGGGAAGGAATCTGTGTCGTCGTGTTCGGATAGGTGATGATGGCCTCAAAGTCTTTCGCGCCGCCAGCTTTCCGGATGACATCTTCCATGAACGCCTGGTCCCCGTAACGGTTGAGTGCACTGTTTTGTGGTGTGATGTTATAGGCGTTCGAGACACCACCGAGCGAATCAGCGATGATATGACCTTCATCGAGATTCGGGTCTTCGACACCTGGAACTTTCGCCTCGTCTGAATAATAGCGACCAGAAGAATTGACGTCTTCGGTCTCATCGTCTTGAAGCGTGATTTCGTCGGCGATGACACGAATCAATTGACCATGCTCGTTCGTGAATGCCCAGTACTCACGGTCGCCGAAGCCGATATCGACGACGACATTCGCTTCACGTGTTCCGGACTGATCACCGCCATCGACCTCGATTTGTGTATAGCCTTCGAATAAATCTTCTTCCTGTTCAGGTGAAGGCGCATCGGTGGTTTGTTCTTCTTGTGTCTGTTTCTCTTCGGTCGTTTCATCAGTCGACGTCGGGGCGCTCACATCGGCATCCGTACAACCTGAGAGGAGCAGTACCCCAAGCAAGAATGGAATGTAAAATGGTATTCTTTTCATGTATCTCGCTCCTTATCCAAAGTTACGCTATCGTATTTACTATGTAAATTATAATGATAGCATACGAAAGCAAGAAGTGAGCGTCCCCCTTTCAAAATGTGCCCGACGGATTCCTCTCATTTGTGGATTCAGAAAGCTTGTGCCAAGATTGAAAAAAAGGGGGAAGAACGTATGAACGAAGTGATTGAGACATTATTGAACCACCGTTCCGTCCGTGACTTTACAGACGAGACATTAACAGATGAACAAATTCAGACCATCGTTGAGTGCGCCCAACGCGCATCGACATCTAGCTTTATCCAGGCCTATTCCATCATCGGGGTGACCGATGAAGCGAAGAAGAAACGACTTGCCGAGATTGCGGGCAACCAGTCTTATGTCGTCGAAAACGGTCACTTTTTCGTCTTTTGTGCGGATTTACATCGCCATGAAATGATTGGTGAGCTACAGGAAGCTGAAGTGTCTGCGACGCTTGAGACTGATGAGAAGTTGCTTGTCGCTGTAATCGACGCTGCACTCGCCTCACAAAATGCGGCAGTGGCGGCAGAATCGATGGGGCTCGGCATCTGTTATATCGGTGGCATTCGGAACGACCTCTTTGCGGTTAAAGAAGTGCTCGATTTGCCGGAACGGGTCATCCCGCTCTTCGGCATGGCCGTCGGTGTACCGGCTTCAGTCGAGGATCAAAAACCACGCTTACCGTTCCATCATGTTTACCATGAGAATACGTATGAAGCGAATCCAGAACGGATGAAGCAGTCCCTTTCCGATTACGATGCGTTAATTCACGATTACTATATGGTCCGTGGCTCGAACCCGCGTAAGGATACGTGGACTGGACAAATGGGACGCATGTTGTCAAAATCGACGCGTCTTGACGTCAAAGACTTCTTGAAAGCACAGGGTTACTTGAAGCAATAATCAAAACCGCCGACAAATCACTGTCGGCGGTTTTGTCATGTTCAATTCACTTGAGCGTCGAGCCAATTCTTGTCGATGGCACCAAATTGTTTCGCGATAATGACACCGGATGCATCGAGCACATATGTCGTCGGCATTGCCTGAATCCGGTACGCATCCCCGACTTGACCGTCACGGTCATAGACAACGGTAAACGCGTCTTCGTACGGTTCGACGAACGAGACGGCATTGTCCGGGTCACGTTCGCTCGTCGTCGTGTTAACGGCGACAATCGTCACGTCGTCTCGTTCTTTTGCGAACGTCGCCATGTCCGGCATTTCTGCGCGACACGGAGGACACCAGGACGCCCAAAAATTAACGACGACTTGTTGACCGCGTAACGATGCTAAGTCGAACGTACTCCCGTCAGTTCGTTGTAACTCAAACGATGGGGGGATTTGACCGATGTTTAGACCGGTCGATGCCGTCTCTGTCGTGATCGTTTGTGTCGCGCGTTCCGGTAGGGCAGCATTCACGACCGCGAGCAAGACGAGAGCACCGATACTCAATTGTACGACTCTTCTTGAAGGACGAGCGACATAGAGCGAAAACCCGAACAGGATGAGGGAAATGCCCATCATCCACCATTTTACTTGTCCAACCGCATACGACTGAAACAGCCAGATACTAGATGCGCCAAGGACGGTCCAAAGGATGTGTCCTCGAGTCGGCGCATGCATCCAGCGCCACGTCATCCCGAATAGTATGAGGATAAGGATAGCGCTCCATAGATGAATCGGCTGATCGGGTAGAGAGAATATCGTCCCGTATACCGGAACCGCGAGCGTCATCCCGAGCCAGATGAGGAGCCCGCTCAGCATCCAATATCCTAAGAGGTCTCGATCGAGTCGATAGACGAGCCAAAGGACAACAGCGGTCGCGATCCATTGAGACCATATACCTCCCGTAGCGTAGAGGGCAAGAGAAATATCACGAGTCGTCAACAGACCGATGAGGATGGCGCTCCCTTTCCAGGCGAGAAATCCATAGAACCATGTACCGATGACGGCTTCACGTTGCTTGCTCGTTAGACCGAGGAAACGAAAGATCCCGTAAAGGATACCAAGGCTTACTAAAAAAATGAGTAAATCGACACGAATGTTAAGTGGACCGATAGCGACCACGTCTTTCCCTCCTAAACAAAAGGCGCCCCTCTCGAAGCGGGCGCCATATTCATAGTCAGTATAGCATTACTTGATTTGTTGAGCGTTTAAGACAGTCTTCATCGCGCCGTAGCCACCGAGAATGTTATGGATATCTTTGTAGCCGAGTGATTGAAGGACACTTGCTGCCATGCGTGAGCGGACGCCTGACGCACAGTGAACTGCAATCGTTTGATCGGTCGGAAGACCTTCGTGATCACGTGTGAGTTTACCGAGCAAGATGCGCTCTGCCTTTTCGTAATGGCTCGCGTTCCATTCTGTCGCGTTGCGAACGTCGAGGACGAAGACGTCACCTTTTTCAGCAGCTTCAATCGCTTCTTCTGCCGTCACGTCGGTATACGTTTCCGTCAAGAGTGAAGCGTCGAGCTCTTCGACCGGAACGATGAAGCGAAGACGATCGAGGCCGATTGATTGAAGGTCGGTCTGTACTTGATCGACTTCTTCCGCATTTGCGATGAGTGTGATGTCTTTGTCGAAGTTGACGAGCCAGCCTGCCCACGAGACGAACTTGTTGTTGTATGGGATGTTGATTGTCCCAGGTACGTGTCCGTTCGCAAAGTCTTCCCCTTTACGCGTGTCGACGACTTGCGTCTCTTCGACGAGTGTATCAAGGCGATCTGAACCGACGACTTCAGGACGAGCGACATTCGTCGTCACTTGAATGCCTTCTTTGTTCACTTTCTTCATCATGGCGAAGTAGTTCGGTGGTTCTGGTTGATCCGTCGTCAACTCTTTGATGAAGGCATCTTTATTCGTCATTTGAAGCGCCCAGTTCGTCGCTTTCTCATAACCGACCGTCGACGTTGGAATCGCGCCGAGCGCTTTCCCGCAAGCACTGCCTGCACCGTGTCCTGGCCAAACTTGAACGAAGTCAGGAAGCGCCATGAATTTCTTGAGTGAATCAAACATTTGTTCCGCGCCAATTGCCGTCGTTCCTTTCACACCGGCTGCTTCTTCGAGGAGGTCGGGGCGACCGATATCTCCGACGAAGACGAAGTCGCCTGTGAAGATGCCCATCGGTTGTGTCTGGTTCCGGTCATACAGAAGGAATGAAATGTGTTCCGGTGTGTGACCCGGTGTGTGCATGACTTCAAGTGTCACGTTTCCAATTTTGAACGTGTCGCCTTCTTTGACGAGTTGTGCGTCGATGTCTTTGGCGAACGCATACTTCCAAGAAGCATCGCCTTCATCTGATAAATAAGCTTTCGAACCTGTACGCTTCGCGAGTTCGAGTGAGCCCGATACAAAGTCCGCATGAATGTGTGTCTCAGCTGTTGCGACAATGTTCATGCCTTCTTTTTTCGCTTCTTGAAGGTATGGCTCGATGTTACGGGCCGGGTCGATGACGATGGCTTCTCCTGTCATTTGGCATCCGACCATATATGAAGCTTGCGCTAATTTCTCATCATAAAAATAACGTAATAGCATATCAATTTCCCCCTATGAATGTAATCGTTTATTCGACTTCGCCTTGCCAGCTCATCATCCCACCGTCGACGTTCGTGACATCGAACCCGAGTGAGTCGAGATAAGCGGATGCATTCATGCTGCGTCCACCGGCTGCGCAAATGACGTGAATCGGTTTAGAGCGATCGAGCTCATCGACTTTTGCCCCGAATTCAGAAAGTGGTACGTTTTTCGCTTGTTTAATGTGACCTCCAGCATATTCATCTACCTCTCGTACATCGATGAGGTTGAGTGAGTCGTCAGCTTGAAGTAGCGCTTCTAATTCAGTAGTCGTAATCGTCTTCATGAGTCTTTGATCTCCTTTTCGTGTTTAAGGTTTTTGGCAACGAGAATGTTTCGTTGGCTTTAATATACCCCCTAAGGTATAATGAGCGCAAGTGAAAAGAATTGGAGGGGAAAACATGAAGAAAATTTCCTTATTTGTTGGGATTTTGGCTGTTATGGTGATTTTTATCTTTGTAATCACATCAGAAAAGGATGAGATCACGAAAATCGATGCTGAAACTCTACAAAACAAATTGGAAAACGAGGAAATAACACTCCTTGACGTACGAGAAACATCTGAATACGAGGGGGGGCATATTGAAGGGGCGGTGAACGCACCACTATCTTCATTAGATGCCAACGAGTTACCGTATCCGAAAGATGAGCCAATCTACGTCATCTGTCGAAGCGGTAATCGAAGTGCCCAGGCTGCTAACCGATTACAAGAGGCGGGCTATACGAAAATCTATGATGTGTCAGGCGGTATGATAGCTTGGGAATCGATTGAATGAGTAGAGAATACGAGAGTAAATGGAGGAGTCAATATGGAGTTCGGGTTTATCATTACAATTTTTCTAATTGGGTTTATCGGGTCGTTCATATCAGGGATGGTCGGAATTGGTGGGTCGATCATCAAGTATCCGATGCTGTTATACATTCCACCAATCTTAGGATTTGCGGCGTTCAGCGCGCACGAAGTATCAGGAATTAGTGCGATTCAAGTGTTTTTTGCGACAATCGGTGGGATTTATGCCTATCGTAAAGGGGGATACTTAAACAAACAGTTGATCCTCTATATGGGTGTGGCGGTCTTGATCGGAAGCTTCATTGGAGGATATGGGTCGACGATTTTATCGGAGACGATGATCAATGTCGTTTACGCCGTACTTGCGACGATTGCGACGATCATGATGTTCTTACCGAAGCCACAAGTGGACGATATGCCGCTTGACCAAGTGCAGTTCAACAAGGTGATTGCGGCCAGCTCAGCTTTCGTCGTCGGGATTGCAGCTGGTATCGTCGGAGCGGCAGGGGCATTCATTCTCATGCCGATCATGCTGGTTGTCTTGCGCATCCCGACGAAGATGGCGATCGCAAGTTCACTCGCCATCACATTTATCTCGTCGATCGGGTCGACGTTCGGTAAAATTATCACCGATCAAATCGTCTGGGGTCCGGCAATCATTATGATTATCGCGAGTCTGATTGCTGCACCGATCGGGGCGAATGTCGGGAAGAATATGAATACAAAAGCGCTTCAATGGATTTTAGCGTTACTCATCTTAGCGAGTACCATCAAAATTTGGAGTGACTTAATCGCGTAAAAAAATCACGATGCCTATATTCTGGCATCGTGATTTTTTGCCTTATTTCGTAATGAAATAGTAGAGAAGTCCGAGTCCGATGAACGAGACGGGGAGCAAAATAATGTAGAGCCAAGAAACCATCGACCAGCTCTTCTTTTGGCTGTATGTGGAGCGGTCTTTCCCGAGTCCGACCATGATAGTAAAAATAAGTGCGATCAAACAGACAAGCAATGCTAATCCAATCGTGAGAGCCATATTGTCACATCCTTCTTACGTGCTGTTAGTTTTATCATATCGCATACGGGTGGGAGACTTCTGACAGAATGTTGAGGTTGTGTGACAAAGGTGTCTTAAAGTCATCACACATATAGAGACAAACAAAAGTCCCTTTCGATTCGTTTGAATCAAAAGGGACCTGTTCTCATTCCGCAAACGTTTTACTCCGGAACATAAATGCCGTGATGAGATAGAAGGCGATGATATGAAGGGCGACATAGAAGATGGAGAAGCCCATCGTGGCATCCATCGCTTTCATGAATTCTGGATTCACATCATAAATAGAAAGGTCTGTATGCAAGAAGACGATCCATTTTGCGAGTTCAGGTTTCCAGGCAACGAGAAGACCACCGATAATACTTGAAGCGAAGTTCGCGAGCACCGTGAAACCGATGACGACGCCGACTGATTTGAAGACGACCGAGAACATGAGCGTCAAGAAGATGATGAAGATCGGTCCGCTCACACTGATGAGAATAGGGCGAACGACGTCCCATGTGACAGAGCCGTCTAACGTGAGTGAGAACCCGAACGCGACGACTAAAATAAAGACGAATTGGAGCAACATGACGAGAACGGCCATGACGAGTTTTGAGAGCAAGATGCGGTCTCGGGAATACGGACTCATCAAAAGATGCTTCAACGTATCAAATTTCAACTCATTCCCGACCATCTCGGCCGTGAAGACGATAGTAAAGATGCTGAGGAAGGCGATGGCGCCCATCGTTGAGAATTCAAAGAACGACGCAGCTTCCGGTGACCCATCTCCGCTCGCCAATACGGCATAGACGATGAGGATGATCGCGGTGTATACACCTAAGGCGACGTAAGGCTTAATCGTGCGGCGCCACTTCATCCATTCATTGCTGAGTAATGAACGCATTGTTCGTACCTCCTTCTTTTTTCGTCAATTTCAAGAATTGTTCTTCAAGCGATTCGTGTTTCATGCCAATCTGGTAGACGGCGATGTCACGCTCGATCAACTGTTTCAATAAGACGGGGATATCCGTCTCCTGACGTGGCACGATGAACGACTCGGCAGACTGTTGAATGATTTTCACATCATCGAAGGCGAGAGCGGCGACATCGAGCGCATCGCTCATCTGTTCTTTCGCGACTTTACAGAGGATGACGCTATCGGCTTTCGTCTGTCCGTCTTCCACTGATTTGATTTGTCCTTGGTCAATGATGGCGAAGCGATCCGTGATCAATTCCATCTCGCTCAACAAATGACTTGAAATGAGAATGGCAATTCCGCGATGGTCGGCGAGGTGGCGTAAGTAATTTCGAAGGTCGGCAATCCCGGCTGGGTCGAGACCGTTCGTCGGCTCATCAAGGATGAGTACTTTTGGATTATGCAACAAAGCACGGGCAATCCCGAGGCGTTGTTTCATCCCGAGCGAATACTGTTTCACTTTCATATCGAGCTTTCCATCGAGTCCGACGAGCGCACCAAGTGCGTTCAAATCGACTTTCTTTAAGTTCGGGATCAAGTTCATGGCATGAATCAAGTTCTCACGACCGGTCATGTACGGATAGAACGCCGGATTTTCGACGATGGCTCCGATTCGGCTGAGTGCCTCTTGGCGGTTGTTCGCGACGTCATACCCATCGACCGTCACGGTTCCATGTGTTGCAGGCATAAGGCCCGTGATGATTCGAATGGTCGTCGTCTTCCCAGCACCGTTTGGCCCGAGGAAACCGAAAATTTCACCTGGGACGACATCAAAGCTGACATTCGTCAATACCGTTGCTTTTCCCATCTTCTTATGGACATTTTGTACGGATAACATGTGGTCACCTAGCTTTCTTTTTTGAGTGATAGTGTTCTTCCTACACCCCCTTCTACGGGCTTGTTTGAAATAAGGTTTCATCTTTTTTTGAAATGTTTGAAACAAACCCGCTGAGACACAATTTATCGATAAGCAAAACTTATCGAAATAGTATGGACGAATTGTGAATTTGTAAGGGTCTTTCTAGCATGAAAGGTGTAGTATGAAGTTGAGCGTAAGAGGCAAGATTTGGTTTTGTTCACTAGGGTAAGAGAAGAGTGAACTGCTTCGGGCTACATGTTAAAATGAAAGCGTTCACAGATTGGACGTTTAGGAATGGATAAGGGGGATTTATTCAATGGGAGAGTCGTCGAATGTTCACGAGAAATCGCAAGCATTTTATGGTCCTAACTTAGGCTACATCATTGAACTGTACGAGCAATATTTGGAAGACCCGTCATCGGTCGATGAGGAGACACGTCGTTACTTCGACGAGAACGGAGCACCAGAATCATCACCGACAGAAGTACCGGTCTCGGGTCCGTCGTTTGACTTAGAGAAAGTCGTTTCGGCGACACGTCTCGTCAACGATATCCGTGCGTTCGGTCATAAGGCGGCGGATATTTATCCGTTGAAAGACCATCCGCGTGAACAGGAATTGTTCGAACTGTCTCGTTATGATTTGACAGAAGAAGATTTAAAACAAATTCCGGCCCGTCTTCTTTCGGACGATGCACCAAAACCAAATGCGAGTGCCCTTGAGTTATTCCGTCACTTGCTTGACGTCTATACAGGAACGGTTGCAATCGAACTCCGTCACTTAGATGATATGGAAGAGAAGAAGTGGATTCGCCGTCAAGTCGAACAAGGCGCATTGAAACAAACCTTCTCAAAAGAAGAAAAAATCGAATTGTTCAAACGTCTAGCTGAGACAGAACTGTTTGAATCATTCCTGCATAAAACGTATGTCGGACAGAAACGCTTCTCCATCGAAGGATTGGATGCGATGGTGCCGTTACTCGACGCCATGGTCGGGGGACTCATCTCGAGCGGATCTGAACACATCAATATCGGGATGGCACACCGTGGACGTCTGAACGTACTCGCTCACGTACTCGGCAAGCCATACGAGATGATTTTTGCGGAGTTCCAGCATGCACCGAACAAAGAATTGATTCCGTCTGAAGGGTCAATCGGCATCAACTTTGGTTGGTCAGGCGACGTGAAATATCACCTTGGACTTGATCGTAAAGTCGTCGAACAACAAAAAGAAGTACGTCTCAACTTGGCGAACAACCCGAGTCACCTTGAATTCGTCGGATCTGTCGTCGAAGGGTACACACGTGCCGCACAAGATGATCGTTCTGAAAAAGGATCGGCTGTCCAGCAGGATGATTTGGCAGCTTCAATCTTGATTCATGGAGATGCGGCGTTCCCGGGACAAGGAATTGTAGCGGAGACGCTCAACATGACGAACTTGACGGGGTATCGTACGGGTGGAACGGTTCACGTCATTGCCAACAACACCATCGGTTTCACGACGGACCCGAATGATTCACGTTCGACGCGTTACGCGAGTGATATCGCCAAAGGTTATGAGATTCCAGTCTTCCACGTGAATGCAGACGACCCGGAAGCATGTGTCGCCGTCGCAAAATTGATCAGTGAGTATCGTGCCAAGTTCCATAAAGACATCTTGGTCGATTTGATTGGGTATCGTCGTTACGGTCACAACGAAATGGACGAACCGATGAATACGAACCCGGTTCTTTATAAAGCGATCAAAGGACATCAATCTGTCCGTCACGTATATGCCGAGCAACTCGAGGCAGAAGGCGTCATGACAAAAGATGAGAAAGCACAAATCGAGCAAAAGATTGAAGAAGAACTTAAAGCAGCGCGTGACCTCGTTCCTTCTGAAGAAGAGGATGCTGACATCGTCTTGCCGGACGCGGTTTATAAAGGATTCCCGAAAGTCGATACGAGCGTGGAACTCGAACTCCTCACGCAATTGAATGAAGAGTTGCTTGACTGGCCAGAAGGATTCGGTGTTTTCCACAAACTTCAAAAAGTACTCGACCGTCGCCGTGACGCTTTTGGTGAAGGTGGGAAGATTGACTGGGGTCATGCGGAAACGCTCGCCTTCGCTTCGATTCTTTCAGACGGTACGCCGGTTCGCTTGAGCGGTCAAGATTCGGAGCGCGGAACGTTCGCCCAACGGAACATCATGTTGAACGATGTCGAGTCAGGGAAGAAGTTCTCGCCACTCCATCAGCTGTCGACGGCAAAAGCTTCGTTCTCTGTCTACAACAGCCCGCTTTCAGAAGGATCAGTTCTTGGATTTGAATACGGGTATAACGTATTCGCCCAAGACACGCTCGTATTGTGGGAAGCCCAATACGGTGACTTTGCGAACTCGGCGCAAGTCATGTTCGACCAGTTCATCTCGGCAGGTCGTGCGAAATGGGGTCAAAAATCAGGGCTTGTCATGCTCTTGCCACACGGTTACGAAGGACAAGGACCAGAGCACTCGAGTGCACGGATGGAGCGTTACTTGACGCTTGCCGGTGAGAAAAACTGGACAGTCGCAAACCTTTCATCTGCGGCACAATACTTCCATATTCTCCGTCGCCAAGCTGAGATGCTCGGCAAAGAAGAGATTCGTCCGATGATCATCATGACACCGAAGAGTCTACTTCGTCATCCGCTTGCGACGTCACCAATCGAGGCGTTCACGGAAGAGAGCTTCAAACCAATCGTTGAACAGCCAGGTCTCGGTGAGAACGCAGAGAAAGTCGAACGTCTCGTCTTCTGCACAGGGAAGATGGCGATCGACCTCGCGGAAGCGGTCGGCAAGTCAGAAGAGTCACTCGACTTCTTACACATCATCCGGGTCGAAGAAATCTATCCATTCCCGGTACGTGAGATTCGTGACGTCATCAGCCGTTATCCGAACGCACGCGAAATCGTCTGGGTACAAGAAGAACCGAAAAACATGGGAGCTTGGACATACATCGAGCCTCGTCTTGAAGCGGTCACAACGAACCGACTCGACGTTCGTTACATCGGTCGTCGCCGTCGTTCGAGCCCGGCTGAAGGAAATCCGACAGCGCATAAACAAGAACAAGCACGCATCATCCGTGAAGCACTTTCTCGCGACGTCGTCTCGAGCGGTGCAGGCACGAGCACATACCAAAAAGATCGTAAATAAGTTAAGGGGGAACTCATTGTGGTCGAAATTAAAGTACCTGAATTAGCAGAATCCATTACGGAAGGAACGGTCGCGACATGGCTCAAACAGCCAGGCGACCAAGTCGAAAAAGGGGAAGCCATCGTCGAGCTCGAGACGGATAAAGTCAATATCGAAGTCCCAGCTGACGAAGCGGGTGTGTTAGAAGAACAACTTGCCGGAGAAGGGGATACGGTTCAAGTTGGCGACGTCATCGCACGTCTCGGTTCAGGTTCTGGTGGCGGAACGGCTGTCGCGACGAAGACGAAGACAGAAAACGCGACAGAAACAAAGACAGAAGCGCCGACTGAGAAGAAAACGGAGTCTGTTGAAGAAGGCAAGAAAGTAGAGAAACGCGAAGAGCACGTTGCGAGCCCAGGTAAAGGACCAATCGCAACACCTGCTGCACGCAAGCTCGCTCGTGAGAAAGGGATCGACCTCTCAGCTGTTCAAACGAACGATCCGATGGGGCGTATCAATGTTCATGACGTTTCAAAACATGAAGACAAACCAGCTGTGAAAGAGCAAAAACCAGCTGCTGCAGCACCTGCACCACAACCAGCTCCAAGTGGGAAAGAAGAAGAGCGCATCAAGATGACACGTCGTCGTCAAACGATTGCCAACCGTCTCGTAGAAGTGCAACAGACGGCAGCAATGCTCACGACGTTTAACGAAATCGATATGTCTGCGGTCATGGCACTTCGTAAACGTCGCCAAGAGAAGTTCGTGAAAGACAATGATGTCAAACTCGGCTTCATGTCATTCTTCACGAAAGCAGCGGTCGCGGCTCTTAAGCGCATGCCTTACTTGAACGCTGAAATCCAAGGAAATGAAATCGTCTTGAAGAAGTACTACGATATCGGGATTGCCGTATCGGCGCCAGACGGTCTCGTCGTCCCTGTCGTCCGTGAAGCGGATCGTAAAAACTTTGGTGAAATCGAGAAAGACATCCTTCACCTTGCGGATAAAGCACGTAACAATAAGCTTGGTTTGAGTGACCTCACTGGTGGTACGTTCACGATCACAAACGGTGGCGTGTTCGGTTCACTTCTTTCAACACCAATCTTGAATGGACCACAAGTTGCTATCCTTGGAATGCACTCGATTCAACTCCGCCCAGTCGCAATCGACGCGGACACGATGGAAAACCGTCCGATGATGTATGTCGCACTCTCATATGACCACCGAATCGTAGATGGTCGTGAGGCTGTAACATTCCTCAAGCACATCAAAGAGATGATTGAAGATCCAGAACAATTGTTGTTCGAAGCATAAGATGTAGAGAAAGTACCCGCTCCGATATCAGGAGGCGGGTACTTTTTTGTTTAAGGTCATGACGAAAAACCTTTTATTGGGATTTTTAGTAAGGTATATATGTTATCCTTGATGGAGAGAATCACTAAAAGGGCGTGAATGGTAAATGAAATGGAAAAAATGGTTTCCTTGGATGGGACTTGTCTTAGTTATAGTAATCGTTGCTACATATGCATTCTATCAGTATTGGATGGGACCGAATCAAAGTGAGCTTGACCGGGACAATTTGACGGAAGAAGAGTATGAACGAGCGCTTGAATTGATTGCCATCATTAAAGAAGAAGACCCGCTCGGCCGACGTCAAAACGTGACGCGCCGGATTGACCCGCAGGAGACGACGGGACTCGTCTTTGACGACGCGAAAAAATTGAATAAAGGGAATCTTGTCGACGTGATGCATCTGATGACACACCAAAAGATTTTGGCAACGGAAAAAGCGGGCGCAATCCCGATGACGCATGACAATCTGAAAGAGGTCCGCGACTATTTAGAGTTGCTGCGCGATAAAAATAAAATTAAAAGCGAAGACTACCTACAACTCGGTCGAATCATCGAACGATGGGAACAAGCCATCTTTGATGAGATTGACAAAGAGCAAGATTTTCTTCTAGAGGAGATGTACGCCGTCATCGGATTCTCGAACGGACTCGCAACACGTGCAGAAGAAGAGTTGTTCATTTTAAACAACTTCGGTGAGGAATACGTGTATACGATGGACCTGGAGCCGATGCCCGAAGAGGAAGAACAGAAGGAAGACGTGAATACGGAAACCGAAGAGTAAACAAAAAGGAGTTCATGATGAACTCCTTTTTGTATGGGTGCCAGTAATCATTCAAACGACTCATGGAATGAAAGCTGTTGCTTCCCGTTCGCCTTGGACCGATATAAGGCGTCGTCCGCTCGTTCGATGGCGACATGTGGAGGTTCTGTTGGCGACCAAATCGATGCGCCGATGCTTGCCCCGACCTTCACTGAAACGAGGTCGAGCATCACAGGTTGTGAGAGCGTAGCAATAATGGATGTACCGATTTCATGAATACCCTGAATCGAACGCCCATGTCTCGGGAACATCAGGAAAAATTCGTCTCCGCTCAAGCGGACCGGATACACCTCATCAATCGTAAGTGTTCGTAGCCGCTGTGCGACTTCGACTAACAATTCATCCCCGACCGCGTGACCGTATGTATCGTTTACCGCCTTGAACCCATCGAGGTCGATATAAAAGAAAACGTACGGTTCTTTCGAAGCGTGCAATTGATTCAACTGTTCACGTAAGGCGACACGGTTAGAGAGACCGGTCAGCGCGTCACGGTTCGCAAGGAGCTCAAAGTGCACCCGTTCCGATTCTGATTCTGTGAGGGATGTGACGAGCGATTCCAGTGCGAATGCGAGGGACTCAATCTCTTCGATTCCGGATTGATGCGGGAATGTATTGGCTTTTCCTTGCTCCATGAGCGAAGCCGTTTCAGTAATTCGTTTCAACGGTCTCGTCACGACGGAAGCGAGTAACCAACCGAGGACGGCCGTCACAAGTGATGCGAAGAGACCAATCCATAGAATCCTCGTTTCTAGCGCTTCGACCGGTGCGAACGCAACGGATGCCGGTTGACGGACGACGACGCGCCAACCTAGTCCAGGATATTCATCATACCCTTCCCCAATCGACATCCCCGTCAGATAGTCCTGTCCATCCTCCCATTCTTTCACGGAAGCTCCTTCCGTAAACGACACAGGGAGTGGTTTTCCGACTAGATCGTTTGGGCCGAGGAGCACCACGTTGTCTCGTTCACTAACGACGAACAAATCCGTATCATCGACTTGTTCATGGAGCGTCCGATTGAAATGTCCGAGTACTTCTTTTCCCCATGCCCAACTCAAGTGAGTGGCAAGCACCCCTTGAAATGTCCCGTCTTGAAATAAAGGGACACTGATATCGACGAATTGGAGCGGTTCTCCCGTCGGATTCGGTAACAGTTCAGCTAATAGGACCGCCTCGTGGACGTCACCAATAAAAGGAGCTTCTTTCGCTTCGAGATACACGGGGCGCTCGGCGATGGATGCCTCTTCGAGTATGCCGTTCGTGGAAGCAACGACAGTCCCTTCCGCATCCGTGACACCCATCCAAGAGAATGCCGGAATGTTCGATTGGACTTGATCGAGCAGTCGTCGTGTCGCGTCCGGGTCCCCTAAATCGAGACCTTGCAAGAGTTGGACTTCTTGATAGCGTGACCACATATAAAAGTCGAGTTTGTCCGCCAATTGATGTGATGTTGTCGAAAGACGTTCCCCGATTTCTTGTTCGAGTGAATCAGATGCCCGATGACTGATCAGGGATGTGAGTGCAATTGTCAGTAAAAAGACGAGTGTGGCAATGCTGAGCGCCAAAATGAGTCCGAGGCGCATCGTAAAAGACTTGATCATGCGAGTAAAACCTCCTAAAGCTTGAAATGAAGACAATTATGAAAAACGAGTCGAACACATGATAGGTGAAAGAGCTTCCGCTATAATGAAAGACGAGTCGAAAAATAAATAGAGGTGAAGAAAATGAAAAAGAATCAATGGTTGGTCATCACAACCGTCGTTGCGGTCGCATTGATTGCATTGGTGTTCGTCTTGCTCAATCAAGATGAGCCGACAACGGCCGACCGAGGCGATCACGTGTCAATCGAGGGACAACCGACACTCGGAGACTCGGACGCGAAAGTATCGGTTGTCGAGTTCGGAGATTATAAATGTCCATCATGTAAACAGTGGGGCGAAACGATCTATCCGCAACTGAAAGCGGATTATCTCGACAAGGAAGATGTCAGCTTCAGCTATATTAACGTCTTGTTCCACGGACAAGAATCGATTTTGGCATCCCTCGCTTCCGAGTCGGTGTACGAGCAAGACCCTGAATCGTTCTGGAAGTTCCATAAAGCGCTCTATGACGCGCAACCGGCTTCACAACAACACGACAACGCATGGGTGACAGTCGAGAAGTTGAAAGAAATCGCAGGTGAGACGACATCGGTCGACTTGGCACAACTTGAACAAGACCTTGGCGAAAACTCGACCGTGCTCGAAAAAGTCAGTACGGACGACGGGCTTGTGAAAGAGAACGGTGTTCAATTCACACCTTCGATCATGATCAACGGTGTGATGCTCGAGGACCCGTTCGACTACGAACAAATCCAACAGTTGATCGAGCAGGATTTATAAGATGAAATCATTTTTCGAAAAATATGGATTGTATCTCTCTTGGCTCGTCGCGTTGATGGCGACACTCGGGAGTCTCTATTTCAGTGAGATTCGAGAGTTTGTGCCATGTGAGCTTTGCTGGATTCAACGCATCTTTATGTATCCGCTGACGATTATCCTAGGGATTGCCGTCTTCACGGAAGATCGGGCGGTACGAAAATATGTGTTACCGCTTACTATCATAGGCGGTATTGTTTCACTTTACCATTACTTGGTACAAAAAGTGCCAGGATTTGCTGAAATTCAGCCTTGTGCACAAGGTGTTCCGTGCAGCGGTCAATACATCAACTGGTTCGGATTCATCACGATTCCGTTCCTCGCATTGACGGCTTTCACGCTCATCACCATCCTCATGTGGAATGTCAAAAAGCGATAAGGAGTTGGAACGTGTGAAGAAATGGTGGATCGGTAGTTTGATGACGATGCTCATCGTCCTAGCAGGATGCGGACAAGAAATCGAGGACCCGCTCAACTGGGAAGTCGAATCGTTCGAATACATGAACCAAGAAGAAGAGATGGTCAGTCTCGACGATTTAAAAGGGAAAGTGTGGATGGCAGACTTCGTCTTCACAAGCTGTGAGACGGTCTGCCCGCCGATGACGTACAACATGACGAAGCTGAATGAAGCGCTCGAAGAAGAGGGCGTCGAAGACGTGCAATTCGTCTCGTTCAGTGTCGACCCGACCGTGGACACTCCGGAGAAGATGAAAGAATTCATGAGCGGTTATGACCTTGCGAAAGCGGATTGGCAATTCTTGTCGGGCTACTCACAAGACGAAATCGAAACGTTCGCGCAAGAGAACTTTAAAGCGCTCGTCCGGAAGCCTGAAGAAGGTACACAAGTCGACCATGCTACGTACTTCTATTTGGTCGACCAGGAAGGCAAAATCATCAAAGCGTATCCTGGTTTCCAAGACGTCCCGACAGAAGACATCATCAACGACATTAAAATCTTACAAAAGTCTTAACAGAAGACCTGTCCCACCAAAGCAGTGGGGCAGGTCTTTTTGAATGATGAAACCTGCTATACTTGAGGGACTAGATCGATTTTCCTTGAAAAGGAGTGAACGGGATGAAAGACGTCTTGATTCAATACATGAAACGTTTTAAGGATTTGAGTGACGACGAGTGTGAGCGGTTAGTAGCGGATGTGCCGATTGCCACGTTTCCGAAAGGGACAACTCTATTGCATCAAGGAGACGTCCCGACTAAATGCTATTTCGTACTGAGTGGTTGCATTCGTCAATATAAAGTCGACGAAGACGGGAACGAGCACACTGTCGATTTCATCACGGAAGAACAGAGTATCACCATATTGACGAAACATCATACAGATGGACGATCACCGTATTCGTTAGCGTGTATAGAGGAATGTTGTCTCGTCGTTGGAGACCTTGCGACAGAGCAGGAGCAATACGAGATGAATCCTGTCCTTGAAGCGATGACGCGTGACATGATGCAAGAAGACATGGGGACGATGCGCGATGAGTTCGCCTCGTTCATGTCGTCCACACCGGAAGAAAGGTATCAGGCCATGATGGAGAAGAGACCCGACTTGGTTCATCGGGTCCCACAGTATCAATTGGCGAGCTATCTCGGCATTACACCGGAGTCACTCAGTCGGATCAAGAAGCGGGCGACGCGTCACCTGCGGATTGTCGAGTGATATCATGTGTAGGAAGTATTCTTCCTTTCACGATCAACCATACGGCAAAGGCCAATTCGCCGACGAACATCGGGAGCATGAGAGTGAGCTCAAGTAAAGTCGTCATGCTTTCAAGCGTGGGGAATTGGTAAAGGGCATGAACAATCGTATAACTGAAACCGGCGACGACGAGTAAGATGCCAATCGTTCTTGGAATGAAATGGGTCCGCATCGCAACCCATCCGACTGCGATGAGGTGAAGACCGAACACGATCAAGCCAAGCGACCAAAAGGTTTCAAATGACGTGACCGTTTCGTACACTTGTCTAGCTGAAGCAGATGTGTGGAGAAGACGCTCGGCTTCAACGAGGCGTAAAACAGCGAAGGCGAGAATGAGCGTATAAATAAAGCGAAGTGTCCCGACGAGTAAGGCGAATGTGGCACGGAACGGTTTGAAGAAACGGTATAATCCGTAGGCGACAATCAGGTCTAGCACGACAATGATACCCCAGCCGATGATGCCGAAACGGAACAGTGTCGGATGACTAAGTAAGTGTTCATACGTCGTTATCGCCTGATTTTCAATGACGAGTGATTGGTAGACGTACCCTTGCGCGAAAAAGGCAACGAGTGCCATGAGGACGAGAGCGATCCCGGACCAAAGCGCGGCACGTCGTTGTGAACGGACAGATGAATGGTTCATGAGAAAAACTCCTTTCGAATGATCTTTTCTCCATCATAAAAGGGTGAGAGCGGGTTCACATTGACTTAAGTCAAGAGCACGGCATTTTTTTGAAAGATAAGTGAATCTGCATACTAACCGATATAAGATTTGGAAATGCACGATATAATCAATGCAACGAACTTGTAGAAAAGAGGATCTAGATGAAAAAGACGATGTTGCTCTCATTAGTCGGAATGGCGGCCGTCACCGGAACGATTCTGACGCAGTACAAACCACTCGGACGAAAACCGAAATCAATTCAATCCCCGAACCAGGTCAACGGGAAATTCCGTAATCAATATGAGACACCGATGAACTTTTCCGCAGAGGACATGGTATCGATGGCTCGTGACTATCGTGATGTGACGTCGCTTCGTAAGCCGAGTGAACGGCTACCAATCGTGCCTATCGATTTCGAGGAGAAGACGGGTTCGAGTTTCACGAGAATTTACTGGCTCGGTCATTCGGCGCTCATGGTACAAATGGACGGGAAGACGATGCTCGTCGACCCGATGTTCGGACGCAGCCCATCGCCGCTCCCATTTGCTAAAAATGAGCGTTTCAGTGAAGATTTACCGTTCGACCTCGAAGACTTGCCTGAGATTGATGTCGTCTTGTTGACGCATGACCATTACGATCACCTCGATTATGGGACAATCCTTGCGATTAAAGACAAGGTCGCCATGTTCATCGTGCCGCTAGGGGTAGGGAGTCATTTGAAACGATGGGGTGTCGGCGCAGAGCGAATCGTGGAACGAGATTGGAACGAGTCATATACGTTCGGGAATTGGACGTTTGTATGTACGCCGGCACGTCACTTCTCCGGCCGCTCGTTGACGGACCGCAACAGCACGTTATGGGCGTCATGGGTCGTCCTCGGCGAGACAGACCGGCTCTTCTTCAGCGGGGACAGCGGCTACGCGCCGCACTTTAAGATGATTGGCGAACAGTACGGACCGTTCGATTTCGCCGCACTCGAATGCGGACAATATGACGTGCGCTGGCCAGACGTCCACATGCAGCCGGAAGAGACGGCACAGGCGTTTCACGATTTACGCGCCGATCAAATGATGCCGATTCATTGGGGTGCGTTCACCCTGTCGTTCCACGATTGGTTTGACCCGGCGGAACAGATGACGTCTCTCTTACCGAAAGAAGTCGTCCTCACTCCAAAGATCGGAGAGCGCATTACGCTCGACGGTCGGAATGATACGACGACGTGGTGGCGAGAGCTTCAAGACGCAAACAAGCGATGACCGATGTCATCGCTTGTTTTTATTAAGAAGAAATCTTCTCAGTAGCGTCTTCTTCGATATGCAGTTTATGTTTACGTGTATAGACGAGGAACGCTGCGGTCATCGCAATCGAACTGATTCCGAACAAGACGACCATGAGCTGAAGTCCGATCAAATCAAGGAAGAACCCTGTCACGAGTAAGACGATTTGGAAGATGATCCGGTCGAGCATGTTACGGAATGAGAAGAAGCGCCCGTGATATTCTTTTGGCATCCGTGTCTGGAAAATCGTGACCGCCGTCGGGAAGAAGCAACCAACCGAGAAGCCGAATACGACGAACGCCGCGATCGACATGAACGGGATGTCTGCGAAATACAGCATCAGTTGCGCGACACCGATCAAAAACGAGAACGAGAATAAAATCGAGAACGCCGAGAATTTTTCGCCGATCCGTTTGATCATGAAGGCACCTGTCATGAAGGCGAGTCCTTCGGCCGTATAAATCCATCCTTTGATTGCCGTCGAATCCTGCAACTCACTGATGTTGATGACGAGCAAGTTGAATCCCCCGATAAAGAGTAACGGGATGAGCGTCATGACGAGTGTCATGAAGATGACCGGGATTGATTTGATGATTGGAAAGACATCTTTGAAGCCACTCGACGCCTTCGCATCGATCTTTTTCGCCGACGGTGTCTTCGATTCATCTAGCTTTAAGAAGAGCGTCGCAACCGCAAGCAACAGATAGGCGACGAGCGAGAGCGCATAGACGTTACGGAGCGAAATCAGTGTCAACAAGACACCGGCAATCGCCGTCCCGATGACGCGTGATAACGTCGAAACGTTCATATGGACACCGTTCAAGGCGAGAAGTTCCCGTTCCTTTACGATGAGCGGAATCGCTGCTTGTAGGGCAGGGAAGTAAAAAGCCGCCGACCCTTGTAAAATGATCAAAAAGACGACCATCCACACGACCGAATTCGTCTCGATGGCAACGAACATGAAGAGCACGCTGAGCGCTCGGACGATGCTTGAGATGAGCATGATGTTTTTCTTAGAGCCTTGGTCGGTGAGGCGTCCTGCGAGCGGACCGATGGCGACCCCGGCGAGTAAGCCGATAGCGAGAATGACCGCCTTCACAAAGTCAGAGGGGACGCGGTCTTGCATGAATTCCAAATTGCCAATGATGCCGAGCCATAAACCAAGACCGGCGACGAATTCGCCCGTCAAGATGATCCAGACGTTCCGATTTTTCCACATAGATGTAGTCCTCGATTCTTATATGCTAATCACTATTATCAAGTAGTAGGGTGGAGAATACCACAAAAAAGAAGCCGAATGTCGGCTTCTTCATCAATCAAATATCACAGTTGTCGTCGGTGCACGTCGCACCGTTCGAAAGGACTTGGATCGTCGGGTTGTTCTCAGACCAGACTTTTTCGAGCACTTGCGTGAACGCTTCCGTCGGTTGAGCACCAGACACTCCGTATTTGTTATCGAATACGAAGAACGGTACACCTGTGATGCCGAGGTCGCTTGCGCGCTTCTCTTCGGCACGAACGTCTTCCGTATACACGTCAGTCGTCAAGACGTCACGGACAGCGTCATGGTCAAGACCGACACTTGTTGCGATCTCGAGCAGGACATCGTGGTTCCCGATGTGCTTAGCATCGACGAAGTAAGCCTGAAGCAACGCTTCCGACAATTCTTTTTCTTTCCCGACCGTCTTCGCATAATGCGTCAAACGATGCGAGTCGAGTGTACCTGTGACGACCATGTTCTCAAAGTCGTAATCGAGTCCGACTTCGCGGGCTTGTGCCGCGACTTGAGCCGTCGTCCCTTTTGCCTGCTCGATCGGCATACGGTATTTCGTTGCGAGTGCCTCATAAATGGTACGTGAATCGTTCGTTGGCGCGTTCGGGTCGAGCTCGAAACTCTTGAATTCGACTTCCACTTGGTCCGCTTGTGAGAACTGTTCGAGCGCCTCTTCTAAGCGACGCTTCCCGATATAGCAAAACGGGCAGACATAATCTGACCATACTTCAATTTTCATCATGAATCCCTCCTGTCCCTAGTGTAGGAAATCTTGAATTCAAAGTACAGGAAACGGCTCACAAAAAAAGTCCCCCGATAGGAGGACTTAAAAGACATACCAAAAGACACAGACGAAGTGGGCAAAGCTTCCGAACAAGATGAACAAATGGAACACTTCATGGAATCCCCATCCCCGCCAGTTGACGAATTTTGGCTTGAACCCGTAGATGAGCCCACCAATCGTATACATGACGCCCCCGAGGACGAGCCAGAAGATGCCGGCGTTACCAATTACGTCATGGAGCGGTCCGATAAAGAAGACGGACAGCCAGCCCATCCCGATGTAGAGCGCGGTCGATAAGAAACGTGGGGCATGGAACCAGACGAGTTTGAAGACGATGCCGAACAAGGCGAGTGCGTGTACGGTACCGAAGAGGACCCAGCGTGTCGGTCCCTCGAGCGCGAGTAGCGTGAGCGGCGCGTATGTACCCGCAATCAATGCGTATATCATCGCATGGTCGATTCTCCGGAAGAAGGCGATGACGTTCGGTGAGGCGATGATGCTATGGTAAAGACCTGACGATAAGTAAAGAAAGACGAGGCTGATCCCGAATAAAATCGCAGCCATAATCGCAAGCGGCGAGCCAAGTAATGAAGCTTTGACGACCATCGCAATCAGCGCAATAAAAGCGAGTACCGCACCAGCGAGATGCGTTAGCGCGTTGATTGGTTCACGGAAAATTGAATTCATGTAAAACACTCCTTATCACATCATGTAGTATCGATAACTACATGATATACTGAAGAGGAACAAACAGCAAGGTGTACCTTTCGACAAATAAGAGTTTTCTATATACTTGAAGGTGAGGTGAGACGGATGAAAGCGAAGAATATTACTGAAACGGAAGGGACGCTCCCGAGGGACGTATTGCCGACTGTCGATTTATACATGGACCAGGTCATCCAATTGTTCGAGCAGCATTATGGGAAGATGAAGCGTGACGAGGATGAGACGATTTTGACGAAGACGATGATCAATAACTATGCCAAGGGCAAGTTGTTCCATCCTGTCAAAAATAAAAAGTATACGAATGAACATCTGATGTTACTCAGTTTGATCTATGAGATGAAAGGTCTCTTGTCGATCAATGACATCAAAGAGACGCTCCGTCCGTTGAACGAGTCGGACGAGACGTTCTCACTCGAGGACTTCTATGAAGCGTATCAAACGCAAAAAGTGAAGAATCTAGAAGCGTTTGAAGCCCAGGCTGACACGCTGTTACATGCATCGCTCGAAAAAGAGAACGGTGTGCAGCGAACGCTCGCCATTGCGTCTGCCGTGCACATGAGCCACTTGTATCAACGATTGGCCGAGCAGTTGATTGATGAGAAATGAAACAACTCCTCCAAGGGCGAATGTCCCACGGAGGAGTTGTTGTTTAATTATTGATGTACTTCTCGTATACCGCACCAAAGTCTTTTCGGTTCCACTCATGATAGTGACGTTGTAGCCAATCGAACGATTGCTCGTTCAATTCCTTGAACGTGTTCGGTACGTTCATGTCGCCTTCGCGAAGCCCGCTCAAAATCGACACCGAGTGTGTGAGCGACGTATTCGCATACTCCATCATGCGACGACCTTCCCGTTGGATTTCTTCGATCGCGAGGAGTGCCTTATACAAATCTTTCACATGCTCGATTTGCTTTTTGTTGATGTCGATCGAGTACGCTTTGTCGCCGATTGAGAATTTGACTTCGACATCGAGGTCGACCGTACCCGCCGTCTCAAACATGACGTGCTTGATTGGATAATGTGAATACGGATAACGATAGAGGACGCGCTTCGAACTGATGGCGCTCGTTCCATCGAGGTGAATCATCGACAAGTTGGTGAAACAATACTCATCTGATTTCGACTTGATCAAGAAATAAATCTTTTCATTGTCTTCGTGAAGGACGTAATCATCCGCATCCGCCTTATCGAAGTCGGACGGGTCAATCACCTCACCGATGTCGCTGAAGCCAGTCAAATCAGAAGCCAGTTTTTTGAACATGTCATTCACTCCTCAATAATGGATTTTATGCATCTCTTTCGGGTCAGAGCCGGTCCGCTCATTACGGTTGAGCGTATCGATGGCCGCCATCTCTTCTTTCGTCAACGTAAAGTCGAATACCTGTATATTCTCTTTGATTCGACTTGGTGTCACCGATTTCGGGATGACGGCGACCCCGTTTTGTAAGTGCCAGCGCAAGATCACTTGAGCCGGTGATTTGCCGTGACGGTTCGCAATCTCGACAATCGTGTCATCTTCGAGCGCTTCGCGTCCTTTCATGAGTGGACTCCACGCTTGAATTTGAATGTCATATCGTTTGCAGAAAGCAATCAATTCCTTTTGAGACAAATACGGATGGATCTCGACCTGGTTCACGGCCGGGACGATCGAGCACGACTGAATAATTTGTTCTAAATGCTCGACTTCAAAGTTCGAGACGCCGATCGCACGGACACGTCCTTCTTCATATAACTGTTCGAGTGCCTTATACGTTTCGACGAACTTCCCAAAACGGGGCATCGGCCAGTGGATGAGGAACAAGTCGACATACTCGAGACCGAGTCGGTCGAGACTATCCTGAAACGCTTGGAGCGCCTCATCGAACCCGTGGAACTCATTCCAAAGCTTCGTCGTCACAAACACTTCTTCCCGAGGAATCCCTGCTTCACGAAGCGCTTGTCCGACACTTTCTTCGTTTTGATAAATCGCAGCCGTATCAATCAAACGATAATCCGAATCAAGCGCAGCTTTGACCGTATCGACCGTCACCGCGCCGTCTTCGACCTTGTACACACCGAGCCCGAGCATCGGCATCTTGACGTTATTATTCAACGTCGTCCATTCCATAACAAATCCCTCCCTCTCGTCTCTAACGTTACCGAAATTTTGGGTGAAGGGAAAGTAAAAACTACAGACGGATGCTTTCCCCGTGCGACTTGATCACAATTTGGTCACGGTCCAGTTTTGCGGCCGCGACGAGCCGATGATAAGGCTCCTCGACCGGCTCATAAGAGAGGACGAACGTGTCCCAATGCATCGGGAAGAAGCGCTTCGCCCCGCTCTCTTTGTACATCATCCAAGCCTGTTCGGGGGTACAGTGCGCCTCTTGGAACGAGTCCGGTTGATAAGCGCCGATCGGGAAGAACGCGAGGTCAATCGGTTCACGGTCGGCGAGCCCTTTGAAAGAGTCGGTATACGCCGTGTCTCCCGCAAACAGCATCCGAATCCCTTTGTATTTGAGGAGATAGCCGTTATAGCCCATATGTTTGTCCCATGGGAAACGGTTGCCCCAATGTTTAACGGGGATGGCCCGGACATCGAGTCCGTTCGCCAAGGTCACTTTGTCATGCGGATGCAGTTCGAGCGTCTGCAGACTCGGGTATCGACGGAGCAGGCGACTCGTCCCTGGAGCGGAGACGACAATCGTCTCGCGGGTGATGAGTCGTTTTAAACTTTTATGGTCAAAGTGGTCCATATGGGCGTGACTGAGCAAGATGACGTCAACCGGTCCGATATCCTCGATGGAGAGGGCGGGAGCCGTGTGACGTTTCATGCCGATTGTCAGCGGTCCTAAATGGACACCGATTCGCTTAGAGAAGACGGGGTCCGTCAAAATTTTGAGTCCATACCAATGGATGAGGACGGTCGAATGCCCGATCCACGTCGCTTGCACATGCGTCTCATCAATGGTTGTCAGTTCTGGACGTTCCGGCCATTTAAAACGTGGGCGGGGGAGCCGTCGTTTGAATCGTGTATAAAGAAAAGTTCCGACGCTCGCCAAGACGGCACTCGGAACGAGGATGCGTCGACGCATCATGCATCACCTCACTGTTCGAATATACTGTCATCATAACGCGGGGAAGAGTGCATCGCATCCGCCTAAAGGAGTAGAAAAAATGGGAGATTGTGGGGTACACTCTTGCGAATCCGCTTTCAATTTGATACGGTGGCAGTAACTTAGGAAAGAGAGGTACACCGTGCCATGAAAAAAACACGTTCACTCCAACGATGAGACGAATCATCACTGTTCGCTTGAACAGTCACGGGTGAAGTGTGTCCATTTTTCAAGTGCGGGAAACGCTCTCTTTCCTCTTTGAACGGATTCCTTCACACCACCGCACTTTGAGCGGATGGTGTTTTTTGTTTCATCGCGTATCGGAAAAATGAGCGAGGTGAAACAGATGTTAGCAATCAAACAAGTTCGGTTCGACTATGACCGAAAACCATTATTTGAAGCGGTCTCTTTTGAGGTCGCAGCCGGAGAACGCGCTGTGTTATTCGGACTGAACGGGAGTGGGAAGACGACACTCTTCCGACTCGTAACAGGGGAATTAACACCACAAGCCGGAATGATTGACTGTCACGGTGAGGTAGGGCTCGTCCGGCAGACGATTGAATCGGAAGACATGTCACTCCTGGAGTGGGTGATGCGGAGCGATCCTGAACGGTATGCGCTCTATAAAGAAGTGTCCTCTGGTGATGAGGTGCGAGTCATGAGCTCCTATGAACAGGCGCTATCACTCGATGTGTACGCGTTAGAACAAGAGGCGACGCAAGCGTTGACCCGTCTCGGGTTGGACGGTCAACTCGACCAAAACATCAACGATTTGAGCGGGGGAGAGAAGACGCGGGCACAACTCTCGACGTTGACGATGAAGCAGGTCGACGTCGTCCTACTCGACGAGCCGACGAACCATCTGGATGTCGAGTCGATTGACTGGCTCACGAAATGGCTGAACCGATTCGACGGAACGGTGCTGATCATCTCCCACGACCGTCAACTGATGGATGATGTCGCAACGGTCATCCTCGAACTGTCGGATGGTGAAGTCACCAGATACTCGGGGAATTATACGGCGTATCGTCGTCAAAAAGAGGAAGAACGCCTGCGTGACGAGCGAGCTCATGCCCGCTACGTGAGCCGCAAGGCAGAACTGCTCGATATGATTGCCCAGTACAAAGGGTGGCACTTGAAGGCGAAAGCGACAGCCAGTGTCCGCAGTCCGGGTGCGCAAAAAGGAGCGGCCAATCTCGCCGTCAAGATGAAGGCGAGAGAACAGAAGTTAAAACAGCTCGAAGACAATCGTCCACGAAAGCCAAAAGAAGAGAAGACCATCTCCGTCCAATTTGCGGCCGATGAGCTCGAAGCGAAGACATGGCTGACGTGTGAAGAGGTGACGTTTGGTTATGACGAACCGTTCTATGAACCGATTTCCTTCTCGATTCAAAAAGGAGAGCGCCTCTCGATCATCGGACCAAACGGAAGCGGCAAGACGACGTTATTGAACGTCCTGATCGGGGAACGAGCACCGCTTTCTGGTGTGATCAAGCGGCATCCTCGTCTGAAGATTGGGTATTTCTCGCAAACGCTCGAACGTTTACCGGAGACGGGGACATTGCTCGAGGCGTTGCTCGCCCATAGTGACATCGGGGAGACGGAAGCTCGGACGCTACTTGCGCACTTCTTGTTTCGTCGGGATGAAGTGCATCGGCCCATCGACGAGGCGAGTATGGGGGAGAAGTGTCGAATCGCCTTTTTGATTCTCTATTTCTCCGACGCGCATCTGTTGGCACTCGATGAACCGACGAACTATTTAGATGTGGCGACACGGGAACAAATCGAGACGGCCTTGTCTGTTTATCCAGGTGGATTATTGCTTATCACGCACGATCGCTACTTTCATCGCTTGACCTCGAGGACGATCGAGCTCGGTAAAACGATTCGTATTCGTGAGAATATGGAGAACGATGAACCGGTCGATGTCGAGCAGATGATGCAAACGATGGACGAATTGACAAAACACGACTTGAAATTTTTTGACGAGGCAGGAAACCTCCTACCATTTGACGAAACGAGTGGAATGAATCGAATCGAGTAGGAGTGAAGAACATGAATGGAGGAAGATTGTCGCGCGCGACGACACGAAAGCGTAAACGAGTGTTCCGGGTGACGACTACGGTAGCCTTGGTCCTCGCTTTGGTCGGGATCATCGCGTTCGCGGCATTGATCGACAAAAAAGAAAAGTCTGCTTTACCGAAATCAGATGAGATTGCGACCGAGATGGTCGATTCCGAGTCGGAACAACCGAACGATACCAAAACCGAGTCCGCAGATACAATCTATATCGGGAAACCGTATACGAAAGTCTATGCAGATGACCGTGTCGCAGTCGTCTATGAGGCCGACCTCGGTGATCGTTTCGAACGTTTGGAGACGGTCAGTGGCTTCGTGAAAGTACAGTTGAATGAGCGTATGACGGGGTGGGTCACGGAAGAGAGTGTGACGACGGAAGCTCCGGCATTGTCGGACGATGACGTGATCGCCGCATGGCAACAAGTCGTCCCGAGCGCTTCGGAGACCGTCCTTGACTGGATCGGCAAAGATGTGGCGACCGTGCGCGCCGAACTTGGTAGCCCGACTGCCGTTCAGCGTGACCAAGTGAACGAATACCATTTCTATGATGGGTTCTTCTTGATGGTACGGGACCAAAAAGTGCGAGCCATCGATTGGGATCGTCAGGCAGTCGCAACACCTGACGTGACACCGACGAACGAACAAGCAACTGGGATTTGGTACGAAGGGGAGACGGTTCAGTTGAAGCTGTTCCCATACAGCGGTGTGATGCGTGTGCGTCTCGAGCACAAGTAAGACAAGACGGGAGAGGAATCTCCCGTTTTTTTTATGATGTTTCATTCAAATGAACGTTTGAATGTTTCGTAAAAATGGAATAAGATAAGAAGTAGAAGGAGGCGTCAGTTATGGGACATCATCATGATCACGACCATCACCATCATCATTCCACGAATCAACGTGCGCTGTTCCTCGCTTTTCTTTTGATTGCGACGTTCATGGTCGTCGAGGTCATCGGCGGACTTTGGACGAACAGTTTGGCACTCTTATCCGATGCGGGGCATATGCTCGGGGATGCGGCGGCTTTAGGACTCAGTTTCCTAGCTGTTCGATTCGGGGCGAAGGCGGCGACACCGAACCGTACGTTTGGATATCGACGCTTTGAAATTTTAGCGGCATTCATTAACGGGTTGACCTTACTCGTCATCTCGATCTATATCTTATTTGAGGCATATCAGCGATTGAGTGCTCCACCAGAAATTTTGAGTGGGGGAATGCTCGTGGTCGCCATCATCGGACTACTCGTCAATATCCTCGCCGCTTGGATTTTGATGCGCGGAGAAAAAGACAATTTGAACGTGAAGAGTGCGTTGCTTCATGTGTTCGGAGACTTGCTGGGGTCAGTCGGTGCCATTACGGCAGCACTTTTGATCATGTCGTTCGGATGGACGTGGGCGGACCCGGTCGCGAGTGCGTTTGTCGCTATCCTCATCTTGATTAGCGGCTATCGCGTGACGCGCGATGCGATTCACATCCTGATGGAAGGGTCACCGGAACAAATCGATGTCCGGGCGATGCAAGCAGAGATTGCCACAGTCGAAGGGGTGAAAGAGGTACACGACCTGCATGTCTGGTCAATCTCTTCGAGTGAGCATGCGGCGACGTGCCATGTGTTAATTGGAGAAGATACGGACGACCAGGCCGTGTTACGTCAAGTGACCGAACGGATTCGTAAATATGGGACGTTCGAGCGCTCGACGGTGCAAGTCGAACGTGAACGACAATGTTGCGAGGAGCGAATCATTTGGTAAGCAAAACGGACACTCACCCGAGTGTCCGTTATTTGCCGTGCACGTCAATCACCACAATCTCTGGTGGGTTGTAGATGCGAGGCACGTTAAAGCTATAATTGAATCCCCGTCCGATCACGTGGGTGAACGACTCGTGTTCATAAAGACCGCCTGCATATTTCGGGAAAAATCCTTGATCAGGGGCGAACAACCCGTTCAATAAATATGGAATCC
This sequence comes from Exiguobacterium sp. s35, assembly GCF_018617535.1. NCBI lineage: Bacteria > Bacillati > Bacillota > Bacilli > Caryophanales > Exiguobacterium > Exiguobacterium sp. s35. Next base: position 137,022 of record NZ_JACSKI010000001.1, read on the forward strand.
TCACTTGTCCGCCGTGGGCATGACCGGACAAGACGAGGTCGAAAGGTAAGTCGGAATACGTGTCAACTTCCTCGGCGCGGTGGGAAAGTAATAAGTTAAACGTCTCGTCCGGATCAATGTCTTGCATTGCCGTCGCGACATCAGTTTCCCAACTCCCATAAATATTTTCGTTATATGTTCGTAACGGATCTTCTAATCCACCGATGACGAGATTGACCCCATTGATGGTGATTGGCTCCCATTCGTTTTCGAGAACGGTCACCCCGTGAGAACGAAATACATTCTTGGCATCATGACGAATGTAGTCGGCGGAGTTGTCAATCTCATGATTCCCAGTTACGAAATACATCGGCGCAATGCCGGCGAGTCCCTCGACGAGCTCGAAAGCAGGTTCAGGAGAACGATAGCGGTCGAGCAGGTCCCCCGGCAGGGCAATCAAATCTGGCTTTTGCGCACGGACTTGATCGATCAAAATCGATTGCTTATAACCGTACGAGGCACTATGTAAGTCGGAGAGAAGCACGATGCGAAGCGATTCATCCGCTGACAGCTTGTCAGACGGCACGTCGTACGTCTGAACGGTCAGCGCATTATACGTCGCCGTGAACAGCAAAATGCCGAGCGCGACAAACACGAACGTCGATTTATGTTTCTTCATCACGGCTCCCTCCCTTCATTGTGCCTCTATCTTACCCCGACACGTAGGGGGAAGCAAAAAAATCCCGCTCCTACGAGCGGGATGGATGATTATGCTGCTTTGGCTGTCAATTTCACATCGACATTGCCGCGCGTCGCTTTTGAATAAGGGCACACTTGGTGTGCTTCTTCAACGAGGCGTTCTGCTGTCGCTTGGTCGACACCTTTGATTTCGACTTCAAGCTCGACTGAAATGAAGAACCCTTCATCGTTTTGGTTCAATGTGACATGACCTGTGACGCTCGATCCGTCTGTCTTCACACGTTCTTTCCCGATGATGAGGTTGAGGGCACTACCGAAGCAAGCCGCATATCCTGCTGCGAAAAGTTGTTCCGGATTTGTCGCACCGTCGACGTGTTTCGCGCCTGGCATTGAGACGTCCATGTCGATGACGCCGTCTGTTGATTTCACATGACCTTCGCGGCCACCGATTGCAGTTGCTGATGCTGTGAATAGTGATTTCATGATTCAATTCCTCCATTTCGTTTTAAACAATTAAGTTGTGCACAATTTAAATTATAAAGCAGTCAAAAAGTTTCGCAAGTGATATGCTTGGCTAAAGAAGAGTACGGAGGATTACGTATGGAACAAACATTAAAACTCGAACACCAAATATGCTTTCAATTGTATACCGCTTCAAAAGAGCTTACCCGTTTATATCGCCCAATTTTAGAACCGTTAAACCTGACATATAGTCAGTATCTGGTCATGCTCGTCTTATGGGAAGAGGATGGCATCGATTTGCGTCAACTCGGAATGAGACTGACGCTCGACTCGGGCACATTGTCGCCGCTCGTGAAACGATTGATTCAAATCGGGTATGTCGAAAAGAGTCGTGCGACAGACGACGAGCGAAAAGTCGTCGTTCGTTTGACCGATCGTGGTAGCGCGTTGCGTGAGCAGGCAGCCGATGTGCCGTTACAAGTCAGTGGTATGCTAAATATAGACGAAGCGACATATGTCGCATACATGGGGATGCTCACCGATATCAAGGAGAGACTTCACGATTTCGGGGAGCGTCAGCGCGAGCAGTAAGGAAGGAGGAGCCATGTTTCGAAAATTGATCATCCTCTTGATGGGGATTGGATTGTATATGGCTTGGCAATATGAGATGCCGAACGTCTCTGCCCCGACGAGCATTCAAGTGGAGTCTGAGGTGGCGACGGAACGTGCGACGGATGCACCGAAGTTTACGAGCCAATATGCCGGGCATGATTGGTACCTTGTCGAACGTGGCGGAGATCGTGGCCTTGAACTCATTGAGGAGGACGGCGCCAAAAAAGGATTTTATCAGTTCGAGACAGGAAGCACGTATCGCGGTCTCGTGCTTGATGAGACGACACGTGACCAAGTCGAGGAAATCGGCTTTGAGAAAGTGACGTCTTACAACAAAGGGTTGAATCGCTACCTGATCCCGGATGATCCATCCTTTTCGGTGTTTGCGATTGATGGACAATATGTCACGCTCTTCTTCGACCAACATGACGACGACCGTTTGAAAGGAGTCTTGTCGGTTGATCGCCGAGTGGAAGAGGCGAGTGACGGTTACTACGGTGACATTTCCGCGGAAGGGACCGTCGCGAACGAACAGTTGATGCGAATCTTGATGAACTGGGACCGTGAAAAATATGACTTGAGTGCGCTCGCCGATTATCAGCCACTCTATCCGGTCGTTCGGGCGCACAGTCAGAACATGGCGGAGAACGACTTCTTCAGTCATACGGACCCGGAAGGACGCGACCCGTTTGACCGGATGGATGAAGCGGGACTGTCGTACTCGATGGCCGGAGAGAACTTGGCGATGGGGCAGATGAGCGTGTTCCATGCGCATTGGGGGCTGATGAATTCGAAGGGGCATCGTGAGAACATCATGCAACCTCGATTCAGTCATGCTGCCGTCGGACTCGCCTACAACGATGAGAACAGTCCGTTCTATACGATTAACTTTATTACCCCTAGATAAAAGGATGACTCCTTCTCGGAGCCATCCTTTTTGAGTTAGATGAGCTTTTTAACCGCATCCTCAATCTCGGCCGGTGTCGTCTGTGGCGAGAAGCGTTCGACGACGTTCCCGTCACGGTCGACTAAGAACTTCGTGAAGTTCCATTTGATCGCTTTCGAGCCAAGTAGTCCCGGTGCTTCTTTTGAGAGATACGTAAAGAGTGGGTGCGCGTCTTTTCCGTTCACATCGACTTTCGCAAACATCGGGAACGATACGCCATAGTTAAGCTGACAGAACTCCTGGATCTCTTCGTTTGAGCCCGGGTCTTGATGTCCGAACTGGTTGCATGGGAAACCAAGAATCTGGAGGCCTTGTCCTTTGTACGAGTTGTATAGCGACTCGAGACCTTCGAGCTGTGGCGTGAATCCACACTTACTTGCCGTATTGACGATGAGTAAGACGTCTCCCTTATATGTAGCTAACGGTTGTAGCTGTCCTTTCATGTCCAATGCTTCAAAATCATAGATCATGTCTATTCCCCCTTTTTCTTTAGTATACCAAGAGAGTAACGAGGTCACGACTTTGAACGCGTTGCGTGCAATCAAATTGTTATGAAATCATGATGTCGCTGTTACATATTTCGTGGTGTACAATCCGTATAATGAAACTCGTTGTAGAAAGGAACGGTGTTATGCGACTTTTAAAAAATGAATTTATATGGATCGCGCTCATTTTAATTGGATTATTCTTCTCGAGTGCGACACCTTACTCAGACCAATCGATTGTTTCGCCACTCGAGCGATTCGATTGGAGCTGGATCGAGCCGACGCTAGCGAACGTCGAGTTTGACTATGCAGGCAAAGAAGTGTCACTCGACACGTTAGGGACAGTCGGACTCATCGAGTTCTTGATGCGGAAAACGGCACATTTCGTCACATTCTTCGCTCTCGGTGCTTTGTTCGTCAAGGCGATTTCGAGAACGAACCTTCATGCCGGACTGATCCTTTTGTTTGCCTGGACGCTTGCCAATACGGTCGCCATCTTTGATGAGTATCATCAGAGTTTGACGCCGGAGCGGACGCCGTTACTGCAAGATGTCCTATTGGACAGCAGTGGGGCGATTGCAGGAGTCGTGCTGATTGGTGGCTTCTTATTACTTCGTTCAAAACGAAAACGAGGGAAACGAGCTGGGTATGTCGCATTAAGGTAGTAAAAAAATGATATAGGTTGTTATGTGAAAAGCGCTTTCTTAAAGTGCTTTTCTTATTTTAAAAACTATTTTGTGACAACGAACCAAATAAAATATTGTCTATACCCACGTTTTTTAAGGGATAAAACCTAAATTAGGTCAATGTCATACGAATGAAATATAAGTGTAAAATAACTTTTGGTTTAGATTGATATAATGAGTCACAGAGCGAATGAAATATCGCAACTTATCTTATAGAAAATACTTGAACGATTATAGATAAAAAATACACGGGAATCAGCGGAGGGAAGCACATTGGGTAACTTGAAGAAATTTGCAGCCACAGTCACTCTAGGCGCACTCTTGATCGGCGGAACGTCACCGACTTATGCAGCCTCACTTACAGAGAAGCAGAAGAAAGTACAAGAACAACGACAAAAGAATAGCAGCGAGCAGTCGAAAGCAAACTCTTCGATTCAATCACGTGAGCAAGCCATCAGCAAAGAGCAACAAGAGATCAACAAGTTAGATGCTGAACTCCAAGACGTCATCAACGATGTCGCTCAGAAAAAAGCTGAGATCCGTGCAACTGAAGAAAAAATCAAACAGCTTCAAGAGCAAATCAAAAAATACGAAGCAAAAATGAAAGCACAAGAAGAACTCATGAAAGACCGTATGGCGACGATGCAAAAGAACGGTGGCTCGTCAGTCAACTGGGCTGAGTTCATCTTCGGTTCAAAAGACTTCGGTGACTTGATCACACGTATGATCACAGCTGGTACGATCCAAGAGAACGACCAACAGATCTTCGAAGAATATGAAGCAACGAAAGAAAAACTTGCAAAAGCGCAAGCTGAATTAAAAGCAGAACGCGATTCACTCGTGAAGCAAAAAGAAGAACTTGAAAAACGCCAAAAAGAGCTCGATCAAAAAATGAAAGAGCGCGCAGCGAAAATCAAGAAACTCGAAGCTGAAAAAGTGAAATTCGAATCAAAACTCATGAGCCTACAAGAGATGGAAGATACGCTCAAAGCTCAAGAGAAAGCGATCCAAGCAGAAATCGAAGCACAACGTCGTGCTGAAGAAGAAGCACGTCGCGCAGCGGCAGAAGCAGCAGCTGCTAAGAAGCAACAAAGTGCAAGCTCAAGCAACAGTGGTTCTAGCGCTTCAGTGTCAACACCTGTAGCATCAGCACCAGCGAGCGGCGGGATGTTCCAACGTCCGGCAAGCGGTAGCCTCACACAAGGATGGGGACCAGCGAGCGGCGTAAACGGCTACACATTCCACAACGGTCTTGATATCGCTGCAGGAGTTGGTACGCCAATCTATGCAGCAGCTACTGGTACAGTCACACGAGCTGGATGGGGTGGAGCATACGGAAACCACGTCATGATCACACACGTCATCAACGGACAAGTGTGGACGACAGTATACGCACACATGAGCTCAGTCTCAGTTAAAGCAGGTCAACGCGTGTCACAAGGTCAAAACCTTGGCGGCATGGGTAGCACTGGGAACTCGACAGGTTCACACCTTCACTTCGAGATTCACCGTGGTGGTTACTCATGGTCATCATCGAGTGCAGGAAACACAGTCAACCCAGCATCATTCTTCTAATCAACACAAAGACAGTGATCGACGAACGCGTCGATCACTTTTTTGTTGTTTGATACACGATAAACGTCAGGAGTGCGGCACCAATCACACTGAGCCACAACGTGTCGATGTTCGGGTCATCGAGGATGCTCTGTCCACCGACGATTAACATATAAAGAAGGAGTGCCACGCCAAGTGCACGTAAAATAATTCGGAATCTAGCCATGAAAAATCGCCTCCACCTAATAGTATAGGGGAGGCGATTCGTTTCATCTAGCGAGTCGGACCCAAGCAGAGTCCATAATCTGTTCGTACCCGACTTCTCGATAGATTTTGTTTGATGTCGGGTTCGTCAAGTCCGTATAGAGGACACAGAACGATTTCGTCTCAAGTAATTGGCGGCTAAGGTCTGCAACGAGACTTCGTGCGTAACCTCTTCCACGTGCGTCAGGTGACGTATAGACGAAGGAGACGGTGATGCCGTTCTCGGTCGGACGTGAGCGTTTCGCACACGAGACAAGCTGTCCATCGACTTCCCAGAATACGGCGTCATCATTATTGAGCATCGTGTCGATTGCTTTCGTCACTTTTTCAGGTGGCGACGAACGAAGTCCCGACTCAGCTTCAAAGGCGCTATACCAAGTTTCGAGCTGTGCTTGGTCGGCTGTTGTCGCTTTTCGCATGTGGCCTTTCGCCATCTCGATGTCTTCCACTTCGTCGAGTCGATAAAGCCCTTGGGACATGAACATCTCACTCGTTCCAGATGTGATCTCTTGCCACGCTTTCCCGAATCGTTCGGCTTGAGCACGTTCTGAGACCACCTCGATGAACGAGATCTCGTTTTCGAGAAGGTGCGGGATGATGAAAGCGGGGAGTTTTTCCTCTTGTTCCGAGTCCACGACGATGTAATGGAGCGGATGGGGCGGTGTCACTTGAAGGATGGCGAGGAGTTTACCATTCTCTTCGACGGTAAATTGATGAAACGCCTCATAAACGCCTTGAATCACGTTATTCAATACGCCGATCATTAAGCTGTTCTTGGCTTCTTCTTTTAACAATGCGTCCATGACGCGGTCAGCGAAGTGATTCGGGTCTTTCCATTCAATCCATTCCATATGTATCTCTCCTATTCGATGTAGACAAAAACGGACAAACCTGATGGCTTGCCCGTTTATGCGTTGTACGTTATGCGATATCTTCTTGTTTCGACGCTGTGTTGTCGAGAAGTTTCGTGTTGTGTTTGAAGTAGTGGATAATTTTTGCGATGGCACCGTCACCTGTGACGTTTGTAGCTGTCCCGAAGCTATCTTGCGCCAAGTAGAGTGCGATGACCAAGCTTTGCATCGTCGCGTCGAACCCGAGAATCGAGCCGAACAATCCGAGCGATGCCATAACGGCTCCACCTGGAACACCAGGTGCTGCAATCATCGTCACACCGAGTGCGAGGATGAATGGAAGGACGATCGCGTATGACATCGGCATGCCGTTCAAGTACATGAGTGCGACACCGACCGATGTGAGTGTGATCGTCGAGCCTGACAAGTGAATCGTTGCCGAGAGCGGGATGACGAAGTTCGCGACACCCTCATCCGTGTTGTTCAATTTCGCTTGGCGAAGCGTGACTGGAATTGTCGCAGCCGATGATTGCGTCCCGATAGCTGTGAAGTAAGCCGGCATCATCGTCTTGAGCAACTTGAACGGATTCTCTTTGTTGAGACCACCTGCGATTGAGTATTGAATCATAAGCATCGTCAAATGAAGGACGATGATTGTGACGAAGACGAGTGAGAACACCGAGAGGATCTCAGCGACCTGACCAGCGTACGTCATGTTCATGAAAATTCCGGCGATGTGGAATGGGAGTAATGGAATAATGACTTTACTGATTAAGAGCTCGATGATATCGCGGAAATCCATGGCGAGGTCGAGTGACCGTTTGCTTTCAATCGCGGCAATCCCGATCCCGATGACGAAAGCTAAAATGAGTGCGGTCATGACACCGAATACCGGTGGAATCTCAAATTCCATGAACCCTTTCAATAAGGCTTCTTCTGGGTTTTCGGCTCCTTCCGTCGACCGTGACAAAATTTGAGGGAACAAGTTGCTCGTTGCAAAGTATGCGAGCGTCCCTGCGACAACTGTTGAAGCATAAGCGATGAGTGCTGTAAGTCCGACTAACTTTCCTGCTCCTTTACCAAGTTCCCCGATTCCTGGGATGATGAAAGCAAGAATGATCAGTGGGATGGCGAAGCCTAAGAACTGCCCGAAGACCGTGTTGAACGTCACAAACGTCCGAACGATCCAGTTCTGACTTTCTGGTACGATGCTCCCGAGCAGAATCCCGAAAGCGATCGCGATGATGATGCGACCTAAGAGGCCAATGCGTAATTTCAAATCAATCACCCTTTCTGTTTGTTTGAATAGTTGATATTTTCGCACATTTTACGAAATGATGCCACCATCTCTTGCAATTTTACTGAAGAAAGACGTTTGACAACTTCATAGAAGGGTAATAGAAAATGTTGTACATATCAAGGGAAGGGGCTTCTCCTTTTCCTAATATAAAAACGATGTTATGATTAATGCTGACAGACGTAAAGGAGGGGTGCGCGTGCAGTTACAACGAACAACGATTCACATTGCGGGTCAAGACTATACGATCGTGAGCGAAGAACCCGCTGATCATGTGAGGGAAGTAGGCTTTTTGGTCGACAGTAAGATCCGCGAGATTCGTGAACAATCCCCTCATTTAGATGCTCGTCAGGCAGCGGTCTTGGCTGCGATTCAAATCGCGAGCGACCACGTCAAAACTAAACGAAATATGGGAGAATAAATCAATCCATGGTTACGCTACTTATACTGTTTTTCTTGTTTATTGGAATCGTCAACGGCTTCCGTCGTGGCGCGATTCTACAGCTCGGCCATTGGGTCGCGCTCATCATCAGTTTTCTCGTCGCCAACACGTACTATAAAGATTTAGCCGAAGCGTTCAAGCTCTGGATCCCGTATCCGTCTCAGCTTGATGGAACGCTCCCTGGCGGCGTCTTGGACCTCAACTCGCTTTCAGGGATTGAGATGACGTTTTACAATGTCTTTTGGTTCGTCGTCTTGTTCCTCATCACGAAACTTGTCTTGCATCTCATCTTGGCGATGCTCGACTTCTTGACAGACTTGCCGATTTTGCGCCAATTAAAAGGGTTGATTGGAGCAGTCCTCGGATTCTTCGAGGCGTATGTCATCACATTCTTCATCCTTTGGGTGATTGCGTTCGTGCCGATGGCAGGCGTTCAAAATGCTGTCGACAATTCGTCGCTTGCGACATTTATCATTCAAGACACGCCATATCTATCAGATTGGTTTTCAAATAAGATGTTGTGACACGACAGGCCGGAATGCAAGCTAGTGCTTGTATCTCGGTCTTTTCTGTGTGAAGAGGGGGAAGCATATGAATAAAGTAGAAGCGATGATGTTGCTCGAGAAGATTGCGCAATATATGGAAATCAAAGGGGAGAACCCGTTTAAAATCAATGCGTTCCGTAAGGCCGCAACGGCTCTAGAGAATACGGACCTCGAACTCGAGGACATCGACGACTTGACGTCCATCTCAGGGATTGGCAAAGGGACGGCGGCCGTCCTTGAAGAGTATCGCGATACAGGTCGCAGTGAGGTGCTCGAAGCGTTGCAAGAAGAAATCCCGTTCGGTTTGATGAAGCTCTTGAAAATTCAAGGGCTCGGCGGGAAGAAACTCGCCAAACTCCGTGAAGTCGGGGTCGTCGACTTAGAGTCCCTCATTCGTGTGCTTGAAGACGGGACGGCGGCATCGCTCCCGGGATTCGGGGCGAAGAGTGTCGAGAAGCTACTCGCCGCAGCGAAGAACCTCGAGTCGCGTCCGGAACGATTGGCATATGCGGTCATGCGACCGATTGTCGAAGAGATTAACGATGTGTTGGAAAAGGAAGAACTCGTCTTGCGTCATTCAGTCGGGGGAAGCTTCCGTCGAGCAGAAGAGACATGTAAAGACCTCGACTTTATCATTGCGACCGAGGAGCCGATTGCCCTTCGAGAGAAGTTGCTCGCCTTGCCGTTCATCAATGAAGTGATCGCGGCAGGGGAGACGAAAGTATCGCTCGTCCTCGAACGTGAGGAAATGGTGTCGGTCGACTTCCGTATGGTCGAACCGGGCGCATTCGCCGCGACACTCCATCATTTCACAGGCTCAAAAGACCATAACGTCCGCATGCGCCAACTCGCGAAAGCGAAAGGGGAGTCGATTTCGGAGTACGGAGTCGAAACGGCAGACGGGCTGTGGCAACCGGAAACGGAAGAAGAACTGTTCGAACGGTACGGACTCCCGTTCATCCCACCTGAACTTCGGGAAGGGCACGCCGAGTTCGAGCACGACTTATCGAAACTCGTCACGCTTGAGGACATCAAGGCAGACGCGCATATGCACACGGTCTGGTCGGACGGGAAGTTGACCGTCGATGAAATCGTCGTGGCGATGAAAGGGCGCGGCTATGAGTGGATGGCCATCACCGACCACGGGAAGTATTTGACGTTCGTCAACGGCTTGACGGAGGAGCGACTCGAGGCACAAGGTGAGGAGATCCGCGAAGCCGCGAAGACACATGAGATGAACGTGTTGCGTGGTGTCGAGATGGATATCCGTCCTGACGGGACGCTCGACTATGAGCCAGAATTTTTAGAGACGCTTGACTATGTCGTCGCCTCGATCCATTCGAAGATGGACCAATCCGTCGACGAGATCATGGCACGTCTCGAGAACGCCTGCCGTTCACCATACGTCAACGTGATCGCGCATCCGACGGGACGACTCATCGGTCGTCGCGACGGTTATCCGATTGACGAAGACAAGTTGATCGCCCTCGCGAAAGAGACGGGGACGGCGCTCGAATTGAACGCGAACCCGAATCGCCTCGATTTGACGGCATCGACGCTGAAGAAGGCGAAGGCGGCGGGCGTCAAAGTAATGATCAACACCGACACACACCACCCAGACATGATGGAAGATATGGCACTCGGCGTGTTACACGCACGGAAAGCCTATCTCGAACCATCGGATATTATTAACTGCTTCTCGTTTGAAGACGCCAAGGCGTTCTTCGCGGCGAAGCGATAGAAAGGAACATGCTAGATGGACCACGCGTTACGCGTATTAGAATATGAAAAATTGCGCCAACAGCTTGCCGGACACGCGTCGAGCTCGCTCGGGAAAGATTTGGCGCTCAAGATGCAACCCGACTACTCGTACGACCGGGTACTCTCGAATTTGAATGTGACGAAAGAGGCGACCGAGGTCGTGCGTCTCCGTGACCGTCTGCCGCTCGGTGGGCTCACAGACGTCCGCGCGGAAGTGAAGCGGGCCGCCATCGGCTCGGTCCTCTCGACGAGCGAACTGCTCGCCGTCGCGGCTGTCATGTATGGTGGGCGTCAAGTGAAGAACTTCTTCGAGAAGCTGCACGAGGACAACGAAGAGATTCGGATCCCACGTCTGGATGAGTATGCGGACAAGTTGACGAAGCTCATCGAAGTCGAACAGTCGATTCGTCATGCGATTGATGACCAAGGGACGGTCCAAGACTCGGCGAGCTCACAACTTCGGGGACTTCGGACACAGCTCCGAAGCTATGAAGGCAGTGTCCGTTCACGAATCGACAACATCCTCCGCAACAACGCGAAGATGCTCTCGGATGCCATCGTCACGATTCGAAACGACCGCTATGTCGTTCCGGTCAAACAAGAGTATCGCCAGGCGTTCGGCGGGATTGTCCATGACCAGTCGGCTTCTGGTCAGACGCTCTTCATCGAGCCGCAAGCGATTGTCTCGATCAATAACGAGATTCAAGAAGTTCGCTTGAAGGAACGCGCCGAGATCGATCGGATTTTGAGCGCGCTCTCGAACGAAGTCGGTGGGGTTCATGATGCGATCATGACGAACCTCGACGTATTGGCCGAACTCGACTTCATCTTTGCGAAAGTCGCCTACGGGCAAGAGATGAAAGCGACCGAACCGAAGTTGAACGACAACCGTGAGATCAAGTTGAAACAAGCACGTCACCCGTTCATCCCGAAAGATGAGGTCGTGCCGATCACGGTCGAGCTCGGGGAAGACTATACGTCGCTCGTCATCACCGGACCGAACACCGGCGGAAAGACGGTCACGTTGAAGACGATTGGACTCCTACAGTTGATGGTGCAGTCAGGTCTCTACGTGCCGGCAGAATTCGGAACAGAGCTCTCTGTGTTTGACGCCGTCTATGCCGATATCGGCGATGAGCAATCGATTGAACAGAGTCTCTCGACGTTCAGCTCGCATATGACGAACATCGTCGGCATGCTCGACAAGATCGACTTCATGTCACTCGTCCTCTTCGATGAGCTCGGTGCCGGGACGGACCCGCAAGAAGGGGCCGCCCTCGCCATCGCGATTCTCGATGAAGTGAAACGTCGCGGGGCACGTGTCGCTGCGACGACGCACTACTCGGAATTGAAGGCATACGCCTATAACCGTGAAGGCGTCATGAACGCCTCGATGGAGTTTGATATCGAATCGCTCAGCCCGACGTACCGCCTCTTGATCGGTGTGCCGGGTCGCTCGAACGCTTTCGAGATCAGCCGTCGTCTCGGATTGTCCGAGCAAGTCATCGACAAGGCACGTAGCCACGTCGGTAGTGACGCCGAGTCGGTCGAATCAATGATCAACGAGCTCGAAGCGGCGAAACAACGCGCCGAACAGCTCGAGCAAGAACTTCTCGTCAAACGCCATGACTTCGAAGAAGAACAGGCAGCGCTTGAAGCGAAGATGACCGAATTCGAACGCGAGCGCGACAACTTGTACAGCGCGGCCGAGGCGAAAGCCGAGAAGGCCGTCGAACAGGCGAAGCGTCAGGCGAACGAAGTCATCGACCGCTTGAAGAAGCTTCGGGAGCAGGGCATCGTCAAAGAGCATGAGATTATCGCAGCGAAGAAAGAGCTCGAGTCGGCCAAACCGACGCTTCAAGACAAAAAGATCCAAAAAGTGAAACAAAAAGCCCAGCAGAAACGTACGTTCAGTAAGGGCGAAGAAGTGAAAGTGACGACGTTCAACCAAAAAGGCTACATCGTGAAACAAATCAACGACAATGAGTACAACGTTCAAGTCGGCATCATGAAAGTGAACGTCAAAGCGGACGACCTTCAGAAGATTGGTCCATCGAAAGAGAAGCCGCTTCAATCGAAAGGAAGTTCGCTCAAACGTCAGAGTTCGACGAAGTCCGAGCTCGACCTCCGCGGCGTCCGTGTCGAAGAGGGGCTCATGCGTTTAGATAAGTATATCGATGAAGCACTCGTGTCAGGCTATGACAACGTCCGTATCATCCATGGTTTAGGTACAGGAGCGATGCGTCAGGCGACACAAGAATTTTTAAAAGGACATCGTCACGTGAAGAGTCAACGCCCAGGAGGAATGGGTGAAGGTGGACTCGGTGTCACGGTCGTCGAACTGAAGTAAGGGGAGTCGGGGAATGGGTACGATTACGTTTGCCGTCATGCTGGAATCGTTTGGCCTCTATTCGATGGCGGGACTGATGATTATCGTCGGTCTTGCCATCTTCGAGGTGACGACGCCATACAGCAACTGGCGCGAGATTCAAAAAGGAAATATCGCCGTCGCTTTGGCGACAGGTGGGAAGATTGTCGGTCTCGCCAACATCTTTCGTGTGGTCGAGAGCTATCATGATAGCACGATCGACATCTTCGTCGGTGGAGGATTTGGCTTCATCTTGCTCCTCGCGACCTACTGGTTGTTTGAATTTTTGACACCGACGCTGAAGGTGAACGACGAGATTCAAAAAGGAAATATCGCCGTCGGGTTGTTGGCATTCTTGCTGTCGATCGGGGTCTCCCTCGTCGTCGGCGCGGCATTGGTGAGGTGAAGACATGGTATACGAACGATTGGCAAAAATCTTGTTCATCGGGGCCGGGCTGTTCTTAGTGGCAGCGGCGCTGTGGTATATCTTTTATTGAGGAGAGCGGCGTCCACGGACGTCGCTTTCCCTCAATAAATATATTATATATAAGCTATTTTACATAGATATATAAACTAAATGAAAGTGAGTTGAAAGAGAACATATGAATAAAAATAATTATAAAGAAGAGGAGTTAAATCTCTCATTGATGGAGAGGGCTTCCAACTATAGGAACATACATTTAGCATATCTAAGAACTAAAAATAATTTTATGAATTTAGAACTTAAAAATCATTTTGAAATTGAAAATTTTGAAAAAAACATTCCTGAAATATATGATGATATTAGAAATATACTTTTAAAAAACAAAAATCATGAATTTAAACCTTTAGAAATTTTACAAAAACCTAAAAAAAAGAAAAAAGGCATATGGGATAAGAGACCGATAGCTAGAATATACTTTTTTGATGCGGTAGTTATTCAATCTATTATTAATATTTTGTCCGAAGAATTGAGATTTATGTTACCGATTTCAAATTTTGGTTACAGATTAAACTCTTATGACTCACAAAATATGTATCAATATTGGAAAGATGGTTATTCACAATTTGTTAATAAGGAGATTGAAATATCCAACAATAAGAGATTTGAGTATGTAATAGAATTAGATATAAAAAATTTTTATCCAAGTATTGATCGAGATTTGCTTTTAGATGATATTAAAAGTGTTTTGGTGATAAAAGAAGAAGACAATGTATTTATAGATTGGATAGAAATCATACTAAACTTAAAAGCTTTTACAGTTGAAGGGGAAGCATATATTCCGGATGGATTACCTCAAGGACCTCTTTATTCGCCATTGTTTGCATTGTTTTACATTAGAGATTATTCAGAATCAATAACTAATACTAGTGCCAGTGCTGCATGTTTTAGTTATGTAGATGATATTAAAGTGTATTGTGAAACCAAAGAAGAAGCAAAAAATATAGAAGTTAAATTTTCTCAATATTTAAAAGAAAGAAGATTAGAAATCAATAAAGAAAAATCATCTATAAAGCAAATAAATACGAATAAAAAGAATGAAATAAAATTAATGAGTAAAGCTTCTAATTTAGATAGAGCACTTAGAGATGAACTGATCATTTCATCTAAAGATAAAGATGAAATGAAGGAAAAATTGAATAACTTAAAAAAAGAAATTAGAGAACAGCATATCGGGTCTGACGAAAGTGAAAGTAAGATAGAAGAACGGTTAAAGCGATTTGTAGACTATAGGCTTATAAAGTTATTAGATAATGACTTCAAAAATTGGTTCGAGGAATTAACTTTACATACTTCAATAGATAATTTAGATTCAAATTTTGTTGCTATGTGGCATGCTCTGTATTTGAGCGCTTCAACACGCAAACAAAAATTAATATTTATTGATAGGCTACTAAATTTACAAACTCAAGATAATTTTGAAGAAATAAATTATGTTGAATATATAATTCAAACATATCTATTAAAGTGGTCACCTCATGAAATGAAAATTTCAATAAAAAAAATTAATAAGATATTAGATATTGGATTGAGCCAAAAATCTTTAGTCATGAAGAAAGCGTTATTAAAAAATATTCATAGCGATTGGATTCCATATGTAAATAATTATATTGAATCTATTTTCCCATATGCGGATGAAGAGCTAAAAAACTTATTAAGTAAATACTCTCATAATACTGATTTTCAAATAAATAATAATCGTAAAAGACTAATAGTCGATGAAGAATCAGTAATTCATTTTACTAGCGACTCGTTTAACATAAAAGAAGATTATTTGGCTTCGGAAAAAATAAAAAATATTAACTATACGCTTCTTGAGCAAAAAGAAAAATTTTTGGCTTGCTCTATAGATAATTCATTCCAAAATATTTCTGAAATTAATCTAAGCGATTTAGAAATTCAAAAGCTACTATTCAACCTTGTGAAGTGGCTTGATACTCAATTTAACTTTACAGATGAACGTATCCCTTGTAGTGTATTTCATCCGGATTATATTTATATAAAAGAGGATTTAATACAAATTATTGGAAACCCATTACATAAGGAGGATATCTATTATTATCATTCTCCAGATCATTTATGGAAAAAAGCATTAATTGAATTAATACAAACTCTTTATAAAATAAAATTCAGTGAAGGTATAGATATTTTCAATGAATTTAAGTCCATTAGTTTGTGGAAGTATAGAGTTATAAAAAGAATTCAGCACAAAAATTTCACAATTAAGGATTTTATTAGTTTTGTATTGTCGATGACATCGGTAGAAGATCAACTAGTACCGATTAGCTTTGAACAAATTAGTCTCAATAAAATATTTAATCACTATATCAAAGACTTTGAGTCATTCGATAAACTATTATTGATAAGTAATTTTGTAGAGAACAGCTGGAAAAATGGAGCTAAAGAATGTAATTTCTATACACTACATAATCACGAGCATGCTAGATATTTGATTAAAAATATCCATGAAATCATTATGAATTCTGATTTTTCGATTTATTTAAACTCTAAAGAGGCATTTAGATTGTTCGCAGCTTGTTATTTGCACGATATTGGTATGCTTAGTGCGCCAGATAATGATATGTTGAATGATACAAACAGAAAAGATGTAGCAAGTATGTACTCAAATGTATCAAATATTTTAACAAAAGCAACTTCAAGAACGAGATCTAAAAATAAAGAGTTAAAACTCCCATACATTTATGATATACATTCAGAAGTTGAAAAGATTCGAGAAGGAATTGTGAGAGATGAGCACCCGAACGTCTCGGAAAAAGAACTTGTCACCGATTATCCAAATTTGCCATTGACAGTTGCAGAAAGAAGAGACATAGGTTTGATAAGTTCTGCTCATGGAGCATATAAATCAGAAATAAATAATTTAAGTGAACTATTACATGATGAGAATCATCCCATCCAATTGAAATTACTATCTTTGTTACTAAGGTTGGCAGACCTATCAGATGTTTCTAAAGACAGAGTGAGAAAAGAAATTATCGAGAGAAATTACGATAGAATGGAGGATGAGTCTATATTTCATTGGATAAAACATCTAAGTGTCGATCATTTTAATATTGAAATGGAACGTCCTAAACACTCAACTGAACCATTACTTATAAAATTGAGCATTACTCATAATTATCTTCCGACTGGAAATATCCCAAAAACTACACTCAATAAAATATGTGGAACAGAATGTAAATTTGTATTAAGCGATAACGGCTTAGAAGGAGAAACTTTAGAGGGCTTTTATGAGGAAGGGAAAAAAAGTATTAAGGAAAAGGGATGTGACTTCAAATATTTTGAAGATAACACTTGTAATTTGACTTGTGCTTTTGTAAATAAGTCATACAATTGGTTTTATGCAGAAATTGTATATCTTAACATGTATTTAAGTAAGAAAAATATTAATGTACAATTTGATTTAAATATAATGCAAAGCGAACATGCTAATAAAGATTTTTATTATATATTTAATAGAAATGAAAAACATACGGCACAGGAATTTATGCATAATTACTTTAGTTGATGATAAAAAATATGTATTAGTATATCAAGTTTGGTTAACCAATTTTTTTAAAGTCGCAGAAGTTCAATATAAACTAATGCGATTAAAACAAAGGAGCGTCATCCCGAGAAGGGATGACGCTCCTTTGTTTCGATTACGGTACATCAATCTTGACGGTATACACTTTCGGCATGGCATCACTCGAAGCGAACAAGACGAGTGTCTTCTCATTCTCTGGAACGAGGAAGACTAAATCAATTTCGGATTTCTCGCCTGGCTTGTAACGGAAGCCACCTTGGAACGCTTTCTTATTGTGGTTGACCATGTCGACGGGGCTGTATTCCGTCCCATCTGGCGAGTACATGCGGAATCCGTTCGGACGATAGTCCGCATAGCCACCATAGCCCTTATCTTTGTCATACAACGTAAGTGGTAGACTGACGAATCGCTTCCCAGCTTCCGGTTCCGTCCCATCAGGTGAAGCAAAGACGGGCTGTCCAACTTGGAACTCACGTTTCTTCATTTGTGGATCTCCGATAAACGTTTGGAACGTACCGAGGTTCATGATTTTTTGAAGATCATCTTCTTTTGTTGTGGTGGCTTTTGCTTCTTTCGGTTTATCTGCTTTTAAATCAGCCTGTTTCGCACCCGTCGTCTGTGCGGTCGGGGTTGGGGTCGCTTTTGTCTCTTCCGTGACCGGCTTGACTTCTGGTGATGTGAAGACGAACAAGCTGATGATTCCGACGACGAGTGCCGTCGCCGTTGTCCCGAGGACGAAGCGGAAGCGTTTTTCGACTTGTTTTTGGTTGACGACATGACCACCGATCGCTTCAGCCGGCGTGATGCGAACTGCACGCTCAGCAGGAAGCAATGCACCTAAGACACCTGTCACGACCGGAATGAGGATTGTCGCAAACAAGAACGGTAGCTCTGACGTCGGGAACTGTTGATACATGATCGTGACGATGATGATGGTGAAGGTCACACTGAGTAGTCCTGCGAAGAAGCCAGTCAACGCACCTTCCGTCAAGACGAGACGACGGATGGACGTATTCTGCCAACCGAGCGCTTTCAAGACGGCGAGTTGTGGTTTTCGTTCAGAGACGTTTTGCCACATGATCTCGGTTGTCGTCAGCATCGCGATTAGTAAGGCGACCCCCATGGCGACGTAGTGCATCGTCCCGACTTCGAGTGCCACGAACTCCCCAATCCAGGTCGTATACAAGACACCTTGGAGGCGGAACGTGACGAACAAGAAGAAGCCGAACAGACTCGTCGGTAAGGCGATGGCGAGAATCGACAACAACGTCCGTGGCCAATACGTCACGAGTTGGTTCAAGCTCATGCCGACGCTCGAGCGAGAGCGGCCGAGACGTCGGCCCTTTGAGACTTCACCTGACTGCATCGTCTCATATGGCTTGATGCGACGGACGAGTCGAATCGGGATGAGTGTCCCGAGCCAGTAAATCAAAAGTCCGGCGAGTCCAATCAAGAGGATACGGGTGATCGATGTCGAGCCTGCGGCCGTCCAAAGGAACGTCCCGAGAATCATCCACGAGATGAGCGCGACCATTGACCCGAGGATTGTGGCTTCTAAGAATAACAGTTTCGAAAGCTGACTCGGTCGCCAACCGAGCGACAAGAGGATGGCGAACTCTTTCTTCCGTGCGTACAACATGATGATGTTCGAGCTGAACACATACAGCATCGCGACGAGGATAACGCTCGCGACGACACCGGAGAAGCCGAGCTTCGCTTCTTGGAAAATCGTGATCGACGACCCGATTTTAATCCATGGCTGCTGAATCCAACCGAGCGAACTTTCTCCTTTTAAACCAGGGAGATAGGTGACGGCGTATTGTGGAGACGAACCGAGCGTGACGTCCGTGATGAGACCGGTCTTATCCTCGATCTCCTTGGCGACCGCTTGGAGCTTCGCTTCACTTTCTTCGTTCAAGACTTCCACGCCCTTTACGTTGACGCGAATGGCCGAGATGGCCTTGTCACCGGCGATGGCGAACGCTGCATCGAGTGTCGTCAACATTGACGGTGGTTTCGTCAAGAAGCTATACGGGTTGTTCGTCGGTTTGACGGTCGTCGGTGGGTTGACCGGCTCGTCTTTCGAGTTCATGACCCATTCGGCGCTTGCCGGGAAATACGTCTCCATCGGAAGTTCCGTCAACGGATCTTTCGACAGCTTTAGTTTCGATGGGTCGAATAAGCCGATGTAGTTATATTTCACTTTCGGCACTTCGTTGAGGTCTTCCGCGTATAAATTGGACTTACGATACATACTTTCTTGCCCATACTTCACTTCACCCTCAGCGAGGAACGGTTTGATTTGATACGAGTACGGCCACCGTTTCGGGAACGGGCTCGTCACGCCTTCATAGACGAGTGGAGATGCCTTCTCGGAAAGCCAAGTGTAGTCAACCGTGACACGAGGGTCTTGCGGCTGTGGTGTTCCTTCTAAAATGTGTTTCGTGATATTGTCGTGCATTTGTTGTGCTGTAAAGTCGTATGAGGCGACTTTCGTACCTTTCAAGCTATCTAGATACTCTCCTTTCCCTTTCTCGAGATAGGTTTTGATAAAGGCTTCTTGGTCGCTCGTATCGGCATCGACTTCTTCGATGGTGTAGTTAATCGAGGCATCGACATAGTCTTTTGTACTCATCAAAATTGGAATGGTCGTGATGTCTTCGTCGTAAGGCTCTGGAACGTCCTCTTCATTGAAGTAACGACTGAACGATGTCGTTTGTACGGCATCGTCTAACCCGACGAGTTTCGCTTCGGCGACCGGGTCAATCCCCGCGAGCATGACATCACTTCCGTAACTGAGTGGGAATTCTTCATATAGGGCGGTTGGTCCGATGCCGATGTGTGTAGAATCGCCGTTCGGCATCCAGCCGACCCAAAAGTAGGCTTTCAGGTCTTGAAAGTCATTAATTTTTTCAATGCCCGTATCGATGAGCGTATTCATCTTAAGGCGATAAAGTCCTGCTTTATCAAACGTATGCGTTTGTGTGAACGAGCTCGAATAAGTCGACCCAATCATGGCGATTGGAGCTGCGACATCGATGTCGGCAATCTGTTGAATCGTCTCGTATTGTTCTCGCGTGATCCCGCCTTCGAGTCCGCTCATATAATTCGGCTCGAGCAGGTTCAAGTCCTCGGTCACGCTTCGGCTGCCTTCCGGACGGACGACGATGTGATAAGACGAGTCCCAACGCTTTTGCAGCTCGTTGACGACCGTCCCGTTATTCGCCTGAGTCACACCGAGAAGATAGCTGAGCCCGGTACTGACGATGAGCATCCCGACCATGAGCAGGATGAACCGTTCTTTATTCCGCCACCATGAATTCCAAATGAACTTAAGCATGATGGACGTCGCTCATGGCGACGACCTGCCCGTCGCGCATCTCAATTTTTCGGTTGGCCCGGTCGGCGAGTTCCGGGTCATGGGTGACGAAGAGGACGCCACATCCGTTCTCCCGATTCAAGCGGATCAACAGGTCAAAGATGACGTCACCCGTGTGTGTATCGAGGTTCCCCGTCGGCTCATCGGCGAGGAGCCATTTCGGACGGTGGATGAGGGCGCGAGCGACGGCGACACGCTGTTGCTGACCACCTGACAGTTGGGATGGTAACGAATCAACTTTGTCGCTGAGACCGACTTCTTTCAACAGTTCGAGCGCACGTTCGTGGACGTCGTAATCGACTTTTCGTCCGAAGAGCGGGGACATGACGTTCTCAAGCGCCGTCAGTGTCGGGATGAGATGGAACTGTTGGAAGATGAAGCCGATGTTCTCGAAGCGGAAGTCCGCGAGCTGTTTTGCAGAGAGCGTCGAGATCGGTTCGTCGTTGAAGAGCAACGTGCCCTCTGTCGGACGGTCGAGTGTACCAATCAGACTGAGGAGGGTGGACTTCCCAGACCCCGATGGTCCGATGATGGAGATGAAATCCCCGTGCTCGAAGCGGAGGTTGATGTCTTGCAAGGCGACCGTTTTGACGTCACCCGTATCAAACCGTTTTGTTAAGTGTTCGCATGTGAAGTGATGAGCCATACCGTAAATTCTCTCCTTTACCTAATGTTTAGTGAAAATATGTAAGAGTGCGTAATATTCTGACTATTTTCAGATTAGAGGAAAAACATTCCAATGTATAGCTGTATTTTTTTCGAATGGGGAACGGGTATAGAGAAGTGAGGAGGAGAGAACATGAAATCATTCGAAATCGAATTTCATTTAATCAATGAAGAAGTACTGACGTATATGGTGGAAGCTGATACACGATATGAGGCATTGGAGTCGATTTACCAATCGTTTCGGCATGCGAGCGATGGATTCGTACAATTTAAGAACGAGTTGATTGTGATGTTGGATCATGTGGCGTATGTGAAGGCGTTTGAGGTGGTGGAGTGAAAATAAGTAATCGTTAACCAAAATATTGAATTAAATACGCTTGTGTATTGTGGTACTTTTTATACAGTATCTATTACAATTAATATGATAAATTGTTATCAGTTGCTATTGAACTAAGAGTTGATACAGTCAAGGAGGAACGTAAAATGTTGGATTTAAAACAATATGTAAAAAAAGAAGGGAAAATTAAAGTCGAACCTTCAAATGATATTTTTAAAGAATTAGGTAATAATAACTATGATTTTATCGAATTAATATCAGAGCTAATCGATAATTCCATTGCTGCAAAAGTAGAAGATGAACTTCTGAAAGTTGAAATTGAAATTGGGATTTCCGATAATTCTCAGGAAAGCTATTTAGTTATAAAGGATAATGGAATGGGTATAAAAACAGAAAATTTAGGTAGAGCTATTACCCCGGCCGGCTACTCAGGTGGAAAAACTTTAAATGAACATGGACTTGGAATGAAACAAGCAGTTGCATCTCTAGGTACATTAAAGTATTTATTAACTCGCTCAATAGATGAAAGTTACACAAATCACATAAGTGAGTTCGCTTTTGGTGAGGTTTCATTATTTCAAATTGACTACGATTGGGAGCATGGTACTGAAATATGTGTAACAGGGTTGAATGGAATCGTTCCTACAAAACAACAAAAATATACAATGTATGTAGTACCTTACTTAGGTGCAAAATATAGAAGATTCTTGAAATCTGATAATCCCAAAATGAGATTATCAGTAAAGTTGTTTGATATGGACCAGATAGATGAAAAAGGAAACCCTACAGAAATTCAGTCCTGGAAAGTAAGGGAAGTTAAACAAATTTATTTTCATCCAAATAAGAGAGTGAATCAACCAATTCTGCATAACAAAGAGTTCAAAGGAAAGGGGTGGAAAGCCAAGTTCACTTTTGGATATGCCCCAAACGATTTAGAGTATGATGAATTAGGTTTAGAAGTGCCAAAAGCATATTTTCCATATGCGGTTTCCATAAAGAAACAGGGGTTTGATATAATTTCACACGATAGAGTAATTAACTTCTCCCAATTTCATGAACTAGATTTCATAAATATTCCACATAATAATTACAACTATGTAAGAGGTGAGATTGACTTATATCATGGATTTAGTACATCAACAACAAAGAACTTTATTATTAAAGATGAAAATTTTGAAGATTTACTCACTCAAATTAAAGTTTATCTAGAAGAAAAAGGTTTGTTAGAAAGAAAAAATGATCCTGAGGAGTTACCTGAAAAGCTACTAAGGGATAGGCTCGCAAGAAATTTTAAAAGCAGAGCGATAGATCCAAAAAAAGATGTAAAAACAGAATATACTATTCAAGGACTCGCCGGCGCTATTGATGTATTGGCTGATGGAGAAGCATGGGAATTGAAGAAAGGACAGGCTGCGGGATTGGATGTATACCAATTGTTTGCTTATATGGACATGGGCAATATAAATAAAGGCTACTTAGTCGCTAGAAGTTTTTCAACTGGAGCGCAATCAGCAGCGGATTTTATAAAGAAGAACCATTTAAAAGAAATTATACCAGTCAAATTAGATGAATTCCCAATCTTATATGCCCCAGATGCTGATGAAAGAAAGAAATATTTTAGGTAAAACCATAGCCCTCTAAACTAATGATTATCCCAATTGCTAAATTTGAAAGGATGAGGACTATTGACTAAATACAACAAACTTATCCGGAATCGTATTCCTGAAATCATTCATGAATCAGGAAAAGTCCCAATTGTAAAGCAACTAAGCCAAGCCGAACACTTTGAACAAGCGCGCTTGAAACTTTATGAAGAAATCAAAGAGTATGAAGAGACAAATATTGATGAAGAGTCGCTGGAAGAGTTAGCTGACATTTTGGAATTGGTCTATACACTTGGGAACATGCATGGAGCAGACTTTGATGAACTGAATCAGATTCGTGAAGAGAAACGTAAAAAACGCGGCGGATTTGAGAAGGGACTATTTTTAGAAGAGGTTCTGGATCATGAGTGACTTACGACTCCATACGAGCAACCTTGGCACTCCTTTACAAGAACACATAGACGCGGCGACTGAAATTTATATGGTCGTCGCGTTTGCTCAAGTGTCGGGAGTGAAAGAATTATCCGCTTCGTTAAGAAAAGCGGGTGAACGCGGTGCACAAATCAGAATCTTGGTGGGGGACTACCTGTATCTCACCAACCCTGATGCACTGGATATGCTTCTAAAAATCCCGAACATCGAGCTCAGACTATACCGCTCAAAGGGAAGGTCGTTCCATCCAAAGGCATATTTATTCCGCACGTGCAATAGCGGTACATTTTTTGTCGGTTCCTCGAACTTGTCGCATAGTGCACTAAATCATGGAGTGGAATGGAATGTTGAAATTCCTTCGAGTGTATCAGAGGAAGTGTTTGAAGAGTCAGTCGCTGCGTTCCATGAATTATTTTATAGTGAATATGCGCAAATGATGAATCCAATCTCGTTACAGCCTTATCGCGAAGAGTATGAAGCGCGAAAAGATCGAATGAAGGAATTGGAGGTCGCTGAACACTCCCCCGTTTACATAGAAGATGATTCGATTACACCGACATCTGTCCAAGACGCAGCGTTATTGGCACTCCGGGAAACGATGGCTGAAGGTCGGAAAAAGGCGATGCTCGTATTGGCGACCGGATTAGGAAAGACGTATTTAAGTGCATTTTTTGCTCGTCAATTCAAACGTGTCCTTTTCGTCGCGCATCAAAAAGAACTTTTGTTACAAGCAGAAATGTCATTCCTCAACGTGGCGACCGACTGGAAGACCGGATTATTACTCGGAGGTGAATCACGAAATCAGGAAACTGCTGACGTCGTGTTTGCCTCGATTCAAACATTAGCTTCAAAACAAAGAATGGAACAATATGATCCAAAGCAATTCGATTTAATTATTGTGGATGAGTTCCATCATTCGGCGGCTCCATCTTACCGTCGTGTGCTAGATTATTTTCAACCGAAATTCCTACTTGGTTTGACTGCTACGCCTGACCGCTTAGACGGGGGAGACGTATATGCACTTTGTGATGATAACGTTGCTTTCCAGATGCACTTTACGGAAGCGATTGAGGAATCGTTTTTAACCCCGTTTCATTATGTAGGAATATACGATGAAATCGACTATTCTCAAATTCGACTAATTAATGGACGTCGTTATGATCAAGAGGAATTATTAGCAGAGCAGTTAAAAGAAAGTGTTGCCGATAAGATTTATAAGGCGTGGGCAGAACATCATCAATCGAGAGCGCTCGGTTTTTGTTCATCCGTTATACAAGCTGAATATTTGGCAGATTATTTCAGGAGACAAGGTGTGCAGGCGGTAGCACTTCATAGTCAGACCGAGTATGATCGTACCGAAGTGATTGCTCAGTTAAAGCGTGGACAATTGGACATTATTTTTGCAGTGAATCTATTTAATGAAGGTGTCGATATTCCTGAAATTGATACGCTATTGTTCTGTCGTCCGACAGAATCATTGACAGTGTTTACTCAGCAAATCGGGCGAGGACTACGTCTATCAAAAGGAAAGACACATTGTACGATTATCGATTTGATTGGGAACTATAAAAACATTGATAAGAAACTGGCGTTATTGACGACAGGCGGTTCAGATTCACTGAAGAAGGTTCCAACATCAAATAACTTACCTACTTCGTGTACAATCGAATTTGATTTAGAGACTGTCGATTTTTTGAAGAAAATGATGACTCGTTCTTCGACACGACATCAATTATTAGAACGAAATTATTTCATAGTGAAGGAAGAACTAGGGAGACGACCGACCTACCTAGAACTAATCCAACGAGGCGAATATTCATTGGAAGCTTATCAATCCGAAAGGAAGCACTTTGGTGGCTTCTTCGGCTTTATAAAGAAAATCGGTGAATTGACAGTTAGTGAGTTAAAGGTTTTTGAAAATATGTATCCACTTTTGTATGAAGTGGAGGATACAAAAATGACAACAAGTTATAAGATGGTTGTATTGTCCGTCATGTTAGAGCGGGGAGCACAAATGTGGTACACTCCTTTGAAAGCATCTGATGCAGCTTATCCGTTTTATGATTACTTGACGAGCGTACCTTATCGCCAACAGATTGATGGAAAGACAAAAGACTTTCAGCAACCTTTCCATCAACAAAAAATTGAAAAGTTGCTGTTGCGCATGCCATTCGATAAAATTGCCAAAGGACCGTTTTATGTAGAAGGTGAAAGCCTACATATCGAATTCAATGAAGAGCTCCGCAATCCGATTGTTTATGAATGGGTGAACCAGATTGTAGAAGTTCGGTTACATTACTACTTCAGTCGGAAAGCACAACGAGCATACGATTGATTGATTCAGTTATATCGAAAATGTAGAAAGGTGGGGTAATGTGAAACGCCTATTACTACGCAAAATCCAATTCGCCCTCCAACACCATGGTGGGACGGCATCTTTACAAGACATTTATGCGTATGTCGAAAAGTCATACTATCAACTTGAGCTCGATCGCTATAAAGATTGGAAAGGGCACGTCAATAAACAGATTCGTGCGCATTCCAGTGATTCAGCGAGCTTTACTGGGAAAGAAGACCTCTTTTATTCCACAGGAAATAAAGGCATTTGGGGCCTCAGACAATCCAATACCTAACGAAAGCGGGACCAATTTCACTTGGTTCCGCTTTCAATGTTTACAAAACATCACACCCTATTGTCACACAATGTTCATTCCTGTACACTTCGATATTGTGTGCTAAAAATTATGTTAGGGGTTAGTCAATGGAACTTGTACAGCAATTATCTCAAATGCAACTTATCAACCAATTCTGGTTGCTTATGGCCTTCATCATTCCGATGGTCATTTTATCTCGTATGGTCGTGGCTGGGACGCGCTTCTCGCCGATCCTCGTCATCGTCATCTTCGGTCTCGGTCTCGGATTCGGTATGGTCGAGCTCGGTATCGCGACACCGGGTCTTCCTGAATTCCCGCTCGTCGACTTCTTGTCACGGACAACGATCATCGCGTTAGTCGTTTCGTTCTTCGTCGGTGGACAGGAACTTCGTAAGATCTTAAGCAAACAAGAGCTCGACATGGAGGACATCGTCGTTCCTGCAAAAGAGGAGATGTTCCTCGGGACAGGACGTACGCAGTTCATCTTCATCCTCCGTTCGTTCTTCTTGCTCGTCGGTTTGGAAGGGTTCTTCCGTATGGCAATCGAGCCAGGTACGGCAGAAGGGATTGCGCTTTACTACCCAATCCTCGCACTTCTCGGTCTCGCTGTGTCGTTCTTACTCATCGACCATAAAGCACAGATTCAGGACAAGAAAGTATACATGCAAAAAGGTGTCATCGAGACAGTCCTCTTGCTTGTTATCTTGTTCGTCTCGTTCTTGATTGCGACAGCAGTTCAGCCGATCATCGCACTTCCGCAAATCTTCTTCGCGATGTTGATTTCGTCAGCACTCGGTGCCATCTTCCATAACTGGACGTATGGACCGACTGTCCGCGCGCTTCTCTTCGCAGGGATTCCGGTCGTCTTGGCTGCCAACTTCATGGTTGGTGGTTCACGAATCGGTGACGCGTTCGCCATCGAAGGCATGAACTCGATTCTCGTGTACGGTTTCTTCGGTCAGTTGTTCTGGATGTTCGGTGGAATCGCACTCATCATGTGGTTCGCTCGTACGGGTCACATCCGTAACCTCGCGCCAGGTATGGCAGGATCGCTTTCGCACAGTGGTCTCACAGGTGCGTGTACGGCTGGGGACTTCGGTCAAGTGGCGGCGAAACGTGCGCCAATCATGATCAACATCCCGTTCTTCGGACACATCTTCGTTTTCTCAATCCTCGCAGTCAGTGCCGACAACGGCGCGCTCTGGATTTGGCCGACAGCCATCATCGTCTTGATCGGTCTCGCGCTCACGGCGCTCGCGTTGAAAAACTTACGTGCGGCAAACGGGGAAGACTTCAAAGAAGTCAAAGCCCTTATGCAGTTCTCGTTCGGATGGCAGATGATGGCCGTCTTCGGTGGTCTCGTCATCTTGACGTTCAGCACGATTGCATTTGATTACACGACGATGGCACAATCGTCAGCAATCTCGCACTTCGGCTTGTTCGCAGCGGTCCAAGGCGGTATGTTCGGGACGGAAGCATCGCTTCTCATCCCGCTCATCTTCTCGATGCCGTTCCTCGTGCACCCGATCGTCTTCTACATGTTCGGGAAAGCACTCGATAACAATGGCGAAATGCCACGTGTGCCGGTATATGCGATGGCGCTCGTCGGTGTCGTCGGTGTATCTGCAGCGATTTTCGTTTTATAATACGATTCCGCTCCGACTTCGGTCAGGGCGGTTTTTTGTTGAATATAGTAAATTTATTTTCCCTTTAAGTTATTTGTACTACCCCGAACCTTATTGTATGAAGTACACTACTAGAAGGAAATTAATTTATAGAAGAGGTAGGAATACATTGAGTAAGAAAGAGGAAAGTACCAAAAAGACTTTTATAAAATTTATTCTGTGGCTTCTGGCAATGTATATTGCTTTTTTCACTACTTTATTAGATGATATTTCGCAGCAAATCGAAAAGATTGATGGGGAAGAGTCCTTAAAAGTAGAGGAACCAATCGAAACGACTTCGGTTCCGATTGTTCCTCCCGCACCTTCAGTTCCTAAGAAAAAGGCACCAGAACCTTGCAAAAAAATTATTAAAGGAAATATTAGTAGCTCAGGAGAAAAAATCTATCATGCTCCTGGTGGGGATTTTTATGATATCACTGTGGCTGAAGAGGTATTCTGTACTTCTGCAGAAGCAAGTGCTGCAGGGTACCGAAAGTCTAAAAGATAAGTTTAAAGCGACCTTTTTAATAAGGTCGTTTTATTTTTTGGTAAGTTATTAAATAAAATGTATTCTTCACTCAATCATATATGAGATGCCATTCTAGAAGGCTTTTGAACAGGTATTTTGAATTTTATTCAACAGATAATAAATACATAAATTGTCTCAATAACAGAATAAGCCCAAAAAACTTAGATTTTTATATCTAAGTTTTTTGGGCTTATTCGAACGCTTTTTCTGTCATCACATAACCATCGAGATCAACGTCAAGATAGCAAGCCCACCTTGTGTCAGGATAATCTTCTTGTCACTTGTGATACTGCCATATAGGGCAACGAGTATGATATAAGTCAGCATCATGGTGACAATCTCGAACGGATTGGGGGAGACGTATAGCCCGTATAAGAGCCCGACCCCGATCAATCCGTTATACACCCCTTGATTTTTGAACAAAACCGACACCGAGTCTCTCGTCAGCTCGTCTTTCGACATGCGGAAGACACGTGACGTCGAGGAAGAGGCCGTCGCAATCGTTTCTAAATAGAAGATATAGAAGAATTCGATGGCGACGAGTGTCCCGAGCACAAGGGTGAGCGTCGACATATTAGTTGACCGCTGCTACTTGCACGACCGGTTTCGCAGACACATAGTTCGCGACGTTTTGTGCAAAGTTGATGAGGACCGGGTTTTGGTTATGCTGCTCGAGAGCGGCTTGGTCTTCCCAGTTCTCGATCATGACGAAACGGTTCTCGACAGATGTTGACTCGTATAGGTCATATCCGACACAGCCTGCTTCTTGTTTTGATGAGTCGATCAAGACTTGGATGTCACGCAAGAAGTTCTCGCGTTGTGAAGCTTGGATATCGAATGTGGCGTTGACTAAGATCATGGTTGATTCCTCCGATTGTGTGGTGAATTATTTGAACGATGTGACCGTTTGAGCGTCAAGACGAACTGATTCGTAACCTTCTTCTGCAGCTTTCCCGACAGACAAGATCATGACAGGAACGTAACGGTCTTTGTCGAGACCGAACGCTTCAGCGAGTTGGTCTTTCTCGAAACCACCGATTGGGTTCGTGTCATAGCCGTGTGCACGTGCTGTGAGCATGAATTGCATCGCTGCGAGACTCGCATCGATTTTCACGATGTCATTCATCTCTTGTTTCGAGAGGTTTTTGTAGTAAGGGATGATTGCGCCGAGCTGTTGATCACGAACTTCTTGTGGCATTTTGCCTTCTGCGACCGCTTGATCGTAGATTTGTTCGCCGTACTCGTAGCACTCCATGTCTCCGAAGATGAGGAGCATCGCAGAAGATGAATCGTTTTGACGTGTGTTGAAGCGGATGAGCGGCTTGAGCGTCTCTTTCGCTTCTGGGCTTTCAACGACGACGAAGCGCCATGGTTGCATGTTGACCGATGATGGAGCAGTCGTTGCTTCCTGAATCATCTCGAGCATCTCTTCTTGTGAGATTTTCACGTTCTCGTCATAGACACGGATTGATTTACGACCGAACATGACGTCTTTGAACGTGTTGTTTTCGAATGTAGTTGCCATTGGTGAATTCCTTCTTTCTCTGTTTAGGTGTGACTGTTCAATTTTTGAAGCAGTCCGGATAAGTGTTGAATCTCTTCAGCGGACAAGGCTTGTAAGACGAGGTGGTTGGCCCGTTCGTCTCGTTCGCAGTGCCCGAGGTCTTGCTCTGCTTTCTCTGTCACACGGACGAACATCTCGCGATGGTTCTCCGCGTTCCGCTCTCTGACGACATACCCTTTTTCTTCAAGGATCTTTAAATGTCGGGTGATGGCGGCATTGTCGATTTTCATCTCTTCTTTAATCACGCGTTGCGAACAAACGCCTCGTTCTTTGACGACTTGTAGCATCTCGTAGCGGGTCAGGCTGAAGCCCGTTTCCCGTTCGAATGACGATGCGACGTTTTGTTCCGCTAACTTGATTTGGTAAAGTAATCGGCTGATTTCACGTAGGTCCATTGCGTCCCACCTTTCTCAATTGACTTATCAATCGTTGACTTGTCAAACGATACAACGTTTCGGATTGCGTGTAAAGTCAAACGCTCAAAAAAAGACGACACCGAAATTACCGTGTCGTCTCGTCTTCGATGGGAGTGCCATCAAAATGATATTCTGTCATGAACGTCGTCTCGTCGAATCCGTAAAGACGGTCGTAGGCGTTCAAATCCTCAATCGTCCGCACGTCGAGGAATGAAGGGTCGATGTCAGACGCTTCGCGCGTAAACATCATGTACCGTTCCGTATAGTCGTCATTGCCACCCGGCTTCCCGTCGAACGAGAAATGGATCGAGTAGACGTCAGGCTCGATGTCACGCATGACGTCGAGAATCCGTTGTTTCTGTTCGTCCGTGTTGTTCCAGTCTTCATGAAACATGATCGAGACGTCGAGATACGTTTCCGGACTCGTTTCATAGATAGACGTCGGGGTCGGGGTGACGTTGGCTTGTGTTTCATCGGACACACCAATCGGCACCTCCGCACGGACGGTCTCTTCCTCTTTTAGGATTCCTTCCGACACGAGCCGTTCGTGAATTGTCCGCTCCGCCTCGCGTTCCCAATACGTCTCTAGCACATTGTCGTGGATGGAGCCGTCACCGTACGTCTCGAGAAAATAAGTGCCGGCGAATGGTTCTTTCGTCAATGTCACTTCCCCGACATAACCGCCCATCTTCCAATCCCGTGACAGTTCGATGTCGGGTTGTTCCTGATACGTTTCTTTTACATAAATACTATATGCATCTCGTGCCTCGGATTTTTCAATCGTCGTATATACGACGATTCCACCAGCGAGAAGCCCGCCGACAACGCCTGCCATGATTCGTTTTTTCATCATTTCGTCACCTCTTTCCCAATGTACCTTATAAGTCGAGGGGAAACCTCGGTCCAAAGTCTTATTCAAATCATTTCCATTTCCCTGTAAACTGAAAGTGCCCTCGAAATACTATTGCAATTACGTGTACTAATACATATAATACACTTAAAGAGTGACATTGACTATGAGAGGGTGTGACCCATGTTATACAAAATCGATATGAAAAGTTCAGAACCGCTATACGAACAAATCGTCAATCAAACGAAAGAGCTCGTCATCCGCGGCATTTTGCGACCGGGAGACAAGGTCATGTCTGTACGCGAACTTGCCACCGACCTCGTCATCAATCCGAATACGGTCAGTAAGGCGTATCAGGAGTTGGAACGACTCGGCCTCCTCGAGATGCGACGCGGGCGCGGGACGTTCGTCTCCGAAGACTGGGTAGATGATGATGCATCAAGAGAACCGGTCATCGCATCAATCAAGAAGATCGCGATTGATTGCCATTATGCGAATGTGCCGTTAGAAGAAGCCATCGACGTATTGCGGACCGAATATGAGAAAGTAGGGGAAGCCAATGCTGAAAGTTGAGCAGCTAAGTAAACAAATCGACCGCCAGACGATTTTGGACGGAATTGACTTTACCGTCGAATCAGGAGAAATCGTTGCGCTCGTCGGGCGTAACGGTGCCGGCAAGACGACGCTTCTCCGGACGATGGTCGGAATCATCCGCCCAGACCAGGGAGACGTGTTATATGGAACGAAAAGTATCTTTAAAGACGCAGGATTGAAGCGGGACGTCATCTTCGTACCGGATTCGGCAGATGCGCTCAAACACTATACAGTGAACGAAGCGACGGACTTGTACGAGTCAATCTATCCATCGTTCAATCGTTCCGCCTTCCGTGAAACATTGACGCGTTACAACATCGACAACAAAAAGATTCGCCAGCTTTCAAAAGGACAGAAGGCGCTCGTCACGTTATCACTCGCCTTCGCCGTCCAAGCGAAATACTACCTGCTTGATGAACCGACGGACGGTTTGGACGTCGTCGCCAAGTCAGACGTGTTGAAACTGATGATCGCCCAGGTCGAGAAGCGGAACTGCTCGATCATCGTCTCGAGCCACCAGTTGCACGAACTCGAACGAATCGCCGACCGCATCATCATGATCGAGAAAGGGCGCGTCAAAGCAATCATGTCGCTCGAAGAGGCGCGTGCCCTCAGCATCAAGTGGCAAGTCGTCTTCAACGATCATGTCCCGGTCGAGTTGCTCGAACGAAAAGATATTGAAATCATTAGTGTGACAGGGCGTGTCGTGCTGTTCATGGCGAAAGAACGGACGGACGAGCTCGAGGCGTTCATCGATTCATACAATCCGATGCTCATCGAAGAGATTCCAATGTCTCTCGAAGACGTATTCCGTATCCAGTTAGGAGGAGAAGCCCATGCCGTCTAAAGTGTTGTTGAAGAAAGATTGGAAACAAGTGTCGCTGCTTTGGATCTTGCTCGTCTTCTTAGGAATCGTCGCTTTCACGGTGCCGGTATGGACGGATATGTATGCGTACGAACAACAGATTCTTGAAATTAAACAAAACCCGAGCGACTTCCCAGATATCGTGACAGGTGATGTGAACGAGATGGTGCCGGAAGACTTCTTCGGGGATGGATCTGGATACGGATACCTCGGAGGTCTGAACGGACTCATTCCGTCAGGCGGTGTCATTTTCTTGTTTGTCATCTTCGGTGCCCTCATGGCGTCCGTGTTGATCGGAAGTGAACGCAATAGCCAAATGTCCGATTTCACGATGTCGTTACCGTACACGCGTACCCAGCTATACATATCGAAATGGGTGCTCGGTGCGACAGGAATTGTAACATCGACCTTGATTGGTGGGACGTTGATGTTCCTCATCATCCGCTTCTCCGATTACTCCTTCTTGATGGAAGGAAAAGAGTTCAAGGTGATCGCGATGATTCTATTCTTGATGCTATCCGGAATTTCATTTTTCTCGCTCTCGTTATGGATGGGATCATTTGGCGGAGAGTCCATCTCACAAGTCATCTGGACGTTTGTCGCGCTCGTCTTTCCGATGGGGATTTTACTCCTCGTCCAAGGTTCACTCTACGCCTTCTTCCCAGATCGACTCTTCTCGTTCGTTGATGAAGCGTTCGAGAGTATCCCGATGCGAATTTTGTCACCGCTAAACAATATTTTCAATGTCGATATGTATTCGGTGTATACCGATCAATCGGTGTGGAATGACTTTATCACGTACGCCCCAATCCTTGCGATCGCGAACATCGCGCTCACATTCGGTCTCGGATTGTGGATGTTCAAGGAAGCACCGCAAGAGAACAACGGACGCTTCTTCATGTTCTCGAGCTGGTTGTGGCTCATCCATATCGTCATCGTCATTTGCTTCGCGATGTTAGGTGGCGTATTGTTCTCGGTCATCTCGTACCCGCAAAACATGATCTTGTATGTGATTGGATTTGTGATTGCGGCCTTCCTGGCTCACTTACTCGCCAAACGCTTGCTCTACCGCTTCAACTTGAAACTCAAATCGTAAGGAGGGACATCTATGAAACGCTTCTGTCTGTTGCTCGTTCTCGCCATCTCACTAGTAGGTTGCACGAATCCGGAACCGAACGCCTTTGAATATAGAGGTTCGAAAGTCGGGGACAATGCCGCCATCGTCGGGATTGCCGGGAGCTTGCCGCTACACGAATGTTATCGCTCGGTCGAGTTGCAGACGAAGAAGCGTCCTTATGGGTTGACCGTCCGTTATGAAGATCCAGAAATGGAGCGAGCGGAGCAAGAGCGTCTTGCGATTCGGAATGCGGCTACTTATTTCACGCTCATTCCGAATGCGGAGATCGTTCGCTTCGCTTTCCCGAACCGAACGTATGCCTTCTCTCGGCCAGAGATGGAGGCGTGGTTCGGAACGGATTTCTCGAACATCCGTCACGAAAATGAGTTACAACAATTAATGAATCAGAAGTTGGAACAGCTGGATTCGAACAATTCCTATTTTAGGCGGGTATGACAGCGATTGGATGACAAATCCAATCGCTTTTTTGATATTTTCTGAAAATTATCGGGTAAAGGGTAGATGAAAGCGTTTTCTTAGCATTATAATAGAGTTAACTGAATGAGTATTCATTTCCAAGGAGGAACAGCGATGAACAAACCGTGGTTACAAGATTATCCAGAAGGTATGCCCCAGTCGAT
Organism: Exiguobacterium sp. s35; assembly: GCF_018617535.1. Classification (NCBI taxonomy): domain Bacteria; kingdom Bacillati; phylum Bacillota; class Bacilli; order Caryophanales; genus Exiguobacterium; species Exiguobacterium sp. s35. The sequence continues at coordinate 171,313 of NZ_JACSKI010000001.1, forward strand.
TGATTACGAGGTAAAGCCGCTCTATGAGGCATTGTCTCGCGCAGCAAAGGATTATCCGAATCGTACGGCCGTCTCCTTTATCGGGAAAGAGTGGACATTCGCGGAGATCGATGATGCCGCACGTCGACTCGCCACGATGCTCCAAGCGAAAGGACTTGAAAAAGGGGACCGCGTCAGCCTCATGCTTCCGAACTGTCCTCAATACGTCATCTCGTTCTATGCCGTGCTCTATGCAGGAGGGACCGTCGTCCAGACGAACCCGCTCTATACGGAACGGGAGCTTGATAACCTCATCACGGATGCGGGCGTCAAAATTGTCATCACCCTCGACTTGCTCTATCCGAAAACGCTTCGTGTTAGTGAGAAGACGGAGATTCAGACCGTGATTACGACGAGTATCGCCGATTACTTACCGTTCCCGAAAAACAAGCTGTATCCGATCAAAGTGAAACGTGAGAACAATATCGTGATCGATACGACCGGCTCGACACCGTTTAAAGACTACAAAGACTTTAATCCGGTCACACCGCTCGACATCGACCCAAAAGAAGACGTCGCGGTTCTTCAATATACAGGGGGAACGACGGGACTTCCGAAAGGCGTCATGTTGACCCACTTTAACTTGACGGCGAATGCGGATCAAATCACGAACTTATTCTATAAGTATAATCGCGGGGACGAGAAGCGCGTCTTGTGTGTCGTTCCGTTCTTCCACGTCTACGGGATGTCGTGCTGTCTGAACTTCGGTGTCACGAACGGGTATGAGCTCGTCCTCGTGCCGCGTTTCGAAGTGACGGATGTCCTGAAGACGATTCAGAAGAAAAAGCCGCATTTCTTCCCGGGTGCTCCGACGATGTACGTCGGGATCTTGAACGACCCGAAACTGAAAAAGTACGACTTGTCATCGATTGAAGCGTGTATTTCTGGTTCGGCACCGCTTCCAATTGAGGTACAAGAGGAGTTCGAGAAGATCACTGGTGGTCGCATCGTCGAAGGATATGGATTGTCTGAGACGTCGCCGGTTACGCATGCGAACTTCTTATGGGATAAACGGATTGTCGGCTCAATCGGTGCGCCGCTGTCGGATACTTCTGCTAAAATAGTAAAAGTAGACGGAGAGACGGAAGCCGACATCGGGGAGATCGGTGAAATCATGCTGAGCGGTCCACAAGTCATGAAAGGCTATTGGCAAAAACCGGAGGAGACGGCAGCCGTCTTGAAAGATGGATGGCTCGCGACGGGTGACCTCGGTTATATGGGTGAGGATGGATTCTTCTATATTGTCGACCGGAAGAAAGATATGATCATCGCTGGTGGATTCAACGTCTATCCACGTGAAATCGAAGAAGTTCTCTACGAACATCCGGCCGTCAAGGAAGCGGTCTGTATCGGTGTTCCTGACCCGTATCGTGGTGAGACGGTCAAAGCGTTCATCGTCCTTCGTGACGGGTCGAGCGTGACCGAAGAAGAGCTCGACAAGCATTGTCGTGAGAAGCTCGCGGCTTATAAAGTGCCGAAGCTGTACGAGTTCCGTGACGAGTTGCCGAAGACGTTCGTCGGTAAGATTTTACGCCGTGTCCTCGTCGACGAAGAGAAGGCGAAACAAGTGAAACAAAGCAGTTGACACCAAGCGTACGCATGATAGAATAATAAATGAATGAACCATCATTCATTTTTCTGCAGCGGTAAGGAGCTTGGGGTTAATGACAAATCATATTTCGAAAAGTGACCGAATCATTGATGCGGCGGTCAAAGTAATTGCCAATCATGGCTATCACGGTGCAAAGGTGACAGCCATCGCCAAAGAGGCGGGTGTCGCGGACGGCACAATCTATTTGTACTTCAAAAACAAGGAGCATCTCTTGATCGAGTTGTTCCAAGCGAAGATGGGGCTGTTCATCGATTACTCGAAACAACAAATCGGGAACGAGACGACAGCCGGAGATCAGTTGTATCAGTTGATCGAATCACATTTAAAACAACTGTCGGCCGATTACGACCTTGCCGTCGTGACACAAATCGAACTGCGACAGTCGAACTTGGTGCTTCGCCAAAAAATCGGAGAAGTGCTCAAACCATACTTGAATTTAATCGATTCGGTCGTCAAACACGGAATCGAGACAGGAGAGTTCGACAAGGATCTAGATTATCGACTCGCCCGTCAGATGATTTTCGGCACAATCGATGAGGTTGTGACGAGCTGGATGGCGAGCGGCTTCAAATATGACTTGATGTCGACGCTTCCGAATGTGCACCATATGTTAAAGAAGGGGCTTACTTAACAGTGAGCCCTATCACTAGCTCAAAAAATGAATGCTGATTCATGAATGATGGGAAAGAATTGACTAAAGGGGGATCAACCATGAATATTTTTGTTTTGCTGAAACGTACGTTTGATACTGAGGAAGCGATTCAGCTCGAGAATGGGGAAATTCAAGAAGACGGCGCTGAGTTCATCATCAACCCGTATGACGAATATGCGGTCGAAGAAGCGATTCAAAAACGTGACGCACTCGGGGGAGAGGTCACGGTCGTCACGGTAGGACCGGAAGACGCGGACAAAGAGCTTCGTACGGCGCTCGCCATGGGAGCGGACAAAGCTGTTCGTATCTCGATCGAGGACGATGTCGAAGATGCGGACCACGTCACGATTTCAAAAGTGCTCGCCACATACTTGAAAGAACAAGACGCAGACCTCATCTTTGCAGGGAACGTTGCAATCGATGGCGGTAGCGGACAAGTCGCACCACGTGTCGCAGAACTTCTCGACATGAACTACGTGACGACGATCACGGCTCTTGAAATCGATGGCACGACGGCTACGGTCACACGTGACGTCGAAGGGGATACTGAAGTCATCGAAGTCGCACTCCCACTTCTCGTGACGGCGCAACAAGGGTTGAACGAACCACGTTACCCGAGCTTGCCTGGGATCATGAAAGCGAAGAAGAAACCACTCGAAGAACTTGAACTCATGGACATCGACCTCGATGAAGATGAAATCGAAGCGAAAATCGAGACGATTGAACGATTCTTACCAGAGGAGAAGAAAGCCGGCCGTATCCTTGAAGGCGACATGTCGACACAAGTGAGCGAGCTCGTACAACTTCTTCGCACGGAAGCGAAAGTCATTTAAGGGGGAGATCATAGATGAAAGCTTTAGTACTCGCAGAAGCGCGTGAAGGCGCGTTACGTAACGTATCATTCGAAGCCATCGCTGCGGCGAAGCAATTGACAGACGATGTGACGGCAGTCGTGATTGGGGATCACGTGCAATCACTCGCGCAAGAACTTGGGGAGTATGGCGCAAGCCGTGTCCTCGTCGTTGAAGACGATCGCCTCAAACACTATACGCCAGACGGCTACGGGCAAGTGCTCCGTCAGCTGATCGAACAAGAAAGTCCGGACATGATCGTCCTCGGTCACACAGCTCTCGGGAAAGACATCGCACCGAAACTCGCGGCACGTCTCGATGCTGGACTCATCAGTGACGTCGTCTCTATCGAAGGAACAGGTCGTGACGCTGAATTCGTTCGCCCAATCTACTCAGGGAAGGCGTTCGAGAAAGTGAAGTTCAAAGACTCGGTCATGTTCTTCACAATTCGTCCGAACAACATCGACGCACTCGCGCGTCAAGCAGGTGCAAGCGTCTCAGTTGAAACGCCAGCAGTCGAACTGAAAGACCTCGCGATGATCGTCAAAGAAGTCGTTCGTAAGGCGACTGGGAAAGTCGACTTGGCGGAAGCGAAAGTCATCGTCGCAGGCGGACGTGGCGTGAAGAGCGAAGACGGCTTCAAACCACTTGAAGAGTTGGCTGAACTTCTCGGAGGAGCGGTTGGTGCTTCACGTGGAGCATGTGACGCCGACTACTGCGACTACGCGCTTCAAATCGGTCAAACGGGTAAAGTCGTCACACCAGACCTTTACATCGCATGCGGAATCTCTGGAGCAATCCAACACTTGGCAGGGATGAGTAACGCGAAGGTCATCGTCGCGATCAACAAGGATCCGGAAGCGAACATCTTCAGCGTGGCAGACTATGGCATCGTTGGTGACCTGTTCGATGTCGTTCCAATGTTGACAGAAGAGTTCCGCAAGCACCTCGTCAATAGCTAATAAGCAAAACGTTTTGGGGTTGTTACCCTCCGTGGTATACTCTGAACATGAATTGCATGAGAGTTCTATATCAGAGCTCTCTCATCTTATTGGGGAGGTTTTTACAAATGGCTATTAAACACGCAACGACTCAATCGTTTGAACAAGATGTAAAAGAGGGCGTAGTCCTCGTTGATTTCTGGGCAACTTGGTGTGGACCATGTCGCATGATCGCGCCAGTTCTCGAAGAACTCGATCAAGAAATGGGTGACCAAGTCCAAATCGTGAAACTCGACGTCGACGAAAACCCTGAAGTCGCAGGTGCTTTCCAAATCCAAAGTATCCCGACACTCATGATGTTCAAAGATGGCGAGCCTGTTTCGAAAACAATGGGCTTCCAACCAAAAGAAGCATTGAAAGAGTTTATCGCAACAGCACAATAATTGCGTAGCAGCCGATTGAAATCGGCTGCTTTTTTGTTTTGTCGAACGGAAAAGAAGGAAAAGGACAGGCAAGTAGGGAATAGGTTGAGTTATTCCACACACCCTCATTTACGGAAAATTCCGATACATATCGTCTGATTTCAAAATTTTTTTTGAAGAAATTCCGTCGGCTTCCTTCATATTTAAAAGATTCGGAATTTTAGTGAGGGCGTGCGCGGACTGGAAGCTTTTATCATGGAAACAGACTGAAAATTTACGCTATACTCATGAGGAAGACATGATGGAGTCAAGTGACCTTACTTTACGGCTCAATCTATTGTACGACTCTGTTCGAAGGAGGAATTTTCTTGTCGGTGTTACATTTAGCTATTTTGTTGCCGCTTCTCGCGGCACCGTTCATCCCGTTCTTGTTTCGGGGGATGAAGCAAATTCATACAGGCTGGTTCGTCTTGATCGTTCCGGTCGTGCTCGTCACCTACTTCGCCGGATTCATTCCGATCACGAGTGCAGGGGACGTCGTGACAGAGACGATTGCGTGGATGCCGTCCCTCGGGATTAACTTCACGGCATACGTTGACGGACTTAGTCTACTGTTCGCCCTCCTCATCACGGGGATTGGCGCACTTGTTGTCTTATATTCAATTTATTATTTGAATAAGGACAAAGAGTCACTCGGGCATTTCTATGTGTATCTCTTGATGTTCATGAGTGCGATGCTCGGGGTCGTTCTCTCGGACAACATGATTGTCATGTATATGTTCTGGGAGCTCACATCGATTTCATCATTCCTGTTGATTGGTTACTGGTATGAGAAAGAGCGTTCACGTTACGGCGCACAGAAGTCGATGCTTCTCACCGTATTCGGAGGATTGTCGATGCTCGGGGGGATTGTCTTACTCGAGTCGATGATTGGTTCGTACAGCATTCGTGATATGGTCGCGAACTCTGGTGTCATCGCCGAGAGCCCGTTCTTCCTTGCCGCGATGATTCTCATCTTGCTCGGGGCGTTCACGAAATCGGCGCAGTTCCCGTTCCACATCTGGTTACCTGACGCGATGGAAGCACCGACTCCGGTCAGTGCGTACCTCCACTCGGCGACGATGGTCAAGGCGGGTCTCTATCTTGTGGCCCGTATGAGCCCGGTGTTCCAAGAATCATCGGTCTGGCTATGGACGATTGCCGGAGTCGGGATGTTTACGATGTTCTGGGGCTCGTTCAACGCCGTGAAGCAGACCGACTTGAAAGGAATCTTAGCATTCTCGACAGTCAGTCAGCTCGGGTTGATCATGTCACTCCTCGGTCTTGGTGCGGCTGCGCTCCACTATGATGGTATGGATGACAACATCTTTATGGTCGCGACGATCGCAGCAATCTTCCATTTGATCAACCATGCGACATTCAAAGGTTCACTCTTCATGATGGCCGGGATTGTCGACCACGAGACGGGCACACGTGACATTCGTAAGCTTGGCGGTCTGATGACGGTCATGCCGATCACGTTCACGATTGCCGTCATCGGTTCGTTATCGATGGCCGGTCTTCCGCCGTTTAACGGTTTCTTGAGTAAAGAGATGTTCTTAAAAGCGACGACGAAAGTCTTCTCGGCCGACTTCTTCGCGCTCGATACGATTGGGATTTTGCTTCCGATCATCGCGTTCGTCGGAAGTGTGTTCACGTTCATCTATAGCATCATGTTGTTCACACGGACGTTCATGGGCAAGGCGAAGTTCGATCAATTGCCGAAGAAACCGCATGAGGCGCCGATCGGCATGTTGATTTCGCCGGCCATTCTCGCGCTTCTCGTTGTCGGTCTCGGGTTCTTCCCGAACGTCTTGTCGAACTCGCTCATCAAACCGGCCGTCGAGTCGATTTATCCGACACTCGTCGCGCAAGGGCAAGAAGTCGATGTTCACATCTATTTCTGGCATGGTTTGACGCCAGAGTTGTTCATGACGATCGGGGTCGTTCTTCTCGGTTCGTTGCTGTTCTGGCAAATGGGCAAATGGATGGGCATCTACAACCGCATCCCACACCGTTTGACGCTCAACGGGATGTACGATGGTACACTCGTCTGGTCAAATAAGGCGGCGTATCGCTTTAAAGACAACTACATGACTGGCTTCATCCGGTCGTATTTGATCTATATTTTCGTCTTCCTCTCAGGCATGATGCTCTTTAGCATTTGGTGGTTCGACATGTACCGATTCTCGTTCGAGAACTTGGCAGAGATCGCACCGTATGAATACGTGCTCGGAGCTGTCGTCATGCTTGCGGCGCTCGCGATTCTATTTATGCGTTCGCGTCTACCGTCCATCATCTTACTCGGGGTTGTCGGTTACGGCGTGGCACTGTTCTTCGTCTTCTTCGGTGCCCCTGACTTGGCACTCACGCAGCTTGTCATCGAGACGGTCTCGGTTGCCTTGTTCTTGCTCGTGTTCTATCACATGCCGGACATCAGCAAGAAGGAAGTACGGATGCGTTTCAAAGTCGGGAATGCCATCGTGGCCATTCTCGTCGGGACGACCGTGACGCTTCTCAGCTTCATGGCGCTCACGAACAAATCGCTCACTTCGATCTCGGAGTATTACAAAGAGAACGTGTATGAGCTTGCAGCAGGTAAAAACATGGTTAACGTCGTCCTCGTCGACTTCCGTGGATTTGATACTTTGTTTGAAATCGTCGTTCTCGGAATTGCGGCTTTCGGGATCTACACGATGATTAAATTTAGAACAACACGACGTACGAAAGGAGAAGGTGCACATGAAGCAAAACAGCAAACGCGTCAATGACGTCATATTGCAGACGGCCGCGATTATCATTTTCTTCATCATCGTCATCTTCTCGATCGATTTGTTCTTTGCCGGTCACTATTCACCAGGTGGAGGGTTCATCGGTGGATTGATGACATCCGCCGCGCTCGTCTTGTTGCTACTCGCATTTGATTCGAAGACACTTGCGAACGTGCTCCCAATTGACTACCGTCTCATGACTGCGACGGGATTATTGATCGCACTTTTAACAGGTCTTCACTCGGTATTCTTGGGTCGTCCGTTCTTGACGCATGCTTATGGGAAGTTTGACTTACCACTTCTCGGTGAACAGACGCTCCATACGGCGATTGCGTTTGACTTAGGGGTCTATCTCGTAGTCATCGGAATCACCCTAACGATTATACAAACGATTGGAGAGAGTGAATAATGGAAATCTTCGTTAGCATCATCATCGGTGTCCTGACGATGTGTGCCGTCTATCTTGTTCTCTCAAGAAGTTTGTTACGCATCATCATCGGCACAGCCTTGTTCAGTCACGCGGCACACCTTCTCGTCTTGACGACGGCAGGTTTGAAGACAGGGGCAGCCCCTGTCCTCGTCGACGGTGTGACTGAATTCACAGACCCGTTACCGCAAGCGCTCGTCTTGACGGCAATCGTCATCAGTTTCGGGGTGACGGCGTTCTTCCTCGTACTTGCATACCGCACGTATCAGGAGCTCAGCACGGACAATATGGAAGAAATGAAAGGAACAGAATCGTATGATTAACTTACCGGTCTTTCCAATCGTCATTCCTGCGCTTGCGGCCATCATCATGATGTTCATGCCAAAACGGGTCCAGCTGCAGCGTGTGATGGCTCTTGGAGCTTTAGCTATTACGGCGATCGTGTCACTCTTCCTTGTGCACACGGTCTCCACGGAGGGGATTCAAACCCTCAACCTCGGGAACTGGCAAGCGCCGTTCGGGATCACACTCGTATCGGATATGTTGTCAGCCCTACTCGTGACGACGTCGACTCTCCTCACGCTCTTCATCGTGTGGTTCGCCGTCCATTACTTCTCAGACTCATATGAAGGCAACTACTTGTACATCTCGATGCTCTTCTTGCTCGTCGGGGTGAACGGTGCCTTCACGACAGGTGATATTTTCAACTTGTTCGTTTTCTTCGAGGTTTTCTTGATGTCTTCATACGTGTTGATTGTGCTTGGTGGACGTGGCGTCCAGTTACGTGAGTCCATCAAATACTTGCTCGTGAACATCATCGCCTCGGCACTCTTCGTCATGTCGGTCGCCTTGCTCTATGGCGTTACAGGTACGCTCAACTTGGCAGACTTGGCGATGAAGATTCCGCTCGTCGATAACCCGGACGTCATTACCGTCATCGGTGTGATGTTTGTCATCGTCTTCGGGATGAAAGGGGCACTCGTCCCACTTCACTACTGGCTCCCTGGAGCGTATGTTGTAGCACCGACACCGATTCTTGCGATGTTCGGGGCACTCTTGACGAAAGTCGGGGTCTACTCTATTTTACGGACGTACACGCTACTCTTTGATGGGAACGGTGAGTTTTTACAGACGTTCCTCATGGTGCTCGCTGTCCTCACGATCTTCATCGGGATGACAGGTGCCATCGCTTATAACGATGTGAAGCTGATCATCATCTACAACATCATGATTGCGGTCGGGGTCATTTTGTACGGGATCTCCGTCAACACACAGACGTCCCTTGAAGGGTCGCTCTACTACTTGATTCACGATATGATCATCAAGGCAGTTCTCTTCATGCTCGTCGGGATGATGATTGGGATCACCAAATCCGGTCAATTGCGCGATATGGGTGGACTCATCACACGCTTCCCACTGTTCGGATGGACGTTCTTCGTCGCAGCGCTCTCGCTTGCAGGGATTCCGCCACTCAGTGGATTCTTCGGGAAGTTATTGATCGTATCAGGTGGGATGGACGAAGGAGAACTGTTCGGACCACTTCTCGTCCTCTTATCAAGTCTCTTTGTCCTCTACTCGGTCATGAAGATCTTCTTGAACGGATTCTGGGGAGAGGCGAAGCGTGAGTATGACGGACCACTCGTCCCATATACGAAACGTTTGATTGTACCGGTCTTCTTGTTGCTCATCATTGCGGTCGCATACGGATTTGGGGCAGAAGCCATCCATCCGTATATCACGCAAGCGATTGAGCCGCTCGTCAATCCAGAAATCTATATCGATGCCGTGATAAAGGAGTGAAACACAGATGGCTTATCAACTTTTGATTAACTTTTTCTTGGCGTTCATCTGGATGTTCCTCACGGGATCGTTCACAACGAGCGGATTCTTCGTCGGATATCTACTCGGATTGCTCATCTTGTTCATGATGCGCCGATTCTTCAAGTCAGGGGGGGGCAACTTTTACTTCACACGCGTTTGGCGTCTGTTTAAATTGCTCCTCATCTTCATCCGGGAACTGTTCCTCGCGAACTTCGAGGTGTTACGTCTCGTCCTTAGTCCGAAGCTGAAGATTCAACCAGGAATCTTCCGATATGAGACGTCTCTCGACAAAGGCTGGAAAATCAGCTTGCTCTCGATGCTGATCACGCTCACACCAGGGACGCTCGTCGTTCAGGTGTCAAAAGACAATTCCGTGCTCTATATCCACGCGCTCAACATGCCGGATAAGGAAGCCTTACGAAAAGACATTTATGATAACTTTGAATCAAGCATTAAGGAGGCGACAGAGTGATGGATTTACTAGACATTCTCATCTACATCTCGCTCGCCATTCTCTTGCTTGCGATGTTGATGATGTTGTATCGCGTCGTCAAAGGACCGACGACGGCAGACCGAGTCATCGCGCTCGACTCAATCGGGATCGCGCTCATCTCGGTCGTTGCGTTACTGTCGATTCTGCTCGATACGACCCTTTATTTTGAAGTCATCTTGCTACTCAGTATTTTGGCCTTCATCGGAACGGTGGCGTTCTCGAAATTCTTAGAGAGGGGAGAGATTATCCAACATGACCGCGACAATGATCTTTGATCTCATTACCGGCATCTTCACGATCATCGGCGTCTTCTTCACGGTCGTCGCCGCGATCGGTCTCATCCGTCTCCCAGATATTTATTCGAGAACACACGCTGCCTCAAAGAGTGCGACACTCGGTGTCATGTTCGTCCTCTTTGCGGCCGTCCTTCACGTATATGTCGATGAACGGGTATTTGATGCAAGACTCTTGCTCGGTCTCTTCTTCGTCCTCTTGACGGCTCCTGTCGGGGGGCACCTCATCTCACGTGCGGCGCACGCAAAAGGGGTCCCTCTTTGGGAGAAGTCGTTACAAGACGCATTGAAAGAAGACAAGGATAAAGGAATCGAATAAGAGAAAGACGGGATTCGCCATGAGGCGAGTCCCGTCTTTTGTTTAGATCAGATAGGTTAGGTCGGAGGCGGCCGTCGGATAGGCGACTTCTAAGTGCTTCACGTGTTGATGCGACAGTTTGTTCTGTATAATGAAAGAGAACAGGTTGATGAGTTCCGGGGCATGGTGTCCAATCAGATGTGCCCCGATAATATGACCTTCCGCACTCAACAATACTTTCGAATAGGCGGTCGCGTCATTGATGCGTGAATAGGTGAGGAAATGGGACATGTCCGTTTCTTTCACGTCGAAGTCGATGCCCTCGGCTTCTGCTTCCTCCACAGTGAGCCCCACTTTGGCAATCGGCGGCGTCGCATAGACGATTGTCGGCGCCGGACGCTCCGGGAGTGGCCGTGTATTCCCGTGAAGCATGTTCAATGCAGCGAGGCGTCCTTCCTGACCAGCGAACGGTGTGAGCGCAGGGTTTGGACTGCTTGCGACGTCTCCGGCGGCGTATATATTCGGATTACTCGTCTGGAGATGCTCGTTCACCTGAACACCATGATGATCGGTATTGACGCCGGCTGAATCGAGATGAAGTCGCTCGATGCTTGGAATTCGCCCGGTGGCGTTAAGGACAACTCCTTCAAGGGTAGAGTCATCTGATAACGTTAAGACGTTCCCATCGATTCGTGTCGGTTCGATGTCATGTCGGACGGTGATGCCGATTCGCTTCGACTCCTCGACGAGCCGATGGACGACGTTCGGGTCGAATGCCTTCAACGCACGTGAACGAATGAGAAGGGTCACGTCACTTCCGAAGCGCCGGAAAATATGGGCGAATTCAAATGCGATATAGCCTGCCCCCACAATGTGAATCGATTCAGGCAACGCGTCGAGGTCGAACACATCATCGCTCGTGATCGCCAGTTCGCCACCTGGGATATCGAGAGGGCGTGGCGTTTGACCCGTCGCGATTAAAAATTGGTTGGCAGAGAGCTCGTGACCATCGATGACGATGGAGTCCTCATCGATAAAGTGAGGCTCTCCCTGATATAAGTCAATGTTCATCTCGTTCCAATGTTGCGTTTTTGACGTAGGAATCGAGAAGCGATATTCATCAATCCGCTTTTTAAAGGACGACCAATCGAGGGATAGGCTTCCTTCGACGCCGAGATCGCGCATACGTTCCGTGCGGGCGAGTAGTTCGGCACCTTCGGCGAGCATTTTTTTCGGGTCACATCCACGTTGAGGACACGTTCCTCCGAACGTCCAGTTTTCAATGATGGCAATTTCTTTACCGGCGTCACGTAAAATCGTGGCGGCTTGACTCGCGGCTGACCCGCTACCGACAATGATGACATCGTATCGTTTCATAATATAAAATCCTCCTCTGACGAGATATCACACTCTTTTTCCCGTCCAGGAGGAAGCTAAACTGAGGTGAATGGAATTGAGTCATACCGACCACATTAAACATAAATTGGCACTGCTCCCGGACGAACCGGGTTGCTATTTGCATAAAAACGAATATGGTGAGGTCATCTATGTAGGGAAAGCAAAAAACCTCAAGAATCGGGTCCGTTCTTACTTCACGGGCGCACACGACATCAAGACGATGCGCCTCGTCGCAGAGATCCGTGACTTCGAGTACATCGTAACGGCGAGCGAACTCGAGGCGTTGCTCCTTGAAATGACGCTCATCAAAAAGCATGACCCGAAGTACAATATTCGCCTGAAAGATGATAAGACGTATCCGTACATTAAAATCACGAATGAACCGTATCCGCGGTTGTTGACGACTCGTAAGCTGAAGAAAGACGGTGGGCATTATTTCGGACCGTACCCGAACGCTTACGCGGCGAACGAGACGAAACGACTTCTCGACAAACTATACCCACTCCGCAAATGTCAGCCGATGCCGAAGAAACTCTGTCTTTATTATCACATCGGGCAGTGCTTAGGACCTTGTGAGCTCGCGGTCGACACGGATTCGCAAAAAGAGATTGTCAACGAGATTCGTCGTTTCTTGAACGGTGAGACGAGTGAGACGCTCGCCAAGCTGAATGTCGAGATGGGGCGTGCCGCTGAAGACATGCAGTTCGAGCGGGCTGCTGAACTACGCGATCAGATTCGAGCGGTCGAATCGATCATGAATAAACAGAATATGATTACGGCCGACCCGACGGCGCGAGACGTCTTCGGTTATACACTTGACCGGGGCTGGATGTGTGTCCAAGTGTTCTACATGCGAGGTGGCAAGATGATCGAGCGAGACGTCTCTCTCTTCCCGATGCACGGGGAACCTTCGGAAGAGCTCGAAAGTTTTATCGTTCAGTTCTATGAACAAAACGTCGTGCCGAAAGAAATTCTTGTACCCGAAACGGTCCGCCTCGATTTATTAAATGACGCCATCGGTACGAAAGTGATGCAACCGAAACGCGGGGCAAAAAAACAATTGCTTGATTTGGCGACGAAGAACGCGACGATCGCCTTGAATGAGAAATTCGAATTGCTCGCTCGGGATGAAGAGCGGACGTTACTCGCGATGCGTGAACTCGGGGAAGCGATCGGCATTTCGAACTTGTCGCGTGTCGACATCATCGATAATGCGAACATTCAAGGGGCGGACGCCGTATCGGCGCTCGTCGTCTTTGAAGATGGGAAGCCACTCAAGAAAGAGTATCGGAAATATAAGATTCGGACCGTCCAAGGGCCCGATGATTATGAGACGATGCGCGAAGTCGTGCGGCGACGGTTCCGCCGCCTGTTGACGGAAGACAAGCGGCTACCGGATCTCCTATTGATTGATGGAGGAATCGGACAATTGAATGCCGTGCTCGACGTCATCCAAAACGAGTTCGGACTCGACTTACCGGTCGGCTCACTCAAAAAGGATGACCGACATCGGACGAGTCAACTGTTGTTTGGAGAACATGGTGCGGTCGTAGAACTCCATCCACGATCGAGTGCGTTTTATCTATTACAGCGGATGCAAGACGAGGTCCACCGTTTCGCCATCACTTTCCACCGTAGCTTGCGGACGAAGAAGATGACGAAGTCGATTTTAGACGAGATTCCAGGAGTCGGTCCGAAACGTCGTCAACAGCTCATCCGTCATTTCGGGTCGATGAAACAGATTCGTCTGGCTTCGCTTGAACAATTGAAAGAAGCGGGACTACCGGAAAAACTGGCGGAGACTGTCCTTCAATATGTGCATGAGGATACGGATGAATGAAAGAGTTGAACATATAAAGCGCTCGATTGGCTGATAGAGAACGGACATTTTCCGGGAAATGTTGTAGTGGTCGTTCGTAAGGCGACTCAGGGCTATGGAGGGGAAGACGTGACGTTTGATCAATACGAACTTAATGGATTCCGTCTCTACATGCGTCAATAACTTCAGCAGAAACAAAAATAAGAGTCGATGCGAAACGCATCGACTCTTATTCGTAATCGTCTTTCCGGTCTAGTTGGACGGTGATTTGGACAGTTTTTCGGGCGGGATCGGCATATCCTTCCGCGACGCACTGGAAACGACCTGCAATCTGTTCGGCTAAAAATCCAGCTTCGAGCTGATAGTAACCGGTCGCCTTGGCTTGGGTCGTGGGCGGTGGGATGAGTTCGTATGTAAATTTACTCCCACGTTCCTTTTTGAGCGTCAACGCTCCCCAACCTGCCTCATCGAAGAATGCAGTCAGTTCATCGTCAGACATCGTCGGGAATTTGCGGGCGACCCGTTTTCCTGACCAATAGATGACTTGGGCGTAATCTTCACCAAGCAAGTCCGTCAACACATAGTCGCGAAGAAGTTCAATCGCGAAAATTGGTTGGCTCATCGTTTCCATTCTATCCCATCACTCCAATCTCTCTATATCATTATAACGACCAATCGGAATTTGGTCATCCTGTATTTTTGAAAAGAATGTGGCACAAATCGGCTAGGTTATCTTGTCATACAATTTTCACAAGAGTAGAATAGGAGTCAGAAAGCTATATCTGCATTTGAAAACGCTTTTATTGACAAAACGAGCCAATGCTCGTGAAAAGGGGGAACTAGAATGGCAGCGCATCGTGACTACTTCAGTCGTAAAGTCCATTCGCTACTTGGGGTCATTCCAATCGGTTTGTTTTTGATCGTTCACTTATCGGTCAACTACTACATCGTCGATGGGGTGGAGTCATTCAACAAAGCAGCAAAATTCATGGAGAACTTACCGTATTTGTACTTCCTTGAAGTGACGATTATCGCATTGCCGATGATCTTCCACGGAGTGTACGGCGTGTACTATGCGTTTCTTGGATCGATTAACTCGAACCGTTATTCATACGCACGCAACTGGTTGTATCTCTTCCAACGCTTCACAGGGGTCTTCCTCGTGATCTTTATCGCATGGCACGTTTGGGAAACGCGCTTAGCGAAATTACGCGGGGTAGAAGTCAATGCGGAGATGATGCAAAACATCGTCGACAACCCGCTCATGTTGATCTTCTACATAGTCGGAATCCTTTCGGCTACGTTCCACTTTGCGAACGGTCTTTGGTCGTTCTCGATCACGTGGGGAATCACACAGTCACCTCGTTCGCAACGTCTCATGAGCTACGTATCAGGTGTCGTGTTCTTGGCACTATCTTTTGTCGGCATCCGTTCGATTTTGACGTTTGCAGGCATCTTGTAATTAGGGGGAATTTTACATGGCAAATCAAAGTTTGATCGTCATCGGTGGCGGTCTAGCTGGACTCATGGCGACTATCAAGTCGGCAGAGATGGGTGTTCCGGTAAAACTATTCTCGCTTGTACCGGTCAAGCGTTCACATTCAGTTTGTGCCCAAGGTGGTATTAACGGGGCCGTCAACACGAAAGGGGAAGGTGATTCTCCTTGGCAACACTTTGACGACACGGTCTACGGAGGCGACTTCCTCGCCAACCAACCACCTGTTCAAAAAATGGCAGAGAATGCACCAAAAATCATCCACATGTTCGACCGGATGGGTGTCATGTTCAACCGTACGCCAGAAGGTCTCTTAGACTTCCGTCGTTTCGGTGGAACGCTTCACCACCGTACGGCATACGCTGGAGCGACAACAGGTCAACAACTTCTCTATGCACTCGATGAGCAGGTTCGTCGCTATGAAGCACAAGGTCTTGTCGAGAAATATGAAGGATGGGAATTCCTTCGTGCCGTCATCGATGAAGAAGGCATCTGCCGCGGTGCGGTCTGTCAGGATTTGCGCTCGATGGAAATTAAAGCGTTCCCATCGGACGCGGTGATCTTGGCGACAGGTGGCCCAGGGGTCATCTTCGGTAAGTCGACAAACTCGGTCATCAACACAGGACAAGCAGCGGCAGCGGTTTACCGCCAAGGTGCTGTCTACGCGAACGGGGAGTTCATCCAAATTCACCCGACTGCGATTCCTGGGGACGACAAACTTCGTCTCATGAGTGAATCGGCTCGTGGGGAAGGTGGACGTGTCTGGACATACAAAGACGGGAAGCCATGGTACTTCCTCGAAGAGAAATATCCAGCATACGGAAACCTCGTACCGCGTGACATCGCGACACGTGAGATCTTTGATGTATGTGTTAACCAAAAACTCGGCGTCAACGGCGAGAACATGGTCTACCTCGACTTGTCGCACAAAGACTCGAAAGAACTCGACATCAAACTTGGTGGGATCCTCGAAATCTACGAGAAATTCGTAGGGGACGACCCGCGTAAAGTACCGATGAAGATCTTCCCGGCAGTCCACTATTCGATGGGCGGACTATGGGTCGACTACGATCAAATGACAAACATCCCTGGACTCTTCGCAGCCGGTGAATGTGACTACTCGATGCACGGTGCGAACCGTCTCGGTGCGAACTCACTCCTCTCAGCCGTTCACGGCGGAATGGAAGCAGGTCCTGCAGCGGTCAACTATATGCGTGGTCTCGACCAAGCGACAGAAAGCGTCTCTGACGCACTCTTCAACTTCAACGAGCGTGAAGAAATCGAACGTTTCAACGACATCCTTGCGATGGACGGGACAGAGAACGCGTATCAAATCCACCGTGAACTCGGTGAACTCATGACGGACAACGTCACAGTCGTTCGTTATAACGACAAGCTCGAAGCGACGGACAAGAAAATCCAAGAATTGCGTGAACGTTTCCATAACATCTCGGCTACGGATACGGCACGCTGGAGCAACCAAGGGGCATCGTTCATTCGACAGCTCGACCACATGCTCGACCTCGCACGCGTCATCACACTCGGCGCACTCAAGCGGGACGAGAGCCGTGGTGCCCATTACAAACCGGAATTCCCGGAACGTAATGACGAGCAGTTCATGAAGACGACGATGGCACGTTACAAAGATGGGGAAGTCGATATCTCGTATGAAGACATCGATGTTTCGTTAATCCCGCCACGTAAACGGGATTACTCGAAGAAAGGGGCGAAGACGAAATGACGACGCCAATGCAATCTGAACAAAAAGACATCCGCTTCATCATTGAACGCCAAGATGGACCGGATCAAGCGACATATACTGAAGAATTCACGGTGCCGTACCGTCCGAACATGAACGTGATCTCGGCATTGATGGAAATCCGCCGTAACCCGGTCAACGCGAACGGCGACAAGACGACACCGATCAACTGGGACATGAACTGTCTCGAGGAAGTATGTGGTGCCTGCTCGATGATCATCAACGGGAAGCCACGCCAATCGTGTACAGCGCTCGTCGATAAACTCGAGCAACCGATCCGCCTCGCTCCGATGAAGACGTTCCCGGTCATCCGTGACCTTCAAGTCGACCGTCAACGCATGTTCGACGCGTTGAAAAAAGTGAAGGCATGGGTTCCAATCGATGGAACGTATGACCTCGGTCCAGGACCGCGTATGCCAGAAAACAAACGTCAATGGGCATACGAGTTATCGAAATGTATGACATGTGGGGTTTGTCTTGAAGCGTGTCCGAACGTCAACGACAAGTCGGACTTCATCGGTCCAGCTGCGATTTCGCAAGTCCGTCTCTTCAACTCGCATCCAACAGGTGCCTTCCACGCGGAAGACCGCCTTGAAGCCCTTATGGAAGACGGCGGCATCATGCAGTGCGGAAACGCACAAAACTGTGTCGAAGTTTGCCCGAAAGGCATCCCGCTCACGACGTCAATCGCTTCGATGAACCGTCAAACGACGCTTCACTCGTTCAAACAGTTCTTCGGTAGTGACAAAGGTCGCACCGGTTCTGCGGTCGAGGCATAAGCGAGCCGATGACCAAGTACTTTCGAGAGCCAGGTTGGGAAACACGTGTCAAAGCAGGGGTCGCCCTCGATGTGAAAGTCCGCTTTTCGGAGTGCGATCCGTACGGTCACATGAACAACACGATCCCGTTCATCTATTTCGAAGATGCGCGAATCGAGTTGTTAGAAGCGACAGGATTCTCCTTGAAGGACGGGTTTGTCGTCGTCGCCGATGCGCAATGTGACTATGTTCGACAAGTCATGCCACGTCAACAGCTGACCGTGCATGCCAATATCTTGACGGTCGGAAACACTTCATGTGATATTCATTACGGGGCATATGACGGAGAACAACTCCTCTTCGCGGGGCGAACTAGCCTCGTTCATTTGACGAAGGAAGGTCGTCCAACGGAATGGACTCCGGAATATAAAAACCGCTTGCAGAATTTTTGCGAATCCGCTATCATTTGATAATGAGTTCACAAACAAAAAATATTCTGCCGGTTCGCCTGTAGAATTGAATTTTGAAGGGAGACCATCATCTCATGGAAAAAACGTTCACAGTCGTTGCTGATTCAGGAATTCACGCTCGTCCAGCTACTCAGTTGGTTAACACAGCTTCTAAGTTCCAATCAGACATCAACCTCGAGTACAATGGTAAAACAGTTAACTTGAAGTCGATCATGGGTGTACTTTCACTCGGTATCGCAAAAGATTCTACAATCAAGATCACTGCTGAAGGTGAAGATGCAGAAGAAGCGATCAACACGCTTTCTGACATGCTCACTAGCGAAGGTCTTGCTCAGTAATTCGGGTAAGGGACGAGGCGCCACTGGCGACCTCGTCTTTTTTTGTCATGGGAACGTTTCTTTTTCCGTCTGATGTTTTTTGGTAAGATAGGTGAGAATGGAAGTGATGCAAAATGAAACGAGCGATTGGAGTCCTCGATTCAGGAGTCGGCGGGTTGACGGTAGTCAAAGAATTGATGCGCCAACTCCCTAAAGAAGAAATCATCTATATCGGCGATACGGAACGCTGTCCATACGGGCCGCGTCCGCACGATGAGATTGAAGCTTATACATGGGAACTCATTGAGTTTCTATTGAAGAAAGACGTCAAAATGATTGTCATCGCCTGTAACACGGCGACGGCGGTTGTTTTGAAAGAGGCGCGGAAACGCCTCGATATCCCGGTCATCGGTGTCATCGACCCAGGTGCCCGCGCGGCTGTCAAAGGGACACGCAACAAACATATCGGTGTCATCGGTACGAAGATGACGATTGAGAGCGCTTCGTATGAAAAGGCGCTTCGTCACGTGGCTGGTGAGGTCGACGTGTACTCACTCGCTTGCCCGCCTTTTGTCCCGCTCGTCGAAGCGGGGGACGTGTCGGGAGACCGCGTCCGTCAAATTGTGGAAGAGACGCTGCGTCCGCTACAATCTTCTGAGATGGATACACTCATTCTCGGTTGTACGCACTATCCGATTCTTGCGCCTGTCATCCAGGACGTGGTCGGACCGAACGTGCACCTCATCTCGTCGGGTGACGAGACGGCGCTTGAAGTCGCAGCGATGCTTGATTATCAAGAGCTTGAGAACGGATTAGATACTGTCCCATCCCATGCCTTTTATGCGACGGGGGATATTGAACTGTTTGACCGACTAGCGAGCGAATGGCTCGGTCGTCCGGTCCATGCGGAGAAAGTCGAGGTGACCGGCATTGCGTGATACGAGACGATTTGATGAATTACGAACAGTCGAAATCGTACCTCATGTGAATAAGCATGCGGAAGGGTCTGTCCTCATTTCGATTGGTGATACGAAAGTGATTTGTACAGCGACTGTCGAAGAACGTGTTCCGAACTTCCTTCGCGGGAAGAAGCAAGGCTGGATCAATGCCGAGTATGCGATGTTGCCACGTGCGACAGGTGACCGGACTGTCCGAGAAGCGGTACGTGGGAAACAATCGGGTCGGACGATGGAGATTCAGCGTCTCATCGCCCGATCACTCCGCTCGGTCGTGGACTTGGAACGTCTAGGCGAACGAACGATTTGGATTGACTGTGACGTCATCCAAGCGGATGGCGGTACACGTACGGCATCCATCACGGGTGGTTTTTGTGCCCTCGTCCTCGCCGTCGACCGGTTAATTCGTCAAGGGAAGCTCGACGATACGCCAATCAAAGAAGGTGTCGCGGCAATCTCGGTCGGACGTACCGATGAACTCGTTCTCGACTTGGACTATATGGAAGACGCGGCGGCTGAAGTCGACATGAACGTCGTCATGACGGCGAGCGGTCGGTTCGTCGAAGTTCAGGGGACAGGTGAAGAGGCGACGTTCACGCTTCAAGAGATGAACGAGATGCTCGCGCTTGCACAACACGGAATCGCATCATTATTCAAGACGGCACAAGAGGCACTCGGTGCTTCTTGGTGGTACGTCGGAGAACGTTCGGAGGAGACATTATGAAGTTGATCATTGCGACACACAATCCTGGAAAAGTGAAAGAACTAGAAGGGATGTTGACACCGCTCGGATTTGAGGTCGAATCACTACTCGACTATCCGGATGCGCCGGAAACAGATGAGACAGGGACGACATTTGAAGAAAATGCGGCGTTAAAAGCGACGGAAGCAGCTGCCTATTTCGGGCATGCCGTTCTGGCGGATGACTCCGGTCTTGAAGTCGACGCGCTCGACGGGGCACCTGGTGTATATTCAGCTCGCTTCGCCGGTCCTGAAAAGTCGGATGAGGCGAACAATGCGCTTCTTCTTGAAAAATTGAACGGCGAAACGAATCGCGTGGCCCGCTTCGTCTGTGCCCTCTGTCTGGCAAAACCGACAGGAGAGACGTTGACCGTTCGCGGAACGATTGAAGGGACAATCGGCTATTCTCCACGTGGCGAGAACGGTTTTGGATACGACCCGCTCTTTATCGTTCCATCGCTCCACAAGACGGCGGCTGAACTAGAACGTGAAGAAAAAGCGGTCGTCAGTCACCGTGGACAGGCATTACGAAAACTGGAGGCAGAAATCATTCCATTCATGAAAGGATGAAGCTTATGCGTTTTCTAATAGTGAGTGATAGTCATGGTCTGACGGAAGAATTGACAACGATTTTTGAACGACACGAGGCAGAGATTGATGACGCGTTCCATTGCGGTGATTCACAACTTGCGCTTGTTGATGAACATCTATTGCCGTATCGAACGGTCCGTGGGAATTGTGATTTTGGTGGAGACCTTCCGCTCGAACGGATCGAGACGACGGATGCCGGCACAATCCTCATCGTCCACGGGCATCATCACGACGTCAAATTCGACTTGAATCGGCTGCGTTACCGGGCGGAGGAAGTCGGCGCGAACGTCGTCTTGTTCGGTCACTCGCATGTGGCGGGTGCTTTGATCGAGGATGGGGTCGTCTACATCAACCCGGGTTCGATTCGTATGCCACGCGGACGTTCGGACAAAACGTATGCGCTTCTTGACTTAGAAAAAGGGAAAGCAGCGGTACGTTTTTATCGCTCGGAAGACGGTTCTCACGTCGAAGATTTGGACATCGCAGGAAAACTATGAGTTTCGAATGGGAAATCGATTGACAGGAAACCATTTTTCTATTATAGTTTTCATGTCAATGTCCCAATAGCTCAGCAGGATAGAGCAACGGCCTTCAAGACAAATAGGAGCCTTTATAGGGAAACAGAAACCTATAAAGTGGACGACACTATATCGGTGAAGCCTTAACAGATTATGCTGATGGTAATACCGAGGAAACTCATTCCCGCTTGGTCGGGTCGAGTTGATTCGAATGTCTATGGAAATAGAGGTAGAATCAATGGAGGAGCATCGTGCTCGTGAGGTTCCGTAGAGACTACACGTGTCGCACCTGAAATGGTGAAGATATAGTCCAGACTACAAACAACACGATGTTGGTGACGAAAGTCATGGTGGTAAGCTAAGCCGTCGGTCGGGGGTTCGAATCCCTCTTGGGACGCTTCCATTAAAATAGAGACGCTCTCTACGGAGAACGTCTCTTTTTTCATTTTCCGGGAAATCGATTGACAAGGAATCGCGTCCTAAAGGAAGATGAAAGGGAATGGAAGAGAGGGTGAGGGAAGATGGAGAAGGAAAAGGACCAGGACTATCCGTTCCCCGGGAATTGGTCGCGTCTGCATAAGATGATTCAAGAAGCAGATGCTTCTGGGGAACGACAGCGGATTGAACCGATTTTATGGGATTGGTATCAGGCGATTCCGGGTGACCCGTTTATTTTCATGGAAATCTTCCAATGTGCGATGGAAAAACCGGACGACCCGGAAACGCTCGAGAAGTTGCAGGAACTCGTCGCCATCCAGATGGCGGAAGCGGAAGAACCGGCTTCGGGCGGATTACAGATCGCGCAGTATTACATCATGCGGGACCAGCCGTTTGAAGCGGCGCACTGGATCAACCAGTACCTCGAATGGCAAGACAAAAAAGATACGGTCAACACACAGGCGCATCAAGTGCTTCAAGTGTTGAAGATGACGGAGTTTCCGGCGGCAATCGCCAAATTGAAACGGACGTTGACGCGCGGCAGTACAGGGGAACAAATCGAGGCGTTGCAACATGTTCATTTCAATATCGATTCGGTGCTCGACAATGTGCTGCATGAGCTACTCGTATCCAAGCGACCGAAGCTCGTCAAATTAATCGTGTTAGAGAAAGCTTTTGCCGAACTGGCGGTCATCAAGTGGTCGGATGGGGATTCGACGAACGAGATGTCGCAAATGGAGGCAACATCGCACATCGAGACGTGGGAGAAGACCGTCCTCTCGCTTCAGAAATCAGTTGAGGGCGATGAGATCGGGACTCAGTTGTTGATGAACTATATGTATACGCATTATCCGTATGTGCCGGCTGAAATGGCGGACGTGGAGCAGGCGCTCGTACAGGCGAAACAAGCGATTTTGCATGACGAGGCAGTCGACGGTTTGGCAGCTGCGATTTTAGAGGCGGATCTGCGCTTCACACAGGCGTTATTAGACTAAATCCTTGTGTGCATACCGAGGATTTATGCTATAATACGGATTGTTGTACATTTTTGTACGGTATAAACGAATTGTTGGAGGGACTTAGCATGACAGCAAAATGGGAAAAAACATCAGGTAGCCAAGGCGTACTCACGTACGAAGCTCCTGCAGAAGCTTTTGATAAAGCAGTTGACGCCGCATTTAAAACAGTCGTCAAAGACTTGAACGTGCCTGGCTTCCGTAAAGGTAAATTGCCACGCCCAATGTTCAACAAAATGTATGGAGAAGAAGCACTCTATCAAGACGCGCTCGACATTCTCTACCGCGACACAATCCAAGGTGCGGTTGAAGAAGCTGGTTTCGAACCAATCGCGCTCGAAAACATCGATGTAGACGGCACGCTCGAGAAAGGCAAACCAGTCGCTTTCAAAGTGACATTCGTGGTTGAGCCAGAAGCTGAGCTTGGCGAATACAAAGGCCTCGAGTACGAAGCTGTTTCAACTGAAGTAACAGAAGACGAAGTAACAGCAGAACTTGAAGCACTTCAACAGCAAGGCGCAGAACTCGCTGTTAAAGAAGGTGCAATCGAAAACGGCGATACAGCTGTATTTGATTTCGCAGGTTTCGCTGACGGTGAGCAGTTCGAAGGCGGCACAGCTGAGAACTACACACTCGAAATCGGTTCTGGTCAATTCATCCCAGGATTCGAAGAGCAAATGGTCGGCATGACTGCTGGTGAAGAAAAAGACGTTGAAGTAACATTCCCTGAAGAGTACCACGCTGAAAACTTAGCGGGTAAACCAGCGACATTCAAAGTCAAACTTCACGAAGTGAAAACAAAACAAGTTCCTGAACTCGACGACGAGTTCGCAAAAGACATCGACGAGTCTGTTTCGACACTCGACGAGTTGAAAGCGAGCATCCGTGAGCGTTTAGAAGCTGGTAAGAAACAAGAAGCTGAAGGTACAATGCGCGACCAACTCGTTGAGCAGGCAACTGCTAACGCAACAATCGACGTACCACAAGTTCTCGTTGACCAAGAAGTAGACCGCATGGTACAAGAGTTCGGTTCACGTGTATCTTCACAAGGAATCGACCTTAGCATGTACTTCGAACTCACTGGTACTTCTGAAGAAGCAATGCGCGAAGAGATGAAAGAGCAGGCTGAAGAGCGCGTTAAAGCTCGTCTCGTCTTGAAAGCAATCGCTGACAAAGAAGCAATCGAAGTATCTGACGAAGATGCTGAGAAAGAGCTTGAAGAAATGTCTAAACTTTACAACATCGCACCGGACCAACTCCGTACGATGCTCGCTCCACAAGGCGGTCTTGAGACACTTAAAGGTGACCTCAAATTCCGTAAAGCGATCGACATCCTCGTTGAAAACGGTAAAGCGAAGTAAGTTGATTTTTAGTGGGACGACTGCCTAGCGGTCGTCCTTTTTTCTGTCACAACACTTTGGATGTGTAATTCTTTGAAGTCGCAATATGTTCATGCTACAATTATTTCAACGCAGAGATGTAAAATGTCTTTTCACGGTGCATCGCACCAGAAAATACAAATCGCGATTTATCGCACTTACATCCATTTTCACCACAGAAGGGGTGTATCGAATGTTCAAATTTAACGAGGAAAAGGGGCAACTCAAGTGCTCGTTTTGCGGAAAATCGCAAGAACAAGTTCGTAAGTTAGTCGCCGGACCAGGCGTATACATTTGCGATGAGTGTATCGAACTTTGCAATGAAATCGTTGAGGAAGAGCTCGGTGTAGAGGAAGAAGTCGAATTCAAAGACATTCCGAAACCACAAGAGATTCGTAACATTCTAGACGATTATGTCATTGGACAAGACCGCGCGAAACGTGCGCTTTCAGTAGCTGTCTATAACCACTATAAACGAATCAACGCCGGCGGCCGTTCAGATGATGTCGAACTTGCGAAGTCGAACATCGTCATGATCGGACCAACTGGTAGCGGGAAGACGCTTCTCGCCCAGACGATGGCTCGCGTCTTGAACGTCCCATTCGCAATCGCGGATGCGACGAGCTTGACGGAAGCGGGTTACGTCGGTGAAGACGTCGAAAATATCTTACTAAAATTGATCCAATCAGCTGACTACGATGTCGAGAAGGCTGAAAAAGGAATCATCTATATTGATGAGATCGATAAGATTGCTCGTAAGTCTGAAAACCCATCGATTACGCGTGACGTATCCGGTGAAGGCGTTCAGCAGGCACTTCTTAAAATTCTTGAAGGCACGACAGCAAGCGTACCGCCACAAGGTGGACGTAAGCATCCGCATCAAGAATTCATCCAAATCGATACGACAAACATTCTCTTCATCGTCGGCGGAGCATTCGCCGGGATTGAATCGGTCGTCAAACGCCGAATCGGGAAGAAAGTCATCGGTTTCGGAAACGATCAAGAGAATCGCGAGTTGACGCAAGAAGACTTGCTCGCCCGCGCACTTCCTGAAGACCTTCAAAAA
The DNA here is from genome assembly GCF_018617535.1 of Exiguobacterium sp. s35. NCBI lineage: Bacteria > Bacillati > Bacillota > Bacilli > Caryophanales > Exiguobacterium > Exiguobacterium sp. s35. Next base: position 196,693 of record NZ_JACSKI010000001.1, read on the forward strand.
TTCGGTTTGATTCCTGAGTTCATCGGTCGTTTGCCAGTCATGGCGACGCTCACGACACTCGATGAGGAAGCACTCGTTGAAATCTTGACGAAGCCGAAAAATGCCCTCGTTCGTCAGTACGAGAAAATGCTCGAGCTTGACGATGTCGAATTGACGTTCACAGACGAGGCATTGATCGAAATCGCCAAACTTGCGATCAAACGTAAGACTGGCGCGCGCGGTCTCCGCTCGATTATCGAAGAAATGATGCTCGATGTGATGTTCACCGTCCCATCGCGTGACGATATCGAGAAAGTCATCATCACAGATGAAACGATTACGGGTCTTGCCGGTCCGAAATACGTCCTTCGTGATGGTACTGTCGAACAGACAGGGGACAACAAAGAGACAGCATAATTTGTTAACGAAGAAGGCTCAAACACTCGGCACACTCCGAGTTTTGGGCCTTTTTGCACAGGAGGCGTTGTAGATGGAAAAATTACCAATCCTTCCGTTGCGAGGAGTCGTCGTATATCCGCTCATCGGTGTGACAATCGATGTCGGACGCCCGTTATCACTTCGGGCGCTCCTTGCTGCAAAGGAGCATGAAACGGATTTAATTGTCGTCACTCAAAAAGAGACCGGGAACGAGTCACCAGAACCGGAAGACTTGTACACGATTGGAACACGTGTCCATATCGCCAAGATGAGCGAATTGTCGAACGAGACGATTCGGGTTCGCATTGTTGGGAAAGAGCGTGTCCGCGTCGACTCGGTCGAATCGACGGATGAAGGCTGGTTCGCTAACGTCGAACCACTCGAGCTTGCTGAAGGGGAAGAGGTCGAGCGTACGGCGCTCGTCCGTCTGTTGAAAGAGCAGTTCGGTAAACTTGTCGCGAACATTAAAGGTATGTCCCCGGACGAACGTCGTCGTTTCGAGATGTATGAGCGACTTGAGTCGCTCACGGACTATATCACGTCGAAACTTGATGTCGATGTCGAACTTCGCCAAGCGATGCTCGAAGAAGCAGATGCGGTCAAACGAGGGCTTGAACTGCTTGAAATCATCGCACACGAGGTGGAAGTGATCGAACTCGAGCAAGAGATGCGCGAACGGACGAAGAAGTCGATTGAGCAGTCACAGCGCGAGTACTACTTACGGGAACAGATGAAGACGATTCAACAAGAGCTCGGTGACCAGACACAAGAGTCTGAGCCGAATCGCCTCCGCGAGAAGTTAGAAGCGCTCGACTTGCCAGAGACGACTCGGAAGAACGTCATGCGTGAAGCAGAGCGATTGAACGTCGTCCCACAAACGTCGCCGGAGTATGCGGTCATCCGTAACTATCTCGACTGGGTCGCATCCCTTCCATGGGGCATCGAGACGGAAGACAAGCTCGATGTGAAACATGCGGCAGACGTCCTCGACGATGACCATTACGGTTTAGAGTCAGTAAAAGACCGAATCCTCGAATACTTGGCCGTTCGTCAGTTGACGAACTCGCTTCGTGGACCAATCCTTTGTCTCGCCGGACCTCCAGGGGTCGGGAAGACGTCGCTCGCCCGTTCTATCGCGTCGGCGCTTGAACGTCACTTCGTTCGTGTTTCACTCGGTGGGGTACGCGATGAGGCAGAAATCCGTGGTCACCGCCGGACGTATATCGGCGCGATGCCAGGACGTGTCATCCGCGGATTGAAGCAAGCGGAAAGCAAGAACCCGGTCTTCTTACTCGATGAAATCGACAAGATGGCTTCTGACTTCAGAGGAGACCCGGCGTCGGCGATGCTCGAAGTACTCGACCCAGAGCAAAACGTATCGTTCTCGGACCACTACATCGAAGAACCGTTCGATTTGTCGAACGTCCTCTTCATTGCGACAGCGAACGATGTCTCACAAATTCCGGCACCGCTTCTTGACCGGATGGAACTCATTCAAATCGGCGGGTATACGGAGCTCGAAAAAGTCGAAATCGCGAAGCGCCACTTAGTGCCGAAACAGTTGAAAGAGCACGGATTGAAGAAGAGTCAATTGACAATCAAAGAAGATGCGCTCTATGAAGTCGTACGCCGCTACACACGTGAAGCGGGTGTCCGGAACTTAGAACGCGTCATCGGTTCGCTCTGCCGTAAAGCAGCGAAACAAATCGCGATTGGTGAGAAGAAACGGGTCACGATTTCGAAGAAAGCCATCAGCACGTATCTCGGAAAACCGAAGTATCGTTACGGAAAAGGGGAGACCGAGGATTCAATCGGTGCAGTGACAGGTCTTGCCTACACGGCGTTCGGTGGAGACACGCTCACAATCGAAGTGGCGCTCGCGCCAGGGAAAGGCAAACTTCAGTTGACGGGTAAACTCGGTGACGTGATGCAGGAGTCTGCACAGACGGCATATAGCTATGTCCGCGCGAATGCGGAGCGATTCGGGATTGACCCGACGTTCTATGAGCGACAAGACATCCACATCCACGTTCCGGAAGGGGCCGTACCGAAAGATGGACCATCGGCCGGGATCACGATTGCGACAGCACTCATTTCCGCGTTGACCGGGAAGAAAGTCCATCGCGATGTCGGGATGACGGGGGAAATCACACTTCGTGGACGCGTTTTACCAATCGGTGGATTGAAAGAAAAAGCGCTCGCTGCTCATCGGGCCGGGTTGACGACCATCGTCATTCCGAAAGATAATGAGCGAGACATCGATGACATTCAAGAAACGGTACGTGAGAAACTGACGTTCGTTCCCGTGACGACACTCGATGAAGTACTAGATGTAGCATTTGGAGGAAATTAAATGAAGATCAACAAAGCAGAATTCGTGACGAGTGCCGTCGCGCCAGACCATTATCCGGTCCATGAGTTGCCGGAAGTGGCGCTTGCCGGACGGTCGAACGTCGGGAAGTCGTCGTTCATCAATAAGATTTGCCAACGGAAGGCGCTCGCACGGACGTCTTCGAAACCAGGAAAGACTCAGACCCTCAACTTCTTTAACATCAATGATGAAATCATGTTCGTTGACGTTCCAGGATACGGTTACGCGAAAGTATCGAAGACGGAACGTGAGAAGTGGGGCGTCATGATGGAGCAATATTTGACGAGCCAAGAGGCGCTTCGTGGCGTCGTCTTACTCGTCGATATCCGTCATGAACCGACGGGTGACGATGTGACGATGTACAACTTCTTGAAGCACTATGACATTCCTGTCATCGTCGTAGCGACGAAGCTCGATAAGATCAAGAAGAGCCAGCGTCAAAAGCACGAGGCAGCGGTAAAACGTAAGCTTCAGTTCGATCCATCTGACCGTTTCGTCGCTTTCTCAGCCGAAACAGCAGAAGGAAAAGACGATGCGTGGAAAGCAATTTATGCACTCATCACGGAAGGTGAATGAAGTATGGGCGAAGGGATTCCTTCGCCTTTTTGTTTTTCTCATCCCGCAAGCGGGTAATTATCGTATAATCATAGTTAGTACATAGTCATAATCGTAAACGAGGTGGAGAAATGCAGCGCATGTTTGAAAACAAATGGTACCGCGCCCTCTTTTGGACGCTGACCATCTTTTTAGTCATTTGGGTTGGAACACAGATTTCGTTCGTGTTTGAACCGGTTCAAGTCATTTTGGCACTCGTCACGGTCCCACTCATTGTGGCCGGGCTCTTCTTCTATTTCTTGGTCGGCATCGTCGACTTTTTAGAAAAACGGTTGAAAGGGAAACGTGCACTTGCGGTCGCGATGACATTGATCGGTCTCGTGCTCATCTTTACCATTGTCTTCAGTATTCTCGGACCGGTACTTGCTGAACAAGTCACGTCGCTCATCAATGCGATGCCAAGTATCGCAAAAGAGCTTCAACAACAGGCGTTCGCTGTCCGTGACACGTTGCTCCAAAATGAGTTCTTGTCACGCTTCATGGCGCAAAATGATGAGATGTTCCGCAATTTGACGACGAACATCACGTCGTATTTAGGAGATTTGTTCGGAAACATCGCGTCGTCATTCGGGCAAGTCGTCGGATTCGTGACGTCAGCGGTCATCACAATCGTCGTCATCCCATTCATGCTTCTTTACATGTTGCTTGACGGGAAGCGTCTGCCGGACGCTATCGTCAAACTCTTGCCTTCGAGCTATGAGAAAGAGACACGCCACATCTTGCATGACATGCATGAGACGGTGCGAAGCTATGTCAACGCTCAACTTCTCGTCGCGTTCTTCGTCGGGATCACGTCACTCATCGGTCTTTGGATCGTCGGTGTGGATTATGCTATCTTGCTTGCGCTCTTCATGATGGTGACGAACATCATCCCTTACGTCGGACCGTTCTTAGGTGCCGTACCGGCTGTCATCGTGGCGTTCATTCAAGATCCAATCAAAGTCATCTGGGTCATCGTCGTCATCATTATCGTGCAACAGATCGAATCAAACGTTATCTCACCGCTCATTCAAGGGAAGTCCTTGAAAGTCCACCCGCTTACGATCATCATCGTCTTGCTCGTGGCTGGGAATTTGGCCGGGATCATCGGGATGCTCATCGCCGTACCGTTCTATGCGGTCGCCAAAACGGTTGTCCAAAATATCGTTCGCATCTATAAATTACGTGAGCGCGAACAATATTTAGACAAAGAAGATACAGAAAGTTCGATTATCACGGATCCGAATTCACCAAATTCATAAGAATAAGGGTAGAAATGGGGTTTCGCCATTTCTACTTCTTTTTGTCACAAAAAGTTCTTATTTTATTTCAGGAAAATCAAACAGAAGATTATAGTTACCAGATAAGAACTGTTATAATGTACGGTAGAGATTGAAAAAAAGAAGAGACAACCGTCGGTGGATTTTAGATGAGGGGAAGAGATACATGCATATTGTCGTCGTTGGACTAAATAACAAGACAGCCCCTGTCGCGATTCGGGAGCAGTTCTCGTTTGGGGAGCAAGAAATCGTGGATGCGATGATTGCACTTCGCGAAGAGAAGAGCATTTTCGAGTCGGTTATTTTGTCTACGTGTAACCGGACGGAGCTGTACGTCGTGACAGATCAACTCCATACTGGACGTTATTACACGAAACGTTTCTTGGCGAACTGGTTCAACCTAGAGATGGAGCAGTTCACACCATACTTGTCGATTCGAGAAGGGGAAGAGGCGATTCGTCACTTATTCCGTGTCACATCGGGCCTCGACTCGATGATCATCGGGGAAACACAAATTTTAGGTCAGGTGAAGACGAGTTTTTTCCGTGCCCAAGAGCATGGAACGACAGGAACGGTCTTCAACAAATTATTTAAAGAAGCGGTCACACTCGCCAAGCGCGCCCATACGGACACGCAAATTGGGGAAATGTCTGTATCGGTCAGCTCGGCCGCCGTGACGCTCGCGCAAGAAATGTACCAACAGCTCGAAGATAAGCAAGTCGTCGTCGTCGGGGCCGGAGAGACCGGTGAATTGACGACACTCAACTTGTTCGAGGCTGGTGCCAAACAGATCGCCGTCTTCAACCGGACGGAGAGCAAAGCGAAAGCAGTAGCGGATAAGTTCAAAGGTCGAGCCCATTCGATTCGTGAAATCGCATGTGGTTTACTCGATGCGGATATTTTGATCAGTTCGACCGGAGCGAAAGACGCCGTCATCGGATATGACGATGTAGCAGCTGCACAATTGTTGCGCCGTGAACGTCCACTTCTTCTTATTGACATTGCTGTGCCGCGAGATATCGATCCAGCGGTCGCGACACTTCCAGGTGTTCATTTGTTCGATGTCGATGATTTGAATGGAATCGTCAACAAGAATCTCGAAGCTCGTCTCGTCGAGGCCGAGAAGATTGAGATGAAGATCGATGAAGCGATTCAAGAGTTCCAAACATGGCTCGTCACGCTCGGTGTCGTACCGATTATGAACGAGTTACGTGCCCGTGCCCTTGATATTCAAGAAGACACGATGACGAGTCTAGAGCGCAAGCTCGACCACTTGTCAGCGCGCGACAAGAAAGTCATCGGGAAGCACATGAAGTCGATTATCAATCAAATGCTTCGTGACCCGATTGACTACATTAAAGATGCAGCGGCACAGCCGGACGCGAACGTTCGAATCGCCCAGTTTGTCGAGACGTTCGGACTCGATGTCGAGTTACCAGAACAACCGGTAGACGAAGTGGAAGAAACAGATGCCACTTCTGCGAAAGCACCACTTCGCGCATTGATGCGCTAACAAGATATAAAAGGCGACGTGTGTCGCCTTTTTCTATGAAGGAGAGACTCAACATGCGAAAAATCATCGTCGGCTCACGCCGTTCTCAACTCGCCATGACTCAAACGAAATGGGTCATCGAGCAATTGAAACAAGCCGGAGCACAAAACGAGTTCGAGATTAAAGAAATCGTGACGAAAGGGGATCAAATCGTCGACGTACAATTGTCGAAAGTCGGCGGAAAAGGTCTATTCGTCAAAGAGATTCAACAACAGATGCTCGACGGGGACATCGACCTCGCCGTCCACAGCATGAAGGACGTTCCAGCCGAACTTCCGGAAGAACTTTATATCAGCTGCATGCCGAAACGTGTCGACGCGCGTGACGTCCTTATCTGTGAGAACGGCTACACGTTCGAGACGCTTCCGAAAGGTTCGATCGTCGGAACGAGCTCCCTCCGTCGTGGGGCACAGATTTTAGCGGCACGTCCTGACCTTGAGATTCAATGGATCCGCGGAAACATCGACACGCGTTTGAAGAAGTTGGATTCGGAGAACTACAACGCCATCTTGCTCGCGAAAGCCGGGCTCGAACGGATGGGTTGGACGGACCGTGTCGACTTCGAAGCGCTTGACCCGGACGTCATGGTACCTGCTGTCGGACAAGGCGTACTCGCGATCGAGAGCCGTAAAGACGATGCAGAGGTAACGGCAGTGCTTCAATTGTTACACGATGACGTGACGGCAAAAGCCGCGACAGCGGAACGGACTTTCTTAAAAGCCATCGAAGGCAGCTGTCACGTCCCAGTCGGCGGTTACGCAACGGTCGACGGTGACGAAGTGACGCTCACGGGCCTCATCGCGTCAGTGGACGGGAAAGAAGTGCTCCGCGTGACGAAAACGTCAACGGACGGAGTCGCACTCGGAATGGACGTCGCAGAAGAATTGCTCGGACGTGGCGGGCGTGAAATCCTCGCCTCGGTCAATGAGTGACGTCTGGTACACGGGAACGAAACGAATGACCGCTTCGCAACGGGCGCTGCTCGAGGCGAGCGGTCTTTCCGTTCATCATGTCCCGCTCATTCAGACGAGAGAGACGCACGTCCCACCACCCGTGGAACGATTCGACTGGCTCGTCGTCACGAGCCAGAACGCGGTGCCCGCGCTTCGAAATCTGACGCGTGATGTCAAGGTCGCTGCTGTCGGTGAGAAGACGAAGCGGGCGCTTGAAGCGGAAGGGTTTACCGTCTCGCTCATGCCAGAGACGTATACGGGTGAGGCACTCTTTGAGCAGTTACGCGATGTCGTTTCCGCCGATGAGGTCGTCTTGTTCGCGCGTGGCAATTTAGCGAACACGAAGCACATGACGATGCTCTCTCACGTGCAGGACTGGGTCGTCTATGAGACGATTCCGGTGCCACTGACACCGGCGCAACAGCAACAACTCGAGACCGTGAAGGCACTGCTCGTCTTGAGCCCATCGGCCGTCGAGGCGCTCACACCGCACTTGTCCCGCTTCACCGGGACGTGGTACGCCATCGGCGAAGTGACCGAACGTGCCGTCCGACAAGTGTCGACGTTACCGGTACGAGTGCCAGAATGTTATACTATGGATGCATTAATACAGTGTGTAGGGGAGGATTTTTCATGAACCAGTTTGACCGTCACCGTCGTCTTCGCTCATCGAAGTCGATGCGTGCCCTCGTACGTGAAAATCATGTTCGGAAAGAAGATTTGATTTACCCACTCTTCATCATTGAAGGGACTAACATTAAACGTGAAGTCAGCTCGATGCCTGGCGTCTTTAATTATTCACTTGACCGACTCGAAGAAGAGATCAAAGAAATCGTCGACCTCGGTCTCCAATCTGTGCTCTTGTTCGGAGTGCCGGAACATAAAGACCCGGAAGGCAGTGAAGCGTATCACGACCACGGCATCGTCCAAGAAGCGATCCGTAAAGTAAAAGAGTGGGCGCCACAGCTCACGGTCATCGCCGATACGTGCCTGTGTGAATACACGTCTACAGGTCACTGTGGCCTCGTGAAGGATGGGGACGTCGATAACGACGCATCGCTTCCACTTCACGTCCAGACGGCGATCACGCAAGCACAAGCGGGTGCCGATATCATTGCGCCGAGCTCGATGATGGACGGATTCGTCGCAGCCATCCGTGAAGGTCTCGACCAAAACGGATTCAGCCATATTCCGATCATGAGCTATGGCGTGAAATATGCGTCGGCGTATTACGGACCGTTCCGTGACGCTGCCCAATCGGCTCCTGGTGAAGGCGACCGTAAAGGTTATCAGATGGACCCGGCGAACCGTCGTGAGGCGTTCCGCGAGTCACAATCGGACGTCGAACAAGGTGCCGACTTCATGATTGTCAAACCGGCTCTCGCGTTCATGGACATCATCCGTGATATGCGCGACTCACTCGATATGCCAATCGTGGCGTATAACGTGAGCGGAGAGTACGCGATGATCAAAGCCGCATCACTCAACGACTGGGTCGATGAAGAACGCATCGTCATGGAGACGATGGTCGGATTCAAACGTGCCGGTGCAGATCTCATCGTCACGTATTTCGCAAAAGACGTCTGTCGCTATTTGGAAGGAGACTACGCATGACATACAACCAAACGCGCTCACAAGAAGCGTTCGAACAAGCCCGCCCACTCATGCCAGGCGGTGTCAACAGTCCGGTCCGTGCCTACAAATCGGTCGGTATGACGCCAATCTTCGCCGAACGCGGTGAAGGTTCACGCGTCTATGACATCGATGGCAACGAGTATATCGATTACGTCCTCTCATGGGGACCACTCATCCTCGGTCACCGTGATCCTGTCGTCACGAAAGCGATTCAAGAGCAAGCTGAAAAAGGCTGGACGTTCGGAACGCCGACCGAGCTTGAGACGAAGATGGCAGAACTCGTCATCGACCGCGTCCCATCAATCGAGATGGTTCGTATGGTCAACTCGGGTACGGAAGCGACGATGGCGGCACTTCGCCTCGCACGCGGCTATACAGGGAAGACGAAGATTTTGAAGTTCGAAGGATGCTACCACGGACACGGCGACTCGCTTCTCATTAAAGCCGGTTCGGGTGTCGCAACACTCGGTCTTCCGGACTCACCAGGTGTACCGAAAGAACTCGCAAGCCACACGCTCACCGTTCCTTACAACGACTTGGACGCAGTCCGCGTCGCGTTTGAGAAATACGGCGACGATCTCGCTGGTGTCATCGTCGAACCAGCGGCTGGAAACATGGGCTTCGTACCACCACAACCAGGATTCCTCGAAGGACTCCGTGAAATCACGGAACAAAATGGCGCGCTTCTCATCTTTGATGAGGTCATGACGGGCTTCCGTGTCGGGTACAACTGTGCACAAGGATACTTCGGTGTCACACCGGACCTCACATGTCTCGGTAAGGTCATCGGCGGTGGACTTCCGGTCGGTGCTTACGGCGGGAAACGCGAAATCATGGAACAGATTGCGCCGCAAGGTCCAATCTATCAAGCGGGTACGCTCTCAGGTAACCCACTCGCGATGATTGCTGGTTACACGACACTCTCGCAACTAAAACCGGAGCACTATGCGGAGTTCGAGCGTAAAGCAGACCGTCTCGCGGAAGGTTTCACGCAGGCTGGTGAGAAATACAACATCCCGCACGACACGAACCGTGCCGGCTCGATGTTTGGTTTCTTCTTCACGAACGAGAAAGTGACGAACTTCGAGAAAGCGAAATCGGCGAATCTCGAGATGTTCCGTTCGTACTATCAGAAGATGGCAGCGCGCGGCGTATTCTTGCCACCGTCACAGTTCGAAGGATTGTTCCTCTCGACGGCGCATACGGATGAGGATATCGAGAAGACGATTGCAGCGGTCGAGGCGACGTTTAAAGAGCTTCAAGAAGAGTTTTCACTCTAATCTTGACTGCTGACGTTTCTGTCGCTACAATTATTTAACAGATACGATGAAAAGCATTGATGAGGAGTAGTACGCATCATCCATTCCTTTTTAGAGACGCGACCGCTTGGTGAAAGGTTGCGAGGGATGGACGCGGAAGTCGCCTCGGAGCTGACTTTCTGAATGGAGTAAGAAAGTTCGGTCCATCGACCGTTATTCGATTTTGAGTGCGCCACTTGTTGGCGAACTAAGGTGGTACCGCGGAAGATCACGGCTTCTTTCGTCCTTAGCGTATAGGACGAGAGAAGCCGTTTTTGTGTTCATTAAGATATAGAGGAGGCGCCACATATGGCCCATGAGACAAACGAAATCACCATGCCGACGAAGTACGACCCAAGTGCGACGGAGTCAAAATGGTACGACTACTGGTTAGAAAACGATGTATTTAAAGCAGATGAGGACGATTCGAAACAACCGTACACAATCGTCATCCCGCCACCGAACGTTACGGGGAAACTTCACCTCGGTCACGCTTGGGACACGACGCTCCAAGACTTGTTGACACGCCTCAAGCGCATGCAAGGTTATGACGTGCTCTGGCTCCCAGGGATGGACCATGCCGGCATTGCGACACAAGCGAAAGTTGAACAAAAGCTCCGTGAAGAAGGCGTCATGCGTTACGACCTCGGACGTGAGAAATTCCTCGAGAAGACGTGGGAATGGAAAGACGAGTACGCGAAGACGATTCGCGACCAATGGTCTAAACTCGGTCTTGGCCTCGACTATTCACGTGAACGCTTCACACTCGACGAAGGGCTCTCAAAAGCCGTTCAAGAAGTATTCGTTCGCTTGTATGAAAAAGGCTTGATTTACCGTGGCGAATATATCGTCAACTGGGACCCGGCTCAAAAGACAGCCGTTTCGGATATCGAGGTTATTTACCAAGAAGTCGAGGGTGCGTTCTATCACATGAAGTATCCACTCGCTGACGGCTCAGGTCACATCGAAATCGCGACGACACGTCCTGAGACGATGCTCGGGGATACGGCGGTTGCCGTCAACCCGAAAGATGAGCGTTACACACACCTCATCGGTAAGACGATCATGCTTCCGGTCATGAACCGTGAGATCCCAATCGTTGCGGACGACTACGTCGACATGGAGTTCGGTACAGGTTGCGTGAAAATCACGCCAGCCCACGACCCGAACGACTTTGAAATCGGTAACCGTCACGAACTTCCACGTATCCTCGTCATGGACGAAGGCGGAAAGATGAATGAGAACGCTGGCAAGTACGAAGGGCTTGACCGCTTCGAATGCCGCAAGCAACTCGTCAAAGACTTAGAGGCGGACGGCACACTCGTGAAGATTGAGCCGCACACGCACTCGGTCGGTCACTCAGAGCGTTCAGGCGCAGTCATCGAGCCATACCTTTCGAAACAATGGTTCGTTGATATGGAGCCACTCTCAAAAGCGGCACTCGAAGCACAAGGAAACGACGACACGAAAGTCAACTTCGTCCCAGAACGCTTCGAAGGCACATACCTCCGTTGGATGGAGAACATCCGCGACTGGTGTATCAGCCGTCAACTTTGGTGGGGCCACCGCATCCCAGCTTGGTATCATAACGAGACGGGTGAAGTGTATGTAGGAAAAGAAGCACCAGCGGACAGTGAGAACTGGACACAAGACGAAGACGTCCTCGACACATGGTTCTCGTCAGCGCTTTGGCCGTTCTCAACGATGGGCTGGCCGGATACGGACGCATCGGACTTCAACCGTTACTTCCCGACGAGCGCACTCGTTACGGGATACGACATCATCTTCTTCTGGGTATCGCGCATGATCTTCCAATCACTCGAGTTCACAGGGAAACAACCGTTCAACGATGTTCTCATCCATGGTCTCATCCGTGACTCGGAAGGACGCAAGATGTCGAAATCACTCGGTAACGGCGTTGACCCTATGGAAGTCATCGACCAGTACGGAGCGGATTCACTCCGTTGGTTCCTCCTCACAGGTTCGACACCAGGGAACGACCTTCGTTTCTATTGGGAGAAGATCGAGTCGACATGGAATTTCTCGAACAAGATTTGGAACGCGAGCCGTTTCGCTCTCATGAACATGGATGGACTCAAAGTGGAAGAGATCGACCTCACGGGCGAGAAGACGCTTGCTGACAAGTGGATCTTGACACGCTTGAACGATACGATCGACCAAGTGACACGCCTCGTCGACAAGTACGAGTTCGGTGAAGCTGGCCGTTACCTGTACAACTTCATCTGGGAAGAGTTCTGTAACTGGTACATCGAGATGGCGAAACTCACGCTCTATGGTGAGGACGAAGCAGCGAAGCACACGACACGTTCGGTCCTCGCGCATACGCTTGATTCGATCATGCGTCTCATGCACCCGTTCATGCCGTTCCTTACAGAAGAAATTTGGCAGCACTTGCCGCACGAAGGCGATTCAATCGTTCGTGCAAGCTACCCGACGCGTCGTGACGACCTTCACTTCGCCGATTCGGTTCCAGCGTTTGAAGCTGTGATGAACGTCATCCGCTCGGTTCGTAACATCCGTGCCGAAGTGAACGCACCGATGTCGAAACCAATCCAGCTCTTCATCTCGACGAGCGACGATGCGACACAAGGTTACTTGAGCGCGAACGAAATGACGATCGGCAAGTTCACGAACGCGACAGAGCTTGAAATCGGACGTGGCCTCACGGCTCCGGATAAGTCGATGTCAGCGATCATGACAGGAGCGGAGCTCTTCATCCCGCTCGCAGACCTCATCAACTTCGAAGAAGAAATCGCGCGTCTTGAAAAAGAAGTAGCGAAGTATGAGAAAGAAGTCGAGCGCGTACAGAAGAAACTCGGAAACCAAGGTTTCATCGCCAAGGCACCGGCTCACGTCATCGACGAAGAGAAAGCAAAAGAAAAAGACTACCTCGACAAGCGTGACGCGGTCCGCGCCCGTTTGGAAGAGTTGCGTAAGTAAGACATGGACCTTCTTTGGAGATTAATTCTCTGAAGAAGGTTTTTTTGTGTTTTGGTAGAATTTGGAGAGATAGATGTAGAAAAGGGGATACAAGATGAAACGAATCGGGGTATTAGGTGTTCTATTATTATGTTTGACCGGGTGTTCGCCCCCGGAAAAGGCGGAGTCGGTCGAAACAGATATAGAGAAAATTGAAACGAGTGAAGGGTCCCAAGCACCCACGAGTGAATGGGTGGGCACGCTCATTGAAGACGTACCAAAAGGGACCGAATCGTTGGCAGATGCGGTAGTTCATCAAATCACGCTTCAATATAAAGATGGATCGGAAGATCACCTTTCCACAAAGGATGTCATCTATGAGGCGACAGTTGGAGACATTGGATTGATTGCGATGGCTCATCCAAACCAAACGCCTTCTTTCGGCGTCTATCACTATTCATGGGACGGGGAATGGGTCATGCATGGGATGAAGCATTTTGGGATCACTGATGCTTCCGAAAAAAGAAGCCACGGTTTGGTGCTTCCTCAAGATTTGATGTATACGATTGATAGTGAAATCGATGACGTAGAACGACCGGTAAAACTGTGGTCGTTCTATGATGAGTCGCAACTGGTCACCATTTTGATGACTGATGCATTCAGTGTAGGCGACGGTGAGCGAATCAATCGTCAGGCGGATGGAGTGGAGTATTATCGATTGAATCAGCCGAGCGGCAATGGAATCTACTTCATCAGTCAAGACAAACTAATTCTCGTGACGGGAAACATCTTGGAAGAAGAACTGTTGACACTAGCTGATTCTTTACCGGAACCTTCATCTGTGTCGTTTCCTTTTGATGATGCAGAATAAAGATTCTTCATGTACAAAAGAGATGTTGGATCGATGCTTTGGAGAAAGTAAACATTAGGAATCATTGTAGAGGGGATATGAAATGAAACGAATCGGGGTAATCTGTGTTCTTGTGTTGGGACTAGCGGGATGTATGGCACCAAAAGAGACGAAGTTTGTGGAGACGGTTGAGGTGGAAAAAGTAGAGCAAGTGGAAGGAATCGATGAATCACAATTTCCCAACGCAGAAGTGACAGGGACGATGATTGCCGAAGTACCACCAGGGACAGAAACGGTCTCGGACGCGGTCGTGGCACAAATCACTCTTCAATATGAAGATGGCTCAACAAAACAGTTGTCGAAGGATCACATTTTAACGGAGACGATGGTCGGAGGAATCGGTTTAGTTGCGATGACCGTCCCTGACCGTGCGAACCCGTTTGGCGTATTCATTCATGATGAAAAGAAGGGATGGGCGCAACGCGGGATGCAACGCTTCGGGGTACCCGATACGTCCAGTGCGTCTACTCAGGGATTAAATCTTCCAGTCAAAGAGATGGAAGTCATCAGCTCTGACTATTCAGTTAACGATTGGCCGGTGAAGCTTTGGACGTTATACGATGAGACACACCTCATCAGTATCATTGAGACGGACGATTTCACTGAAATCGAAGGAGAGATGTCGGATCAGCCAAAACCATACATACTGGAGCAAGCATATGGGAACGGCTTATATTACTTATCTCAAGGTAAGCTGATCATCGTAACGGGAAATATCTCGGAAGAAGAGTTGTTGACACTAGCTGATTCTTTACCGGAACCTTCATCAGGATCGTTTCCTTTTCGGGATTCAGAATAATATCAAGGTCCGAGCGTCAAGAGCGACGTTCGGGCCTTGTTTGTACGAGCCACCAGACGATGATTCCAATCACCAATAACATCGGGAGTTGAGTATACAGTGGGGTCGTGAAACCGATTCGAAACAGGTGGACGATATACGTGGAATATAGAGTCACACCAATAACTAAGAATGCGATATAGATATGTCTCATGCCTCTTCTTCTTCACTCCAAAACGGCACACGGCCTGTTGTGATGTAGTATGAAGAAGTGAAAAGAAGACCGATTGCCACACCGGTCAACTCTGGCTGAATCGGTTGACCGACTAAAGTTAAATATAGACTATACACGACATATGATGCTGAAGCGGTGATGAGGATCATCAATGGGATCAGTTTTTTCATTTTGTGTCACTCCATTCCGACTCATTCAGATGTTTCATGTACTGGACGAACGACACGCTCAAGAAAAAGACGGGCATCGCCCAGACGATATTGCTTAAGTATGGGGCTTGCCAAAGTTCGAGTGCGAGTAAACAGGCAAATCCTAATGAGACGAGTGAGGTGAGTAAGCGCATATATAAGTACCTCCATTTTGTAATACCTTATCCTACGTTAGAAGATTGGAAAATGATTCAAAAAAAACCATCTCGCGAATGCGAAATGGTTCATGTGCCACAAAACGTTTGGTACGGATACGTCCGAGTTGGACCTGCCGATACGTACTCGGACGGTTGGTCGTAGTTATAAGGGTCACGCAAAATCGTGAGTAGCGCCTCGGTCGGTCCGAAGTCGCCTCGTTCTGCTGCTTGGATTGCTTTCTCGACGTGATGATTACGTGGAATGACGGCCGGGTTGTATTGGCGCATGATTCGACGCACATCTTCATCAGGGAGGCCTTGTTCGCTCAGGCGTTTTCGCCAAGCATCAATCCATGACTTCCCGTCTTCCCGAGTTGCGAATGGGAGCGAATCGATCTCACCGAGCGTCAACGAGCGGAACGTATTCGTATAATCTGCTTCTGTCTCCATCATTAAGCGGAGCAGTTCATCGGTGAGTGCATCGTCACCGTCTTTTCGGACGTATATGCCGATCTTATGCGCGAGTCCGGTAAAGTAGGCTTCTTTATATAGCTCCGTATAGCGGGTGAGCTGTTTGTTCGCCACATCGACTGCTTCTTCTTTCGTCTCCCCAAGGAGCGGCAGCAATGTCTCCGCGAGTCGGGCAAGGTTCCAAGACCCGATGTACGGTTGATTTCCGTAAGCGTATCGTCCTTCCCGGTCGATCGAACTGAAGACCGTCTCCGGATGATACGTATCCATGAACGCACACGGTCCGTAATCGAGACCTTCTCCACTGATGAACATATTGTCCGTATTCATCACGCCGTGAATGAACCCGACGAGTTGCCAGTTAGCGATGAGTCTCGCCTGTCTTTCGACGACGCGTCCGAGGAACTGTTCGTAGCGATCGGGTGCATCGATGAGGTGTGGGTCGTGACGTTTGATCGCAAATTCCGCGAGCGCGATGACGTCATCGATGGAGCCGGCACCTGCCGCGAATTGGAACGTCCCGACACGCAAGTGACTCGAGGCGACCCGGGTCAGGATGGCTCCGTGCTTTGGACCTTGACGCATGATGGCTTCTCCAGTCTGAATGACAGCGAGTGCACGGTTCGTCGGGATGCCGAGAGCATGCATCGCCTCGCTGATGATGAACTCTCGTACCATGGGACCGAGTGCGGCCCGACCGTCACCACCTCTCGAGTATTCCGTCGGTCCGGAACCTTTGAGCTGTACATCGACACGCTTCCCGTCTTGAGTCACGTGTTCCCCGAGCATGAGGGCCCGTCCGTCTCCGAGCATCGTCAAGTTGCCGAATTGATGTCCGGCGTAGGCTTGCGAGAACGACGTCTCGGTTTGACGATTGCCGGCAAGTAATTCGATGTCTTGTTTAAGTGTTTGTGCATTAAGCCCGAGCGAAGCGGCTAATGTATCGTTAAACAAGACGAGTGTCGGATTGTCGACCGGATGGATGGGTCCACGGTCGTAAAAGATGTCACGTAGTTCGAGGTACGTCGCCTCGAAGTTCCAGTCAGTTGTCATGGCGCATGCCTCCTTCTTCGCTTCGAGTATAGCACAGACTGTTTTCCATAACGGCTGTCGTGAATTTTGATAAGATGAAACAGAAGTGTAAACAGTAGGAGTGTGGAAGATGAAGACGAGACAAGATGTATTCGATTGGTTGAGTGGACAGCTTCGCTTCGGGATCAAACCGGGTCTTGAGCGGATGAACTGGATGATTGAGCAGTTAGGATTAGAAGAACGTCCATCCATTCATGTGGCAGGGACAAACGGAAAAGGGTCGACCGTTGCATTTTTACGGGCGATGGCGATGGAGAATGGATTATCCGTCGGAACGTTCACGTCGCCTTATATCATTCAGTTCGAGGAACGGATTATGTTGAACGGGGAACCGATTCAAGAAGACGCGCTCGTCGACGTGGCAAATCGAGTCAAAACGTGTGCGGACACGGCACCGGAGACATTGACGGAATTTGAGCTCTTGACGATGATGGCCTGGTGCTATTTTGATGACACACGTCCTGATGTGATCATTTGGGAAGTCGGTCTCGGGGGACGACTGGACTCGACGAACGTGTTGACACATCCCCTTGCGACCGTCGTGACGTCGATTGGACATGACCATCAAGGAATTCTCGGCGATACGCTTGAAGAGATTGCGCTTGAGAAATTCGGCATCATGAAGCCCGATGTGCCGATGTTTCATAGTGTCGGTGAGGAAAAGTTGATTGAACTGTTGCTTCAAAAAGGAGAAGACGTAGGCGCTTCGATTCATGATGTACGAACACTTGTGACAGAAAT
Organism: Exiguobacterium sp. s35; assembly: GCF_018617535.1. NCBI lineage: Bacteria > Bacillati > Bacillota > Bacilli > Caryophanales > Exiguobacterium > Exiguobacterium sp. s35. The sequence goes on from NZ_JACSKI010000001.1 coordinate 214,306, forward strand.
CGAGGACGGGGCTGAGACGATTGTGACGTATGAAGGTATGACACCTGTCGTGCTCGGATTGACGGGCCATCATCAAGCCTATAACGGAGCATGTGCCGTAGCGGTAGCGCGTCATCTCGGCTGGGAAGAAGATGCGATTCGTTCTGGTCTTGAGAGGGCACAACATCCAGGTCGCTATGAACTCGTCTCCAAACGACCACGGGTGATTTTGGACGGGGCGCATAACCAGGAAGGCATCGAGGCGTTGGTTGTGCAAGCTAAACAAGAGACAGATGTGACCGTGCTGACGGCGATTTTAGCAGACAAGGACCGAGACACGATGATTCACGCGCTTCAAGAGATTGGCGACGTGTACGAGACGACGTTCGACTTTCCGCGTGCGAGAACGAGAGAGCAGCTTATAAAAGATGGGGCACGCTTCGTTGAATGGAAAGAATGGCTAAACGATTGGATGGAAGCGCCGACGAGTAAGACGTTGATTGTGACCGGCTCTCTTTATTTCATTAGTGAAGTAAGACGTTTCTTAAGCTAAAACACTTACCTGATGTCAAAGAAATAGATGTATATTTTTTCAAGTGGGTGGGATAATTAGTAGTGAAGACTAAAAATAGGGAGGACCATACATTGCGTAAATTTATGCATGTTGCCATTATCTTCATTTTACTACTTTCGTTCGTCCCTCGAGAACATTCTGTAGAGGCAAAAGATTCACCTAAATATAAAGTACTCTTCTTAAGAGACGCTTATTCAGCAAGCAATATTGTATCTCAAAACGCATTTAATACGGCAGTCGAAAATTACAAAAAAACGTTAGCGACCGGACAAAGTACGCTAGCGAACTTAGAGATTGAATTTATGACGGTCAAACAATTTAATGCAGCGCGTTTTCCGATGGATGGAGCTTATGATGCCATTGTATTGGCCAGTAGTCCTCTCGAAGATCAACAAAAATACCAAGATAATTTGAAGGAAGTAAATAGTCTAAAAGGCAAAGATAAGAATAGTCGTTCAACGGCTCACAATACCACATTGGTTTTTAACGACTTAACTGATTTGAAGCTTAGAGAAATAACTGACTTTTATGTAAAGACCGGGTTACCTGTCTTTCTTCATAATGATGTATCGTTCGGTGGAGAACATGTGAAGCAATTGACCACATTTAAAGAGTACGCGAACGTAAAACAATTCGAAACGGATCAAGCGCTGGTTCAGGAATTATCAAACCAACCGAGTATCCGTCCGTTGTTATCCAATGTCGAAGTGGCCTACAATCAAAAACCGCTTGTGAATCAAACGATTGAGATTAAGAATGAAGTGCGTCAACCGCTTCAATTCAACTATCAATTAGTCGCTCCCCCAACATCAAGTACAATCGTTGAGTTGTATATTGATTTTAATCACAATGATCGCTTTGAAGCTGAAGATAAAGTAAGAGAAGTGGTCGCAAGTTCAACAGGGCAGCTCGAATTTTCGTTATCTCGACCGACGTACACCGGACCGAAAAATTGGATGATTGTCGCTAAAGACACGGTGACGGGGCGTAAAGATTATAAAAAAGGAACGTTCCTTTATATCGACAAAAAGGTCGAAGCTAATATTTTGCAGTTGACCGCAGGAACAGCGACTAAAGGTAAGATTTCTGACTATTTGTCTAGTATGCTGAAGGATAGCAATGGACAGTATCAATTTACATTGAACAATGGAACGACGAGTGATTTTCAAAAAGGCGTATTCAATCAGCAATTGAATGCGAACGAGTATGACATGTTGATTTTTGGCTTCGAGGACTCGTACAACAACAATGGAAGTATGAACGTCGCGGCAACGTCTAAAGTCAAAACGTTTTCTGAAACGGGTCAGGGCGTCATGTTGACGCATGATACCATTTATCGTTCTGGTGGTGGGAATTCGGCCACTTCGGAATGGGAGCGTCAATTTGTGAATTCAGATCCCGCTAAAAATATTTCCGGGCAAAAAATCTATACGAACATAGGCTATCAAGCACCACAACTAACGAGAGTGATTGAAAAGGTACAGGATGGTATTTTTACATCTTATCCATATGCGTTGAACGATGCGCCTAAGAGTATCTCTCAAACGCATAACCAATATTTCACGCTCGATTTAAACGACCCTGAAGTTACGCCTTGGTATAACTTGTCTTCGGATAATTCGAGTAAGGATCGATCTTATGGAGATGCCAACAACCATTACTATACGTACACAAAAAACAACTTCACCTATTCAGGAGCGGGTCACACCAATCAGTTTTCGGTTGAAGATGAGAAAAAAATCTTTATTAACACGATGTATCGTGCCTTTATCGGTGCCAACCATAAACCGTACAACGTCATCGAGTCTGTCAGCGATTCAATCAACTCCTATACCTCTTCCGACATAAAAGGGGGAGCGATGGAAGTGACGGCGGGACAAGACATTAAATTGATGTGGCGCCCGAGTGACTACGATTTCCAGGATTTATTCTTGAAATCGACTATTACGTATAATGGGAAGTCGGTCGCATTTGAAGACTTACGAAACTACGAAGTAAAAGAGTTTACGATTCCTGCGGCAGACGTTGTCGCGGACCGACCGATTGAAGTGAAAATTGAGACATCCGATCAACGGAATGCGAAAGTGATCGATACGTTTACGATTGATGTGAAGCGTGCAGAGAACGTATCAGACTTGATTCAAGTATCCCGTTCGATTGATCCGTCGACAATCAATTTGTATGAGACGGGAACGATTAAATATCAGGTTCAATACCCAGAACAATTTGATCGATCAAAGAATCAAAAAGGCGACAAATTCTTAAGAATTGATTCGACGACCTTCACTGAAAAGTTGCCGAAACAACTGGAAGTCGTGGCGATTCGAGATGCGAATGGGAAGGAATATCCAATCTCGAACTCAAATGAAATCAACCTAGAGTTACATCCGAATTTGTATTACGAACGTAAAGGGAACACCAACATCCTTCTACCAGAGGAGAGTGGTGATCGAACGATTCAGTTTGAAGTGGTCGTTCGAGCCATCGAGTCATCGTCTTCGCTCATTCACCTGAAAAAGGAAGATAATCAGTTGTCGACGCTCATCGAATATTCGAAGAAGCAGGGTCATATTTTAGATAAGCACAACGAATGGGATAAAGAACAAACGATCCAATCCTCGTTCGCGGACTTACTGATCAACATCGGATCCCCTTACGCTTACGGGGCAACGATACCGGACGTTACTCTCCAAATTGGTGCTCAACAAGTAATCAGTCCAACGATCACCGATTCAAATGGAGAGGCTTATTCGAGCCCTAAATGGAAAAGTTTGAAATGGGAAATCGTTGATGCTAATGGGATTGCCAAACTAGCTTCTCAAGGGAATAATGCGACTGTGACCGGTCTGAAAACAGGCAGTGCAACGTTGAGATTGACAATTGACCCAGGAGATGGGAAACCGCTCGTAGTGGCGAAGTCGAACCTGAAGGTCATCAGTCCTCCAGAACAACTCACAATTCAATCGAAGGAGCTATATGTCGGTCAAACGACTACGGTCACGCCAAACGTGATGCCGGTGACGGCACAATACAAATCGATTCGTTATGTCGTCGAGTCAGGTGAAAGTGTACGTTTTGAACAAGAGGGAAATAGTTTAAAAATCGTTGGACTAAAACCAGGTATGACCAAGTTCAAAGCCACTGTCGATGTCGGTGATTTCTTCGGCGGGGTGACGATTTCTCCACCAAGTACCGTCTTTACTGTCAACGTCGTTGCGCCGTCGTTGAGTCAGACGCCAAACCAAATCGACTTATGGGTGTGGGATAGTCTGGACGAAGAAAAACGAGTGAATGAAGTCGGAACGATTCAAGTCACTTCGTCACCGATTGTATCCATTCCATTTAAGCAAGTCAGTACAGTCCCGTCTGCATTGACAGTGACGCAAAGCGCGACAGGGTATCAATTACGCGCCAATCATGGATATGGGAACAATGGGGTCGTTACGGACATCCCGTTACAAACAACGTTTGATGACGATGTGTTGCGTAACATTCGTTCCAATCTTTCAATCGTTCGTGTGAATGAATATCCGAACCAACTCATGTCAAAAGATATGACCATCAATATCGGTGAAGGGAAGGCGCCGCGCTCCCCACTACTTGAGTACTGGCCAACAACTTCGACGTGGCGTGATTATCGAATGGAGATTGTATCTGGTGAAGAGTACGTCCAAGTCAGTGGCTCAGGAAAAGAGCTGATTCCTGTAAAACCAGGAGTGGCCAAAGTAGAGGTGTACACGACGCTTCCGGCAGGAAAAGCGTTCGAAGCAGTCAAAGATACCTTTTATGTACGCATCATCCAAACGGACGCAGAAGGACAGGATGATGACCGTTATTAAGTGAATGACAGAAAGTTGGCGAATGCATGAATCGCAAGCGTATCTTGATTGGAATCATCGGATTGGTTCTCGTTTGTGGGGTGGGGGGGCTCCTATATTGGAGTCAATCCCAGCCGGAGATCTCACAGTTATCTGGTGATTCCTTATTAAAAGAACTCGATCAACGCTCCTCCGTTACGGAAGCGGAGTTGACGGATTTACAAACGAGGGAAGAGTGGGATGCGGTCCGACTCGTCCTACAAGATCAGAAAGTAACGCCTACATCCGAACAGTTTGCAACAGCAGTGACCCTTGCTCCGTTAGACGTGATTGAGGCTTATTTTCAACAAGAACTTGATCCGTTCGAAGAAGTGAATGGAATGCCGATCATCACTCCATTGTTCAGTGAAAATGGAAGTCGTGAGCAATGGGAGTTGGCTATGCGTTATGTCGAGGATGAGCGGATGCTCGGAATCGCCGTCGACTCGTTAAATCTCGAGGCGGTCACACACCTTCTGGACGAAGGCTATACAATCGTCGATCCCGAGACCGTTTTAATGCAGCCGGTACGCCATAACCAAGTCGAGTTGACCAAACTCCTCCTCGACAACGGTGCAAGATGGACAAAGACGATGGAACAAACGGCTAAAGACTACAATTCAGACCTCATTCTGAAAATGGGGAACTAAAAAAATCGGCTTCTTCTCGAAATGAGAGGAAGCCGATTTTTTTAGTTCAATTGAACAGGATGACTGACAAAGAACTGGAGCTGGTTCGTGACCGGTAGCGTTTCGAGCTGATTGAACACGGCATCGTTATACGTCAACTTTAATCTCGACTCTTCAGCACCTTGTGAGGGGAAATGATTCAGATTGTCGAAATATTCTTGAGGACTTAATCCTTCTGCATCTACAAATTTCCCGCGGAAGACGTTCACTTCAAGTGGCCCTTTACTGTAGAGCCCCCCGTTGATTTCTAGAATCGAACCGACTGCGTAGACCTTCGTTTCTTCCACAGAATCACTGTACATGAACGCTTGGAGTGTCGTCGGTGTATCATCAAATTCGTTGATCCGATTCAATAAAATCTTACCCTTCGATAAGAGGATGAGTGAGTTCCCTTTCGCTGCATCAATGGGAAGAATGTTGGCACGGTCGATGAACGTATCGCCGAGTGCATACACCGTCGAGTTAAACGATACGTTCCCTCGAATCGTCAAGTTACCTCTGACAATCAATGGTCGTTCGATTGTCAGTTTGTCAATCGATTCAATCACGACGTTCCCGTCAAACAAGAGAGGCGCATTTGATTCCGTGATGGACTCGGTGACGTACATGGGACGGTCGAGGATGAGATCAGGTCGTGTTAAGATGGTCGGCTCCGATAAACGGTTGAACGCATCTGCATTCAAGTATGGCGTCGGTCGCTCGATAATCGATGCGCCATCTTCCGATAAAATTCGTTCGAGCTCGAACACTTCCTCGGTCGAGGCAATTAAACCTTCTTCAAAGATTTTTGATTGAACGTTAGCTGTATACGCGAGCGGCGTATCGAGACGTCGGTTCAAAAACTCGATGATCGAATAGTCATATTGGAACGGTGAGAAACTACTTGGTGAGACTCCTACATCGGCCATCTCGCCAGCTCGCTCGTCTCCGGCGGTGAAATAGTTCTCCTGTTGGCAACTTGCACAACTTCCTTGATCGGATAAATCAATCCGACCATCTAAATGGAACAAACTAGAGTCCAAGTTTTGAATCGTAAGTCGCTCGGGACCAAGTTGATAATTCGCATCTCTTATGAATGTGAGCGGTCCGTTTGAATACAGATTTCCTTTGACCGTCGGCATCCCGTTCACGTCCAACTGTTCGTCAGACCCGAGTACGTAATACAGGAAGGACGGGAGTGCCGTCAAATAGAGGTCTTGAGTATATTCGACCGAAAGTTCGGGTTGCTCCGGGTTTACTTGTCGGGACGCCGTGACGTTCACTTGCAGGATGGTGGTGAACGGTGCCGTCTGCACGGCGGTATCGGTTGCATCTCGCTTCAGTTCAATCGAGTAGCGGACCGCGCTATCTGTCGTCAACGCCGTGAACGGTTCATCGCTGACAAGAAGCGATTGTACTTTGCTTATAAAAGCTGTTTCGGATTCCATATGAGCCGGGACCTCCATATCGCCATGAAGCGGGAACTGGGTCCGAACCTCATCGGCAATGAGTCGAAGCGCACTTTTCGCGTCTTCATTCAGTTGTGTGTCTTCTGTCCGAATGACCGTCAGTTTGTTCGTCGCAAGGTTGACTTGCATAGCAGCGAGCGACAAAACAGCCAGGGCTGCCATCGTTACGAGCACAAGCACGAGGACGTAACCGTCTTCACGTTTTCGCATCAAGATACCTCCTTTCCTTAAAATGGGATCGAACTTTCGAACGTGGTCACCGAATCTGGGTCATTCGTCTGACTCAAGTCCATCTCGATTTCAATCAACCCTCCAGTCATATATGTCGGGCGTCTTGGGTCAAAGATAGGGTCCTTCAATTCAATGGTCATCCGTTCCACAATGATTTGGGGATTAGACGGAGTGAATGAATCGGGTGACAGCACCAACTCGCTCGGGACGTATCCGGCCTCTCTGTAAATCATTCCGGCATCGGAGATACCAGGTGCGGACAAGCGATGAAACTGGAATGTCCCGTCGACCTCCGTCACCGCATCAAATTCGGTCCGGTTCACGTCAGAGAGGACCGATGCGATCAAATAATCCGCCTCACTCCGAAGTTCACTCGTTTCGTTTGTCATCTGAAAGCCGAGCGTTCCCGTAATGAAGGCCGTGATGATGACCCCGCTTAAAATCGATGCGACGACGACCGTGACGAGCAACTCGACGAGCGTGAAGCCGTCTTCACGTTTTGTTTGATCAGTCAGTTGTCGGTACAGCCGTCTCAGGGAACGGTTCGCGTAATGTCGCATTCGATATGACTCCTTTCAAGGTGACAGGCGTTTGAAGCCGGTCGGTCGTCACCGAGATTTCGACCTCGATTGTGTGCCCGGGTACGGTAGACAACGATTGAATCGCTGCGACGTACGTATCCCCATGAATCCGTGTGTCTTCACAAAAATCGCATGTCGAACTGATCCCGTCCCGATTCAGCAATTGGCGTAATTCGAGCGGTTGCTCGATCGTTGCGGCCCGGCGGTTCAACGTATGTAAGGTGTTTTGAGCCACTTGGTTGGCAATCGTTTGATTGAGACTGTCATGGGTCGTCTTCAGACTTTGAGTGAAAATGGTAAGTAGGGAAAATGAGACAATCGAGAGAACGACGATGGAGACGAGTACTTCGACGAGCGTAAAACCTTTTTCGTTATGCGACAAAACGTTGACCTCCTATTCAAAAAAAGTAAAACAATCGGTAAATAACGTATGGAATAATGAATAAATTGTTATTTTTTGTACAATACATATTATACTAAAGTTACACACTGAACGGATACAAAGAATAGTGGACATATAAGACATAGGGGGATTTTTACATGAAGCGGTATGGGATGCATCTTTTTATTCTGATCGGACTAGTCGCACTCGTGACGTTGCCGACAATCGGACTCGTCAATTACTTAGATGCGTCCGCCGAATCAAGTACTACATATACAGAAACAACCGTCGCAGGCGTCGATGTTTCCGGAATGACGAAGGAAGAGGCTGACGTTCGTCTCGATAACGCCATCAAAGATTTCAACACGATGCCGTTTTCGGTCAATCTGATGGACGGGACCGTCATTGAAATCGGAAAAGAAGTCGTGACGTTCGATGTACCGAACACGCTCGATGCCATCACAGATGAGGGTGAATACCCACTGTTGACCGCAATCGATGAATCTAAAGTTGAACCTTATCTCGATGGTCAACCTGTGACGATGACGATGATTGCCCCGGCATTGATGGAAGCGGCATCGATGCTTGAGTCAACGGTCGCATTGGAACAAGTCGCTGCAGAGAGTGAAGTCGTCGCTTCGTTTACCGTGAGCCCGACTCCGGCGATGCAGTCCACGCTCGATCGAATGAACGGATTCGAGATGGCAGCAGGTGATATCTTTAGTCTCAAATCGTTCGGGGAAGACTTTGAGGCGCTCACGACGCTCGGCTCTTCATTTTATCGCATGTTCGCTGCCACACCGTTCGCCATCCTTGAACGTGTGCCTCATGAGACGCTTCCGTCTGGTGTCGAACTCGGATATGACACGAAAGTAGACGCCCGCTCGAACTTTGCGGTGCAAAACCGTGAGAAGTCATCATACGCCATTCTCGTTTTAAGTGAAGGGAATGCGGTGACCGTCCAATTACTCGGGCAACCGTTTGAATCGGCTTACGAGGCGCGAGTGGAAGAAGTGACTTCGGTTCCTTATCAAAAAGTCGTCCGTTTCTCTTCGTCACTTCCGTCAGGCAGCTCATCGATCACACAATCTGGACAATCTGGCCAGTCAGGTAAGTTGTACCGTGTCAAAGTGACGGAAGAAGGAGAAACGATGGAGTTGCTCGGTTTTGATTTTTATGCCCCGACACCAGAAATCGTTACGAAGAGCTCGGTACCACTTCCGCCACCTGAACCGGTGGAACCGGTCATTCCAACATTCCCGGATGAAGAGGTGGAAGAAGACCCGACTTTTGACGATGAAGTAGATGACAACTTCGAAGAACCACCCGTATTAGAGGAAGACCCTGCAGAACAGGAGGCAGTCGGATGATCGGTTATATGATTTTACTAGGCTTTTGGGTATTGGCTACGCTCACGCTGTTTGCCTTGTCCGTCCCATCGATGAAGAAGCGTGAAACCAAATTACTCATCAGTTTATGGACGGCCGTTCTATCTGCTGGGATTTACTTTATGATCACGGAAGACTTGACCCGTTCATGGTGGGCGTGGTTCATACTCGTTGTCATATTGATTGGTGGAGTGACGGCTAGCACTTTCGTCGAAGAGAGGGAAGTCGAGCAAGAGGAGGCTCCTCAAAGGATGGTGAAGTAACGTGAGACGAACGAAACGAAGACTCGGCGAGATGCTCATCGAGGCCGGACTCATTACGACGAGTCAGCTCGATGAAGCGCTCGAACAAAAACGCCCCGGTGAAAAACTGGGGGATACACTCATTCGGTTGAACCACATTACCGAAACGCAATTGATTCAAATGATTCATGAACAACTGCATGTGCCGATTATCGAGCTGTATGCTCAGGATATCAACGTGACGGTCACGAAGCTCGTGCCGAAAGCATTGGCACAAAAACATGACGTCATGCCATATCAGTTAATCGGAAACACGCTTCATATCGCAACGGCCGACCCGCTCGATTTGATTGCGATCGATGATGTCCGTCTGCAGACCGGGATGAATATTGAGATTGGTATTTCGACACGTGAACAGATTCGGAAGACAATCAGTCGTTATTATGAGATGGATCATTCGCTCGTCGAGATTTTAAAAGAAGATGCACCGGAAATGGATCAACAAGAAACGATGAATCGGGACGATGCCCCGATCATTCGTCTCGTGAACCAAATCTTCCTGAGTGCAATCGATCAACGAGCTTCAGATATCCATTTCGACCCACATGAAAAACAACTTCATGTCCGGTTTCGGATTGACGGAGATTTACGTACGGAAACGATTTATCCGAAGAAAATTCAAAGTGTCATGCTGACACGCCTTAAAGTGATGAGTAACCTCGACATCACGGAAAGTCGTCTTCCGCAAGATGGACGGATCAAGTATACGTTGCGAAATCGTGCCTATGACTTCCGTGTGTCGACGCTCCCGACGATGTACGGGGAGAAGATTGTTATTCGAGTGCTTGACTCGTCACAAGGGCTGACAGATTTGACGAAACTAGGGTTCGGGGAACGAAACGAGCAAGCGTATCGCGAAATGCTCAAACGTCCGAACGGAATTATTCTCATTACCGGTCCGACCGGTTCAGGAAAGTCGTCGACTCTCTATGCCTCACTAGTAGAGTTGAATGACGAGACGAAAAACATCATCACGGTAGAAGACCCGGTCGAGTATCAGCTCGATGGCATCAACCAAGTCCAGGTCAACTCGAAAGTCGGTTTGACGTTCGCTTCCGGTCTACGTTCGATTTTACGACAAGACCCGAACATCGTCATGGTCGGAGAGATTCGAGACACGGAAACAGCCGAGATTGCCATTCGGGCCTCACTTACGGGGCACCTCGTTCTGTCGACATTACATACAAACTCGGCCATCAGTTCTATCACCCGTCTCGTCGATATGGGGGTCGAACCCTTCCTCGTCGCCGCTTCGACGACCGGGCTCGTCGCGCAACGTCTCGTACGACGCGTCTGTCGTGACTGTGGTCAGGCAGAGCCGGTCTCGAAAAGTGAGCAACGCCTATTCGAAGCAGAAGGCATTCACATTGACCGAATTGTTCGTGGAAAGGGATGTTCTTCGTGCAACTCGACAGGATACCGAGGGCGTCTCGCCATCCATGAAGTAATTCCAATCAACGAAGGATTACGACGGATGATCATGAACCAGGCGACCGAGTCCGAGATGGTGGAATATGCGAAGTCACAAGGGGCGACGTTCTTATTGGCTGACGGGCTAGAAAAAGTCGCAGCCGGATTGACGACGACGGAAGAAATATTACGAACGGTCATTACGGAGAGTGCTTATGATTAATCAATCGATTGAAGTCATCTTGACGAATGCGGTCGAGCGACGCGCATCAGACATTCATTTGACGGCGGGTTCTCCACCAATCATCCGGGTGGATGGGAGTCTGATCACGATGGGTGAGGAGAAAGTATTGCCTCAACATCTTGAAGGATACTTAAAAGAAATTATGACGGAAGACATGCGGGAACGCCTCGAACATGAGCGTGATCTCGACTTCTCGTTCGGGGTGCCACGTGTCTCACGCTTCCGTGTCAACGCCTATTATCAGCGGGGAACGATTGCGATCGCATTTCGTTCCATTTCCGGGGAAATCCCGACATTAAATGAACTCAACTTGCCGACAGTGTTGAAGCGATTAATTGAGAAGCCGCATGGTCTTATCCTCGTAACGGGGCCGACCGGTTCTGGGAAATCGACGACACTTGCGGCGATGATCCACGAGATCAACCGAACGCAACGTAAGCGAATCATCACGTTAGAAGATCCAATCGAATATTTACATTCACACGATCAAAGCATCGTCGACCAACGTGAAATCGGATCGGACGTCATGAAGTTTGTGAGCGGTCTACGAGCCGCTTTGCGGCAAGACCCAGACGTCATTTTGCTTGGGGAGATGCGTGACTTAGAAACGATTTCGACGGCGATGACAGCAGCTGAGACGGGGCACCTCGTCATGGCGACGCTCCATACTTCGAGTGCGATGTCGACTGTGAGCCGAATCATCGATGCGTTTCCGGCTGAGCAGCAAGACCAAATCCGGACGCAGCTCGCGAACGTTTTGCTCGGCGTCGTCAGTCAACGATTGTTCCCACGGATTGACGTGCCGAAAGGCCGTGTCGCCGCCATGGAGATCATGCTAGGAAATCCGGCGGTCGCCAACTTGATCCGAAATGAAAAAGAGTTCCAGCTTCCGACCGTCATCCAGACGAGTCGCCAGCATGGCATGCAGCCGATGGATGCCGCGATTGAACAGCTCGTACGGCAAGGGATCATCAATCCAAACGCCGTCCCGACAGAAGAGATGAGGTGATGAGTGATGGCGATATTTCAGTATGAAGGAAAGCTCCTGAACGGGAAGCGCAAGAAAGGTCGCATCACGGCCGTCTCGCTTCGGGAGGCAAAAGATAAGTTACGCCAAGAATCGATTCTCGTGACGGACTTGTCCGAACTCGAGTCGACCGGACTAAACAAAGAGGTCAACATCCTACCGGAACGGGTCAAGATCGAACATCTGATCATGTATGTCAGACAGTTCGCGACGCTCATTCGGGCAGGGGTGCCGATTGTCCGCGCGACATCCATCTTGCGGGTACAGACCGAGTCGAAAGTCTTGAAGAAGACACTCAGTCAAGTCGAGGACGATTTGAAAGAGGGGATTGCCTATTCCGAGGCGATCAAAAAGCATCCACGCGTCTTTTCGAACTTCTTCAGTTCAATGGCACTTGCCGGGGAGACGAGCGGGAACTTGGAGGAGGCGCTGGACCAGATTGGGCTCCAACTTCAGAAACAGTATGATGTGAAGCGGAAAGTCATCTCTGCCCTTACGTATCCGTTGGTCGTCTCGATTGTCGCCATTGGCGTTGTCGCCTTCTTGATGGTGAACGTCGTTCCGACGTTTGCGAGCATCTTCGGTCAACTCGGCGGTGAGCTTCCGCTCATCACGAGAATCGTCGTCGCCGTTTCAGACTTTATCGCTGCGTTCTGGTGGCTCTTACTCGCCATCGCCATACTCGGGGTGTTTGTGTTTACTTGGATGCTGAAGCGGGACCGAGAACGATTCGTCATCGACCGCTTGCTGCTCAAGATGCCGATTTTCGGACCGATTGTGACGAAATCGCAAATCGCGCTACTGACGCGAAGTTTAGCCGTCCTGTTACAAGCAGCAGTACCGATTTTAACGGCCATCGAGATCACGGAACGTATCGTGTCGAACCGCGTCATTCGAAAAGGATTGACGGAAGCACGGGAAATGATGGCGCAAGGGATCCCACTCCACGAGCCGCTCATGCGCAACTCGAACTTCCCGCCGCTCATGACGCAAATGATTGCGGTCGGAGAAGAGAGTGGAGATTTGGACTCGATGTTAAACGAAGTCGCCGAGTTTTATGAGACAGAGGTCGAGACGACGACGGACCGACTCAAGTCGATCATCGAACCGCTGTTGATTGTCGTTTTGGCGAGTGTCGTTGGTGTGATTGTCATCTCCATTGTCGTTCCGATGTTCCAAATCTATGGTGATATTCAAAATCAGTAAACTAAATATGCAGAGTTTTGAAAATATACCTTTTCAATACTTTATTTAGAAGGTATAGTAAAATTGTTCTACTTCTAGTTTAGGTATTTTGTAATAAATCTAGCTTACATGCAGCACAACACACAAAAGGGGAGAATGAATCATGGTAGAGAAGTTGAAAATGATTTGGCAAGATGCCAAACAATTAAAAGATGAGCGTGGACTTACACTCGTCGAGCTACTCGTCGTCGTTGTTATTTTAGGAATTATCGCAGCCATCGCGGTTGTTGCGATTGGTGGTATTATTGAGAACTCGAAGAAAGATGCAATGGTTGCTGATGCCAGACAAATGATTTCAGCGGCAAAACTCTACAGTGCGTCTAATCCAGGAAATCATGATTTGGTATTTCTTAAAGCAGGAGCAACAGCTTCTGATGACCCAACTCAAGAAGAAGGATATAAATATATTTCAAAATTAGAAGATCCTTTCAATGATGCTTCTTATAAATCTGGTTCAGTAGCAATTACTGAGTCTGGAGGTAAGTATACGTATACTGTTACTCTTAAAGGCTCAAAATTTAACATCAATGGTGTAGAAGAAGGATCTCTAAGTAAGTCTTCTTTATCAACACCGTAACATTAACTCCGGCTGGCGCTGGGCACTCGCTCAGCCTAGCCGGTTTTCTTTTTTTGGCATATACTGACAAAAGGAGGATCCTGCATGATCGAATTGATTGGATTCTTATATAGCATCGTCCTCGGGGCGGTCATCACGTCGTTCACGAACGTCGTCGGGCTCCGCGTGCCACGTCAACAATCTATCGTGACACCGCGCTCACATTGTCCGTCTTGCGGTCACGAATTGTCACCGTGGGAACTCATCCCGATTTTCGGCTATCTTGCCCTTCGTGGGAGATGCCGTGGGTGTGGCGAGCGGATCGCGCCGACGTACCCGATCTTTGAATTACTCGGAGCCATCGGATATGGCTATAGCTATACACTTTACGGATTTAGTGTGACGACGCTCCTCGCGTTCGCTTTCTTATCGACGTTGTTGGCGCTCGCAGTATCTGATCTATCAACGATGCTCGTACCGAACGTCATCTTGCGGATCACGGCACCGATCTTACTCGTCCTTACCTATGTGGCAGGAGCTACGTGGTGGTCACCGCTTGCTGGGGCGCTCCTCGGATTTTCTCTTTTAGCGACTGTCTTTTTCGTCTCAAAAGGGGGACTTGGGGCAGGGGACGTCAAATTGTTTACTATGATTGGTCTCGTGCTCGGTCCTCGTGATGTACTCGTCGCTCTGTTCTTGTCGAGTTTGATCGGAGCGGTTGTCGGAGTGGGCTTGATCGCCTCAAAGAAAATTGGACGAAAACAACCGATTCCGTTCGTACCATCGATCGCGCTCGGGACGATGTTGACGTTTTGGTTTAGTGAAAGCTTTTTTGATTGGTATTTTGAGTTGATGTAGGGGGAAAACGATCATGAGTCGTGGGATAGAGAAAGGGACGGTCACCTATTTTTCGTTTGATGCTCTCAGCATCCACGGTGCCGTCATCAAACAAGGTGTGTTCAAACGAAGCGCCTCGGTTCAGTTGGCAAAAGATGCGTATGGCGAAGGAAAGATTCTCGATGAGACGGCGTTCAGTCTCGCCTTCGACGAACTCTGTCGCAAATTGAAAGTTCGTCGCGGAATGACGTGCGCGGTCGCATTGGATGAGACGGAAGTGTTGTCACGGAAAGTCGAGATTCCTTCTACGATTCCGAAGGATGAGATTCGTGGCTACTTGTTCATGGAAATCGGCAGTTCCATCATCTTACCGTTCGATGATGTGTCGTTCGATTATGAAGTGTTAGGCGAAGACGGGGTCAAGACGGACGTCATGCTTCATGCCGTATCGATCGAGCTGACGAAGTCGCTGCGCTCGTACATGAAAAAACGTGGTCTCGCTTTGAAGAAAATCACGCCACGCTCTGTCGCGGTCGCGAACGGTGTCATGCGTTTATCGGAGATCGATTCACTTCAGTCGACACTGATTTGGCATGTGACCCCGTTCTCGCATCAATTGTTGGTGTTAGAAGAAGGACAGATTCGCTTCATTCGTTCGATTGAGTCAGACCTCCCGTACCAAGTCGGGACGAAAGACGGCGTCGTGACGTATACATACAACGGGACGGATGAGATGAAAGCGAACCAGATGGATGACTGGTTGAACGAACTCGCCCGATTCCTTGATTTCTATCGTTACTCGCTACGGACGGATGGTCGTGCCATCGACCACTTATACGTCTCAGGAACGGTACCTGAAGTAGACGATCTTGTTCACATGATTCAATCCGAGTCACTCGTCTCCGTCACACGGGTCGAACAACCGCTCGCGATTGCCCATGGGACACCGCTATCGCATCAGATGCTTCCTTTACTCGGAATGGCGACCCTTCAACGTGACCAGGATACGAACTTTATCAACTCGACCGATGTGACGCTCCGTTGGCCAATCGTGACGGGACTTGTCGCACTTCTCCTCGGAGGAGGCGCTGCCGGTTACCTTTACTATGAGGTAGGGCAATTGGAAGCAGAACAAGCACGTATTGAAGAGGAACTCCAACTTGTTGAAATCTATCAAACGGAACAAGTGAACTCGAAAGCACAACAAGTGCTCTCGCTCGACCAGACCGTGACGGCGTTGACGGACATGGAGAAAGATGCGGTGCCGGCACTTCGGGCGCTGACCGAACAATTGCCTCCGACGGGTTACGTGTTGACGTATAACTACGCGGACGGATCGATTATGAGCGTGCGGACACAATTTGAGACGCTTGAAGATTTGAACGCCTTCCAACGTTCGCTCATGACAGATGAACGCTTCCTTGACGTGAAGCTTCTCGGCGTAACGACCGAATTGAAGTCGGCAGAAGAGGAAGAGGAAAATTCATTCGAAGAAGACCCGCTTCCACGCTACATCGGAGAGTTCACGTTCATGTTCCAAGACGTGGAGGAAGAATTGACTGAAGAAGAGGAAGCAGATGCGGAGGTGGTGAGTCAATGAAACGTTCGACAATTTATGCGTTATTTGCGATTTGCCTCCTCGCAGCCATCGTAGCACCGACTTACTTCGGCTATACGTATTTCATCAAACAAGGAGAAGTCGAAGCGCTCGAGCGAGACCTCTCGCTCGAACGGACGAAGCTTGAACTGTTGCGTCAGGAAGGGAAAGCCGTTGACGTGGCAGACTCACAAACGCTCCAGACGCGCGTTCCGACGGCACCTGCACTCGATACGGTCGTCGAGGCATTGTCACAGGCAAGCTTATTAGCTGGCGTCGATGTGACAAGCATCGCCTTCGCGGACGGCTTGGTGGCCGAGTCAGAGGTACCTGAGACAGTCGAACCGTTCAATCCGGCCGACGTCAGTGAGACGAATGAACCGGCTGAACCGACGGACGTCGCACCGGTCAACGCCTCGACAATTCGTTCGACCGTGACCCTTCAGGCTGAGACGTATGATGCCCTCGTCTCGTTCTTAGAATCGATTGAGTCGATGAACCGCATCCATGTGTTGCGGACGATTCAATTCACGGGACCAGCCGAGACAGGACCAAATACGGTCGAAGAAGTACAGGCGCTTGATTTTACGGTCGAGCTGGATGCCTTCTATCGCCCGGACCTCGATCAACTCGTTCCAGATCGTTACATCCCGGAACCGGCCTTCGAACAGAAGGATATCCCGGTTTACGACTATACGACACCATGAATCGACACGTCCCTTCAGAAATTGAAGGGGCGTTTTTTTCGACCCGAGTGATTGTGTTTACGACCCGTGTTGCCTACAATCAACAGAGAAGTATGAAACGGCAAGGAAGCCCATTTTAGAAGAAGAGAAGGAGTCGATACAATGAATTCAACACAGAAGCGTGTCATTCTCGCCTCGATGTCACCACGACGTACGGAGTTACTGCGTAAAGCGGGAATCGAGCATGAGGTCATCCCATCGAACGTGACGGAAGGAACGGACGGCAAGGAGTCCCCGAGCGATTACGTTGCCCGTCTCGCTCGTGAGAAAGCGATGGATGTGGCGCGGGATCATCGAGATGCTATCGTGATTGGTGCGGATACGGTCGTCGTCTTAGACGGAGTCATCCTGGAGAAGCCAGCGGATCGTGAGGATGCGAAACGGATGCTCGAACGCTTGTCCGGCTCGACCCATGAAGTGCTCACAGGCGTGAGCATCATCGGTGCGACGCAGGACTTGTTTGTCACGACGACGCATGTGACATTCGACGTGATTCCGGAGAGTTGGATGAAAGATTACCTTGATTCCACAGAACCGTACGACAAGGCGGGAGCATATGGCATCCAAGGGTCGGGTGGTCTTTTCGTTGAGAAAATCGAAGGTGATTTTTATAACGTCGTCGGTTTACCGATCCATCCGCTCGTCAAGACGCTCGACCGGCATGGGGTGACGCCTCGCTTCCTGTGAATGCCTTGAAAGTAGGTGAAGGAATGACCATGGTGATTGACCGTAGTGTAGAGACCGCCATCGCGAGATTGCTTCAAATCGGAGGACGGGGACCGGACCCGATGGAGACGGCACGTCGTATCTCGGACGTGTATCCGACGTTACGGGCGCTGTCACAGGCGTCTGTCCATGACTTGTGCAAAATCGAAGGGATGACGAAAAAGAAGGCAGAGCAACTCCTGGCCGCATTCACGATTGGGATTCGGTATGTCGAAGAACCGAAAGCGAGTATGCCGACGATTCGGTCGCCGCAAGATGCGTATGAGTTGTTGCGAGATGAATTGCGGCTTTTGAATCAGGAGCATTTCGTTTGTCTGTACCTCAACACGAAGAATCAACTGATTGCCCGGAAGACGCTTTTTGTCGGTGGGCTCAATTCATCGATCGTGCATCCGCGCGACGTGTTCCGTGAAGCGCTCAAACTGTCTGCTGCGTGCTTTATCGCCGTGCATAATCATCCGAGTGGGGACGCGACGCCGAGTCGGGAAGATATCGAAGTGTCCGAACGGTTGGTCGAAGCAGGGAACATCGTCGGCATCGCCTGTCTCGATCACGTCATCATTGGGGAAGACCATTACGTCAGCATGAAGCAGCGAGGATATATGAATGGGTGAGAAGTGGGGAGCAGGCATTGTGATGTCTGCTTTTTACTCGTTTGGTGTTACAATTTATTTTTCTTCGAAGATGAGATTTTGTAGTTGTGCAAAATCTGCTTTGGTCATAATTCTCTCATAAACGCCTTTATAGAGTGAACTGCTCCCCGTCAAGTAGACAGGGCAAATAATGAAAACCGGACTAGACGGCTTGAGACCTATATTCGACAGAGCTCAAGCTGTTTAGGCGTTTCTGGAGACGATTATGGTTATAGAACGATATGTAGTTCTCGATGGCGGATGTGAGTTCACTATAAGCCTGGAACTCATGCAGGTAGTACATCTCGACTTTCAGGGTACCCCAAAATCCCTCGATCGTGGCGTTGTCGAGACAACGTCCGACCCGGGACATGCTGTGGGTCAGCCCCGCGTCTTCTACCATGCGTTTGAACCCTCTCGATGTGTATTGATATCCTCGGTCACTATGGATCATTGGACCCGCGCTCCTGTGCGGAGCCCCGCGATTGCTGGCATCATCGTCTGGAAGACGAGCCGGTTGTTGTTTGATTTCCCGATGCGATAGGCGACGATCGAGCCGTCATAGAGGTCGATGATCGCGCTCAGATACGCCTCCTTCCCGGCTCCATATTTGAACTCGGTGACGTCGGTGCACCATTTCTCGTTCGGTCGGGACGCGCTGAATTCCCGATTCATCAGGTTCTCGGCCACATGCTGCGGTGACGACTTCTTGTACCGTTTTCGCTTCTGGCGGATGACCGAATGAATCCCATGAATACGCATGAGACGATAGATACGCTTCTCGTTGTATGCCGGCAGGCCATTCTGGCGTCGTATGCGGTTGACCGTCATCGTAATCCGGCGATAGCCGTGAGTCCAGCGCAGGCGGAGCACTTGATGTATTCCTGAAAAGTCTTTTAGCCGCCGTGTCGCGAAACTGTGACGTCGGTGACAAGACTGACCACAGTCTGGACAACATGCACCGCCGGAAACGAGACGGGCGGCAAAGTGCCTCACCCCATCGCGTGAGTGAGCACTCGTGATGCGCAGTCGATCATCCAAGAATTCTAACTCGTTCATGAAAATCAATCCTTTTTGATTTTATTCCCATAATGTCAGCATCACTACCTCACCAACATTGCATAAGAACCACTCCTATTTCGCACTACACAAGTGCACGTTCAATCGAATGTCGACTTCTCGCCATAAAAAACACTCCCCAATAGTATAAACAGATTTGTTATTTCATCTGTCTACTTATTGGGGAGCATATCAAAAAAAATGGGTAGCTTTATTGTTATGATGTTTGTTACAAGATTCAATATTTACTTAAGTTACGCGAAATACTATTACATTCGGTTTTAGATTTGGAAACAAAAATATCATTTAAGGGAATTGTGCTTCTTAACTTCACTATTCACTTGGAATAGCCATTGGGTATTAATTGTAGTGACTGAAGGACCGTGCTTTAAACTCTGTTTTAAACGCGAAAAAATATCTGTACTTAATGTGGCAGGATTACATAGAAGAGTATTAGGGAGAATTGCATTCTCAATTTTAAAATAAGTGTCGCAAGAAATCGTGGTAGGTACCTTAAATGGATGACCATTTTCGCTCGAATCTATTTTAAGGATTACTTTTGGTACTCTTTTTAGTGCGTGTTGTGGTTTGAAGGTTTGACAAGAAAGAAGGAACTTGTTGGTCCCTTCTTTTTTTGCACATACGTACATGTGAGTCTTAGTGGCTAATACTGCAGAAGTGTCCGGATGTGGCATCCGTAATTTAACAACATCTGATGGATTAATCAATTCTAAAGCCCTCCTCTTCATCAAAAGTAATATACACAGGATTTTCGATATTTTGCATAGTAGCTTCATTTATTAATTGATTCAAAACTTGTTCATAGTTCTCGGCTTCTAACCTAGCTAAATCATCTTTAGTTATTAAGAAAATTAATTTTCGTTCGTTACCCAGTTGGTTTTCTTTGGAGAATTCTAATATCTCCAGACTCCTAATGTAACTATCGTTGTATACTTCGCGTAAAGTTTCTATTATAGAAAGGTCATTTTGAGAAATATCATCCTCTGATAGTGGAATCTGTGGACTGGTACGAGCTTGTATCTGATTTTCTTTAACTTTCCAAACATCAAATTCATGAGTGAAAGCCGAAAGATCATGATTATCAAATATTGAAACCATAAAAGAAGAAAATCTCGCAATACTCTCGTCAACCAAAAATAGATCTCTCGTTGCAGAAGCTTTATCACTTTCTCGGTAAAATAATTGCTCACGATATTTAGCGTCTCCATAAACTTCAGAAAAAACTGGACCTCTCAGATAACCTCTCATGTAGTCAAATGAATAATCTTTCCCTTCTGAAAACGAAGTGAGTTCATAGAAAAATAAGTATTTTTGTATGAATAGATTATCAAAGTATTTTGGTCGATTATTTGTTAATAGCCACGAAAGAATGCTTAACCTTCTTTGCGATGTAGACAAACGTTCCGGTTCGTATGTGTTAGTCATGATTATCCCCCTAGTGCTAAATGACTTGAATAGTAACAACACTATGATTATCAATAATACATATTTTGAAACTTTAATGGAAGGTAAATCATGTGACATGAGTCGACAAATTAGCCTGTGATTTCGCACTAAATTATTGAATATTACCTCTAAATATTTACAAAGAAACAGAAACTTACACAAATAACTTATAGTTAATACGTATTTACATTTACTTTATATGTCTGTATTTGAACACGAAAAATCAACTCATCGCTCGGAAGACGCTCTTCGTCGGTGGACTGAATTCATCGATCGTGCATCCGCGCGATGTATTCCGTGAAGCGCTCAAGTTGTCTGCGGCGTGCTTTATTGCCGTGCACAATCATCCGAGTGGGGACGCGACCCCGAGTCGGGAAGACATCGAGGTGTCCGAGCGGTTGGTTGAAGCGGGTAATATCGTCGGCATCGCCTGTCTCGATCACGTCATCATCGGGGAAGACCATTACGTCAGCATGAAGCAGCGAGGATATATGAATGGGTGAGAAGTGGGGAGCAGGCATTGTGATGTCTGCTTTTTTTATTTCTTTTAATCATAATCAATCGCTATCGGAAATGGTGCCGTGTATAAAATTTAAACAGTTTAGGAAACAGGTATAACTAACCTCTTAAAAAGAAATATCAGGTAGAAAATATGGTCAAGACAATGATTGAATAATAGTTATGAATCCTTTAATTGAAGAGGAGGAGCTGGATTGTCAAAAAGACATAAGATTAATCTTGTAGGATGGATATTTTTTATATTCCTGAGTCTAAGTAAAGAATTTTATCCTGAACAGTCGTCAATCATAACAACAGGGCTTGGGGGTCTAATTTGTTTGATTATAGGTCTATCAATGGTTTTTTATGGCGTCAATGACAAGGATCAAAATCGTCAAACGAACGAATGAAAAGCGATGGCTATAAGTCCAGTTAAACGAAGACAATCTCCACGTTTCCTTGCAACAAAATACCTTGCATACATTAAAGAAACTATGACTAAGAAAAAGGAATATACAATTTCCTCCAATTGAATCAGAGACTTTGGTAAGATATTAAGTGAGGTGTTCAACATGGAAAAAATCATCTGGTTGTTAATGCTCGGCGTCTCGCTCCTCGTGAGTTACGTCCATCTAGACACAACCATCTTCTCGCTCGTCCTATTCGTCTTATTTATATTTGTGAGTACAGCGCTATTCCTTCGGTTCGACGAGGACCACTGGCTCGATCGCGTCTCACCGCTCGTCGGCGTCGGAGTGGGCGTCCTATCGCTCATCGCCTACCTTGGTCTGATCGTGCTCGCATTCAACGAACTCGACCAACTCGGCATCTGGACGGTACTTGTCCGCTTGCTACTCATGTACGTTGGGATCTACATATTCGTCATGACGACGACGAGCTTTTTAGCCGGAGCGACGCGCTTGAAGCCGTCCCGCTTCTTTCGACCGGTCCTGATCTTCTCAGTCTTCTTTTACGGCGCGATGTTACTGCTTCCGCTCCAACCTGGTTTGTAACCGTTCTCTCTTAGGCAGACGCCCACTCGCGTCTGCTTTTTTGATTTGCCTTTTTCCTTAAAAGAAGGCAAACTAGTAGACGGTGAGACAGGACTGAGATGCAGTTATTGTAAATAACCTGTAATCGAATGAACGTTTTCAAACATGATTTTTCCGTTATAATAAAAAATAGTGTAACGAAGAGAGGAGCAACACCTATGTTTCGTAGTTTTAACCGAGAAATCGGAATCGACCTTGGAACGGCTAACACGCTCGTTTACGTAAAGGGTCAAGGAATTGTTGTTCGTGAACCGTCCGTTGTGGCGTTCCGCACAGATACAGGTAGAATTGAGGCCGTTGGTAACCAGGCCAAAGATATGATTGGACGTACACCAGGGAACGTCTCTGCTCGTCGTCCGATGAAAGACGGCGTTATCGCTGACTTTGAAACGACAGCAACGATGATCAAATACTTCATGGAGCAAGCTCAAAAATCAAAAGGCGGTTTGTTCTCATCGAAGACGAACGTCATGATTTGTGTGCCAAGTGGCATCACGTCTGTTGAAAAACGCGCTGTTGAAGACGCGGCAAAACAAGCAGGCGCTCGTGAAGCTTATACAATCGAAGAACCGTTCGCGGCAGCAATCGGCGCAGGTCTCCCGGTTTGGGAACCGACTGGCTCGATGGTCGTAGATATCGGTGGCGGTACGACCGAAGTCGCAGTGATCTCACTCGGCGGCATCGTGACAAGCCAATCGATTCGTGTCGGTGGTGACGAAATGGATGACGCCATTATTCGTTACATCAAAAACAAGTACAACCTCATGATTGGGGAACGTACGGCCGAGACGCTCAAGATGGAAGTCGGTTCAGCACGTATCGACGCATCGAACGAGGCAGAGAAGATGGAAATCCGTGGTCGAGACCTCGTGACAGGACTTCCGAAACAAATCGAAGTGTCGTCTACAGAAGTGTGCGAAGCACTCTCAGATACAGTCGAAGCGATCTTGGCAGGTGTCAAGCAGACGCTTGAACAAACACCACCAGAACTCGCGGCTGACGTGATGGACCGTGGAATCGTCTTGACTGGCGGCGGCGCGCTCCTCAAAAACTTGGACGACGTCATCTCAGACGAGACGCACATCCCGACACTCGTTGCGGATGAGCCACTCGACTGTGTAGCAGTCGGTACAGGAAAATCTCTTGAAATGATGGACGTCCTCCGTTCGAAATCAGGCATCTCGTCACGTCGATGAGAGGTGAGACACGATGAGCCGATTCGTACGTAATAAAAAGCTCATCATCACGCTAATTGTACTGATCTTGTTTTTCGTCATTTTAGGGGTTTCGATTCGAGGACGATCGGAATCAGCCTGGTACCAAGACGTCACGCGTGATGTGGTCGGCACGTTCCAGCGAGTGTTCGCGGTACCAATCGGATGGATGGACTCGACCGTCTCATCCATCTCGGACGTCCGCGACATCTACGAAGAGAACCGTCAACTGAAAGAACATTTGGCGAAGTACGCCGAGGTATCGGTTGAGGCGGATGATTTGCGCCGTGAGAATGAGGAGCTTCGGAAAATGGTCGAAGCGAAAGACGAGTCGTTACGTGACTTTGACCTCATTCCGGCGGAGGTCATCGGTCGGACACCGAACGATTGGCAACGCTACGTCACCATCAACGTCGGTTCTGAACGCGGCGTTGAGAAGGGCATGGCCGTGACCGCGGCGAGCGGGATGGTCGGTCGTGTCATTCAAACGAGCGCCTATACGTCACAAGTGCAACTGCTCAGCGACAACAACCGGACGAACAACGTCTCGGCTGTCGTCAAAGATGCGGACGGCAAAGCGACGTATGGGACGATTGACGGCTTCGATACGGAGACGAACGAGTTGTTCTTCACGAAAGTATCGAATAGCGTCAAGCTGAAAGAAGGAGAAATCGTATCGACCTCTGGACTCGGGGGACGTTACCCGGCCGGACTCGTCATCGGTACGATCGAGTCGATCGAGACGGACGAATATGGCGTCTCGCAAGTCGCCCGGATCAAACCGGAGGCCGATTTCAATGAGTTCTCACAAATGTACGTGATTGATCGGACACTAGACGAACCGTTTCTAACGGGTCCCGAGGAAGGAGGAGCAGCGGGTGAGTAACATGAAAGTGTTCATCGCCCTGTTCCTCCTTTTTCTTATTGAAGGAACGTGGGCATCAATTTTCTCGTGGCACTATGCCACGCCTTATCTTTTATTGACGCTAATCGGGCTGATGTTCGTCAGTCTGTACGGTCGATGGGAGACGGCGCTCGGGTTCGGTCTTGTATTCGGGTTGCTGTATGATATCGTCTACACCGACTTGCTCGGAATTTATGTATTTACTTTTTCACTCATTCCTCTCTTAGCCAGCTTCGTGTTAAAATATATAGGTGAGAACTTCTTCTCCGTCACCATCACCTTTACGTTCATGATTGTCGTATTCACAGTTGCGATATACGGGATCATGGCAGCGATTGGTGGGACGTTGATGACGATTCAAACACTATTGATTGAACAGATTCCAGGGACCGTGCTCGTCAATGCCATCGCCATCGTGATTCTTTATTATCCGATGATGCGATATGTGACGATCCGACCTGTTGTGAAAAGAGGGTAGCCATGATGGAGCGTAAACGACACATTACGATTAAAGGACATCGCAACGGAATTGCCATTCACTTCAATCCGAAGAGTGGCATCGACGAGGTGCTTACGGACTTTGAAGCGACATTACAAGAAATGGAGCCGCCGTCCGGTAAGATTGCCCTGAAGTTGCACGCGGGAACTCGTTATCTTGACGAGGAGCTGACACGTCAAATTCGTGAGGTCGTCGCTCGTCATGGCGTTTTTTATATTGAAGACCTGTCGAGCGATGTCATGTTGACGGAAGAAGCGAAAGCGACGTACGGCAGAAAGACGTTCCACTATCATAGCGGGACGATTCGTAGTGGACAGGTCCTCGCGTTTGATGGCTCGGTGCTTGTGATTGGGGACATCAACCCCGGTTCTGAGGTTCGGGCGACAGGAAGTATTTATTGTTTGGGCACGATACGAGGAAATGTGCGTGCGGGTGTCGAAGGATGGGAAGAAGCGGTCATTACCGCGAGCCTCCTCCATCCGAAGTTTTTGGCAATCGGCGAACATGTTCTCACGTCCGACGATGAGGAAGAACTTCCTGAGATTGAGATGGGTTGTGCGTATCAGACGAATGACGGGATCGAGATGACACGTCTCCGCCACGTCATGACCGGTCTGAAAGACGCATATGCAATGGAATTACAGAGAGGGTGAGTGGAATGGAGCAAGTAGTGGAGCCTGTACATACAGAAAAAGAAGTGAAAAACGGCAGAGCCATCGTCGTGACATCAGGAAAAGGGGGCGTCGGGAAAACGACGACGACCGCCAACATCGGGACGGGGCTCGCCTTGTCTGGACACTCGGTCTGTCTCGTCGATACGGATATCGGGTTGCGTAACCTCGATATCATTCTCGGACTCGACAACCGGAGCATTTATAACCTCGTCGATGTCATCACGGGACAATGTAAGTTGAATCAGGCGCTCGTTCGCGACAAACGGTTCGAAGAGATGTACTTACTTCCGGCCGCACAGTCGAAAGACAAGACGTCGGTCAATCCTGAGCAAGTGAAAGAGATTGTCGACCAACTGAAGACGGAATATGATTTCGTCTTGATCGACTGTCCTGCTGGGATCGAGCAAGGGTTCATGAACGCAATCGCCGGAGCGGATGAGGCGATTGTCGTCACGACGCCTGAGAAGGCCGCCGTTCAAGACGCGGACCGCATCATCGGGATGCTCGAGCAAGCGAGTCATATCGAAGCACCGAAGCTCGTCGTCAACCGGGTGAAGAATCACCTCGTCGAATCGGGCGATATGCTCGATATCGATGACATTATGCGGATCTTGTCAATCGACCTCCTTGGGGTCGTCATCGATGACGAGGAAGTCATTGCCGCTGCGAACCGCGGGGTGCCGGTCACGATGAACCCGGACAACAATGCCGGACAAGCGTACCGCAACATCACGCGTCGCATCCTCGGCGAATCGGTCCCGCTCATGTCGATTCAGACAGAGACGGCACCGGTCGGCTTCTGGGCACGACTCATGATGAAATTTGGAATGAAAAAAGCGTAAAGGCAACGAAAGTTGCCTTTTTCTGTCGAAAGGAGAGGTGCACATGAAGTTAATCTACGAACGAACACCTTCCATTGAACGGGCGATGCTCGTGGACGGGGAACGGTTACTCGAGGTCGAAGAACGCTTCGTCGACCAATTGTCGGTCGGTACGATTGTCGAGGCTGCGATTGAACGGATCCACCCGTCACTCGGTGCGGCTTTTTTGACGGACGGGGAGACGACGTTCTTTTTACCGATTGCGGAGACGCTTCGCGCACTGGCCTCGTATCCGGACGTGCCTGCCATCGGACAAGCGGCTGTTGTCGGGGAAAAACGACTCGTGCAAGTGACGAAAGAAGGCATCAACGGCAAGCATCATAAAGTGACCGAAAACATTCGGTTCGGTGGACGTTACCTCGTCTACTTCCCATACGGTCGTCGGAAACTGTTCAGTCGCAAGCTCGACCTCGTCACGCAGGACCGCCTCTCGAAGTCGGTTGCCCTTACAGAAGAGGAAGGGGTCCTGTTTCGGACGGAGGCCGGACAAGTGGCGCCAGACGCCTTACAAGAAGAACTCGACCTGCTCCGAGATCGTGCGAAAGCTGTAATCGAACAGCGATACGGACAAGACGAACTACTTTGTGAACATTTCGTACGGCGTCATGCGGTCGAATCGGTCCTCTTGAACGACAAAGAAGGACAGGCGCGTATCGAACGCTTGGACGTTCCCGTGAAACGCCACATCGGCAAAGGTCGAATTCCAGAGGCGAAGCGACTCGACGAGGCGATTGAAAAGCTCGAGAGTCGTGCCGTCTGGTTAGATGGCGGGGCGTTCGTCTTGATCGAACAAGTCGAGACGATGACCGTCATCGACGTCAACAGCGGGAAGAACGTCGCCGTCAAAGACAAGGGACGCGCGGCCGACACAATCAATGAAGCAGCGCTCTATACGATCATGGAGCAGTTGCGTTTACGTAACATCGGCGGCATGATCGTCATCGACTTCCTACGCGGTTCGAAAGATGGTCAGACCCGTCTCCTGAAAAAGATGAAAGAGCTCGGGGCACGTGACCCACGACGCGTCGAAGTGTACGGCTTCACACGGATGGGGTTATTCGAATTGTCACGGGAGCGGACCGGACGCTCGATCCAAGACCGGATGACGCACGGTGGCAAGCCGTCGAAACTGGCCGTCTTCTCGCAGTTTGAACGCGCGCTCCTTGATTTGAGCGGGCAATACGAGGCGGTCGTGCTCTCACTACCGAAAAAGTGGCATGCCGCTTCCTGGCATGAATTTGACATCGACGTACACCTCGTCGAAGGAGAGCCGGAGTTCGCCTTTTACGGGACGTCCGCAGAATGTCAGAATTTCTTATCTCGCCGTTGACAATGAATAATTGAGAGTGGTATTATCTATAACGTTAGTTCGTTTGGAAGCACCCAAATGGCTACAACCGCACAGAACGGGTTTTAAAGGTATTTGCCCTGCCCAGGATGGCGAGTCTGAGTTTAACAAGGAGGTGCACGTATATGTACGCAATCATCAAAACTGGTGGTAAGCAAATCAAAGTTGAAGCAGGTCAAGAGATCTACATCGAAAAACTCGATGCTGATGTCGAAGGTACTGTAGAATTCGGTGAGGTTCTTTTCGTTGGTGGTGACGATGTTAAAGTCGGCGCTCCACTCGTAGAAGGCGCTAAAGTTGTCGGTACTGTGGTAAAACACGGCCGCGCTAAGAAGATCACTGTCTTCAAAATGAAAGCTAAGAAAAACTACCGTCGTAAGCAAGGTCACCGTCAGCCTTACACGAAAGTTCGCATCGAGAAAATCGAAGCGTAAGCTATGATTCGGGTCAAGGTAAGACGAGACGAGGCGAACTCGATTCGCTCCGTCGAAGTGACTGGTCATGCCAACTTTGCAGAACCTGGTTCTGACTTGGTGTGCGCCGGTGTTTCAGCCATCATATTTGGTGCCTATAACGCCGTC
Organism: Exiguobacterium sp. s35; assembly: GCF_018617535.1. Lineage (NCBI taxonomy): Bacteria > Bacillati > Bacillota > Bacilli > Caryophanales > Exiguobacterium > Exiguobacterium sp. s35. The sequence continues at coordinate 242,934 of NZ_JACSKI010000001.1, forward strand.
GAAACGCTTGCGGGTCAATCGCTTCTTGTAGAAATGGCAGATCAAACAGAGGGTGGTTACTTTTATGTCGAGACGTATCCTGACTTATCACCGCAGGATATGGAACGCACCCAACTGTTATTAGAAGGGATGCTCGTGCAGTTAGACACGGTCGCCCGAAGCTACGGTGAATATATCCAAATTGAACAATAGGAGGTGGACCTCATGTTACAATTGAACCTTCAGTTCTTCGCTTCGAAAAAGGGAGTTGGTTCGACTAAAAACGGTCGTGACTCAATTTCGAAACGTCTCGGTGCAAAACGCGCTGACGGACAAACAGTTTCAGCTGGATCAATCCTTTACCGCCAACGCGGTACAAAGATTCACCCAGGTGAAAACGTTGGCCGTGGTGGCGACGACACTTTGTTTGCGAAAGTTGACGGCGTAGTACGCTATGAGCGTCTTGGTCGCGACAAGAAACAAGTGAGCGTTTACCCAGTCGCGTAAGTTGAACGACGCAGAAGACTCTAGCCACTTTTTTGGTTAGAGTCTTTTTTTCTAGGAGAGGATCAAATGGATTCAGAACAGACACTCGAGCTTTTATCGACCGTCCGTCACGAATGGATGAATCGGCTTCAATTGATCTCGCTCTATGCGGCACTCGATCCGACTAAGCTCGAGGAACTATACGAACGCTATCGGAAACAGGCCGACGAGGAGAGTGCGCTCGTTCGTTTGAACGTGCCACAGACGAGCCTTGTCGTGATTCAAGCGAATTGGGAAGGACGGATGACGTATACGATTTCGACCGACCAACTCGCCATCGATGATGCGCGAGTGGCAGAGATGCTTGTCCGCTTGTTGAAAGACACGGACGGGCCGATTCATGTGACGTTCACGGACGGACTGATGGTTCGCGTCACGGGAAATGTCCCGGAAGACGTGTTCACGTCAGCCGATGTGTACGAACAGAACGTAGAGATGACTACGTTTCACATAAAGGAGGGGAAATAAATGTTTGTCGATCAGGTTAATATTTTTGTAAAAGCTGGAGACGGCGGAAAAGGGATGGTTGCCTTCCGTCGCGAAAAGTATGTCCCAGATGGTGGACCTGCAGGTGGTGACGGTGGTCACGGTGGAGACGTCGTCTTCGAAGTAGAAGAAGGATTGCGCACACTCGTTGATTTCCGTTATTCGAAGAAGTTTATCGCCCATGATGGCGAAAAAGGAATGTCAAAAGGGATGCACGGACGTAAAGCGAAACCGCTCATCGTCAAAGTCCCACCTGGCACAATCGTATTCGACGCAGAGACGGATACAGTCATCGCCGACTTGACGGAGCACGGACAACAAGCGACGATCGCTAAAGGTGGACGTGGTGGACGTGGGAACTGTCGTTTCGCGACACCAGCCAACCCGGCTCCAGAAATCGCGGAGAACGGTGAACCAGGTCAAGAGCGCGAATTGCGTCTTGAATTGAAACTCCTCGCAGACGTTGGACTCGTCGGTTTCCCGTCTGTCGGGAAATCAACATTGCTGTCGGTCGTTTCTTCGGCACGTCCGAAAATCGGGGCGTACCACTTCACAACGATCACACCGAACCTCGGTGTCGTCAAGACAGCGGACGACCGTAGCTTCGTCATGGCCGACCTTCCAGGTTTGATTGAAGGGGCTAGCCAAGGTGTCGGTCTCGGTCACCAATTCCTTCGTCATATCGAACGGACGAAAGTTATTGTTCACATGATCGATATGAGTGGAATGGAAGGACGCGACCCGTTCGAAGACTACACGACGATCAACCGTGAGCTTGAGTCGTACAACCTACGACTTCTCGAACGTCCACAAGTCGTCGTCGCAAATAAAATGGATATGCCGGACGCAGAGGAACATCTTGAAGAGTTCAAGAAGAAGGTAGGAGACGATGTCAAAGTCTTCCCAATCTCTGCCCTCGCACAAGATGGTCTTCGTAACTTGTTGATTGAAGTGGCGAACTTTGTCGATACGACACCTGAATTCCCACTCGATGAGCTTGAAGAGAAGACAGCGACGCCTCGTGTCGTGTATCGTTATGAGAAGGAAGAGAAAGGCTATCAGATCCACATCGATGAATACGATCGCTTCGTCATCACGGGCCCTCGTATCGAGAAGCTCTTCAAGATGACGAACTTTGACCATGATGAGTCAATCAAACGATTCGCTCGTCAAATGCGTCAGATGGGTGTCGATGATGATCTTCGTAAGCTCGGTGCCGAAGATGGCAGCGTCGTTGCGATTCTCGACTTCGAATTCGAGTTCGTGGAGTAAGAAAAAATTATTTGTTAAGAAGAAACGGAGTGTGAAGCTAACGTGGACCCTGTGCCCTCGTCAAGTTTAATTCTATATGTAGTTCTCATCATGTTGTCAGCGTTTTTCTCATCAGCAGAAACGGCGCTTTCAAGTGTAAACCGTGTTCGGATGATTCGGATGGCAGAAGACGGCGATAAAGCCGCCAAACGCGTCCTCAGTCTCGTCGACCGCTTTGACGATACACTCTCGACGATCCTTGTCGGGAACAACATCGTCAACATCGGTTCGGCAACGGTATCGACCGCCATCGCCACATCGATTTTCAGTGGCGGTACGGGTCTTCTCGTGTCGACGTTCGCGACGACGGTCATCATTTTGATCTTTGGTGAGATTTTACCGAAGTCGCTCGCTAAAGAGTTTGCGGAGAAGTACTCGCTTCTCATCAGCGGGATTCTCGTGTTCCTCGTCAAAGTCCTCAAACCGGTGACGATGATTTTCACTGGGTTGAAGAAGTTGACGCTTCGGATGATCGGGATGAAAGACAAGGAGCCGTCAGTCACGGAAGAAGAGTTGAAAGTGCTCGTCGATATGGGGGAAGAGGAAGGTGTGCTTGGTGAGACAGAAGCTGAGCTCGTCCATAGCGCCTTCGCTTTCAACGATATTACCGTCGATGACGTCTTGACGCCGCGAATCGATATTTTGGCTGTCGACATCGACGATTCGCTCGATGAAATCAAAGACACGATTTTCAGTGGTGGACATTCACGTTTGCCGGTCTACAAAGACTCGATCGACAACGTCATCGGTGTCTTGTCAGAACGTGACTTCTTACGTTCGATGATGAAGGATGAAGTGACGGATGTCCGTTCGCTCATCCGACCGCTCACGTACGTGTCACCACAGACGAAATTGATTGAACTACTTCCGATTCTCCAACAGAAGCAATCTCACATGGCTGTCGTCCTCGATGAATTCGGGGGCACGGCGGGTCTCATCACGTTAGAAGACATGCTTGAAGAACTCGTCGGCGACATCTGGGATGAGCACGACGAATCTGTCGTCTATCTCCGACGTCTCCGTGAAGGGGTCTACGAATGTATGGCTGACATGAACGTCGATGAATTCGCCGAAGAGATGGGGATTGCGGAACCAGACGTCGATTCCAACACGATGGGCGGTTGGTTCGTTGAATTACTCGGCGACATTCCGGAGAAAGGTGCACAAGTCACGTATCAAGACATGACGTTCACCGTTCTCCACGTGGAAAAACGCCGTGTCCGGAAACTGTTAGTGGAGACTGGACAATCACAGCAAGAAGACCTACAAGAAGAAGCATAAAGAAAAGGGATGATTCGCGCGTAGCGGATCATCCCTTTTTGCGTTACACCGATTGGCGCTCGATGCGCTCAATCAATTCGTATGGACGTACTTTATAGATGGCGTATGGCATATATACAGGGTCGATCGCATCGAGGAAGCGCATCTGGAAGTGTTCCCGTTTGATATAGTCACCGACGTTACGGGAGTCGACTTTGTAGAATCCGACTTCCTGTGTTTCCCCGGCTTGTGGTCTGAGGTCACCGGATACATATTTCGCACGGAACGTGACGCAGAGGACGCGGGACGACACGTTTTGATAGATTCCCGTGATGCCTTCCACCTCGATTTTCACGCCGGTCTCTTCATCCACTTCACGGTGAATGGCGTCGACGAGCGACTCGTGTTCTTCCACCTGTCCACCCGGCATCTCGAACGAATCGTTCCGGTGCATGTTTTTGACGAGGAGGACCTCACCCGCTTCATTCGTAATATACGCTGTCACACAGACGATCGCACGCGGCGGCGTGTAGTGACCGGTCGGCATCATGAACTCTTCGCTCGACTTGATATACAAGTCTTTTCCGAGGCGGGCCCGCTGCTTCATGGCATCCCGTCGCAACGTGCTGCCGCGGTAGTCCCGCTCGACCTGTTCATAGTGTTCACGGTCCCGATATTCCCATAATGCCATGACCTCCGACTTGTCCTCGGTCACCCAGCGTCCGACGAGTCGGGCGCCATGGGACGCTTGAATCGGATAGATGTATGTATGGAAGAAGTCGGTGAATTCTTGCAGGCGTTCAGGTCGAATCGTATACGTTTTACGGCGATGGAACATGGTGATTCCTCCTTTTTCGTTGTGCGGTGTCCTGTTTGTGTGACCGCGATTCGCTTACATGGTTCTTATTCGACAGGTGTGAGCGTTTCCCTTTCTGACAAAAAAAGAATCAGCGCAAGTTACGCTGATTCTTTCACGTGTTTCGGATGCTGACGAAGATGACGGACAACGAGAAAAATTCCGATGGCGAGCGCCAGGAAGGGCAGGATGTCGTCCATGAAGTGGCCAATCATCCGCCAGTTGTCGCCGAGCATCATCCCGACATGAATGAAGATGAATGACCAGACGGCAAAAATGAGTGTCGTCACCGACAAGAACTTTCGGAACGACAGGCGCATCACGCCGGCACTGACTGCGAACAGCTGGCGCCAGAACAGGCTGAGACAGACAATCCATGCCCCGTACTTCTCAAACCAGCGCTCGGCCCGCAGTTGCTTGTCTTGCCGAATCCGGAAGTAACGATACAGCTTCAAGGCGACGGGACGCCCACCATATCGACCGATCCAGTAAAGACCGATCTGACTGAGCATGAAGGAAACCCACGCCAGTAGGAACATCAGGAAGAAAGACGCGTCATGCGAATCGACGAGAAAGCCGCCATATGCGAGAACGAGTTCGTTCGGGATGAATTGGATGAAGATGCCGAGAGGAATGCTGAAGACACCACATACGGCGAGCATGTGCTCGAGGACGTTCATGACGAGACCTCCTTTCAAGGTGATTGCAGGAAACTTGTTCCATCCATCAGTATAACGGACATGACTGAAAAGAAAAAGAAGAGATGTCACATATTCGTGACATCTCTTCAATCTAATTCGGATACGAGAATACCGAGCCGGTCAAGCTCTTTCACCGCGGCATCAATCGCTTCCTGATGATCGGCTTCAAGAGTATGGACATGTAACCCTCCGGTCAATTGAGAGAGAGGGGAGGCCCCGTGCGCCTTGACCCGTTCGAGGAAGGCGCGGACGTCACGTCGACTCTTCACCATGAGCTGTCCCGTGATGGATCCGTAAACAGGGTGGTCGATGATGACGTCTTTGATGGTGACCCCTTCATCGACGATGGCGTTCATCTCTGCCTCCATCTCCTCTGCCGTATGGCGGCAAGCTACTTTTTTTGAATAGGTAGACGGGGTGAAGTCGCCGTGCAAATAGACGTAACCGCGCGCGGTGGCGACGATTTGGTGACCTTTCGCTTTTAAGAGCGACAAGTCTTGGACGATGACCTGGCGACTGACGGATACGTGCCTTGCCAGTTCAGATCCAGTGATCGGTTCATTGCTCGATTCGATCAGTTGAAGTAAAGTGCGACGGCGTTCTTCACCGGCTAAACGTTTGTTCATGATGTTCGACTCTCCTTGCTAAAGTGACGATGGCATCGGCGAGGGCCGATGTGTCTTCGACGGTCGTTTGCGCGCCGAAGGAAATGCGGACGAGTCCGTGGCAGGCGCTCGTCTCATATCCGAGTGCTTCGAGCATGCGGTTCGGTCCGTTCTGACCGGCGCGACATGCTGACCCGGCGGATACTTGGAACCCGAGGTCGTCGAGCTCGGTCATCCACCATTGTCCGTCGCGTTGATGGGATACGAAGGAAAAGATAGCGGGACTTTGTTCGTCAAACTCGAGCCAATGGACATACGCTGACGTCTTCTCTTTCAAGATAGCACGAAACGCCATGAAATTTCTCTGAAAACGTGTCAGTTGATCCTGACGTTCCCCGAGCGCTTTGACGAAGGCGCTAATTCCGGGAACATCGATCGTACCTGGACGAATCCCGTATTGGTGATGACCTGGGTAGTAAGGTGGGGGAATCAAGCGTTCCATATAGAGGGCTCCGATCCCTTTTGGTCCACCGACCTTATGGGCGCTGAACGAGTAGGCGTCGATTCCTTCAACGGAGATGGGGATTTTCCCGAGTGCCTGTACCCCGTCCACGTGAAAGAGAATCTTTTTATATTTTAGGAGACATTGGATGTGATGGAGCGGCAACACCCATCCCGTGTCGGAATTGACGTGTTGGAGCGTGACGAGTCCGATGTCACGGTCGAGTAAGTGCGTGAACGTCTCTAGATCAAACTTTCCGTCTTTCAGTTTCAAGCGATGGACGATGATCCCTTCGCGTTCCCATTCTTCAAGTAGGAGGGCGACTGAATCATGTTCGTGCCAGGACGTGATCACTTCTTTCCCTTTCATGCGCTTCCGTAAGCTCGTCAGTGCGATGTAGTTACTTTCAGAACCACTTCCGGTAAACAATAACTTCCCACGTAAGACGTCGAGTCCGAGTGCTTGTTTAAGTAGTCGCCGTGCCTCTGTCAAATAATCTTCAGCCATATATCCGTGCGCGTGGAGTGATGATGGGTTCCCATAAACGTTTTTGGCCATAGCCACGTAATGGTCTAATGCTGCATGTGTCATAGGGTGTGTAGCGGCGTAGTCGAAGTAGCGGTTCATCATGGACTCCCCTTTTCTCATGTTGTCTTCTACACAAAATTATGCGAAACTAGTTTACAAGTCAACATTACATATGAAAAACAGGTGATATACAGGTGTCTTTACAGATAGAGAAAACCGACATTTTGATTATTGGAACAGGACTTGCCGCCGTCGCGACGGCGCTACATGTGCCATCCTCATTGTCTGTCCTCCTCGTCTCCAAAGGGGAGGCGACGTCGACGAACTCCGATTTGGCACAAGGGGGGATTGCGAGCTCGTATCTCGAGGAGACGAGTGAGGCACATAAAGAAGACACGATGCTTGCTTCGAATCAGACATCGTGCTCAGAACGTGTCGACATTCTCGTGGAAGAAGGACGTCGAGCGATTGAAGAGATGGAACGGTTCGGTGTCCGCTTCGATCGTGACGAGAAAGGGTATGCCCTCGGACGGGAAGGGGCTCATCGGTTGCATCGCATCTTTCATGCCGGGGGTGACGAGACCGGGCGACATGTCATGCGGCACTTGCGTCAGTCTTTACCGGACAACGTGAACATACTCGAACACGTCCTCGTCCATGACCTTGTGATGAAGGAAGGACGAGTCGTCGGTGCGATGGCGTTTCAGAAAGAAAAATGGCTGCACATCGAGGCAGGTGCCGTCGTTCTCGCGACAGGCGGAATCGGTGGACTTGTTGATTGGACCTCGAACGCGCAGACGGTGACCGGTGACGGTCTCGTTTTGGCAAATCGATGCGGAGCCAAACTGACGAACTTACAGCGAATCCAATTTCACCCGACTTTGTTGGCCGCCGAGGAACCTCATCTCGTCACCGAGGCGCTCCGTGGTGCCGGTGCGAAGCTCGTCGATCCATACGGAAATGATGTGATGGCGCATCACCCGCTTGGGAGTCTCGCCCCTCGAGACGTGGTGGCCCGTGTCCTGACAGACCGAGTTGAACCCATCTTTCTCGATACGACTAGTGTGACGCGACTACGTGAACGGTTCCCGAAACTCGCAACGGCGTGTGACAAGTTAGGCATCGACCTTCGCCAAATCCCCGTTCGCCCAGGCCTCCATTTTCATATGGGCGGAATCGAAGTGGATGACGCGGGTCGAACGGACGTCGACGGTTTGTATGCCGTCGGAGAAGTGGCGGAAGCAGGTGTACACGGGACGAATCGACTGGCCTCGAATTCACTCTTGGAATGCTGGGTGTTCGGAAAACGTGTCGCCGAGGCGATTCAAGTGAAGGACAGAGGCTTTGCGACGAGCGATGTGATGGCGTATGACATCTCACCTGACACGTTCCGTGCGCTCCGTCATCAAATCGGCAAGTGGTTGACGATTTCACCGAATCACGACGAAATAAAATGTTTCTTACAAAATACCCAAACGTTGACCATGACGAAACACGTGACAAGACAATTAAGTGAACAAACTTTACAACTCGATGCGGCGCGTCTCATCGCGCAAAGCATCCTCGAAATGGAGAGGTACGATGAACACGATTTATCTACGCGAACAGCTACGACAGTTTCTGATTGAGGATATCGGATATGGCGATCTATCAAGTGAGCTGATCGATGAACAGGACGAGTCAGTCGCAACCATCATTGCAAAAGAGCAAGGCGTCTTCTGCGGGAAGCCGATTGTTCAAGAACTTGCTAGAATGCAACAACTCGAGTTGGTGGATTGCCAAGATGACGGGAGTCGGATTGCCCCTGGCGATGAACTGATCGTCTTGAAAGGAAAGACTCGTGTCCTGTTAGAGACGGAACGCGTGCTGTTAAATGTGATTCAACGAGTGAGCGGGATTGCGACAATGACACGTCAATGTGTCGATGTGCTCGACGAGGACTCGATTCACGTCACAGATACGCGGAAAACGACACCGGGACTCCGCATGCTTGAGAAGTATGCCGTTCGTGTCGGTGGCGGTTACAACCATCGACTCCGCCTCGACGATGCCGTCATGATCAAAGACAACCATATCGTCGCACTCGGCGGTGTGACAGAAGCCATTCACGCCGCCCGTTCGAGAGTCGGTCATACGACCCCGATTGAGGTCGAGGTCGAATCGTTCGCCCAGCTCTTAGAAGCCGTTCAAGCGAATCCGGATATTGTGATGCTCGATAATCGGACACCGGATGAACTGCGAGAATGGGTCCAGCATATTCCTGACCATATCACGATCGAAGTGTCTGGCGGCATCACGCTCGACACGATTGCCGACTATCGGGGGATTCGCATCGATGTCATCTCACTCGGTCAGTTGACCCACTCGGTACGGGCGCTCGACTGCAGTATGAATTTACAAGGAGGAATGAAACATGCAACTACTCGGAACACTCCCACCGACGTACGCTAATCTGTCAGTGGAGGAAATGGAGACACGGATTCAGGCGGTCAAGGACCGGCTCGGGACACGTCTCTTCTTACCGGCGCATCACTATCAAAAAGACGAGGTCGTCCAATTCGCGGACGCGACAGGGGATTCGCTCCAGCTCGCGCGCCTCGCGGAACAGATGAGCGAAGCGGAATTCATCGTCTTCTGTGGCGTGCATTTCATGGCGGAGACAGCAGACATGTTGACACGCGACGACCAGATTGTCGTCTTGCCTGATATGCGGGCCGGTTGCTCCATGGCAGACATGGCTGATATCGATCAGACAGAGATTGCGTGGGAAGAGTTGACGGAGCAGTTCGGGGAAGGGATTATCCCGATTACATACGTCAATTCAACGGCGGCCATCAAGGCTTTCGTCGGACGTCATGGCGGGGCGACCGTCACATCGTCGAACGCACATGAGATCGTCCGCTGGGCGCTTGAGGCAGGAGAGCGGATTTTGTTCCTTCCCGACCAGCATCTCGGACGGAATACGGCGTATGACCTCGGCATCCCGCTCGAGGCGATGGCCGTCTGGGATCCGCTCCGCGAAGAACTAGTGGCAGAAGGAGACCTCGAACAGATTCGGGTCATTCTTTGGAAAGGACATTGTTCTGTCCATGAGAAGTTCACCGTCTCGCAAATTCAATCGTTCCGTGAGCGCGAACCGGATCGTCGCATCATCGTCCATCCGGAATGTACGTTTGATGTCGTGCAGGCAGCCGACGAGGCCGGATCGACGTCATATATCATCGACAAGATTGATGCGAGCGAACCCGGGACAAAATGGGCGGTCGGGACGGAGATGAACCTCGTGAACCGATTGGCGGCAACGTATCCGCATCTCGATATCGTCTCGTTGAACCCGTTCATGTGTCCATGTCTGACGATGAACCGAATCGACTTGCAACATCTCCTCTGGGCGCTCGAGTCGCTCGAGACGGACCCTGTGAACGTCATTCGCGTCGATACTGAGACGACAGAGTGGTCGAAACGTGCACTTGAACGTATGCTCGCACGATAATCGCTTCAGGACAGGCAAACGCCTGTCCTTTTTTCATATCGCTCGTTATGGTACAATAAATGCAGTTTTTCCGACCGAAAAGGAGATTACACCGTGATTGAATTCGTAAAAGGACCCGTCGCCTATGTGTGTGCGGAATATATAACGTTAGATGTCTCGGGCGTCGGCTACAAAGTACATGTGCCTAACCCGTTTTTTTATCGTGAACAAGACGAACATGTAATCGTGTTTACGCATCATTACGTCCGTGAAGATCAACAGACGCTATACGGTTTCCGGTCACGCCGGGAACGGGAGCTCTTCAATAAACTCCTTAGCGTGAGCGGCATCGGACCGAAGGGGGCACTTGCGATCGTCGCCTCTGGAGATATCGACGCGTTGATCGATGCGATTGAAACCGAGAATGAGAAGTATTTGACAAAGTTCCCGGGAGTCGGGAAGAAGACGGCCAAACAGATGGCACTCGACTTGAAAGGGAAGTTATCCGAACTTGCACCGGATTATGTGCCGAACGAAGGATTGTTCGCACAAGGTGCATCAGAACTCGATGAGGCGTGTGAGGCGCTCGTCGCCCTCGGATATTCTGAACGAGAGATCGCGAAAGTCCGCAAAGCATTGAGCGGCGAGATCTTGACGACCGACGCGTACATAAAACGCGCGCTACAGCTGTTATTGAAATAAGGAGGAAGCTATGGACGAACGATTGTTGTCACAATCTCATCAGCAATATGAAGACTCTGAAGAGTGGAGCTTACGTCCGCAGCGCTTCGAGCAATATATCGGGCAGGAAAAGGCAAAAGGCAATTTATCGGTCTTCATTCAGGCCGCCAAACTTCGCAGTGAGACGCTCGACCACGTCCTATTGTATGGACCACCGGGACTCGGGAAGACGACGCTCGCGCAAATTATCGCCAACGAGATGGGCGTCGGCATCAAGACGACCGCCGGACCGGCGATTGAACGACCGGGTGACCTGGCTGCAATCCTCTCGACACTTGAGCCGGGTGATGTCTTATTTATCGATGAGATTCACCGCTTGAGCCGGACGATTGAAGAGATTCTTTATCCGGCGATGGAAGATTACTGCCTCGACATCGTCTATGGACAAGGCGAGATGGCACGAAGCGTCCGCATCGACTTGCCACCGTTCACGCTCGTCGGGGCGACGACGCGGGCCGGAATGTTATCGGCCCCGCTTCGGGACCGTTTTGGGGTCACGTTGAAGCTTGAATACTATGAGCCACATGAACTAGCGGCTATCGTCAGTCGGACGGCCCAGCTGTTCCGACTTTCAATCTCACCTGAGGCAAGTGGCGCGATTGCGAAGCGCTCGCGAGGGACGCCGCGGATTGCCAATCGTCTCTTGCGTCGAGTCCGTGACTTCGCGCAAGTGGCCGGCACGAAAGAAATCGATCCGGTGCTCGCATCCGATGCGCTCGACCGTCTACACGTCGATGCACTCGGACTCGATGAAGTCGACCACCGATTGCTTCGGGCCATGGTAGAACGGTTCGGAGGTGGACCGGTCGGACTCGAGACGCTCGCCGCAACGATCGGTGAGGATGCTCAGACGATCGAAGACGTCTACGAGCCATATTTATTGCAACAAGGGTTCTTGCAGCGGACGCCGCGAGGACGGATGATCACACAGTTTGCCAAGTCGCATTTTGGTTATGAAGAGGAAGAGGAGTAAGGTATGCAAGACATTCAATTGAACGTAAACGATTATGATTTTGAATTGCCAGAAGAGTTGATTGCCCAGGTCCCGTTGCTTGATCGGACGAGCTCACGCTTGCTCGTATTGGACCGTGAGACAGGAGACATCGAGCATCGTCATTTCCGTGACGTGCTCGACTACTTGAACGAGGGAGATGCGCTCGTCGTCAACGATTCGCGCGTCTTACCGGCTCGTCTCTTCGGAGCGAAACAAGAGACAGGCGGGAAAGTGGAACTGCTCTTATTGAAACAGACGGAAGACGACGTATGGGAAGCGCTTGTCAAACCGGCGAAAAAAGTTCGTGTCGGTTCCATCGTCGAGTTCGGTGACGGACTTCTCCGCGCGGAATGCGTCGAGGAACTCCCGGAAGGAGGACGTCGCTTCAAGTTCGACTACGACGGTATCTTCTACGAGATTTTAGACGAGCTTGGAACGATGCCACTCCCGCCGTACATTCGCGAACAACTCGATGACCAGGATCGTTATCAGACGGTCTATGCGCGGGAACGCGGCAGTGCAGCCGCTCCGACAGCAGGTCTCCATTTCACGGAAGAACTGCTCGAGGCAGCGAAGGCGAAAGGTGTTCGGTTGATCCCGCTCACGCTTCACGTCGGTCTCGGTACGTTCCGTCCGGTGACGGCTGATTCGATTGAAGAACATACGATGCATAGTGAATATTTCGAGTTGTCAGCTGAATCGGCAGCTGCGCTCCGAGATGTCCGGTCGAGTGGTGGTCGCATTTTCGCGGTCGGTACGACATCGACACGAACGCTCGAAACGATCATGCGAGACCATGGGGATTTCGTCGAGTCATCGGGCTGGACGGACATCTTTATCTACCCTGGTGTCGAATTGAAGGCAATCGATGGATTGATCACGAACTTCCACTTGCCTAAATCGACACTCGTCATGCTCGTCTCGGCATTCGCGACGCGCGACATCATCTTACACGCTTATCGGACTGCGGTCGCAGAACGATACCGCTTCTTCAGTTTTGGAGACGCGATGCTCATCACGAGGAAGGAAGTAACAAAATGACAAAACACGCAGTCACATACGAACACATTCACACATGTAAACAGACCGGAGCGCGGCACGGAATCGTCCATACGCCGCACGGGTCGTTCGAGACACCGGTCTTCATGCCGGTCGGGACGCAAGCGAGCGTCAAGACGATGGCACCTGAACAGGTCAAGGCGATGGGTGCGAACATTATCTTGTCGAACACGTACCATCTATGGGTCCGCCCGGGACATGAGGTCATCAAACAAGCTGGCGGGCTTCATAAGTTCATGAACTGGGACGGCGCGATTCTCACGGACTCAGGCGGATTCCAAGTATTCTCGCTTGCCGACCTCCGAAACATTCAAGAAGAAGGCGTTCATTTCCGTAACCACTTGAACGGCGACAAATTGTTCTTGTCACCGGAAAAGGCGATGGAAATTCAAAACGCACTCGGGTCGGATATCATGATGGCATTCGATGAGTGCCCACCTTATCCGGCGACACATGAATACATGAAGAAGTCGGTCGAACGCACGAGCCGCTGGGCAGAACGTTGCCTCGAGGCACACGAGCGTCCAGAAGACCAAGCGCTCTTCGGGATCATTCAAGGTGGGGAATATGAGGACCTTCGTCGTCAAAGTGCACAAGACCTCGTCTCACTCGATTTCCCAGGCTATGCGGTCGGCGGTCTCTCGGTCGGTGAACCGAAAGACGTCATGTATCGTGCCCTCGAGTTCACGACGCCACTCATGCCGGAAAACAAACCACGCTATTTGATGGGCGTCGGTTCGCCGGACGCATTGATTGAAGGGTCGATTCGTGGAATCGATATGTTCGACTGCGTCCTCCCGACACGGATTGCACGAAACGGGACGCTCATGACATCGAAAGGTCGCGTCACGATCAAGCAAGCGAAATATAAGACAGACTTCGGTCCGATCGATGAGAAGTGTGACTGCAACACGTGTAAGAACTACTCACGTGCGTATGTTCATCACTTGATTCGTGCGGACGAGATGTTCGGTCTTCACTTATGTACGACACACAACCTTCACTTCCTCGTGAAGTTGATGGAGCAAGTTCGTCAAGCGATTCGCGAAGACCGTTTGCTCGATTTCAAAGAAGAGTTCTTCGAAGAATACGGCTACAACAAGCCGAACGCGAAGAATTTCTAAGCAAACGTGTCGGACATTGTGTGACAATGCTTCAGTTTCACGGTATAATGAACCTGATATTGAAGGAAAGGGTGAATGTTACTCATGGAAACAATCGTTGCGTTATTACCAATGATCTTGATTTTCGTCGTATTTTACTTCTTGTTGATTCGTCCACAGACGAAACGCCAAAAAGAAGTACAAGCGATGCAAAACGCCCTCGAGCGTGGCGACAGCGTTGTCACAATCGGCGGTTTACACGGCGTCGTTCATCAAATCGAAGACACACATGTCGTTTTGAAATGCGATCAATCGCTTCTCCGTTTCAACCGAAGCGCAGTTGCGGAAGTCGTGAAAAAAGCGAATGCCTCATTTGAGGAATAAGCAAGTAAGCGTCTGACCATTATGGTCGGACGCTTTTTTTAAATAGAAAAGCGACTGTTTTTTGACAAAGTATGTCAATTAGGTGATTCATCCACCTTATTTCGAAAAATCGATTTGATTCATGAAAACGTTTGCATTAATGTCAAGTTGAGAAGAAATTCGAGATGAAGGAGAACGGATGACATGGACGTGAAACGATTGGTACGACCGATAAAGAATTGGAAAGGGTGGACATGGAAGCGGAGTGGTACAAAACAGAAGGGACGCTCTTCTCTCAGAAGACGCATGTCGATTGCGCTAGTACCCACAATTATTGCTCTCGTTCTTGTCGGGGCGCTCGGTTCATATCAACTGAGACAATCGACTGCCGCATATGACCGGGTGTTGAGCGAGGGGACGCAGGAGATGCTGTTGGCTGAAAATCTGTCGCTCGCAGTGACCGATGCGGAACGTTATTTGAACTATTATATGCTCGTTGCCAATCCGAAAACACTCATCAGTCTGCAAAGTGTCCAGGAGCAGCGTGACGAGTTGATGGCTTCACTGAAGGCATCCTCTTCAGATGAGAAAATCTTATCTTGGTTGGGCGATTTGGAGAAATTTAACGAGTTGTTGGACCGTGAGATGAGTCGTGCCATCGAACTTCGCCAGCAACAAGATGAGATTGGGTATAAGACGGTCCTCAATACGAGCGTGACGCCGACGACGGACCGTGTTCGGATGACGGTGACAGACCTTGTCGAATACAAAGGTGAACTCCTCGCGTCCGAGACGAAAGCTGTGCAAGCAGAAGCGGAGAGTTCGATCCTCTGGATGCTTGTCATCAGCGTCGTCGGTGTCGTAATCGGAATCTTGTCCTTGCTTGCCTTACAACGCCTCTTCTTAAAACCGATCAACCGACTCGGTCGTCAAGCACGAATCATGGCGAGCGGCGATTTGACGGGTGAAGATATTGAGGTCGCCTCAAACGATGAACTCGGAGATCTTGTCACGGCTTTCAACGAGATGAAACATAACCTCGTCGGATTGATTCGTCGAGTTGGCGAGGCTTCAGAAAAAGTCACTGCCTATTCAGAAGAACTGTATGCGAGTACGGACCACGTGGCGACAACGACTCAAGGTGTCTCTCGTCTGTTTGAAGACATGAATGTGGCAGCCCAAGGGTCGTCCAAACGAGCGGAAGAAGGGACGATCGGCGTCAATCAAGCGGTCGATGGGTTGAACCAGATTGCCGCAGCGTCACAAGGAGTGAACGAACAGACGATTCATACACTTGAAGCAGCAAACGGTGGACTTGAGACCGTTCAATTAGCTGAGAAACGAATGCAAGAGATTCGTCGCGCCAATGAGCTCACGCAACAGATGGTGACCCGTCTTTCGAATCAGTCGCTTGAGATTGAGAAGATTACGCGTTCGATCACGGCCATCACGGAACAGACGAACTTGCTTGCGCTCAATGCGGCCATCGAGGCGGCACGTGCGGGTGAACATGGGAAAGGGTTCGCGGTCGTCGCGGCAGAAGTGAGAAAGCTTGCCGAGGAGTCGAAGCAATCTGCCATTCAAATTCAGACAGTCGTCCGTGACATCCAGCGTGACACGGAGCAAGTCGAGACGGCGTTCGAAGAATCGAGCGTGCATGTCGAGAGTGGGGTATCACAGATGGGTGAAGTCGCCTCGGCGTTCCGCGAGATTGTATCGGTCATTGAAGAGACGTCGCGTCAGATGAGTGAGATTGCCGCGGCGACAGAAGAAGTCAGTGCCAATACGACAGAAGTTGCCGTTTCGGTCGAGGACATGTCCACGAACGCCGTCTCGACACAACGAAGCGTCGAAGAAGCGGGAGCTAACGTTGAGGAACAACTCGCGGCCATCCAAGAAATCAACAGCATCGCCGAAACGATGAGCCACATGTCGTCTGAATTAAAAGATGTCGTCCATGTGTTTAAGACGACATGACAAATGCCCTGACGCCTCGCGTCAGGGCATTGCTCGTTACATTAATAGGATAAGACTCGTCGCCATGACAATCATCCCGGCGACCATTCCATACATCGAATGATGGGCATGCCCATACTCACGGGCGGCAGGGAGTAATTCGTCGAGCGAGATGAAGACCATGATTCCACCGACTGCTGCAAACAACAGTCCGAAGACCGTGTCGCTCAAGAACGGCATGAGAATTAAAAAGCCGATGGCAGCCCCAGCTGGCTCGGCGAGACCGGATAACATTGAAAGCTTGAATGCCTTCTTCCGTGAACCTGTCGCATAATAAATCGGCACGGAGACGGCAATCCCTTCCGGAATGTTATGCAGTGCGATCGCGATGGCGATGGCCACACCGACGGTTGGGTCATCGAGTGCTGAGATGAACGTCGCAAGTCCTTCCGGGAAGTTGTGAATCCCGATGGCGAGTGCCATAAAGATTCCCATTTTCTTTAGGCGACTTTGTGTCTCAGGATGATTGATTGGAGCCGCTTCATTTGTTGCTGTCGTTGCCAACTCTTGCGTTGACGGGTTGTTCTGCATCGATTCAACGAATTTGACCTCGTGCGGGTTCTCCATTTTCGGGATGAACTTATCGATCATACCAATCAAGAACATTCCACCGAAGAACGCGAGGACGGTGTAAATCGTTCCCGTATACTCCCCGTGTGCACCGACGAGTTCGTCAAGCGCCTTTGGGAAAATCTCGATGAACGATACATAAATCATGACCCCTCCGGAAAATCCGAGAGAGATGGACAAGAAAGCTGTGTTCGTCCGTTTCGCAAAGAAAGCGATCATACTCCCGATTCCCGTCGCAAGTCCTGCAAACAAGGTAAGGAGAAACGCAAAAATAATTGTGCTGTCCATATGGAAAGACTCCTTTGATGTTGTGATGTTAGCTACATCATACATGAAGTTTTGCCCTTGCGCAACATTTAGTCTCATACGCAAATTAACTCAACATTTCCGTGAATAGACGTTACAATTTTAGGAAAATGATTGATAAATGTTTAGAAAATTTGTAATGTTAACGAGAGAAGTTAGATCAAGAACAGTGGTTTAGAAAGGAAATAGTCGTATGTACAAAAAAGGCAATATTGCGATTTTCGCGATCATCATGATTGCGACAATCCTGCTCGCTGTGTTCTCGACACCTTGGGTCGTCAAGAACACGAACCTCGGACTCGACTTAAAAGGTGGATTCGAAGTTTTGTATGAAGTACAACCGCTCGAAGACGGCGACGTCATCGACGAGTCGGCGATGAATGCAACCGTTCGCGCCATCAACAACCGAATCAACGTCCTAGGGGTTTCCGAACCGGACGTTCGAATCGAAGAGAACAATCGAATTCGTGTCCAGCTCGCTGGCGTATCGAACCAAAACGAAGCGCGCGAAGTCATCTCGTCAACAGCACAATTGACGTTCCGTGACGTGAACGACAACGTCTTGCTCGACGGGAAAGATTTGGCTCCACGCGGTGCGGCACTCAGCTACAACCAGCAAGGGCAACCAGTCGTTGAGTTGACACTTCAATCGGCCGATCAGTTTGGCGAAGTGACGTCTGAAATCTCACAACGTCCTGCCCCTGAGAACCGTCTCGTCATCTGGCTTGATTACGAAGAAGGTGACACATACGAAGAAGAGATTCAAAAAGAAAACTCGAAAATCGTTTCGGATGCTTCTGTAAATGGTCCGATCTTGTCAGATAAAGCGATTATCTCTGGTGGTGGGATTGATGCGGAGAGCGGACAACGTCTTGCCGACATCTTGAACGCAGGGGCACTCCCTGTCAAACTCGATGAGATCTACTCGACGTCGGTATCGGCTCAGTTCGGTCAAGACGCATTAGAAGAGACGGTATTTGCCGCTTCAATCGGGATCATTGCCGTGTTTATCTTCATGTTGTTCTTCTATCGTCTACCAGGACTCGTGTCGATCATCACGCTTGTACTGTATATTAACTTGATCATGTTGTTCTTCAATGGAATCAATGCGGTCTTGACGCTCCCAGGGATTGCGGCACTTGTCCTCGGGGTCGGGATGGCGGTCGATGCGAACATCATCACGGCGGAACGAATCAAAGATGAGCTCCGCTCTGGGAAGTCGGTCTTGTCGGCATTCCGTGCCGGTAACCGTCGTTCCCTCAGTACGATCATTGATGCCAACTTGACGACGCTTATCTCGGCTGCGGTCTTGTTCTACTTTGGACAAAGTTCGGTCAAAGGGTTCGCCGTCATGCTCATGATCTCAATCGGGATGACGTTCATCTCGAACGTATTCATCTCACGTTATTTGATGCACCTCCTTGTCTCAAGTCGTCTGTTCGACAAACGTAAAGGATGGTTTGGTGTGAAGGAGAGTGAAATCCGTGAACTTTAAGCTTACTGAATGGAATTACGTCAAACATATGCGCACGATGTTCTTGGTTTCGACGGCAATCGTCGTTCTCGGAATCGGTCTCTTGTTCTTCCGAGGATTGAACCTTGGGATTGACTTCGCCTCAGGAACGCGTGTCGAGGTTTTAACAGAAGAACGTGTCTCGCAAGAAGAGTTCACGCAAGCATTTAATGACGCAGGGATTGACCAAGAGATTTCGAGCGTCCAGTATGCAGATGAAGGACGTTTGGCATATGTCACGTTCGTCGGACAACTAGGTCAAGAAGAAGTCGCGAGCGTCAAGACGGCGTTCACGGAGCAGTTCGGCAATGACCCGAACATCAGCACCGTGTCGGCTCAAGTCGGTCGTGACTTGGCGAAAAACGCCTTGTATGCGGTAGCCGTTGCGTCGATCGGGATCATCCTGTATATCACGGTCCGTTTCCAATTCTCCTATGCGGTTGCGACAGTGGTGGCGATGTTACACGATGCCTTCTTCATGATCGTCGCATTCTCACTCTTTGGGATTGAGGTCAACTTGTACTTCATCGCAGCGATTCTGACGATTATCGGTTATTCCGTCAACGATACGATTGTTACGTTCGACCGCGTGCGGGAGAACATCACGTCGTATGAAAAAGAACGGAAGATTCGTTCGATGGACGTCTATGAGTCGATCATCAACAAATCGATTCAAGGGACGATTGTCCGTTCGGTCAATACCGTCATCACGGTACTCGTGACGGCGATCGCCTTGTACGTGTTCGGTGCCGAGTCGATTCGCAGCTTCTCGCTCGCATTGATTATCGGACTCTTCATGGGGATGTACTCATCCATCTTCATCGCATCGTACTTGTGGCTCCTCATCAAACGCACAACGATCAACAAGAAAAAAGATACGCCGGTCACAGAGGCGTAACGAGTGGGTCTCCCTTCAAACGGGAGACCTTTTTAAATGTCAAGACGGCACATCTTTCACGTGGTCTGCTATAATCTACAATTGATTGGAGTGAAGGACATGTACCATTCGAAGAAACAGTGGCTCTATCCGGAAACGAACCCGGACGACGTCACACGTTTACAAAACGAATTAAATATATCAGCACAACTCGCGACATTGCTCGTTCAGCGTGGACATCAGGATGTAGAAGCGGCCAAGGCATTTTTGTATGCCGAGGAAGAACTCGTCTTTCATGACCCGTATTTGTTTGAACAGATGGAAAAAGTCGTATCCCGGATCAAGCAGGCTGCAGACGAGGGGGAGATGGTACTCATCTATGGCGACTATGATGTCGATGGTGTCAGTGCCTCTTCGGTCATGTGGCACGCCTTGACCGAGATCGGTGTCATGGCCGAGTGCTATATTCCAAACCGTTTCACGGAAGGGTATGGACCGAACAAGGAAGCGTTCCAATGGGCAGCGAACGAAGGGTTCACCTTGGTCATCACAGTGGACTGTGGAATCTCAGGGATTGAAGAAGCGACACTGTTAAAAGACCTTGGTGTCGATTTGATCATCACCGACCACCACGAACCGAAAGAGACATTGCCGGACGCGTATGCCATCATCCACCCGCACATCGACCCGAGATATCCATACGATAAACTCGCCGGTGCGGGGGTCGCCCTCAAAGTGGCGCACGCCGTTTTAGGAAGAATGCCAGAGGAACTCCTTGATTTGGCCGTCCTCGGAACGATTGCTGACCTCGTCCCACTCGACGGTGAGAACCGATTGCTCGCGAAAAAAGGAATCGCGGCACTCGAAGCCTCGAAACGACCTGGCATTTTAGCATTACGTGAAGTGTGTGGTCTCGGTGATAGCGTGTTAAACGAAGAATCGGTTGGTTTCGCTTTCGGTCCACGGATCAATGCGGCGGGACGTCTCGATTCGGCGATGCCGGCGCTGCAAATGCTCTTAGCTGAACATGTCGAAGAAGCGCTCGAACTTGCGAAACAGCTCGATAAGCAGAATAAAGAACGTCAAGACATCGTCAAAACGATTACGGCTGAAGCGAAAGAACTCGTCGAGGCATCGATGACCGAGGACCGTGTGCTCGTCGTCGCGAGTGAAAAGTGGAACCCGGGAGTCGTCGGGATCGTCGCCTCTCGTCTCGTCGAGGCGTACTATCGTCCGGTCATTCTCCTTTGCCACGACCCGGAGACGGGCAAGGCAAAGGGATCGGGTCGCTCGATTGATGGGTTTGACCTATTTAAAGAACTCTCGAAAAATGAAGACATCTTGCCGCACTTCGGGGGGCATCCGGCCGCAGCCGGGATGACGCTTCAGTCCGAGAATGTCGCCGAATTGCGTGAACGACTGAATCGCCAAGCGGAAATAATTCCAGATGACGTATTCGTGCCACGGGTCAACGTCGATTTGAAACTGACGGTCAATGACGTCTCGCTCGATTTGATTTCAGAGATTGCGAAACTGGCGCCGTTCGGCATGGGCAACCCGTCGCCACGCGTCGTCGTCGCAGATGCGAAACTGCGCGATATTCGTCAAATCGGACGCGATGCAACACACTTGAAAGTACAGCTCGCCGGAGACAAGCGAGAACTCGACGGCATCGGCTTCGGGTTCGGACATGTCGTCTCGGAAATCTCACAGATGGCCCACATCTCGGTGATGGGAAGTCTTCAAGTGAATGAATGGAACGGGATGCGAAAGCCGCAGCTCATGATTCAAGACTTACGCGTCGATGACTTCCAAGTGTTCGACTATCGCGGGAAGAAAAAATCGGTACAAGAGCTGAAAGACTTACCGAAAGAACATACGTCGTTCTTGTCGTTCCAAGGGACAACCGAAGACTACCCGCTCCATGAAGGAGACGAACCGCTCAATCGTTTCGTCGTCCTGCTCGATTTGCCTGACGATGAAGACATCCTCGCAGAAAAACTCCATGAAGGCGTCGAGCGGATCTATTGCGCATTCGGTCAAGGGGACTCGTTCTTTGAACGGCTTCCTTCACGTGAGGATTTCCGAACGTATTACGTACACATGGCGACATGCGAACGGAAAAATCTACGTGAAAACCTGATTCGTCTGTCAAAAGAACGAAAATGGTCAAAAAATACGATTCAATTTATGCATCAAGTATTCTCTGAACTCGAATTTCTTGTTACAATGGAAGACGGACTGCCTGGAGTCAATCCAGAAGCACCGAAACGCGATTTGACCGAGGCACCGTGCTATCAACGCCGGATTGGGCGCCAACAACTCGAAGAGCGTTTCGTATACGCGTCATTGGCGGAGCTCAAAGAGCGGTTACAATCGTTGCGATCGAACAAGATGCAGGAGGCATACACATAAAATGGATTTCAAACATCATATTAAAGAAGTAGCGGATTACCCGAAGGAAGGAATCAGCTTCAAAGACATCACGTCACTCATGCAAAATGGCGAAGTCTACAAGAAATCGGTAGATGAGCTCGTCGCTTATGCACGTGAGCGTGGAGCAGAGTTGATTGCTGGACCGGAAGCGCGCGGATTTGTCGTCGGTTGCCCGGCAGCCTATGCACTTGAACTCGGGTTTGTACCAGTACGTAAAGAAGGAAAGTTACCACGTGAGACAGTACGTGTATCATACGGTCTCGAGTACGGAACGGACATCTTAACAATGCACAAAGATTCAATCAAACCTGGACAACAAGTTGTCATCCTTGACGACTTGCTCGCAACAGGTGGTACGATTGAAGCGACAATTAAAATGATTGAACAACTCGGTGGAGTTGTGGCAGGAATCGGGTTCTTGATTGAACTCGACGGACTCGGTGGACGTGAGCGTCTTGAAGGATATGACGTCTTCTCACTCATCCGATACGAAGACTAATGTTTAAACGGGAAGCATATGCTTCCCGTTTTTGAATAGTTTTTGAGGAAAATAACCTACAACCTTTGACAGGTCGTCAGATTTTTTCGATAATGGTTATAAAAATTAGAGAATCTTGAATATAAACTACTACCATGCTGCGACGAATCTGAGTCGATTGGAGCGGTAAGAAAAAGGGTGTCGAATGTTATGACCAAAAAACAAATCGTAAGTATTGAGGATCTTCTCGACGCGCTCGGGGAGTATATGGGTGACGACGATATAGCCGAAGTGAAACGCGCTTACGAATACGCAAAACTTCATCATACCGGTCAGTTCCGACGTTCGGGCGAGCCCTATATCCTCCATCCGGTCCAAGTGGCCGGTATTCTCGTTGATATCGGCTTAGATGCCACGACGATTATCGGAGCGCTTTTACATGATGTTGTCGAAGATACGGACATTTCGTTACAGCAATTGACGGACGACTTTGGTCCGGACGTGGCCATGCTCGTCGATGGCGTCACGAAACTTGGTAAGATTAAATACAAGTCGAAAAAAGAAGAACTCGCCGAGAACCATCGGAAGATGATTATCGCGATGGCGGAAGACGTGCGCGTCATCTTGATCAAACTCGCGGACCGTCTTCACAACATGCGGACACTTCAGCATATGCCGAAAGAAAAGCAAGTCCAAAAGGCCGAAGAGACGCTAGAGATCTTTGCCCCGCTCGCACACCGGATGGGGATCTCGACGATTAAGTGGGAGCTCGAGGATATTTCGTTACGTTATATCAACCCGCAGCAATACTACAAAATCGTCTCGATGATGAAACAAAAACGGACGGAACGAGAAGCACTCGTCACTTCTGTCATCACGGAAGTGAACGGAGTTCTTGAAGAAGTGCATATCGATGCCGATGTAAACGGCCGACCGAAACATATCTATTCCATCTACAATAAGATGGTGAAGCATAAAAAAGAATTCAATGAAATTTATGATTTGATGGCGGTCCGCATTATCGTCGACTCGATTCGCGATTGCTATGCGGTACTTGGGATCATCCACACGCAATATAAGCCGATGCCAGGACGCTTCAAAGATTATATCGCCATGCCGAAGCCGAACATGTACCAGTCGCTCCATACGACCGTGATCGGGCCGAAAGGTGAACCGCTCGAAGTCCAGATTCGGACGAAAGACATGCATTTCATCGCCGAATTCGGGATCGCGGCACACTGGGCGTATAAAGAAGGCAAAAACGTCTCGACGAACGGGTTCGACGAAAAGATTGCGCACCTTCGTGAGATTCTTGAGCTTCAAAAAGATACGACCGATGCCGAGGAATTCATGGAATCGCTCAAAGTCGACTTCTTTAGCGATATGCTCTACGTCTTCACACCGAAAGGGGACGTATTCGAATTGCCGAAAGGCTCTGTCCCGATTGACTACGCCTACCGGATTCATACGGAGATCGGCCATCGGATGACAGGTGCAAAAGTGAACGGACGGATGGTGCCGCTCGACTATAAACTCGAGACGGGTGACATCATTGAAATCATCACGTCGAAGCACAGTTATGGACCGAGTAAGGACTGGTTGAAACTCGCGGTTTCGAGTCAGGCGAAGAACAAGATTCGTCAATGGTTCAAACGTCAACAGCGTGAAGAGAACGTCGAGAAAGGGAAAGATCTCGTCGAGGCAGAAATCAAAAAACTCGGTTTTGAACCGAAAGAAGTGATCGATGAGCCGGCACTCAGTATCGTCGTCGAGAAGTTCAACTTCGGGAACGAGGAAGAGATGTATGCCGCTGTCGGTTATCAAGGCATCACGGCCGCTCAAGTCGCGCATAAGTTGACCGAGAAACAGCGGAAAGAGCCGAAACTCGAACTTTCTGAAGCGATCAGCGAATTGAAAGTCAGTCAGGCGCCGAAGAAGAAAACGACGGAAGCGGGCGTGACGGTCAAAGGGATCGACAATATGCTCGTCCGTATGAGCCGTTGCTGTAACCCGGTCCCGGGAGATGAAATCGTCGGATACATCACGCGTGGACGTGGGGTGTCGATTCACCGGAAAGACTGCTTGAACATCGTCAACGAACAACATCCGGAGCGTCTTCTTGACGTCGAATGGGAAGTCGGACAGGCGAAAGAGAAGAACTATAACGTCGATATCGAAATCACGGGATATGATCGTTCAGGCCTCTTGAACGATGTCCTTCAGGCGGTATCGGCGACGAATACGAATATCGTGGCCGTCAGTGGTCGGGGCGACCAAAACAAACAAGCCCGCATCTCGATGACAATTTCGATTCCGAACGTGAATCACTTGCAGAAAGTCGTCGAGCGCATCAAACAAATCTCAGACGTGTATTCGGTCAGCCGAGTCATGATGACGTGACGAAAGGAAGAGGAACGTGCGTGTACTATTGCAACGAGTGAAAGAAGCATCGGTCACAGTCGAGGAAGAAGTCGTCGGGGCAATCAACGCCGGGTACTTGCTTCTCGTCGGTGTGACACATGAAGATACAGAAGAAGAAGTGAACTGGCTCGCCGACAAGGTGACCGGGCTCCGCGTATTCGAGGACGATCAAGAAAAGATGAACTTATCGATTCAAGATGTGTCCGGTCAAATCTTGTCGGTCTCACAATTCACATTGTATGGAGATACGATGAAAGGACGGCGACCTGCTTTCACAAAGGCCGCAAAACCGGACATGGCCGAGACGCTCTATGAAAAATTCAATGAGCGACTCCGGTCAAACGGGCTCGTCGTCGAGACGGGACGCTTCGGTGCGATGATGGACGTCGCACTCGTCAATGACGGACCGGTCACACTCATGCTCGAAAAAAACGCTTGACAGATGCCGGCTTGATTCGGCATCATGAAGCATATAGTCAAACACCTATGATAAAGAAGAGTACGGTCAACCCACCAGCAAAGAGAGCGATGCCTTGGCTGAAAGCATCGACTGGATGATGACCCGAACGACACTTTGGAGGTGCTCCCTTGAAAACGAGTAGGGGGAGCCGTCTCATCGGGCGTTAACCGATTTCGAGTGGCAGAGTTTCAAGTAATGGCTCTGCAACGAGGGTGGTACCACGGGAAACTTACACAGGCTCTCGTCCCTTTGCGGACGAGGGCCTTTTTGTATTTTTTAAGGAGGGAAATGTGATGATGAAAGCACCACGCGGTACACAAGACCTGCTTCCGGGCACGGTCGAGACGTGGCAATATGTCGAGGAAAAACTTCGCGACATGAGCGCCCGTTACAACTATAAAGAGATCCGCACACCAATCTTTGAAACAACGAACCTGTTCACACGCAGTGTCGGGGAAACGACGGACATCGTACAAAAAGAGATGTTCACGCTCGTGAAGAAAGGGAAAGACGAGTACACACTTCGCCCAGAAGGAACGGCATCTGTCGTCCGTGCGTTCGTGACGAACAAACTGTTCGGAAATCCGGACCAACCGACGAAGCTCTACTACATGGGACCGATGTTCCGCTATGAGCGTCCTCAAAAAGGCCGCTTCCGTCAGCTTCACCAATACGGTGTCGAAGCGATCGGCAGTAGCGACCCTGCCGTTGACGCTGAAGTCATCAGCCTCGCCTACTCGATCTACAAGTCGTTTGGGCTTCAGAAAATCAAAGTCGTCGTCAACTCGCTTGGGGACGCGGAAAGCCGCAACGCCCACCGCGATGCGCTCATCCGTCACTTCGAGCCGGTGGCAGACGAACTTTGCCAAGACTGCCAGTCACGTCTTTACAAGAACCCGCTTCGCATCTTGGATTGTAAGGTTGACCGCGATCACCCATCGATGAAGACGGCACCGTCGATCCTTGAATATTTGAACGAAGAGTCAAAAGCTTATTTCGACCAAGTACTCGCGCAGCTCGACGCACTCGGCGTTGCTTATGAAGTCGACCCGACGCTCGTTCGTGGACTCGATTACTATACGCACACGGCGTTTGAAATCATGTCCGAGGCAGAAGGATTTGGAGCCATCACGACACTTTGTGGTGGTGGACGATATAACGGTCTCGTACAAGATATCGGCGGACCGGACATGCCGGGAATCGGTTTTGGGATCGGATTGGAGCGCCTCATCCTCGCATTGGAGAATGAAGGAGTCTTACCTGAACTCGAGACAGGTCTTGATGTCTTTATCGTCGCCCAAGGCGAGAAAGAAGTCGAATTGACGGCGACACGCCTCTTACAACTCCTTCG
Organism: Exiguobacterium sp. s35; assembly: GCF_018617535.1. Classification (NCBI taxonomy): domain Bacteria; kingdom Bacillati; phylum Bacillota; class Bacilli; order Caryophanales; genus Exiguobacterium; species Exiguobacterium sp. s35. The sequence goes on from NZ_JACSKI010000001.1 coordinate 269,868, forward strand.
CATGGAAGGGTTCAAGGCTGATCGTGATTACCAAGGACGCAAGTTCAAAGGACAATTCAAACAGGCGGACCGCCTGAAAGCCAAGTTCACAGTCATCTTAGGGGATGATGAAGTAGAGCGCGGGGCAGCCGCCTTGAAAGATATGACGACTGGTGAACAAGTTGACGTGCCACTCTCGGCCGTCGCAGACAAAATTCGTGAACTATCGGAAGGAGCAGGACAATGATCGGACGCACACATATGAACGGCCGCGTGACAGAGTCACTCATCGGCCAAGAAGTACAATTAAAAGGATGGGTACAAAAACGTCGTGACCTCGGGGGACTCATCTTCATCGACCTTCGTGACCGCACAGGAATTGTCCAAGTCGTCGTACGCCCAGAAAATGAAGCAGTCCACCAACTCGCGGAAACAATCCGTAGCGAGTATGTCCTCGACGTAAAAGGAACGGTTCTCGAGCGTGAGAACAAGAACCCGAACATGCCGACAGGAAACATCGAAGTCATCGCGACTGAGATCAACATCTTGAACGCGGCGAAGATGACACCAATCCCGATCGGTGACGAAGCGGAAAACGTCTCAGAAGACCTTCGCCTCAAATACCGTTACCTCGACCTTCGTCGTCCAGCGCTTCAAGAGACGTTCCGTCTCCGCTCGAAGACGTCGAACACGATTCGTAACTTCTTGACGGAGCAAGAGTTCCTTGAAGTCGAAACGCCAATTTTGACGAAGTCGACACCAGAAGGCGCACGTGACTACCTCGTACCGAGCCGTGTCCACGGTGGTGAGTTCTACGCACTCCCGCAATCACCACAGCTCTTCAAACAGTTGCTCATGGTTGCAGGATTTGACCGTTACTTCCAAATCGCACGCTGCTTCCGTGACGAAGACCTTCGTGCAGACCGTCAGCCTGAGTTCACGCAAGTCGACATCGAGACGAGCTTCATGGACATCGAAGACTTGATGGCGATGATGGAATCAATGATGGGACAAGTCATGGAATCGACGCTCGGTCGTACAGACACACCAGCGAAGTTCGAACGCATGACACATGAAGAAGCGATGCGTCGTTTCGGTTCAGACAAACCGGACACACGTTTTGGCCTCGAACTCATCGACGTAGCTGACGCCGTGAAAGGTGCGGGCTTCAAAGTATTCGACGCAGCACTCGAATCAAACGGACAAGTCAAAGCAATCAATGTCAAAGGTGAGGCGGACAACTTCTCACGTAAAGACATCGACAAGCTTCAAGAGTTCACAGCGGTCTACGGTGCGAAAGGTCTCGCATGGCTCAAAGTGACAGCGGAAGGCTTGAACGGTCCGATCGCGAAGTTCTTCGACGAAACGTACGCACAGAAGTTGATCGAAGCGACAAATGCAGAAGCAGGAGACCTTCTCCTCTTCGTCGCATCGAAACCAACTGTCGTCGCAGACAGCCTTGGCGCACTCCGAGTCAAACTCGGACACGACCTCGGTCTCATCGACGAGTCGAAATTCAACTTCCTATGGGTGACAGACTTCCCACTCGTGACGTTTGAAGAAGAAGACGGTCGTTTCTATGCGAACCACCACCCGTTCACGATGCCAAACCGTGAAGACCTTCATCTTCTCGAGACAGACCCGGCAAGCGTACGCGCCATCGCCTATGACCTCGTCTTGAACGGTTACGAGCTCGGCGGTGGTTCACAGCGTATTTACGAGCGTGACATCCAGGAGCGCATGTTCAAATTGCTTGGCTTCACACAAGAAGAAGCAGTTGAACAGTTCGGCTTCTTGCTCGAAGCGTTCGAATACGGTACACCACCACACGCGGGAATCGCACTCGGTCTCGACCGTCTCGTCATGATTCTTGCAGGTCGCTCGAACCTTCGCGACACGATTGCCTTCCCGAAAACGGCGTCGGCAAGCGACTTGCTTACACAAGCACCGAGCCCGGTCGCGGACGCACAACTTGAAGAGTTGTCGATTCGTACGGCAGTGAAAGAGAAAAAATAATACGCTTCAGACAGGATTCGTCGTTCTCGGCGAATCCTTTTTTATATTTTTCTGACAACTTTGTATAAGGTTATGATACGATTATGGAATAAAATGTATTTTGAAAGTAGGGGAAATGTTGAAGCGAATCAATATGTTGGCATTAGGGGTATGTCTAGGGGCTGCAACGATGTTATCCGGGTGTACGGATGACACAAAAGCTGCACCAGAAGTGGAAGAGGTTGTTCAAAAGACGGAGTCGACGACAGAATCGACACCGGATGCACCAGCAACATCTGAACCGGAGGAAACATCGGAACCAGCCATCCGTTTACAAAGTGCGGGAGAGAGCGAATCGATTGGGGAAGTGGAATCGTATGACTTATCTTTATTCTTTGCAGATCAAGTACCGATGATCGCACCAGAGCACATCACTGGCAAACGAATCGTCTATACGGAGTTGATTGAAGAAAGCAGCAGTCAAATAAATGTGTACGATACGGAGCGTAATACAAATGATCTTATTCATACGTCCTCAAAAACGATTGGGAATCTTGTCGGGATTCAAGATGAAGTGTTTTGGGTTGAATATGCACAGGCTGAAGGGTATGCATATGAATGGTCGATTTTTACGATGTCGTTGGACGAACAAAAACCTGAACAAATAGCGGAAGGGACTAGTCGATTTGAGACGCCCGTTCCTTATGTAACAGCTTCCGATGATACCGTCACATGGGTCGATTATGAGGCGTCGGCATCGGATACGAAGACGACGGTCATGCAGTTCTCGCCGATGTCTGATTCGATTCAAACGATTGAGGCATTTACGCTACAAGAAGAGGGAGAGCGTAACGGGGAATATATCTTTGATTATCGCTCGGGTGAGGAAGGATTAATCCTACATAAAAGTGTCTTCAAAGAAGGTAACCTGACGAGCCGATTAGTCACGACCGATGGTTCATTTGATGAAGAAGGTGGGGCATTGATTGATTTCGAGCGAGGGAGCAAGTTTGTCTCTCTTGGCAAAGAAGGAAGAGTCGAATTTACATCCGCAACTCCATCGCCTGTGAACTACGTATATAACGGTTCTCAGAAAAACATTACGTTCGATGCGTTTCGCTATTTGCGTGATGATTATATTTTGTTCCGTGAAGGGATGAATCGATTGCTCATCGCGGATTTAAAAGAAGAGACCGTTTCGTATTTACCGAATGACGGTGGAACGGTATCCAAACCGGTCTTTAAAGATGGCAAATTAGCATATGCTGAATTAGATGGTGAGGGATTGGTTCGTTTCTATGTCATTGATGTGAAGTAAAACGATGAATGTCATCGGTAGTACGGTTTTATGAAGAGAGGAGGTTCGCACCTGCGAACTCTTTTCTTTTATATGTAAAAAAGGAAGATTCGTCCCTGAAAAACGATATCTTCCTTAATTTTTTTCCTCCTCGCGCTGCATATACTTTGCTGTTCGCTGCAACGCAAACCCGAATGCAAAGATCGAGGCGATGACTGCGGACATCGTATAGACTGAATCGATGAACGCTAAATAAATTCCAAGCAGACCAAGCCCGAAACTCGCGAAAAAGAGAATGAGCAGTCTCGGATGTTGTTTCAGCGTCTGTTTCATCGGCTCGGGACGTTCAACTGGCAACCCGTGCCGTCCGTGACGAGAAGGTTCGAATTGAATACTTGTCCGTCACTTTTCAAGACGAGCGTACGACGGTCTTCAAGGAAGTCGATTTTCATCTGTTCATCTAAAAATACTTTCGTCCAGTTTTTGATTAAGATCGGACCAAGGTTCGATTCGATTTCGACGTCTTCTGGGGTCTTCTCCGTGACGTATCGAATTTCGAAAATCCCGCTATTTCCACAGCCGCAACCTTCCGTCTCATAGAAAAGGTGCATTTGTCCCTCACGTTCGCCTTTCAATGACTCGATTCGTTCGAGCGCACGTTCTGTAATGTGTACATGCATGTGTATCACTCCTTACTTTCATTATACGCCGATTGAAAAAAGAATGAAAAAGGGATGCATCCTGTTTTCCACCTTTCGGAAAAAAGCGTACACTTAGAGTGTTGAGAAGGGGGAAAGAGAATGATTTCACGTTTTTTTAGTTATTATCGACCACATAAAAAGTTATTCATCCTCGATTTTTCATTCGCGATTCTCGTCGGATTGCTTGAACTCGGGTTTCCGCTCGCCGTTCAATGGTTCATCGATGACTTGTTGCCGGGTGGGGAATGGAACTGGATTATCATTGTCAGCATCGGTCTATTGATTCTTTACATATTGGCCATGATGATGCAGTATGTCGTCAACTACTGGGGGCATAAGCTCGGGATCAACATCGAGACGGACATGCGGGAAGAGTTGTTCACACATATCCATAAACAGTCGTTCCGATTCTTTGATAATCATAAGACCGGACATTTGATGAGCCGGGTCACGAACGACTTGTTCGACATCGGGGAAGTGGCGCACCACGGGCCGGAAGATTTCTTTATCGCCATCATGACGTTACTCGGTGCGTTCGGGATCATGTTCTCGATCGACCCGGAACTTGCACTCGTCACCGTTGTCGCGGTACCGTTCCTGATCATCATGATCACGTATTCGAATAAGAACATGAATAAGGCGTGGCAAAAGATGTACACGAATATCGGGGAAGTGAACGCACGCGTCGAGGACAGTGTGTCCGGAGCACGTGTCGTCCAATCGTTTACGAACGAGGCGTTCGAGATCGGACGTTTCCAAAAAGACAACAACTTCTATCGAGGCTCGAAGATTGAGGCATATCGCGTCATGAGTACGTCGCTCGCGGGCATTTACATCACGACGCGTTTGATGACGTTGCTCGTCCTCGTCTACGGGGCGTACTTAACGTACGAGGGTCAGTTGTCATACGGACAGCTCGTCGGGTTCATCTTGTACATGAACTTACTCATCAAGCCGATTGAGAAGATCACGGCGCTTCTCGAGATGTATCCGAAAGGGATGGCAGGGTTCAAACGATTCACGCAGTTGCTCGATGAAGAGCCAGATATCGAGAACCGTGCGAACGCCATCGAGGTCGAGACGTTGAAGGGTGATATCGTCTTTGACGACGTTTCGTTTGGCTACTCAGACTACCGCCAAGTGTTGACGGATATTGACTTGTCGATCAAGGCAGGGACGACCGTCGCATTAGTTGGGACGAGCGGAGCGGGGAAAACGACCATCTGTTCACTCATCCCTCGCTTTTATGATGTGACGAATGGTGCCATCTCGATCGACGGCATGGATATCCGCGACATGACGAAAGAGAGCTTACGTCGTCAAATCGGAATCGTACAACAGGACGTCTTCTTGTTTGCGGGTACGCTACGTGAGAATATCGCTTACGGGAAGCTCGATGCCACCGATGCGGACATCATGCATGCGGTCGAGAAAGCGCATCTCGGGACGCTCGTCGAGGAACTCGAGCACGGCCTCGACACACAAATCGGGGAACGTGGACTGAAGCTCTCTGGTGGTCAGAAACAACGCATCGCCATTGCGCGCATGTTCTTGAAAAACCCACCGATTTTAATTTTGGACGAGGCGACCTCGGCGCTCGACACGGAAACTGAGGCTATCATTCAAGATTCACTCAATGAATTGGCGGCGAATCGAACGACGCTCATCATCGCCCACCGTTTAGCGACAGTAAAAAATGCCGATCGCATTCTTGTCGTGACGGCAGAAGGAATCGTAGAAGATGGAACGCATGAAGAGCTTAGCCAAAAAGGCGGTGTCTTCACGAACCTATTACAACGTCAGCAACTGTAAACGGAAGGTCACCTCTCTAAAAGGTGACCTTTCTGGCGTGATATGGGTGCTTCGTGGGTAAATACATATGGATGAGCGAAAGAGAAGGAGGAAGATACACCATGAAAGCTGTACAAGTCGTAGGATATGGAGATGTCGATCAACTCCAAGTGGTCGATATCCCAAAACCGTCACCAAAAGCTGGAGAAGTGCTGATCAAGGTACGCGCCTGTGCCATTAACAATACAGAAATATGGATGCGAGAAGGGGCGTACGGAACTGGTGAGAAGTCAGGTTGGCGTCCGGAAGGCGTTCAGTTCCCGCGTATCCCAGGATCGGATATCACAGGAGAAATTGTCGAGCTCGGGGATGGGGTCGACCAAGGGATGATGGGACGACACGTCGTCTTGTTCCCATTCACCTCGAGCGGTCCAGAACGAAAAGAACATTTGTCGGACGATATGTCCTTCATCGGGTCAGAATATGACGGGGGTTATGCAGAATACGTAGCCTGGCCGGCTGACCTTTGTTTTGATATGCCACTCGATGATTTTGTCGAGAGTGCGGTCTTTTCTGTGAGCGGACTCACAGCGTGGCATATGAATGAACAGTTACACATCCGTTCAGGTGAGACGATTGTCGTCACAGGTGCTAGCGGTGGCGTCGGTTCGCTCAACGTTCAAATTGCGGCGAATGTGTTCGGTGCAAAGGTGTTCGCCATCGTCGGTGATTTAAAAAATGAGAAAGAGTTGAAAGCGTTCGGGGCGACGGAAGTCTTTTCTTATCGTTCTGGGACGCTCGCGGATGACATCATCGCTGCGAACGGTGGTCCGGTCGATGCGGTGCTTGATGTTGTCGGGGATGCGTTGTTTGGTGTGTCTCTTCAAGTATTGAAGAAGGGCGGAAAGTTCTGTATATCCGGTTCTGCTGGCGGACAGACGACCCATCTCGACTTCCGGACACTCTACTTGAAGCATATTGCCATGTATGGGTCTGTGCTCGGGACACGCTATGAATTCGCAGAAATGTTGCGGTCGATTGCAGAAGGGAAGCTGAAACCGGTCATCGATCGGACGTTCCCACTCGAAGAAGCGCGTGAGGCACAAACCTATTTCAAACAATCCGGTAAGTTCGGAAAGATCGTCTTGATTCCGAACACATAAAAAGAGAGGGGGGTGATCCCTCTCTTTTTCATGCAAATTTGACTTTCAGGCGATCGACGTAGGCGATGAACAGACGGAAGCGTTCCAACCAGAACTGGAAGAACGGACCGATGAGGAAGATGGATAGGACGGTACCGAAGAAGAGCGGTCCACCGAGCGCCCAACCAATGAGACAGGCGATCAGCTCCATCCAGGTCCGCATGGAACGGACAGACGTGTTAAACCGGTCTGCTAAGGCGAGTGTCAGTCCGTCGCGTGGACCGGCTCCATACCCGACGGCGACGTACAAGCCGGCTCCCATCCCCATGACGAATATCCCGAACGTGAGCCAAACGACGTTTACAAATAAGCCATCGAATGTCGGGAGCCATTGCTCGTTTAAGATCAGGTTCATAAATACTCCGACAAAGACCGCGTTGACGAGAGTTCCAAATTGAGGGCGGATTCGGTCGAGTATGTATTTGAACAAGACGAGTAGAAGTCCCACGCATAAGATGACAGTTCCGATTGAAATCGGAAGGTGATGGGCAATCCCGATATGGAGGACGTCCCAGGTGGAGACACCGAGATCTGCCGTGATCATGATGGATGACCCGAGTGCGAGTAAGAACAGCCCGGTCATGAAAAGACCCCATTTGAAGAGAATACGTAAAAAGTGGATGGATCGGACTTGCACGAACATCGCCTCGTTTCAATAAAATCATTGATTTATCTTAGCACATTCGATTTGAAAACATGAAAAAAACGCCTCAGCTTGTTGGCTGAGACGTGAGTGTTATTTCTTCGGTGATTTTTTTGCTTTGTTCTTTTTATAGTAATCGTAGACGAACGGAGCAACCGCCGTCGCGATTTTGATCAATGTTCCCATTTTGCCTTTCTTAGCCATAATGCTGCACCCCTTTCTCTTCTAGAACAATATATTCCACACAAATTGATTTTAAAAACATATCTCTAGCACATTCTATTCTTATGAACTGCATATAAACCCATCATACTAAGGAGTGGAGGAGGTTTATTCATGAAAACAATCATTTGGTACCAAAACGATTTACGTGTCGATGATCATTTACCCCTCGAGGAGGCACTACGTCATGATGATCCGATTGAAGGTCATTATTTTATCAGTCCGAAACAACTTGTCGAAAATCGTTATGGCGTGATTCCGCTCGGGAGCGAACGACTTCATTTCTTGAAAGAGTCGTTAGAAGATGTGGCTGGTTCGTTAGACGCACTCGGAATCCCATTTTTTGTCCATGTCGGTCATCCGCTTGAAACACTCGACCCGACCGACCGTCTCTTGTTTCAACGGGCCATCGGGTATAATGAGCGCCGACGTGAAGACGAGGTGATGAAAAAGTGGAAAGGAGAGTACGAGGCGTTCGATGGATTCACGTTATTTGAAGAGGATGACATCCCGTTTGAGAAAATGCCGTTTCTCTTTACGGAGTTCCGAAAAAAGGTCGAATACGATGTCCGTCCTCGTGAATTGATCTCCCGAAAGGCGACTGCTGCCACGCGCGAGGTGACGTTCCCGTTTCCGGTTCAAGAAGTCGAGCAAGACCCAAGGACGGCATTTCCGTTTAAAGGTGGCGAACTGGCTGCGAAGCGTCGATTGAATGACTATTTGTCCGTACCGATTCGGACATATAAAGAGACGAGGAATGGGTTTGGAGTCGATGACTCGACGAAGCTGTCTGCGTATTTGGCGAACGGGTCATTATCGCCACGGAGAGTGTTCTTTGAACTTGAAGCGCATGAACGAACGCATGGGGTGAACGAATCGACCTACTGGCTTTACTTTGAACTGTTGTGGCGTGAATTTTTCCAATGGGTTGCACTCGAACAAGGGAAAAAATTATTTCGGTCACAAGGCATCCGCTCGAAACGAAAAGACTGGCGAGTCGATCCGGATGTCATCGGAAAATGGCGACGGGGAGAGACGGGTGTCGATTTCGTTGATGCGTTCATGCGTGAACTGAATGCGACGGGCTGGATGTCCAATCGGGGACGACAAATCGTGGCCAATTATTTCGCCAAAGATTTAGAGCAAGACTGGCGTTACGGGGCTGCCTACTTTGAATCGAAACTGATCGATTACGATGTCGCGAGTAATTGGGGGAATTGGGCGTACCAGGCGGGTGTCGGAAACGACTCACGCGACCGACGTTTCAACATCGATCGTCAGCAGTTCACATATGATCCAGATCGTGCGTTTCGTAACAAATGGTTGTGACCAAACTGTCACGAGAAGTCGGTGTTTCTCATTGACTTCTTTTTACAGAAGCGCTATAGTTAAATCAACAGATGGGATACCTGAGGTGTACGAGAGCCGCCTTCGTTATTTTGAGCCAACACTTTGAATACGGGAGACCGAACTGCTAACCAGATCAACTGCCTCATCACGTGCAGGAGGACTTGTGAAGGAAACGCTAGGTCACCCACCTGCATACGCAGGTTCAAAAGCAGGGCATCGTCACGGCACTCCGGGCCCCATCGATTTTTTTGTAAATACGTCGCGAGACGTCTTTTTTTTGATTATAATTCCGAGTAAAATAGTATGAGAAAATAGAATTAGTTGGAGGAAGAAATATGTTACACCAGTTTTCACGAAATGAATTGGCCATCGGCTCTGAAGGCCTTGATGCTTTAAAGAATAAAACGGTCGCGATTTTAGGAATTGGTGGCGTCGGCTCGTTTGCGGCAGAGGCACTTGCGCGCAGTGGCGTCGGGCGCATCGTCCTCGTCGACAAAGATGACATCGACATCACGAACGTCAACCGTCAAATCCACGCTTTATTGTCGACGGTCGGTCAACCGAAAGTCGAAGCGATGGGGAAACGTCTCCTCGACATCAACCCGGACTTAGACCTCGTCCAATTGAAAATGTTTTATACAGAAGAGACATATGAGGAGTTCTTCGCTCAAAATATCGATTACGTCATCGACGCCTCAGATACGATCATTTATAAGATCCATTTAATCGTGGAATGTAAGCGTCGCGGCATCCCGGTCATCTCGAGCATGGGGATGGCAAACAAGATGGACCCGACACGTATCAAAGTCGTCGACATTAAAGACACGTCATACGACCCGATCGCGAAGATGGTCCGTACCCGTCTGCGTAAAGAAAAAATCTACAAAGGTGTTCCGGTCGTCTTCTCTGACGAGTCTCCGATCGTGACACGCGAAGACGTGAACGAAGTCGTCGGGAAGAAAGACGCTCCGATCCGCAAAGCGAAAATGCCACCGAGTTCGAACGCGTTCGTCCCATCGGTTGCAGGACTTGTGGCTGCCGGTTACGTCATTAACGATTTGCTCGAAAAAGCGGGCGTCGAAATCAACCGCATCCAAAAATAAAACGACGCTGGCTCATTTCGAGTCGCGTCGTTTTTCCCAATAATCGAGCCGTTTTTGAATCTGTTGCTCGAATCCACGTGGTGTCGGTTTATAGTAGGTTGGTCGTTTACGGGCTAAGTTTTCTGGCCAGTAGTTTTGAGGGACGAACCCATCTTTTTCATCGTGTGGGTATTTGTATCCGACCCCGTTTCCGAGTTCGCGAGCCCCTGGACTATGAGCGTCACGGAGATGTACGGGGACAGGTCCACCCTCGACTGTCCGGACGTGATGGAGTGCCTTATCGATGGCGGTGATGATCGCATTTGATTTTGGTGCGGTCGCCAAATAGAGAACGGCTTCTGCAATCGGGATGCGGGCTTCCGGGAAGCCGATGTATTCGCTCGCTCGAGCCGCCGCATCCACGATGAGTAGTGCGTTCGGATCACTCATTCCGATATCTTCGGCGGCATGGACGTAAAGGCGACGCATGATGAAGCGCGGCGATTCGCCAGCCTCGATCATGACGGCTAACCAGTATAGCGCCGCATCGGGGTCCGACCCACGAATCGATTTGATAAACGCCGAGATGACGTCGTAATGTCGGTCACCCGTCTTATCGTATTTGATCGACTTCTGTTGAATCGATTCTTCCGCGACCTCGAGCGTGATGTGAATTTGTTCATCCACTTCTGGTGTTGTCAAGACGGCGAGTTCGAGTGCATTCAATAGGACACGGTAGTCACCATCCGCCATTTTGATATAATGGTCAGCGGCAGCTTCATCCATCTTCACCTGGTAATTTCCGAGCCCACGTGAGTCGTGTAGCGCACGCTCAAGGACGATACGTAACTCCTCGGCACCAGGTGGCTCAAGCCGAAATACGGTTGCCCGTGACAAGAGGGCGGCGTTCACTTCAAAGCTTGGGTTTTCGGTCGTCGCTCCGATGAGGACGAGCTTTCCGGACTCAAGGGCAGGGAGGAGCGCATCCTGCTGAAGCTTGTTGAATCGATGGATCTCATCTAAAAAGAGAATCGTGCGCTCGTCCTCATAGTCAAACCGGGACTCCGCTTCACGAATGACGTTCCGCAATTCATCGAGTTTGGCTGTGACGGCGTTCAATTGGACAAATGTCGCTTTCGTGTAATTTGAAATGACACGGGCGAGTGTCGTCTTCCCGGTGCCAGGTGGACCGTATAGGATAATCGTGCCGAGTCGGTCGGCTTCGATGGCACGGCGAAGTAGCTTGCCCTCACCGATGATATGGCGCTGTCCGATGACGTCATCTAACGTTTCGGGGCGCATGCGATTGGCGAGCGGTCCGCCATTCGATTGATGAAACAAATCAGGCATACGTAACCATTCCTTTCGACAAACGTTTGTTCGATTAGTATAACAGAAGGAGACTTGAAGATGAAAATATCTACAAAAGGCCGTTATGGCTTAACCATCATGATTGCGTTGGCGCGAGAGACAGACAACAAACCGCTCAGCTTAAAGAAGATTGCGGCACGCCATGAGTTGCCGGAGCATTATTTAGAGCAATTGATCGGTCCACTCCGCAATGGAGGACTCGTCAAGAGCGTACGCGGCGCGTACGGAGGCTATCAACTCGTCAAACCGGCGGAAGAAGTGACGGCGGGTGAAATCATTCGCTTACTCGAAGGACCATTAGCCGTGGTCGAAGATTCTGAAGCAGATGATGCGGTGAAACGGAAACTTTGGGATAAAATCAAAGAAGCCATCGATACCGTCCTTGACGAAACGACACTCGCCGATCTTGCCGAGGAAGAGTCAGACGGCTATATGTTTTATATTTAAGAACGAGGTGACCCTTACATGAACTATTTTGATCACGCTGCGACGACACCGATGCGACCAGAAGTCCTCGAGGCGATGACCCCTTACTTTTTAGAGACATACGGTAACGCGTCGAGCATTCACGGGATTGGGCGTAACGCCCGAGCGGCGCTCGACTCGTCACGTCGCGTCCTCGCGAAATGGATCGGTGCGTCACCGAACGAGATCGTCTTTACGTCAGGTGGGACGGAGTCGGATAACTATGCCTTGTTCGGTGCGGCATATGCCCATCAGGAAAAAGGAAAACACATCATCACGACAAAAGTCGAGCACCATGCCGTCCTTCATGCGATGGAACAGCTCGAACGCGATGGCTTCGACGTCACGTATCTCGATGTCGATGCGTCGGGAGCGGTCGATATAGAAGCGTTCCGGGCCGCGTTACGAGATGACACGATTCTCGTATCGATCATGTACGGAAACAATGAGGTCGGGACACGCCAGCCGATTCAAGAAATCGGGGAGTTGTTACAAGACCATCACGCTATTTTTCATACCGATGCGGTACAAGCGCTCGGGACAGAAATGATTGATGTAAAGGCGATTCATGTCGATTTATTGTCGGCGTCCGCACATAAAGTGAATGGACCAAAAGGTATCGGTTTTCTTTTCATGAAAACAGGTGTAAAATTAGCGTCACGTTCTTTTGGTGGACAACAAGAACGTAAACGTCGAGCCGGCACGGAAAATGTTCCGGGTGCCGTCGGATTCCAAAAAGCAGCTGAACTCGTCATGGCAGAGCGTGAAGACCGAGTGGCTCTCTATGAGTCGCTCGATCTGGCACTACGTCAGCGCCTTGACGAACTAGGCGTATCTTATGAGGTGAACGGATCAAATCGTTTACCTCACATCGTGAACCTATACCTTCCTGGAATTGACCTTGAACCCTTCCTCATCATGATGGATATGCGGGGCATGGCGATTTCAAGCGGAAGTGCCTGCACGGCAGGGTCGGTCGAACCGTCCCATGTATTGTCGGCGATGTACGGGGATTCAGAGCGGACGCGTCAGTCTGTTCGAATCAGTTTTGGCCACGGCAACTCGGTCGAGGACGCGAAACGGCTCGCGGAGCGACTACAAGAAGTCGTCTCGACATTTATGAACGGAGTGAGATAGATGAATTTACGCACGAAAGCCCCTGAAGAGACGACGGTCGTCGTCGGGATGTCAGGTGGCGTCGATTCATCGGTGACGGCCCATGTATTGAAAGAACAAGGGTATAACGTCATCGGGATCTTTATGAAAAACTGGGACGACACGGACGAGAACGGTGTGTGTACGGCGACAGAGGACTATGAAGACGTCATCGCCGTCGCGAACCAAATCGGGATCCCATATTATGCGGTCAACTTTGAAAAAGAATATTGGGACCGTGTCTTTGAGTATTTCTTGGCAGAATATCGTCTCGGTCGTACACCGAACCCTGACGTCATGTGTAACAAAGAAATCAAATTCAAGGCGTTCCTTGATCATGCGCTTCGACTCGGTGCAGACTTTGTCGCAACCGGTCATTATGCACAAGTGGAATACGTTGACGGCGAACACCGCTTGTTGCGTGGGAAAGACGACAACAAGGACCAAACGTATTTCTTGAACCAATTGTCTCAAGACCAGCTCGCGCGGACGATGTTCCCGATCGGTCATATGGACAAGAAAGATGTACGTGTCATTGCTGAAGAAGCAGGACTCGCGACAGCGAAGAAAAAAGATTCGACCGGAATCTGCTTTATCGGTGAGCGGAACTTCAAAGAGTTCTTGTCGGAATACCTTCCGTCACAGCCAGGTGAAATGCGGACGCTCGACGGTGTCGTCAAAGGACGTCATGACGGGTTGATGTATTATACACTCGGACAGCGTCACGGTCTCGGAATCGGTGGCGATGGGGACCCTTGGTTTGTCGTCGGGAAAGATGTCGAGAACAACGTCTTGTTCGTCGGACAAGGCTTCCATCACGACGCGCTCTATTCAGATGCGCTCCTCGCTTCGAAACTTTCGTGGACAGGGGCTGCTCCTACAGGAGAATTCCGGGCGACGGCGAAGTTTCGCTATCGTCAACAAGACGTGCCGGTCACGGTCGCTCCACTTGAGGGCGGCGAAGTACTCGTCAAGTTCGATGAGCCACAACGTGCCATCACTCCTGGACAAGCGGTCGTTTTTTATGACGGCGACATCTGTCTCGGTGGGGCAACGATTGACGAAGCGTACCGAAACGGAAAACGACTCGACTATATCGGATGAGGTGATTGATATGAACGCAAACGAACAAGGCATCCAAGCGATGCAGCAAGGTGAATTTGAACAGGCAGCCAAACATTTCAATGAGGCGATTGAAGCGAACCCGACAGACCCGACTGGTTTCGTCAACATGGGGACGTTGCTTCAGGCAATCAACGATTACGATCGTGCCGTCATCTTTTATGACAAAGCGATTGAACTAGATGGCTCGTTCGGTGCCGCGCATTATGCGAAAGGTGCCCTTGCCTATGAACTCGAGCAATTGGAGACGGCAGAAGCGTCGCTTCGCCAAGCGCTCCTCTCGGGGATGGATGATGCCGATCTTCATTTCATGCTCGGCTTGACGTACAAAGCGATGGGTGACTTCGTTCGTGCGATGCCGCGCCTGCATGAAGCGAAGAAACAATCGCCGGAAGACGTGGAAATCACGTTCCAATACGGACTTGCACTCGCACAAAGTGAACAGCTTGAAGAAGCGGTCGTCGCGCTAGAAGAGACGCTCGACCTCGATGCGAGCCATACGGATGCCCGTTACAACTTGGCAATCGCGTATGCGTTCTTGGGTGACCAGGAACGGACGTATGCCGAACTTCAACGCGTCTTGGAGATGCAACCGGATCACGAACTCGCACGTGATGCCATCGCGAAGATGGACGCACTGCTCGGGAACTGATCTCTTGAATAGGAAAGTGCCATCGCAATGGAGCGATGGCACTTTTTTTGGTGGCAATTAAAGTTGTTTCGTCGTGATTTTGACGGGTTCCCCGGCGAAGTCGCCGTAGGCCTCGTCCATATTTTTCGTATACAGTTCGATGATGTTGTGGCTCGGGTCTTTAAAGTACGCCGAGCGTTCTTTCCCATTCTTTGTCTCGTCCTCGTCCCATGTCCGTAGTTTTACAGGCACATCGGTCTCATCTAGGATCTCGAGTGCCTTTTCAAACGACTCCATCGGAACGAAGAACGCACAGTGGACGTGGACCCCACCTTCATCATAGAGCGTGTCCCACTCGGTCACGTCCTGTTTTCGGTTCGCATCCTCTTCTTCCGTAAAGTTACGTTTCAACCAAAGCCCTAGTCGCGTATTCCCTCCGATGTAGAGCCACGTTGCCCATGGCTCATTCGCTTGTTCTTGCGATTCACTTGGCTCGGCATCGTCTCCGACCCATTGTTCGACGACCGGGAGACCTAATTTTTCATGCCAAAAGGATACGGCTTCTTCCATATCTGTCACTTCTAATACAAGTTCACATAATCCGCTGACTGGAATTCGTTTACCCATGTATGACTCCTCCTTCAATGTGTCATTCGAACAGTTCCCGCTTTCTTCAAATCAAAAACGCGACTAGCTGTCTTGAAGTGAGGGAATGACACTTTATAGAAGGAGGTCGAATCGTTTGCGAAAATATAGCATGGTCAGTGTCATTTTATTTTTTATTATTGAGTATGTGTGGTTCACGCAATTATTTGAAACGGTGAACCAGCGACTTGCGGATGGGAAGTGGACGAACACGATTTTATATCAAGTGGTCGTCGAACCGCAGGGGCTTTTAACGCTGTTGCTCATTCTATTCGTGGCGCTCCTCATTGTCGGATGGATTGTTCATTATGTGTACGCGGAACAGAAGTCCTGGCAACTCACGTCTGAACATGTCGGGGTCGGATGGATCGTTCCGTTGATTCTTGCGATTTTAGGCTTGTTGATTCCGAATGTATACGTTCAGGTCGGGATGTTGCTCCTGCAATTGACGTTCATCCCGCTCATCCCATTCATCGGGCAGACCGTCCCATTCTGGAAAGTCGTGACGAATTGGTTGATTCAATTGGCGGTCATCGGTCTCGTCTTATTTGGTGCTCGGGGGATGTTGGAGGATTCGATTCGAGTCGAGAAGACAGAACTCTTCACGAGACTCGAGGCGTACGAGGCGTCGGGGGACTTGGACCGAATCCAGCGGTTGATTGAAGAAGTGGACCTCGAACAAGTCGAGCGCATCTTGGACAGAGTCGACCTCGAACAACTCATTCGCATTTTGGAAGTTGTTGACCTCGACCGAATCGAGCAAATCTTGAGTCTGTTCGACTAGGTCATTTGTTCAATCGATTCATCTCGGGCTATAATGAATGATGGAAAAATAGCTGGAGGTGTCGGATATGATGGCAGCACCTTACGAGTTGACTGGAAAAGTCATTCGAGTCCTGTTTCATTCAGAAGAAGAAGCGCATACGATTGCGCTCGTACGAATAAAAGAAAAAAATTTTGAGACGGACGAGACCGAGATGGTCATCGCTGGCGTCGGGGTCGGCATCGAAAAAGGGGAGACGTATAAGGCGCACGGTCGTCTCGTCGAACATCCCCGATTCGGAAAACAGATGAAGGCCGATTGGATTCGTCGCGTCGTTCCGATGACGAAACGAGCAGCCGTCCGCTTTTTGACGAACGGCTCCTTCCCCGGAATCGGACAAAAGACCGCTCAGAAGATTGCAGATACGCTCGGGGATGATTGCATCGACCAAATCGTGAAACATCCGAGCATCTTGTCAGAAGTCGAGGGGTTAAAAGAAAAGCAGGCACGTGTGATCACGGAACGTCTGAACGTCTTATACGGGGTCGACCAACTGCTCTTGTTTCTCGCTCCGTTTGACGTGACACCGCGTCTCGCCTCAAAAATTCATAAAGAATATGAAGGACGGGCGATGGAAACGATTGAGAAGAATCCGTATGCGCTCATGTACGATGTACAAGGCATCGGATTCAAGACAGCGGATGCCATCGCCGCGCATTTCGGGATTCAAGGCATTCATCCTGAACGCATCGCGGCAGCGGTACTTTACGTGTTAGAGCTCGAACAGGGGAACGGACATCTCTATGTGACGGCGGAACAACTCGAAGCGGAGATGCCTCGGATCATCGGGGCAGACCCGGGTGATGCGCTCGTCACGGCATTAGAGTCGCTTGCAAAAGACGAGCGGGTCGTCATCGATGACGGAGTCGTTTATCATCCTCGCGTGTTCCGCGCTGAACGGAAGGCGGCAGAAGAGTTGGCGCGTATTATGGCGACCTCGACAACGGAAGACGTGGACATGACGACAATCTTTGACGCGGTCGGACGTGTCGAGGAAATGTTTTCGATTGAATACGCGACCCAACAGCGAGAAGCGATTGAGCTCGCGCTCAAATCACCGCTCATGGTACTCACCGGTGGTCCGGGTACGGGGAAGACGACGGTCGTTCGAGGCATCATTCATGCACTGAGTGACGTCTTCGACTGGAAGTTAGAGCCTGTCCCGAACCAACCGTTTCCGTTCGTCTTGGCCGCACCGACGGGTCGGGCCGCAAAACGGCTTAGTGAATCGACGGGTCTTCCGGCATCAACGATTCACCGTCTGTTAAAGTTTGACGGAAGTTCGTTCCAAGTCGATGAGACGAACCCACTTGCGGGGAAAGTGCTCATCGTCGACGAGGCGTCGATGATTGATATCTTCTTGTTCAGAAGCTTACTTAAAGCGGTACCGAACGGCATGAAGATCTTGTTCGTCGGCGACCGCGATCAGCTCCCGTCAGTCGGACCGGGACAAGTACTCGCCGATTTGATGGCGACGGATGGAATTCCGGTCGTCCGCCTCGACGTCGTCCACCGTCAAGCGTCGGAGTCGAGTATTTTACGGCTCGCCCATTCCTTGAACGCCAAAAAGATGCCAGAAGATTTATTGGCGGCGCTTCCGGACCGTCGTTTCTATACGGCGAACCAAGAGACGGCGCTTCAAGCGATTTGTCAGATGGCAGGAGCGGCCCTCCGGAAAGGGTATTCACCATTTGATATCCAAGTGCTTGCACCGACGTATCGAGGTGTGTGCGGAATCGATGGGCTGAACGAAGCGCTTCAACACGTGTTCAATCCCAAATCGAGTGCCCGTGAAGTGAAGCATGGGACGCGCATTTACCGAAATGGCGACAAAGTGCTACAACTCGTCAACAACGCCGAGGAGAACGTCTATAACGGGGACATCGGTGAGATCACGAATATTTTCTACGCGAAAGAGAACGTTGATAAAGTCGATAAAATTTATATCCGATTCGATCAGACGGAAGTCGAATATAACCGTAGTGAATGGGATCAGTTCACCCACGCCTACGCCATTACGATTCATAAGTCACAAGGGTCCGAGTTCCCAATCGTACTTATGCCGGTCTTCTTTAACGGTGGCTTCCGTTCATCGCGAAACTTGATTTATACGGCCGTGACACGGGCGAAGAAAAGCTTGCTGTTGTTCGGGGACGTACGGGCACTCGAGGCGGCAACGCGAGAAGAAGAACCCGTACGGCGGACAAAATTGGTCGAACGCTTAGGCGGGAAGTCTTGACGTCTTCATAAGCGCATGTGATAATGACGAATAGACAACTGAAACGATACAGACGATGAAGGAAATGAGTACGTCGTCACCGCCTCTACAGAGACATCTTCCTAGGCTGCGAGAAGATGGAGGTCGGCCGACCGAAGCTATTCTGGAGTCCCCACTCAACCTGGGCGCCTCATCCACGTTAACGGATGTTCGAGGCACGGTGTTTACCGTGCGAACGAGGGTGGTACCACGAAGCGATGCTTTCGTCCCTTTCCACAGGGGCAGGCATCGCTTTTTTCGTTTCGTTCAGAAATAAGGAGGAATTGTTCATGAAACCGCTCAAATCATTGACTGGCGCACAGATTCGCCAAATGTACTTAGATTTCTTCAAATCAAAAGGTCACAGCGTTGAGCCGAGTGCGTCGCTCGTACCGGTCGAAGATCCGACTCTTTTATGGATCAACTCAGGTGTAGCAACATTGAAGAAATACTTTGATGGACGTGTCATCCCAGCGAACCCACGAATTGTCAACGCACAAAAATCGATTCGTACGAACGATATCGAGAACGTCGGGAAGACAGCACGTCACCATACGTTCTTCGAAATGCTCGGAAACTTCTCGGTCGGAGAATACTTCCGTGAAGAAGCGATCACATGGGGCTGGGAACTCTTGACGAGTGACGAATGGTACGGTCTCGACCCAGATCGCCTCTCGGTCACGATTCACCCAGACGATGAAGAATCAAAACAAATCTGGTTGAACCTCGGCATGCCGGCTGATCGCATCATCCCACTTGAAGATAACTTCTGGGAAATCGGCGAAGGCCCATCTGGTCCGAACACCGAAATCTTCTTCGACCGTGGACCAGCGTTCGGAGACGACCCGACAGACCCTGAACTCTATCCGGGTGGAGAAAACGAGCGTTACCTTGAAATCTGGAACATCGTGTTCAGCCAGTATAACCATGACGGGCACGGGAACTATACAGAGCTTCCACGTAAAAACATTGATACAGGGATGGGACTCGAACGGATGGCGAGCGTCCTTCAAGACGTACCGACAAACTTCGATACTGACCTCTTCATGCCAATCATTCGTGAAACAGAAAAAATCAGTGGCGACGTATATCGTCAAGACAGCAGCAAAGACGTTGCCTTCAAGGTCATCGCTGACCACATCCGTACCGTATCGTTCGCAATCGGGGACGGTGCACTCCCATCGAACGAAGGACGTGGATATGTCCTCCGTCGTCTGCTCCGCCGTGCGGTCCGCTATGCGAAGATGCTTGGCATCGAGCGTCCGTTCATGCATGAACTCGTTGACGTTGTCGGTGACATCATGGTCGACTTCTATCCACAAGTGAACGAGAAGAAAGACTTCATCAAGAAAGTCATCAAGAACGAAGAGGAGCGTTTCCATGAAACGTTGAACGACGGACTTGCAATCTTGAACGAAGTCGCGAAAGCACAAAAAGCAGCAGGAGCAAACGTGATCAGCGGTCAAGACGCGTTCCGTCTTTACGACACGTACGGTTTCCCGCTCGAATTGACAATCGAATACGCTGAAGACCATCAGATGACGGTCGATGAGGACGGCTTCAAGGAAGCGATGAATGAACAACGTGAACGTGCACGTCAAGCGCGCGCTGACGTCGAATCGATGCAAATCCAGTCTGGCGTACTCGCAGACATCACGATGCCATCGACATTCCTCGGATATAACAACCTTGAGACGAACGCGAAAATCGTCAGCTTGATTCACGACGGTGAACTCGTTGACGTCGTCGCTGCAGGGGAAGAAGCGCAAGTGATCCTCGATCAAACGCCATTCTACGCTGAGAGCGGCGGTCAAATCGGTGACAAAGGTCAAATCGTCGGCGAAGACTTCCTTCTTCGCGTAAAGGATGTGTCGAAAGCACCGAACGGGCAAAACTTGCACACGGTCACAGTCGAGTCAGGCGTCGCGAAAGCGGAAGTGGCAGTGACGGCGACCGTTGACCAAGACTCACGTCAAGCAATCGTGAAAAACCATACGGCGACGCACCTCCTTCATCGTGCTTTGAAAGACACGCTCGGCGAGCACGTCAATCAAGCTGGGTCACTCGTGACACCAGATCGTCTTCGTTTCGACTTCTCTCACTTCGGTCAAGTGACAGCTGAAGAGCTTCAATCGATTGAGCGTCAAGTGAACGAGAAGATTTGGGCATCAATCGGTGTCGACATCGAAGAAATGAATATCGCGGATGCGAAAGCAAAAGGTGCGATGGCACTCTTTGGTGAGAAGTACGGCGATGTCGTTCGTGTCGTATCGGCTGGGGACTACTCGGTTGAGCTTTGTGGTGGATGCCACGTATCTAACACGGCTGAAATTGGACTCTTCAAGATCTTGTCTGAATCAGGAATCGGTGCAGGAACGCGTCGAATCGAAGCGGTCACAGGTGCTGGCGCATACGAAGTAATGAACCAGCAAATCGAGACGCTCGAAGCGGCAGCGAAACTGTTGAAGACGAAACCACTCGAGGTTCCAGCACGTGTTCAAGCACTCCAGGCTGAAATCAAAGACGTGGAGCGTGCTTCAGAATCGCTCAAAGCAAAACTTGCGAACATCGAAGCTTCTTCATTGACGGATGCAATCGAAACGATTGGTGACGTTCAATTGATTGCGAAGCGTGTCGATGGACAAGACATGGATGCTCTCCGTAGCATGGTCGACGACTTGAAAGGGAAGCTCGGTTCTGCCGTGATTATTCTCGGGTCGGCGAATGGTGAGAAAGTTAACCTCGTCGCAGGTGTGACGAAAGACTTGAACGATCGTGGCTTCCATGCCGGAAAACTCATTAAAGAAGTCGCAACACGCTGTGGCGGCGGTGGTGGCGGTCGTCCAGACATGGCACAAGCAGGTGGCCGTGATGCAACAAAACTGGACGAAGCATTGAAGTTTGCTTCACATTACGTCCAATCACTGGCATAATAGAGTGTGAAGTGCAAACGGAAAGAGGTGGATTCTTGTGAGCCAAATGGATCGCACGATGCAATTCAATTTTCCAGAAGATGATCAACGTGCTAACACACGTGAGACGCTGATTACGGTATATCAAGCACTCGAGGAAAAAGGTTATCAACCGATCAATCAAATCGTGGGATACTTATTGTCAGGTGACCCCGCCTACATCCCACGTCATAATGATGCGCGAAACTTGATTCGCAAAATTGAGCGGGATGAACTTCTCGAAGAGTTGGTCAAATCGTATTTGAACGATCGTAGAGAGGATTAATATGAAGCGAGTCATGGGACTCGATGTCGGATCGAAGACAATTGGTGTCGCTGTGAGTGACCTGATGGGATGGACGGCACAAGGTGTGGAGACGGTCTATTGGACCGAACCCGACTTTGACGAAGCCGTCCGTCTCCTTCGTCCGTTTATCGAGCAGTACGATGTGAAAGAAGTCGTCGTCGGTCACCCGAAAAACATGAATGGGACAGTCGGTCCACGCGGTGAGGCGTCAGAGGCGTTTGCCGAGGCGTTCACAGAACAGACAGGCTTACCTTGCGTGTTGGTGGATGAGCGATTAACGACGATGCAAGCGGAACGGATGCTCATTTCAGCAGATGTCAGCCGCAAAAAGAGAAAAGCGGTCATCGACAAAATGGCGGCCGTGATGATTTTACAAAACTACCTGGACCGTTCCGGGAAATAAGGAGGAATCTCTCATGGCAGAAATCCGTCGTGAAGAAGAAATGTACCGTATTCCAGATGAAAATGGAGACGAGCATTTATTTGCAGAAATTTTCCGTATGACAAGCGACCGTTCGAAGAAAACATTCGTTGTACTCGAACCAGTCGGCGCTCCGGAAACAGAAGATGAAGACACAATCGAAGTATACGCATTTGAAATTGAAGAACTTGAAGATGGCGAATTCATCTTGAAGCTCGTCGAAGACGATGAAGACTTCGAAGAGGTCATGGAAGCATTCGATATCGTCAATGACGAAGTCGGTCTAGACTAAATAGGGGACGGGCGGCTAGGGATTTCCCTCGTCGCCTCTCTTTATAAAATGAACAGGGGAGAAATGCATGAATCATCCATCTATGTCAGATGAGAAACGTGCCCGCAACCGGATTGTTCGTCGCATCACGGTTGTCATCCTTGCCATCTTCCTTCTCGTCATCGCCACAGGCTCGGCACTCGCTTACGTCTTCGTGAAGCGCTCCGTCGAACCGATTGATCCGACATCGACGGAAACAGTTGAAGTCGAAGTCCCACTCGGTGCTGGTTCGGGATACATTGGTGAATTACTAGAAGAGAATGGGCTTGTAAGGAGTAGCACGATTTTCCGTTTCTATACACGCTTTAAAAACGAGTCATCGTTCCAAGCGGGGACGTATACGTTGTCACCATCTCAATCAATCGATGAGTTGATTGAAACGTTGCAAACAGGTAAAGTCATTGTGGTTCCTGATATCAAGCTCGTCATTCCGGAAGGGTTCACAATCGACCAGGTCATCGCGCGACTTGCGAAAGAGGCCGATATTCCGAAAGAAGAGATTTCCGAACAATTGAGTGACCGTGAATATATCAGTTCGCTCGTGAACGAGCATGAGATGTTGACGGAGGAAGTATTGCAGGAAGGTATTTACCATCCACTTGAAGGATACCTGTTCCCGGCAACATATGAATTCAATAAAGGGGTAACACTCACTGAAATCATCGATGAGATGCTACTTCCTACTGAAAGTATGTATCAAGAGTACAAAGGTCGTTTGGCTGATTCAGGACGCACCTTCCATGAGACGCTCGCGCTCGCATCAGTTGTCGAGAAAGAAGCTGTATCGACGGAAGACCGGAAAGAGATTGCCGGTGTTTTTGAAAATCGCCTAAACGACGGCATGAAATTACAGTCTGACCCGACCGTCTGGTACGGTACGGGGGAGACATCGATTTTCACTTCATTCGCAGATTTGGAGAACGATTCCTTATATAACACATATCGTTATGAAGGGATTCCGATCGGTCCAATCGCGGCTGTCAGTCGCGACGCGTTTGAGGCGGTACTCAACCCGAACGACACAGAGAACATTTACTTCTATGCACGCCCTCCACGTGAAGGGTTCCCGAATGGGGAGGTCTTGTTCGAAGTCAATTATGAGGACCATCAACAAAACGTCAATAAGTACCGTTCCGAATGGGAAGCGTTTGAAGAAGCGAACAGTAATTGATGGGACGACCGGAAGCGGATGCTTCCGGTCGTTTGAATGAAGAGAGTTAAGAGGTGGAACGAGTGGACCATGCATCCTATGAGGGATATGTAGAACAATTGATCAACGACCGCTCTCCGCTGTTGACGGAGATGGAGGCATTTGCGCGAGAACATCACGTCCCAATCATGGACTTGACGGGCTCTGAAGTGCTTCTCTCTTTGTTGGCGATGCAGCGACCGACCCGCATCCTTGAGGTGGGGACGGCAATTGGCTACAGTGCAATCCGTATGGCAGAGTTGTTACCAGATGCCGAAATCGTCACGATTGAACGAAATGCTCGTCGATTCGAAGAGGCGACTGGTTTTATCGGACGTTCTGATGTTCGCGATCGCATCACATTGATTCACGGTGACGCCGTTGAATTGATTGGTTCGATTGAAGGTGAGTTCGATGCCGTGTTTATTGATGCGGCAAAAGGACAATATCAAAAATTTTTTGATGGGTATGGCGCTTTAGTACCAATTGGTGGTACGATTTACAGCGATAATTTGTTTTTACGAGGGGACGTCTTGCTCGAGGACGTGTCAGTATTGGACCGACGTCGACGCCGACTTGTCCGTCTCGTGAAGCAGTTTACTGAGCAATTGATGGCACGGACCGATTATCATACTGCAATTTTGCCCCTTGGTGATGGCCTAGCAATCAGTCGTAAATTACGATGAGGAGGACTTAACTTTGATGCAACATAAACCCGTCATTATTGGCGTGGCCGGGGGTACCGGATCTGGAAAAACGACCGTGGCCCGTGCGCTCGTCGATGCGTTTAAAGGTCAATCGGTCGTCATGATTGAACAAGACGCGTATTATAAAGATCAATCTGAAATGACGATGGAGGAGCGGTACAAGACAAACTACGACCACCCCTTCGCCTTTGATAACGATTTGCTAATTGAACATATCCAACAATTGCAACAACATCAGGCTGTCGAGAAGCCGGTATATGACTACGCGGCCCATACGCGCTCTGATGAGACGATTTTGATCGAACCGGTCGATGTCGTCATCGTTGAGGGGATTTTAGCACTTGAAGATGCCCGTTTGCGTGAATTGATGGATATTAAGGTGTTCGTGGATACAGATGCTGACGTTCGCATCCTGCGCCGCATGCAGCGGGATATCAATGAACGTGGACGTTCGATTGATTCGGTCGTGGCACAGTACACGAATGTCGTTCGTCCGATGCATTTACAGTTCTGCGAGCCGACGAAGCGGTATGCGGACATCATCGTTCCTGAAGGCGGAGAAAACTTTGTCGCAATCGATTTACTCGTGACAAAGATCCGTTGGGTGCTCACTGAGCGTAATCGCGCGTGAGGAAATAAATCGTTTTCAATTTACCCTAGCTGTAATATACTAGGAGACAATGAAGGAGTGACAGAAATGGCTGAAAAACAACACTATATGACGTTAGACGGAAAAGCGAAGATCGAGAATGAATTAAACGAACTGAAAACGGTCCGCCGTAAAGAAGTCGTTGAAAATATTAAGATTGCTCGTGATTTCGGTGACTTATCAGAAAACGCGGAATACGACGCGGCGAAAGAAGAACAAGCGATGGTCGAAGGACGAATCGCACAATTAGAAGAAATGCTCCGCAACGCAGTCATCATTCAAGATGATGCAGGCGATAACTCGGTTGTCTCAATCGGGAAAACTGTAACGTTCTTCATCCAAGAAGACAACGAAGACGAGACATACACAATCGTCGGTGGTGCCGAGGCAGACCCGTTCACAGGGAAAATCTCGAACGAATCACCAATCGCGAAAGCGCTTCTTGGCCGTACGATCGGAGATGTGGTCACGGTTCAAACACCAGGTGGCGACATGATCGTCGAAATCAAAGAAATCAAATAAGTTGTTGAGCGACCTCCATCTTGGAAGTCGCTCTCTTTCTGAGGAGGAATCGGAATGAAAGTTGGAATCATCGGTGCGATGGAAGAAGAAGTGAATTTACTTCGGAACGAACTAACTGAACGTAAAGATACAGAAATCGCAAGCTATCATTTTTATGAAGGATATCTTGGAAACATGCAAGTCGTCATCTTGAAGTCAGGCATCGGGAAAGTCAATGCCGCCATCGGGACGACACTCTTAATTGATAAGTTTAAACCGGACGTCGTGATCAATACGGGTTCTGCCGGCGGATTTAAAAAAGGGATGAAAGTCGGTGACGTCGTCGTCTCAACAGAAGTACGTCACCACGATGTCGACGTGACAGCATTCGGTTATGAGTACGGACAAGTACCAGGGATGCCACCAGCATATGAAGCCGATTCAAAGCTCGTCAGCGTCTGTAAAGATGTGATTGAAAGCTTACCGGACGTGAACGTGCATCAAGGATTGATCGTAACGGGAGATTCGTTCATCAACGACTCAAAACGTGTAGCGGACATCCTTGGCCATTTCGATGGCGTCGCTGCCGTCGAGATGGAAGCTGCTCCAATCGCGCAAACGTGTTACCAGTTCGGTGTTCCCTTCGTCGTCACACGCTCGATTTCAGACAGCGCGGACGAAGAGGCGAACTTATCGTTTGATGAATTTTTAGAGACGGCATCGATCAACTCTGCGAAGATGGTCATGGCTGTCACGAAACGCCTCGAACAAGCTTAAACGATAGATCGTGAGGAGGATGCATTGACATCCTCTTTTTATTCCCTTATATTAGTACCAGATACTAAGAATAGGGGTCGACGATATGAATATTGGAATCATCGGCATCGGATCGTTCTTACCGGACAATCGGGTGACAAATATCGATTTAGAAAAACGAATGGATACGAGCGATGAGTGGATTCGTACGCGTACAGGCATCGAGGCACGACATTTAGCAGGAAGTGACGTATCAGTCTCGGATATGGCAACACGTGCCGCAGAACGGGCGTTACAGAGCGCTGGGGTCACCATCGATGAGATTGAAGCGATTGTTTGTGCGACAGCAACTGCTCCAGCCTTCCCGGCAACCGCGTGCGTAGTTCAGGCGAATCTTGGTGCGAAAGCCGCTGTGGCATTCGACGTCAGTGCAGCATGTAGTGGATTTATCTTCGCCATGGATACAGCGAAAAGCTTGATGGACTCGAAAGGCTTCAAGAAAACGCTCGTCATCGGAGCAGAGAAGATGGGAAGTTTGATTGACTGGGATGACCGGTCGACAGCTGTCCTATTCGGAGACGGAGCTGGAGCTGTCGTACTCGGGGAAGACGAGATTGCTTCAATCGACTCCATCATACTTGGAAGTGACGGGACAGGTGGCAAGCACTTGTATGAAAACGATGAAGGAAAGATCGTCATGAACGGTCGCGAAGTGTTTAAATTCGCCGTGCGGAAAATGCCGGAAATCGTGCTCGAATCGTTAAACAAGGCCGACAAGTCGTTAAACGACCTCGACGTCCTTGTGCCGCACCAAGCGAATCGTCGAATCATCGATGCGGCGATGGAACGTTTAGATTTAGAAGAAGAGAAAGTCGTCATGACCATTCAAGACCATGCGAATACATCAGCGGCATCGATCCCGCTCGCCTTAGCGGAAGCCGTCAAGTCTGGTAAAATCCAAGACGGACAAACGGTCGTCATCGCAGGGTTTGGAGCCGGACTCACGTGGGGTGCAAGCTGTCTGACATGGAATCATGCAACAATTACGGAGGGGAATCATCTATGAAACGAGTAGTAGTGACAGGATTAGGAGTCGTATCACCGTTAGGAAACGACGTGTCGACAATGTGGGACCGTCTTTTAAAAGGGGACAACGCAATCGATACGTTGACGAAAATCGACATCAGCCAATATCCGGCGAAAGTCGGAGCGGAAGTAAAAGAGTGGAACATCGAACACTTAGTCGAACCAAAAGAAGCGCGTAAAATGGATTCGTTCATCCAATATTCACTGTTGGCGGCAGACGCTGCCCATAAAGACAGCGGACTCGATGTCAAAGCCATTGCCGATGAAGTCGGAACGTGGATCGGAAGCGGAATCGGCGGCGTCGAAACAATCGACAAGCAGTCAGCCATCCTTCATGACCGTGGACCACGTCGTGTAAGCCCGTTCTTTATTCCAATGATGATTCCGAACATGGCGAGCGGACAAGTGTCGATCTACCTCGGGGCTAAAGGACCAAGTAACTGTTCCGTGACTGCATGTGCATCAGGGACGAACTCAATCGGAGAAGCGTTCCGCGTCATTCAACGGGGAGATGCGATTGCCATGTTCGCCGGTGGAGCGGAAGCGCCGATTACACCACTTTCGTTCGCAGGCTTTTGTTCGAACAAAGCACTTTCGACGAATCCGGACCCGAATACAGCGTGCCGTCCATTCGACGAGAACCGCGATGGGTTTGTCATGGGTGAAGGCGCTGGCGTACTCGTATTAGAAGAGTACGAACATGCGAAGGCACGTGGAGCGAAAATGTATGCAGAAGTCGTCGGATACGGGATGAGTTCAGATGCGTATCATATCACAGCGCCGTCACCAGAAGCAGAAGGCGGGTCAAAAGCGATGAGTGAGGCGATTCGTGACGCAGGGATTAAACCGGAAGACGTTCAATACATCAACGCACACGGCACGAGCACACCGCTCAACGATATGCTTGAGACGAAAGCGATTCGTCGTGTGTTCGGGGAACACGCCGACAAACTCGCGGTCAACTCGTCGAAATCGATGATTGGTCATCTTCTCGGAGGAGCAGGTGGCGTCGAGGCAGTCATCACAGCTCTTTCGATTCATGAAGGGAAGATTCATCCGACGATCAACTGTGAATCACCTGCAGCAGATTGCGACCTTGATTATGTACGTGAAGGAAATCGGGAACTTGACATTCAGTATGCACTCAGTAACTCACTTGGCTTCGGGGGCCACAATGCAACACTCGCATTTGCAAAAGTGACGAACTGACGGTAGAAAAATCATTCAAAAAAGGTTAGGGTATAAGGGTTGGTCTAACAGAAAGGAGTGCAACGAATGAACAAGAAATCATTCATCGTGGCCGCCTTGTTAGGTTCAGTCCTTATCCTTTTTTTATTTATTTGGAACGAACAACGAGAGCAGTCACGTGAACTACTACCACCAGAAGAACAAACACTTACGATTCATGGAGAATCTCTTCCGACTCAACCGGACGTCATGCTCGCGATTGACCCGGCATCCCAAACCGTATTGTCACATCTATATGAGGGACTCTACCGATTCGGTGCAGATGGGGCGATTGAACCGGGACTCGTCGAGAAGTTAGAACGATCTGAAGACGGAACGGTCTATACGTTCACATTGAAAGAAAGTGTGACGACAGAAGGGAATGCAGTTACCGCGCAGACTTTCGTCGACCATTTCCGTAAACTCGTCGATGACGAGACGAACTCACCATTTAGTTTTTTACTCGCGGATGTCCAATCTGCGAAAGAAATCGGGCTCGGGCAACAAGAACCGGATACGTTAGGTGTTCAAGCAAACGATGAGCGAACGCTCGAAATCACACTCATCCGACCTATGGAAGGATTCGAAAGAATTTTTGCAATGCCAGCGTTTTTACCACAGCCATCCGTGACAACATGGGATGAGTTAGAAACGAACGGTCCGTTTGAATTAAATCAGATAGACGATACAAGCATCTCGTTACATAAAAACGAAACGTATCGTGAAGCCGACAACGTTACGCTTGAAACGATCACCATCCAAAGTGAATCAAATTTGACTGAGACGTCAGGGATGCATCCGATTCCTTATGACTTCGACACGTCTACCATTGATAAGGAAGTCATGAACATTGAGGACGTTCCGAGAAGTGGCGTGTTTTATTTAAAACCGAACGTTGAAAAAGCGCCATTCGACGATATTGCGTTTCGACAAGCCCTCGCACTGACACTTGAGCGAACGACGCTCGAAGAATCGCTCGCACAAGCGGAACAAACGACAGAACGACTTCTCGTCATGGATGAGGAGGCTTCGGTTGCAGAGTTGGAAGGCGATGCCAACCAATTATTTGAAACCGTGAAAAAACGCTTAAAAACAGAAACAATTGAGATTGAATTGCTTAGCTTTGTCGATGAAGAAGCACGTGAAATTTCGACCAGAATAAAAGAAAATTTGGAACAATTGGACGGGTTGAGCGTCAAGATTATAGAGTTACCACTTGGAGATAAAGTTAGGAAAGAAGTCTCAGGAAATTATTCCTTTTCGTTATCTGGATGGCAACCTGACTATCCAATGCTATCTGCCTATTTGACGCAATTCGAGTCTAATGATGTGCTAAACTCAAGTCGATACGCAAATGAGTCATACGATCAATTGATGGATCAGGCTCGCTCCACTGAGAGTTTGGACAAACGTAATATCATTTTACGAAACGCGGAAGCGAAGCTGTTAGAAGAGGCGGTTGTTATGCCAATCTACCAAGCAGGACGTTCTTATTTGGTTGAAAAAGGATACGATCAGATTGGTTATCCGGTCATCGGTCCTTCATATGTCCTAACCTTTTCGAAAAAATATGAAAATTGAGCTAAAGGCCCGCCGCTCTAGGCGGGCTTTTTGACTATAGAGAAAATTTTTTAGAAAAATCAAAATAAACACTTTGCAAAATTATCAGAATATTGTATTATTGCATCAACGGGATTTTGGTAACAAATACTGTCAGAAGAAATGACTGAATTTTCTACCATCATTCACTTCGTTAAAACGAAAAAATCAGGGGGTCATCGCAATGAATAAGAAAAAAGGTTTTGCTTTAGCATCTTCGGTTACACTTCTTTCAAGTGCTTTCCTAGCTGCATGTTCGACAGGGGATGAAGACACAGGGTCTTCAAACGGATCAGGTTCAGAAGGTTCTGCAGATGAAGCACAAGTCCTCAACTTGCTCGACAGCTCAGATATTCCTTCACTTAACCCAACACTCGCAACAGACGCTGTTTCGTTCAACGTTTTAAACAACGTCAACGAAGGTCTCTACCGCATGGATGAGGATGACAACCCGACTCCAGGTATGGCTGAAGACCACGACGTTTCAGAAGACGGAAAAACGTACACGTTCAAAATCCGTGAAGGCGCTACTTGGTCAAACGGGGAGCCTGTCACAGCGAACGACTTCGAATACGCTTGGAAAGAAGTACTCAACCCAGATAACGCTTCACAATATGCATACGTTATGTCAGTCATCGAAGGCGCAGAAGCGTACAACACTGGCGAAGGCGAGCGTGATGCAGTAGGCGTTAAAGCACTCGACGATCAAACGCTTGAAGTTAAATTGACAGCACCAGCTGACTACTTCCTCGGATTGACAAGCTTCGGCGTGTTCATGCCAAAACTTGAGTCATTCGATACAGAGCAAGGCGAAAACTTCGGTACATCTGCAGAGACAACTCTCTATAACGGACCGTTCAAACTCGACAGCTGGGAGCGCGAGCAAGGCTGGAAAATGGTCAAGAACGAAGACTATTGGGATGCTGACACAGTTAAACTTGAAGAGATCAACGTTAAAGTCGTTAAAGAAGTTTCAACAGGTGTTAACTTGTATGAAAACGGTGACGTTGACCGCACAGGCTTGACTTCTGAGCTCGTTGCTCAATATCAAGATAACGAAGACTTCTCAACTGTCGTTGAGCCAACACTCTTCTACCTTCAGTTCAACACTGCTGTGGAAGCGCTTGACAACCAAAAAATCCGTAACGCGATTGATCGCGCATACGATAAAGCTGCAATCTCAGAAACACTTCTTGCGAACGGTTCAATCCCTGCAAACTACTTCGTACCAAAAGATTTCGTAACAGGTCCAGACGGAAAAGACTTCCGTGAAGGAAATGGCGACATCGGCGGATACAACGTGGAAGAAGCTCAAAAGCTTTGGGAAGAAGGTCTTTCTGAGCTTGGAACGGATACAGTTGAGCTTGAACTTCTCAACTATGACTCAGAGTCTGCGAAGCAAATCGGTGAGTTCATCAAAGGTGAACTTGAGAAGAACCTTCCAGGTATGAGCGTTTCAATCAAGCAACAACCGTTCAACAACAAACTTGACCTTGAGAACAAAGGAGAGTTTGAGTTCACATTCGCTGGTTGGGGTCCTGACTACCAAGATCCAATGACATTCATTGACCTCTTCGTCACAGACGGACCATACAACCGTGGTAAGTGGTCGAACGAAGAGTTCGATAAACTCATCGCTGATGCGAAAGCAAGCACAGATCCAGCTGAGCGTTGGAAGCAAATGCAAGATGCTGAGAAGATCGTTCTTGAAGAGAGCGTAATCTCACCAGTTTACCAACGTGGATCAGCTCGTCTCACGAAGCCATATGTTAAAGGTATCGTTGAGCACGCATTCGGTGCGGACTACTCTTACAAGTGGGCTTCAATCGAAGGCAAAGAATAATTTCATTTCACACCTACAAGAGAGACAGGGACGCCTGTCTCTCTTTTTTATGCCATTTTTTTATACAAAAAAAGAACTCTCGCATGGAGAGTTCTGTTGATATAGGCTTATTTTTTCATTTTGGCACGTTTACGACTGAGACCCATCGCTTTTTCAATCTTCGCGAGATTTTTATTCGCGACAGCTTCAGCCTTGGCACGTCCTGCATCGAGAATCTCATCGAGTTCTGGAGAATCGATCAATTCATGATAACGAGCTTGAATCGGTTCGAGCAAGGCGACGACCGCTTCTGCCACATCTTGTTTAAATGTACCGTAATTTGAATTCTCGTATTGCTTGACGAGGTCATCGATTGAGGCACCTGTCGAAAGTGAGTAAATTTCTAACAAGTTCGAAATCCCTGGTTTGTTCTCACGGTCAAACGAGATGACGCCACTCGAATCGGTTACGGCACTCTTGATCTTCTTGCGGATGACATTCGGCTCGTCGAGCATTGAAATGTATCCTTTGGCGTTTGTGTCGGATTTTGACATTTTTTTCACGGGATTTGTGAGAGACATGATGCGTGCGCCTTCTTTTTGAATGAGTGGTTCAGGCATCGTGAACGTCTCGTAGTAACGTTTATTGAACCGTTCCGCCAAATCACGAGTCAATTCGATATGTTGTTTTTGGTCATCTCCGACAGGAACGAGTTCCGTATTGTATAACAAAATGTCAGATGCCATTAGTGTTGGATAAACGAACAATCCGGCTCCAACATTTTCATTTCCCTGCGATTTATCTTTATATTGTGTCATGCGACCGAGCTCACCCATTCCCGCGATGCATGTTAACATCCAGCCGAGTTGAGCGTGCGCTTTCACTTCAGATTGAACGAAGATTGTC
Organism: Exiguobacterium sp. s35; assembly: GCF_018617535.1. Classification (NCBI taxonomy): domain Bacteria; kingdom Bacillati; phylum Bacillota; class Bacilli; order Caryophanales; genus Exiguobacterium; species Exiguobacterium sp. s35. Next base: position 303,051 of record NZ_JACSKI010000001.1, read on the forward strand.
GCTTTCTCTGGGTCGAGACCAGAAGCGAGATAAAGTGCCGCTAGTTTTCGCGTGTTGTTCATTAACTCGACACGGTCGAGTTGTACGGTGATGGAATGCAAATCAACGATACAATAATATGCATTGTTGTCATCTTGAAGATCGACGAATTGTTTCATCGCGCCTAAGTAGTTCCCGAGCGTCACGACGCCGGTCGGTTTGATTCCTGAAAAAATCGTTGCCATGTGTATACACCTCCGAAGAATATAAAAAAACCGCAGTCGTCCGCCCGAATAAATCGGGACGAATAACCGCGGTGCCACCCAAATTTGCATAAACTATGCCACTTGAACGCTGTAACGGGCGTGAACCGTCTCGCCATACTCATGTTCAGGCGAGCCACTCCGAAGTCCATTCATTCAAGTCTTTTCATCTACTCGCAGCACCGTAGACTCTCTGAGGAAAAGGGGAATTGAATTACTTGTCTTCATCCAAGTGTTCTTATTCTGCATTAAGTTTAGCATAGGATCATGCTCTCGAAAAGATTAAATCAACGCGACGAGAAACGAAAGAGCGATACTTCCCACACCGACAAACACCCAGTTCCAAGCCAATTGCTTACGGAGTTGCCGATCTTCGGGATCTTCTTCTTCATCCTCTTCATAATCCGCATCAATTTCTTTGAGTTTTGCACGTCGACTTCGCTTGAATCCGTACATGATCCCATCGAACAATCCTGTCGCACTCATATGTGAGAACATCCCGATCGCAAAAGTGAGAATTCCGGAAACGAATAGACCGCCGCTCAAATGAAACAGGAAAGATTCGCTTCGGAAATATGAAAAAATCGACCAAACGGTGTACAGGATTGTGACAATCCCCCAAACAATCAATATATTTCGAAACTTTTTCAACGATGTAATCTCCTTTCACGCCATAAAGGGAACGAGCAACCGTTCCGCGTTTCTTCTATGATACTAGGAAGGTGGGGGAGAATGCGAGTATGAAATTCGAGTGGTATGGTAGCGTTTTATTATGTAGTTGACAGTTTGATTAAAAATTTCTTACAATAGCCCTAACGTTCTTTCGTCGAATACTTTATGAAATATTCAGAAAATTAAAGAAAAAGTAAGATGTTCATTCGACGAATGGCTAGCTTTTAAAACGAAAGGGGAAATCGCAATGAAGAAAAAATCGATTTTGCTCATGATGACGATCATCTTGGCACTCGGTTCAGTACTCGCGGCTTGTTCGACAGGCGGAGACTCTGATGGCGGCGGTTCTTCTTCAAACGGAGAAAAAGTTCTTCGTTTGACGGATACGTCAGACATCACAACAGCCGATCCGGCTCTTGCTACAGATGCGGTCGCATTCAACTTGATCGCCAACACAATGGAAGGTCTTTACCGTCTTGATAAAGATGGAAATGCCGTTCCAGCTCTCGCTGAAGGCGAACCAGAAGTAAACGAAGATGAGACTGTTTACACATTCACACTTCGTGATGCTGAATGGTCAAACGGAGAGCCAGTAACAGCCAATGATTTCGTTTATGCATGGCAACGTGCCGTCGACCCTGCAACAGGTTCACAGTATGCTTACATCATGAACACAATTAAAAACGCAGAAGCGATCAACACAGGTGACACACCAAAAGAAGAACTTGGCGTTAAAGCAATCGATGAGAAAACACTCGAAGTCACACTCGAGCGTCCAGACCCATCATTCCTTTCACTTACTTCATTCGGTACATTCACACCGATCAATGAAGCATTCGCAACAGAAAAAGGCGAAGATTTCTCAACGAACCCTGAAAACCTTCTCTACAACGGGCCATTCACATGGTCAGAGTGGGATCGTGAACAAGGCTATGTCTTAACGAAAAACGAATCATATTGGGATGCTGAGAATGTTGCTCTTGACGCGGTTGACGTGAAAGTCGTTAAAGAGACATCTACAGTCGTAAACTTGTACGAAGCTGGTGACGTTGACTATGCAGGTCTCGCATCAGAACAAGTTGCTGCTTTCCAAGAAGATGAGGACTATAACACAGGACTTCGTTCTTCAATCGGATACTTCAAGTTCAACCACGAAGATGAAATCTTCAAAAATGTTGATGCTCGTAAAGCAATCGCTCGTGCGGTTGACCCATCAGGCATCATTGACCAACTTTTGAACAACGGTTCGATGGCAACAACTTCATTCATCCCGAAAGAATTCATCAAGTATGAAGACGGAACGGATTACACAGAAGGCGTTGAATATTTCAAAACTGATGCTACTGAAGCTTCTTCACTTTGGGAAAAAGCAACAGGCGGAGAAGCGACTACCATCGAACTCCTCTCGTTCGATAGCGAAGTTTCAAAACAAATCTCTGAGTACATGAAAGGTCAAATTGAGTCGAACTTGCCGAACGTAACGGTTGAAATCGCTCAACAACCTTTCAACAACAAACTTGAGCGTGAAGCAAACGGTGACTACCAAATGTCATTCGCACTTTGGGGACCTGACTACCAAGATCCACTTACGAACCTTGGTATCTTCACATCAGAGAATGGACAAAACGACATCAACTATGCGTCATCTGAATATGACCAGTTGATTGACGAAGCGTCTGCTGAAACAAACATCGATGCACGTTATGACTTGTTCAAAGAAGCTGAGGCTCTCTTAATCGAACAAGACCAAGCGATCATGCCAATTTATCAAGCTGGTGTGGCGTACTTGATTCGTCCAAACATCGAAAACTTTAACCGTCAACTATTCGGTGCTGATTACCAGTACAAATACGTTGATATCAAGTAATGGGATGAGGGGGCATGCGAACCGCATGTCCCCGATTTTCTAAAAAATTCTATCGACTTAAGAGAAAATACTGTTCAAATGTTTTGTTGGTAAAGTATAATGTAGTAACAGTGAAAATTCAGAATAATCTCTGAAAAGAATATTCTTTGTTTTCAGCCGCTGTGCTAAGAGCCTTGAGATGACGTATACGCTATTCTTTCAGAATATTCCTTTCATTTTGTGAATTTGAAAAATAGGTCATATGTCATAGTGAAGCTGTTGGTGCAAGTAGTAGAAAGAATTAGAAAAAACAGGGGGTTTTTATTCATGGGACGTTATATCCTACAACGGCTGACTTACGGCCTCATCACGTTCTTCTTGATTGCCACGTTCACGTTCTTCCTGATGGACCTGCTCCCAGGTTCACCGTATCAAAACCAGGAAAAACTGACAGAATCACAAATTCAATTATTGAATGATCGCTACGGACTCAACGATCCGCTTCCGGTCCGCTATGCGACGTACATTGGAAACATGCTCCAAGGTGACCTTGGCGTTTCATTCCGTACGGCGAACCGTCCAGTAACTGAATTGATTATGGAACGAATTGGTCCTTCGGCACAATTGGGGCTCCAGGCATTAGTTCTCGGAACTCTTGTAGGCGTATTGTTAGGTGTTGTTGCGGCGATTCGCCACAATACGGTCATTGACTATGGTTCAATGTTCGTATCGGTAATCGGGATTTCTGTCCCATCGTTCGTTTTTGCAGCCCTCCTTCAGTACTATGTCGGAGTTAAATTGCAGTTGCTCCCAGTCGCATTTTGGGAAACACCAGCTCATACAATATTACCAACAATCTCATTATCGCTCGGTGTCACGGCAGCGATTGCCCGTTTCGTCCGAACCGAGATGTTAGAGGTTACCGGACAAGATTACGTCACTCTCGCGAAAGCGAAAGGGTTGACGGGTAACGCCATCGTATGGAAACACATGGTTCGTAATGCGATGATTCCTGCCATCACAATTCTTGGACCGATGACAGCTGGACTCTTAACGGGTACGTTCGTTATCGAGAAAATCTTCGCGGTACCAGGCCTAGGAGAATTGTTCGTCACGTCAATCACATTGAATGACTATTCAGTCATCATGGGAACGACATTGTTCTTCTCAGGATTGTTCATTATTATCATTTTGCTTGTCGACTTGCTCTATGGGGTTGTTGACCCACGTATTCGTCTTGGGGGGAATAACTGATGATTGAAAACAAAAAGAATTACGAACAGTTCGACCAAGACATGTTCACACCTGTTGAGATGAATGAACAGCTTGGTGAACGAATCGCTGGGAAAAGTTTAAACTTCTGGCAAGATGCATGGATGCGCCTAAAGAAAAACAAAGCGGCCATCATCTCGCTATCAATTATTTTAATTCTCGTTGCACTTGCATTGTTTGGACCGATGTTATCGGCTCGTGATGCGTATGAACAAAACATTTCACAAGCGAAACTTCCGCCAAAAGTCACAGGTCTTGAATGGGCTGGATTTGATGGGATGGCGACACTCGGTGGACGCGATATCGACTTCTACGAACAAAAGAATGTAGAAGAGAACTTCTGGTTCGGTACGGATTATCTCGGACGTGATCTCTGGTCACGTATTTGGGAAGGGACTCGTATTTCCCTCTTCATCGGTTTCGTTGCGGCCATCATCGATACATTGATTGGTGTCGCATACGGTGGTGTCTCAGCTTACTTCGGTGGACGTACGGATAACATCATGCAACGTATTGTTGAGATTTTGACAGGTGTACCTAACTTGATCTTAATCATCTTGTTCATCTTGATTTTTGACCCTGGTGTATTCACCATCATCCTCGCCATGGCCATTACTGGTTGGATCGGGATGAGTCGACTCGTTCGTGGTCAGATTTTGAAACTTAAAAACCAAGAGTTTGTCTTGGCAGCTCGCACACTTGGTGCATCTAGTACGCGTTTAATTTTCAAACACTTGATTCCAAACACATTGGGTGCGATTATCATCACGCTCATGTTCACGATTCCATCTGCCATCTTCTTCGAGGCATTCCTCAGCTTTATCGGGATCGGGCTTCAACCGCCACAGGCATCACTCGGTACGTTGATCAACGATGGATACAAAGAACTACGGACATTCCCGTTCCTTCTTATCATCCCGTCGGTCATCATCGTCTTGCTCATGGTCAGCTTCAACTTGCTTGCCGATGGCTTGCGTGATGCGTTCGATCCGAAAATGCGTAAATAAAAAAGAAAGAGGGGGACTCGTGCATGGAAACGATTTTATCAGTCCGAGACTTAGAGGTCTCGTTCCACACATATGCAGGAACGGTTCAAGCCGTTCGTGGCGTATCGTTTGATTTGAAAAAAGGCGAGACGCTCGCCATCGTAGGAGAATCGGGTTCAGGTAAATCCGTCACTTCGAAGGCAATCATGCGTCTCATTCCGAACCCTCCAGGTGAAATCACGAACGGAGAAATCATGTTCGAAGGGAAAGACTTGGCGAAACTCTCGGAAAAAGAAATGCTCAAAATTCGTGGTCGCGATATCGCAATGATTTTCCAAGACCCGATGACATCACTCAACCCGACAATGACGATTTACAAACAAATCGCAGAAGGGTTGAAACAGCACCAAGGATTGACGGGGGAGGATGCGAAAAAACGTACTCTCGAATTGTTGACACTTGTAGGGATTCCAAACCCAGAAGCGCGTTTGAAACAATATCCACACCAACTCTCTGGTGGGATGCGTCAGCGTATCGTTATCGCGATTGCACTCGCATGTAACCCGAAAGTGTTGATTGCCGATGAACCGACAACTGCACTTGATGTTACGATTCAAGCGCAAATTCTTGAATTGTTAAAAGATATTCAACAAAAAACAGGCACAGCGATCATTTTCATCACGCACGACCTTGGCGTTGTTGCGAACATGGCTGACCGTGTTGCTGTTATGTATGCAGGTCGTCTCGTTGAAAAAGGAACGGTTGATGAAATTTTCTACGAGCCACGTCACCCATATACATGGGGACTTCTTGGATCGATGCCGCGTCCGACAGATGACCGTAACGAAGCGTTACCTGCAATACCGGGTACGCCTCCGAACTTACTCGATCCTCCAAAAGGGGATGCATTCGCACCGCGTAACCCATACGCGATGAAGATTGATTTTGAGAAAGAGCCACCGATGTTCCAAGTGAGTGATACACACTTTGCATCTAGTTGGTTATTACACCCACAAGCACCAGCGGTTAGTCCGCCACGTGCGATTCGTGAACTCGCTCTCAAGTATCGTCCGGACAGTGCGTTCGCAAAATCGTTTACGAAAGGTGGTGCTGAATAATGGAACGCGAGAAATTACTCGAAGTAAAAAACCTGAAGCAGCACTTTAAAATTGGCCGTGGCCGCGTCGTCAAAGCGGTCGACGGAATCTCGTTTGATATTTTCAAAGGTGAAGTGCTCGGACTCGTAGGAGAGTCTGGTTGTGGGAAGTCTACGACAGGACGTACGATCATCGGTCTTTATGACGCGACTGACGGCGACGTTGTGTTCAAAGGCGAAAACGTCCACGGTAAAAAATCAAAAGCAGACAAGTTGAAATTCAACCGTGCTATGCAGATGATTTTCCAAGATCCATACGCATCGCTTAACCCGCGTATGACGGTTGCGGATATCATCGCAGAAGGGATTGATATTCACGGTCTTGCGAAGACGAAAGAAGATCGTATGAACCGTGTGTATGACCTTCTTGAAACGGTTGGTTTGACGAAAGAGCACGCGAGTCGTTACCCACACGAATTCTCGGGTGGACAACGTCAGCGTATCGGGATTGCCCGTGCCCTTGCGGTTGAGCCAGACTTCATCATCGCCGATGAACCGATTTCTGCACTTGACGTTTCGATTCAAGCGCAGGTCGTCAACTTGATGAAAGAATTGCAACGCGATCGCGATTTGACGTATTTGTTCATCGCTCACGACTTGTCGATGGTTAAATACATCTCTGACCGTATCGGTGTTATGTATCAAGGTCACCTCGTAGAGCTTGCGACAGCAGATCGCCTTTATGAGAACCCAATTCATGCGTACACGAAATCGCTTCTATCAGCGATTCCGCTTCCGGACCCGGAGCATGAACGTACACGTAAACGGATCGTATACGAGTCAACTTCGAAAGGTCCAGTCGGACGTTCGGATGAAGATTCAAGTATCCCACCACTTCGTGAAGTCGAGCCAGGACACTACGTCTCACTCACGGACGAAGAGTACGAAGCATACAAAGCACAACTGGTTTAATGTGAAAACCCTGACTTCTAAATGAAGTCAGGGTTTTTTAGCGCAAAAAAAAAGTCACCTAATGGAATAGGTGACGGGTTATCCGTTTGAAATGCGTGGCAAATTCGAGAGACGTTCGACAATCGCGTCGATTTGACGGACACGAGCTAACGCATCTTCGATTTCCATTGTCTCATAATGGTGAAGACCGCCCGGCTGCTCCACGAACGTATCTGCGTCGTGAACGAGCTGTTGAAGCGGGGTCCGTTGAATTCGGCTTGGTGGTAAATAGGAATCGGTATGCAAGAGAATCATAACAGAAATCTCTTTGGCACGGGCGGGGTCTTCCCCGAGACGAATGAGTAGCTTGTGCGCCCGTTCGGCACCTTTAATCGCATGAATATCGTTCTGGCGATATAAGTCATAATTCCACTTACCTTCTGTATACCATTCATAGTGACCGATATCATGAAGTAGCGCAGCTTTCGTCGCTAAATCTGTATCGAGACCACGTTTTGTTGCCATTTCGAGAGCGCGTTCACAAACGTCTACAGCATGTTTTAAGCCTGATCGAGTTAAATATTTTTGGGTAACCGGATGTCCCATAATGGTTTCTAATGTGATTCTCATCATCGCTCTCCTCCTTAAATAGAAAAAGGTTATTTCTATAAACTATACAGGTTTTCTCTACGTAATGCAAACGATATCTATGTAAAGAAATGTTGAATTCGTAAGAATGATTCACATTTCACAAACTAATGTGCTATAATTTACTTGTAGATTAGTGCAAGTTCAAGATTTTCAGAATCGGTAATGCTCGGTCGGTTGCTTACGCTGTACGGGGGTGAGAGGCCATGAAAGAACGTGACAAAGTTCTACGAGAGAAAAAACGACTTTTGAAAGAAGTGTTGAAGAAAAAGTTGAAAGACTTGCAAGTCAAGCCAGGGAAAGAGACGGTATCTCAACCAGTGTCTCGAATCCCAGCATCTTGAGAGGAGTCATTCAAGGTCGCATTCAACGAATGCGCCCTCTTTTCATATCTGAATGATAAAGAATATCATTGAAGTTTTAATAATTAAGAATTATTATAATTAAGTGGATGCAAATTTGGGTATACAAATAGAGTCACTTAAAAAGATGGACGCATACTCGATCAGGGAGGAAGAAAAATGGTCACACTTTATACGTCTCCAAGCTGTACATCTTGCCGAAAGGCACGGGCTTGGCTCGAAGAACACGATATCCCGTTTACAGAACGAAACATATTTTCAGAACCGCTCTCACTGAATGAGATTAAACAAATCTTACGTATGACAGAAGATGGAACGGATGAGATTATTTCGACCCGTTCTAAAGTCTTTTCTAAAATCGATGTATCCGTTGATGCGTTATCGCTTCAACAATTATATGATCTGATTCAAGAATATCCGGGCTTACTACGTCGTCCGATTTTGATTGATGAGAAACGTCTACAGGTCGGATACAACGAAGATGAGATTCGCCGATTCTTGCCACGGAAGGTTCGAACGTTCCAATTGCAGGAAGCACAGCGACTTGTGAATGAATGAGAGCATACTGTTTAAGCAGTGTGCTTTTTATTATTGATTATTTCCTATAAAATATAGTTATAACCCGTCATCAAGATTGAACGATGTCAAAAAGGGTACAAAGATAACAAGACAATTTCCCCTCTCCTCCTTATGTGAATTGGGAGCGAGGTGAGAAGGGAGTGGACAATCGTGAAAATTGAGCGCATCAATGACAATACCGTCAAATTTTTCATCACATATGTGGACATCGAAAAACGTGGTTTCGCACGTGATGAAATTTGGTACAACCGAGAACGTGGCGAGCAGCTGTTCTGGCAAATGATGGACGAGGCTCACGAACGTGAAGACATCTCGTTTGATGGTCCACTGTGGATTCAAGTCCAAGCTTTTGAAAAAGGTCTAGAAGTGACCGTGACAATTGCGAAAAATGTGATGGATACGGAAGACGATTCTGAACTCGGTTCGCTTCTTCGCTCTGCGATTGATGAAGCACGAGATCAACAATCGGTACTCGATCAATTGAGTGAGTTGGATGAACTCGAAGCGGAAGCAGATGCTTGGGCGCCACTCGCAATGGAAACAGATGATTTCGAGGCGATCATTTCACTGAGTAAGCGTGCAGGTGACACGTTCAGTGATCTTGATTTGAAACTATATCATTATCAAGACCGTTACTATTTGTGGATTGATTTCCCGGATGAAATGGAACCTGAAGACGAAGAGAATGCACTCAGTCTTTTGGCAGAATATTTAACATTTAGTACACAGACGCAACCGATGCTTGAAGAGTATGGTAAACTCATTCTCGATGGCGATGTCTTTGCGAAAGTGCGTCACTACTTCTAAATGATCAATCGCCTGTTCAGACGGACAGGCGATTTTTTTCAAATCAATGGTAAAGAGGTGTTGGTATGGTGAGACGGATTCGACTACTGCTCGATGATAGTGCATGGTTCGTTCCATTCCTATATGGGATGGGGGGCATCGTGTTAACAGCGTTGACACAACTGTTCGGTGAATTTTTCCGAGATTTACTACCAGATTTTATTTATTTGGACTTGGACTCGGCAGCATCCGTACTGTCTTCGACGTTCACGAGTCTTATGACGATGATGACGTTTAGTTTTTCGACAATCCTTGTCGTGTTGACGACGTATTCTTCTCAGTTTTCTCCACGGACAATCAATAACTTTTTGACGAACACGTCGGCTAAGCATACGCTTGGTCTCTTCATTATGACGACCGTGTACGGGATTTCGAATTTATTCCTCGTCCGAACGGCAGATGATGGCGTCGTATTGTCTTCAGGGATCAGTGTGCTCTTGGTCATTGGATCGATTTGGGCGTTCGTCAAGTTCATTCAGACGATCAGTGTCTCGATTCAGGCAGAACGTTTGTTATCCGCGTTACATAAAGAAGCACTTTCGGTAATCAGTGAGCAAAAAGACGCCATCGAGTCAGATGACGTGAATCTCGTATTACCACGTTCTGTTCATTCATTCGAAGGTCAGGCGATGCGGGCAAAGCAGACGGGGTATATCCGCTTATTTTTAAGAGAGAAGCAGGGAGATCATGAAACGGACTTTGAATCGGTCGTAGCCGTAGGTGAATTTGTCGCTAAAGGGGATTTACTCGGATTTTGGAAAGGCGAGGACGCCCCGGACATCGAACTATTTGAGATCGGCGAAGTCCGGTCTTCGATGCAAGATCCGTCATTTGCGATTGAAAAGTTGAGTGAGATTGCGTTACGTGGAATCTCTCCAGGAATCAATGACCCGAATACGGCGATTCACGCAATTCATTACATCGGAGATATTTTACGGGAACTTTGTGAACTACCGGATGGAGATTTTCTATACTCGAACGGGAAATCTGATTGGCATGTGAAGCGAAAGACGCTTGAGACAATTCTTTTTGAATCACTATCGCCGATGCAAACTTACGCCAGTAAAGACATCTTTGTGATGGGGTCCGTGTTCGAAGCGATTCGAATGGCGCGTCTTCAGGCGCATGAGACATTGGATTCGACGTTTGATGAGATGATTGATTATTTTGAAGATGTGATTGATTGGGAACGTCTTCATTCAAAAGAACAGAACTATTTACGCAATAAAATAGGGCGAGCTAAAAAGATGACGGCATGACAGGAGACCACCTTTTCAAAAGAAGAGGTGGTCTCTGTTCAAGAGAGCGTATATCCGCCATCGACCGTAATGGCTTGCCCATTTATATAGGTTGAGGCATCGGTTAACAAAAACTCGACGACAGGCGCCACTTCTTCCGGTAGGGCGGCATGTCCCCGGAAATGATGGGTCATTGCCTCTTTAAATTTTGCTTCTCCACCATATAGTTTATGACTGAGCGGTGTATCGACCGGACCGAAACAGACGGCATTGAATCGAACCTTTCCTTTCATCCGATGTGCGAACGTTTTCGTCAAGGCAACCACGGCGGCTTTCGAGGCGGCATAATGAGCCAGCATAGGTGGGAATTTGACGTGTCCGACGATGGCGGCGTTATTGACGACACTCGCGCCTTGAGCAAACAAAGGGATGGCACGTTGTGTGACGGTGTTCAGTGCATAGAGGTTGACGTCAAACACTTCATTGTATGAGTCTTGAGTCAAACGCTCCGGTGTACCGGGTCTACCAAATGTTGCGGCGTTGTTGAAAAGACCATGTAACGTCACCCCTTGTTCCTTTAAGTGTCCAAAGAGATGATCGATGTCTTCCGCTGAATGAAGGTCGCATCGGATGAACGTGGCCAATCCGTTCGAATCTGATTCGAGAGAAGCCCCCCGTGTCTCATCACGACCGATTCCCATGACACGATGCCCATTCTCGGTTAACTGTAAGGCGACGGCGCGCCCAATCCCGCTTGTTGCGCCTGTTATTAGAAAAGTCCCCATAATTCATTCGCTCCCCTCAAAAAATTGGCGTTACGATGTATAATTAATGATAATACATGACAGAAACGAGGTCAGGTTATAATATGTTGCGACGCATACAAGTACTCTTTTCCCTTATTTTGCTCGCAGGACTCATTGCGATATTATCGTATTACTGGAGCTCACAAGTGATCGGGCTTTTCTCGATTCTCGTCTTTTTGACAACGTTCAGTATTTTGCTTGTGATTTTGCTTGAAAATCGCAACCCGCAACGCACGTTGATCTGGGCGATTGTCATGATTGGCTTTCCTGTCATTGGACTATTTGCGTACTTTGTGTTCGGTCAGAACTATCGTCGTAAACGGATGTTTAAAGAGAAGGCGATGCTCGACGAAGAGACGTACTTGGCTTATCGGCAAAAAGCGATGACGCTATCTCCGTCACTGATGTTTGCGCATGATGATTATGAGAAGTTGATGCATCTCACCTCTTCGTTAAACCAATTGCCCGTCTCCTCGAATACGTATACGCAAATCTTGACGAACGGTCGTGAAAAATTCTCGAAGTTATTACCCGCTCTGAAAGGGGCGACACGACACATTCATCTCGAGTATTACATTTTTCGGGAAGATCGTATTTCTCGGGAAATTCAGCGAATATTAATCGAGAAAGCCAAAAAAGGGGTCGAAGTTCGATTTTTATATGATGCTGTTGGTTCCATCCATACGAGCAGTACGTTTTTCGAAGAGATGAAGCAAGCCGGCGTTCAAGTGCAGGCGTTCTTTCCGGTCGTCCTTCCGCTCGTGTCGAGTAAGACGAACTATCGAAACCATCGGAAAATTGTCGTTATCGACGGGACTGAGGCGTTCACTGGAGGTTTGAACGTAGGGGATGAGTATTTAGGCGAACATTCAAAATTTGGTTTTTGGCGCGACACCCACCTGTATGTAAGAGGGGAAGGGGTGTCCGAGTTACAGTTGATCTTTTTACAAGACTGGTATTACATGACGGGGGAACGGCTGTTCACGCCATTCTATTTAGAACCGCTCGAAACGGTACGAAGCGCGAGTGGAGGCGTCCAAATCGTTGCCAGCGGACCCGATGAACCGTATGAGACGATGAAATCGATTTATTTCTCGTTGATCAATGCTGCGAAAAAGTCCGTCTATATTTCCTCCCCGTATCTGATTCCTGATGAGGACATTATGAGCGCTTTGAAGACAGCATCTCTATCGGGCATCGATGTTCGGATCGTCTTACCGAGCTATCCGGACCATAAAATCGTCTTTTATGCGAGTCGTTCCTATTATGAGGAGTTACTGTTGGCCGGGGTAAAGATTTATTTGTACGAAGAAGGATTCATGCATTCAAAAGTCATCGTCGTCGATGACGGACTTGCCACGATCGGGACTGCGAACATGGATTTTCGTAGCTTCCATTTGAACTTCGAAGTGAATGCTCTTTTGTACAACACGAACTCGGTCCATCAGTTGAAACAAGACTTATATCATGATTTCGAAGGGTCTCACGAACTAGTATTAGAAGAGTTTGAAAAGCGCTCATTCTTTATAAAACTCGTAGAATCATTGGCCAGAATGTTTTCACCACTACTATAAGGGGGGAGCAAGATGCGGTTTGCGATCGGTCGAGAAGGGGATATCGTTGATTCCTTTACTCTAAATCGGATGCAGGCGGAGCAGCTTGCTCCTTTTCGATGTCCGACGTGCCAGGAGGTGTTGATTCTAAAGCAAGGAGCGAAACGTCGGCTACATTTCGCCCACATCCATACATGTGGGAGAGCAGAATCCGTTACGCACCATCAGGATAAATGGGCAGTGTGCCAATGGCTTCAAGAAAGAGGGTACCCTGTCGACCAAGAAGTGACGATTGGGAATCGTCGGGCTGACATTCTTACAAACGTGGATGAGAATCCAACCGTGTTTGAGATTCAGGCATCTCCATTGGTAGCGGAAGAATATGTCGCACGAACGAATGATTATAAACGAGCAGGTCTGGATGTAATTTGGCTCGCGAGCGGTCTCGACTTAAAAATGAACCAATCGTTTCAACCGTGGATGCGCCTTGAACTGTTTCGGCGACATCGGTTGATGACAGTGAGAAATGGACAGTTGGTGCGTTTCAATGGGTTTCCCATTTCGATCAAGTATGGAATCGGAAGTTGGGAAGTCTCGTCCTCAGTGACTACTTCCCCTTATGAAGCTTATTATCGGTTCAATGCATTGGAATGGACGGAGATGATACGACGAAAGCGAATGTCGCCGATTTATCCATCTCCAAAGAATCGACGTCTCATATTAAATCGTCTGTATCCTTTAGGATTGATCCCCGCCTTGTTACCGACTGCCTGCTATCTTCCGCTCACGTCACTTTGGGGAATACACATCCATCCGATTGAGTTTCAAATCGTTCTCTATTTAAATCGCTATGAGTCCCCGGATGATTCAGTGGAATGGAGCGTTCAAAAGACGTGCCGCCAGTTCGGAGTGACACCGACAAGCGACTTTTCTCAGTCATTTCATGTACAATGGAAACAACTCTTGAATGCATGTCGTCTATCGTGTGATGTCACGACTTGGGTGCTTCCAACCACCTATGAAGATGCGAGACGTCACGATACACGATTGTTTCAAGGACTTCAGCGATTGATGTTACAATCGACGAACCAATCAGAAAAGGGAGTGAACGTATGTCAGAAGTATTGACACGACAACAAGTTCCAGTCGAAGAGACGTGGAACTTAGAGACGATCTACAGTAACGACCAAGCATGGGAAGCAGATTTTGAAGCATTAAAAGAGCAGGTACCGGCATTGATCGGATTTAAAGGAAAACTCGGTGAATCGGCAGAAACGTTATACGAAGCGTTACAACTCCGTGATGAGCTTTCTCGTAAGTTACATAAGCTGTACACCTACGCGCACATGCGTTACGACGAAGATACGGCGAACAGTCATTATCAGGCGTTGAATGACCGTGCAGGCTCACTCGCCTCGCAAATTTCAGCCCAACTCGCTTTCATGACGCCAGAGCTTCTTTCAATCGATGAAGCTCAAATTGAAGCCTTTATGGAGCAACACGAGTCACTTCGCGTGTATCGTCATGCGTTCGATGAGTTGGCTCAAGAACGTCCACACGTATTGACGGAAGCGGAAGAAGCAATTCTTGCGCAGGCTGGAGACGTGCTCGGACAATCGAGTTCGACGTTTGGTATGCTCAATAACGCGGATTTGAAATTCCCGAAAGTGAAGAACGAAAAAGGAGAAGAGGTCGAATTGACGCACGGACGTTACATCACGTTCCTCGAATCGAGTGATCGAAGTGTCCGCGAGAACGCCTTTAAAGCGATGTACGGGACGTACGGGCAGTATTTGAACACGTTTGCCTCTACGCTCTCAGGCAGTGTGAAAAAAGACAACTTCTATGCAAGTGTCCGTAAGTTTGAGAGTGCGCGACAGGCAGCCCTTCACCACAATGCGATTCCAGAGTCTGTGTATGACGGTCTGGTCGAAGCGGTCAACGAGCGTCTTGATTTACTACATCGATATGTCGCGTTGCGGAAACGTGCGCTCGGATTGGATGAGTTGCATATGTATGATTTATACACACCACTCGTCAAAGATGTAGAGATGAAGGTGTCGTACGAGGAAGCGAAACAGTTGATGGTTGATGGTTTGGCACCACTCGGAGAAGAGTACGTTCAAATCGTCAAAGACGGTCTCGATTCACGTTGGGTCGACGTACGAGAGACACGCGGGAAACGTAGCGGTGCATATTCATCAGGAGCATATGATACACAACCGTTCATCCTTATGAACTGGCAGGACAACGTCAACAACTTGTTCACGCTCGCGCACGAGTTCGGTCACTCGGTGCATAGCCATTACACGCGTACGTCACAGCCGTATCCGTATGGTGACTATTCAATCTTTGTAGCGGAAGTCGCATCGACGACAAACGAAGCTTTATTAAACGACCATCTTTTGAAAACGCGGACGGCAAAAGAAGAACGTCTCTACTTGTTGAACAATCAACTTGAAACGTTCCGTGGGACATTATTCCGTCAAACGATGTTTGCTGAGTTTGAACATATGATTCACAAGGCTGCTCAAGAAGGTGTCTCACTCACACCGGAATATTTGAATGAGACGTACTTAGAGTTGAACAAGCGCTACTTCGGAGAAGAAATCGTTATCGATGAAGAGATTTCGTATGAATGGGCACGTATCCCGCACTTCTATTACAACTACTATGTCTATCAATATGCGACTGGTATCTCAGCATCGGCAGCATTGTCGCAACAGATCATGGAAGAGGGAGAGCCGGCCGTACGTCGTTACATCGATAACTTCCTTAAGGCTGGGTCTAGCGACTATTCAATTGAGGTCTTGAAAGCGGCAGGTGTCGATATGACGACGAAAGAACCGGTTCTCAAAGCGCTTGATCAGTTCGAAGCGGTGCTTGATGAAATGGAATCATTATTGTTCTCGTGAACAATATGTGACAATGTGCACAAACTAGTTGTCAGATGAAGCGGGACTAGGTATATTATAAGTGTGAAATCAATCACAAACCCCTTTATTGACCGTAAACTTTCTCCCATCTTGTAGGCCTTCCCCGGGCCTCAAGGTTCGACGGCTCTTGTCCCCGCTTGAGACGTCAAAAACCCCACGGCTCCCCGGCCGTGGGGTTTTTTTTATTTCGTTTGCGCCCATGCTTCACCGCTACATCCCGGGACAGGGCGGCAGCGTTGCTGCAAGGAGAGCTTCTTCAGTTCCCGTTCAATCACAGCTTTATCTAAGTCTAGAATATACGATAGTTCAGTAATCGTCGACGTGTCATAACGAGCCAAGACTTTGGCTACATCCCAGTCAGTCGAACGGCTCGGAGCATAACCGAGCAACTCGGTCATGACCGATTGATACACGTCATACGGATAGACACCTTCAATCTTCAATGCTTCATCGCGCGTCACGAACGTAAGAGCAGGCAATGACTCAATCTCCCAATCTTTCAGCACTTGATGATCGACTGCTAAAGCATTCAAGAGCTGGTTCGATTGAAGATCGGCCTCAAGTTCACTCAAATCAAGACCGTACTCTTCGAAAGACCGTGCGATTTCCCATAAATCGATTGAGCCCAGTTGTTCACCAGAGAATAAATCATTTACATGCAAATGACGTAAAAAACGCATCGCATGACGTTTCCCTTGTAATTCTAGCGCTTTGATCATTGTGAGAAGGCGAACTTCTTCCTGACATCCGCCAACACAGCTAGGAACGGTAGAGACCATTCGGAAACGAATCACATGTCCGTATTCAATCTCTAACTTTTTGATCAGTGTCATCACGTGAAAATTTTCAGGACTCGAGATGTCCATGAAATAGAATAACTCCAATGGCTTATACGTTACTTGAATAGGAGTTTCTTCCAGTGAACAGGATGACCCATTACATTGTTCAAGTTCCATTTGTGTCGCCTCCTCTCGGCAAAAAACTCATTTAATGTTGTAAACTCATTGTAGCAACGAAAAAAAAAGGTTGGCAATGTATCTGCTCAACCTTCAGACCGACTCATTTTTAATTCCATGAATCGAACGATTTTATTTTTGGCGGGACGGTACGGGAGACCGTGTTCTGCTAACAGTCGTTCGAATGCACGTTTGCCCGCTTCTTCATTCGTGACTTCAAATTCTATTTCATAGTCGGTCGTCTCCAAATAATGGCTTTCGTCTAAAACGAGAAGACCATCTTCCGTTTGATGTTCGGCTCGATTCGTCTCGAGGCGTCCGAGGTGTTCGAGTGCAGCATTCAGTTGAAATGGTGCGAGGGCTTGCTTCATTTGATCATCGTGAATGATTCCATACTTGAATAAGTCTTCCGCTTCTTCTTCAGTGATCGAGGAATGTGTTTCAAGCAATCCGACTTCGTTCGGTTGTTTTAATGTCAATACCTGGCCATGTTTCTTCTCACGAATACGAAGGGCTGCGCCTTGTTTCTTTAGCTGGAAGCTAGGCGTGTCGAAATAATCGTTCGCTTGCCAGCGGACTTGATTTTCTAGTTTGTAAGCCCGAATTAGTTTTTCATACTCATCTTTTGTCAACATCGATTTAAATTCAATTTCCACTTCTTGGGTCATAAATCATCGCTCCATTCTATGAACAATTGTTCGTTTATGATACCATACAAACGGATACATACGGAAAGGACGCGTTTTTTCCGGAAAAGAACGAAAGTGGTGACAGCGTATGCAATCAGTGAACTGGGATCAGTTTTTAGTACCGTATCAAATCGCGGTAGACGAGTTGAAAGTAAAGTTAAAAGCCGTTCGTAAGCAATTCAAGTCGCAAAATGACCATTCTCCGATTGAATTTGTCACA
This sequence comes from Exiguobacterium sp. s35, assembly GCF_018617535.1. Lineage (NCBI taxonomy): Bacteria > Bacillati > Bacillota > Bacilli > Caryophanales > Exiguobacterium > Exiguobacterium sp. s35. The sequence goes on from NZ_JACSKI010000001.1 coordinate 320,949, forward strand.
GGTCGGGTCAAACCGGTCGGGAGCATTCTTGAAAAAGCGAAGCGAAAAAATATTGCGGATCATGAGCTGGCGACCGACATGCAAGATATTGCTGGATTACGAATCATGTGCCAGTTTGTCGATGATATCGTTCACGTCTTGGATTTGCTTCATCGTCGAACAGATTTTAAAATAGTGGAAGAACGCAATTATATTACACATCAAAAAGATTCGGGCTATCGGTCGTATCATGTCATTATCGAATATCCGGTCCAAACGATTCATGGGGAGATTCCGACACTTGTCGAAGTACAAATTCGTACTCTTGCGATGAACTTTTGGGCAACGATCGAGCATTCTTTAAATTATAAATATGATGGCGATATGCCTCTTGAAGTACAAGAACGATTGAGACGTGCGGCTGAGGCGGCATTTCTTCTCGATGCAGAGATGAGCCAACTCCGTGTCGAGATTCAAGACGCGCAGCAAGTGTTTCGGGATAAAGAGATGAATGTGAAAACAGACGAGGACTAGGGGGAAATCGATATGCAGTTTGCGATTGTATCGAGGGGAGATGCGCGATCAGCGGAAATCGCCCAGGAACTGACTGAAAAACTTGAAGCCGCTGGGCATACGTTATCGGAAGAGCCACGCATCGTCGTATCAGTCGGTGGAGATGGGACGATGTTACAGGCATTCCATAAGTATATTGACCGTCTCGATGAAACGCTTCTCGTCGGCATTCACACCGGACACCTCGGATTTTACGCGGATTGGCAACCGGATGAATTGGATGAGCTGACGGAAATGATTACGAGTGAGTCGTTCGAACCGGTCTCGTATCCGCTCGTCGAAGTACTGATTGATTATGAGAACGGAAAGACCGATCGCCAATTGGCGATGAACGATTGTACGATTAAAAACTATAAGCGGACACTCGTCTGTGATTTGTCGATTCGCGATGATTATTTTGAAACGTTCCGTGGTGACGGGCTTTGTATCTCAACCCCGTCTGGTTCGACTGCCTACAACAAAGCGCTCGGTGGTGCAATTGTCCACCCGTCGATTGAAGCAATTCAAGTGACGGAAATGGCTTCTATCAATAATCTGGTCTATCGGACGATTGGGGCGCCGTTGCTTTTGCCGAAACATCATCAAGTGAAAATCAAGCCGCATACGAAAACGGAATTCGAATTGGCGTTTGACCATCAAGAAGCGTTGTCTTGGTCAGACGTCGTGTCGATTCGTTGCGCGGTCGCAAAAGAAAAAGTGACGTTCGCCCGTTTCCGCCCGTTCCCGTTTTGGCGCCGTGTACGCGAATCGTTCATTGAGGAAGGAAAGTAACGAATGCAAGGGTTTATGATTCGTCGCGTTGTGGAGAAGGCTATTCCACTGCGCGACTTTTTAATGCAAGACCTAGGGATCTCTCGGAAGATGCTCACGCTCGTAAAACATGAAGGAAAAATCGAAGTGAACGGAATTCATCGTACGGTTCGACACGTTCTCGAACCAGGAGATGAAGTAGTGGTACGATTCCCACCTGAGTCTCCTTCGACAGATATGGTCATCTCAAATAGACCGATTCACATTTTGTATGAGGATGAGACAGTGCTGGCGGTCGATAAACCAGCAGGAATCGCGACGATTCCATCACGATTGCATCCGACTGACACACTTGCAAACGCTGTACTCGGTTACTATCGACAAATCGGTTTGACATCTGCGGTTCATGTGATCAATCGACTCGATCGCGATACGAGCGGCGTCGTTTTGTTTGCGAAGTATGGATTCATTCACCATCGGTTTAGTGAACTCCAGAAAGCCAATGCGCTCACGCGCTCTTATGTGGCACTTGTGGAAGGGGAAGTCCCCATCCAAACGATTGATGCACCGATTGGGCGTGCTGAGAATTCAATCATGGAACGAATCGTGACAGAAGACGGACAGCGAGCCGTCACACACATACTCGATTGTCAGCAGTTTGGTGGCGACTCATTGTTGACGATTCGACTCGAGACGGGACGTACCCATCAAATTCGCGTTCATTTGCGTCATATCGGTTATCCACTGATTGGGGACTCGATGTATGGAGGAGCGGCTCGAATGTCACGTCACGCCCTTCACAGCGCCTCTGCGCGCTTTATTCATCCGATAACAGGAGAAGAAGTGATGATTGAAGCACCAATCCCGGAAGACTTTCAATATCTATAACAAAATCCCTTCAAGGTCATTATAGCCTTGAAGGGATTTTTCAATCGTCGTCAAACATATAGGTTTTTGATTTAGAGGCTACGTTCATGACAAGACCGATGGCAATCATGTTCATGATAATCCCCGTCCCTCCGTAACTTACGAATGGAAGGGTGAGTCCGGTAATCGGCAACACACCAATCGTCATCCCGATGTTTTGGAAGACTTGGAACGTGAACATAGCGATGACGCCGGTGACGATGTAACTTCCGAACGCACTACTTGACTCAAGCGCGATATGAATCATGCGATAGAGGAACAAGAAGAAGACGATGATCACGAGCGCCGCGCCGATGAACCCGTAATGCTCGGCGATGACAGCGAAGATGAAGTCCGTCTGTGATTCCGGTAGATAGACGAGTCCTTGTCCATATCCGGCTCCGAACATTTGGCCAGACCCGATCGCCTGTAATGATTTGATCAGCTGGAACGCCAAGTCGTCCGAATACTCATAAGGATAGATCCATGCCTGGAATCGGTTCAGGGCGTGACCTGGTACGAACGCCTGTAGCACTTCAAAATGAGAGAAGAATAGATACATGAACGTTCCGATGGTCAAAGCGGCTGCGCTGAACAGACCGAGTAACCATTTCCAGCCGATACCGGAGACGATGATGATCGCGCCGAGCATCGTCATCAAGACAAGTCCAGTCCCTAAGTCCGGTTGCGTCACAATCAGACCGAGCGGTGGAATGGCGACTAACACCAATTTGACTAACAGCCACGTGTCGAGTTGAGAAGAGCCATATCGCTTGTTGTGGTCATATACAATCGTTGACATTGAAATGAGAAGGAACAACTTCATGAACTCTGCCGGTTGGAAACTGAATCCCGGTACGTTATACCATCCATACGCTCCATTAATGTTCGGGACGAGTGTCGTATCGCGGAGCGGGATGAGTCCGACGAGCAAAAGGAGACCGAATGCATATAAGTACCAATGGATTTTTCGGAGCTGCTCGTACTCGATTGTCATGATGGCAAACATCGCGAAAAAGCCGATGACGTACCGAATACCCTGTTCGAGAGCGAAGTTGATATGTTGAAGTCGGGTCGGCAACATCGGTTGTGCCGTATAGATTGCACCGAGGCTGATGATCATCAATAGGAAGACGATGGTCAACAGCGTCGTGTCTAAACTTTTAAAATATGATTGAATACGGTTCATAATGGAGTCGAGTCACCCTTTCTATACGTATTTTATCTTACCGCAACTTAAAAAAATCGCAATACGAAACGAGCCGGTTGACAAAACAGAAACCTTTCTGTAATCTGATAACAGATATTATCACCAGGTACTAAAAAGGGGAGTTTATGATGTCAATTTTTCCAACGTTAACGAATAAAACTTATGTCGTCATGGGGATTGCCAACAAGCGTTCGATCGCATGGGCAATTGCTAAAACGCTTGATGAAGCGGGAGCGAAGCTCGTATTAACGTATGCGGCAGAACGTTTCAAATCAAGTCTTGAATCACTTGCGGGTGAGTTGAAACAAGAAGCGATTTTGCTCGAGTGTGACGTAACAAATGACGAAGCGATTGAAACGACATTCCGTTCAATCCATGAACAAGCAGGGGAGATTCAAGGGATTGCCCACTCGATCGCGTTTGCGGATAAAGAAGCGCTTCGCGGTGAATTCTCGGAAATGACACGTGGACAATTCGCGCAGGCGTTAGACATCTCGGCGTACAGTTTGACGGCTGTCGTGAAAGCGGCGAAACCATATTTCGCATCTGATGCCTCGGTGATCACGTTGACATACCTCGGTGGAGAGCGCGTCGTTCCAAACTATAACTTGATGGGTGTCGCAAAAGCGGCGCTTGACTCAAGTGTCAAATACTTGGCAAACGAGTACGGTCCGCACGGTGTTCGCGTCAATGCAATCTCGGCTGGTCCGATTCGCACCTTGTCGGCTAAAGGGGTAGGCGACTTTAACAGTATCCTCTCGGAACTTGAACAAAAAGCGCCGTTACGTCGAAACGTCTCTGCCGAAGAAGTTGCATCGACAGGACTCTTCCTTCTATCGGGAATGGGAAGTGGCGTCACGGGTGAAGTGATTCACGTCGATAGCGGATACCATATTTTATAAGTTTGGGAAATGGCGCAGTGATGCGCCATTTTTGTATTATCTAGCGGTTGAATGGGGTAAGGACCTATGAAGGAGGTCAGATCATGGGTCCTTATCAGATTGATTTTACTGTCGTTCAGTACGTCAACCGCCAAGTCCAGCCTTCAGGTCGAGCCAGCATCGAACCAGTGACGCGCATCAAACGCGTTCAACGTATCCGTCCTCGGCGGGAAGAATGGTTAGAAGAAGAGCAAGAAAAAAACCCCGGTCGTTTTGTCGACCGGAGCATATAAGATTAGCCTCGGAAACGGAACGTCTCATAGACGTTCCATGTTTCATTTTCGAGTTCGTACATGACAGCCATCCGAGTGATCGTCTCTTCGAAATGAACTTGCTCCATCCGCATCCGTTCGAGGACATCGAACAGTTCGGCATCGGTCAAATCTTGACCGATTGTGATATGTGGCAAGAATTCATATTTTGGTGCCTGACCGAGCACGTCTTCGTGAAGTCGCTGCTGCAGAGCAGAAAGTTCACGTGTCGGCAACACTTTCAAATACAGCACGTTGTTCGTCGGCGCAAAAGAGCGGACACCATCCACTTTTAACTGAATCGGTTTAGTTGAATCCGCGACTTGTTGCAAGTACTCCAGTACTTTTGGCAAGTCCTCTTCTGACACCTCCGTCCGTTCCTTGATGGTCACGTGAGGTGAAATCAACGCATATTTTGTGTCATAACGTTTTCGATAAGAGTTCGCAAAATCTTGCACTTGTTTAGACGGAAATAAGACTACCCCAATCTTCATTCCTCTTCCCCCTTTAATCGTTTAACCTACATGTTTATGATGAACGATTTAATGAGGGAAGTCAAAGCAGGGTTCGTCTTTTTTCGATTTTTCAGTATAATGGTTATATTAACTAGAGAGATGATGACTCTCTGAACGAAGGGATGTGAAGCGGGATTTTAATCCTGCGCCTATTATGAAACACGTACCACACTCACGAGACGTCCGAGAAGCAGCTCGTGCTCGTTTGCTCGAGCGCGGCGTCACGATTGAATCGATTGCCGAAATCGTCTATCAGATGCAAGCGCCTTACTCGCCGCATCTTTCGTTAAAAGATTGTATGGATTCCGTCGAGGCGGTTCTCGACAAACGCGAATTGCAACACGCCATTCTCGTCGGATCGGAGCTCGATATGTTGGCGGAGAAGGGTCAACTGTCTGAACCGCTCTTATCCATCATTGCATCTGACGAAGGCTTATTTGGAGTAGATGAAACGATAGCAATTGGTGCCGTGAACACATATGGTTCGATTGCCGTAACGACGTTCGGGTACTTAGACAAGGCCAAAATCGGCATTATCAAACAACTTGATACGAAAATGGATGACGGGCAAGTGCATACGTTCATGGACGACCTCGTCGGCGCGATTGCAGCGAACGCGTCTGGGCGATTGGCACACCGTCTTCGCGACATGGTCGACTTCGGAGAAGAAGAGATGCGTGAACGAAAAGGGTTGTATTGATGAAGTTGACACCGATGCAGGTGGTCATCACCGGGACGATTGCTTATGTGATCGTGTCGGTGTTTGTCGTTTTGGGAGCAGTCGGTCCTATGAATACGTTCGTGTATGAGTTGTTACAGCCGTTACCCGTTCGTGTATTTGCGTACGTCACGGAACTAGGGAGCGCTCAAGTCATAGTCGGGCTCTCGATTTTAGGTTTATTGTTTTGGTTTTGGCGCGGTGATCGCGTCGAGGCATGGCGACTCGCGCTCGTTGGGATTGGGACACTTCTTTTCACACAAGTGCTAAAGCTTGTTTACGGGATTGATCGCCCGCTTATTGATGCGTCCCTCGATGCGACGACATATAGCTTTCCGAGTGGACATGCATCTGGGTCACTTGCGTTATATGGATTGACGGCTTATGTGCTATATCGCAAGAGACAGTCACCATTCGCCATCTTCGTACTGTTGTGCCTCGTCCTTGCGGTGTCACTCAGTCGAGTCATCTTGAACGTCCATTACTTTAGTGACGTGATTGGGGGCTGGCTCGTCGCGCTGACTATGATTGCCTTATCTGAATGGGTTATAAGGAGGAAATCGGTTTGATCGTCGTTGTAGATGTAGAGAAGTGGTTATTTGTTCAAAAGAAAGAAGCGGATGAAGCGTCGGTCCCTACGATCTTAGTAGAGAAGAAAATTGAAGGAGCCACGTGGTTCACTTCAATGAAAATTTTATTTCAACTGAAAAAATGGACGGGACAACGTCAGTTCATCCCTTTGTTAGCTTATGATGAGGAGACGTATCGCTCATATGAAGTTTTCCACGTTGATGCCGTCCCGCCGATGGCGCTACTTGACGGGGGACGAACGTTACTCGTGAATAATCAACGAGAAGAGTCGTACGATTCCGCCTTACAAGAAAGTGGACATGTCTCAGAGACGTCAATCATATCGTTTGCGCTCGACTATATCGAAAAGATGACGAATGAGCGTGTCGTATTTGCTGGAGATGAGACCATCGATGTTGCTCATGTCGTTCCGAATGAGTTATGGGATGCGACAGACCGATTGAATTCGGGGTATCGTTTGTTCGAATGGATTCGAGAAGAAGACGCACGTAAGGAGAATGGACATGAATGATTGGGAAATGACGTTTCAGCAATTACTCGATAAAGAAGTGGATGAAGTCCAAGTGCCCCGAGAAGATTTTTTGAACGTTCGAACGATCTTGATTGAGAAAGGTTGGCTCTTTCAAGTTGTAGGAGAAGCCAAGCACGGCGGGATCACGATTTATCGTCGCAATCCGTTTGCGCCGACTTCATAACCGAAAAAGAGATGAGCGAATGGAAACGATCGCTCATCTCTTTTCTTTGTGTTCATGTACAGACAGAAGTTTGTGGAAGTGTCCCCGAAAAGTCTGTCGTAACCGCTTACATTTTTGGGGCAGATTCGTTTTATACTACAGGTGTAGGAGGCCTCTACCATGCAATTGAATGAAAAAAGTAAACGAATATTAAATGTCATCCTGCATGAAAAGCAGATGACCATCGAAACGTTAACGATGATGCTCCCATATTCTCGTCGAACAATCGAATATGAGCTGGAGCGTATTCAGGAATGGCTTAATGATTCTGGTCTATCCAATATGAAAATGGATGGAGCAAGAATTGAATTGACAGTGACAGAAGCATTAATTGAGCAAGTGGAACGTGCGGAATTAGTTTGGTCAGAAGAAGAACGTGAGCTTGTCATCACGCTTTATGCCATGACGCAAGATGAGTTTCTCTCAAGTTTTCACTTTCAACACTTGTTAGATGTGTCCAAATATACCGTTCAAGAAAGTTTAAATGCAATCAAGAAAAAGGCTGCACGATTCGGTCTCGACTTCTCTTATACGAGAAAAGAGGGCTATCGATTTAACGGTCATTTCCAAACGATCACGTTATATGTGTATCGGACGATTGAACAATTACTCGATAAGTCGACGTTCTCACAATTACTCGACCTATGTTTTGACGATTGGCAAGAGGAGTTCAAAGAGCGAGTCTATCAGATTGAACAGTTTGAAACACTCAAACAGTTTCAATTTGTCGAAAGTCATCGCGAAAAAATGGCGTATTTTCTTCTGATTGGTTCGAGATTATCGCCGGATACATTCGTTCGTGATGAGGACTCTTGGTTGGTAGAAAAAGTTGAACAGTCTGTAAGGACGCACTTTCAAGATGTGCCACAACTGTGGGATATGTTGATGATGCTCATCCAAAGTGGTCCGAAAGTGTCGGAAGAGATGGATGAAACGGTTCAGCAAAATCTTGCCGCTACGATGATTCAGGTGATCGAGCGATTCGAGGGATTGAGTTGTACACGTGTCATTGAACGGGAGGCATTATGTGAGAAGTTAGTGCTTCACGCCAAAGCGACACTTAAACGTGTTCATACGGAAGTCATGCCGCCAGAAGAGTTAGAAAGATATGTGTTGAAAGAACACCGGGTATTGAATGTGATTGTCGATCGTTCACTCGACCCAATCCGAAAAGAAATTCAGGCAGATCTTCCGAAAACGGAAGTCATGTATTTCACGTTGCATTTTGCAGCACATCTTCATCAACAAGGGCAACATCTTGATGAGAAAATGAAGGCGATTGTCGTATGTCCGAGCGGGATTAGTGTGTCGCATATGCTCGACCACATTTTGAAGAATCAATTTCCGGACTTTGTATTTTTACCACCGATCTCGCAACGTGACGTATCAGAATTTGCTCCACTTGTCGATTTGATTTTCACAACGGTCCCATTACCGTTGGCCGTTCAACAACAGGCACATGTGACACTTGTTCCGACACTTCCGACAAGGCTCGAGCAACTTGCCTTGAAGCGACAAATTCATCAGCGCTTTATTGCGAATGGGGGACTTGCTCGATTTGATGTGTCCGACCTTCTTGAAGTGGTGAAAAAATATGCGACGGTCCATCAAGAATCGCAATTGAGAAAAGAATTAAATCATCTCATCCAAGATGAAACGACGACAGATGAATGGAAAGGGGGACAACCCGTGCTAAATCAACTCGTAACAAAAGATGAAATTCTAATTCGTGATCATGTGTCGAATTGGCAGGAGTCCATTCGTCTCGCGGCCGAACCACTTGTCCATAACGGAGCAATCGATACACGTTATGTTGAAACGATGATTGAGAACGTAGTAGAACATGGGCCATATATCGTTCTTATGCCTCAGGTTGCCATCCCGCATGCGCGACCAGAAGATGGTGTGAATCAATTGGGGATGAGCGTCCTAAAGCTAACAGAACCTGTCCTCTTCCCAGGGGATAAACCAGTCCGTGCATTCTTTGTGCTCGCGGCCATCGATCAAACCACACATTTAAAAGCACTTGCACAGTTGACGGAGCTACTAGGAAATGAACAAGACGTGTCTCTCATATTGGAAGCAGACACGGTAGAGAAAATTGTGGAGATACTCAATCGATATTCAGAGGAGGAAGAAAAATGAAAAAGATTTTAGTAGTATGTGGGAACGGATTAGGGTCAAGTTTCATTATGGAGTTGAACGTGAAGAAAGCGCTTGAACAAATGGGGAAAGAGGCGGATGTTTCACATACGGACATTGCGACAGCGCGAACTGAACCTGCAGACATTTACCTTGGGGCACAAGATATCATCGGCACACTTGATGATGGGGCGAAAGAAATTGTTGCACTTGAGAATGTCATGAATATTGAGGAAATCAAATCAAAACTTGAAGGAAAAGTATAACTAAAGAATTCATCGTAAAGGGGGGGCGCTTATGCTTGATTTGATTATGCGAGATATATTGGGGACACCAGCCATACTGGTCGGTTTGTTCGCACTCATCGGGCTCGTTTTACAGAAGAAAGACATTGCTTCCATCGTTTCTGGTACGCTGAAGACAATTATGGGGTTCGTCATTATCGGAGCGGGGGCCGGCGTCATCATTGCGGCTCTCGATATTTTCGGACAGATGTTTGACGAGGCGTTCAGTATCCGGGGAGTCATCCCGAACAACGAAGCGATTGTCGCAGTTGCACAAGACGCATTCGGTGTCGAAACAGCTATGATTATGGTCTTCGGGATGGTCATGAATATCGTACTAGCTCGTATCACACCATTTAAATACATTTTCTTGACGGGTCATCATACGTTATTCATGGCGAGCTTACTCGCAGCCATTCTTTCCGTATCTGGTCTTGATGGTACGCTTTTGATTATCATTGGATCAGTATTGCTTGGACTTTGTATGGTCTTATTCCCAGCTCTTCTTCAACCGTTCGTTCGACAAATTACGGGATCGGATGATTTTGCGGTCGGACACTTCGGCTCACTCGGTTACTTTATATCTGGAACAATCGGAAAATATGCCGGAAATAAAGAGCATTCAACAGAGCAAATTCAAGTACCAAAGCAACTTGGCTTTCTACGAGACACGTCTGTCGCCGTCTCGTTGACGATGACGTTATTATTTGTGGTCGTCGCCATCTTTGCGGGACCAGCATTTGTGGAAACGGAATTATCTGATGGGTCGAACTACATCGTCTTCTCCATCATCCAAGCGATTACATTCGCTGCAGGGGTGTATATCGTTCTTGCCGGTGTACGGATGTTGATTGCAGAAATCGTACCGGCCTTCAAAGGAATTGCCGATAAAATGGTACCGAACGCAAAACCTGCGCTAGATTGCCCGACCGTTTTCCCATTTGCACCAAACGCGGTCATCATCGGGTTTTTAGCGAGCTTTGCAGCTGGACTGTTCTCAATGTTCCTTCTACCTTTATTCGGTTTGGCAGTCATTGTACCAGGACTTGTTCCACATTTCTTCACTGGAGCGACAGCAGGAGTATTCGGGAACGCTACCGGCGGGCGACGCGGGGCGATTCTTGGATCAATCGCCAACGGGGTATTAATCAGTTTCTTACCAGCGCTCCTCTTGCCGCTTTTGGGGAATCTCGGGTTTGAAAGTACGACATTTGGAGATTCAGACTTTGCCCTCGTCGGTATTTTGGTTAGTTGGCTCGTTTCATTGTTCTCATAATATAAAAAATGAGGTCTTTCTCCCACATGGAGACAAGACCTCATTTTTTTACGCGTTCGATGCGAGTTTAATTTTTTGTCGTTTCATCTTGTGGAGTAACCATGCATAGAGGACTTCACAAGAGTTGTGAGGAAGGGTCAGCTCCACAAGTGGGTGGGCATGACCAAATATAGTGAAGCGCGAATGGTCCTCGTCGAGCAGAGAGACTTGAATGTCAGTCGCATCCTGAAGTGAAATGCGTTGTTCCCCTGCGTGAGCATCTTTAAGTTTCAGCATTTTTCCATTCGTCGCAAACTTGGTGAACGAAGAGACTCCTTGTACTTTCAGTTGTTCCATTTCGTGTATCTATCCATCCGCGTGATGAATAGATTTTCACCTCGCTTTCTCTATATTGCCTTCCATTCCTCCAGAAGGTTATTCCTAGTATAACGCCTCGTTCGAAAAAGAAAAGTGTTAATTTAACAAAAAATTAAGACAATTTGTTATCAATTTTTAAGAATAACGTTCACACCCGCTCGTGAAGGGAATTGACTTGAAACAATCGGTCTGAAAATAACAAAAAAGAACCCCGTTTTCAGAGGTTCGATTGCATTTCTTACATCCATGACCTTATAACCGTTCAATGTGCCATGTGCGACGACGATACACCAACTGTCCTTTCAGCGCGATTGATTCCTTTTTGGCATCAAAGTCTTCTTCGAGGACGGACATGTCTTCATAGCGACCGGCCACATAGAAAGAAATCACGATTTGACGATTGAACAGACTTCGTTTCGTGTGATCAAAATCGATAATGAGCCCTTGAGGTGCCAAATCGAGCAATTCATCGATGACAGGGAGCGGAATCGGCACGAAGCTAATATTTCGGATGTCTCGGTCCAATTTGCTTTGCAACATGTTTTGAACGAAACGATTGATTGTCGACCAATCACGGATGTAGAGACTACTGTGACGATCGTTTGCTTCGTTGAAGAACGCAATCTCATTATCAAGTGAATCCAGAAAAGGTTTCTTAATCCCGCGCTCCATATGACTTAAAAACAGGATCTCTGCGATTTCGTGATCCGACAGCGTCTCAAGTGTATTGTAGTCTGGGAAATCGATTGCAGTGAATGTCGTTTGGTTATTTAAATACTTAGACGAGAATGAAGAGAGCTCATGCGCTTCGATATATCGGAAACGCGACCTAGAAGATTGCCTCATTCCTTTGATATCGGTTCGACAAATGATCATCGGTCTCGTGACGGAAAGGGCCTCTGTAATGTCGGCCAATGTCACGCCATGTAACGTAAAGCGCTGGACATCTCGGTCTTGTTTTAAATAAAAGAGTTGTTTTGACATATGGTATCCCCTCAGTTTGACATACTACATTTATAGTAGCAAAAACACATGAGTTCCGCTATCTTGAGACGGTTCAAGAGGGTTGAGTTCGATACATTTGGGAAAAGAGAAGTATACTTGAGGAAATGAATAGGAAAGGCGGGTTCCACATGTGGGGATTGAAACGTAGTTTTCCTGAGCTCGCTACGCCCCGGTTTATCCTGCGAGAGCTAGAACCGCGTGATGCTAGAGCACTTTATACCATCTTATCCACTGAAGAAGTGATGCGTTATTATGGATCGGACCCGTTGCTTGCTGTTTATGAGGCGAAAAATGTCATCGCCTATTTCAAAGACCAGTTCCAACAAGGCAAGGCGATTCGTTGGGCCATCTGCGATCGATTGACAAACGAGTTGGTCGGCACAATCGGTTTTCATAATTGGACGCCCCAATATTACCGGGCTGAAATCGGATTCGAAGTCTCGCCCCATTATTGGAGACAAGGGGTGGCTTTTGAGGCGGCGACTGCCGTCATCCAACATGGATTCGAAGAGTTCAAGTTTCACCGAATCTCCGCCTTGGTGGCACCAGGGAATGAGGGGTCGAATCGCCTCGTACAAAAGCTCGGATTTATAGAAGAAGGCCTCTTACATGATTATGCATACAGCCATGGTCGATTCATGGATTTGACGATGTATCGGCTACTCAAAACAGAATGGGAAGAAAAGGAGCACTCGATGATATGAAAGCACTCGTATTGTTACATGGATTGTGCGGTTCGCCAACATACTTTGAACAGTTAGAACCGTTATTGAACGCCGAAGTTCATGCACTCACACTTCCGGGTCATGCGGGAACGGAAGTCGGGCCGGAAACGATGGACCAGTTCGCAGATTGGGTCATAGAAGAGATTCGACTTCGAAATCTTGAACAACCACTCGTTATCGGACATTCATTCGGAGGATATGTGACGACCAACCTTGTTCGTCGCTATGCTGAAGAATTGTCCGGCTTTGGATTGATGCATTCGACCGCTGCCTCTGATTCAGAAGAAGCAAAAGAAAAACGGAACGGTGCAATCAACAAGGTCATTGAAGAAGGGGTAAAGTCGTTTATCGACGGGATGATCCCGAATGTCTTTTCGAAGGAATCGAATCCTATACTCATTCAACAAGCAATCGAGATTGGATACGAGATGTCTGTTGAAGGGGTTGTGAACGCGCAACGGGCGATTCGGGATTGTGAAGACGAAGTGAGGACCGTCGAAACAACGGACCTTCCCGGCTTATTCATTTATGGATCTAAAGACCCGAATATGAATGAGGAACGGGCGTTTTTAGGTGCAGAACGTCATATGACAGCGATTGTCCCATACAGTCATATGGGGATGATGGAAGACCCGATGGAAGAAGCAGAGATCGTGAATAAGTGGATTCAGGAGGTAGAGCATGGGAAAATATAAATTAATTGCCATGTCGGGGAGTCTTCGAAAGAAGTCTTTTAATACCGCTCTTTTGCATTCGATTATTGAACTGGCTCAAGATGATTTTGATATTGAAGTCGTCTCCATCGAGCTCCCGCTGTTCAACGACGACTTGATTGATCCGGATGAACCAGAAGCTGTGGCCGCTTTGAAGCAGTCCGTTCGAGAAGCCGACGGGTTATTGATTGTCACACCTGAATATAACCATAGCATTCCAGGCGTTTTAAAAAATGCAATCGACTGGCTCTCTCTCGAGCCGGGGACGCCGCTTCGAGATAAACCGGTTATGATTGCTGGTGCCTCTCCGGGCATCCTCGGAACGGCCAGATGTCAAATTCATCTCCGACAAGTATTTGCCACAAATCGTGCAAATGTTTTACCGGGAAATGAAATTTTCATCACACATTGTAAAGAGAAGATAGATGATACTGGATTGCATGATGAGAAATCGATTCATCAAATCAATAAAACATTATTGGAGTATCGTAAATGGATTGAATTTTGGAAGCGTAACGCAAAAAATTAACTTGAAGTCGCTCTTTTTGTTTGATAGAAAGGAATTGTGAAAACAAACACAAGAGGAGCGACACCAAAATGGAAACTTACATCGAACTGTACAATGGCGGCGAATTAGGTGATCGGGCGGTAATGAACGATGGAATGACGTTTGGACGGATGACGATTGTTGAATTGTTCTATCAATCTAATCATATTTTTGGTTACGTAAAAGAGAATGGTGAAAAACGTTTCTTCCTTGAACCGATTTCAGAGGACGACACGTTTACTGTGGACGGCACGACGTATTCACTCCAACAGTTTATCGCGTTGTTCTAAATAGAATAGATGGTTGGTTGAACGCAAGCGACTCGCTTGCGTTTTTTTGGCATTTTCGTCACGATTGAGAGTGAGGTGATGAGAATGAAACTAGTAGCAATTGAACCGACACCAAGTCCGAATAACCTAAAGATTATTGTGGACCCTCCGTTTGAGGGGAGAGGCACCACATACGACAAAGCGAGTACCGATGCCCCGACGATTATTCAAGAAATCGTTGGTCTTCGAGGCGTCAAATCGGTATATGCGGTATCTGATTTTCTTGCCGTTGAGCGTCATCCGAAACATGACTGGCACGACGTCATGAATGAAATCCGACGGGCGTTCGGGGAACAGGTCGAGGAAGTCGAATCTACACAAATGGATACGGATTATGAGCCGGTCCATGTATCCGTCCAGTTCGTGCTTGATGTCCCGATGCAGTTGAAGCTCGTCAAAGGGGACGAGGAAAAACGAATCGGGCTGTCGAAACGATTCGTCGACGCGGCCATGGAAGTTCAAGCACAGGTGAAGAACGTCATTCAAGACCGTCGTTGGGTAGAACAAGCCCCACGCTATGGTGAATTGGATGAGGTCAGTGTCGTCGCTCAGGAAGAATTAGAAGCTGCGTATCCACAAGAACGAGTGGAGCGCATCGTGGCTCGAGCGTTTGGGCGCGAGGCTGACTTTGAAGCAAATGCGAACCACTTGCAATCTGACAATTGGAAAGACCGGATGGCTTTCTTAGACGAATTAGACATTCAAGACGAGAATATGGTGTATTTCCGCCGTGCACTCGAAGATTCCGTGATGGCGATTCGCCGACAAGCTGTCGTCATGATCGGGATGTTTGAAGAACGTCGTGAGGAATATGTCACATATATCGAACAAGCTCTTGTGGACGCTTCTCCGATTGTGCGACGTACGGCTGGGGACACTGTCTCAGATTGGGCATTACCTCAATCTCAACCTTCGATGATCGAGGCGCTGAAAGACAAAAATAAACTTGTCCGTTGGCGTGCGGCTCGTTTCTTGTTCGATTGTGGAGACGAACGCGCTGTTTCGGCTTTGACAGTTGCCGAACAAGACCGCGAATTTGAAGTTTCGTTGCAGGCACGACTCGCGAAAGAACGCATTACAAGCGGAGAAACGGCTCTCGGAACAGTATGGCAACAAATTTCAAACCGTACGAAGTGATGTTTCGTTCGACATGTGATGAATCAATTTCATTTACATTTTCAGGAAAGGAGAGGGGTCCGCAAGGCGGATTTCCTCTCTTTTTCGATCTCTTATATGCACATTTCACCATTTGACTAACATTTGATGTAAGCGTTTCGACAATAGGTAAAATGTCACTGTTCCCCTGTCGAACGATAGGACCTACATCTTGGTTTCATATTGGTACACTAGGTTTATCACAGATGAACAAAGGAGCCATACTTATGATGTTGTTTGCAGAAACGCCTGAACTTGTAGCTTATAAAGAAGTGGTAGGAGAGACGATGGTCGTCACGTTTGAATCGATGCATAGTGAGACGTTCTCCATTTCGGCTCAAGTCCGGTCTGATCTCGATATCGCTGATTCGTTGTTCATGACCGGTTGGCAACAGTACATGGAACAAGCTAAAGTTTCGTAAAAAAGGTAAATAATATAAGGAAAATCATTACAAACGTCTGCACTTTGTATACACTAGTGCTATAGACGTTTTTTTATTTTGTTGAGGAGAGTGGGATCCATGAAAAAAACTTGGTTACTCGCCGTCGTGACGGCAATCATACTAGTCGTAGCAGCATGTGGAAAAGAAGAGGCGAAACCGAGTCAAGTGAATAGCGATTCGTCTGAACCACCAGCTCCATTAACACTTGATACGGAAATGGCATATGATGCGTCAGCCAATACATTATCGGCAACTGTCAAGATGACAAACCCGAATGAAGAGGCGGCGAAAGTGACGTTCAACTCTTCACAACGCTTCCAATTGATTATCAAACAAGGTGACGAAACCGTATTTGACTATGGTAGCAAATATATGTTCACGGAATCGATTATCGAAGAGACGTGGGAAGCGGATGAACAAAAGATCTTTGATGAGGTATTTCCATTAGAATTGGCAGCTGGTGAATACTCGGTCGAAGTGATCGGACTCGGTCAAGTCGATGGAGCACCAGAAATCGCTGTGACGGATGAGACGTCCTTCACTGTTGAACGAGCTGTAGAAGAGCCAGACGAGGACACAACTGAAACGCCAGAAGAAACGCCTGCATCTGAACCGCAAACAGACGGTGCGTTCCGCGATGTGACAATCGATGTGAATGATACGATGATTCAAGTCAGTGGCTTCACGGAAGAAGTAGAGTTTGAATGGTCTGTGTCAGACGGGCATAACTTATATGCACAAGGTGCGGCAGAAGTGACGGGTGGAAGCTTCACATTTGGTGTGTTACTCGATGAAGCGCCAGCGGAAGGTCAAAAATTATTCCTCGAATTGACACCGATTGGTGGAGAAGTTACGTCATTCCAAATTCAATAATCATGAGACGGAAACGAATGTTTCCGTCTTTCTTTTGTATATCGCTAGTTGACGGGGTTTGTGAATTATCAGACAATAAAACGAAATGAGAGAATTATGGGAGGGTCATTCATGCAACAACATATTATCGAATCAACACATGTCAAACCGACCATCGATCCGCAGGCAGAGATTCGTCAACGAATCGATTTCTTGAAAGCGTATGTGAAACGTGCCGGTGCAAAAGGACTTGTCCTCGGAATTTCAGGGGGACAAGACTCGAGTTTGGCAGGGAAGTTATGTCAGCTCGCCATGGAAGAACTACGAGCAGAAGATGCGGGGGACTACACGTTTTATGCGGTAAGATTACCGTATGGCGAACAACATGATGAAGATGATGCCCAACTCGCCCTCGAGTTCATCCGTCCGGACAAGTCCCTCACTGTCAATATCAAGCCTGCCGTCGACGCATCGGTAGAAGCGTTCCGACAAGCGACGGGTCTTGAGTTGAGTGACTTCCATAAAGGGAACACGAAAGCGCGTGAACGGATGAAGGCGCAATATGACATCGCGGCAACGTTTGGTGCCCTTGTCGTCGGTACGGACCATGCAGCGGAATATGTGACGGGATTCTACACGAAACATGGAGACGGGGCGTGTGACCTCACACCGTTGACTGGTTTGAACAAACGTCAAGGGAAGGCGTTGCTTCACGAACTAGAGGCGCATGAACGAGTCATTTATAAAGTGCCGACAGCAGATCTTGAAGACGGTCGTCCTGGCCTGCCTGACGAAGTGGCGCTTGGCATGACATATGACCAATTAGATGATTATTTAGAAGGTAAATCCATCGATCCGGTGATTGCAGAGCGGATTGAGACGATTTTCAAACGTTCACGTCATAAGCATCATATGCCTGCTTCACTGTACGACGAGTGGTGGCAATAAGAGAAAGGAGAAGCCGTCTTGATGACGGCTTCTCCTTTGTATGTCTTACGCTTTTTTGAACGGGACGAATTGGATGATGAGAATACATGTAAAGGCGATAAAACTGAGAAGTGGGATGGTAACAAAGCCGAAATAATTCACCCAGCGAATGAGACAGTCGTTCGTGCAGAAGGCTTCTCCGTTCGGAATACGTTCTAGGATGACGTGATAGAGACTGATACACCAGCCGGCACCGGCCATGATTCCGACGAACAATCGATTCACATCACGGGCGGTCAACATGATTGTCAAGTAATAGATGGCGAGTGGATACATAAAGATGCGTTGGAACCAACACAGTTTACATGGTAAGAAAAGCATGACTTCAGAGAAGTAAAGGCTGCCAAGCGTCGCGACGGTCGCAACGATAAAGGCGAAATGATGACGTTGCATCAGATTTCCTCCTAACAATCAAATTGATGAATAAACATGATATGATACATTGAAACAAATACTTATTCAGTATACAATCTTTCAAACGATAGAGAAACAGGTGACGTCATGCAAGTATCGGAAGTAGAAGTGTTAATTATCCTTGCAGAAGAATTGAATATGCGCAAAGCGGCGGAGCGGTTATTCGTCTCTCAACCGGCGCTCAGTCAACGGCTCGTGACGATTGAACATCAATGGGGAAAAAAGATTTTTGTCCGTTCGACACGCGGTCTTGCCTTGACGCCAGATGGGGAGAAAATCATCGAGTTCGCCAAGAAGATGTACAGTGAAGAACAAGAGTTGCGAAGCGAGCTCACAGCAAATCCTGGAGAAGTATACGGGACGTTAAAGATTGCTGTTGCTTCCATCATGGGTCAGTATTGGCTCCCGAAAGTGTTAAAGACGTTCGTGGAGCGATATCCGTCTGTCCGTGTCAAGTTAGTCACCGGATGGTCGAGTGAAATGATGCGTTACATGCTTGAGGAGAATTTTCATATCGGCATCATTCGAGGAAATCCGGATTGGCGCGGGGAGCGGATGAAGCTGTTCTCTGACTCCTTACACTTGGTCGATTTAAAAATGACAGACCTGTCCCAACTAAAAAATAACGAACGATCATTTATTCAATTTAAGAGCGACTCGACATATTACCAGGAAATATTAGAATGGTGGCAGGAACGATTTTCGAGCCCGCCGCTCACCACACTCGTCGTAGACCAGATTGAAACGTGTAAACAGATGGCGTTACATGGAATCGGCTTCGCCATTTTACCGGAGTCGACCATTAAAGATGTCAATGAAATGAACAAGATTCCGTTGACGTCCTCGAGTGGTGTCCCGCTCGTTCGGGACACGTGGATGCTGTCGACAGAATCGATGTTGGAATTGGCACAAGTACAAGCATTTTGGAACATTGTTGAAGAAGTTACGAAGGAGACTGAATCATGAATTGGGCAATCGAAGCAAGAAGACAACTGCATTTAATCCCGGAAGCTGGATATGAAGAATTCAAAACACAGGCGACTCTCGAACAACTGATCCGTTCGCTCGATTCGCCGCGTGTTCATATCACGCACTGGCGGACGGGTCTTTTCGTTCGCGTGGATGGTCTCGTCGGGGAGAAGACAATCGGGTACCGAGCCGACATGGATGGGTTGCCGATTACCGAGGAGACCGGATTGGAGTTTGCATCGATTCACGAGGGTATGATGCATGCGTGCGGTCATGATGTCCATATGTCTATCGCGCTCGGATTAATCAAACGAGCGGTCGAAGTCCCGTTCAACCACCATCTTGTTGTCTTCTTCCAACCAGCTGAAGAAGGGCCAGGCGGGGCAGAACCGATGGCGAAATCCGAATTATTCTATCACTTCCGTCCGGACGCGCTATTTGGATTACATGTCGCGCCTGAATATCCGGTCGGGATGGTAGCTTCTAGACCAGGTGTATTATTCGCAAGTGCACGTGAACTCCATATTACGATTCATGGAAAGGGAGGGCACGGTGCATTCCCTCACGCAGGAATTGATGCCGTTATCGTCCAAGCCGCCCTCATCATGCAACTGCAAACCATCGTTTCACGGAACATTGATCCGATGGGAAGTGCGGTCGTCAGCATCGGGAAAGTCGCAGCGGGAACAAAAGAGAACATCATCGCCGATACAGCCAAGTTAGATGGAACGGTACGAGCGTTATCTGACAAGGAGATGGTTGTACTCGAGAGCCGAATTCGTCAAATCATCGCCGGTGTCGAAATGACGTATAATGTTCAGATCGACCTTGAATTCGGCAATCGTTATCATGAGGTCGTCAACGATGAGCGCTATCTTTATCAGTTCGAAGAAGCGGTCGAAGAGGTAGGGTATTCGTATAAGACATGTGTTCCTGCCATGACAGGGGAAGACTTCGGATATATGCTGAAACAAGTTCCTGGATTCATGGTTTGGCTAGGTGTGAACGATATGGGGTCGGGTCTCCATCAATCGACACTCAACCCGGACGAACGAGCGATTGAAGTAGCCATCGAATTGTTTGACCACTATTTCCGCACGGTCATGATTCAATAACACGAAGCGGTCTCCATTGAGACCGCTTTTAGTGTGCCCCAAAAAGAGTGAAGTGTGAGCAAAAAGGGAATCAAATATGAATGTAAAGCGACAATTCTGTGGCGATTGCTCAAATGTGAACATTTTGCAAACTCGAGCATTGAGACATTACAGCGCAATATAAAATCATTATGATGGAAGTATCGAAGGGTATTCATCTGTGATTGTCGTTTCATACATGGGTTCGAAGCGATAGAGAGAGATAGGAGGTAATCAATAGATGTTTCAAGATCCTGTCCTGATGAGCCGAGCATTGACGGCACTCACATTAGGTTTTCATGTGATTTTTGCCACACTCGGCGTCGGGGTTCCACTTTTAATCTTATTGGCAGAATTTTTAGGAATTCGTAAAAAAGACCCGAAATATACCCTTATGGCTCGCCGGTGGTCACGCGGGTATGTCGTGACAGTAGCTGTCGGGGTTGTAACGGGTACAGCAATCGGTCTACAGCTTTCGCTATTATGGCCGAACTTGATGCGCGTCGCGGGTCAAACGATTGCACTTCCACTATTCATGGAGACGTTCGCTTTCTTCTTCGAAGCGATTTTCCTTGGGATTTACTTGTATACGTGGGATCGGTTTAAAAACCCGTGGCATCACATGCTACTCGGGATTCCAGTCGCAGTCGGTGCATTATTCTCTGGGTTCTTTATCACAACGGTAAACAGCTTTATGAACCAACCAGTAGGGTTCGATATTGTCGATGGTCGTTTAGCGAACGTCAGTCCGCTTGAAGCGATGTTTAGTCCAGCTATGCCGACGAAGATGGCACACGTACTGACGTCTGCGATTTTAACGTCTGCGTTCATCCTAGCAGCGATTGCAGCTGTACAGTTGTTACGTCAACGTCGTAATCAACTCGACAAGATGTCGATTGAATATCACAAAAAAGGTCTTCGCTTGACGATGACAGTCGCTTTGATTTTTGCGATTGCGACAGCACTTGTCGGAGACTTCTCAGGTAAGTATTTGGCACAATATCAGCCGGATAAATTAGCAGCAGCGGAATGGCATTTTGAAACCTCCTCCGAGGCTGAGTTGATTCTTGGTGGTTGGTTAGAAGATGACGGTGAAGGCGGATATGAAGTTCGAGGCGCCTTAAAAATTCCTTACGCGCTTTCAATTCTTGCTGGTGGTGTTCCGAACTATGAAGTGA
This sequence comes from Exiguobacterium sp. s35, assembly GCF_018617535.1. Classification (NCBI taxonomy): domain Bacteria; kingdom Bacillati; phylum Bacillota; class Bacilli; order Caryophanales; genus Exiguobacterium; species Exiguobacterium sp. s35. Next base: position 342,626 of record NZ_JACSKI010000001.1, read on the forward strand.
CAGGTCTCGATGAATTTGCGAAAGAAGACCAGCCACCGCTCTTTGTTCACTACTTGTTTGATGCGATGGTCGGAATCGGGATGCTTTTAGCGCTCATCTCCTTCCTATTTGTATTAGGGCGTTATATTAAACGTTTGAACCAGTTCAGTAAACCGATGCTCTTTGCGATTGCAGCCGGTGGACCGCTTGCGATGGCAGCGATTGAATTCGGTTGGTTCTTCGCTGAATTTGGTCGCCAACCGTGGGCACTTTATGAGTTGATGCGTACGAGTGAAGCAGCTACGACGTCGGCAAATGTTGGTTGGATGCTTGTCGCTTTCGCGATCCTCTATGCGGTACTCGGAACAGTCACAGTGGTCGTTCTATCACGTCTGTTCAAAGAGAACCCAGTAGGGAAAGAACTAAAACAATCCGAACATCGTGGTGAAGCGATGTTTGCGGATGAAGTGTGATCGGAGGGTATGACATGCAAATTCAAGAGTTGGGGATTGCCGTCCTATGGACATTCCTATACGGCTATCTCATCGTCGCATCGATTGACTTCGGTGCTGGCTTCTTCGCATTCTATAGCCGTTATACAAAACGAGATCACTTAGTGAACCGTCTCGTTAAACGGTATTTGTCACCGACGTGGGAAGTGACGAACGTGTTTTTCGTCTTCTTTTTCGTCGGGATTGTCGGATTCTTTCCGGATACAGCTTATTACTATGGGACGGCATTGCTCGTTCCGGCATCCGTCGTGTTGATTTTACTTGCGATACGTGGTAGTTTTTACGCATTCGCGAACTACGGGTCAAAAGAAAGCACGTTGTATATGTTCCTTTACGGAGCCACAGGATTACTCATCCCGGCTTCGATGTCGACGGTGTTGACGGTCAGTCAAGGTGGGTTCATCACTGAGACGGAAAACGGCGTCATCTTTGACGGCGCGAAGTTATTCACTAACTTCTATTCATGGACTGTCGTCATCTTGGCGATTGTTTCGGTACTCTATATCAGCGCGATGTTCCTTTTGTTCTATGCGGATAAGGCACGCGATCAAAATGCGGTCGAACTCGTCAGAAAATGGGCGCTCTTCTGGAGCGTTCCGACGATTATCGCTTCTGGGCTCGTCTTCTTCGGTTTGAAGTCTCAAGCTGCTTGGCACTATGAGAGCATTCTCGGAGGTAATTGGTGGTGGTTCGCAATGAGCTTCCTCTTCTTCGTGATTGCCGTCTCATTCGTCTATATGAAGCGAAACTACGGGATTGCCTTCTTGATGGTCATGGGACAATTCTTCATGGCGTGGTTCGGCTACGGATATTCACACTTACCGTATATCTTGTATCCGTACATCGATATCAACGGAAGTGTCGTCAACGAGTCGATGGCGGTGGCACTCGTCGTCGTATTCATCTTAGGATTGCTCCTGCTCGTTCCGGCGCTCTACTTGTTGCTCCGTTTGTTCCTGTTTGATAACGATTATGTACGTGGGAAACGTTCAAGTGGAAAAGCATGATTTTAAAAGATGGGATTTCCTTCACACGGAGGAAATCCCATCTTGTTTTTTTATATAGAGTTTTCAAGTGGAATCAGTTACACTGAACGAAGAATCAAGAAGAGAACATGTGTAGGAAAGGGATGTAATATCATGACAGGTGAATTTGCAGTCATTGGATTAGGGCGGTTTGGTGGGTCAATCGTCCGTGAGTTGTCTTCAAACGGATATGACGTCCTTGCCATCGATTTAGATGAAGAACGCGTCAATGAGTTCATGGGTTTGGCCACTCATGCCGTGATCGCGGATACGACAGATGAAAACGTGTTGAAGAGTTTGGGGATTCGTAACTTTGAACACGTCATCGTTGCCATCGGTGAAAACATTCAAGCTTCGATTTTAACGACGTTGATCTTAAAAGAACTTGGCGTCCAAATCATCACTGTCAAAGCGACAAACGATTACCATGAAAAAGTTCTCCGTCGCATCGGTGCAGATAATATCGTCCACCCAGAACGTGACATGGGTGTTCGAATCGCAAACGGTTTGATGAGCCAGAGCATTTTAGATTATCTTGAATTATCAAATGAACATTCGATTGTTGAAATTAAAGCGTCAGATAAGTTATCGAACAAATCGCTCATCGATTTGGACTTCCGTGCGAAGTATGGGGTCAACATTGTCGCCATTCGTCGTGATGATGATGTCATCATTTCGCCGCAGGCGGATGAGATGATCTTATCGGAAGATATTTTGATTATCATCGGAAAAGATACTGATTTAGACAGGCTTGAACGGACGTTACGTTCGAAATAAAAAAAGACCTCTTGAGCGATACCGTGATCGTTGAATCGATTGATCCAACTCGGCGGTTTGACGCAAGAGGTCTCTTTTTCTAAATTAATTTCATCGCTTTCAATCCATATTCGATGCCATCTTCAAGAATCGATTTTGTTACAAAGTCCGCAACGTCTTTCGCTTCAGAACGAGCATTTCCCATGGCAATCCCTGTCCCTACATATTGGAGCATGGCCAAGTCGTTCAAAGCGTCTCCAAACGCGTACGTATTCTCGAGTCGATAACCGTTCGCTTCGATAAAGTGACGAATGCCGTCGGCTTTACTTGCACCTTTATTGATGACGTCCATCGCATGTGGATGCCAGCGGATGAAGTCGAACTCATGATAGGCGTCGAGATAGTGATGCTCATCTTCAGGTGTACAGTAAAGGAGCGTTTGATAGACGTCTTCTTCTGTGTGGAAGTTTGGTTCGTAGCGCGGAATCGGCATGTCGAGTTCTCCAAGAGATTGCTTGACGATGGCGTCATCCGGTTTTGAAGCGCCGCCGCGATCTTGTCCTAGATAGACGAGGGTATGGTTGTTCGAAGTGGCATGAGTCGTCAAACGACCGAGTGCATCTTTAGATAGCGTGTTACGATATACGATTTCACCTTTATGCACGACGATTTGACCGTTGTAACAAACAAGGCTATCGATTCCGACACGTTCCGGGATATCTGATAACATCGCTGGTCCTCGTCCCGTCGCGATAAATGTCTCGACGCCGTTTTCACGAAGCGCTTGAATCGCTGAAATCGTTGAAGGTGGAATATAGCTACCTTCATGCAAGAGTGTGCCGTCAATGTCGAAAAAAACAACTTTTTGATCTTCCATTTGATTCACCATTCTTTCTCTTTGTCTAAAAAATATGTTTTTCGATCCCACTAAAAGGATAACACGAAATAGGGAAACTACCACGAATATCACATCGTTAGTGAAATATTGCCATGATATGAGCTATAATGAAAAAAGAATCTTACGGACATATTCGAGAATCACTTATGTTTCACATAGATGTATTAATAATTGAAGTAAGGAGAGATTAAATGAAGTTTGTTAAGAACCACCAAACAGCCGTGTTCGCATTAGGCGGACTAGGAGAAATCGGGAAGAACACATACGTTGTTCAATTCCAAGATGAAATCATCGTCATCGATGCGGGAATCATGTTCCCAGAGGATGACTTGCTTGGGATTGACTATGTGATTCCGGATTACTCGTATTTGATTAAGAACAAGGACAAAGTAAAAGGGGTATTCATCACGCACGGTCACGAAGACCATATCGGGGGAATTCCATTCTTACTCAAGCAAGTTCAGTTACCGATTTACGCTACGAAACTTGCGCTTGGTTTGATTAAAGTAAAACTCGAGGAGCATGGATTGTTGCGTGAGGCGGAACTCCACGAAATCGATGAGGATTCACTCATCAAGTTCCGTAAAACGAGCATTTCGTTCTTCCGAACGACGCACTCGATTCCGAACTCGCTCGGCGTTGTCGTCAAAACACCACAAGGGAACATCGTCCATACGGGTGACTTCAAGTTCGACTTTACTCCAGTCGGTGAACCGGCCGACCTCGCCAAGATGGCGGAGATTGGAAAAGAAGGCGTGCTCTGTCTCTTGTCTGACTCGACAAATGCGGAAGTCGAAGGCTTCACGATGAGTGAGAGCGTCGTCGGGGGGACGATTAGCGAGACGTTCCGTAAAGCGGACGGTCGAATCATCTTCGCCACATTTGCATCGAACATTTATCGATTACAACAAGTCGTCGATGCGTGTGCTGAGACAGGTCGTCACCTCATGATTTTCGGTCGCTCCATGGAGAAAGTCATGACGATCGGGCAAGAGCTCGGATTCATCAACGTTCCGAAAGGGATGATCATTGAAGCGAATCAAATGCGTCACTATGACCCGAACGAGATTGCCATTCTTTGTACCGGTTCACAAGGTGAACCGATGGCCGCGCTTAGTCGGATCGCGAACGGGACACACCGTCAAGTGTCGATCATCCCAGGGGATACGGTCATCTTCTCATCTTCTCCGATTCCGGGGAACGCCATTTCGGTCGGCAAGACGATTGACCAGTTGTATAAAGCAGGGGCTGACGTCGTTTACGGGAAGTTAACGAACATTCATACGTCTGGACACGGTTCACAACAAGAACAGTTGTTGATGATTCGTCTTCTCAATCCAAAATTCTTTATGCCGATTCACGGAGAGTATCGCATGTTGAAGAAACATGCGGAGCTTGCTGAATCAGTCGGGATTCCGAAAGAAAATAGCTTCGTCATGGATAACGGGGAAGTGCTCGCTGTCGATTCTGAGTCGGCTGCGGTCACTGGTAAAATTTCTGCGAACGCCGTTTACATTGATGGGAATGGAATCGGCGATATCGGGAATATTGTATTAAGGGATCGTCGTATCCTTTCTGAAGATGGACTTGTCGTCGTTGTCATCAGTATCGATGGCAAGACACGTAAACTCGTTTCAGGACCGGATATCATCTCGCGTGGTTTCGTCTATATGCGTGAATCGGGTAGCTTGATTCGTGACGGCGAACGTCTGTTGAAGAAAACCGTCGAGCAAGGGCTGTCAAATAAACAGATGAAGTGGTCGGAGATGAAGCAACTCGTATCCGATACGCTCACACCGTATTTGGCACAAAAGACGCGGAGACACCCGATGGTCCTGCCGATTATTATGGAAGTATGATCTAACGGGCTGTAGGTGACTACAGTCCTTTTTTTGAACCGTAAAGAAGGAGGGGAACTCATGGCTAAAGAAAAAAAGAAAAAAGGCTGGCTCAAGTGGGGATTAGCCATCATCGCTGTCATTTTTCTCATCACACTTGTGTATCACCAAGTAAAACCGTTACCGGATGGGGTGTCACGACAATCTGAACCTTATCTCATTTCGGATGATCAAATCGACTTTCTTCATGATTTGACATATCAAGGAGAGGATACGGAGATTGTCGAGCAAGAAATTTTTAAGGAAGTCGAGCGAGCGATTCAGGAAGCCGAGGAATATATCGTCATGGACTTTTTCTTATTCAATCCATATTCCAATGAAGACCGGCAATATCCGGATATCACGGCGCGATTATCATCAGCGCTGCTGGAGCAAATGGAGCGATACCCGGACTTGAAAGTCGTCTTTATTACAGACGATATCAATACGACGTATAACGGGCACGTCTCCGACCACTTCGATGTGCTCGAAGAGGCGGGGGTGGAAGTTGTGTACACGAATCTCGACGCACTTCGTGACCCAAACATTTTGTACTCCACGTTTTATCGGATGGCGCTTCAATGGTTTGGGGATAGTCAGGACGGATGGTTGCCGAATCCGATGGCCTCGTCGGCACCGGATATTACCGTTCGGGCGTATTTAAGATTGCTGAACATTAAAGCGAACCACCGAAAAGTGATGGTGACAGAAAATGAAGGGTTCGTATTATCGGCGAACCCGCATGATGCGAGTGGGTATCACTCAAATGTCGGTGTTCATTTAAAAGGACCCATTTTAAAAGAGATAGCTAAAGGGGAACAAGCAGTCGCGACGTTCTCAAAAGGCGATGCACGACGTTTCCCGGACGATGACGCATTATCGAAGATCGAGAGCGCGCCGAACGATGCGCCGATGGAGATTCGTTACGTAACGGAAGGAAAGATTCAGGAGTCGGTGCTCGATGCGATGAATGGAGCGGAAGACGGAGATACGATTTGGATCGGCATGTTCTACTTGGCTGACCGAAATATTATTCAAGCGATTGAGGATGCCGCTGGCCGAGGTGTGACCGTGAACATGATTCTCGACCCCAATACGAACGCTTTTGGTCGCTCAAAATCGGGATTGCCGAACTTACCTGTAACGGCAGAACTGAATACCGTCAATCCTGAACAGATCGAAATTCGTTGGTATGATGTCGGCAAGGAACAATATCATCCAAAAATCCTATATGTGGATGGAGAAGAGAAGACAGTCGTCTTAGGTTCCGGAAATTATACGACACGAAATATGAACGATTACAACCTTGAGGCAGACGTCGAGGTAAAAGGAGAAGAGGATACAGTTTTCTTTGATGAAGTAGACGATTATTTCAATCGCTTATGGAATAACGAGAATGGAACGTACACAGTGGCATATGACGAGATTCAAACCGACATCCCGCTTGGAAAGTATGTGATGTATTGGCTTCAAAAAGTGACATGGACGATGACGTACTAAAAAACAGCTATCCTCAAATTGGGGATAGCTGTTTTGACGTTAATTCGTCTCGATTGGATTAAACTCATTCGTATACTCATATAAGAATTTTCCGGTCTCTTTCAAGACGTCACTCTTACGGTGAAGCGAGAAATGATCGTACGGTACGGTCTCTGTTTGAATGTTATTCGTATATTCTTCTAGTAACAGAGAACTCTCCGGCTCAATCAGATTGAACTCGCCGCCTCGTCCAGAGAAGGATAGCACTTGTACGGATCGTGGCCATGTCTCCAGTTTTGACTGGAACGCTTGTAGCCCGTCCGAGTTGGGTGATAAGTCACGGATAGCTGGGCTACCTGTGTTGATTCCAAAGTTACTAGCCGATAGGCCAAAGTTTGCGAGTCGAGTGCCGCCGAATGGACTATCAAACGTGACGAACTTGTCGACGATGTATGTCTCCTGGTTCAAAATGTAGTTGGCTGCTGCAACGCCACCCATACTATGACCGAGGATATACATGCGATCGAATGAGCGGTTTCTCGTTTTCTTATACGTTTCAATGGCTGAATTTAACCATTTCGTTTGATTGTTCAAAGAAGCTTCTGCATCCTCGAACTCGATTCGAACGATTGGACGATTCGAGCTATAGTCATAAATTTCGCAATCGGTTTTTCCTTTGACAGTTACCGTACAAAGGGCGCCGTCGGTAGCCTGACCACTCTCTTCCATCGCTTGCGAGAAGCGGAGGAACGTTCGGTCAGTCCCGAGTAGACCATGCACCGCGAAAGTGGGGATAAACTCGTTCGTCTGCGACGCTTGGCGAATCGCCTCGGATTGTCGCTCATTCGCCAATTCTTGTCGGAATGTCCCGACAATCAATACGAGTGAAAGGGAGACAATCAATAACCCTAACAGGCGCGAACGAATCGATGTTTCCCTAGGGTTACCGACGTTTTTTCGATACTTGCGCCAAATGAAATACCCTAAAATAATCGCTCCCACAAATACGATGATGGTGATCACCCATGCTTTAACGTTTGGCACATGGGCGACGAGTGTTAAATTATTTTGGCGACCACCGTACACTTGCCACTCGACATGCTTCATGGAGCGAAGGTCAAGGCCAGTCCCGTCTTCCACGAACACACCGGTCGGAACAGTCAGATTAAACCGGATATCGGCTTGACGGATATATCGCTCCGCTAATTTCTTCGGGGAGCCCGATAGTTCGACACCCGGTAAGTCAACCTGATCAAGTCGAAGATCGAGGTTCGTCTGCATCGTGTAAGAGTCGAACCAGATGCCTTCTCGTTGCTCGATATCGAATTGAATGTCAGGTGGGACGAGAATTCCGGCTGGACCGGTTTTCCATTCTTCTTTAATCTGTTGTAACTCATCCACATTGCGGAACGTCTTCTTCAAGACCATCCCTTCATAATCATCGGCGCTCGAATAATCTTCAGTCTCGTACCCATTATCCTCGGCCTGCTCCTTCCACGTATCCCAGTCGAGCCTGAGATTGAGCAACTTCATCACTGGGTGGTCGCGGAAAGCATAAGTGGTTTCGAGTGAAACGGATTGATCGTAATGCACGGTCGCATCGTAATTAATGCGCACACATCCGCCGATTAAAAGAAATAAAAATGGGAATAGTAACAACAGTGCCCTTTTTCTCGAGCTAAACATGTTAGATCGGTTCGCCGTATGTGTCTAGCGGATTCGACGTATTGATTCGGTCATAGAATAAAATACCGTCCAAATGGTCGAGCTCGTGCTGACACACGATCGCGCGCATACCCCGAAGACGAAGCTTAATTGGTTGTCCGTCTCGGTCAAACCCTTCTAATGTGATTCGACGAAAACGAGGTACATTTCCTTTGACCACGCGGTCGACCGACAAACATCCTTCCCCACCATTTAAAAATGTCTGTTCGACGGAGTGGCTTGTGATTTTAGGATTGAAAATCGAGAGTTTGAACGTTTCTTCCTCTTCTTTTAGCAAGACTGTGAAGAAACGACGGGTTACACCGAGTTGTGGCGCGGCGATTCCGACACCACCTCGTAACTCGTATTTTTCGCTCATCTCTGGGTCTTGACTATTGACGAGGAACGTCTCCATCTCGTCAAGTAGCGCCAAGTCCTCTTCGGTTGGCGGAATCGGTACTTCAATTGAACGTGTGCGGAGTCGTTCGTCTCCTTCGCGAATGACGTCTTTCATCGTTAACATGTGCAACTTCCTTTCTATAAAACATATATGATTGATTATATCATATTTAAAAGGAGAAGAATGTGGATGGTACAGAAGGTGAAACGAAAATGATACAGAGGCAAAATGAATGTCATATCCCTTGAATGTAAGCGTTTTATTTCAGTAAGCATATTTTTTGCGTTATTATAACAACCCGTTTTATACTAACTAGGAAACGGCAGGAGAGCATAACTTTCCTGAATTACGTTAATACAGATTGCTTTTTTGGACAGATACACGTAAGATTTGAGATAGTGTTTGATCACAAAAAAGACAATTGTCTCATAGTTGAAAGGATGAGGTGAAACGAATGAACAACGTTCAGGTACTTCAAAACGTGGAAGAAAACTTCCAAACGTTCCGTATTCTCGACGAGAAGGGTGAGGTCGTCAACCAAGACGCAATGCCTGACCTAACGGACGAGCAACTTCAGGAACTCATGCGCCGCATGGTCTATACTCGAATCTGGGACCAACGCGCCATCTCACTTAACCGTCAAGGACGCCTAGGATTCTACGCGCCAGTGGCAGGTCAAGAAGCGACGATGATCGGGACGCAATACGCGCTCGACAAAGAGGACTGGATCCTTCCAGGATACCGTGATATTCCACAACTCGTATTCCACGGACTTCCGCTTTATCAAGCGTTCTTGTTCTCACGTGGACACGTGGCAGGAAACCGCATCCCTGAAGGTGTCAACGTATTGATGCCGCAAATCATCATCGGTGCACAAATCATTCAAACTGCGGGTGTGGCTATGGGCCTCAAACGCAACGGCAACAAAAATGTCGCTATTACTTACACAGGTGACGGTGGCTCATCACAAGGTGACTTCTACGAAGGATTGAACTTTGCAGGTGCATTCAAATCACCAGCAATCTTCGTCGTTCAAAACAACCGCTTCGCTATTTCGACGCCAGTTGAAAAGCAAACAGCAGCTAAAACGATCGCGCAAAAAGCTGTTGCAGCTGGAATCAACGGGATCCAAGTAGACGGAATGGACGTTCTTGCAGTGCTTGCAGCGACACAACAAGCTCGCGTAGATGCACTCGAAGGAACGCCAACACTCATCGAGTCACTCACTTACCGTTACGGACCACACACGCTCGCTGGGGATGACCCAACACGTTACCGTACAAAAGAACTCGACACAGAGTATCAAGAAAAAGATCCACTCGTGCGTTTCCGTCTCTTCCTTGAGAACAAGAAACTCTGGAACGAAGACATGGAGAACGAAGTGATCGAGCAAGCGAAAGCTGATGTGAAAGAAGCAATCAGCCAAGCTGACAAAGAACCAAAACAAAAAGTTTCGGACTTCATCAACAACATGTTCGAAGAACTTCCTTCAAACTTGAAAGAACAGCTTGAAGAATATACTGCAAAGGAGTCGAAGTAAGTTATGGCTCAAATGACAATGATCCAAGCGATTACTGATGCGATGCGCGTTGAAATGAAACGCGACGAGAAAGTACTTCTCTTCGGAGAAGACGTTGGTAAAAACGGTGGGGTATTCCGTGCGACGGAAGGTCTCCAAGACGAGCTCGGCGAAGACCGTGTCTTCGACACGCCACTCGCTGAATCAGGGATTGGTGGTCTTGCAATCGGTCTAGGTCTTACTGGATTCCGTCCAATCATGGAAGTCCAGTTCTTCGGATTCGTATTCGAAGTGTTTGACTCAATCGCAGCTCAAATGGCACGTATGCGTTACCGTTCAGGCGGCGCTTACAGCCAACCAATCACAATCCGTTCACCATTCGGTGGTGGAGTTAAGACACCTGAGCTTCACGCGGATAGCCTTGAAGGTTTGATGGCTCAGACACCTGGTCTTAAAGTCGTTATTCCATCGACTCCTTACGATGCAAAAGGTTTGTTGATCGCGTCAATCCGTGACAACGACCCAGTTGTGTTCCTCGAGCACATGAAATTGTATCGTTCATTCCGTGGCGAAGTACCTGAAGGTGATTACACAATCGAACTCGGTAAAGCAGATGTGAAACGTGAAGGTACAGACGTTTCAATCATCACTTACGGTGCGATGGTGCATACTTCACTTAAAGCAGCGGAAGAACTCGAAAAAGAAAACATCAACGTTGAAGTCATCGACCTCATGACAGTGAGCCCGCTTGATATCGACACAATCGTAGAATCTGTTAAGAAAACAGGTCGTGCGATCGTCGTTCAAGAGGCACAACGTCAAGCAGGTATCGCAGCGAACGTTGTAACTGAAATTCAAGAACGCGCAATTCTTCACCTCGAAGCACCAGTTCTTCGAGTAACTGCACCAGACACAGTCTTTGCATTTGCACAAGGTGAAGACATGTGGTTACCAGACCATAAAGATGTCGTTGCAAAAGTTAAGGAAGTTGTGAACTTCTAAGATCGTGTTGAATAAACGATGAGGGAGAATGTTCTCCCTTGTCGTGTTTACATGATGAATTGATGGGAGGAAAAACCAGTGGCAGTATTTGAATTTAAATTACCAGATATCGGTGAAGGTATTCACGAAGGTGAAATCGTCAAGTGGTTCGTAAAAGCAGGGGATACGGTCAAAGAGGACGATGTTCTTTTAGAAGTACAAAACGACAAAGCAGTCGTTGAAATCCCAGCTCCAGTCGACGGTACAGTCAAAGAAGTTAAAGTTTCTGAAGGTACAGTTGCCGTAGTCGGCGACGTCCTCATTTCGTTTGACATCGAAGGCGACGCACCAGCAGGTGAAGAAGAAGAAGCACCTGAACAACCGAAAGCAGAAGAGAAGACAGAAGACGTGAAAGAAGATGTGAAAGAAGACGCGCCACGCGACGTTCAACTTCACAAATCTGAGCGTGTCATCGCAATGCCATCTGTCCGTAAATATGCACGTGAAAAAGGTGTCGACATCCGTGAAGTAAACGGTTCTGGCGACAACGGTCGCGTCTTGAAAGAAGACATTGATGCATTCGCGAACGGTGAAGCACCGTCTGCAGAAGCTACAACAGAGAAAACAGATTCTGTAGCACCAGCAGCAGCTGCGAAAACGGAAATCAAGCCTTACGAGTCAGCGACTCCAGAACTTGAAACACGTGAGAAAATCCGTGGAATCCGTAAAGCCATCTCGAAAGCTATGGTTAACTCGAAACACACTGCACCACACGTTACGCTCATGGACGAAGTCGACGTTACAAAACTCGTCGCACTCCGCAAAGACTTCAAACAAGTCGCGGCTGACCAAGGCGTGAAACTCACGTACTTGCCATTCGTCGTGAAAGCATTGACTGCTGCAGCGAAAGCATTCCCAACAATCAACGCTTCAATCGATGATGTGAACGAAGAAATCGTTTACAAAAACTATTACAACATCGGTATCGCAGCTGACACGGACAACGGACTCGTTGTACCAGTCGTAAAAGATGCAGACCGTAAATCAATCTATGCACTTGCTACAAACATTAACGAACTTGCAGGTAAAGCTCGTGAAGGTAAGCTCGCTGGGGAAGACATGAAAGGCGGATCGATCACAATCACAAACATCGGTTCTGCTGGTGGACAATGGTTCACACCTGTCATCAACCACCCAGAAGTTGCAATTCTCGGTATCGGCCGTATCGCTGAGAAAGCTGTCGTGAAGAACGGTGAAATCGTTGCTGCGCCAGTACTTGCACTTTCATTCAGCTTTGACCACCGCCTCATCGACGGTGCGACTGCACAGAACGCTCTTAACATGGTGAAACGCTTGCTCGAAGACCCAGCACTTCTAATGATGGAGGGATAAGAACATGGTAGTAGGAGAATTCGCACAAGAAACTGATTTGCTTGTCATCGGTGCCGGTCCTGGTGGATACGTTGCCGCAATCCGTGGCGCACAGCTCGGAATGAAAGTAACAATCGTTGAGAAAGGCAACTTCGGTGGTGTCTGCCTAAACGTCGGATGTATCCCATCGAAAGCGTTGATCACAGCTGGACACAACTTCCAACACGCTAAAGGACATGATTCAATGGGAATCTCGTCTGACAACGTGTCAGTGGACTTCACAAAAGTTCAAGACTGGAAACAGTCAGTTGTTAACAAATTGACTGGCGGTGTCAAAGGTCTCCTTAAAGGGAACAAGATTGAAATCGTTCAAGGTGAAGCTTTCTTCGCTTCTGAAGACACAGTTCGTGTCATCACAGAAGACAGCTCAACTCCTTACAAATTCAAAAAAGCGATCGTTGCGACTGGTTCTACACCAATCGAGATTCCATCGTTCAAATGGTCAAAACGCGTCCTTTCTTCAACTGGCGCATTGGCACTTCCTGAAGTACCGAAGAAACTCGTCGTCATCGGCGGTGGATACATCGGTATGGAGCTCGGTACTGCATACGCTAACTTCGATACAGAAGTAGTTGTTGTAGAAGGCGCTAGCGACATCTTGTCTGGTTTCGAACCACAAATGACGCAAATCGTTAAGAAGAAACTCAAACAAAAAGGGAACGTCACAATCCACACAAACGCACTTGCTAAAGGTGTCGAAGAAACGGAAGACGGCGTAACTGTTAAGTTTGAAGTAAACGGTGAAGAGCAATCTGTTGAAGCGGACTATGTCCTCGTCACAGTTGGTCGTCGTCCAAACACAGGCGACATCGGCCTTGAGAACGCGGACGTTAAAATCAGCGACCGTGGAATCATCGAAATCGATGACCAGTGTAAGACTTCGAACGAAAACATCTATGCAATCGGTGATATCGTTCCTGGACCACCACTTGCACACAAAGCATCTTACGAAGCGAAAATCGCAGCGGAAGCAGCAGCAGGTAAGCCAGCTTACCTCGACTACTCTGCAATCCCTGCAGTCGTCTTCACAGATCCTGAACTTGCAACGGTTGGTTACACTGAACCACTCGCAAAAGAAGAAGGACTCGAAATCACAGTTTCGAAATTCCCATTCGCAGCGAACGGTCGTGCACTTGCACTTGACGAGCCAGACGGCTTCATGAAGCTCATCACTCGCAAAGAGGACGGTCTCTTGATCGGTGCTCAAATCGCGGGTACTGGCGCATCAGATATGATTGCTGAGCTTGGTCTCGCAATCGAAGCTGGTATGACTGCTGAAGATATCGCACTTACAATCCACGCTCACCCATCACTCGGTGAGATGGCAATGGAAGCTGCTGAAATCGCAATGGGTATGCCAATCCACGTCGTTAAATAAGAACGTCAATAAAAACTCTCTCACTTTTCGTGAGAGAGTTTTTTGATATAGGTGACGACGCGTTCGACTTCTTGGAATCCGATTTTCTCGTGGAACTGTTGGCTGCTCTCGTTTTCAAGTTCGGTATCTGATGCCAGTTCGATACAACCATGACGTGCCGCGAATGTTGAGGCAGCATCAATCAGACGGGCGGCGACACCTCTTTGACGCTCTGCTTCAATGACATAGATTCCTTCCACATAGGCTGTCGGAGACATGCTTGAACCTGGCACGTAGTCATGCCGGAAGCTGAGCTGGCAAAATCCAATCGCTTTTGTGTCATAGGATGCGATGAAATAATGCATTTTTTTTGAAGCAAGACCGAGTTTGACTTCCATCCGCAATTCCTCAATCGGGGCGTCGGGCCATAGCTCATGCATCAATTGCGCGAGTGCTTCTTGGTTTGACGGTTTGGCATACTCAATTTTCATGATGACTCTCTCCTTAGGTTTCATACTTGTAGTATAAAGGAAAATACTTGTGAAGAGAGAAGGGAGGGAATCCTGATGGCATTCGATGAGGAGTTATTATATACCGTATCCGAGACGAGTCGTGTACGTTTCACCGGGATTGAGACAGAAGCTGCCCGCTATGACTTTGGTTTCGTCTATACACATCAATTCATGGGCAAGGTATTAGTTGTCTGTATGCAAACGGGTCAATCGGCCCTTCTCGATCTGCATGCGCTAGAAGAGCCCCGTCAATTGTATCCGATGCTCGGCATTAACTTGAATGATACAGAACACGTCGCTGAATTTTTACGACTCTGCCTAGTTGAAAAAACAGAAGCATCTGAAGAAATTGACACTTGAAAACATGTAAGCGTTTTCTTATAATAGGCAATAGGGGAAGCAATTCGATCATCTACAGCCACCTTTTCTGAGATGACATAAAAAATGAGCCGGTCACCATGACCGGCTCATTTTTTATTTAGCGAATCGCTTTTGTTTGTTGGATGACTTTAATCATTTGAAGAGACTCATCTTCAAGACCTTGAACCGGGAGACCGGCTTCGATGTTGGCCATGATGTATTCGAGTGTCGACGTTGTGATCAATTCACCTGGAATGATGATTGGAATTCCTGGTGGGTACACCATAATGAATTCAGCTGAAATGCGTCCGACGGCGTTCTCAAGAGGGATCGTCTCCGTCTCTTCATAAAATGCATCACGCGGGCTAAGAGCCAATGGCGGGATTTCAGGAAGCATGATTGAGAGTGAGTCATTCCCAGACTTCTGATAAACGGACACGACGTCACGCATCGCTTCAATCAATGCTTGAATCGTCGACTCATCGTCTGCTGACGTAACAATGAAGAGCACGTTCAATAAATCTGACATTTCGACTTCGATGCGGTGTTTCTCACGAAGGTACTTCTCGACTTCAAATCCTGTCACACCGAGCTCGCGAACAGATACGAGAACTTTTGTCTCATCGAGTGCATAAGTCGATTCTGAGTGAAGCTCCGCGTGTCCGTAAACCGACAAGTTTGGCATTTGACCGATTGCTGTCCGTGCTGCTCGAGCAAGGTCAAGCGCACGTTCGTTCATCATATGACCTTTCGTAGCAAGCTGTCGACGCGCCGCATCAAGAGAAGCAAGGAGCAAGTATGATGTTGAAGTCGTCGTGATCATCGAAAGCATCGCATGTATCCGCTCTGGTGAAACGAGACCACGGCGCACGTTCAAGATGGAACTTCCTGTCATCGATCCGCCAAGTTTATGCACGCTCGTTGCCGCCACGTCCGCTCCCGCTTGCATTGCCGAGAGTGGGAGTTCATCGTGAAACGGAAGATGGACACCGTGTGCCTCATCGACAAGTACGGGTACATCTTGTGCATGAGCGACATCAACGATGCGCTCCAAATCACCCGCGACACCGAAATAAGTCGGGTTGATGACGAGTACGGCTTTTGTATCAGGGTGAAGCTCGAGTGCACGTTCTACGGCACTTGCTGTAATCCCGTGCGCGATGCCGTACGTCTCATCGAATTCTGGGTGGATGAAGACCGGGTGTGCACCCGTCAAGACGAGCGCGGACATGACCGATTTGTGCACGTTACGTGGAACGATGATTTTCTCATTCGGTCCGACGACGCCCATGATCATCGCCATGATGGCACTCGACGTTCCTTGAACGGAGAAAAAGGTCTCATCAGCACGGAACGCCTCTGCCGCCAAGCGTTCCGCTTCAGCGATTGCCGCTTTTGGATGATGAAGGTCATCGAGTGGGGCAATGTTAATCAAATCAATTTTTAGGGCGTTTTCGCCAATAAAGTCACGAAACTCCGGATCCATCCCTTTCCCGCTCTTGTGACCAGGAATATGGAACGCAATCGGATTTGAGTCGACATGTTCAAGTAACGTGTCAAATAGTGGCGTTTCGAGCTGAGTAGCACCTTTTAATTTCAATCGTAAATCCCCCTTGGAATCAGTTTATTTATTAGATGAATGATATCGTTACGTTATATGTTGATTTAAAAAAGAAGCAACAAAAAAACTATAGAGATTTCTGACGTAACTTGCAATAGTTTTTTTTGTTGATACAATGAGTGTCGAGGTGAACAATATGCAAATCAATTATCCGATTAATCCGGATTGGACGACCGATGAATTGATCGAGGTCGTCGAGTTTTATAATGTCGTCGCACAAGCGAACGAAGGTGGAGTCGAGCGTGAGGTTTTCCTAGACGCGTATCGAGCTTTCAAGCAAATCGTAACATCTAAGTCAGAAGAGAAACAACTGAACGCGGTTCACGATGAACAGACTGGATATTCTACGTATCGTACCATTCAAGTAGCGATGAAGTCATCGAGCAAAATGATTAAATTGTAAGTCCGAGCATGCCCGTGCAAATTCAGGCATGCTTTTTTGTTATTTCTTCTTAAAAGTCGGGTACAGTTACCTAACACTTATTCAGGTTTAAGGGGATTAAAATTGGGAATATATCCATTAAGATAAAAAATTCAAAATAGTCAGACAATTCTCTTTCTTTTTCGAATTTTATCTGATATACTCAATTCAACTCACTAAACCGTAACTTGTAGCCCAACAAAAGGAGTGTGGCATCTTATGAAACAAGTGATTGAGGCATTCAAAAGAAAAGACGCAGAAAAACGGATTCCGGTGCTGCGCTTGGAGATTGATTATGAATTGGCAACCCTTTTCGATGCGATGGCGTCACAGGATGATGCTACAGTTCAGGCTAGCAAGCATCGGTTGGAGAAGTACCGCCAAGAATTATTGCGTCTCGAAGCCTGACCATTACACACACATTCAACCAGTATTCCGAGCGGATACTGGTTTTTGTTTGGTACAATACAGTTGAGGTGATCACAGATGATAGAATGGTTTGCAGTCGATTTAATCAAACAGGCGGGAGAACTGATTCGTCGCGAGATTGATCAACATTATGAAGTGGAACGGAAGACCGGAAAAGGAGACTTGGTCACTGAAATTGACCGAGCGGTGGAACAGTTGATTGTCCGCCGTATTCAAAACCAATTCCCGGACCATCAAATCATGGGGGAAGAAGGGACGACGGATACGCCGGACACGTTATCAGGAACGGTATGGTTCGTCGATCCAATTGATGGGACGTTAAACTTTATTCATCAGAAGCGTATGTTCGCCATCTCGGTGGCCGTGATGGTCGATGGGGTCGTAGAGTACGGATTTGTCTATGATGTGATGGCAGATGAGATGTTCATGGCAAGAAGAGGGTATGGTGCGACATTAAACGGACGGACGTTGACGAATCTACATGAACATCATGTACGAGATGCATTTTTGAGTATGAATGCGACGTGGGTCACCCCGAACCATCAAATTGCCCCGGAAATCCTTGCCCCGATTGTTCGGGACTCGATTGGGACACGGGCACACGGCGCTGCATCGCTTGAGCTTGCTTGGCTCGCCGCAGGACGAGTGGACGGATACATTACGATGCGCAACATGCCGTGGGATTATGCTGCAGGGAAATTGCTCGTAGAAGAAGTGGGTGGACGGGTCGTTTCCTTATATGGGGAACCGATTCGATACGATGGGAGAACATCTGTATTGGCAGGAAGCGAGACATTCGTCAATGACGTCATCAAACACTATGTCATCGCAAAAGGGGTGACCCCGGAAGCGAAGCCGGATCTTCAAATCGTGAAACATGAATCATATGAAGAAATTCGTGATTTGCTTGTTTTAGCGAATCCGAATGAAGCGATGGTGCGAGAACAGTTTCAAACAGGACGAACGTTTAAAGCGTTACTCGGAGGAGAAATCGTCGGTGCCTATATGCTTGTATCGCATGGGGCAGGACGAATCGAGCTTGTCAATATCGCGGTGAAACCGGAGAGGCAAAATCAAACGATTGGTCAGCGGATGCTACAAGACGCGGTAAAACGGGCGACGGCACTCGGCGGTCAAGAACTCCTCGTTTGTACCGGGAATTCAAGCATCATGCAATTGCGCTTTTATCAACAAGCCGGATTCCGATTTGATTCTGTGGAACGTGATTACTTCATGAATCATGGGTACGATGCGATTGAGGAGGATGGTTTGGTCTTACGTGACCGCATCTGTTTGACACGTCCGATTTGAATCATCAAATAAAAGGAAAGAGGGTTGCTCTGACAAAAGTCGGGCAACCCTCTTGTGTTTATGAAGATTGACGATCAGAAAGAATGCGACGGCGTAATTGAATACCAAAGAATGTCGCGACACCACTAAGTACGAGACTGCCTAAAATGATGGCGACGCTTCCTTCGGCCACCCCAATGCCGATGCCGACAAATCCGGCGACGACGGCCATGGCAATCAATAGAAACATAAGCTGCATGGAGACTCCTCCTTATTTTCTCTTCTCCCCCCCATTGTATGATAAAAAACGTCCAATGAAAACGTTCACAGTCGATTCCACTCGACAAAGGTACTGTGACGTGTGCTATACTCTTAAAGTTGAAGAAAAGCTGAAACTTTTTAAATAAGAGAGGAATAACTACATGAACGTAAGAACAAACCTTCGTAACGTAGCCATCATCGCTCACGTTGACCACGGTAAAACAACGTTAGTCGATGAATTATTGAAACAGTCTGGTACTTTCCGGACGAACGAGGCAGTCGCAGAACGCGCGATGGACTCGAACGATATCGAACGTGAGCGCGGAATCACAATTCTCGCGAAAAACACGGCAATCGATTACAAAGACACACGCATCAACATCGTAGATACGCCAGGTCACGCAGACTTTGGTGGGGAAGTTGAGCGAATCATGCGTATGGTTGATGGCGTTATTCTCGTCGTCGATGCGCGTGAAGGCTGTATGCCACAGACTCGCTTCGTATTGAAAAAAGCACTCGACCAAGGACTTCGTCCGATCGTCGTTGTTAACAAAATCGATAAGCCGATGGTTCGCCCACTCGACGTTGTCGATGAAGTCGTCGATCTCTTGATCGATCTTGGCGCAGATGAAGATCAACTTGAATTCCCTGTCGTCTATACATCGGCTGTCAGCGGTTCAAGTTCGTTCGATCCTGATCCAGCAAACCAAGAAGACACGATCACACACGTGCTCGATACAATTCTTGAAAACACACCAGCTCCAGTGGATAACTCAGATGAGCCACTTCAATTCCAAGTGACGATGCTCGACTACGATAACTACCTCGGTCGTATCGGTGTAGGTCGCGTCTTCCGTGGGAAAATCAAAGTCGGTGAGCAAGTATCGCTCTGTAAGACAGACGGTACAGTGAAGCAACTCCGTGTCACGAAATTGTTCGGTTACTTCGGCCTCAAGCGCGTTGAAATCGAAGAAGCTAAAGCAGGTGACTTGATCGCTATCGCCGGGATGGAAGACATCAACGTTGGTGAGACAGTTACGCCAGTCGGTAAAGAAGAGCCACTTCCGCTCCTTCGTATCGATGAGCCAACACTTCAAATGCGCTTCATGACGAACAACTCGCCGTTCGCAGGACGTGAAGGGGACTTCGTCACTGCACGTAAGATCGAAGAGCGTTTGATGAAACAACTTGAGACAGACGTGTCACTTCGTGTGGAAAACACGGATTCTCCTGACCAATGGATCGTATCAGGACGCGGTGAGCTTCACCTCGGTATCTTGATCGAGAACATGCGTCGTGAAGGCTACGAGCTTCAAGTATCGAAGCCACAAGTTATCATCCGTGAAGACGAAAACGGTACGAAAGTTGAGCCGTTTGAGCGCGTGATCATCGACGTACCAGAAGAGTACACAGGTTCAGTCATGGAGTCGATCGGTCTCCGTAAAGGTGAACTTGCCAACATGAACACGAACGATAACGGTCAGACACGTATGGAATTCATCGTTCCATCACGCGGACTCATCGGTTACCGTAACGAATTCTTGTCGGCGACACGTGGATACGGAATCTTGAACCACACGTTCGAAGAGTACCGTCCGTATATCGCAGCTGATATCGGTGGTCGTCGCAGTGGTGTTATGGTTTGTATCGAAAACGGGAAGTCAACGGCTTACTCAATCGGTGCACTCGAAGACCGTGGAACGATCTTCATCGAGCCAGGTACGGATGTATACGAAGGAATGATCATCGGTGAATGTAACCGTGACGTCGACCTTGCGATTAACGCCGTTAAAGGGAAGCAGTTGACAAACATGCGTGCTTCAGCAAAAGACTCGACACAAGTCTTGAAACGTCCGCGCGTCTTCTCACTTGAAGAGTCGCTCACGTTCTTGAACGATGACGAGTACTGTGAAATCACGCCAGAGTCAATCCGTCTTCGTAAGAAAATCTTGAACAAGAACGAACGCGAGAAAGCTGACAAGCGTCGTAAACTTGGTAAAGAATAAGTAGTAGAAAAGGGAACGCTTCGGCGTTCCCTTTTGCATGGAATAGTGTAGAATGGATGTGTATGAAATAAAGGGGGACTCTTTGTCTTGAAAGCTTCTCAAACAATCGATATCACACAAATTGATGTTCCGTGGATTGCCTCGATGCTAGGTGTCGGGAGCGACCCGAACGATTTTTCGGTCGGATTCAACGCACTCGTTGTCACGGTCATCTTACTGACGATTCTCGTCTTTAAGCTTGGTTTTGCAAAACAATTGGCATGGTGGAAATCACTGATCGTCTATATTCTACTTGCACTTGGCGCAGGGACGATGGCGCTCGTCTTTTTCACATGGCCGATTCCAGAAGTACTTGCTGTCATGGCCATCGTGTTGGCCATCTATCGCGGTCGTCTTTGGTGGAACCGTCGTCAGGATGCAGTCGAGTCATAAAAAATACGGGCGTCTCTTCGGAGGCGCCCGTTTTCATTACCAATTTCGCTTTTGTCGAAATGTAGGATATAACTTGAATTGTCCAGATGCGGCGCGTTCAGCCGTACGTTCGCTGATTCGCTCCTGACAGTCTTGACACATATACGTTTTAGCCGGCTTGTTGCGCAATCGTTTTGCTTCAAACGACCATGAGTCGATTGTTTCGATTTTATCGCAAAGAGAACATTTTACACGCATCTTCTCACCTTCCTCTATAGGATGAGTATAGCATGATTTCATTCGTTGAAAGCAGGGAATTGAATCGATAAGGGAGAATGGTACAACCATACCCGGTTAAAAGGAGGGGAGTTGAATGGCGAGTAAGGCAACGTTTGAATTGACAGCCGCTCAACAGCGATTGTTGAATGACATGCCGTTAACATTTCTCGTCGGTTTTGATGAGGCAAAGCGTTGGCCAATCAGCCACGCCATCAGTTGGGTGCAAGCACTCGACAAGGACACGATGCGGTTCGCTTTAACCAAGAATTCGCATATCGTGACGATTTTATCAACCGAAAAGACAGCAGGTCTCATCTTTATCGAAGATGGTCAGTCCTATCATGTTTTACTTTCATCCATTCGAGAATTTGAACCAGCGGTAAAACCGAGCCTTCATCTTCGTTTTTTTGAAGGACATGTCGAAGAAGTGAGAAATATCTCATTTTATGGTGCAGCATACGCTCAGCCCGAAATTACGAAAACGTATGATATCCGAGCGGCGGAAAAATTAGACCGTGAAGTGAAAGAAAGTCTTCATTCTTGATTACCATCCTATAGTCGAGGGGCGGCAAAGTCTATGAAAAAAACGTATGTACTCGATACGAACGTACTCCTACATGATCCGCTATCCTTATTTCAATTTGAAGAACATGACGTGGTCATCCCGGCCATTGTCTTAGAAGAACTTGATGGTAAAAAACGAAACATGGATGAGGTCGGGCGGAACGCCCGTGAAACGTCGCGTGTTCTAGACCAGCTCCGAACTTCGGGGAAACTTCATGACGGCGTCCCACTTGAAAACGGTGGACGTCTCTTTGTCGAGATTGGACACGAACACGAAGTCGATATTCCATTCGACGTGATGACGAACGATAACCGCATCCTACTCGTTGCCTTAAAATTAATGAAACAATACGAGCATGACACGAACCATAAAGTCGTCGTCGTCTCAAAAGATATATTGGTCCGTGTGAAGGCGGACGCGATCGGAATTGATGCCGAAGACTATCTGACCGACCATATCGTCGATACGACGAATTTGTATGCCGGCTATCGTGAAATCGAGGTCGATCAGGCACTCATCGATGAATTTTATAAAGTACGCCAACTTCCGACATCCGCATTGACGAAACAAACGTTATATCCGAATTCGTTCGTCGTGTTAAAAAGTAACGTGTCGAAAGCGAGTGCGCTCGCGGTGGTCGACACGCTCCAACCGATTGTTCGTCCGCTAGCGCTCGACGCTGACCACATCTGGGGAATTCATCCACGAAACGTCCAGCAACGCATGGCGCTCGACTTATTGTTGCGAGATGACATTCCGTTCGTCACGTTACTCGGGAAAGCGGGAACCGGAAAGACGCTCCTTGCCCTAGCGGCAGGACTCTCACTCGTTGAGGACGAGCAACGATACAATAAGCTCGTCGTCGCCCGACCGGTCGTCCCGATGGGGAACGATATCGGCTACTTGCCAGGAGAGATGGAAGAAAAACTACGTCCATGGATGCAACCGATCTATGATAATCTAGAATTTCTCTTCAGTGCCAATTCAAAAGATGAGCTAGGGAATATTCTGGCCGGCATGAAATCGATTCAACTCGAAGCGCTCACTTATATTCGAGGAAGAAGCATGCCCGACCAGTTCATCATCATCGACGAAGCTCAAAACTTAACGAAACATGAAATCAAGACGATTCTCACCCGAGTCGGGGAGAACTCGAAAATTGTTCTCGTCGGTGACCCGTACCAAATCGACCATCCGTATTTAGATGAATATTCGAACGGATTGACATACGCCGTTGAACGATTCAAAGGACAAAATGTCTTCGGTCACGTCCAATTGGTAAAAGGGGAGCGTTCGTCTCTCGCAAGATTGGCGGCCGACTTGTTATAAGCGAGATACACAAATAACGCCGAGCTAAGCGCTCGGCGTTATTTTGTATCGAGTTGTAGCGATTGGACGTTCGTCCGTTCTAAAAAGGCGTTTGAAATCATGATCAATCCTGTGACGATGAACAGTGCGGAAAATCCGAAGTGTGCTACGATTTGGGATCCAAATAGCGGTCCGAGTAGATTTCCCATGAACTGAGCGGACTGATTATAGGAAAAGATTCTTCCGGTTGCAGCGGTTGGTGTATGCTGCCGCAGCAACGACTGAACGGATGGCATCAATGCAGCGGTCGCAAATCCAATCCCGAAGCGTAACAGAATGAGTTGGGTCGTCGATGTGACGAATGCTTGCGGGATTAAGAATAAACTGTAGAGTAGCAGTGCCCAAAATAAGATCCGTTCTGCCCCGTATCGGTCCGATAATCGTCCGAGACGTTGCGCCGAAAAGAGAGCGGCGAGCCCAGGGGCAGATGCGACAATCCCTGCCATGAAGGCAAGTGCGGTCGTATGCGGATTTAATTCACGTACATATAACGTCAAGAGTGGTCCGATTGATTGTGTTGAGAACTGGATGAGGAACGTTGTCACAAACAACCCGACAATCAATTGCGGATGCCGCAGTGAGGCGAAAATGGACTTCACTGAAGCGAGTTCATCACGTTTCACTGGGACAAAGTCTTCTTTTACGAACCAGAGCGTGATGAGGAATGTGAGGAAGAGTGCACTTCCGGTAAAGAGAAAAACGGATCGAAGCCCAATCCAGTCTGCAAGTAGTCCGCCGATGAGCGGGCCGAGTAGACCACCAGTGATTCCACCGGTCGACAAGGTACCGAGCGCCCAGCCACTTTTCTCTTTTGGGGTTTGGGAAGCGACTAAGGTGATACCGGCTGAGATAAATCCAGAAACGGCACCCATGAGTAAACGCAACCCGACCAGTTGATACACGTCTTGCACAAAACTAATGAGAAACATCACGATGGCCATTCCGAGGCTTGCTCGGATAAGCATCAACTTTCTCCCTTTTTGGTCAGCCAGACGTCCCCACATCGGGGAAACGATGGCGGCCACGAGGAACGTCGCGCCGAACGCGATCGCCGACCAAGTGACGACATGGTCAGGGTCCTTTACACCGAGTTGTTCAATAAACAACGGCAGGAAGGGGAGGACGAGACTCATTGAAGCGGCGGTCAAGAAGCTACCGATCCAAACAACTATTAAATTTCGTTTCCAAAGAGGCATCGTAAGCGTCACGACCTTTCATATTCAATTTGTAGTCAATACACTACATATTACACTTTGTGAAGTAAAAAGTCCAAAAAATGAGAAGGAAAGTTCCTTCTCATTGATTGCTCAGTACGGTTATGTGATTCACTTGGCGAATGACCTGATCTTCATATAATACATAGACCGGTCCGTCAGCGAGTACTTTCCCGTCTTTTGAAAATTGTAAGTACACGCGTGATGCTTCGCTAAGCGACAGCGTCAACACCGTTTCTCCGTAAAAACGGACGTGTGTGGCCATATCAATTGGTTCGGCATTGTTCAAAAATGGTGCGAGCGGCATCGCGAACGAATCGCGCAAAGCTGCGTCTTTATCTTGACGAGACATCGGCTTATTGTGGTCGATTCTTGTTCCTTGTGATAGACCATCGTCCCATGCTTTCCCCATTTTCGCATAGTAAGCCTCACGGTCATTCTCGGTCACCGAGTCCAATTCTTCAATCTTTCGTTTTCGGTCGTCAAAAATCCATACGGTCGGATCGATCGTCAAACTGTGACGAACCGCTCCGTCTAGTGGAAAAATCATGCTTACATCCCCCTTTATACACATTACACGTTTCATTATAGCGCTCTTTCTCGTAAAATGGAAAAGAGGAAGAATGTCGCAATCATCCATACTGTACATTGAATTATGATGAAAGATAATGTACAGTTGAGTTATGACAAACAGTCTGTCATCGTACGGAGGAGGGGTCGTAGTGGCGACAAATTTGGCTGCAATCCAACGGGAGCAAGCGCTTCAGTTACTCGAGGCGGATGCTGAAAAAATCCGTTGTCTGATTGAAGTGCAGTTAGAAAACCTAAAAATGCCGAAGTGCCCGCTTTATGAAGAGGTGCTTGATACACATATGTTTGGACTATCGCGCCAAATTGATTTTGCGGTTCGTCTTGGACTCATTTCAGACATTGAAGGTAAAGGACTGCTCGATTCATTGGAACAAAAGTTGTCTGCCTTGGCAGAAGCTTCAGAATTATGAACCTTATACTCAAACTGTGCAAGTGGCGCTGTTTGAGTATTTTTTTATAAAGGTTGTCGGATTGTTTTACATAAGGAAGTGAATACATGAAAACACGGTTTCGGTATTTTGATTTTGCGTTGTTTTTGTCAGTGCTCTTACTCGTCGGGATCAGTTCGATCATGATTTACAGTGCGAGCGTTTGGAATCGTGGGGACTATGCGAATAGCAGCTTGTTCTATCGCCAGCTCGTCTACGTAGGAATCGGGATCTTTGTCTACTTGATTGCGACGCTGTTCCGCTATGAGATGTTTCGGAAGAAAAGCATTCGTCTCAGTCTCTATGCGGTCTCTGTCATCTTGCTATTTGTTACATGGGCGATGCCACCATTGAACGGGGCACGGGCTTGGCTCATCATCGGCGGATTTACTATTCAACCGGTCGAGATTGCCAAATTCGTTCTCATCATACTGCTTGCGAACTATTACCACGAGCTATGGAATAATGAGTTAAAAGGACTACCGGGACGTCTCGCTCGGGCTGCCATCGTGAAAAAAGGGTGGCGCGCTCAAATTGGTGCCTTCTTCTTAGTACCTGTTCTCTTTTACTTCTCATTCTACGCCATCGCCATCAATGGGCAACCAGACATGGGAGGATTATTCGTCCTCGGATCAATCATGCTTCTCATGTGGTTCGGAGTCGGGGCGCCACTTCGAATCATGATTCCAGGGATTTTAGCCGGTGTCGGTGCTGTGTTCTTATTGTTCACGACAATCTTCTCAGAGAATCAACGGAGCCGGATTGAGGTCGTGTTCAACCCGTTCATGGACCCGGAAGGATACGGTCATCAGTTGCTCATGTCGATCATCTCGATCGTACATGGTGGATTGACCGGTGTCGGACTCGGGAACAGTTTTCAAAAGTATGGGTATTTACCAGAACCTGAAACCGACTATATTATGTCAATCATTGCTGAAGAGTTAGGGTTCTTCGGTGTGCTGACGGTTTTGGTACTACTCTTCTTCATCGCGTTTCGCGCGATTCATATTGCCAATCATGCAGATAGTCATTTTGCGATGTTCGTCTCGTTTGGCATTGCATCACAAATCATCATTCAAACAGCCATCAATATCGGTGCGATGTCTGGTTGGTTCCCAGGGACAGGGGTGACCTTGCCGCTGGTCAGTTATGGGGGAACATCGCTGATTATGATGATGGGTGTTCTCGGGGTACTTAGTAGTATCTCGATGCGTAACCGTCATCGAGAAGCGACACGACGAGAAGAAATTCGGGTGAAGTCCGAAGAGAACGTTCAACGTTCATCGCTTCATGTGGTCAGGTAAGAAACATTTAAATTAATTTAACGGGGGGATTTCATTTGAAACCAATTAAAAAGTTACTTGTTGCAAACCGTGGGGAGATTGCCATTCGCGTATTTCGAGCGGCAACTGAGTTAGGCATTCGGACTGTAGCCGTCTATTCGCAAGAAGATAGCGGTTCATTACATCGCTTTAAAGCCGATGAAGCCTACTTGGTAGGACTCGATAAGAAGCCGATTGATGCGTACCTCGATATCGAAGGTGTCATTCGTATCGCCAAGGAATCAGGTAGTGACGCGATTCACCCGGGATATGGTTTCCTTTCAGAAAACATTGACCTCGCACGACGTTGCCGTGAAGAGGGCATCATCTTTGTGGGTCCACACGAGTCGCACTTGCATGCGTTCGGGGACAAAGTGCGGGCACGTCAGAGTGCGATTGCTGCAGGTCTTCCTGTCATCCCAGGCTCGAACGGTCCGCTCACATCGTATGAAGATGCAGAAGCGTTTGCGAACGAACACGGCTTCCCACTCATGGTCAAAGCATCAATGGGTGGCGGAGGACGCGGGATGCGTGTCATCCGTACAGAAGCGGAAATGAAAGATCTCATCGAGCGCGCGAAATCGGAAGCGAAACAAGCGTTTGGTTCTGATGAAGTGTACATAGAGAAATTAGTCGAACGTCCAAAGCACATCGAGGTTCAAATTCTCGGAGATGAGCACGGTCACATCGTTCACTTGTTCGAGCGTGACTGTTCAGTGCAGCGCCGACATCAAAAGGTCGTCGAAGTGGCACCGTGTGTGACATTATCCGAAGAATCACGTCAAGCGATTTGTGATGCGGCGGTTCAACTTATGCGTCACGTCGGATACGTCAACGCCGGTACGGTTGAATTTTTAGTGACGGAAGACGAATCATTCTACTTCATCGAAGTAAACCCACGCGTCCAAGTTGAGCATACAATCACAGAGATGGTCACAGGGTTTGACATCGTTCAAACGCAATTGATGATTGCACAAGGAGAATCGCTTCACGGTGATATGATTCAAATGCCGAAGCAAGAGGACATTAAACTTCTCGGTTATGCGATTCAATCACGTGTTACGTCAGAAGACCCAGGGAACAACTTCATGCCGGATACTGGGAAAATCATGGCATACCGTTCTCCAGGTGGTTTTGGTGTCCGTCTTGACGGCGGAAACGCGTACGTCGGTGCAGAAATTTCACCGTACTACGATTCACTTCTCGTGAAACTGTCGACGCATGGTATGACATTCGAACAAGCCGCTTCGAAAATGGTGCGAAACTTGAACGAGTTCCGAATTCGTGGAATCAAGACGAACATCCCATTCTTGATTAACGTCATGAAGCATCCGAACTTCATCAATGGGGACTACAACACGTCATTCATCGATGAGACGCCAGAACTTTTCGTCTTCCCGAAACGAAAAGACCGTGGTACGAAGTTGTTGAACTATATCGGCGATGTGACAGTGAACGGATTCCCAGGAGTCGGTCTGAAAGACAAACCGATCAGCCGCTCGGTACGTATCCCGCAAGACCTACCGACAGAAGCAAAACCGGGAACGAAACAAATCTTGACGGAACTCGGTCCAGACGGCCTGGCTGACTGGATCAAACGTCAACCGGAACTGTTATTGACGGATACGACGATGCGTGACGCGCACCAGTCATTGCTTGCGACGCGCATGCGGACGCAAGACATTCTCAATATCGCAGAGCCGACAAGCAAACTGATGCCAGAATTGTTCTCAGTCGAAGCATGGGGTGGAGCGACGTTCGATGTCGCATACCGCTTCTTGTCAGAAGACCCATGGGTACGTCTCATGAAGCTTCGTGAGAAGATGCCGAACGTCTTGATTCAAATGTTGCTTCGCGGCGCGAACGCGGTCGGGTATAAAAACTATGCGGACAACGTCATTGAGAAGTTCGTGCATGAAGCGGCGTATGCAGGAGTCGACGTATTCCGAATCTTCGACAGTCTTAACAACCTAGAGTCGATTCAATTAGCAATTGATGCGACGTTACCGACAGGAAAAGTAGCGGAGGCGGCGATTTGTTATACAGGTGACTTGTATGACGGAAACCGTCCGAAATATCATCTTCCGTACTACATTGACCTTGCGAAGAAACTTGAGGCGAGTGGTGCGCATATTCTAGCCATTAAAGATATGGCCGGCTTATTGAAGCCGGAATCAGCCTATGCGCTCGTGTCAGCATTGAAAGATGCGGTCGATTTGCCGATTCACTTGCATACACACGATGCTTCAGGGAACGGGATCTTCACTTACGCACGTGCGACGGATGCTGGTGTCGACATCGTCGACGTTGCCGCAAGCTCGATGTCAGGGATGACATCGCAACCTTCAGGTGGAAGTTTAGTCTACGCGCTCAACCACCACGAACGTCAGCCGAAGATTGATCCGAAACAATATGAAGTGATCAGTGATTACTGGCAAGACGTGCGCCACAACTACGAACCGTTCGAAAGTGATATGCGCGCACCGCATCCGTCTGTATACGAACACGAGATGCCAGGTGGTCAATATTCGAACCTTCAGCAACAAGCGAAAGCAGTCGGGCTTGGAGACCGTTGGGGAGAAGTGAAAGCGATGTATGCCCGTGTCAACATGTTGTTCGGAGATATCGTCAAGGTTACCCCTTCTTCAAAAGTCGTCGGTGACATGGCGCTCTTCATGGTGCAGCACAACTTGACAGAAGAGGATGTGATGACGCGTGGCCATCAACTCGACTTCCCGGACTCGGTCGTCGAGATGATGCGCGGCGAGTTAGGTACACCTCCTGGCGGTTTCCCGAAAGATGTCCAACAAGTCATCTTAAAAGGGGAGGAGCCACTGAACGTTCGTCCAGGTAAACTGATCAAGCCATATGACTTTGAATCAGCACGCCAAGAGTTGTTCGAGAAGTTTGAGCGACCGGTCACAGACTTTGAGCTTCTTGCCCACGCGCTCTATCCGAAAGTATACGAAGACTATGTCAAACATACGACGACGTACGGTGACGTATCCGTCCTCGACACGTTGACATTCTTCTACGGATTAAACGTTGGTGAGACGATTCAAGTTGAGATCGAGACAGGGAAGACGTTGATCATCAAGCTCGTACAAGTGAGTGCGGCAAACGAAGATGGCATTCGTCTCGTCTCTTATGAGATGAACGGCGTACCACGTGAGATCGAGATTAAAGACGTGAACGTCAAATCAGCGACAACGAGTCGTCCGAAAGTGGATCGTTCGAACCCGAAACAAGTCGGTGCCTCAATGCCGGGCTCTGTTTTGAAAGTGTTAGTCGAGCCAGGAAGCCGTGTTCATCGTGGAGAGCAACTGCTCGTCACGGAAGCGATGAAGATGGAAACGACGATTCAGGCAGCACAAGATGGCGAGATCAAAGCCATCCATATTAAAGAAGGCGACACAATACAAAGTGACGACTTGTTGATTGAATTTGTATAATCAAAAGAAGCATAGTTCGCTATGCTTCTTTTTTTGTAGATGGGAGTGGAAATGATGAAACGAGTATGTTGGTTTAGATCTGATTTTAGATTGACCGATAATCATATGCTTCACCGTGCGCTGAACGATATGGAAGAGGGGGATGACCTCGCTTTCGTCTTTTGGCTAAACCCGAAATACTGTGATCCGTTTGAAGTCCGTCACGATTATTTCTTCTCGACGATGCGAACGTTTATGGATGACTTGGAGACAAAAGGTTTGGGGCTTCGAGTGCTCGTTGCGGAAACGGAGAAGGATTTCGTGGAACAGCTCGGGGAGATAGATGCGCTATACTTCAATGCGGAGTATGTAGAACCGTTTAAACAGCGAGACGACAGTGTCATCGAGGCACTTGGTGAAGAAGTCAAAGTCGTCCGACTCCTTGATCGGCATCTGTTTCATCCCGATGCGTTCAGTACGAAGAGTGGAGACCCGTATAAAGTGTTCACCCCGTTCAAAAAAGCGGCTTATGCCGAGCAACCGCCGAAACCGTACGATGTCGATATCGATCGTTTAACGGATTTCATCAGCTCGAAAAACGAGCAGCCGAGTGAACTGAAAGACTTGTTCAAACGCTGTGAGCGAGAGTGGAAAGGGCTAGGGGAGACCGAGGCGAAGAAGCGGTTGACGCGCTTCGTCAATGATCGGATGGTCGATTATGAAGAAAAACGTGACATCCCGAGTATTGCCGGGACGAGCCGGTTATCCCCATACTTACGGACCGGTGTATTATCGATTCGTACGATTACCGAGCAGGTGCTGGCCGCCAGAAAATCTAAAGGACGCGACACGTATTACGACGAACTGTTGTGGCGCGAATTTTATTATATGGTGATGGCGAAGTTCAAAGGATTGAAAGATCAACCGTTCAATGACAAATACAAATCGCTCGAATGGGAAGACAATGAGGAGCAGTTCGAAAAGTGGTGTAACGGGGAGACGGGTTATCCGATTGTCGATGCAGCGATGCGTCAATTGAATGAGACCGGATGGATGCACAACCGTCTACGCATGATTGTCGCATCTTTCTTGACGAAACACCTTCTTCTCGATTGGCGGAAAGGGGAACGGTATTTCGAGAGGAAGTTGATTGATTACGAGGCCTCTTCGAATATCGGGGGTTGGCAATGGGCCGCCTCGGTCGGGACGGACGCTGTTCCGTATTTCCGTATTTTTAATCCGACGACGCAATCTGAACGGTTCGACCCAGATGGGACGTTCATCCGGAAGTATGTGCCGGAGCTGAAACATGTGACAGACAAATCGATTCATTTTCCGGACCCGTCAGAGCGAGACAATTATGCGATGCCGCTCGTCGACCATAAAGAAGCGAGAGAGCGTGCCCTCGAACGATTTAAAGAATTGTAAGTAAAAAAGCGCCGCGGCGCTTTTTTACTTACTTATCCGTTCATGTCTTTCAATTGTGAATCACTTTGTCGGTCCGTCGAACGGTACGCGTGGTAAGCGAGATAGGACAGGATGCCGAAGTAACAAGTGATCAAGAAGGCATGGAGGAGCGGCACATATGTGGCATGCCCGCCGAGTACGATCCATGCGCCAGTCCCGACTTGAAGAAGAATGAAGAAAAGGGACGCCATCATGCCGCGTTCGATTAATCGATTCGTCTCTTTTCGAGTAAGGTAGAGGACATACAACGTGTACAAGACAAGTAGTCCAGCCATCACACGGTGACCCATTTGAACATAAGACTCAAACGTCCACACTTCTTGTTCACAAATCGGCCAACCGACACAAGCGTATGTAGCACCGAGGTGACGGACATAGGCTCCTGTGTACACGACGATCATCGTGTAAATCGAAAGACCGTAAAGATGAGATCTCAACCGTCTCGATACGACTTTATGCTCTCGGTCACCTTCGAATAATAGAATCGTCAAAATGAGTAGCGATGCAAACGAGACGAGAGAAATCCCGAAGTGAAGGGCCAAGATGGCATCTGATTGTTGCCAAATAACCGCCCCTGCTCCAATGATTGATTGGATGAGCATAAAGATAAATGCAAGAAACGCAAAGATTTTTACATCGACACGATGTTTGACCGCGATGAACGTCCAAATGGCGAGTGCGATGATCAAGAGACCTTCGATTCCCGAGACGACGCGGTGACTGTACTCGATCATCGTCTCAACACTTGGATTGGTCGGAATCAACTTACCGTGACAGAGTGGCCAGTCTGTTCCACAACCATCCCCTGAGTCTGTCTTCGTCACGGTTCCACCCATGATGAGGACAAGCATCATTCCGAGGGTGACAAACCCTGAGAAAAACGCGAGTTTTTTATGCATGCAATACCACCTGCTTCTAATCAAAATCCGTTAAAAATGTACCTTGTTTATTTATATTTTTTTCGCCATACTTATTATACGGCTTTCCGTTCAAAAAACGAAATGGAAAAGCTTGCAATCGTTATCAAAAACGTTATTCTAATATTAGTAAGGCACATAAGGTGTGACAAATATCACACTATTGACACAAAAAACTCGCTATTTTACAAGCATAAAGGGCGTATTTTATAAAAAAATATGGTATCTTTGTAGAGAGTTAAGTGTATTTTGTTCATATTGTGTTTTTTCTGTGAAGAGAATGCGAGGATTTCGTGATTATGTGGGGGGGTCAGTATGACAAAAGTCAACCCAGGAATGACTGTAGATGTAGAATATACAGAGTCAACGTCATTCCGAGATTACGTCGCCTTAGCGAAAATGGGAATCGTTCGTGCCAACTTGATGTTGGTGTTTGCAGGTTTCTTCGTGGCAGCGACGTATCAGAGCGATACGCCAGTCCTTTATTTGTTTGAAGTTTGGCCACAGCTCTTATTAACGATGTTAGGAAGCGCACTCGTGATTTCGGGGAGTTGTTACCTAAACAACTTTGTGGACCGAGATATCGATTACTTAATGGATCGTACGGACAATCGACCGAGTGTAAACGGCAAGATTTCAGGGGAGAAGATTTTACTCCTCGGATTGACACAACTTGCGTTAGGAACTCTGTTATTGCTCCTTGTATCGTACGTCGCCGCTGTATTCGGTTTAATCGGGGCATTTTTTTATGTCGTGATTTATACGATGTGGCTGAAGCGTACGAGTACGCTCAATACGGTCGTCGGTAGTATTTCAGGAGCCGTTCCACCGCTCATCGGTTGGGCAGCGCTCGACCCGGCACTTCATATCGATGCGTGGCTCATGTTTCTTGTCATGTTCTTATGGCAACCACCTCACTTCCTAGCGCTCGCTATGCGACGCACAGAAGAGTATCGAGCGGCAGGCATTCCGATGCTTCCGGTCGTGAACGGATTTGCCATCACAAAACGGCAAATCATCTGGTGGATTGCGACGCTGATTCCGGCATCGCTCTTATTTATGCACTATGGTCTTGTTTACTTGACAGTCGCAGCCGGTTTAGGGGGCTACTGGTTGTATCTCGGATTGAAAGGATTCAATGCCGAGGATGAAATTAAGTGGGCAAACAAAATGTTCTTCTATTCATTAATTTATTTAGTCGTGTGGATTATCGCGCTGATTTTGACAGCACTCTGATGATTGCACTCACTATATAGAAAACCATTACACATCATTTTGGGAGAAAGTGGGGATTGTTGTGAAATCATTTAAGAAGCTTCTGTTTGGCATCGTCCCGATGATGATGTTCGCAGTCCTGTTGTCAGGTTGCGGTCAAGAGGGATTGTCTGCATTGAAGCCGATGGGAGAAGGCGCTGAGCTTCAGCTCCGCATCATTCTCATCAGTTTGGCAATCATGCTCTTCGTACTCATCATCGTATCGGTCATTTACGTGTACGTGCTCATGAAGTTCCGTCGGAAAGATGAATCGATTCCGAAGCAAGTTGAAGGTAGCAGTACACTTGAGATGATTTGGACAGTCGTTCCGATTATCCTTCTCATCATTCTCGCTGTTCCGACAATCACAACGACTGTCGAACTCGCGAAAGCGAAAGAAGCAAAAAAAGAAGAAGAAATCAACGTTACAGCAAACTTGTACTGGTGGGAATTTGAATATCCAGAAGCAGGTGTTGTGACAGGTCAAGAACTCGTCATCCCAGTTGGAAAACGAGTCGGCATCAACTTGACATCAAAAGATGTCATTCACTCATTCTGGGTACCAGCTTTATCTGGTAAAACAGATACGAACCCAGGACTTGATAACGAAATGTGGTTACATGCAAATGAACCAGGTACTTACTACGGGAAATGTGCAGAGCTTTGCGGTCCGTCACATGCCCTTATGGACTTTAAAGTCATCGCGCTCGAGCAAGAAGAATACGATCAATGGCTCGCTGACATGAAAGCCAAGCAAGACGAGAACGGTGAGAAACTCGTCGCAGACAACACGAACTTGACGACAGGTGAAGAAGTGTATGTTCAAAGCTGCTTGAGCTGTCACGGCGGCGGTAAAGTTGCACCAAGTTTAACGAACTTCGGCGATCGCGAATGGCTCGCAGGTTACCTCGAAAACAACGAGGACAACTTGAAAGAGTGGATTCGTAACCCGCAAGATAAGAAACAAGGGGCTCTCATGCCAGGTTTCAATGAAGGTCAAATCAGCAACGAAGAATTAGACGCACTCGTTGACTTCTTGTATGAGCAGAAGATTGACTAACGGGAAAAGGGGGATTTCACGTGGCACAGACCACTGCAATGCAGCAATCGCGTAAATACAATGGCATCATGGATTGGATTACGACGGTTGACCACAAAAAAATCGGTATTTTGTATTTGTTCTCAGGAATCTTCTTCCTCCTTCTCGGTGGAATTGAAGCATTACTGATTCGTTGGCAACTTGTTAAACCAATGAACGATTTCGTCAGCGGTGAAACGTTTAACCAATTAATTACGATGCACGGGACGACAATGATCTTCCTAGCGGCGATGCCGATGCTATTCGGTTTCATGAACGCCGTCGTACCACTTCAAATCGGGGCACGCGACGTTGCGTTCCCATTCATTAACTCATTAGGTTTTTGGTTGTTCTTCTTCGGTGGAGTCATGCTTAACTTGAGCTGGTTCTTCGGAGCAGCACCGAACGCAGGGTGGACAGCTTACGCTCCACTTTCGACACAACCGGAAGCAACAGGGGTAGACTTCTACGCCCTCGGTCTTCAGATTTCAGGTTTCGGTTCATTGATGGCCGGGATTAACTTCCTCGTCACCATCTTGAACATGCGTGCGCCAGGTATGAAGCTCATGCGCATGCCGCTCTTCACATGGACGACTTTCGTTGCATCGGCATTGATCGTCTTCGCATTCCCGCCACTTACGGTCGGATTGTTCATGTTGATGTTCGAGCGACTCTTTGGAGCCGCATACTTCGACCCAGCACTTGGTGGGAACGTTGTCATCTGGGAACACCTTTTCTGGATCTTCGGTCACCCGGAAGTATACATTTTGATCTTACCGGCATTCGGTATTTTCTCGGAAATCATTCCAACATTTGCGCGTAAACGCCTCTTCGGTTACACGACGATGGTCTTCGCGACAATGCTCATCGGTTTCCTTGGATTCATGGTTTGGGTTCACCATATGTTCACAGTCGGTCTTGGTCCAGTTGCGAACTCGATCTTCGCTGTTGCGACGATGGCGATCGCCGTACCGACCGGTGTTAAAATCTTTAACTGGCTCTTCACACTGTGGGGCGGTCAAATTAAATTCAACGTGGCGATGCTTTACTCAGTCGCGTTCATTCCTTCATTCCTCGTTGGTGGGATGACAGGGGTTATGCTTTCAGTCGCACCGGCCGACTATCAGTACCACGACAGCTATTTCGTTGTCGCTCACTTCCACTACGTTATCGTAGGTGGGGTTGTATACGGTCTCTTCGCAGGTCTTTACTACTGGTTCCCACTCATGTTCGGAAAAGCCCTTTCTGAAAAGCTTGGATACTGGCAGTTCTGGTTGTTCTTTATCGGGTTCCACTTGACGTTCTTCCCGCAACACTTCCTCGGATTGTTCGGTATGCCACGTCGAGTCTTCACGTACCTTGGTGGTCAAGGTTGGGACACACTTAACATGCTTTCGACAGCCGGAGCATTCTTCATGGGTGTATCAACGATTATCTTGCTCATCGCTGTTGTGAAAGCTTTCTTGTCAAAAGAACGCGTCAAACCAGACTACTGGGGAGACGGACGTACGCTTGAGTGGACACTTCCTGTTCCGACTCCAGAGTACAACTTTGCACAAACGCCACTCGTTAAAGGACTTGATACGTTCTGGCTCGAGAAAATGGCAGGAAACAAACGCGTGTCAGTCGCTGAAGAAGTTTCGGACATCCACATGCCGAACAACTCGCTCATTCCGTTCTTCATGTCACTCGGCCTCTTTATCGCAGGACTTGGAGCAATCTTCCACTTGGATAACGCAGTCGTCGGTTGGTCATTGATCGGATTTGGATTAGCGATGACGTTCGTCTCGATGTTCCTACGTTCTTGGATTGACGATCACGGCTACTACATTCCGAAGTCACAAGTCGAAGCAGACTTGAAAGCGATTCGTGAGAAAGGAGAACAATAAATGGCACATGCAGTAGAAAAACACCCAGTGACCGGTATCCCGGCCAATCCAGAGAAAGCAACGCTGGAAGGGAAAAATAAATATGTGGCCTTCTGGTTCTTCCTTGGTGGAGAGACAGTCCTCTTCGCCTCGCTCTTTGGAACGTACGTTGGTCTCTTGAACTCTGGTGCGCCAGAGGAGTTACGCTCGTATAACATTTTTGAAATGGAGCTCGTCTTCATTATGACGATGCTCCTCCTCACAAGTTCACTGACAAGTGTCCTTGCGATGATGAACATGAAAGCAAACAATCCAGGGCGTATGAAGCTTTGGTTGATTGTGACGCTCCTTCTTGGTGCAGGATTCCTCGGTGCTGAGATTTACGAGTTCATTCACTACTACCACATCGGTCACACGTTCACGTCGAGCGCATTCGGTTCAGCCTTCTACACGTTGGTCGGCTTCCACGGCGCGCACGTTACGTTCGGTCTCCTTTGGATCACGACACTTTTGATTCGCAACTGGAACCGTCCAATCGATGTGTACAACGCACCGAAGTTTTATGTATCAAGTCTTTACTGGCACTTCATCGATGTTGTTTGGGTCTTCATCTTCTCAATCGTCTACCTCTTAGGGATGGTGAACTAATATGGAAAAACGAGCAATGAACGAATCGCACAAACAATTAGAGCTTGAAGTAAAAGCAGAATCGAAGCGCGAGTATCAACTTCAGTTGATCAGCTTCGCCATGATGATTTTACTCACGTTCGTGGCATTCGGTGCCGTTTATGCGGAACTGATGCCAGTCTGGGCAGCAGGTGGTTTCTTAATCATCTTGGCAGTCATCCAAGTTTTCCTACAGTTGTATATTTTCATGCATATGAATAACCGTGGGAACACATGGATTGTCGGCATGATGTGGTTAGGCATCTTCGTCGCCATCATCACGGTCGCGGCACTACGCTTACTCATTTGGTAATTGTGACAAAGGATTGAACATCTGTGGAAACACGGATGATTCGGTCCTTTTTCCTTTACTTCAAAAATGAATGAATAGTAATCTTGAAGTGAACGGTTTCAAAGGTTAGGGAGAGAAAGAAAAGGGGTGAACGGATGCTCTGGAATACGTCGGAGCTGCTCAATCAATTTGATTGGCTCACGTTATGGAGTCCGCTGTTCGGATTGCTCATGGTCGGGATTTATGTGTTATACGCCGTCGTGACAGAGAGAATGGCGAAGCGAGGATATGCCTCGACCACGTTATTACAAAAGTTTAGTATGTTGTTTGCGATTGTCTTGTATTATATCGGTTTCGGAAGTCCAATCGATGTGTTGGCACATATCATTTTATCGGTGCATATGTTCCAAATGGTGCTCGTCTATATTTTGGCACCGGCACTCGTCGTTTATGGTCTACCGTACTGGGTGTTTGAAAAAGTACTTAGCTTCAAATTCATTGGGCCAACGTTTAAGTTTTTAACAAAGCCACTCATCGCGCTCATTTTATTCAACGCATTGTTCTCGATTTATCACATGCCGGTCGTATTTGACTATGTCTTGACGAACTATGGCGTACACCGCATCTTCCACGGTGCATTAGTCGTCTTTAGTTTGACGATGTGGTACCCGGTCATCGTTCCGCTCGTGACGGACGAAGAGGAAGGCATGTCCGACTTAAAACGTATGGTGTATATCATCGCCAACGGAGTGTTGTTAACACCAGCCTGTGCGCTCATCATCTTCAGTCAAACGACGCTATATAATGCGTATACGGACCCGGAGACGTTCGCTAGGGTACTTGGATACTGTCTACCGAATGGTGACGTGTCGGGGATTAACTTAGAGGCGCTCATGGGAGCGACGAACAGTGCGCTCGAAGATCAACGATTCGGTGGCGTCTTGATGAAACTCGGTCAAGAAATCGTCTACGGCTTCTTCTTCGGCTGGACGTTCTTCGGTTGGGTCCGCCGTACAAAATCTCTTGCGCTGGATGAAGGCATGTCATTCACTCCGCAAGAAACAAACGAGAAAAATTAAACAGAACAAAAGGGGAAACATTGATGAACTATCTTGCCTTAATTAGTGTGTCATTCATCGTCATCAGTGCGATTCTTGTCGCCATCGGATGGGTGATCATCGCAAAAGACCGTAGCAACATCGAAAAACATAAGAAAGTGATGACGGCGGCCGCGGTTGCAGCGACGACTTTCTTCATCCTTTACGTCTCACGTACCATCTTTGTCGGGAACACGGCATTCGGGGGACCGGATTCTGTCAAACCGTTCTATCTCGGCTTTATGATCTTCCATATCCTACTCGCGACTACAGGTGGTGTCCTCGGTTTGATCACCTTGTATCTCGGTTATAAAAACAAGATTGAGAAACACCGTAAAATCGGACCGAAAGCATCAGTGATTTGGTTCTTCACAGCGATCACAGGTGTGACGGTTTATATTCTTCTCTATGTGGCATATGACCCGGGTGAAACGACGAACGTATTCCGCGCGATAATTGGAGGATGATCCATAGAGAGGGAGAGTTGTATGAAACGGAATAGCTATATGACGGTCGGTTTGACCGTCCTGACGCTCGTTGTCATCGGAGTAGCCGTGTATTTTGTATTCTTCAACCAAGACGACTTGCCGGTCATCCAAGAGCCAACCCCGTTCACATTGACGAACGCATTGAATGAAGAAACATACAATTCCGATAATGGAAAAGTAAAAATTGTCACATTCTTTTATACGAACTGCCCTGATATTTGTCCGCTCACGCTACGTGATTTTATGAAGCTTGAGAAAGAGTTGAAGGCAGAGAATCTATACGGTTCAGACGTAGAGCTCGTCGCCATCACGGTCGACCCGAAAGTGGACACGGTCCCCGTACTCAAAAACTACGGGGAGGCATTCCAGGTGGAGCCAAACGGATGGAAGATGTTGACGGGTGACCAGGTCGACATTGACCGAATCACACGACAGCTGCAATTTTATTATTCAAAGGCAAACAGCGGGCTTGTGACGCATGCGACGACGATGTACGTCATCGACCGTCATCATGATGTTCGTGCCGTCGCTCAGATGGCGACAGCAGGGGATGAACCCGTTGATATCGAATCTATCATGGAGGACGTTAAAGTACTCGCGAATGAAAAGGAGTGATCACCATGAACGATACGATGGCTGTGATTGGGAATGACTATTCATACGGAGACGTGACGATTGCAGAACGGGCGATTGAAGATTTAATCGCATGTAGCGCCATTGAGTTCGGCTTAAAAGAAGTGAAAGTCGTATCTCAATCGAAAGACCATTATGATTATCGAATCATTGCATCTTTACCACTCGTCGAGGCGGAGCGATTGTATCGCTACGTTCGAGACCA
This sequence comes from Exiguobacterium sp. s35, assembly GCF_018617535.1. Lineage (NCBI taxonomy): Bacteria > Bacillati > Bacillota > Bacilli > Caryophanales > Exiguobacterium > Exiguobacterium sp. s35. Next base: position 383,018 of record NZ_JACSKI010000001.1, read on the forward strand.
ATTTGATTTATTGCTCGGTCAGGTCGATGTGACGTTGACCATCATTGCGACCAATTAATATAAGCCCACAGAAGCGAATTTGCTTCTGTGGGCTTTGTTTTATCATCGTATTTATTAGTGAGCTTGATAAAGGATTAATATCATATTTTTTTGTGGGTCATGAAAAAGTTCTGCGAATAAGCAATATCCATTTTCAAAGTCATCTAAATCTGCTTCATCGGAAAGTACGATGTGTGTCCTGAATGACTCGTTCCATTGGGATCGGATATTGCTGATTGCTTGAGGCTCTAATAGATCTCTATCTTTCATTTGATAAGTTGAGATATAAAGAGTCTGTATTTGATCAGAAAAAATCATTCGTTCCAATTCACGAATTGAATCAGGAAGATGAATCATTTTTAACTGGATGCGTGATGCTTCGGCGCATAAGAGGTTACTCTCTTTTTCAAGATAGATTGAATTCTTCAAGGCTGTGAACCTCCGATATAGCCCAAAAAGAAACCCCTTTGCTTATGCAAGGGGTTTGACTTCTAGTGTTTCTGCGAGTGCTTTTAGGCGACGTTCGCAGTCGCGGACGATTTCTTCTGGGAAGACTTCATCGTATTCAACACCGTGTGGATAATAATGCTTCCCTAAAATCGGTGTAAGCATTTTAACAACAGCGTGACGATCTTCGATTTGACCTTCAATGGCGTATACAGGTAAGCGAAGATAGAATGTTTCGCCAGTCGATTGTTTCTCATATTTCATATCATACGTGGCACGCTCATAATCCCAAGCACCTTCACGGATGAAATGATGATGATCCATGATCGTCTCGAGCAAACCAAAACGGATTTCTTTTCCTTCGATGTGGAACTGCTCAAATTTCATCATAATCCCCCTTTTCGAATAAACCTCATATGTCATCATACCATATTCAAAAACGTTCTTGGAATAACGTGTGTTCAAATTGTGAAAAAAAGATGAACGATTGATTAGCTTAGTGTAGTTAGATATTCTTCGATTTTTTGAGGGAGTTTTACCCCGAGTGGGAGCAGTCCTTCCGAACCGAAAAAGACGTTGAATTCCAAAATATAGAATCCTTCTTCCGTCACGATAACGTCAAACGCTGCGTGGTTGATGTGCAACGTATTCGCAATCGATTGAACTTCTTTGACGACGTCTTCAGGAATGTCTTCGTACGAGAAGTTAGCTCCTTGGGCGACGTTATTCAAAAACGCCTCACTGACGCGCCAATACGCACCGACGACTTCTTCACCAATAATGATGACTCGTAAATCACGATCATTTGGGATGAACTCTTGGACATAGAACGTATCATGGTTCTCGACATACTCTAACCAGTCTTGGTCGTTCTTAATCAACCATACCCCTTGTCCCATCGAGGATTTGGCTTTTTTGGCAACGAACGGATAGTGGAACTCTTCCAACACGCGTTCAATCGTGTATGGATTTTTTCCGTAAATGAGCGTCTTCGGAATACGGTGAGGATACGTCGCTTTAAAGGCACGTGTCATCTCGATTTTGTCGTGCCCGAGATGATATGTCGCCGGAGATGGGAAAATGGCTTTGTTCATTCCGTAAATGATGGAGTTGACCATCCAGTACTCGGGGAACAAAACGAGGTCAGCTTCGCGTACTTTATCGAGTTGATCATAATAATATTCAGGCTTCGCATAATCCGTCTTGATTCCGGCTGATCGAATCATATTAAAAGAAACTTTTTTCATATACAGACGCACTGGGTACGTCTATTCACTTCCTTTCTACATTGAACGCCTTGCGGTCAACTTCAATTATAGTGTGGATTGCTTACATAGGGAAACAATTGTGGTAAAATCATGGCAGAAAGGGTGAGGGGTATGATAATCACTGAACAGACGATTGCCCTGCTCGATCAAACTGAAGAATTGACCGATTTGATTGAAGCAAGCGAATCGTTTCAAACATATATTCAAACGAAAGCGGCACGTCTCGCATCACAAGAAGCGAAGGAAATCGAGCGCGAGTTCCTAAAGATGAAAGAGGACTATGAGTACGTCCAGCGGTTTGGGAAGCACCATCCGGACCACGACCGTATCAAAAAAGAGATGCATCTCATCAAACGTCGTCTTGACGTTCAGCCGGAAATCGCTGCGTTCAAAAAAGCAGAACGAAGCTTGGATAAGTTGTTAGGGGAAGTGAGTGAACTATTAGCTCATTCAGTCTCTCCTAAAATCAAGGTCCCGACTGGTAATCCATTCTTTGACGAAGGTGGATGTTCCGGTGGTGGCAGTTGCGGAGGAGGCGGAAGTTGTGGATGCGCCGTCTAAGTTGAATGAACGGATCGGTTTCGTCGTATACGTGAATTCCTTGAAACAAGTGAAAGCGTTAAGACGTTATGCGAATCTGTACTTTGTCTCAAAACGAGAGAAGTATGCGTTTCTTTATACAGACCTCGAAGGTCATGAAGCTGTACTCGAACAAGTAAAGGCATTGCCGTTCGTGGAAGCGGTCGTTCGGAGCGAGCGTCCATTCATTTCCGAAACGTACGAGACAAAATCGAAATAAACAAAAAGATGAAGGTGGCATCACCTTCATCTTTTCTGCTGGAGGGAAAGACATGCGTGTCATATCTGGAGAACGAAAAGGGACCCGTTTAAAGGCGGTCCCAGGAACGGCTACGCGGCCGACAACAGATAAAGTAAAGGAATCGTTATTCAACATCATTGGACCCTATTTTTCTGGTGGGAAAGCGTTAGACCTCTATGCGGGCAGTGGTGGACTTGGCATCGAGGCGTTGTCGAGAGGGTGTGACGAAGCGGTGTTTGTCGACCGTCAACCGAAAGCCGTGCAAACGATTCAAGAAAACTTGCGGGCGACCCACTACGAAAAGAAGGCGAACGTGTATCGTCAAGACGCCAAGTCGGTGCTCGAACAGCTTCGCGCACAGAAGGAACAGTTTAAGCTGATCTTTATGGATCCCCCGTATCATGCGGAAGAGCACGAGGCTTTCTTACGACTGATTGATGAAGCTGACATGTTGATCGATGTTGGCGTCATCGTCTGTGAACACGGGAGCGACGTGACATTACCGGAACGTATCGGACGACTTGAACGAATTAAAGAACAGCGATACTCAGAGGTGATCACCATCAGCTTTTATGAGTATGCATCGATTGAGGAGCGAAACAAATGAAGCGGATTGCGATTTGCCCAGGGAGCTTTGACCCGATCACTAATGGACATTTAGACATTATCGAACGAGCGGCGGCCATCTTTGACGAAGTCATTGTCGCCGTCCTTGAAAATTCCAGCAAGGCCCCACTATTTGATGTGGAAGAACGATTAGCACTCATCCGAGAGGTGACGACACATCTTCCGAACGTGTCGGCTGACGCGTTCGGTGGACTTCTCGTCGAGTACGCTGCGGAGCGAGAAGCGGCAACAATTGTGCGTGGATTACGAGCCGTATCTGATTTTGAATATGAACTTCAAATCGCATCAATCAACAAGAAATTGAATGAGAACGTAGAAACATTATTCATGATGACGAACAGTCAATACTCATTCCTCAGTTCGTCCATCGTGAAAGAAGTAGCGAAATATGGCGCATCAGTTAATGAACTCGTCCCAGAGCAAGTCGAAGTCGCGTTACGTAAAAAGTATCAAGTGAGTTCGGGACAATGAAATCACTAAAAATCGGGCTTGGTCTGCTTGTCACTGTTCTTCTATTTCTCTTCGTTCCGCTCCCTTATTACATCTCTTCACCTGGTGCGGCTACCTCGATCGAAGAGTTCCTGACCGTCGAAGGTGGCGAAAAGGATGAAGGGGAATTGATGATGGTGACCATCTCGCAACGGAGAGCGACACCGTTTTGGTTAGTGGAGAGTTGGGTCACACCGTTCACAGAAGCCAATTTATCTAGTCGTTATTTATACGATGGAGAAAGCGAGGCGGACTACGACAGACGTCAACAACTTTTGATGGACTCCTCTCAACAAGCGGCAATCCAATATGCTTATGAGCTCGCTGACGAAGAAGTGACGGTCGATTTTGAAGGAATTTACGTCTCTGCGCCGATTCCGGGCTCTCTCGCAGCCAACGTCTTAAAGCCGGGCGATGTCATTACGGCAATCAACGGCATGTCATTTGCGACACGTATGGACTTTTTAAATCGGGTGATGGAATCGGATGCCGGTGATGAAGTCGAGCTGACAATCGAGCGAGACGGGGAGGAGCGTGTCGTGCAGACGCTTATTCAACCGATTGACCAAAGTGGTGACCGCGTCGGGATTGGTATTTATGAGCCACTACCTGTCCAAGAGATCACAGCAGACCCTAAAGTCGATGTCGCTTTGACGAATGTCGGGGGACCGTCCGCAGGATTGATGTTCACGTTAGAAATTTATGATCAGCTGACGCCGGGCGATTTGGCGAACGGAAAGCGAATCGCTGGCACGGGAACCGTCGATGAGGAAGGAAATGTCGGACCAATCGGAGGCGCGTGGCAAAAGATTGTCGCAGCGGACGAGGAAGGGGCCGAAGTCTTTTTCGTCCCGGCCGGTTCCAATTATGAGGAAGCGCTTGAATCGCGCGACCGTCTCGACAGTGACATAGAAGTCGTCCCTGTCAAGACGGTCGAAGATGCAATCCGTTATTTAGAAGAGATGAACTGAGGTCGCTGGCGGTATTCAATCAATGTGTCGTTATGAAGCGGCAGTCGATACGCCTCGGTGACACGCGCTTCAAAATCGAGCCGTTCATCGTATTTACCGATGAGCGGCAACTCTTGTTTCACATCACGTAACGCCAAGCGACCGATGTCGTTAAACGCGAGCGGTCTCACATAAGGGACATCGTCAAAACGTGTCGGTGCTTCTTCTTTTAACCAGTGCAGAAGAACGGACACGAACGCCCGTTGAATTGATGTGCGTGTATAGCGACGTGTCGAAACGGATGTGAGGGCTTGTTCAAACGACGTTTCGAATCCGGCTCGTTTAAGGCGAGGTGCGAGGGAAGTGTCAATGCCGACGAGCTCAGTCAATGTGTGAAGCGGTAGCGTCCTAAGTTTGTATTGTAAGACGGGCCAATACACTTCCCAATGCGTCATCGATTGCGACTGGAACATCGCTTCTGTCGATGCCGGGACGGCACGAACTTCACCCGTTTCTAGGTAATGGGCCCGGATGCCGGTGGCCGACATGACGTCCGTGAGTGAGGTGTCGTGATACTCTGCCCCGAGACGCTTCACCGTATGTAACTGAATCGTCTTTGCTGCTTTGGCGTAATGATACGCCAAAATATTGTTAGGGCGTGTCAAATCAAACGACGGATAGACGGTACGGAAAGCCCGACTCGAAGCTTGCGCCGACGAATGACCTTCTTGTAGTGCTTGGTGGAGTGCCTCTTTATATAGAGGTGTCTCTTCGACATTTGACTGCGCTGCATGAAGGATGGCGTCGACATCTCCGCTTTCGCTTCCGAACGATAGCGTTTGGCATCGGAGTTGTTCGGCGATTGAGACGGCAGACATGGCGAAGCGATCCGCCCGTTGTACCCCATACTTGGTCGGTAGTTCGACGACGAGGTCGATTGCCCCGCTCTCGACGGCCGCTCTTGCCCGTTTCCACTTATCGAATGAGGCTGGTTCTCCTCGTTGAGTGAACTGGGCACTCATGATGGCAATCATGGCATCAGCCCCGGTTTCTTGACGTGCGGTTTGCGCTTGATAATAGTGTCCGTTGTGAAACGGATTGTACTCTGCGATAATGGCCGTCTTTTGCATGATTTACTCCTTTGCATTGTCGTTTGGATTGGTGTAAGATGAGTAAGTACGCTTTGGCAAAGCGCCGTCGTCAACTGATTTTAGTGTAAAGAAAAAACATTGACAAAACAAGTTGGCCTATCTATAATTCATATTGTTGCAATTGAGGTGATTCGGATGAAATGGTCTATTGCACAGCTACTTAAGCTCCGAAACCAGGGTGACGGTTTTACGATCGATGAGATGGTAGAACTACCAGAGCTAACTCAGCTCCATCCGGATATCCGTTCGATTCGCCCGGTGCATGTGCACGGGGATGCATCGTTCACATCTAATCAAGTTACATTCAATCTGAAGATTCAAGGTGATCTGACGTTGCCAGATGCGCGAACGTTAGAAGACGTCACTTATGAATTTGATATTGAATCGCTCGAGCCTTTCTTTTTGGAGAATGGGCGTTATACGGAGCAATTCGATGACGTGAATTTGCCAGAAGGAAATACAATCAGTCTTGTACCGATTGTAAAAGAGCTCATCATGTTAGACGTCCCGATGCAAGTTTATGGGAACGAAACAGACAAAACTCAGGTTGAAGGGGAAGGCTGGACGCTCACTGACGAACAGCCGGATGCCCAACCAAAAATTGACCCGCGATTCGCGGGACTGGCCGACCTGTTCTCGAAAAAAGAGAACGAGGAAGGTTAACTTTTCAAGGAGGTGGACAACGATGGCAGTACCATTCCGTAGAACGTCGAAAACTCGCAAACGTCTTCGTCGTACTCACTTCAAACTCAACGTACCTGGTATGAACGAGTGCCCGAACTGTGGCGAAATGAAACTTTCACACCGTGTTTGCAAATCTTGCGGACATTACAACGGTAAAGAAGTAACAAGCAAATAATGCGAGAAGAAGTGATCTGATATCAGGTCACTTCTTTTTTTGTTTGTCATTTTTGGGTCATGGCGAGAAGATGTGGTAAACTTTTTGTGCGAAAATAGTTCTATTCAGGAGGAAAGCATGTATGAACTCCATTAAACGGATTGGCATCATCGGGAACGGGGCGGTCGGACTATTGATGGCATCCTTGCTCGCTGATGATTATGAGGTGACGGTATATGGACGAAGTGGATCACCTGAAAAGATTTTAATCACACGAACGGGTATGACGAATGGGTCAGCATATGTATCGCTACAATCTAGTGCCACATTAGAAGAAACTGACCAAGATCTCTTTTTTGTCACGACGAAAGCCCATCAAGTCGAACAGGCTACGGCACGACTCTCTGGAGCGGTTCCTGTCTTCATTTGCTCGAACGGGATTTCCCATCTAGATTATGCGAAACAACATGGTTTTCATATAGGTGTCGTCGAACACGGGGTGACGAAACAAGGAAACACCATCGAGCATCGTGGACTCGGGCGTATTCGAATCGGGAGCATGACAGGTCTCCTTCCAATCACACTTCAAGATAGTCCCCTTCAGGTCATCTGGGAAGAAGACATCGAACAAGTCGTGGTCGAAAAGCTATTTGCGAATGCGATCATCAATCCCATCACAGCATTATGCCGTGTTCCGAATGGGTCGCTCGTAAACGCTCCATATCGTGAGATTGCGCATTCCATCTACGAAGAACTAACGCCGCTATTTTCAAAGCGTGTCTCGTATACTTATATCGAGTCGATCATCGAACGCACTGCCGAGAATCGTTCTTCCATGTTACGTGATCTTGAAGAAGGTCGACCGACAGAAGTGGATGCGATTCTAAAACCAGTGATTGAGAAAGCCGAACAAATGAAGATTTCACTTACAGTCATCCCATTGCTACATAAACTGATTATAGGAGCGAGCGCATCGTGCTAGTGTATATCGTTTCATTTCCACTCATCTTATGGTTTATGGTGTATATGATACTTAGAAAAATTATGCCGAAATCAATCAACTCATTCAAACTCGCCTGCGATGCCGGGGTCGTACTCTGGTTCTATGCATGCGGCGTTTTACTTGAGGCCATCTTCGGGACGGAAGTGTTTCTTCTATTGCTTGCGGCATGTTGCGCCATCTTTCCGATCAATGCGATCTGGCAGCGGATTCGTTATGAGGAAGTGTTATTCACGAAGATGTTCGTCCACGGCTGGCGCTTGCTCTTTTTACTCCTAGTCCCGACGCATGCGATTTTGTTTGCGATCGGCGTGGCCCAAGAAATGATTCGTTGATTGATTGAAAGGAAGTTGTTATACGTGAAGGTAGAAGCATTTGGTGCCCTATATGCACCCACATCCCCGATGATACAAATTGAAGAAGGATACGGGCGCTGGCTCGATTATCGAGGCATGGATGAAGTCGAGAAGCGCGCAACGGAGATTGCAGGACGCTCATACGACCATCTCCATGAACTCGTCCACATTTTAAAACAGCAGCAACGGCAGTTCGGGGACCTATCGGAACGTCTATCAGCGAATCTTGATTTGCTCGAACAGCGTGAAGCATATGTTATGGTGACCGGTCAACAAGTCGGCGTGTACGGAGGCCCTCTGTTCGCTGTATATAAATTGCTAGCGGTCATCAAACGAGCGAAAGAGGCGGAAGCGAAGCTCGGCAAACCGGTCCTTCCGATTTTCTGGATGGCGACGGAAGATCATGACTTCGCGGAAATCAATCATGTCTTCACGACCCAGACGTTTTCGAGAACGTTAAAAAAAGATGCACTATCCACGCTTCCGCTAGCAGGGAAAGCATCTGTAGGGGAACTTGAGTTCGACCGAGTGAAACTTGAACTGGTACAAATGGCGCAACGGATGTTGTTGAACGAGACGGAGACACCTCATACATTACGTCTGTATCAGGAGTTGATTGAACTCATTCAAGGAAGTCATTCGTTCGCGCAGTTCTTTGGAGGAATGATGCGCCGTTTCGTAGGGAACGACTTTTTGTTGTTTGACCCGCACGCGAGAGACGTACGCGAACTTGAACGTCCAATGTTCCGTCGACTGATTGAGCAACATGACGCATTGCAACAAGCGCTTGTACATGCCTTCGAAGACGGAATGCCAGCCGTCGAGTTAAATAAAGAGGCGGCGCATCTTTTTTACCATGACGGGACGCGTGAGTTGCTCACAAAAACCGACTCGGTGTACACGACAAAACGTGGACATCGATTCACGGAGATCGAATTGCTCGATGAAATCGAGGCACACCCGGAACGCTTTTCAAACAACGTCGTCTCTCGACCGCTCATGCAAGACTATTTATTTCCGACGCTCGGCTATGTCGCCGGTCCAGGAGAAATCGCCTACTGGCTACAACTCCGTCCGTTATTCCACGAGCTTGGATGGAAAATGCCGCTCCTATTACCTCGCCTCGGTGGGTTAATCGTCTCGAGTAACGATGAAAAGAAATTACGACAAGAAGGCGTCACACTTGAGGAATATATGAAGCAACCACTACCTGATCATCCGTTTGATGATGAGGCGTTCGAAGCGAAGTTATATGCGTATCGGACACTCACGGAGGCGGTCAGCCAGGAAGCCCGCAGTCACGGCAGACGATTTGAGTCGAAGTCGAGACACGTTCTTGAACGGTTGGCAGATGAGATGCGTGCCGAGGCAAAACGTGATCAATATCGATTGAACGCACGCCGCATTCATCTTTCGACTCGACTTTTCCCAATGAATGCGCCTCAGGAGCGTATTTTATCGATGGTCCCGATGTTGAATCGACATGGTTTGGATATTTTTGAGCGGATGAAGCACGCTTATGAGCAATCGGAAGCGGAGCGATGTTTGTTCAAGGTATAACCTTTTTTTGAACAGCTCTTGACATTTGTCAGGAGCTTTTTTTTGTTGTTACCTTTTTGTTTCCTCTTTTCGCTAAAAACCTGTACGGACCTTGACATTTTTATGATAAAGTAAGTGTAATAAAACAGTTGAAATATGTAGGTTGAGAGGGTTTTTTGAATGTTTGAGCATGAAACGGTTTTAAAAATGGAGTCCATTGAAGGATTGAACATCAAACCAGATGGTATATATGTGGACTGTACGTTAGGTGGAGCGGGTCATAGTGAAGAAATCGCCAAGCGTCTAACGACGGGACAACTATATGCGTTCGACCAAGATGACGTCGCGCTCGCGCATGCGAAAGAGCGATTGGCTCCTTATGAAGGCCGTGTGACGTTTATAAAGAGCAACTTCGTTCACTTGAAAGAAGAACTCGCCCAACATGGCGTGACAAAAGTGGACGGCGTACTATTCGACCTAGGCGTTTCTTCGCCACAGCTTGATGAGGCAGAACGTGGATTCAGTTACAATTACGACGCGCCGCTCGATATGAGAATGGATCGCTCGCGAGAGTTTTCAGCTTATCATGTTGTGAATGAATGGTCGTTTGGAGAACTTGCTCGTATTTTCTTTACATACGGGGAGGAAAAGTTTTCAAAACAAATCGCACGAAAGATTGAGCAAGCCCGTGCCGATAAACCGATTGAGACGACGTTTGAGCTTGTCGACTTGATTAAAGAAGCGATTCCTGCACCAGCAAGACGTAAAGGCGGTCATCCAGCGAAACGAACGTTCCAAGCGATTCGAATCGCCGTCAATGACGAGTTGAACGTATTTGACCGTGCCGTACAAGATGCGATTGATTTACTCGCAGTGAACGGACGCATCTGTGTCATTACATTCCATTCGTTAGAAGACCGAATTTGTAAACAAGTGTTTAAAGAACGGAGCCAACACCCGCCGTTACCACCAGGATTGCCGGTCATCCCGAAAGAGTTCGAACCAGAACTCAAGTTGATCACACGCAAACCAATCGTGGCGAGTGAAGGAGAACTCGAAGATAACCGTCGTTCACGCTCGGCAAAACTGAGAGTGGCCGAAAAACAAAAATAATCACTTTGTAGGAGGGATACCTGATGCCAGAAGCTGCCCGTAAGGCGTTGCAGCCTCAAGTTACACCGAATCGAAATCCGATTCCGCAAGAACGACCAATACCTGCTCCAAAACGACGCACGTTGACCTTGTTTGAATCGATCCTGTATCCAGTGATGATTGGTTCAGTGGTCATGTTCGGTGGCATCACGGTGTCAAAACACAACGAAGCGTATAACATTATGCGTGATACGGCAGCCGTCAACCAGCAGGTAAATGGGGTTGCAAAAGAAAACGAAGAACTAAAGTATGAAATCGCCCAACTAAGCTCGCCAGAACGAATTTACGCGATTGCCGAGAAACTCGGAATGAAATTCAATGAGAAGAACGTCAAGGTGATTGATTGATGAATTCTCTACAACAGAGTAAAAAAAGAGTGGCGTGGGTAGCGATTGTCTGCTTCACCCCGCTCTTTTTATTTTTTGTCGGATGGTTTCTTTACTTGTCTGTCACGCATACATATAAAGGCGAGAATATGTTGGCGTTCGCTGAAGAGCAGCGGTGGAAGGCAGTCAGTACGTTAGAAGCCGAACGAGGCGAAGTGTACGACCGTTTTGGTCAACCGATTGCCATCAACATTCCATCGTATCGACTTGTCGCCGTGTTAAAACTTGGTGGCGAGCGGGTCGAAGGGAAGACGCTCATGCCAAACGAGTTCGAAGAAGCCGCGAAACAACTCGCGACCGTGCTTCCGATGACAGAGGCCGACATCTTAAAGCGACTTGAGCAAAATGTCGACCGCGGCCAAATCGAGTTCGGTGTTCCGGGACGTGATTTGACCGTTGAACAAAAAGAAGAGATCGAAGCGTTCGAACTTCCGGGTATCACGTTCGTCGAAGAACCGAAACGTTACTACCCGAATAAAGTATTCGCATCTTCGGTCATCGGCTATGCGCAAAAGATTGACCAAAACGGTCGAATCGAGCTCGTCGGTGAACTCGGGATCGAAAAATCGCTCAACGATATTTTAAGTGAGTCGTATGGCTTGTATCGATTCGAAAAAGATTTGGCAGGACGTGAGCTCGTCTCGAGCGACGAACAATTAAAAATCGAGCCAGAAGACGGCGCGGATGTCCAACTGACGATTGATCATCGGATTCAACAGCTGCTCGAGACGAAGATGAATGAGTTATATGAGGAGTATGAACCGAAAAATGCGACGGCCATCATCATGGATCCGAAAACAGGGGAGATCATCGCCTTATCGGACCGTCCATCTTTCGACCCGAATACTCGTGAGATTTCCTCATACAGTAACTTCTCGGTATCGTCTCGCTTTGAGCCAGGGTCAACGATGAAAATTTTCACGTTGGCGGCTGCGATCAACGAGGGCGTATATAACCCAAACGAGTTGTACAAGTCAGGATCATACAAGTACGGCAAGACGGTATTCAATGATTACAACATTACTGGATGGGGTACCATTCCTATGGTAGAAGGCGTCTGGCACTCGTCGAACGTCGCGTTCTCGATCTTAGCGAACGAACGACTCGGTCTCAGTCGCTATGAAGATTACTTTAAAGCGTTCAAGTTCGATCAACGGACCGGAATTGATTTACCTGGTGAGGTAAACAGTCAATTCGACTTCGAGAGTCCGATGAACGTCTTGATCACAGCTTGGGGACAATCGACCGCGGTGACACCGATGCAAATCTTGCAGGCGACATCTGCGATTGCAACGGACGGCACGATGAAACAACCGCACGTCATTAAGAAGATTGTCAACAGCGAGACGGGCGAAACGATTCGGACGACGAACCCGAAAGAGGTCGGTCAACCGATCACTGCAGAGACTGCGAAAAAGACGCGTGAAGCACTCGACGGTGTCGTCAACAGCGATGTGGGAACAGGACAATTGTATGCGTTAGATAACTATCAAGTGGTCGGGAAGACGGGTACTGCCCAAATCGCTGAGAACGGAAAGTATTTGAGCGGACAGTACATTCACTCATTCGTCGGGATGGCACCGGAAGACGATCCGGAACTCGTCATGTATATCGCGGTCGATCGTCCGAACAGTGACTCGTCAACAACGGGTCCACGCATCATGGCACCACTCTTCAAAGATGTGATGGATGTCGCGTTACGTTACCGGAGTGTCGAGCCTGAAAAGCAAGAAAAAGCGGTTGAGGCCTCGACAAAGACGGTGACATCGTATATTGGTAAAAATCGTGAAGATGTCGTAAAAGAGGCGACTGACAGTTCGTTCAATCCAATCGTTTTAGGTGACGGGGATGAAGTGACGGCTCAAAGTCCTGTAAAGGGACAATCTTATGTCGTCGGTGAACGACTGTTGCTAAAAACGAGTAATTCGTTTACGATGCCAACATTAAAAGGGTGGTCGTTACGTGATGTGAAACGTCTAGCGACGCTCTATCAATTAAATTTAGAAATCGATGGTACCGGATTTGTCACATCGCAATCGATTGGCAAAGGGAAACCTGTCAAAACGGGTGCCTCCTTGAAAGTGAAATTGGAGACACCATCGAATTAACGCACGAGATGAAGAGGGCTGCGGCTCTCTTTTCCTATGTATGAGGAGGAAGTTTGTATGGAACAATTGACAGTTCAAAAATTGGCGTCTTGGTTTGGGATTGACGTGGAAGACGATCGTCTCGTCGAACGCGTCGCCACAGATTCGAGAGATGAGAATGGGGCAGGACTATTTGTCCCAATCGTCGGTGCACGTGTTGACGGTCATGACTTCATCAAAGCAGCGATTGAGAAAGGTGCCATCGTTACGTTTTGGGAAGAAGGTCGCCCTCAACCGGACAATGTGTTTGTCATCCCCGTCAAATCGACGATCGATGCCTTGCAGACGGCAGCGGCACGCTATTTAGAGGAAATCAATCCACTCGTGGTCGCCATTACCGGTTCAAACGGAAAAACGTCTACGAAAGATATGATTGCCGTCGTACTCGAAGAAAAATTCAAGACGCATAAGACAGCTGGAAATTTCAATTCGGACGTTGGCTTACCGCTTACCGTTCTCAGAATGCCGCGCGATACGGAAGTGGCCGTGTTAGAGATGGGCATGAACGGCTTCGGTCAAATCGAGCAATTGTCGAAAATTGCCAAACCGGACGTGGCATTTGTCACGAACATTGGGGAGTCACATGGTGAACAAGTCGGCGGACGCACAGGGATCGCGAAAGCGAAGCTTGAAATCAAAGCTGGTCTGAAACCGGACGGACGATTGATCGTCGATGCGGATGAGCCGCTTCTTGCCGGTCAAGGCTATCGAGTCGGATACGATGAGACGGCGGACGGGAAAATCGAAGTGGTCGAAACGACGTTCGATGCATCCATCTTTAAATACAATGGTGACCTGTACGAGCTGAAGGTGCTCGGTGCCCATCAAATCCGAAACGCAGCTTATGCGATTGCATGCGGTCTCGAGTTCGGGCTTGATCATACGATGATCCAACGTGGTCTTGACCGCATCAAACTGACGACGATGCGAATGGAAAAGCAAATGTTCGGTGAAGCGCATCTCATCAACGATGCATATAATGCGAGCCCGACATCGATGATTGCGGCGATTGAAACGGTCAAATCGCTCGAAGGCTTTTCGAAGCGTGTTCTCGTCCTTGGCGATATGTATGAGCTAGGATCTGACGAACAAGCCCAGCACACACAAGTGGGGGGCGTCGTGACATCTCCCGTGACGGATTGTATTCTCGTCGGTGAAAAAGCGAAATGGATTGCTGATGGTATTGAAGACACACGAGTGAACGTCACATCTGTCCCGACCGTAGAGGAAGCGAAGGCGCTCCTTCATCGTTATCAACGACCGGATACTGTGGTATTGTTAAAGGCATCTCGAGGACTGGCGCTTGAGCGTCTCGTTCAATAAATAGAGTAGTGAGGTAGCAATATGTTAATTAGTTTAATCGTCTTAATCAGTGCATTATTAAGTGTATTAATCGTCATGCCGCGAGCTATTCCGGCATTGCGTCAGTTGAAATTTGGACAAGAGATTCGTGATGAAGGTCCGGGCTGGCACCAGAAGAAATCGGGAACGCCGACGATGGGCGGAATCGTCATCTTGCTAGCTATCTTAGTCGGCTTCATCGTATCCGTCATTTTTGGGGAAGCGGTCGCAGGATTCGGGACACTTCTATTCGTGACGATGGCGTTTGGGGTAATCGGATTTTTAGATGACTATATTAAAGTCGTCAATAAACGAAACCTCGGGTTGACGTCACTTCAGAAGTTGATTGGTCAAATTGTCGTATCCGTTCTGTTCGCCTGGTTCCTTTCACTTGGTGGAGAGCTCGATACATCGATCTCGATTCCATTCACATCGATTTCATTTGATACAGGTTGGTTCTATATCGCGATCGTCATCTTCTGGCTCGTCGGCTTCTCAAATGCCGTCAACTTGACGGACGGTCTTGACGGTCTCGTTTCGTTCTCAGCGATTCCGACGTTCACGTTCTTCGGAATTTATGCGCTCGCACAAGATGAGCTTGGGATTGCCTGGTTCGCATTCGCCGTCGTCGGAGCATTGATTGGGTTCCTCGTTTTCAATAAATATCCGGCGAAGATTTTTATGGGCGATACAGGCTCGCTCGCGTTAGGTGGAGCTGTCGCTGGACTAGCGCTCATGTTGAAACTTGAGTTACTCCTCGTATTCGTCGGGATCATCTTTGTCATCGAGACATTGAGCGTAATCTTGCAAGTTCTTTCATTCAAAACGACAGGGAAGCGCATCTTTAAAATGAGCCCGATTCATCACCACTTCGAAATGGTCGGTTGGTCGGAATGGCGAATCGTCCTTACGTTCGGTGGAATCAGTTTAATTACAGCAGGTTTATCATTACTACTCATGTAAAAGGGTGAGACAGATGGAAAAGCAATGGCACGGTAAAAAAGTTCTCGTCCTCGGCGCCGCTAAGAGCGGAATCGCAGCGGCGACGTATCTGCATCATGCGGGAGCGGATGTGACGATCAATACGGGGAATATCCCTCCCGAAGACGAGCAGGAAAAAATTCAGTCACTTGGGATTCAATCGGTGTTTAATGAACATCCTCTCGCTTTGTTGAATGAGACAGAGTTGATTGTCAAAAATCCAGGGATTCCGTATCACATCCCGTTGCTTCAAGAAGCGATGTCGCGTGAGATTCCAATCTACACGGAAGTGGAGCTGGCCTATATGGCAACGGACGCAGAATTTGTCGCCATTACAGGTTCGAATGGAAAAACGACGACAACGACACTCGTCTATGAGTTACTCAAAGGTGGAGAGCGCCCGGTTCATCTCGCGGGAAACATCGGATTCCCAGCTATAGAGGTCGCGACAAACGCGAAAGCGGGCGAATTGATTGTCATTGAATTATCGAGCTTTCAGTTGATGGGGGTTGAGTCCTTCCATCCGCGTTCGGCAGCGTTGCTGAATCTATCAGAAGCCCATCTCGATTATCACGGCGACTTCGACTCGTATGCAGATGCAAAAGGAAATTTGTTCCGTCAGATGACACGAGACGACCAAATCGTCGTCAAAGTGACAGACTCCGAAGTGATGAAACGTGTCCCGGCCCATCTTGAACCGAATACGTTCAGCTTTGAGCGAGGAGATGCTTCCGTTGTGGACGGTTGGGTCACAGTACGCGGAGAGCGAATCATTCGTGTGAATGAATTGGCATTAGGTGGTGCCCATAACGTCGAGAACGTACTAGCGGCTCTTCTGTTGGTCGAACCGTTTGCACTTCCAAAAGCACACGTCGAGCGAGTATTACGAAACTTTGGCGGTGTCGCACATCGAACTGAAAGTTTAGGTGATGTTCTCGGACGTGCCGTCTACAATGATTCGAAGGCGACGAACAACGTCGCGGCGGAAGCGGCGCTACGAGGATTTGATGCTCCGATTGTGTGGCTATGTGGAGGACTCGAACGTGGAGCGGACTTATCTTCGCTCGCGCCAGCTCTCTCAAACGTAAAAGCTGTCGTCGCGTATGGTGAGACAAAAGAGCGTTTTAAAGAGCTTGGAGAGTCCCAACAGATTCCGTCTTTCACGGTCGAGACGTTAGCAGACGCCGTTCCACTCGCGTTTGAACAATCTGAGACGGGAGATGTCATTCTCTTATCTCCTGCTTGTGCGAGTTGGGACCAATTCAAGACTTTTGAAGAACGAGGCGAACAGTTCGTCCATCTCGTTCGCGCATATGAGGAGGCGAACCGATGAAAGTCATGATTTCTGGTGGAGGTACTGGTGGTCATATTTATCCGGCCCTCGCATTGATTGAGACGTTACAAAAACGTCACCCGAATTTACAGGTACAATACGTGGGAACGGAGAATGGATTAGAAGCCGATCTCGTTCCTCGAGCAGGTGTCCCGTTCAAATCGATTCAAATCGCTGGATTGAAACGGTCCCTCTCTCTTGAGAACTTAAAGACGGCGTACTGGTTCTTGAAAGCTGTCCGCTCTCTTAAAAAAGATATGGCAGCATTCAAACCAGACGTCGTCATTGGAACAGGTGGATTCGTGTCAGGACCGGTCGTCTATACGGCGCAACAACTCGGTATCCCGACTATTTTGCATGAACAAAACAGCATCCCAGGGTTAACGAATAAGTTTTTATCGAAAAAGGCGGATCGGGTCGCCCTTTCCTTTAAAGGGTCAGATGTTCATTTCCCTGGGGCAAACGTACGCTTGATTGGAAATCCGCGTGGAAGTGAAGTGCTACAAACGAAAGTCGACGATGCAGCTGTACGAGAACAGTACAATCTGGATGAACGACCAATCGTACTGATTTACGGAGGGAGCCGTGGCGCCGAAGCAATCAACCGTGCCGTCACTGAGGCCATCCCGGCGCTTTCAGACTTACCGATCAACGTGCTCTACGTCACAGGGAAAGTTCATTACGAATCTGTATCGAAAGAAGCGCCATCGTCTGAAAACGTACATGTTCATCCGTACGTCTATGACATGCCGGCCTTACTCGCTTGTACGTCAATCGTCGTCTCGCGTGCGGGAGCTTCGACCATTTCTGAATTGACTGCCCTCGGCTTACCGAGCGTATTGATTCCGAGCCCATACGTGACAGCAGACCATCAGACGAAGAACGCCTCTGCCCTTGTTGAAAACGGTGCGGCGTTACTCGTGAAAGAGGAGTCGTTGACAGGGGAAACGCTCGTCGAAGCGATTCGCCAAGTGCTCGACAAACAAGAAGAGATGGCGAACGCATCCCGTGCCCTCGGATTCCCGGACGCGTCGGATGCATTAGCCGACTTAGTAGAAGAAGTCATTCGATAAAGGAGTAGAATCCGATGGAACCTAGCCAACAAACGGTACGCAGTCTAGAAGACCGTATTCCGTACATGAAAAAGCAGCGACGGAAAAAAGCGAACCGTCGGATGTTCTCCGTGCTTTCCTTGTTTGGGATTCTCATCCTACTCGTGGTCTATATGCAAACTTCGATGTCGAACGTGAAAGAAGTGAATGTATCTGGGCTATACTGGCTTGATAAATCCTACGTGTTTCAAGACATGGAACTCGACACATCGACAAAATTTGTCAGTCTATCACCGAGCAAGATGAGTGACCAAATGGAAAAGTTGCCGGGTGTCAAACGGGTAGACATGGACCGATCTTGGTATAACGTCGTTCACGTCAATGTGACAGAAGAGAAGATGATTGCTTATGCTCGTGCGGAGACGGGAGATGTCGTCGTGTTAGCAGACGGCTCACTTCATCCGACGGGCACCATCACCGACCCTCAGAAGTTAAAAGATGGTCCACTGCTAAGAGAATTCAATTCGGAAAAAGAACTCGAAAAGATTGCCAGTGAGTTGGAACAAGTCGATGACGCGACGCGAGCCCGAATGTCGGAAGTCATCTTGTCTAAACAAGAGGGAGAGCCGACACGTTACGAGATTTTTATGAATGACGGAAATACGCTTCTTACCCCGACGCTGAAATTAAGTGAGACCGTTTCGAAATATGGAGAAATCTATGAAAACATTCCGAAAGGTCAGCAAGGAACAGTCGTCATGGATGGTGGTTTTTACTTTGTTCCATACAAGAAAACGAATGAATAATCAGTTATATTACAGTCCTTAGACACATAAGGGCTGTTTTTTTGTCGTTTGTAAACGAATTGATAACGCGAAACCGCTTAAATTGTAGGATTCTACCTTTTCTCACTATCTTATTTGTTGTAAACTTAGACGTGAGATATCTTGTCGAAACCAACAATTTTTTTGGATATCTGTCATATTTGTCATGTAATTTGTACAGGAAAATTATAGAGCGGAGGTGTTTCCCTTTTGGAAGCGAATGGTTATGTGGCCGCATTAGATATTGGAACGTCAGAGATTAAGCTCGTCGTCGGTGAATTGCTCGGCGGAACGCTTAATATTTTGGCAGAAGGGTGTGCCCCGTCTGCAGGGGTGAAACGTGGTGCTGTCGTAGACATCGATAAAACAGTCCAAGCGATCAAACAGGCCGTTGAACACGCGGAGACATCGTTAGGTGATCAAATTCGATCTGTATACGTTGCCATTGAAGGGGAACATATCCAAATTGCCCCATGTCATGGAATCGCATCCGTGAAGCGGGAAGATCAGGAAATTACAGATGCAGACGTGATGGAAGTCATCAATTCAGCACAAGTGATGCGATTACCGGATGAGATGAGTGTCATCGATGTAATCCCATCATCATTCACAGTGGATCAACAAACGGGTGTCGTCGATCCTCGTGGAATGCTTGGTTATCGACTAGAAATGCATGGGAAAATGGTTACTGGATCGAAGACAATTTTACATAGTATTCGTCGTTCGATTGAACGTGCCGGATTACACTTAGAAGGATTTATTTTAGGGAACCTCGCGCTCGGTATGAGTGCAGCTTCTGTAGATGAAATCGACCTCGGCATTGGTCTTGTCGATGTCGGGCACGAAAAGACGACGGTCTCGGTATTTTATCGTGGAGATCTCGTTTACTCGTATATCCTTCCAGTCGGTGGAGACCATATGACAAGAGACTTGGTCTATAAGCTAAACTGCAAATATCAAGACGCCAAAGTGGCGAAAGAAGAATACGGTCTCGCACTCGAAGAAATGGCCGATGGAACAGAAGGTTTCTCCTACACGAACATCAATGGGGAAGTGGCGTTCGAACCACAGTCAGAAATTAGCTATGTTTTAGAGGCGAGAATAGAGGAAATGTTTACTCTTATGTTGAATAAGGTTCAAAAAGTAGGTGTTCCGATGCTGAATGGCGGATATCTACTTTGTGGTGGAGCTGCTGCTCTACCAGGTATTCAAGAGTTAGCGACTCGTGTCATGGGTCAAAAGACGAGATTGTATCAACCGTCGTCGATTGGCGTCAGACATCCAAAATACGCGACAGCAGTCGGTGTTTTGAAATATGTCTTAATGAGTGATCATCACGTTTCAAAATCTCAACTCGAAAAACCGGAAGTTCGCTACGAAACGCTTCACAATAAGCAGGAACCGACCGATACTCATGTTGGAGAGAACGAATACGAGACCGATCAAGAGTCGAAAAAAGGTTTTAGTCGTTTGATGGAAAAATTATTTGGCGTTTAAGCTGACGTTGTAATACAACTTGGAAAATAAGTAGGGGGATACCTGAATGATGTACTTTGATGAGGCGATTGACGCCGTAGCAAAAATTAAAGTAATTGGAGTCGGAGGCGGCGGTTCAAACGCCGTTAACCGTATGATTGAACACGGGGTACAAGGAGTTGAGTTCATCGCTGTCAACACGGATGCTCAAGCCTTGAATATGTCGAAAGCCGATGTGAAGCTTCAACTTGGTGCCAAATTGACACGTGGTCTCGGTGCTGGTGCGAATCCTGATATCGGTAAAAAAGCGGCAGAAGAAAGCCGCGAACAATTGATTGAAGCACTCGACGGAGCGGATATGGTCTTCGTCACAGCTGGTATGGGCGGCGGAACAGGAACTGGTGCTGCACCGGTCATCGCTGAGATTTCAAAAGAAATCGGCGCGCTCACAGTCGGTGTCGTCACAAAACCATTCATGTTTGAAGGCCGGAAGCGCATGCAACACGCGCAACATGGGATTCAAGCGTTTAAAGAAAAAGTAGATACACTCATCGTCATTCCAAACGATAAGCTTCTTGAAATCGTGGAACGCAATACACCGATGATCGAAGCGTTCCGTGAAGCGGATAACGTCCTTCGTCAAGGTGTACAAGGGATTACAGACTTGATTGCCATCCCTGGTCTTATCAACCTTGACTTCGCTGACGTGAAGACGATCATGACGGAAAAAGGATCTGCACTTATGGGTGTAGGTGTTGCTACAGGTGAAAACCGTGCCGTTGAAGCAGCGAAGAAAGCAATCTCTTCACCACTTCTCGAATCTTCAATCGAAGGAGCGAAAGGTGTCTTGATGAACATTACAGGTGGGCTCAGCCTTAGCTTGTATGAAGTGACAGAAGCAGCTCAAATCGTTCAAAGTGCCGCAGATGAAGAAGTGAACTTGATCTTCGGTTCAGTGATCAACGAAAACTTGAACGATGAAATCATCGTCACCGTGATCGCAACTGAATTTGCTGAGGAAACACAAGGGGCGAACCCGTTCCTTCAGCAGCCGAAAAAACAGCCTGAGGTTGAGAACAAGGAACCCCAACCAAAAGCAAATGAAGCGGCTCAACAAGACGAAGGGAACTTCCATCGCCCAGTGTATGGAGGGGACGTCCCAGACGAGACGATCAACATCCCTGCGTTCGTGAGACAACGCCGTAACTAAACAACAAGGGGTGCCGTGACTCGGCATCCCTTTTTCTAAAAAAGGAGAAACCGATGCAACTGTTACATACATGGGAAACCGAATCGATTCGCTATCTTGCTTACGTGACGACACGGACGAACGGACACAATGCCGGAAACGTCGGTCTTCACGTCGGCGATGATATTGATGGAGTCATTCAAAATCGTCAATGGTTCTTTCAACAGGCGAATCTTTCGCTAGAAGACTCCGTTTGGGCCGACCAAGTGCACGGGATAACGGTCCAAAGCGTGGATTCAGCGGACAAGGGCAAAGGTGCATTTCGATATGACGAGGCGATTTCGCAAACAGACGGACTGATCACGACAGAAGAAGCATTGCCGCTCGCTCTCGTCTTTGCAGATTGTGTACCTCTCTTTTTCTGTGCGAAAGACCATGGAGTCATCGGTGTCGCTCATGCGGGTTGGAAAGGGACCGTCGGCAATATCGTCACGTCCATGATCCAAGCGTTTGAAGAATTAGGCATCGATGCGACAGAAGTGGAGATGCTCGTCGGTCCAGCGATTGCTGGGAATGAATATGAGGTCGATCGTCGAGTGCTAGATGCGGTTCAATCCGTTTCGCCGATTGCCTATCAAGAAGCCGTTCGACAGGATTCGGGCGACCACGCCTTGTTGTCACTCCAAACCGTCAATGAAGTATTGGCAAACGAACATGACACGTCCGTCATGCAATCGAATTTATCGACTGGCGCAAGCACACCATTTTTCTCGTATCGAGATGGAGAAACGAAGCGTCGATTTGCGGCAGTCATCGTCAAGGAGCGTAAATTGTGAGTATTTCAGATAACGTAAAGCAAGTTCAATCCATCATGGCAGCCCACGTTCAAGATGTGGAGCCTACTTTGATTGCCGTCACGAAATCGGTAGGCGTAGATGTGGCCAATGCTCTCTACGCAGAAGGAATTCGTGACTTCGGTGAAAATCGTCCAGATTCCTTACTTGAGAAAGTAAACGGCATGCCAGAAGACGCAAAGTTTCACTTCATCGGCACGTTACAGACACGTAAAGTGAGACAAATCATCGATCACGTGACAGCTATTCACTCATTGGACCGTTTATCACTCGCTGCAGAGATTGATAAACGAGCGAGCGAGACGATTGATTGTTTCGTTCAAGTAAATACCTCAGGAGAAGATTCAAAACATGGTCTTGAAATAGAGGAAGTTATGCCTTTCATCGAGAACTGTAAACAGTATCCTCATATTCGAATCATCGGGTTGATGACGATGGCACCGTTCACGGAAGAAGAGTCAGTCCTCCGTGAGACGTTCGGTCGTTTACGTCGATTACGTGATGAAGTGAACGTAAAAGGGTTTGAACACGCCCCCTGCACGGAGCTGTCGATGGGAATGTCAAACGATTATCCAATCGCGATTGAAGAAGGCGCATCGTTTGTTCGTATTGGTACCGTACTTGTGCAATAATATATCTTAAGGAGGAATCCGTTATGTCAATCAAAAACAAAATGAAAGATTTCTTTGGACTCGAGGAAGATCCGAACAGCACATACGAAGAAGAAGAGTTTGCCGTCGCAAACACATCAGCAACTTCTTCAACTGAAACAGCGGTCGTGAGACAAGAGGATCGCCCAAAATCAGCAAATAATCTCGTGGCATTGAATACGAAGAAGAAAGAACGCTCGAAAGTCGTATTGGCTGAACCACGTGTATTTGCTGAAGCGCAAGATATTAGCGATCAATTGAAAGAAAACCGTGCTGTCATCGTCAATCTTCAACGCATGTCAAAAGACCAATCACGTCAAGTCGTCAACTTCCTTTCCGGTGTCGTGTATGCGCTAGAAGGATCGATGACTTCGATTGGACATAACACGATTCTGTGTACTCCGAACAATGTCGAATTGACTGGTTCAATCTCAAACTTGATTTCGGAGGATGAACTTCACAGTAAAGGGTGGTAACTGAATGGAAAACGTAATCCCTGCCTTAGGCAATACGTTGAGAGACTTACTTGGTATTTATAGTTGGATTCTCATCGGCTATATCTTATTATCATGGTTCCCGAACGCGCGCGAATCGAAGTTCGGACAAATTTTATCGTTTTTATGTGAACCGTTTTTAGCACCGTTTCGACGGATTATTCCACCAATTGGTGGCATGCTCGATATCTCTCCAATCGTCGCATTGTTCGTGCTTCGGATGGCACAAGCCGGTATCACTGCCATTTTCGGGTGATGTATGAGCGTTTATGACCACTACAGACCAAGTGAACGGGCGTTCGTCGAACAAGTGTTGGACTGGGTACAACAAGTCGAGAACAGCTATGTATTGAAGTTGACGGACTTTTTAGATCCTCGTGAACAACAAATCGTCAAACAGCTTGTCGGTAAGCAGCTCGTCATTCACGACGATGGCGGGTTTGAAGGAGCTGAACGACGTCGGCTGATTTTGGCGCCAGAGTATTATGAGCTGAATACCGATGATTTTGAAATTGAGATTCGCCGTATCGAATATCCGACAAAATTTGTTGACCTGACACATCGACAAGTGACTGGAACTTTACTGAACGCTGGATTAAAGCGTCAAAAGTTTGGGGACGTCGTCCTGGAAGAGGAAATCGTCCAGTTTGCTACGACCCGCGAAGCCGTCGGGTTCATCGAAATGAACTTGGAGCGTGTCGGAAAAGCGAAAGTTCGCATCTCCTCTGTTGCGAAGGATGACATACTCGTCGTTCCGAAAACAGAGTGGATCGAGGGGTTCGGCATCGTGTCCTCTTTACGATTTGATACGGTTGTGAGCGAGGTACTCAACATATCTCGTCAGAAAGCTCAGGCGCTCGTGAAACACGGTGACTGCAAAGTGAATCATAAAGTCATTGAAGATCCGAGCTTCATGCTTGAACCAGATGATCTTTTATCCGTCCGTGGATACGGTCGTATTAAGATGATGGAGATCCTTGGTTCGACTAAACGTGAAAAGATTAAAA
The DNA here is from genome assembly GCF_018617535.1 of Exiguobacterium sp. s35. NCBI lineage: Bacteria > Bacillati > Bacillota > Bacilli > Caryophanales > Exiguobacterium > Exiguobacterium sp. s35. The sequence continues at coordinate 407,428 of NZ_JACSKI010000001.1, forward strand.
TCCAGTATGGGACCATACGTTAAATTTTAGGAGGAAAGTCGAATGGCGTTGACACCGATTGATATTCATAATAAAGAATTCTCTTCCCGTTTTCGTGGGTACGACATCGATGAGGTCAATGAATTTTTAGATCAAATCATTAAAGAGTTTGAACTATTGATTCGTGAGAATCGACGGTATGAAGAACTTGTCAACGATATGCAAGCTCGCATTGACTACTTCTCCTCGATGGAAGATACATTGAACAAGTCGATCATCGTCGCGCAGGAAGCAGCGGAAGAAGTGAAGAACAACGCGCAAAAAGAAGCGAGCCTCATCTTGAAACAAGCGGAACGTGAAGCGTACGCTCGTGAAGAGGAAGCGGCCCGTAAAGAGCAACTTGCAGAACGCGAAGTCGTTCAAATGCTCAAAAAAGTCGAGTTGTATCGAACACGTTTCCGTGTCCTCGTCGACGCCCAAATGGAGCTCTTAAACAGCACCGAGTGGGAGACGATTGTCGGGGAGCCGCCTGTGCAGACGGTTCTTGACGATAGATCAGAACTTGCGTATAATGACCACGAAGTCACACAGAATGAAGAACAACATGGATAAATGATCAACACGTTGAGTAGGACGCGTCGATCGAGTCATACCTACGAAGCGACTTAGGGACGGTGAGAGCCTAAGAGAAAGACTCGAATCGGTATCCCCTATGAGTCGTCACGCTGAACCATAGTAAGCGTGACCGCCTGACCTCGTTATCGGTTACCGAGAGCGGTCTCATGAGAGTGAGACTAGTAGGGTGGTACCGCGAGTCAACCAACTCGTCCCTATCAGGGATGGGTTGGTTTTTTTTGTTTTCTAAAAAATGTTGATGGAGGAGTTTCGATGAACTACAAAGACACGCTATTAATGCCAAACACAGAATTCGCAATGCGTGGGAATTTACCAAAACGCGAACCGGCGATGCAAACAGAATGGGAAGACATGGACCTTTACAACAAGGTACAAGAAAAAAATGCAGGGAAACCACAATACATCTTGCACGATGGTCCTCCATATGCGAACGGTGACATCCACATGGGACATGCGATGAACAAAGTCTTAAAAGACATCATCGTGCGTTTCAAAGGAATGAACGGATATCAGTCTCCAATGATTCCAGGTTGGGATACGCACGGTCTTCCAATCGAGAACGCCCTTCAAAAAGCTGGCGTCAACCGTAAAGAGATGACGGTCGCTGAATTCCGTGAAAAGTGTGCAGAATATGCGATGGAACAAGTGAACTCGCAACGTGAGCAGTTCAAACGTCTCGGTCTTCTCGCAGACTTTGAAAATCCATATATCACGCTCCTTCCGGAATATGAGGCGGCACAAATCCGCTTGTTCGGAACGATGGCTGAAAAAGGATACATCTACAAAGGGAAGAAACCAGTCTACTGGTCACCGTCTTCGGAGTCGGCACTCGCAGAAGCTGAAATCGAATATTACGATAAAAAATCACCGGCCATCTACGTGGCATTCCGAGTTGTAGACGGAAAAGACACATTGACGTCTGACGATCACTTTGTCATCTGGACGACGACGCCTTGGACAATCCCGGCGAACCTCGGGATCGCAGTCAGTGATGAGTTGACGTACACGCGTATCGAACACGAAGGAAAAGGATATATCGTCGCAGAGACGCTCGTTGAAGAAGTGACGACAGCGCTCGGATGGTCTGACTATAAAGTGAGCGGTTCATGGAACGGTCGTGATTTTGAATATATGACGGCCCAACATCCATTGTATGACCGCACATCGCTCGTCATGCTCGGCGATCACGTCACAGCGGATGCGACTGGACTCGTCCACACGGCTCCAGGACACGGGGAAGATGATTATCGTGTTGGACAGGCTTACGGCTTGGATGTCCTTTGCCCGGTCGATGACCGTGGTTATATGACGGCTGAGGCGCCTGGTTTTGAAGGGTTGTTCTATGAAGATGCGAACAAACAAATCGGGATGAAACTTGAAGAGAACGGCTACTTGCTCAACTTGAAGTTCATCAAACACTCATACCCGCATGACTGGCGTACGAAAAAACCGGTCATCTTCCGTGCGACACCACAATGGTTCGCTTCCATCAAAGATTTCCGTGAAGATATGCTCCGTGAAATCGAAGAAGTGAATTGGGTTCCAGAATGGGGAATGACACGTCTTTACAACATGGTCCGTGACCGTGGGGACTGGGTCATCAGTCGTCAACGTGCATGGGGCGTGCCGATTCCAATCTTCTATGCAGAGGATGGAACGGAAATCATCACGAACGAGACAATCGACCACGTCGCGAACTTGTTCCGTGAGCACGGTTCGAACGTCTGGTACGAGCGCGAAGCAAAAGACCTTCTTCCTGAAGGGTTTACACATCCGAATAGTCCGAATGGCGAATTCCGTAAAGAACTCGATATCATGGACGTCTGGTTCGATTCAGGTTCTTCACACGCTGGTGTATTAGAGGAACGTGAAAACCTTCGTCGCCCGGCAGACCTTTACCTTGAAGGATCTGACCAATACCGCGGTTGGTTCAACTCGTCACTATCAACAGCTGTTGCGACGACGGGCAAAGCGCCATACCGAAACGTCTTGAGTCACGGTTTCGTCCTTGATGGGGATGGACGTAAGATGTCGAAGTCGCTCGGTAACACGATTGCGCCAAACGATCTCGTGAAGCAATATGGTGCTGAAATCGTCCGCCTATGGGTCGCGTCGGTCGACTATCAGTCTGACGTTCGCGCTTCGCACGACAACTTTAAACAAGTGTCAGAAGTATACCGTAAGATGCGTAACACGATCCGTTTCCTTCTTGGGAACTTGAACGGGTTTGATCCGTCGATGCGTGTCACATTCAAGGACATGCCAGAAGCAGACCGCTTCATGGCAACGAAACTCAAACAGCTACAAGCAAAAGTTGTCAAAGCGTATGACACGTTTGACTTCATGGCGGTGTATCATCTCGTTCATAACTTCTGCGTTAACGAGTTGTCATCGTTCTATCTCGACTTTACAAAAGATATCCTTTATATCGAGCGTGAAGACGATCTCCGCCGTCGTGCCGTTCAGACGGTCATGTACGATGCGGTTGTCCTTTTGACGAAGCTCTTGGCTCCAGTCCTTCCACACACTGCTGATGAGGCGTGGAAAGAGGTCCCTGGTAAGTCGGAAGCAAGCATCTTCTTGACAGATTTAGAAGAAGTGGATGCATTGACTGCTGATGAGCAAGCGTTGTTAGAGAAATGGTCGAAATTCCTCGTCTTCCGTGACGATGTCCTCAAAGCGATCGAAATCGCACGTGGCGAGAAATTGATCGGGAAACCGCTCGAGGCGAAATTGATTCTCGCACCGAAAGCAGAGACTGCCTCGTTATTGGAAACAATCGATAACGTCAGTCAGTTGCTTCAAGTATCACAAGTAGAATGGGCTGAGACGGCAGACGTCGATTATGCGACGACGAAAATCACAGTCAAGAAAGCAGATGGTGCCGCTTGTGCACGTTGTTGGACATACTCGACAGAGCTTGGACATAACGAAGAGCATCCTGAGCTTTGCCCACGCTGTGCATCAGTAATCGGTTAAGACGAACCGGAGTGGCGTCCCCACTCCGGTTTCTTAACGGCTTGAAAGGAGACGCATATGAAACGATACTACGGATTGGCCGTCATCTTGATTCTGCTCGATCAACTCACCAAATGGGTGGTCGTTCAGACGATGACAATCGGTCAATCGATTGAAGTCATCCCGAACTTGTTATACTGGACCTCTTATCGCAATAAAGGAGCGGCTTGGGGGATGTTAGAAGGACAGATGGTGTTCTTCTTCATCATCACGATTCTCGTCGTTGCGGGCCTTGTTTACTTCCTGCATAAAGAAGTGAACGGGTATCAACTTCTCGGATACAGTGTTGGACTGCTATTGGCCGGTGCAATCGGTAACTTTATCGATCGCCTGTTCCGCGGTGAAGTCGTCGATTTCGTTGATACGTATCCGTTTGGCTACAACTTCCCGATTTTTAACGTGGCCGATATGGCGCTTACGTTCGGGGTCATTTTAATGGTCATCGGGATTTTATTTGAAGAAAAATTACACAAAGAAAGGGGACAATCGTAATGGAATCCTATACTTTTGTCGCCGATGAAAAGGCAAGGATCGACAAGTGGGTGAGCGACCGTGGAGAATGGTCACGCTCACAAGTACAAGAATGGATTAAGACCGGAGCACTTCTCGTCAATGGGAGTGCCGTCAAACCAAACTATAAGCTCCAAGTGGGCGATGAAATCGAAGTGAACGTCCCGGAAGCGGTTGAACTCGAAGTGTTACCTGAACACATTCCCCTTGAAATCGTATTCGAAGATGAAGATATGATTGTCGTCAATAAGCCACGGGGGATGGTCGTACATCCGGCTGCCGGTCATACGTCTGGGACGCTTGTCAATGCGCTTCTCGGACATTGTGATGACCTTTCAGGCATCAATGGCGTCAAGCGCCCTGGAATCGTGCATCGAATCGACAAAGACACGACAGGTCTCCTTATGGTCGCTAAAAATGACTTGGCTCATGAATCACTTGCGAGCCAGTTGAAAGATAAAACGATCAAGCGTGAATACATCGCGCTCGTTCACGGTGAACTCGTTCACGAACTCGGGACGATTGAGGCACCGATTGGTCGCGATACGAATGACCGTCAGCGTATGACCGTGACAGACAAGAACGCGAAAGAAGCGGTGACGCATTTCCGCTTGCTCGAGCGCTATAAAGACTTCTCGCTCGTCGAGTGTAAACTCGAGACAGGTCGTACACACCAAATCCGTGTGCACATGCGCTATATCGGGCATCCGCTCGCAGGCGACCCGAAATATGGACCACGTCGGACAATTGATTTAGGCGGTCAAGCCCTACATGCGGCGACGCTCGGTTTCCACCATCCACGTACGAAAGAATGGATGGAATTTGAGGCACCACTTCCAGAAGACTTTAAGGCAGAACTTGCAAAGTTAGATAAAATCGAGAAAACTCGTTGACTTCTGTCACGTTCCGATTTATAGTCTAGGAAGCATAACACCTTTAAACCCAGTCCAGAGAGGCTGTGAAAGGATTGTGACCGCGGTCACACTAACGTCAATTCAACCCGGCATCAGACTGCCGTTTTTGATGAAGACTCCCTTTCCAGCCGGACGAGGGAGTCTTCTTTTTTTGAATGAAGCATGAAAGGAGGAGTGACGTGAAACAGTCAGTCATTTTAGATGAGTCAGCCATCCGTCGCGCTCTGACACGAATCGCTCATGAAATCATCGAGCGGAACAAAGGAATCGACGATGTCGTCCTCGTCGGGATTAAGACGAGAGGCGAGACGCTCGCTGACCGACTCGCACGCCGGATCGAAGAGATTGAAGGCAAGCCGGTCGCACTCGGGAATCTCGACATCACGCTTTACCGGGATGACTTATCGAAGAAGTCGTTAGACCCAGAAGTGAAGGCAACAGAGTTGCCGCATGACATTAATGGGAAGACCGTCGTCCTCGTCGACGACGTCCTATATACCGGTCGAACGGTCCGTGCCGCAATGGACGCACTCGTTGACCATGGTCGCCCAGACTATATCCAACTCGCGGTCTTGATTGACCGGGGACATCGGGAGCTTCCGATTCGACCTGATTTCATCGGGAAGAACGTTCCGACATCGAAGTCCGAGCAAGTCGTCGTCCGACTCAGTGAAGTCGACACGGCAGATGAAGTGACAATCAATCAGCAATAATCTTAAAACCTTTAAGGTGGTCCAGAGAGGCCAGGAAGGAGAAATTCAATATGAAACAACCCGTTCTACACATCCACGAGCGTCCAGCTCACTTTCCACAATGGCTGTTATTCAGTCTTCAACACGTTTTCGCCATGTTCGGAGCGACGATTTTAGTCCCAATCTTAACAGGATTAAATACATCGGTCGCCCTCGTCGCTTCCGGAGTGGCCACGCTCTCATTCTTAGCGATTACTCGCTTCAAAGTTCCAACATACCTCGGTTCAAGTTTTGCCTACATCGCTCCAATCATTGCGGTCAGTCAGCAATGGGGTGTCGAAGCCGCACTGTTCGGCGGAATCATTGCCGGCTCGGTATACGGTGTCGTCTCCTTGATCATCTATAAGACAGGCGTCAACTGGTTGCTCCGGTTGCTCCCGCCAGTCGTCGTCGGACCGGTCATCATGGTCATCGGGTTGTCGCTCGCGCCGGTCGCCATCGACATGTCCATGAATCAAGACGGAGCCTACAACGGAACGTTCATGACAATCGCACTCTTGACACTTGGAATCACGATGCTCGCCATGACAAAACTGAAAGGGGTTTGGGGAGCGGTTCCAATCCTTTTCGGAATTGTCGGAGGCTACGGGATTGCCGCAGCATTCGGAATCATCGATTACTCACCAATCCAACAAGCAAGCTTGTTCCAACTCCCTGACTTCACGATGGTGTTCGTCGACTACATGCCGATGTGGCAAGTCGGTGCACTCCTTGCCATCGTACCAGTCGCACTCGTTACGATGACGGAGCATATCGGTGATCAAATGGTCACATCTAAAATCATTGGACGAGAGACGATGAAAGATCCTGGCCTCCATCGCACGCTACTCGGTGACGGGGTAGGGAAAGCTGTCGCATCCGCACTCGGTGGTCCACCATGTACGACATACGGTGAAAACAACGGAGTCATGGCCATCACACGCGTATACAGTGTCTACGTTATCGCTGGAGCGGCGCTCATGGCCATCAGCTTCGGATTTCTCGGTCATATCGAGGCATTCATCTCAACGATTCCGAATCCGGTCAAAGGCGGCATCTCGATTCTCTTGTTCGGGGTCATCGCGTCGAACGGACTACGGACGATGGTGGAGAGCAACGTCGATTTGGCAGAAAAACGCAACTTGATCATCTCATCGGTCATCCTCGTCATCGGGCTGGGTGGTGCAATGATTCAACTCGGCAGCTTCCCGGTACAAGGGATGGCGCTCGCGACGGTCGTCGGGATTCTCTTAAACGTCATCTTACCGAAAGAAGAAGTCGATACGATGGTGGAAGTCAGCACAACTGAAGAAACGAAACAAGCAAGTAACTTTTAATTCGATCCCGTGAGGTCGGCAAAGTGAAGGCTCGTTTATTTGGGTGTACCTTGCCCAAATGAAGGCGTCCCTTCACATCGGTGAAGAGACGCCTTTTCTCTTTGCCTCTAACAAAAGGAGGAGACGAACATGAATACGATGCAAACGAATGTCAAACCAGTCAAACACTTCGTCAGCTTAGATACACTCTCGCTCGATGAGATCATGGGCATGATTGAAGAGTCATTGCGCTATAAACAAGGGGACCTACCCCCACTATTTGACGGGAAAACGGTCGCAAACCTGTTCTTTGAAAACTCGACGCGTACGAAAAATTCGTTTCAAATGGCCGAGCGACACTTGAACATGCAAGAGATTCCGTTCGATGTGACGACGTCATCGGTCACGAAGGGAGAGACATTGTACGACACATGCAAGACGCTCGAAGCGATTGGAGTTGACGCACTCGTCATCCGACACCCAGAAGCAGGATACTACCATGAACTCGTTGAGAAGTTGAACATCCCAGTACTCAATGGGGGCGACGGGAGTGGCGAACACCCTTCCCAATCACTACTCGACCTCGTCACAATCTTTGAAGAGTTCAGAACGTTCCAAGGATTGAACGTTGCCATCTGTGGTGACCTCGTTCATAGTCGCGTCGCTCGATCGAATGCGAATGTGTTGAAGCGTCTCGGGGCAAACGTTGTCGGATGCAGCCCAGCCTCATGGTGGGATGATTCAATGGGGCTTGAGCGTAAAGAACTTGATGATGTGTTGGCAGAAAGTGACGTCATCATGCTGTTACGGGTTCAGCACGAACGTCATATCATGGGAGACATTTTCTCGAAAGAGGAATATCACACACGATATGGACTGACCGTCGAGCGAGTCGAGCAGATGAAAGAAGGAGCCATCATCATGCACCCGGCACCGGTCAATCGGGATGTTGAGATTGCGGGCAGTTTGATCGAACATGAACGCTCTCGCATCTTCCCGCAAATGAAGAACGGCGTCTATGCCCGCATGAGCATCTTAAATCGAGCATTAGGAGGACAACAATGATACTTCAAAACGCGACATGGTATGACAACGGGACAAAACGCACGACAAACATCCTCGTGAAAGACGGGAAGATTGAATCGCTTGACTATAACGGGTCGACAGCCGGAGAAGAGGTCGTCGATGCGACAGACTACCTACTCGCACCAGGACTTGTCGATGTTCACGTCCACTTGCGTGAACCGGGAGGCGAAGCGAAAGAGACAATCAAAACGGGAACGATGGCGGCAGCGGCGGGCGGATTCACGACGATCTGTTCGATGCCGAACACGCGACCGGTACCAGATGATCGCGTAACGATGGACGCGCTCCTCCAAAAGATTGAGCAAGATGCGGTTGTCCGTGTCCTTCCATACGCTGCCATCACGAAGCGACAGCTCGGTGAAGAACAGGTCGATATGGAATCCCTGGTGGATGCATTCGCCTTCACCGATGACGGGGTCGGTGTTCAATCAGCGGCGATGATGCGACAAGCGATGCGTGAAGCGAAGCGATTGAACAAGGCGGTCGTCGCGCACTGTGAAGACAATACGCTCAAAGCGGGAGCGGTCCACGAAGGGAAGTTCAGTGAGGCACACGGGATTCAAGGGATTCCAAGTCTTGCAGAGAGTATCCATATCGCCCGAGATGTGCTGATTGCCGAAGAAACGGGCTGTCACTATCACGTGTGTCACGTCTCATCGCGGCAATCGGTCCGTGTCATCCGAGATGCGAAGCGGGCAGGTATTCAAGTGACGGCAGAAGTGACCCCACATCACCTCGTCCTGAGCGAAGACGACATCCCAGGGCTCGATGCCAACTTCAAGATGAACCCACCGCTCCGAAGCGAGGACGATCGACAGGCACTTCTTGAAGGATTATTCGATGGAACGATCGACATGATTGCGACAGACCATGCCCCGCATACGGCAGAGGAGAAAGCGCAAGGCATCGAGCGTGCACCATTCGGGATTACCGGATTTGAGACAGCGTTCCCGCTTCTATACACGACGTTCGTGAAGACAGGCATCATGAAAGAACATCAGTTGATTGACTGGATGACGAAGCGTCCGAGCGACGTGTTCGGATTATCAAGAGGTGAACTGAAGGTTGGGGCGGATGCCGATTTGGTACTAATTGATACAGAAACGACACGGGTGGTGGATCCGTCGACGTTCTACTCGAAAGGAAAGAACACACCATTTACAGGGAAACAACTTGTCGGATGGCCGGTCATGACGATGGTCGGTGGCGAAATTGTATATAAGGGGCGATTTGATGAAACGAACATTATGGCTTGAGGATGGAATGAAATTTGTCGGTAAAGGATTCGGGGCACCAGCGGATACGATGGGGGAAGTCGTCTTCCAAACAGGAATGACCGGTTATCAAGAAATTTTGTCGGATCCGTCATATTGCGACCAGATGATCGTGTTGACGAACCCGTTGATCGGAAACTACGGGGTCAATCGTGAAGACTTCGAAACGACAGTTCCGATGGCAAAAGCATTGATTGTGAAAGAGGCTTGTGACACACCGTCAAACTTCCGTTCTACGGCGACGCTGGATGCGACGCTTACTCGCTTCGGCATCCCAGGGTTATCCGACATCGACACGCGTATGTTGACACGTCACTTACGGGCACAAGGTGTCATGCGAGGTGTCCTCGTCGATGGTGAGTTGACATGGGACGAAGTACAGTCTCGCTTTAACGAACTGTCTCCGAACGACCAAGTCGCACGCGTCTCGACGAAACGGACGTATGTAAGTACGGGTACGGGACCACGGATCGCGTTGATTGACTTCGGGGCCAAACTTGGCATCATGCGCGAATTGATGAAGCGAGACTGTGAGGTCATCGTCTTCCCACACGACGCCACCGCAGAAGACGTGTTGCGGTATGAGCCAGATGGCATCATGTTGTCGAACGGACCTGGGGATCCGAAAGACGTCCCGACAGCGATTCCACTCATTCAACAACTCATGCCGACGACACCGATATTCGGGATTTGTCTCGGTCATCAACTGATTGCGCTCGCGAACGGAGCGAACACATTCAAACTTCCGTTCGGACACCGAGGTGCGAACCATCCTGTCCTTGAGTTAGAGACAGGCGCCGTGACGATCACATCTCAAAACCATGGATATGCGGTAGAAGAGGCATCGTTACTCGATACAGCGCTCATCGTGACACATCGTGCGGTCAACGACGGGACAATCGAAGGAGTGAAACACCTGCATCATCCGACATTCTCGGTACAGTATCACCCTGAAGCAGCACCAGGACCGTTTGACGCCAACGATTTATTTGACCGTTTCATGCAACTCGTTCAAGAAAACAAACAGAAAGTGGGAATTTGACATGCCAAAACGACCAGATATTCAGAAAATCCTTGTGATCGGATCAGGACCGATTGTGATCGGACAAGCAGCAGAATTTGATTATGCTGGTACACAGGCATGTCTTGCCTTGAAAGAAGAAGGCTATGAGGTTATTCTTGTCAACTCGAACCCGGCGACGATTATGACGGACCCGACGACGGCGGATCGCGTGTATATCGAACCACTCGAACCAGAATTCGTCGAGCGGATCATCCGCCAAGAACGCCCTGATGCGCTACTCGCGACACTCGGAGGTCAGACGGGATTGAACTTGGCCGTCGAACTTGATAAACGAGGTGTGTTACGCGATTGTGGTGTGGAATTACTCGGAACAAAATTATCGGCTATCGAACAGGCTGAAGACCGTGAGCAGTTCCGTAATCTCATGTTCGAACTCGGGCATGGCGTTCCTGAGAGTGAAATCGTCCATACGCTCGATTCTGCTTGGGGATTTGCGGAGCGTATCGGCTATCCGATCATCATTCGACCTGCTTACACGCTCGGCGGAACCGGTGGAGGGATTGCCCATGACCGTGAATCGTTCGAGCAAATCGTCGAATCTGGTTTGAAGGCGAGTCCAGTGACGCAAGTGTTGCTAGAGAAGTCGATTGCCGGGATGAAAGAAGTCGAGTTTGAAGTCATGCGAGACTCGAGCGACCAGGCCATCATCGTCTGTGCGATGGAAAACTTTGACCCGGTCGGTGTCCATACAGGAGACTCAATCGTATTCGCACCGACTCAGACGTTGTCGGACCGCGATTATCAGATGCTTCGTAGCGTCTCGCTCGATATCATCCGGGCACTCGGGATCGAAGGAGGATGTAACATCCAGTTCGCACTCGACCCAGATAGCTTCACATACTACGTCATCGAAGTGAACCCACGCGTCTCGAGAAGCTCGGCGCTCGCATCAAAAGCGACAGGCTATCCGATCGCCAAACTCGCTGCAAAAGTCGCTGTCGGCTATAAGTTGTCAGAACTGAAAAACCCGGTCACCGAGACGAGTTACGCATCATTTGAGCCAGCACTTGATTATGTCGTCGCCAAAATCCCTCGTTTCGCTTTCGATAAGTTTGAGTCCGCGGATCGCCGCTTAGGCACACAAATGAAAGCGACGGGTGAAGTCATGGCCATCGGTCGAAACTTAGAAGAGGCGCTGTTAAAAGCCGTGCGCTCGCTCGAACTTGGGATGGAGGAATTATATCTCCCGCAACTCCAGGACTTGAGCACAGAACAGCTCGAGCATGGTCTCGTTCATCCGACAGACGAGCGCTTGTTCATGGTATATGAGGCTCTTCGCCGCGGATACACGGTAGAAGCGCTTCATCAATTGACGAAGATTGATCGTTTCTACTTACACAAACTGAACCATATTTGGCAGACCGAGCAACAGCTCGCATCGGAGCCATTGACGTCAGATCGTTTACTCGACGTGAAGCGACTTGGCTTCAGTGACGTCGCCATCGCCCGAATCCTAGAGACAGACGTTGAGACGATTCGTTCGCAACGTCACGGATGGAACATCCGCCCTGTGTATAAGATGGTCGATACGTGTGCGGCAGAATTCGCATCGGAGACGCCATATTTCTACGGAACATATGAAGTGGAGAACGAAGCGGTGAAGACAGACCGCCCATCGATCCTCGTCCTCGGATCAGGCCCGATTCGAATCGGTCAAGGTGTCGAGTTCGACTATGCGACCGTTCATTCGATTCAGACGATTCGTGACGCCGGATATGAAGCCATCATCATCAACAACAACCCAGAGACGGTCTCGACAGACTTCTCCATCTCCGATCGTCTATACTTCGAGCCATTGACGACGGAAGATGTGTTAGAAGTCATCGATAACGAGAATCCGCTCGGCGTCATCGTTCAATTCGGTGGACAGACCGCGATCAACTTAGCGGCATCGCTCGAAGCGAACGGCGTGAAAATTCTTGGGACGTCATTAGAAGACATCGATCGCGCCGAAGACCGGAAGGCGTTCGAAGCAACCTTGTCAGCTGAACGATTGGCCCAACCACCAGGGAAGACAGCGACGAACGTCGAAGAGGCGGTTGCATGTGCGAATGAACTCGGTTACCCGGTACTCGTACGACCATCTTACGTACTCGGGGGACGGGCGATGGAGATTGTATATGAACAGTCAGAGCTCGAGCGTTACATGCGAAACGCCGTCATCGCCTCGAAAGATCGTCCGGTTCTCATCGACCGCTATTTAACGGGAATTGAGATTGAAGTCGACGCGATTTGTGACGGGACGGACGTCTATATCCCAGGCATCATGGAGCATATCGAACGTGCCGGCGTGCACTCTGGCGACTCAATCGCAGTATATCCGCCACAACGCCTCAGTGATGCGTTGAAGCAAAAAGTCGTCGACTACACGATCAAGTTAGCGAAAGCGTTCCGCATCAAAGGGCTTCTCAACATCCAGTTCGTCTATGCAGATGATTTGTACGTCATCGAAGTAAACCCGCGTGCGAGCCGAACGGTTCCGTTCATCTCAAAAGTGACAGGCTTACCGGTCGCACGAATTGCGACACAAACAATTCTCGGAACGAGCTTGAAAGAACTCGGTCTAGGAACTGGCATCCATCCCGAGTCAGACAGCATCTCTGTCAAAGTGCCGGTCTTCTCTTTCGCCAAATTAAAAGAAGTCGATCCGTCGCTTGGACCTGAGATGAAGTCGACAGGGGAAGTCATGGCAACAGACCGGACCCTTGAAAAGGCACTCTATAAAGGTCTTGTCGCAGCAGGAATGAACATCGCCTTAAAAGGAAACGTCCTCATGACAATCGCGGATCACGACAAGGATGAGGCGATTGCCTTAGCCAAACGATTTGACCGTCTCGGCTTCCGTCTCATGGCGACGAGCGGTACAGCAGATGGACTAGAAGCGGAGCAGATGCGCGTCCGTCGGGTCGGAAAGATTCAAGAATCAGGTGAAACGATGCTCAGCGTGATTGAGCGCGGCGAAGTCGACTTGATCATCAATACGACGAGTCGCGACGCACTCGTGACGAAAGACGGCTTCTTGATTCGCCGTACGGCCGCCGAGCAAGGCACAGTGTGCCTCACGTCGCTCGACACGGTCGAAGCGCTACTACAAGTCATTGAAAGCCTGTCGTTCCAAACGGTCAGCATTCCGGCATTCACGAAGTTCGGGGTGATGGTATGAGACGTGACGTAACCATCATCAGCAATCGCCAAATCGCAAAAGCGACGATGGAGATGAAAGTACGTTGTCCTGGGGTGGAAATCGCCCCTGGGACGTTCTTTCACATCAAGACGTCCGGTTTGTTACGTCGACCGTTGTCGGTGGCGAACGTTGAAGGAGAAGAAGTCACATTTTTATATAAGGTGATCGGAGAAGGGACTTCCGAGTTGGCAAGCAAGCGTGTTGGGGAGACGCTTGACGTCCTCGGACCACTCGGGAACGGGTTTCCGCTTGCACAACATGGGAAACGGATTGTCCTTGTCGGTGGTGGAATCGGGGTACCTCCCCTTTACTACGTCAGACGTTGTCTACATGAGATGGGGATTGAGACGATTGCGATTCTTGGGTTTGATTCAAAAGAGAGCGTCTTTTATGAAGAAGCATTTCAAGCGCTCGGGGAAACAATCATCACGACCGTTGACGGGAGCTACGGGGAACGAGGATTTGTAACGGGACCACTCGCACGCATCGATGCGGACGTGTTATTCAGCTGTGGTCCGGAACCGATGTTGAAGGCGGTCGCCGCTTCACCGATTCCGGAGCGATACGTCTCGATTGAAAATCGAATGGGTTGTGGCATTGGCGCTTGCTTTGCTTGCGTCTGCAAAGCACCGGAAGGTTATGTGAAAGTATGTAGCGATGGACCGGTATTCAATGCGGAAGAGGTGCTGTTATGAGACTACATGTCGAGTTACCAGGACTCCAGTTGAAAAATCCGATCATCCCGGCTTCCGGATGTTTCGGATTCGGGGAAGAGTTTGCCAAACTATATGACCTCTCCATCTTAGGCGGCATCATGATCAAGGCAGCGACAGAAGAGTCACGATTCGGAAATGCGACGCCACGTGTCGCAGAGACGGCGCAAGGGATGCTCAATGCGATCGGCCTTCAAAATCCAGGGGTCGATGCAATCATCGAGGAGAAATTGCCATTCCTCTCCACTTTCGATACAGAGATTATCGCCAACGTCGCCGGGTCGACGCCAGACGAATACGTGGAAGTCGCACGTCGCATCAGTGCGGACCCGACCATCAAAGCCATCGAGCTGAACATCTCATGTCCGAACGTGAAGTGTGGGGGGATGCAGTTCGGGACGGATCCTGTGATGGCTGCGGAATTGACGAGACTCGTCAAAGCGGCTTCAAGTAAGCCGGTCTATGTGAAGCTGTCCCCGAACGTCACGTCGATCACTGACATGGCGCGTGCGGTCGAAGCGGCTGGGGCGGACGGCTTGACGATGATCAATACGCTCGTTGGGATGCGAATCGATATTCAGACAGGGCAACCGATCTTGGCGAATCGAATCGGCGGATTATCAGGTCCAGCCATTAAACCGGTGGCGGTCCGGATGGTATATGAAGTCGCGCAAGCGGTCGATATTCCAATCATCGCGATGGGCGGGGTTCGGACGGTCGACGACGTTCTCGAATTCATTTATGCGGGAGCGTCCGCCGTTGCAGTCGGTACCGCAAACTTTGAAAATCCATACGTATGTCAAGAAATCATCGAGGCATTACCGGCACGACTCGATTCACTTGGAATCAGTCATATATTGGACGTGAGGGGGAAAGCATATGCACAACTTGTATCTCGCCCTTGACGTGGAGACACGCGATGAGGCGCTTCATTTATTAAAACCGTTCCCGGACCGTCCTGCTGTCAAAGTGGGGATGGAACTGTTTTATCGGGAAGGTGGACGCTTTGTAGAAGAGTTGGTCGACCGCGGATATCCGGTCTTTCTCGATGTGAAAGTACATGATATTCCAGAGACGGCACGTCGCACGATGCGTCAAATCGGAAAGCTTGGAGTCGCGATGACGAACGTGCATACGCTAGGCGGTGAAAAGATGATGCGCTATGCGTTGGATGGGCTTCGCCAAGAAAATGACACGACCCGTTTGATCGGTGTCACCCAATTGACATCCACGGATGAACAGATGATGCAGACGGAGCTCGGGATAACGGATCGACTTGATCAAGCTGTCATCCGTCAGGCATCGCTCGCTAAGCAGGCGGGACTTGATGGTGTCGTCGCATCCGTTCAGGAAGCGAAGATGATTCATCAGGAACTCGGTGACGCGTTTATGACGGTCACACCTGGGATTCGCCTCGGTCAAACCGATGACGACCAAGTACGTGTCGCGACGCCGCGTGAAGCGAGACTGGCCGGTGTTCATGCAATCGTCGTCGGTCGCCCGATCACACGCGCAAATAATCCGTTAGCCATGTATGAACAATTTATGATGGAATGGGGACAATCATATGAAACAAATCGCTGAAGCATTATTACAAATTGAGGCTGTCACATTATCACCGACGGAGCCATATACATGGTCGAGTGGGTTGAGAAGCCCAATCTATTGTGACAACCGATTGACGCTCAGTTATCCTGACATCCGTAACATGATCATCGATGGATTGGTGGACGCAGTCGAATCAGCAGAAGTCGATGTCATTGCAGGAACAGCCACAGCCGGTATTCCTCACGGTGCTTTACTTGCCGACCGTCTCGGTCTTCCATTCATTTACGTCCGCTCGAGTGCGAAAGGACATGGGAAAGGGAATCAAATCGAAGGGAAACTCGATAGCGGGGCACGCGTGCTTGTCATCGAAGATCTGTTGTCGACAGGTATGTCGAGTATCGATGCAGCCCATGCGATTCGTGAAGCGGGTGGTGAGGTTATTGGCATTCAAGCCATCTTCTCTTACGGATTGCCGATTTTAGAGAAGAATTTAGCGGATGCAAATCTCAGTGCCACTTCATTGACGACATTCCTTGAATTGGTCGAATTTGCGGAATCGACAGGGAACTTAACCAAATCAGAGATTCACTCTCTTCGCGAGTGGCAACAAGACCCTCGTGCCTGGAGTGACCTCGTCACGTCTTAAGAATCCACCTTCGGGCGGATTCTTTTTCAATTCGGCATATGTCATACTTCATGGTAAACTGATGAAAGTGAACTAAAAAGGAGAGGCATATGGCGTATTCAAGAAGCAAAGAAAAAACATGGAGCGCACGATTTCGTGCGATCCCAAAACATCGTAAAATCGCCTTCGGTCTCGTCTTGACGGTCATTCCAACGCTCTTTCTCGTGAATTTATTCGTATTCAGCCATTTGTTGGCGTTAGGGGACCAGTATGAAGATCGATACCAAATGAAGAAGTTACGACTTGAGACGTATCATGGGAATGTCGAGTTCGTGCGTAGTACAAATGAAAAAGTACAAATCGAAGTGGTGCAGACCAATTCGAAAGAACGACGGATCAAAGTCAAATCGGTCGGCGATACCATCTATGTCGTCGAGCGGTATGGGTGGTTCAGCTATTTCGGCAGTCGGGCCAGTGATGAACCGTCCCGCTATAAGCTTCGCGTTGCCTTACCGAGCTCGATGACCTCGGTTCATCTCGGAGCTGAACAAGTGACCGGGCAAGGGTTAAACGTGAAAACGATTGTGATGAATGCGAACGCTGTCAATTTGAAGCAAATTGATAGTGATCGTCTGCGAATTGAGACGAAGAGTGATACGACAATCGAATCCGCACGTCTCGTAACGGGAGATATCCGCTCCTATCGTCATGCGACCATCGCAGACGTCGTCGTGAACCAGGCGATGACGGTTCAAACGGAGGCGGGGACGCTTAGTTATGCGCCAAAACATGCGACAGGGCAAGTGAATGTAACGACGGCTGGGAAAATTTCTAGTAGCGACCGTTACGATGAAGTCGAACCAGGTGTCTATCAGTTGTCGACATCGAATCGACCTGTCGTTGAGTTGATTTCTGAGACAGGGAAGGTCGAACTGAAATGAATGGAAAACGCTACATCCCGAAAATCGGGCTTCGTACGTTAAAGACCGGGATTGCTGTATCGATCACCGTCGCGATCTCGTGGTATGTATTCGGAATTTATTCTGGAATGGGTGCGATTGCAGCCGTTGTGGCGATGCAACCGACCGTCAAGCGCTCGTCTAAAATCGTGTTCAGTCGTATTTTTGGAACGGTCGTTGGTCTCATGTGTGGGCTTTTCATTGTCTATTTGTTTGGCGTCAATCCCATCTCCATTGGTCTAGCGGTCATCGTGTCGCTCACGCTCAATACGACGTTCGATAAGACACACATGTCGACGTACGCGGCGTTCGCCATCGTCATGATGTTAGAAAACCCGACTTCGGATTTCTTCCATTATGCATGGACACGCTCGTTGTTGACGGCAGTCGGTGTATTCGTCTCACTCGGTGTGAACTATGCGTTCTTGCCACCGCGGTATGAAGATCGTTTGTTGAGCGAGGTCAGAAAGACCTCATCTTATTTGTTCCACCATTGGCGTGAACTCGTCGGTTCCCCGGCGGAACTATTAGAGACGCGTGCCCGCATCCTCGGTCATCAGGAGTTGCATATGATGCTTCAAGAGGATATGAAAGTGACGAACGTGAAATTAAAGTATATGACAATCAAGCAGTATCGCTTGCTCATTCATCTCGAAGACAAGCTCGTCTTATTGCTAGAAAGTCTAGCCGAGCATCGGGAAGCCTTCTTACTCATGAGCGAGGAAGAACGTCAGGCTTTCGAATCGGAGTTCTTATATTTGCTCGCGCACCATCATGATATTCTCTATACGTGTGATAAACCGTATTCGCTCTTTAGGTTGCCGCACGAAGATTTATCTGTTTCAGAAATTTTACACGGGCATTTGCTCGATTATCATGAACAGCTCGAAGCGTTTAAGCATGACCCGAAAGCATGAGTCAAGTTGTTCCCTTACAAAAAACCCGCCATCAGAACATGGCGGGTTTCGTTTATGACTGTTTCAGCGACTTCATCAATTGTTCATCTGGCGTCACGTAGACGGTCTGTTGATCCGTATAGATGACAAACCCGGGTTTGGCACCGCTTGGTTTTTTCACGTAGCGGGCGCGCGTGTAATCGACAGGCACGCCGCTCGATGCGCGTGCTTTCGAGAAGTAGGCAGCGACCGATGCGGCTTCAAGAAGCGTCGTCTCATCGGGTTCCGTGGAACGAATGATGACGTGAGAACCCGGAATGTCTTTGACGTGTAGCCAAATCTCGTCACGACGTGCGAACTTGAACGTCAGATGGTCGTTTTGGGTATTATTCTTCCCGACAAAGAAATCTGTCCCCGTCGAAGACATGTACGCTTCAAGTGAAATCTTTGGATTCGCTTTTTTCTTTTGACGTTTTTGACGGATGTATCCTTCTTCGGCGAGCTCTTCCCGAATCTCGAGCAGGTCAGAAGGTGAGGCGACATCGAGCTGGGCGGTGAGCGTCTCCAAATAGTCGATTTCCGCTTCGTTTAATTCGAGCTGTTTTTTCACTTCGACTTTGGCAACTTTTAATTTGTTGTACTTCTTATAATATTGTTGCGCATTCTCGTTCGGCGTTTTGAGCGGGTCGAGCGGAATCGAGATGGTCGCACCCTCTTCATCGTAGTAATCGACGACTTCAGCGACACGCATCCCTTTTTCAAGTTGGAACAAGTACGTCGTCAACAACTCGCCAAACTTTTGTAACTCGTCCGCTCGTTCTGTCGCCTTTAAGTCCTCTAAGAGACGGCGGCGCTTCAACAAGTTCTTTTCGAGTTCGGATTTCAAGAGACGCTCGACATCGTGGGCTTGTTGTCTGACGCGGTCACGGTTCGCTTTCTCATAGAAGAAACGGTCGAGCACTTCTTTACTCGATGCATATGTTTCTTCGGATACGATTTCTCCTGCCGTCAATACGATCGGGGCGAAACGTTCCTTTCCAGAAGCGAGTTGTTGGAAGACGTAAGGTCCTTCGAGTTGACGCAATACGTTCTCGAACGCTTGTTGAATCGATTCACGATTTGGCATCTTCGCGAGGTGCACGACTTCTTGAGCGATTTGAGGGCTGACCCCGGCGAACGTGGCGACGATCTGCTTGTCCAGTTTGCCGGCATTCCAGTCGATTCGCTTCAACCCTTCCGTCAAATCAGACAACGGGTCGAACTTATGTTGTTCTGGCGGGAGGAGGTATTCACTACCCGGCATGATCGTTCGATACGTGTTTTGCGAAGGCGGGAGGTGTTTGATCGCATCTAATATTTTCCCGTCTTCTGTCGTTAAGACGACGTTCGAGTGACGTCCCATCAACTCGATGTAGACTTTTTTCGATTCTTCATCACCGAGCTCGTTTCGAGAGCGGACGGAGATGACGATGACACGGTCACGGCCGATTTGTTCGACCGCCGTGATAAATCCGCCTTCTACATGTTTTCGTAGCATCATGCAGAACATCGGCGGTTCTTGCGGATTTTTAATCGGTGTATCCGTCAATTGTAGACGGGCATACATCGCGTTTGCTGATATGAGTAGTTGCGCGTTCTGTCGGTTCGAACGAATTTGGAGCATCAAATCGAGAGAATACGGTTGATGTACTTTGTTGATTCGCCCTCCGACGAGCGATTGTAATTCTTGTACGACACGATATGTCATTAATCCATCATAAGCCAATGATCTCATCACCTTTGTTCATTTTCTGTCTCTACGTTATCAGAAAAACAGAAAATATGGTACGATGGAGTAGGAAATCCGAACTTCTTCTTGCCGGGACAATTGATTGACTGCTATTATAATTAAATGTGATGTTAGAAGATGGAGGGCTTGCAGTGAATTTTAAAGAACGAGGATTATTAATCGTTTTGTCTGGACCGAGCGGTGTCGGAAAAGGGACCGTTTGTCGTGCTCTTCGCGAGGAAGAGGATAATAACCTTCAATATTCGGTGTCGGCGACGACCCGAAAGCCACGTGAAGGGGAAGTCGAAGGAGTGCATTACTTCTTCAAATCGAGAGAAGAGTTCGAACGCATGATCGAACAAAAAGAATTGCTCGAACACGCCGAGTTCGTCGGCAACTATTACGGGACGCCTGTAGAGTGGGTGCGTGAAACGCTCGAAAGCGGCCAAGATGTCATTCTTGAAATTGAGGTGCAAGGGGCGTTCCAAGTGAAGGAACTTCTCCCGGAAGCCGTCTTTTTATTCTTGGCACCACCAAGTCTTCAAGAACTTCGCAATCGTCTAATCGGACGAGGCACGGAGTCTGAAGAAGTCATCAAGCAACGCCTGCTCGTCGCGCGTGAAGAAATCGAGTTGATGGACGCCTATGATTACGTCGTCACGAACGACGAGGTCGACAAAGCCATCGATCGAATTAAAGCGATCGTGACAGCTGAGCATTGTAAACGTGAACGTGTTGCGTCACTCTATAAAAAAGCCATGATGGAGGTCATTTAATGTTATACCCTTCGATTGATGCCTTACAACGTACTATCCCGTCAAAATATACGATCGTTACGGTCGCTGCGAAACGGGCGCGTCAGATTCAAGATGGAAAAGCACCGAAAGTCGCCGAGCCAAAATCATATAAGCCGGTCGGTCAAGCGTTAGAAGAACTATTTTCGGGTGATACGACAATCATCGTGAACGAAAAAAACAACGGATGAAGTGTGACCCAAGTCGTTTGCGACTTGGGTCTCATTGTCTATAAGGGGGAGTTTGGGAATGGTGAAGGATCGTACTATTTTGTTATGTGTGAGTGGTGGCATCGCCGCCTACAAGGCGTGTGCGCTCACATCGAAATTGGTTCAAGCCGGAGCGAATGTTCGCGTCGCGATGACGAAGTCGGCAGAACAATTCGTGGGTCAGGCGACCTTCCAGGCGCTCAGTCGAAATCCGGTCTATACCGATGTGTTTGAAGAGCATGATCCAACAAAGATTGCACATATCGATGTCGTCGACTCGAGTGACTTAATCGTCGTCGCTCCTGCGACAGCAAACATGATCGCGAAATTAGCGAACGGGATTGCAGATGACTTCATTACGACGTCGATCCTAGCGGCGAAGTGCCCTGTGATCGTTTCACCGGCGATGAACGTGAACATGCTCGAACATCCTGCCACACAGCGGAATATCGAAACATTAAAATCTTACGGCTATCAGTTGATCGAACCAGGCGTCGGTAACTTGGCATGTGGCTGGATTGGTGGTGGACGTCTACCGGAACCAGAAGATTTGGTGCGCATCATCGAAAGCCAGTTCGTCCCGAAACTATACCTCGGAAAAGAAGTATTGATTACGGCTGGTCCGACGGTAGAACGCATCGACCCCGTCCGTTACTTATCAAATGACTCGTCAGGAAAAATGGGTGTTGCGCTCGCAGAAGTAGCACGTGATATGGGTGCCCGTGTCACCCTCGTTCACGGTCCGCTTCAAGTCCCTGTACCAGACGGTGTGACGGCCATTCCCGTCAAATCGAGCGAAGAAATGTTGCAGGAAGTGACAAGTCGTTTCGATTCACTCGACCTCGTCGTGAAGTCGGCGGCAGTCGCGGATTATCGTCCAAAAACGGTCCATGCAGAGAAACATAAAAAAGTGCATGGTCCACTGACGATTGAACTCGAAGAAACGACAGACATTCTCAAGACACTCGGTGAACGAAAGACCCATCAAGTGTTAGTCGGCTTTGCTGCGGAGACGGAACGACTCGAAGAACATGCGGCAGCGAAACTGAAGAAAAAGAACGTCGATTTCCTCGTTGCAAACGATGTATCCGGTAGTGACGTCGGATTCGGTGCAGATGATAATGAGGCTGTCCTGTTCCACGCTGACGGGACGACGCTTCAACTTCCGAAACAGTCGAAGAAACAGTTGGCGTTCGAACTGCTCACACACTTTAAGGAAGCGGTCCAATGATTGCCCACGTCCATGTTGATGCACCGGTGATCACGATTGATCGTCCGTTTGATTATGAAGTACCTGAACAGTTCGAATCCTTGATTGAGCCGGGGATGCGTGTCTCCGTTCCATTCGGTTCACGCCGTCTGTTAGGAATAGTCGTCGGCACATCGGACGGGACGAGAGATGGATTGAAGCCGCTCGAAGCCTTATTAGATGAAGAATCCTCACTCACGGATGAGCTGCTCGACTTGTCCATCCATGTGAAGGAGACGACGCTATGCTTCCGTTCTTCTGCACTCCTTGCGATGCTACCAGCAGCGCTAAAAGTTAGTTACGACAAAGAAATTAAAGAGGGGCATGTGCCTGAAGGTGTTCGTCTCGGGACACATTTATCGGAATATCCGAAAGACATTCAGTCGGTCATTCTCGGACTTGCTAAAAAAGGGGAGCTTACCCTCGCTCCCGTTCTAAAAGAAAAGAAAACAGTCAAAACAGACATCATCGTCGAACTGCTCGATCCGACAGTCGTCTCGAAACGTGCGAAAAAACAACTAGAAGCGATTCAAGCGTTAGAAGAGACGCCACGTATGTATTGGTCGGCATTACGCCAAATTGGCTTAACTCGTCCGCAACTTCAAAAGCTCGAAGATCTCGGGGCGGTGCGGTTGACCGAAGTGGAATTGAATCGTGACCCGTACGCGACGATTGAACAAGTACAGGAATCGGTGCAGTTAAACGATAGTCAGGCGAACGCGGTCCAGGCGATTCATGAGGCGGATGCAGGCGAGACGTTACTTGTACACGGTGTGACCGGTAGCGGAAAGACCGAAGTGTATTTAGAATCGATTGGGCAAGTCATTGATGAAGGCAAGCAGGCCATCTTGCTCGTGCCGGAAATCAGTTTGACACCGATGATGGTAAAACGTTTTAAACGTCGCTTTGGTGAACGCGTCGCAGTCTTACACAGTGCCCTTTCCAAAGGAGAGAAGTATGATGAGTGGCGTAAAATCAAGCGGAAGGAAGTCGACGTCGTCGTCGGTGCTCGTTCGGCCATCTTTGCGCCGCTCGACCGTCTCGGTCTCATCATCTTAGATGAAGAGCATGAGACGACATATAAACAAGAAGAGAATCCTCGCTATCATGCGCGTGATGTCGCTATCTGGCGGTCCCGCTATCATGGGTGTCCCGTCGTGTTGGGGAGTGCGACACCTTCGCTCGAGTCATACGCCCGGGCGCAAAAGGGTGTGTATCGCTACTTACACTTGAAAGAACGGTACGGTGGAGAAATGCCACCGGTCCACATTATCGATATGCGCCGTGAACTGGCAAAAGGCAATACGACGATGTTCTCTGAGGAATTGTTTAATGGAATCCTCGACCGGATCGAGAAAAAAGAGCAATGTGTCATTCTGTTGAATCGCCGTGGGTTTACGACATTTGTCATGTGTCGGGACTGTGGGGAAGGAATGACCTGTCCGCATTGTGCGGTCAATTTAACGTATCATCAATATGGTGATCGATTGAAGTGTCATTATTGTGGCTACGAAGTCGGCATGCCGTCAACGTGTCCATCGTGTAACAGTAAGAAAATCAAACAGTTCGGATCAGGCACCCAGAAGATTGAGACGGAGTTGTTGAACCGAATTCCGGAGGCGCGCATCATCCGAATGGACCAAGATACGACGTCGCGGAAAGGATCACACGAACAATTGTTACGACGCTTCGAGGAAGGAGAGGCCGACATTTTACTCGGCACCCAAATGATTGCCAAAGGGCTCGACTTCCCAAACGTCACACTCGTCGGGGTACTCGCGGCAGATGCGACGCTCGGGATGCCTGATTTCCGTGCGACCGAGCGGACGTTCCAACTTGTCACCCAAGTGGCAGGGAGAGCCGGTCGTGGAAAACTTCCAGGTGAGGCGTTCGTCCAAACGTACAATCCGGACCATTATGTCATCGAGACAGCGAGTGAACACGACTATGAGACGTTCTTCGCAAAAGAGATGGGTCTTCGTCAAGTCGGGAACCATCCGCCGTATTGGTTTTTGACGCTCGTCACATTCTCGGCAGAAAACCCGCTCGTCGCCAAGGCGGAGGCGGAACTGTTCGCATCAGACTTTTTACAGGCACAAGTGGAGAACAGCCGCTTGAACGGTCCGATGCCTGCCCCGTTATCAAAATTAAAGAATGCGTATCGTTATCAGGTGTTCATTAAAACGAAACAACCTGAAACGCTCTACGCGGAGTTAGCTCGTCTTCAACAAGCAAGAGCGAAAGCGATCAGTAAGAAAGAATATCAAATGAGTATCGATGTGAACCCATACGTATTCATGTGAGGTGGAGAGACATGTATAAAGTAGTAGAAGTACCGAACGATATATTACGCGTAACATGCGAACCGGTAACGAAGTTCGATAAAAAATTGCGTCAAACGGTCGACCGATTGTTTGATACGATGTATGAGTATGACGGAGTCGGTGTTGCGGCACCACAGGTCAACTTGAATCAGCGACTTGCTGTCGTCCATACCGATGATGAGACGGGTCCTCTCGTCTTGATCAATCCTGAAATCATCGAGACGTCAGGACGTGAGGTCGGACTCGAAGGATGTTTGAGCATCCCGGGCGAATTTGGATTCGTGGAACGTCATGAGTCGATTGTCGTCAAAAATCAGGACTTGAAAGGGCGCACGCATACGATTCAAGCGAGCGGCTTCTTCGCCCGGGCGATTCAGCATGAGATGGATCATTTAGATGGCGTCTTATTCACAGATAAGCTAGCGGTTCCAAACTCTGGAAAAGACAAACGGATCGTCTTCATGGGAACTCCGACATTTGCGGTATCTGTACTTGAGCGACTGCTCGAAGAAGGATACAATGTCGTAGGTGTCGTCTCGCAACCGGATAAACCGGTCGGGCGAAAACGTGAACTGAAACCAACGCCTGTGAAAGAGTGTGCACTCCGTCACGGCATTCCTGTCTTGCAACCTGAGAAAGTTCGCACGGATTATGCAGAGATTTTAGCGTTGCGTCCGGATCTCATCGTCACGGCAGCGTATGGTCAAATCGTGCCGACCGCATTACTCGAGGCACCGTCTCACGGAGCAATCAATGTCCATGCCTCGCTACTTCCGAAATATCGTGGAGGTGCCCCGATTCATCAAGCCATCATCGATGGTGAATCGGAAACAGGTGTGACAATCATGTATATGGTCGATAAATTGGACGCAGGTGACATGATTGCCAATACGATTGTTCCGATTGAAGAAATGGATACGGTCGGAACGTTATTTGATAAACTGGCTGTAGCAGGAAGCGATCTTCTCATCCGTACACTTCCAGCTTTCTTAGAAGGATGGATTGAAGCGGTCCCTCAAGATGAGCGGGATGTGACGTTTGCACCGAACATCAGCCGTGAGCGCGAACAAATCGACTGGGGTATGGGTGGGGAAGCCATCTATAATCACATTCGCGGGATGAATCCATTCCCGACTGCCTATTCGATTCTTGACGGCGAACGCGTGAAATTGTTCATGGGAGAGAAGACGACGGGTACAGGTCAACCTGGAGAAGTCGTTCGACTTGAAGAAGACGGATTCGTCGTGGCGACTGGGAATAGTGTTGCCATTAAAGTGACGGACTTACAACCAGCAGGGAAAAAACGAATGGATGGTGCGACCTTCATGCGTGGAGCTGGACAGAAGTTGCGTGTTGGTGACCGATTAGGAGGAACTCATGAACGTACGTGAAGCAGCGCTTGATACGCTGATAAAAATTGAACAAGGCGGCGCGTATTCAACGATTGCCGTCAATGATGCATTAAAACAAAAGAAAGTCGCTCCAAAAGATGTCGGCCTTTATACCGAACTCGTTTATGGGACACTCAGTCGGAAAGGAACGTTGGATTACATCTTAAACGATCGAATCCGTTCGCCGAAGAAGCTCGATAAGTTCGTCCTTCCGCTTCTTCGGATGAGTGTATATCAACTCTTTTACCTCGATAAGGTGCCAGATCGTGCCGTCTTACACGAAGCGGTCGAAATCGCGAAAAAACGAGGACACCATCTCGGAACGAGCAAATTCGTGAACGGGGTGTTACGTAACGTTCTCCGTGAAGGGTTCCCTGATTTTAGCGAGTTGACAGATGCGGAAAGAATCTCGATTGAACATAGTCATCCGAAATGGCTCGTTTCCGATTGGATTGACCTATATGGGGTGGAAACAGCAGAAGCCATCTGTCAATTGAACAATGAGCCGGCTCCTGTCACGGTTCGCGTCAACCGTAAACGAGCGTCTGTCGACGAAATGATGAACCGGTTGGCCGACTTAGGTGTTTTGACGTCACGCTCTGAACTATCAAGCGACGGACTCGTCGTCGAATCGGGCAACGTCCATTCGACCCCGTTCATTGAGGAAGGCCTCTTATCGATTCAAGATGAGAGCTCGATGCTTGTCGCAGATGCCCTCGGTGTGTCGAAAGATGATCAGATTTTAGACGCATGTGCCGCCCCTGGTGGGAAAGCGATGCACACGGCAGAACGGATGGAGAACGGTTCGCTCACAGCACTCGATTTACATCCACATAAAGCGAAATTGATCGACCAGCAAGCCAAACGTCTTCACATCAATGGAGTGACCGCACTTGCCCTTGATGCTCGTCTGGCGGGTGAACGGTTTGAAAAAGAGAGCTTTGACCGTATTCTTCTGGATGTTCCTTGTTCGGGTCTTGGTGTCATTCGTCGGAAGCCAGATATCAAATGGACGAAAGACAAATCCCAGTTAGAAAACTTACCGAAGATTCAACGACAAATCATTGATGCCGTATTGCCACTGCTCAAACCAGGTGGTACGCTTGTTTACTCGACATGTACGATTGATCCGTCCGAAAACGAGGCGCAGGCTGACTATGTATTGTCAAAAGGATTGGTGTGGGACGAGACGCTAAAAGAACGTCTCCCGCAATCTGTTCGTCCGATCATGGAATCGGACCGTGCTGAATTAAAACTATTACCGACGACATTCGGGACCGACGGCTTCTATATCGCCGCATTTAAGAAAGAGGTATAAAACAATGAATCCAAAAGCAGTAGAAAAGAATCCACTTTTAGGCGCAAAACCGTCACTTTATTCGTTGACGTTCCCTGAACTTGAGGCGTGGGTCGTTGAAGCAGGAGAAAAATCATTCCGTGCGAAACAATTATATGACTGGATGTACGTTAAACGTGTCACGTCATTCGACGATATGACGAACGTTCCAAAGGCACTTCGTGACCAATTAGAAGAATCGTTCCAACTGACAACGTTGAAGGAATTGGTCAAACAAGAATCGCAAGACGGTACAATCAAATTCTTATTCGAACTTCAAGATGGCTATTCAATTGAAACCGTTCTTATGCGTCACGAATACGGGAACTCCATTTGTGTCACGACACAAGTCGGTTGCCGGATTGGCTGTACGTTCTGTGCCTCAACACTCGGTGGGTTGAAACGTAACTTAGAAGCTGGTGAAATCACGGCACAAGTTCTTGACGTACAGCGTGCTCTAGACGCGACAGGCGAACGTGTTGACTCAATCGTCGTCATGGGAATCGGTGAACCGTTTGATAACTATGATGAGTTGATGCGTTTCTTACGCACGGTCAACCATGATAACGGCCTTAACATCGGTGCCCGTCATATCACGGTATCAACGAGCGGAATCGTTCCAAAAATTTATAAGTTTGCTGATGAAGGTATGCGCATCAACTTCGCCATCTCTCTTCATGCGGCTTCGACAGAACTACGTACACGTCTCATGCCCATCAACCGTGCGTTTGACTTGAACAAGTTGATGGATGCCGTCCGTTACTATACGGAGAAGAGCGGTCGTCGCATCACGTTCGAATACGGATTGTTTGGTGGCGTCAACGATACGGAAGACCATGCCCACGAATTGGCTGACTTGTTGAAAGGCATCAAATGTCACGTCAACTTGATCCCAGTCAACCACGTATTGGAACGCGACTACGTACGCACACCGAGAGCTCAGATCTTTGCCTTCGAAAAAGTGCTCAAAGACCGCAATGTGAACGTGACGATTCGTCGCGAACAAGGTTCGGATATCGATGCTGCTTGTGGGCAACTTCGAGCGAAGGAGCGCGAACAAGAAACGAGGTAATCAGAAAGATGGAATTAGCATTTCGAACAGATCGTGGACAAGTACGCACACAAAATGAAGATGCAGTTTTAATCTTAGGCGATGCCTTTTCAGGAATTGCGCTCGTTGCCGACGGAATGGGTGGACATGCAGCGGGAGAGGTCGCGAGTCAAATCGTGATTGAAGAGTTTCGGCGGGCTTTCCCGTCTCTCCCGTCGACCCCTGTCGACATCGAACAATGGTTCCGCCATCACATTCACTTGGCGAATGAACAAGTGTTGCAGTTTGCGAAACAGTCGAATCTCGTCATGATGGGAACGACTGTGGCGGCCGTTTGTTGGAACGGTGAGACGGTTGTCATCGTTCATATCGGCGATAGCCGTGTCTATGCCCTGCAAGCGAACGAATTAAGACGTCTTACAGAAGACCATTCTTACGTCAACGTGCTCAAACAGCTCGGTGAATTGACGGAAGAAGAGATGCGCGTTCATCCGAAGCGAAATGTCATCACCCGAGCAATCGGTTCAAGCGAACAAGTCGAACCTGACGTGCAAGTGCTCGCTGACCCTGAGTTTGAAGTGATTTTAATTTGTACGGATGGATTGACGACACATCTGACCGATGGGGCGATTCAACACGTTTTACAACAAGCTGTATCGGCTGATCAAAAAGCAGATCAACTGATTGCGGAAGCCAACCAATTGGGAGGGAGCGACAACATTACGGTCGCCCTCGTTCAATTCACTGATAGAAAGAGAGGATGAATCCGATGCGAAGCGGAGAACGAATCAACGATCGTTATCGGATCGAACAACAAATCGGCAGCGGAGGCATGGCAAATGTCTACCGGGCTCATGACGAGATTTTAAACCGAACCGTCGCCATCAAGGTGTTGCGATCTGAATTCTCACATAACGAACAATTTATACGTCGGTTCGAGCGAGAAGCCCATGCGGCTACGAGTTTGAACCATCCGAATATCGTCGCAATCTACGACGTCGGCGATGAAGATGATTTATACTATATCGTCATGGAGCACGTCGATGGCGTGACGTTAAAACAATATTTGCAGGAAGAATACATATCTGTCGATGAGGCGTTGCGCATCATGGGACAGATTTGTGATGCGATTGACCACGCCCATGCGAACCGAATCATTCACCGGGATATCAAACCACAGAATATGATGATCGATCAGCATGGAAACGTGAAGGTGACCGATTTTGGGATTGCTGTGGCGATGTCGAATGCGACGTTGACGCATACGATGTCTGTCCTTGGCTCTGTCCATTACTTCTCACCTGAGCAAGCTCGTGGGAAATTTGCGGATGAAAAATCGGACATTTACTCGCTCGGTGCGGTCCTTTATGAATTGTTGACAGGTCGTGTACCGTTCATCGGCGAGACGCCGGTCGCTGTTGCGCTTCAACATTTGCAAGATGACCCGATTCGACCGATGGACTTAAATCCGAATATCCCACAAGCGCTTGAGAACTGTGTCATGCAAGCCTTGTCAAAATCACCTGGTGCTCGTCATGCATCGGTCGCAGCCTTTAAAAAAGATTGCATGACCGCGTTGATCCGCGAACGAGCCAATGAACCGAGACGACTCTCGGCAAATCAAGACGAGTTCGACCAAACACTCGTCATGGCGCCGGTCATGCCTGAAGAAAAACAAGATGTACCGGTGACACCGCCCCCGGTCACACCACCAAAGGAACAGGAGCCAAATGAGGCACCGGTTAAAAAGAAGAAACGCAAATGGTGGATTTGGATATTACTCGTCATTCTCTTAATTGGGGGAAGCATTGCGGCGTATGTGGTCGCCGACGAAATGTCGCGCGCCGTCGTGCCTGATGTCGTCGGCATGAGTATCGGGGACGCGACGACAGAACTCGAGGCTTCTGGATTTGTCGTCGAAGTGACAGAACGTGCGAGCGATGATATTGCGGAGGGTGAGGTCATTTCGCAAAATCCGCAAGAAGGACGTAAACCGAAACGCGGCACGACTGTGACGATTGTCGTATCGGCCGGAAAAGAGACGGTCGAGATGCCGAACGTGGAAGGTCTTTCACAGACTGCCGCTGAGCGTATGCTAAAAGACTTGGCATTCAGCGATCTTGAAATCAAAACCGAAGCTTCTGAAACGGTAAACAGTGGGGATGTAATTTCACAATCGGTTGACCCAGGTGAAGAGGTCGTTCCTTCAGAGGTGACGGTCACGCTCGTTGTGTCGACAGGTAGCAACAAAGTGGAACTATCTAACCTTGCCGGGTATACGTTCGACGAAGCATCTATTTATGCTGAACAGAACAAATTGAAAATCGTGAAGAAGGATGAATTTTCGACAAGTGTTCCAAAAGGTCAAATCATCCGTCAACTTCCGACAGCCGGGACGGCAGTCGACCCGGGAACGGAGCTCACGGTGATTGTATCGGAAGGCGTCGAACCGACCGATATCTCGATTGAACGTGAAGTGAGTGTTGAAGTCGAGCAACCGGATAAGGATAAGAAGCCGAAAGCGGTCGAAGTCGTCATTCGTACGGTTGACGCACGTGGTGAAATTGAGGTACTTCGTGATCAAATCACAGAGACGACAACGTACTCGTACACGCTAGTCATTGCCCCTGACGAAGTCGGGACAGCAACGATTGAAGTTGATGGTGAGATTGTTCGAACGGATTCAGTCACATATGCGCAAGCCGAAGAGGCACAATAAAGAGGTGACGGTGTCGTCACCTCTTTTTTAAAAGGAGGTAGTCATAATGAAAGGAACAATCATTCGTCTTCAAGGCGGGTTTTATGATGTGATGACCGAGGCGAATCAAGAGATTCGTTGTCGGGCAAGGGGGAATTTTCGAAAACGCAATATCTCACCTGTCGTCGGCGACGATGTGGTGATTCAAGATCAAGAAGATGGGACCGGCTATATTCTTGAAGTGGAAGAGCGCCAAAACCATCTCGTTCGGCCACCGATTGCGAATATTGATCAAGCGTTCCTCCTCTTTTCAGTTAAGGAACCAGCGTTTTCCTATCATTTGCTTGACCGTTTTCTCATTCTCATTGAATCGAAGCAAATTCATCCAATCATCGTATTGACGAAGATGGACTTGCTCGATGAAGGTGAAGTCGAACCGATTCAAGTGGCGATTGCTCGCTATCGGGCGATTGGGTATGACGTGATCGAAACGTCGACGGAGCATGGGCACGGTGTTGATGAAGTGCGCAGTCTATTCAAGGGAAAAACGAGCGTCTTCGCCGGTCAGACCGGTGTCGGGAAAAGTTCGTTACTCAATGCAGTCGCGCCAGAACTCGAGTTGGCGACAGGTGCAATCTCGAAATCGCTCGGACGAGGAAAACATACGACACGTCACGTGACGTTAATCCAATTGGCGGATGGTCTCGTTGCCGATACACCTGGTTTTTCAAGTCTAGAGTTTCCTCAGGAACTTGAGACAGATGAGCTCAGATGGTGCTTCCCCGAATTCGTGGAACGCCATGACGATTGTAAGTTCCGGGGATGTGTCCACGTTAATGAACCAGGATGTGCCATCAAACAAGCGGTTGAAAATGGCGAAATTGCTTCAACAAGGTACGAAAATTATGTTACCTTTATGGAGGAGTTAAACGATCGAAAACGGAGGTATTGACAGATGATTAAAATTGCACCATCTATTTTAGCTGCCGATTTTGCCAACTTGGAAGCTGAAGTAAAAGCCGTTCAAGAAGCAGGGGCTGACTATATCCATTTTGACGTGATGGACGGGCAATTCGTACCAAACATCTCGATTGGTCTACCTGTTCTCGCGAGCTTGCGTAAAAAATCAGACATGGTACTCGATGTACATTTGATGATTGACCAACCAGAACGCTACGTTGAAGATTTCGTGAAAGCCGGTGCGGACATCGTAACCGTACACGTGGAAGCGACGAATCATTTGCATCGTGTCTTACAGCAAATCAAAGCGGCAGGTGCGAAATGTGGGGTCGTCTTAAACCCACATACACCACTTTCGACGATTGAACACGTACTCACGGACGTTGATATGGTGTTGCTCATGACGGTCAACCCAGGATTCGGGGGTCAGGCGTTTATTGAATCGGTCGTGCCAAAAATTTCAGCGCTTAGCCAACTTCGTCAAGACCATCAACTTGATTTTGAGATTGAAATCGATGGTGGTGTGAACGCAGAAACGGCAAAACGTTGCATCGATGCTGGAGCTGATGTGCTTGTGGCAGGATCAGCCATCTATAGTCAATCGGATTATAAAGAAGCCATAGATAGCATTCGTGGCGCATCTCGTGTATAATCGACGGTAGAACAACAAGATAGAGTCGCAAGGGGTGTCACATCATGTGGCTGAGAGGCATACGCTAACCCTTTGAACCTGTTCCGTTCACACGGACGTAGGGATGTGGCGAAAATGCACGTTGCGAATTCAAGCAGCATGGCGTTTACGTCATGCTGCTTTTTGTCGTTCAAACAAATAAAGGAGGAAGAAGGATGAAATCACGTTTCAAATTACAAGCGCTCATTGAAATTTCATTGTTTGCGGCGCTCGGGCTTATTTTTGATTTGCTCATTCCATATCGTTTACCACAAGGTGGGTCTATCAGTTTAGCGATGCTCCCGATCTTTGTCATGGCGTTCCGTCACGGGCTGAAGGGTGGTCTTGCGACAGGCGCGCTCGTCGGGACACTTCAACTCTTGTTCGGAGCATACATTTTCACACCTGTACAATTCTTGCTCGACTATACGGTCGCATATGGCCTCGTCGGTATGGCCGGGGTATTCGCAGGGCGAGTGAAACATGCTGCGAGTCAAGGTGCGACAAAGACGCTTGCCATCTATTTAGTGCTCGGGGCATTGCTCGGGTCGATTTTACGATACGCAGCGCACGTCATCTCGGGTATCGTCTTCTTCGCTGAATACGCAGAAGGTCCGGTCGTGGCCTACTCGCTCGGATATAACGCCACGTATATGCTCCCATCCTTTGTCATCTCGGCCATCGTGTTAGTACTTCTCTTCACGACAGCACCACGTTTCACGCGTGTGGCGACACGGGATATCCGTCAATGAACGTACTAATCGTCGCGGCGAGTCCGGCACCTATTCCGGACTTACCGCGTGATGCCGATTTTGTGATTGGTGTGGATGGTGGATATCAAAGACTGTTAGATGAAGGAGTTGTACCAGACGTCGTGGTGGGAGATTTTGATTCGTTCGATGGGACACCACCTGATCAAGCGTTACGCTATCCTTCGGAGAAAGATGTGACAGACTTAGAAATTGCATTGGAGTTAGCAAGAGAACGGGGAGCAACACGAATCGATGTGTATGGGGCTCTCGGGGGACGGATCGATATGACGTTTGCGAACGTAGGCTTACTGGAGTCCTATCCGGAGATGCACCTTCATGATGAAGGGCAAACGGTCTATCTTGTAAGAATAGGAGACTATACCATTCCGAAACGGGACGGTCACTATTTGTCTTTCATGCCATGGAAGACAGCTACGATTTCCATTAAAGATGTCAAATATCCACTTGACCATCATGACGTGACGAGCGGAGAGGCGCTGACGATCTCAAATGAATGGTCTACGGATTCTGCCCGGTTGACGGTCCATCAAGGGACCGTTCTCGTCATGATTGTCAAAAAATGAGCACAAAAAAATCCCATCGGCGAATGCCGCTGGGATTTATTCGTTCGTGTATAAGTATTATACGCGTTCAACGAGACCTGATTTAAGTGCGCGAGCTGAAACCCAAACGCGTTTCGGTTTACCGTCAACGAGAATACGAACTTTTTGTACGTTTACACCCCAAGTACGTTTTGTCTTGTTGAGTGCGTGCGAACGGTTGTTACCTGATTTAGGTGATTTACCTGTTACGTAGCATTTACGTGCCATGCGTTTCCCCTCCTTTTTTATGTGGGTTCGTCCTAATAGACACTCGTTTATATTAGCACGGCTTTTTTCCCGATGCAACTAGAAAATCGTACCATGACAAGAAAAAAACTTGACATTACTCTCAAGGATTTGAATAATGAATGAGGTTATCGCGTTAATTGACCGAGTTTCTGGAGCAGGTTCTTTTAATAACTAGGTACTTATTGTAGAATGTACATTAGGAATCATTCCGAATAAAGGAGGCTACTCCATATGGCAATTGAAATGAAGACAACATATGGCAATATTGACATCACAAGTGACGTCATCGCGACACTCGCAGGTGGTGCAGCGATGGAATGCTTCGGTGTGGTCGGCATGGCTTCACAAGCACAATTGAAAGACGGCATTGCTGAATTGTTAAAACGTGAAAATTACGCGCGTGGTGTCGTCGTACGTCAAGAAGACGAAGACGTACATATCGACATGCACATCATTGTAAGCTACGGGACGAAAGTATCTGAAGTCGCATACAACGTGCAGAGCCGAGTCAAGTATACGCTCGGAGAAACTTTAGGATTAAACGTTTCGTCGGTAAATATATTCGTTCAAGGCGTTCGTCTGACGAATGACTGACGAAAACGGAGGAGGATTTGGTGTGGGTTTAAAACGTTTAGATGGATTGGCGCTCTCAAACATGATCGCGAACGGAGCGGCCAACTTGAGCCAAAACGCAGATTATGTAGATTCGCTTAACGTCTTCCCGGTTCCAGACGGAGACACGGGGACGAACATGAACTTGACGATGACGTCGGGCGCGAAAGAAGTAGCGGCGATGAACTCATCAGATATCGCAGAGGTGTCATCAAAGTTTGCACGTGGACTACTTATGGGAGCACGCGGAAACTCGGGTGTTATTTTAAGTCAGTTGTTCCGTGGATTCGGTAAAGCTGTTGAAGGAAAAGCAGAACTGACAACAGTTGATTTTGCAGAAGCGCTCAAGCGCGGTGTCGACACGGCATACAAGGCGGTTATGAAACCGGTTGAAGGAACGATTTTGACGGTTGCTCGTGAAGCGGCCGACGAAGCGCTCCTTGCGTCAGAGTCGACAAGTGATTTCACTGAATTTATGAAACGCGTCATCGAAGAAGCGAAAGCATCGTTAGACCGTACACCGGACTTGTTGCCGGTATTAAAAGAAGTCGGCGTCGTCGACTCGGGCGGTCAAGGACTTCTCGTCATCTACGAAGGTTTCCTTGCTAGCCTTGAAGGCAAAGAGCTCGAGAAACCACATGCTCCTGTCATGGATGCGTTGATCGAGGCAGAACACCATGCGCATGCGGCACAAGGGTTCATGTCTACAGAAGATATCGAATTCGGTTATTGCACAGAGATCATGGTTCGTTTCCAAGACGAAAAGTTAAAGGATGCACCGTTCAATGAAGATGCGTTCCGTAACGAATTGTCTGAACTGGGAGATTCTCTCCTTGTCGTCGCGGACGAAGAACTCTTAAAAGTTCACGTTCACGTTGAGACACCGGGTGAGGTCATCACGAAAGGTCAACGTTTCGGTGAACTCGTCGCCGTTAAAATCGAGAACATGCGTCAACAACACTCGACCATTCTCGAAGAAGAACATGGTGCGAATCAACACGGTGTTCAACAGGCAGAGAAGCCGAAAGCACCATTTGCGATCGTCACGGTAGCAATGGGTGAAGGCGTCAGCGAATTGTTCCGTTCACTCGGGGCGGCACATGTCATCGAGGGCGGTCAAACGATGAACCCATCAACAGAAGATATCGTCAAGGCGGTTGAATCTGCACATGCGGAACACGTCTTTATCTTCCCGAACAACTCAAACATCATCATGGCTGCTGAGCAAGCAGCGTCTGTCGCACCATGCGGCGTCTCTGTCATCCCGACGAAGACGGTCCCACAAGGTCTTGCGGCAGCAATCGCCTTCAACCCAGAGGCGGATGTCGAGATGAACGAACAAGCGATGAAGTCAGCTGCCGCGACTGTGAAGTCCGGACAAGTGACATATGCTGTTCGTGACACGAGCATCGATGGTGTGGAAATCAAGAAAGACGAGCACATGGCAATTGCAGAGAAGAAAATCGTTTCTTCCTCAACGTCGAGCCTCGAAGCGGCTAAAAAGTTGGTCGATGCACTTGTCGAAGCAGATGATGAAATCATCACGATTTTAACTGGTGAAGGTTCATCTGAAGCAGACGTAGAAGCGTTGACGTCATATATCGAATCTGTAAATGATGAGATTGAGATTGAAGTACACGACGGCAAACAACCGCTTTACTCTTATATTTTTAGTGTGGAATAAGCTGTTTCAAGTCCCTACCTTCTGTATAATGAAGGTAGGGATTTTTGAAAGGGGGAAAATTAGGTGAAATATCGTAGTGTGTTTGACATCATTGGTCCTGTAATGGTCGGGCCATCGAGTTCGCATACAGCAGGTGCCGCGCGCATCGGGCTGATGGCAGGGAAATTATTCGGAAGAACGCCACGCACCGCACGCATCACGTTTTATGGATCGTTTGCGGACACGTATCGTGGTCACGGTACGGATGTCGCGATTGTCGGTGGAATTATGGGGTTTGATACGTTCGACCTGCGAATCCCACAAGCGTTAGACATTGCCCGTGAAAAAGGAATCGAAGTCATCTTTGAGACGAGCGATTTGTTGACGGATCATCCGAATACAGCGCGTGTCTTGCTCGAAGACGAGTTCGGTACGTTTGAAATCGTCGGGATCTCAATCGGTGGGGGAACGATTGAAATCACGGAACTGAATGGATTCCCGTTAAAGTTGACAGGTGGGGGACCTGCGCTCGTCGTCTTGCATCATGACCGATTCGGGGCAATCGCCGCAGTGACAGGTGTCTTGGCGAATCATCAATTGAACATTGGACATATGGAAGTGAGTCGTCACGAAAAAGGAATGCAAGCCTTGATGGCCATTGAGATTGATGAAACGATTCCTGCTGAAGTGTTAGCAGAGCTAGAACGGTTACCGCAGATCGAACGGATCGCTATTTTTGGGGAATAAGGAGAATGTGAGATGTTTAAATCAGTAGAAGAGTTAGTGACGATGGCAACAGAACGAGGTATCCCGATTTCTGAGGTGATGATTGAACAAGAGATGCACGTCAGACGCTCGAGCCGGGAAGACATCATCGGGATGATGGACCGTAACCTCGAGGTCATGGAAGAAGCGGTCGAACGTGCGCTTCAAGGTGTCACATCGGTGACGGGATTGACGGGGAACGATGCCGTACTCATGCAAGATTATATACGTTCAGGCAAATCACTTGCCGGAGACCTTATTTTAGATGCCGTGTCAAAAGCAATCGGGACGAACGAAGTGAATGCGGCGATGGGACGAATTTGTGCGACACCGACTGCGGGGAGTGCGGGCGTCGTGCCAGGAACGTTATTCGCGGTGAAAGATCGCCTCGAGATGGACCGCGATGCCATGATTCGCTACTTGTTCACGTCAGGAGCGTTCGGGTTTGTTGTGGCGAACAACGCTTCGATTTCAGGAGCGGCAGGGGGATGCCAGGCAGAAGTCGGTTCAGCGACCGGAATGGCAGCAGCAGCGATTGTCGAAGCGGCCGGCGGGACACCGGACCAGTCGGCTACGGCGTTTGCAATCGCCCTTAAAAACATGCTCGGCCTTGTCTGTGATCCTGTGGCAGGACTCGTTGAAGTGCCGTGTGTGAAACGGAACGCCATGGGCGGTGCTAATGCCATTGTCGCAGCGGACATGGCCCTCGCGGGAATCACATCGCGTATTCCTTGTGACGAAGTCATCTCAGCGATGCATGAAGTCGGTCAAATGATGCCGACTGCGTTGAAGGAGACGGCTAAAGGTGGATTGGCGAATACGCCGACGGCTCGTCGCCTCGAACGAAATATTTTTGGAGCGAAAGAAGATGCAAAACAATGAACGGCTGACGACTCTGAAAGGAGTCGGGCCAGAGATGGCCAAAAAACTAGAAATGATGGGACTTGTTCGAATCGAGGACGTGCTAGAGCACGTCCCGTTTCGTTATGAGAATTATAATAGTGGGACCGTAACGACCGCTGTTCACGGGGACCTCGTCAAATGGAGTGGGACGGTACAAGCAGAACCACTCGTTCGGTACTACAGTAAAGGGAAGAACCGCCTTCAGTTTAGATTATTGCTAGAAGAACGGTATGCAGTCCAAGTGACGATGTTCAATCGGGCGTTCTATAAGGATAAGTTGACGATTGGCGAAACCGTCACGGTCAAAGGGAAATGGGATATGAATCGGATGACGATCAGTGCGACCGACCTCGAATTCGGTGCACCGTCAGGCGGCCTTCAGCCCATCTATTCGTTACGAGCCGGACTCACGCAAAAAAACTTTAGTCGAATCGTCAAGTTAGCTTTCGAACAAGTGACGGACCTCCCGGAACGGGTGCCACAGTCCATACGAGACAGGTATCGACTAGAGGACCGAATGAACATGCTTCGCGGGATGCATTTCCCGGATAAGGTGGAGACATATAAGCAGGCGAGACGGAGCTACGTATACGAAGAGTGTCTCATGTATCAATTGAAATTGCAGGCGTTTCGGAAAATGGAGCGGTCAGGAAACGGTCGGGCCCTTCAACTCGATAAGCCTCAATTGAACGAATTCGTCAAACGACTCGCATTCCCATTGACGGGAGCTCAAACACGGGTCATCCGTGAAATCGTGTCCGATCTCGAAAAGCCAGAACGGATGAATCGATTGTTGCAAGGGGATGTCGGGAGCGGGAAGACCGTCGTTGCCGCGATTGCCTTGTATGCGACCGTCATGGCTGGGTATCAAGGCGCATTGATGGTACCGACCGAAATTTTAGCCGAACAGCACGCGACATCTTTACAGGAATTGTTTGAGCCGTTTGGCATCACCATCGCCCTCTTGACGAGCTCGGTGAAAGGAAAAGCCCGGGAGGCGCTTCTGACTGCGATTCGATCCGGTGATGTCGACATCATCGTCGGAACGCATGCCCTCATTCAAGGACCGGTCGAATTTTCGAATTTGCATTTGGCGATTACAGACGAACAGCATCGATTCGGTGTCGAACAACGGAAGAAACTTCGTGATAAAGCCGAATTTGCGGACGTCTTGTATATGACAGCGACCCCGATTCCGAGGACACTTGCAATCAGTGCGTTCGGAGAGATGGACGTCTCGACGATTGATGAGATGCCAAAAGGCCGAAAACCGATTGAAACATATTGGGCGAAGCAAGACCAAATCGACCGTGTTCATTCGATGGTCGATCGAGAGCTGACGCTTGGCCGTCAAGCCTATGTGATTGCACCACTCATCGAGGAGTCGGATACGCTCGAAGTCGAAAGTGCGACAGCTTTATATGAACTGTTGAAAGAACGGTTCCCAAACTATGCCGTCGGTTTGATGCACGGGAAGCTATCGAGCGCAGAAAAAGACGACGTGATGAAATCATTTGCCGACAATGCGACACAAATTCTCGTGTCGACGACGGTCGTCGAAGTCGGGGTAAACGTTCCGAACGCTTCACTCATCATTATTCATGACGCTGAGCGCTTCGGTCTCGCACAACTGCACCAGTTGCGAGGACGTGTCGGTCGTGGTGCCCATCAGTCCTTCTGCATCCTCGTCGGGGATCCGAAGTCAGATGTTGGAAAAGTTCGACTGAAAACGATGACGGAGACGAATGACGGATTCGTATTGGCGGAGAAAGATTTAGAGTTACGTGGTGCCGGTGATTTCTTTGGTACCGCCCAAAGCGGGCTGCCTAGCTTCCGGGTCGCCGATCCGGTTCTCGATTTAAAAGTGATGGAAGTAGCGATGCGTGACGCCGTGGCACTTCTCGGAAGCGATGCGTTTTGGCAGGACGCCCAATATGAAGGGTTACGTGGCTATTTGAAACAACTCGACCTCCTCGTAGGGGAAAGGTTAGAATAATACTTGAAAATGACGACTAAAGAATATATACTGCTATTAGTACCAGGTATTAAGTTCTTTAGCGATTAGTTTAGGAGGGAACTGAATGCGGGTACCTAAGAAAGAGCGGCAACGCTTGTTACAAGAAACGATTGAGCGCAACCCGTTCATCAAAGACGAGGAACTGTCAAAACAGTTTTCCGTCAGCATCCAGACGATTCGTCTCGATCGGATGGAATTAAAAATTCCAGAAGTGAGGGAACGAATCAAACATGTGGCTTCTGAACACCTCGATGAAGTCAAATCGCTTTCAATGAGCGAGGTCATCGGTGATATGATTGACTTGAAACTCGATGACTCTGCGATTTCTGTCCTCGATATCGAAAAAGAACACGTCTTTAGCCGCAATGAGATTGCTCGTGGACACGTCTTGTTCGCGCAAGCCAACTCGTTAGCGGTGGCGCTCATCAATGATGAATTGGCGTTGACCACTAAAGCGGAGATCCGATTTAGTCGCCAGGTTCATCTTGGAGAGCGAGTCGTTGCCAAGGCTCGTGTGATTAAGCTAAGAGGAGACGGAAGAACAGACGTCACAGTCGAAAGTTATGTCGGCGAGGAGCGCGTCTTTGAAGGCGACTTCACGATTTACCGACGTGGTGAGGAGGAACAAGCATGAAATTAGCAATTGATGCAATGGGTGGCGACCACGCACCGAAAGCAATCGTAGAAGGTGTGAAACGGTTCGTCGAACAATATCCGAACGAGCCGATGGAGCTCTTTTTAGTCGGTGACGAGGTGAAAATCGCCTCTTACGGACTTGACGATCCTCGTGTGACGGTCGTTCCAGCTAGTGAAATCATTACAGGAGAGGACGAGCCGGTTCGAGCGGTCCGCCGTAAAAAGGACAGTTCGCTCGTCGTAGCGGCCAATCTCGTCAAAGAAGGTAAAGCGGATGCTCTCGTGTCTGCTGGAAACACTGGCGCCTTGATGGCTGCATCTCTCTTCATCATCGGACGAATCCCAGGAATCGAGCGTCCGGCATTATCTCCGACGTTCCCTACATATACAGGTAGTGGTGTCGTCGTGTTGGATGTCGGAGCGAATCCGGATGCGAAAGCCGAACATCTTGTGGATTATGCGATCATGGGCTCACTCTATGCCGAACATGTTCGTGGCATCAAAACACCGCGTGTCGCTCTTCTCAATATCGGGACAGAAGCCGGAAAAGGAAATGCGCTCACGAAAGAAGCGTTCCCCCTCCTTGAACAGGCCCCTGTCCACTTTGTCGGGAATGTCGAAGCGCGTGAAGCGATGTCAGGAGACGTGGACGTCATCGTGACAGAAGGATTTGCCGGAAACATCTTGTTAAAAGGTGTAGAAGGATCCTCAGCAATGCTTATGAAGATGATGAAAGAACAATTCACGAGCAATCTTGTATCGAAACTTGCCGCTCTCATCTTAAAACCGAAATTAAGACGATTGAAAGAAACGCTTGATTATCGCGAACATGGGGGAGCCGGTTTATTTGGGATCAATGCGCCTGTCATCAAGGCGCACGGATCGAGTGACGCACTCGCAATGATGAGTGCGTTGAAACAGGCGAAAATCATGGTAGACCACGATGTCGTCGATAAAATCAAGCGTGCCAAAGCGATAGACTAAGCGAAAGCAGGTGAGGACATGGGGAAAGTAGCATGGGTGTTCCCGGGACAAGGCTCTCAAGCCGTCGGAATGGGACAGACATTTTTAGACCAACCTGAAACTCTTCAGGCAATCGGGCGTCGACTCGGATTTGACCTTCTTGAAGTCATGTCTGCTGGGTCGAAAGAAGACCTCCAAGAAACAGAAGTCGCACAACCGGCAATCGTGGCGCATGCCTCGTTACTGGCACAAGCCTATGCGGCAAATGGTGCGACACCAGATGTCGTCATCGGACATAGCGTAGGAGAGTATGCTGCGCTCGTCTCGGCAGGGGTCATCGATTTAGAAGAGGCGACCGTGCTCGTTCGAGAACGTGGTAATTTGATGTCTTCAGTGAAAGACGGGACGATGGCGGCAGTTGTCGGCATGACCGATCTTCAAGAAGCGCTTCATATCACTGAAAAAATTAGTGCGAGTGGGGATTTGGTACAAATCGCTAACTTGAATTGCCCTGGTCAGTTTGTCATTTCCGGGCATATCGATGCTGTCGAACAGGCAGGTGTAGAATTGAAAGCAGCCGGCGCGAAACGAGTGTTACCGTTAAACGTCTCCGGTGCGTTCCACAGTTCATATATGATGCCGGTGGCGACACGTTTCCAGGATGTCCTTGCCTCATCACCGTTCACAGAGGCGTCTGTCGATTTCATCTCGAACGTGGATGCGGTTGTACATCGCGATCCTGAACAGTTAAAAGCGTTGTTGACGAAACAACTCTATTCGTCAGTGCGCTTTGAAGAATGTGTTCGAAAAGCGATTGCAGACGGAGTGGACACGTTCATCGAGTTCGGTCCATCGTCACCCCTTTCAGGGTTGATTAAGCGAATCGATTCGAACGTTTCGATTCAAAAGGCGACCACGCTTGAAGAAGTCGCCTCGTTAGGAGGAGAAGTTCGTGCATGATCAAGTAGCGATCGTGACTGGT
This sequence comes from Exiguobacterium sp. s35, assembly GCF_018617535.1. Classification (NCBI taxonomy): domain Bacteria; kingdom Bacillati; phylum Bacillota; class Bacilli; order Caryophanales; genus Exiguobacterium; species Exiguobacterium sp. s35. The sequence continues at coordinate 450,495 of NZ_JACSKI010000001.1, forward strand.
GCGTCCCGTGGAATCGGTGCGGCCATCGCGAAACGTTTAGGGGAAGACGGCTTCCGTGTCGTCGTGAACTACTCGGGTAGTGAAGAGAAGGCAAACGCCGTCGTGGCAGCCATCACCGAAGCAGGCGGAGAAGCCATTGCTGTGAAGGCAGATGTCTCAGACGCAGACGACGTCAAAGCACTCGTCAAGACGGCAGTCGATACGTATGGACGCGTCGATTGTCTTGTGAACAATGCAGGGATTACACGTGATGGGTTACTCATGCGTATGAAAGAGGCAGATTTCAATGACGTCTTATCGACGAATTTGAAAGGGGCATTCCTCACATCGCAAGCGGTGACACGTCCGTTGCTCAAATCAAAATCAGGGCGTATCATCAATATCGCCTCGGTCGTCGGCATCACTGGGAACGCGGGACAAGCAAACTATGCGGCCGCAAAAGCAGGGTTGATTGGATTGACAAAATCTGTGGCACGCGAACTCGCAAGTCGTCATGTGACGGTCAATGCCGTTTGTCCTGGTTTCATTCAAACCGACATGACCGATGCCTTGACAGATGCGCAGCGAGACGCTACACTCGAGCAAATTCCGTTCAACCGTTTCGGACAAGTGGAAGATGTAGCGAACCTCGTCTCATTTTTGGCGTCTGAACAGGCTGCTTACGTGACTGGCCAGACGATTGCCGTCGATGGCGGCATGACGATGGCATAAAAGAGAACTTTACCAATAGACAGACATTTAATATACTTACCTTTGGAGGGATTTTATCATGACAAAAGAACAAATTTTAGTAGACGTACAAGAAGCAGTAGCAGAGAAACTCGGAAAAGACGTTTCTGAGATCACGGCAGAGAAATCGTTCAAGGACGACCTTGGCGCTGACTCGCTTGAAGTAATGGAAATGGTGATGGACCTCGAAGACAAATTCGACATCACGATTGAAGACGAAGACGCTGAGAAACTTGCAACTGTTGGCGACGTAGTCGCATACATCGAAACAAAAGTGTAATCAAGCCATCCCACCGCTCGGTCCCGAGTGGTGGGCTTGTGCTTATTCATGGAGGGAACTATGACAAAAGAAAAACGGCGGTTTGACCGTCAAGGATCGGCGCAACGGCGTCGACGTCAGGAAATGGAACGAGCACGCATCTTAGAGTTATTCAAGTCATTAGAAGAGCGTTTAGACGTTCAGTTTTCAAATCACGACTTGCTCATGCAGGCGTTCACGCATTCATCTTATGTGAATGAGCAGCGTGGGTTGCGAAAAGACAATGAACGCTTAGAGTTTTTAGGGGATGCCGTATTAGAATTGACCGTATCCCGGTTCCTATATGAGACTTATCCGGAGCGCTCCGAGGGGGAATTAACAAAGTTACGGGCGGCGATTGTTTGTGAACCGTCACTCGTGAATTTTGCGGAGGCCTATGCCTTCTCTGACTTTATCTTGCTTGGAAAAGGTGAAGAGTTGACTGGTGGACGAAAACGTCCGGCATTACTTGCCGATGTCTTCGAATCCTATATCGGTGCTCTTTATTTAGACCAAGGGATTGAGGCAGTCGAACGATTCCTCGCCGAAGCGGTTTTTCCGAAAGTCTTAGCCGGAGTATTTGAAGAACAGACTGATTTCAAGAGCCAGTTGCAGGAAAGCGTGCAACGTGAAGGGTTAGGTCCGGTCACTTATGAGATCATCGAAGAGCGCGGACCGGCACATAGCCGAGAATTTGTGGCTCATGCACGTCTCAGCGACGATATTGTCGGTGAAGGGGTCGGGCGTTCTAAAAAAGAAGCGGAACAATTGGCAGCGAAAGAAGCGCTCATCGCTTTTAATCGGCGATACGCAGATTTATAAACAAAAGGAGTGGACCATTCACCATGGTTCCACTCCTTTTTCATGTCAATTGACCGAGCTCTTCGACGATTCCGTCGACTTCTGATAAAGAGAGGGAAGAACGTGTCATCACGTACTCATAAATCTCTTTCACCGCTGATGGGTCAGCCTCATTATATTCTTCCGCTTTGATCGCACCGCGGTTAATAATGTTCATCTTATCCAAAATCGCTTCAATCATCTGTTCATTCGTCATCTGTATTCCCCTTTCTACAGTTCTTTTAAGAATAGCATGATTCTGGCATTTTGACGAACTGTTAACTGTGGTAAAATATACAGATGAATGCTTACTGCGGATAGGATGGTCACGATGCACTTAAAACGAATCGAACTCGCTGGCTTTAAATCATTTGCCAAGCGAATTGAATTAGATTTCCGTCCCGGCGTCACGGCTGTAGTAGGGCCGAACGGGAGCGGGAAATCCAATATATCGGACGCTGTTCGCTGGGTACTTGGAGAACAGTCGGCCAAATCACTGCGCGGTGCCAAGATGGAAGATGTCATCTTTGCCGGAAGTGAAGGTGAGAATCACCGAAACGTCGCCGAGGTCACACTCGTCCTCGATAATCGCGACGAACAGTTACGTCTCCCTTATGAAGAAGTGAGTGTGACCCGTCGCGTGACCCGGAGTGGGGACAGCGACTATTTTATGAATAAAAAACCATGTCGTCTAAAAGACGTGATTGATTTGTTTTTAGACACAGGTCTTTCCCGCGATGCATTCGCCATCATCGGGCAAGGGCGGGTCGAACAAGTCATTTCCGGGAAACCGGAAGATCGCCGGGCTGTCATCGAAGAGGCGGCGGGAGTCCTCAAGTATCGCCAGCGTAAAAAACAGGCTGAGCGTAAATTACAAGATACGGAGTTGAACTTATCTCGTGTCGACGACATTTTATTTGAGTTGGCTGACCGGGTAGAACCCCTTCGCGAACAAGCAGCGCTTGCTCGGGAGTATAAAGTGGCAAAAGCCCGTCATGACGAGCTTGAAACGGGTATTATGGGTGCCGAAATTCAAATGCTTCAACAAGAAATCGAGCAGGTGACGGTACGTCACACAGAATCCATTCAGCAATTGTCTAACTCCGACCGTTCGGTACAGAACCTTACCGAAGAACGTAGTCAACTCGAGGCGACACTTTCGACACTTCGTGACGAGTTGGCTGAATTGAATCAAAAGGAGCGCGAACAGTCGACGTATGTCGAGCGTTTGACGGGTGACATCAAGCTCGCAAAAGCCCAAGAAGAGCACGGTGCCGAGATGAAAGACCGTCTCTTGCGTCAACGTGAAGAAGTAAAAGCTGAGATGGCAGAGCTTGAGACACGGTTGCAGACCGTTCGTGATGAATTGTCTCAAAAAGTAGATACGTTGCGCCAAACGACTGAGGCGAGAGATGCGCTTCAACAACAATTGACAGCCGCATCGCGTGATTTCAATTCTGAAATCGAAGCGTTACAAAGTGAAGCGTTCGAACTCGCGACCACGCGAGCGACAATCAGTAACCAACAAAAGCGGGAACAACGGGATATCGATGTCGCCATCGAGTCGAAAGAACGACTTCTTCGTGAGAATAAACATCGTCTCGATGACCGTTCTTCACAAGAAGCGACACTGTTAGCGGCGCAAAAACAGTACGAAGAGGTACAAAGTCGTTTTGAACAATTGACTGATAAAGAGGCGGAACTTCACGATCAAGAAACGACGATCCGTGAGAAATTAACGCGGGCGGAGACGTCTTACTATGATCTCGAGCGTCGTCGTCAAAAAACAGAAGATCGGATCGAAATGCTCGAACGGATGAAGCAATCGTATGAAGGTTATTTCCATGCGGTCAAGTTCGTGTTGAAAAATCGTTCTGCAGGTGTGCTCGGTGCCGTCGCTGAACTCATTCGTGTTCGTCCTTCGTATGAAGCAGCGATCGAAACAGCTCTCGGTCAGACGCAGCAACATGTCGTCGTCACAGACGAGACAGTCGGTCGCCGTGAAATCGATCAATTGCGAAAAGCGAACGCGGGTCGTGCGACGTTCTTGCCGCTGACGACGATCAAGCCGAGATTCGTACCGACCGAAGTGATGCATCGCCTCGAATCGATGAATGGGTTTGTCGGTGTGGCGTCCGATTTGGTCGAGACGGACGAATCGTTTGAGACGTTAAAACAATCACTCCTCGGTGCGGTGCTCGTCGCGGAGACGTTAGAAGTCGCGAACCGAATGGCACAGTCGACCGGATATCGTTTCCGCGTCGTCACACTCGAGGGAGACATCGTGAACGTCGGCGGTTCGATGACAGGTGGTAGTCGTAAGCAAGGTGTGGCTTTGTTTACACAATCGCGTGAACTAGATGACTTGAAACAAGGATTGACACAAGGTCTTGCCATGCTCCATGAGCAAAAGCAACGTCTTCAAGAGTATACGGAAGCATTGACAACGATTACTCAAGCACTATCGACACTTCGAGACGAAAAACGTACCGTCGAAGTCACGCTTCGAGAGGTCGAGGCTACTTACCGCACTGCTGAACGTGCCTCACTCGATGCCAAATCACAACTTGAACTGTTCGATCACGAGATGATGCGCTATGAACGGACGATTGAGACGTCGACAGCCGAGCTCGAACGATTGACGAAAGCCTTGGCAGATACGGACAAAGAGCAAGCGGATATTCGTGTCCGTCTAGAATCGCTCCGTGCCGAACAGTCAAAAAGTGCCGAGAGTACGGGGCAACTCGAAACGGCGCTTCGCCAAAACGAACTCGACCTGCAACGCCATACGCTCGAAGAAGAACGTGTTCGATATGAATTGGAGCGCTTGACGACTGAACTTAATCGTCTACAGGAACGAAACAATCAGATGGAGCGTGAACTCACGCGCCTCGATAGTGGAGAAGTCGTTTCATCTGCTGAATTAGAAGCGACGCTTACCACGGCCAAGCTCGAATTCAACGAGATTCAAGAGTCGCTACAAGCAATGGCAACAACGCTCAAGTCGAATGAAGAAGCGTACCGGATCATGCGTCAGCGTGTCGACCAGGCGACGGAAGCGCGACGACAGGCAGAAGCGGTAGTCCGAAAACTAGAGACGGCGAAGCAAGAGTTCGAATTGAAGCGACAATGGAAGCTCGATGCGTTAGAAGAACAGGGTCTTGTCGCAGAACTCTTACCAGCGCTCGAGATTCCTCTTGATGAAGCGAAAGAAGAGTTTAAATTGCTCGTTCGTCAAATTGAGGAAATCGGACCGGTCAATCTGAATGCAATCGAAGAGTTTGATAGCGTTCACGAACGCTTTACGTTCTTGTCTGAACAGCGAGATGACTTGGTCAGTGCAAAAGAAGATTTGTATGAGATCATCGCCGAGATGGACCGTGAAGTGACACGTCTCTTTAAAGAAACGTATACGAACGTACGGGCACACTTTAAACAGACGTTCACCGAGTTATTCGGTGGAGGTGAGGCCGACTTAAAACTTGTTGATGAATCGGACTTGCTGAACACAGGAATCGAGATCGTTGCCAAACCGCCTGGCAAAAAGCTACAGACGCTCAGTCTATTGTCTGGTGGAGAACGCGCACTCACAGCGATCGCCTTATTGTTTGCGATACTGAAGACGCGTCCGGTACCGTTCTGTGTCCTCGATGAGGTCGAGGCGGCTCTTGATGAGGCGAACGTACACCGGTTCGGGGAATATATTCGCACGCTATCGATTGATACGCAGTTTGTCATCATTACGCACCGAAAAGGCACGATGGAAGCGGCGGACACGCTTTATGGCGTCACGATGCAACAGAACGGGGTGTCCGAAGTGTTATCGGTCGAACTGTCTGAAGCAAAACGTGTCGTAGAAATGGATGAAGAGATGGAGGAATCACGTTGAGTTTTTTCAAGAAATTAAAAGAGAAATTAACGACATCTACCCAAGAGGTGTCACAAAAGTTTACAGACGGGTTGACGAAGACACGTGACGGGTTTGCGAGTGCCGTCAACGACCTCGTCTATCGTTTCCGCGAGGTGGATGAGGACTTCTTCGATGAACTCGAAGATTTGCTCATCCAAGCGGATGTCGGCGTCACGACGACGATGGATCTTGTCGAAGATTTGAAAGAAGAAGTGAAACGACGCAACTTAAAAGACCCGGTCGCAGTTCGGGATGCACTCGTTGAAGTAGTAGCGAAACGCCTCCAAGAAGACGAATCAGACCGCGAACTGAATATGCAAGATGGACTTACGGTCATCTTGTTTGTCGGTGTGAACGGGGTCGGGAAGACGACGACAATCGGAAAATTGGCGCATCAATTGAAGTCGGAAGGTCGTAACGTCATGCTCGCGGCAGGGGATACGTTCCGTGCAGGGGCAATCGAACAACTCCAAGTTTGGGGAGAGCGTGTCGGCGTTCCTGTTATCCGTCAAACGGAAGGATCAGATCCGGCTGCTGTCGTATACGATGCCGTCCAATCCGCGAAGTCGCGTAACATGGACGTCCTCATCTGTGACACGGCGGGACGTCTTCAAAATAAAGTGAATCTAATGAAAGAACTCGAAAAAGTGAAGCGTGTCATCGAACGAGAAGTTCCGAACGGTCCGCATGAGGTCTTGCTCGCATTAGATGCAACGACAGGACAAAACGCCATGATTCAAGCGAAAGCGTTCAAAGAAGCGACGAACGTGAGCGGAATCGTCTTGACGAAGCTCGACGGGACGGCTAAAGGTGGGATTGTGCTCGCGATTCGAAATGAACTCGACATCCCGGTCAAATATGTCGGTCTTGGTGAAAAGATGGACGATTTACAAGAGTTCGATCCAGAACAGTTCGTCCTAGGGTTATTCGGGGACGTTTTCGAAGAGAAGTCAGAAGACGACTCGACTGAAAAAGAGGACACAAACAAAGACCTCGCCTAAGTTTTGCTGTTAAGAAAAAAACTTGACAAGTACTAGGCACGGCTGTACTATAGGTAGTTGTAAAGGGATTTCACTTAACATGTGGAGGTGAAAGGTTTGACGCTCGAAAAAACGAATCGCATGAACTATCTCATCGATTTCTATCAAGCGCTCCTCACACCGAAACAGCGCAACTATATGTCTCTTTATTACCTAGATGACTACTCGCTCGGAGAGATAGCGGAAGAGTTTGAAGTCAGCCGTCAAGCGGTCTACGATAACATAAAGCGTACAGAAACGATGCTTGAACAGTACGAGGAAAAGCTCGCTCTATTCGAAAAATTCGAACAGCGTCAGCAACTTCTTCAGACCCTCAAACGTCAAGTCGAGCTCACGGATGACGTGAATGCCACGATTTCTGCGCTTGAGAATTTAGAGTAGGGGGCTGGAGCATGGCATTTGAAGGATTATCAGAACGGTTGCAAGCGACGCTTTCAAAGATGCGTGGTAAAGGGAAAATCTCGGAGACTGATGTCAAAGAGATGATGCGTGAGGTTCGCCTCGCCTTACTAGAAGCCGACGTCAACTTTAAAGTGGTCAAGCAATTCGTCAATGACGTGAAAGAGCGTGCGGTTGGTCAGGATGTCATGAAATCATTGACGCCAGGTCAACAAGTCGTCAAAATCGTTCACGAAGAGTTGACGAATTTGATGGGAAGCGATGTCGTCCCGATCTCATTTAGTCAGAAACCACCGACAGTCGTCATGATGGTCGGGCTACAAGGGGCAGGTAAGACGACAACGACCGGGAAGCTAGCGAACTTGATTCGTAAAAAGCATAACCGCAGTCCACTTCTCGTCGCGGCGGATATTTATCGTCCGGCGGCAATCAAGCAGCTCGAGACACTCGGGAAACAACTTGATTTACCGGTCTTCTCACTTGGCGATCAAGTGAAGCCGGAAGAGATTGTGACGAAAGCACTCGAGTACGCAAAAACAAATCATCACGATTTCGTGTTGATCGATACGGCGGGTCGCCTTCATATCGACGAGACGCTCATGGGTGAGCTCGAAAATGTGAAGACGATTGCCAAACCAAATGAGATCTTCCTTGTCGTCGACTCGATGACAGGTCAAGATGCGGTCAATGTGGCCGACAGTTTCAATGAGAAACTCGGAATCACCGGGGTCGTGCTCACAAAGCTCGACGGAGATACACGAGGCGGGGCAGCCCTTTCGATCAAGGCAGTCACGGGAGCGCCGATTAAGTTCGTCGGTCTCGGAGAAAAGTTGGATGCCCTCGAACCATTCCATCCAGAGCGCATGGCGTCACGGATTCTTGGAATGGGGGACGTGCTCTCGCTCATTGAAAAAGCCGAGACACAAATGGACCAAGACGCAGCGAGAGAGCTAGAAAGCAAAATTCGCGACGCGTCATTCACGTTCGATGATTTCATTGAACAGTTGGGTCAAGTGAAAAACATGGGCCCGATTGATGAATTACTTTCGATGTTACCTGGTGCAGGTAAGATGAAAGGGTTGAAGAACGTCCAAATCGACGAGAAACAACTCGATCACGTCGAAGCGATTATTCGTTCGATGACGAAACATGAGCGTTCCAACCCGGAAGTGCTCAATGCGAGTCGTCGGAAACGGATCGCAAAAGGGAGCGGTCGCTCGATTCAAGAAGTGAACCGTCTCATCAAACAGTTCGATGACATGAAGAAGCTGATGAAGCAAATGTCAGGACAAATGAAAGGGAAGAAAAAGGGCTTAGGTCTTCCGTTCTTCTAACAAAAACTTTTGTCAGTCGGACAAAAAAGCTGTATACTATAAAAGTTGTCAATTCTTAAACACATGATGGAGGTATATTACCATGGCAGTTAAAATTCGTCTTAAGCGCATGGGCGCAAAAAAATCACCTTTCTACCGTATCGTTGTAGCAGACTCACGTTCACCACGTGACGGTCGCTTCATCGAGCAAGTTGGTCACTACAACCCGGTTGCAAAACCAGAAGCTGAAGTTCGCATCAACGAAGAACTCGCTCTCAAATGGTTGGCAGACGGCGCGAAGCCATCTGACACAGTACGTAACTTGTTCTCTAAAGCAGGGATCATGGAGAAATTCCACAACGCGAAAAACGCGAAGTAATGATGTGGCCGACCTTTTCTGAGGTCGGCCTATTTTGTTGAGGAGGGAACGCGAATGGATTGGTTATACGTTGGGAAAATCGCCAATACGCACGGCCTTAAAGGGGAAGTAAAGATTTTGGCGGCGACAGACTTCCCGGAAGAACGATTTAAAAAAGGAAATACGTTGTTCCTTGACGTGGACGGAACGAAACAAGAGATGACGATCACGACATATCGTCCGCATAAACAGTTTCATCTCGTCACGTTCAAAGGATTTGAAAACATCAACCTCATCGAGAAATATAAAGGGTTGAAGTTGTACGTCCATGCCGAACACGTGCACAATCTCTCGGAGAATGAATATTACTATCACGAGATTATCGGTTGCGAGGCGATTGTCAATGGCGAGGCGATCGGGGTAATCGATGATATCTTTGAGACAGGTGCGAACGACGTATGGGTCATCAAACGACCAGGCAAGTCGGACGCGCTCATTCCTTACATCGAATCGGTCGTGAAAGAGATTGACGTGGAAGCGAAACGGGTCGTCATCACCCCAATCCCTGGAATGATTGACGATGAAGATTGATGTGTTGACGTTATTCCCGGACATGTTCAAGTCGCTCGACCATTCCATCGTCGGCCGAGCGAAAGCGCTCGGACAAGTGGATATGTCGTTCATCAATTTTCGGGATTTTTCAACGAACAAGCATCATAAAGTCGATGACTATCCGTACGGAGGAGGGGCGGGCATGTTGCTCACCCCACAACCAATCTTTGATGCATTTGACTCGATCGAAGCGAAGTCACCACGTGTCATTCTCACGACGCCGACCGGAAAGCCGTTCAATCAACAGATGGCGGAAGAATGGGCCCGTGAAGAGCATCTGATCTTTTTGTGTGGACATTATGAGGGATTCGACCAGCGCATCCACGATGAACTGGCGACGGACGAAGTGTCCATCGGCGATTTCGTTTTGACGGGTGGGGAGCTCGCGACGATGGTGATGATTGATGCGACGGTGAGACTGCTCCCGGACGTCCTTGGTGATCAGGCGAGCCACGAAGACGATTCGTTCTCGACCGGTCTCCTTGAGTATCCGCACTACACACGCCCTGCGGAATTTCGCGGGTTGAAAGTGCCGGACGTCCTCCTGTCTGGAAATCACGCTCGTATCGAGACGTGGCGACGCGAGCAATCGCTCGCGAGAACGTATCGACGTCGTCCGGATTTACTCGAGCAAATCGAGCTGACGGAAGACGATAAAAAGTTTCTTCAATCGTTGCGCGATTGAGAAATATATGCTATGTTTGAGCATGTGGGTTAAACCCATCGATTACCGATGTTCCGCTATTGGATGCTTGGGCATATGAAGATATGAACATTGAAGAAAAAGGAGATATGATTCATGAACACACAAAAACTGTTCCGTGAAATCACAGAAGAACAATTCAAATCGGACGTACCTGCTTTCCGTCCTGGTGACACAGTCCGTGTCCACGTTAAAGTTGTAGAGGGAACGCGTGAGCGTATCCAGATCTTCGAAGGCGTTGTTATCAAGCGTAAAGGTGGCGGCATCAGCGAAACATTCACAGTCCGTAAGATTTCTTACGGCGTAGGTGTTGAGCGTGCATTCCCGCTTCACTCACCACGCGTTGCGCAAATCGAAGTAGTACGCTACGGTAAAGTTCGCCGTGCGAAACTTTACTACCTCCGTAACCTTCGCGGTAAAGCAGCACGTATTAAAGAAATCCGTCGTTAAGATGGGAATTAAGCTTGTCGCTTGCGACAAGCTTCTTTTTTTCTAGTACAATAAGTTCAAATGGATAGAGGAGTGAGTGAAGTTGAAAGAAGTGTTTAGTTGGCTAAAGGCCATCGTTGTCGCTCTTGTCATCGCGTTCGTCATCCGGACGTTCATCTTCGTTCCTGTCATCGTTGAAGGGGAGTCGATGATGCCGACACTCCACAATGCGGATCGAATGATCGTCAGTAAAATTTCGAACTATGTTGGTGAGCTAGACCGAGGCGATATCGTCGTATTCCATGCGACAGAATCAAAAGACTATATTAAACGTGTCATCGCCATCCCAGGCGACACGCTCGAATATCGAGATGACGTGCTCTATATTAACGGTGAAGCGGTTGAAGAACCGTATTTAGACGAGTTCCGCGCACAGATGAACGGGTTCCCGTTGACGGAGAACTTCACGCTTGAACAAGTGACAGGCGAGTCAGTCGTTCCTGAAGACTCATACTTCGTCATGGGAGATAACCGTCAAAACTCGAAGGACAGTCGTGAAATCGGATTTGTGTCGAAAGAGGAGATTGTCGGCAAGACGAACTTCATCTTCTGGCCGCTCGACGATGTTGGCACGGTAGAAGATTAAGGTGGTGCTTTTTTGGCAATTCAATGGTTTCCTGGCCACATGGCCAAAGCAAGAAGACAAGTTACTGAAAAATTAAAATTGATTGATGTCGTCATCGAGCTCGTGGATGCACGTGTACCGCAATCGAGCCGCAACCCGATGGTCGACGAGATTACGGCTGGTAAGCCAAGACTCATCGTCTTGAACAAGGCAGACATGGCCGACCCGGCCGTGACGGATGCATGGTTACGCGCCTTGAAGAGTGAGGACGTTGAAGTCGTCGCAGTCGATGCGAAGCATAGCAAAGGCTTGAAACAGCTCATCACAGGTGCTCAAAAGTTGATGAAAGAAAAACATGACCGCATGCGTGAAAAGGGACGTAACCCTGGACCGATTCGTGCGCTCATCATCGGGATCCCGAACGTCGGGAAGTCGACACTCATCAACCGTCTTGCCGGGCGTAACATCGCCATCACAGGTGACCGACCTGGCGTGACGAAGCGTCAGCAGTGGATCAAGATGAAGGGCGGCGAGATGGAGCTCTTGGATACGCCAGGGATTCTCTGGCCGAAATTCGAGGACCAGCTCGTCGGGTATCGTCTAGCCGCGACAGGCGCGATTAAAGATGAGATTCTTAACTTGGACGATATCGCCTTGTATACGGTTCGTGAGTTGCATGCTCGTTATCCGGAACAATTAAAGGAACGATTCAAGCTCGAAACGTTACCTGAAGACGGCGTGGAGCTCCTTGAGATGATCGGGAAGAAGCGCGGTTTGATCAGTGGCGGTTATGTCGACTTTGAAAAGGCAAGCGAACTGCTTTTGAATGAACTACGACATGAGAAAATCGGACGGATCTCGCTCGAGACACCGGCTGACCATGAAATGGCGTAAAGCCCTGTGTAAACAGGGCTTTTTTGAATAGGAGGAAGACCGTGACGATTCAACAGATTAAACAACAACTAGAGGACATCCGATATGAAGAATGGGTACAACTCTTTCCCACCCTGTCACAAGACCCCCGAGCGGGCGTACAAACGTTGCTTAAGCAAAAACAGCGCCAATTCGAACGAGTTCAGGCGCAACGGGTCGATTTCGAACGTCGGATGGCGTATGAGCGTGAATGGAAGGCGGACGGGTTCACTCGAATTGTCGGGGTGGATGAGGTCGGACGGGGCCCCCTCGCGGGACCCGTCGTGGCGGCCGCCGTTCTATTGCCGGAAGGGTTTTATATTGCAGGATTGGACGACTCGAAGAAAATGTCGAAAACGGCTAGAGACGCGGCGTATGATCTCATCATGGAAGTCGCGGAAGTCGGTGTCGGAATCGTCGAGCCTGCGGTAATCGATGACATCAATATCTATGAAGCGACGAAGCTTGCGATGATGGAGGCGATTCGTCAAGTCGGTGAGGTCGATGCCCTGTTGATCGACGCCATGAAACTCGATCTCGATCTTCCCCAACAGTCTCTAATCAAGGGGGACACGCTGAGCGTATCGATTGCAGCGGCGAGTGTCGTTGCTAAAGTCGTCAGGGACCGGATGATGGAAGAATACGACCGTACGTATCCTGGCTACGGGTTTGCCAACAACGCTGGTTATGGGACGGAGGCACATTTAGAAGGCTTGAGACGTCACGGGGTGACGCCGATCCATCGTCGTACATTCGCCCCGATAAAGCACATGTGAAAGGAGTGGTAGCGTTGCGGATCGATCATCAAGGAGTCTTACCGTTCAAAGTGACCGAACAGACGTCGCGACCGCTTTTACTCGGAAATACAATTGTCGGGAAAGTGTTACAACTTCTGCCCGGGAATGAGGCGGTCATGCAGTTGCCGCAAGGAATCTTCCGGGTCGGCGTCAATGCGAACGTCAAAGAGAGCGTGACGTATAAAATGGTCGTCACGGATGTCGAGCCGAAGCTTGTCTTGAAAGTCGTCCCACAAGCATCAGAATCACTTACAGCTGCCAAGTCGCCTCTCCAGGCGTTAGGCGAACAGCTCGCCCGTTTCATTCGGGAACCGATTCCGACACCAGAATCGGTCAAGACAGCCGGGAAAGCGATGCTAGAGAGCGGGACGGGGTCTGATGTAAAGACGCTCGTCGGCGAACTGTTCAAAGCGAAAGGCGAGCCGAAATTCGAACAGTTTGTGCGAGCTCAGGAAGCGTTTAACGCGACCCAAAGTCCACCGTTCGTCGCACAAGCATTTCACATACCGCAACTAGGTCCGTTCGAGCACGTTCAACTTCGTTTAGAAGCACCGAAGCGAGAGGCGATCGATTCCGACCATGCCCGCATCGTCTTGTTTCTCGAAACACCACGTTTTGGCGAAACAGGAATCGATGTATTGATCCAAAAACGGTACGTGTCCGTTCGGGTATTTAATGAGACTCACGATTTAAGTCCATACGTTCGTACATACGAACCGCTTCTAAAAGAAGGGTTGAAACGTGTCGATTTTGATTTGTCTTCATTTTCATACGAAGCAAAGCGTGAACGTGTACCCGAAACATTTGCGCCTCTTGGAAAGGTGGATCTCCAAATATGAACGATCCAAAGAAAGCAATCGCACTCTCTTATGAGCAATCGATGGATGCCCCGCACGTCGTGGCGAAAGGGACAGGCATCGTCGCTGAGCGGATGCTTGAGATTGCCCAGGCGAACGGAATCCCTGTTCATGAGGACCCGGCACTCCTTTCCTTACTCTCAGCCTTAAACATCGAAGAGCAGATTCCAGAGGACGTCTATCAGGTCATTGCCGAACTTTTTGTGTTTCTTTATCAGATGGAACAAGATAAAATTTGATTTGTCTAGGGTTATATGTGAAAAAAAGATGAAAACTTAAAGCAAGAACGATAGACAGCGCTTTCAGTTTTTCGTTACAATAGACGTGCCGATATTAAAGGGGACTAAGGGGGAAAAACATATGAATATCCATGAGTATCAGGCGAAAGAATTGTTAAGAGAGTTTGGGGTAGCCGTTCCGACGGGTTATCCAGCCTTTACTGTTGAAGAAGCTGTAGCAGCTGCTGCCAAGCTTGACGGTGATTTGAAAGTTGTGAAAGCACAAATCCACGCAGGTGGCCGCGGTAAAGCAGGTGGCGTCAAACTTGCGAAGACAGATGAAGAAGTGAAGCAATACGCTTCAGAGATTCTCGGGAAAACGCTCGTGACACACCAAACAGGTCCGGAAGGAAAAGTTGTCCAGCGTCTCTATATCGAAGAAGGTTCTGCGATTGACCAAGAATTTTACTTAGGACTCGTGCTTGACCGTTCGATCGGCCGAATTGTCATCATGGGTTCATCTGAAGGTGGTATGGACATCGAGGAAGTCGCTGAACATACACCTGAGAAGATTCATAAAGAGATTGTCGACCCGGTTGTGGGATTGCGTCCATTCCAAGCGCGTCGTCTCGCATTTAAAATGGAAGTCCCGACGAAACTTGTGAACAAGTTCAGTGACATGGTCATGAAGTTGTACAAAGTTTACGTCGAGACAGATTGCACAATCGCAGAAATCAACCCACTCGTCACGACGAAAGACGGAAACGTCATCGCGCTTGATGCGAAGTTGAACTTCGATAGCAACGCACTCTATCGTCATTCAGACATCCTATCACTTCGCGATACGACGGAAGAAGATCCACGTGAAGTCGAGGCATCTAAACATGACCTCAGCTACATCGCGCTTGACGGAAACATCGGTTGTCTCGTCAACGGTGCTGGCCTTGCGATGGCGACGATGGATATCATCAAACATTACGGCGCTGAACCCGCTAACTTCCTCGATGTAGGCGGCGGTGCGACAAAAGAAAAAGTAACGGAAGCTTTCAAATTGATTTTGTCAGATGACCAAGTCAAAGGAATCTTCGTTAACATTTTCGGTGGAATCATGAAGTGTGACATCATCGCAGAGGGGATTGTCGCAGCGACGAAAGAAATCGGACTCGACTTACCACTCGTCGTTCGCTTAGAAGGAACGAACGTTGATGCCGGGAAGCGCATTCTCGATGAATCTGGACTTGCGATCACGACAGCTAGCTCGATGGCTGACGGTGCGGAAAAAATCGCAGCACTTGTTCGATAAGGGGGAAACGACATGAGTATTTGGGCGAATAAAGATACGAAAGTCATCATTCAAGGGATTACAGGGAAACAAGGTTTGTTCCATGGTGAACAAATGCTTGCGTATAACACGAAATTAGTCGGTGGTGTCACACCAGGTAAGGGTGGCACGACGGTCCTCGACAACGTTCCAGTCTTCAACACGGTATCTGAGGCGGTCGAGGCGACGGGTGCGAACGCATCAATCATCTACGTACCACCAGCTTTCGCTGCTGACTCGATCATGGAAGCAGCGGACAGTGGGATTGAACTCATCATCTGTATTACAGAAGGCATTCCTGTAGTGGACATGATTCAAGTGAAACGCTATCTCGAAGACAAACCGGCTCGTTTGATCGGACCGAACTGTCCTGGAATCATCACGCCAGGAGAAGCAAAACTTGGAATCATGCCTGGCTATATTCATACGAAAGGGCATGTCGGAATCGTGTCACGTTCTGGAACGCTCACGTATGAAGCAGTTCATCAGTTGACGACGGCAGGAATCGGTCAATCGACAGCTGTCGGAATCGGTGGAGACCCAGTCAATGGAACAAACTTCATCGATACGCTTAAAGCGTTCAACGATGATGAGGACACGAAAGCTGTCATCATGATCGGGGAAATCGGTGGAACGGCTGAAGAAGAGGCGGCTGAATGGGTGAAAGCGAACATGACGAAACCGGTCATCGGCTTCATCGGCGGACAGACGGCTCCTGAAGGCAAACGTATGGGACACGCTGGCGCGATCATCTCAGGTGGTAAAGGGACGGCTGCTGAAAAAATCAAGACATTGAACGCGAATGGGATCGAAGTAGCTGAAACACCAGCTGTCATCGGTGAAACGTTGATTCGTGTCTTGAAAAAAGAAGGTCTATACGAAGCGTGTGTCACGGGTCAACCGACGACATAAGAATCATGAGGGATGCTTGCATCCCTCATTTTTTTAAAGGGGAGATTGTGATGAATCAAACAATTGCTCGGTTTGCTGCTGCGCGCATTCCTGTTGAATTCGTGCATCATTATTTGAACGGGACGTTAGACACACATCGCACTCAATTTTCTACACATGTTTGGAAGCGAGCCAGTTTGGCTCTTCGCTCAAGCGAATTGTATACTCATTTTGTCACATGGGAAGATGAGTCTTTCCCAAAGCGATTGCTCGAGATTCCAAACCCGCCATACTGTTTGTTTTACGATGGGGATTTAGAGGTACTACAAGAAAGAACGACCGCAATGGTCGGAAGTCGTGAGTTGAATCGGATCAGTCAATCGTTAGTGCGACACTATCACTCTTTAATAGAAGAAACTATTTCGGTTTCGGGCGGAGCGCTTGGCATTGATGGTCTCGTGCACGAGCATGCTTTAAATAAAAATTGTCCGACCGTGGCGGTGCTCGGAGCTGGACTGAACAATCTCTATCCAGCAGCGAATCGAAATATGCTCTTGCGAATTCCGAAGCAAGGAATTCTCTTGAGTGAATATGCCCCGAACACACCTGTTCAAAAATTTCAATTTTTGGAAAGAAATCGATTGGTGAGTGGTCTAGGTGATACACTCGTCGTCTTACAGGCGAGACGAAAGAGCGGGACGATGAACACGGTCGGACACGCGCTAGAGCAGGGAAAGACGGTCTTCGCGGTACCGGGTTCACCGCTTGATCCTCTAGCGGAAGGACCGAATCGATTGATTGAAGAAGGGGCGATTCCATTGACGAATTCCGATCAAATTATTCGAGATCTCAGGATTGTACGTTGACAAACCGGTGAGAACATGAATATTATGGTAGGGATTTAAATGACCTCTAAAAGGGGAGCAGATGTATGGCAAAATATTTGGTGATCGTTGAGTCACCTGCGAAAGCAAAAACAATTAAACGTTATTTAGGTCCGAATTATATGGTCAAAGCTTCGATGGGACACGTCATCGACTTACCGAAGAGTCAACTCGGTGTAGACGTCGAACATGACTTTGAACCGAAGTATATTACCATCCGTGGTAAAGGACCGGTATTAAAAGAATTGAAGACAGCGGCGAAAAAAGCCACAAAAATCTTTCTCGCGGCCGACCCCGACAGAGAAGGGGAAGCGATTGCCTGGCACTTGGCTCGCGCACTCGGCGTAGACGAAACGACGGAATGTCGCGTCGTCTTTAACGAGATTACAAAAGATGCGATTAAAGAATCATTCAAACATCCACGTAAAATCAATCATGACCTCGTCGACGCGCAACAAGCTCGACGTATTTTAGACCGCCTCGTCGGATACGGGATGAGTCCTCTATTATGGAAGAAAGTCAAAAAAGGATTGTCTGCCGGACGAGTACAATCAGTTGCCGTGAAGATGATTATTGACCGTGAACGTGAAATCAATGCGTTCGACCCAGAAGAATATTGGACAATCAAGCTCGACTTGAATCACGATGGGGAAACGTTTGAGACTTCATTTTACGGAAAAGATGGGAAGAAAATGGAATTGAAGTCTGAAGAAGACGCTCAAGCCGTTCTTGACGCCATCAACGACGAATTTAAAGTCATCGACGTGACGAAGAAAGAACGAAAACGAAACGCTTCGTTGCCGTTCACGACAAGTTCGTTGCAACAGGATGCGGCACGTAAATTGAATTTCCGTGCGAAGAAGACGATGATGCTCGCCCAACAATTGTATGAAGGGATTGACCTCGGTAAGAAAGAGGGGACGGTCGGTCTGATCACGTATATGCGTACAGACTCGACACGAATCTCGGACTTGGCGAAGGGAGAGGCGAAAGAGTACATCGAATCGACATTCGGTGAAGAATACGTCGCCTCACAGAAGCAAAAGGAAAAGAAAGCGGCAAACGCACAGGATGCGCACGAAGCGATTCGTCCGACTTCAGCACTCCGTGACCCTGCTTCTTTAAAACCTTATTTGTCTCGTGACCAGTTGCGCCTTTATAAATTGATTTGGGAGCGTTTGATCGCAAGTCAAATGGCGCCAGCAGTGCTCGACACTGTCAAAATCGACGTCGAATCGAACGGGATGATCTTCCGTGCGAATGGCTCGACCGTCAAATTCCCAGGTTTCATGAAAGTGTATATCGAATCGAAAGACGATGACATCGAAGATACGAATCAAGAGAAAGAGGGCTTGTTACCACCTCTTGAAGTCGAAGATACGGTCAGCTTCGAAGCGATTGAACCGAAACAACACTTCACGCAACCACCGCCACGTTATACAGAAGCACGACTCGTCCGAGCGATGGAAGAGCTCGGTATTGGTCGCCCGTCGACGTATGCGCCGACACTCGATACAATCCAACGCCGTGGTTATGTCGTCTTAGAAGAGAAGAAATTCCTTCCGACAGAGCTCGGTGAACTCGTGATTGAAATGATTGACGAATATTTCAATGACTTCATCACCGTTCAGTTCACGGCAGACATGGAGACGCTCCTTGACTCGATCGAGCATAAAGAAGTCGAGTGGACAGAAGTCGTGGCCCCGATTTATCGTTCATTCGAGAAGCGCTTAAAACGTGCAGAAGAAGAGATTGAGAAAATCGAAGTAAAAGATGAACCTGCAGGAATTGACTGTGAAGTATGTGGTTCGCCGATGGTCATCAAAATGGGACGATACGGTAAGTTCATGGCTTGCTCGAACTTCCCGAACTGTACGAACACGAAGCCAGTTCAAGTTGAGATTGGTGTACCTTGCCCAGACTGTAAGGACGGACAAATCGTGGAACGTCGAAGTAAAAAAGGTCGCCTCTTCTATGGATGCTCGAACTATCCAGAATGTGAGTTCGTCTCATGGGACAAACCAGTTGCGAAACCGTGCCCGGTGTGCGACAGTTTGATGGTCGAGAAGAAAATTAAAGACGGCGTGAAATATCAATGTACGAACTGTACCCATACCGAGGTACATCAGCAAGAGGAGGATTAATGTTGCAACAACGTGTAACTGTAATCGGGGCCGGATTGGCCGGCTCCGAAGCGGCTTGGCAACTCGCCAAGCGTGGCATTCAAGTAGATTTGTATGAAATGAGACCGGTACGTCAAACGCCGGCGCACCACACGGATCAATTCGCGGAGCTTGTTTGTTCGAACTCACTCCGTGCGAACGGTCTTCAAAACGCGGTCGGTGTTTTGAAAGAAGAGATGCGAACGCTTGACTCACTCATCTTGAAGGCGGCAGACACGGCAAGCGTCCCAGCTGGTGGCGCACTCGCTGTCGACCGTCATGAATTCGCTGGGTTCATCACCGAGAAACTGAAGAACCACGAGAACGTCACAGTGCATACTGAAGAACTAAAAGAAATTCCTGAAGGGATTGTCATCGTCGCGACTGGCCCACTGACATCTCCAGATTTGTCGGCATCGCTCAAAGCGTTCACAGGTGAAGATTATCTTTACTTTTACGATGCGGCCGCTCCGATTCTAGACGGAGATACGATCGATCGTGATAAAGTGTATTTGAAGTCGCGTTACGATAAAGGTGAAGCTGCTTACCTGAACTGTCCAATGACGGAAGAAGAGTTTGACGTGTTTTATGAGGAACTGGTCAAAGCAGAAGTCGTTCCACTGAAAGAGTTTGAAAAGGAGATTTACTTCGAAGGATGTATGCCGTTTGAAGTAATGGCCCAGCGTGGGAAGAAGACACTTCTATTCGGACCGATGAAGCCGGTCGGTTTAGAAGATCCGAAGACAGGTAAACGTCCTTATGCGGTCGTACAGTTGCGTCAGGATAACTCGGCAGGAACGCTTTATAATCTTGTCGGTTTCCAGACGCATTTGAAATGGGGCGAGCAGAAACGTATCATCCGTCTCATTCCTGGACTTGAGAATGCAGATATCGTTCGTTATGGTGTCATGCACCGCAACACGTTCATCAATTCGCCGAGCTTGTTGAAACCGACGTATCAAGCACGCACGCGAGACACACTCTTCTTCGCTGGTCAAATGACAGGCGTGGAAGGTTACGTGGAGTCAGCGGCATCTGGATTGTTGGCAGGAATCAACGCAGCGAAGATGATCGCAGGAGAAGAGCTCGTCGTGTTACCACGTGAAACGATGCTCGGTTCGATGGCACACTACATCACGACAGCTGACGGCAAGCATTTCCAGCCGATGAATGCGAACTTCGGATTGGTCCCAACGTTAGAGGACGCTCCGAAGAAAATGAAAAAACAAGAACGGTATGAGCGTTACGCCAACCGAGCTTTAGAAACGATTCAGCAGTTTAAGGACCTTTGAACAAGAGAGCCATTTTTTGGCTCTTTTGTTTTGAAATAAAATTTCAATTGTGTATTTTGTTTCATACTTTGAAAATTTTCAGATTATTGAACGACTATCTATTGTCACCATACATTCTGTATGCTATGCTAATTTCGATTTGACGAGAACATGCGTTTTTACGTGTCATCGAGGAGGCGATAAAATGGGATTCTTAGAGGATCGACAATCATTTTTACGCTACTGCCAAATTGAACGTCGACTGTCTCCTCATACGAAACGCTCCTACGAGCAAACGCTCGACCAGTACGCCGCATATTGCCAATCGACGCATCAAGATCCCTACGATGCACAGACGGCGCGGCGTTATTTATATGTCCTTTATGAGAAACAATTGGCCACATCTACGGTGTCTCAGAAAGTATCTTGCCTTAAACAGTTCGGGAAGTATATGGCAAGAGAGCACGGGGGAGAGCCCTTGTTTCATGACCTGACTTCACCGAAAAAGCGACAATCCTTGCCGACGTTCGCCGTCCCGACCGAGGTCGAACAATTATTAGAAGCGGCATCTGAGCAAGATGATCCTTTTTTACAGGCGAGAGACGTCGCCATCGTCGAAGTGTTGTATGGAACGGGCATCCGCGTCGCTGAGCTTTGTGGGATGAACCTTTCTTCCTTTGACGAAGTCTTAGCTTTCGTTCATGTGATGGGCAAAGGGAAGAAAGAACGGTACGTTCCGATTGGTCAATATGCCGTACAATCATTGAAACAGTACATCGAAATACGTAAAGACGTCGGACTCCCGACAGAAAACGCATTATTTTTGAGTCAAAAAGGGAATCGGATGACAACAGACCAAATTCGGTATGTCATGAAGCGCTTGAGAAAACAGAGTGGGGTACATAAGCCGTTGACCCCGCACTCGTTGCGACATAGTTTTGCAACGGACTTATTGGAGCGGGGAGCTGACTTGCGCGCTGTCCAAGAGTTGCTCGGTCATGAGTCGTTGTCCACGACCGGACGCTATACCCACGTATCGACAGAACGACTACGTTCGATTTATCAAGCGACACATCCAAGAAAGTAGGAGGTTACGATATGTTTCATGCAACAACGATTTTTGCAGTTCGACACAATGGCCAATGCGCGATGAGCGGAGATGGCCAAGTTACGTTCGGGAATGCCGTCATTATGAAAAACAAGGCGAAGAAAGTGAGACGCCTGTACGGTGGTAAAGTCGTTGCCGGTTTTGCAGGTAGCGTAGCCGATGCTTTCACATTGTTTGAGAAGTTTGAATCGAAACTTGAAATGTATAACGGTAACTTACCGCGTGCCGCGGTCGAGCTTGCTAAAGAGTGGCGCGGTGATAAAATGTTGCGACAGCTCGAGGCTCTATTGATTGTCATGGACGCGGAACATTTGTTGCTCGTCTCTGGGAATGGAGAAGTCATTGAGCCAGACGATGGCATCCTTGCAATCGGGTCAGGAGGGAACTATGCACTCGCGGCAGGACGCGCGCTCGTCCGCCATTCTGCTGAGAAGTCAGCAGAAGAGATCGCGAGAGCCGCTCTCGAAATTGCCGGTGAGCTTTGCGTGTATACGAATGATCAAGTCATTGTAGAAACGATCGGAGGCGTTGCTGAATGAATCGAGAGTTGACACCAAGACAAATCGTATCGGAACTAGACAAGTTCGTCATCGGACAAAAGGACGCCAAACGGGCTGTGTCGATTGCCTTACGTAACCGTTATCGTCGCCAGAAATTGAGTGCGGACCTTCGCGACGAAGTCACACCGAAAAACATTTTAATGATTGGTCCAACAGGGGTAGGGAAGACCGAAATCGCCCGCCGTTTAGCTAAGTTAGTCGGAGCACCATTCGTCAAAGTGGAAGCGACAAAGTTTACGGAAGTTGGTTACGTCGGTCGGGACGTGGAGTCAATGGTTCGAGATCTTGTCGAAGCGTCCGTTCGTCTCGTGAAAGAAGAGAAGAAAGAAGACGTCAAGGAGCCTGCAGAACGAGCAGCGACAGAGCGGTTGTTAGACGCCTTGCAAGGGAAAGCGAAAGCTGCACCGAGTGCTTCAAACCCGTTTGAGGCACTGTTCGGTGGACAGACCCAACAACCAGAATCGACAACCGATACGTCAAAAAATGATCGGGCACAACTTCGCCGTCTTCTTGAACTTGGTGAACTTGAAGAACGGGTCATTGAAGTCGAGCTGGAAGAAAAGCAGACGATGGATTTGTTCCAAGGACAAGGGATGGAAGGGTTGTCGAACCTTCAAGATATGCTCGGACAAATCGTTCCGAAGAAACGGAAGCAACGTAAGTTGACTGTCCGTGAAGCAAGACCGCTTCTCGTGGCGGAAGAAGCTGAAAATCTTCTAGATTTGAATGAAGTGCATGACGAAGCGGTTCAGCGCAGTGAACAGATGGGAATCATCTTCGTCGATGAAATCGATAAGATTGCGACGAAGTCACAAGACCATGCTGGTGTCTCTCGTGAAGGTGTGCAGCGCGATATCCTTCCGATTGTCGAAGGGTCTACGGTCGTTACGAAGTACGGACCTGTCAAAACGGATCACGTTCTCTTCATCGCAGCCGGTGCGTTCCATATGGCGAAGCCGTCTGATTTGATTCCGGAGTTGCAAGGTCGCTTCCCGATTCGCGTCGAATTGAATAGTTTGACGGAGGAAGACTTCGTCAAAATCTTAACTGAACCATCTCAGGCGTTGATCAAGCAATACACCGCATTATTAGAGTCGGAAGAAATAACGGTCCGATTCACGCATGAAGCGATTGAAGAAATTGCGAAAATTGCGACGCATGTTAATCGCGAGACCGATGACATCGGCGCACGTCGACTCTATACTATTATGGAGCGTGTGCTTGAAGATCTTTCATTTGAAGCGGCAGACATGCCACAAACAAGCGTGGAAATCACCCCCGCTTACGTACAAGCTAAAGTCGGGTCAATCGCAGATGACCGAGACCTCAGCCAATATATTTTATAAGATTCTGTATGCACATACAGGGAGGAAATAGACATTATGAACTTACTAGACAAAACTCGCCAATTAAACACGATGCTTCAACAAGAAGCGAGTGCGCACGTTGACTTTAAAGAAATGGCGGATAAAATGCGTGAAGTACTTGAATCCAATACGTTTATCGTAAGCCGTCGTGGTCGCCTACTCGGCTTTGCGATCAAACAACAGATTGAGAACGACCGCATGAAAGCATTCTTGGTGGACAGACAGTTCCCAGAACCGTATGCTTCTAACTTGTTTAATGTGAAAGAAACAACAGCGAATATCGATATTGATAGCGAATATACGGCGTTCCCTGTCGAGAACCACGATTTATTCCTAAACTCGAAGACGACGATTGTCCCAATCATCGGTGGTGGTGAGCGTCTAGGTACGCTCGTGCTAGGTCGACTGGCAAACGAATTCACAGAAGATGACCTCGTCCTCGCAGAATATAGTGCGACGGTAGTTGGAATGGAAATTCTTCGTGAGAAGGCGGCAGAAGCAGAAACGTCAGCCCGTAAGAAGGCCGTCGTTCAAATGGCGATCAATTCACTATCGTATTCTGAGCTCGAAGCGATTGAACATATTTTCGAAGAGCTTGGTGGGAACGAAGGGTTGCTAGTTGCTTCCAAAATTGCCGACCGTGTGGGAATCACTCGTTCTGTCATTGTAAATGCACTGCGCAAATTAGAAAGTGCGGGCGTCATTGAATCACGTTCTTTAGGAATGAAAGGAACGTATATCAAGATATTAAATGACAACTTCTTGTTTGAGTTACAAAAACTGAAATCAAACTGAAATACAACTTTCGATGTGCATTTTCCATTGAAAACACTTTAATTTGGGACTTTGTTCCTAAAAAACCGCTTTCCTCTTAAAGGGAGCGGTTTTTTTTAGTACAAAAGTAATCATTTTCAGAATTTGTCGTTAATTCGACAAAAAGATGCGAACCCATTTACCTATGTTTTAAAAAATATCTTTCAGAACTGTTACAGATTTGTTTCAATGAAATAGTGGAATTTCCAAATCAGGTATATATCAGTAGTTACCATATGAAAGTGAGTGAGCACCATGAATTGGATTGGTAGTGACTATCAATTATTGAAACAAGCCATCAATCATTCAGTCCTCAATCAGAAAGTAATTAGTCATAATCTTTCGAATATCGATACCCCAAACTTCAAAGCGAAGCAAGCCGTATTTGAACAGACGCTTCAAAGTGAGATGCGTCTCAAACTCCAAGGCGGACGTCCGAGTGATTCGACGCAGTCTACTGTCGTCGATCGAGCTGGTGGGGCGATGCGAAGTGATGGCAACAACGTCGACTTAGATTATGAGATGAGTGAACTGGCCCGTAATCAACTCCAGTACGAGGCGATGATGGAACAATTAAATCGTAGACTCGGCGGATTAAAATCTGTCATTCGAGGAGGTCGTTAATCGATGGGGATGTTTGATAGTTTTCATATTTCAGCTACAGCGTTAACGTCTCAACGTTTACGAATGGATACCGTTTCAGCAAACATCGCCAATGCCCAGACGACGAGAGGGAAACTTGTCGATGGAGAATGGCAACCGTATACGAGAAAGATGACAGTGTTACAGGAAGCACCTTTCCGTAAGCAGCTAAATGCAGTCAATGGCGGAGTTCAAGTGGCTCAAATCATCGAGGACGATGCTCCTTATAAACTTGCCTACAATCCGAGTCATCCCGATGCGGACGAGCGTGGGTATGTCCAAATGCCAAACGTTGACTTACTAAAAGAAATGGTCGACCTGATGGGCGCGACCCGTTCTTATGAAGCAAACATTGCCGCGATGAATGCATCAAAAGCGATGCTCGTCAAAGCGATGGAGATTGGAAAAGGATAAGGAGTGACGAAGGATGCAAATTAACCCAATTCAATTGATGAGCCCAGAGATCACACCATCAATGAAGAAAACGAACCCATCTCAATTTGGGTCATATTTGAATGAAGCGATGAATGCGTTGAACGAAACACAACAAGCGACAAGTCAAGCCCGAAAAGATTTGGCTGTCGGAAAAGCTGACCTTCATCAAGTCATGATTCAAAGTGAAGAGTCGTCGATTGCGATGCAACTTGCCATCGAGGTGAGGAACAAGGCCGTTGAAGCCTATCAAGAAATGATGCGAATGCAAGTTTAATTGTAGAGGATGACAAGTTGCGATGAATGAACAATTAAAAGAACGATTCAAATCGATGACCGATGCGCTGAAATCGATGCCGGCGAAGCGGAAACTCGTATGGGGAATCTCCATTGCGATCATATTGATCGCAGCACTCGTACTCACATTCTTCCTATCTAGACCGAACATGGCTCCTCTATACACGAACCTATCTGCACAAGAAGCGGGTGAAGTGACAGAGAAGCTGACTGCGGACGGTGTGAAGTCGGAAATTAAAGCTACTTCGAACGGGGTCAGTGTATATGTTCCGAATGAAATGGTCGACCAGTTGAAAGTTAGCCTTGCGGCAGCCGGGATCCCGAAATCTGGGTCAATCGACTACAGTTTCTTTAGTGAAAATGCCGGTTTCGGAACGACGGACCGTGAAATGGCGGTCATCGAACGAAGTGCGATGCAGACGGAACTTGAGCGACTCATCACCCAAATTGAAGGAATCAATCAAGCGAAAGTCATTATTTCGCTTCCTGAGAAGTCCGTCTTCTTAGCGGAAGATCAAGGAGAGCCGACAGCTTCGATTGTGTTAAATATCGGGGCCGGAACCAATTTAGAACCGAACACGGTCAAAGGTCTCTATCATTTGATTAGTAAAAGTGTTCCAAACTTGAAGCCTGAAAACATCTCGATCATGGACCAATACTTCACGTATTATGACCTCGATCAGACAGTCGTAGCAGGAGGATCTTCTTCTGATCCGTTGGCACTGAAGCGTCAAGTTGAAAAAGATGTCCGTCAACAAATTCAACAGATGTTATCTGTCCTTCTCGGAGAGCGGAGCGTCCTCGTCTCTGTCACAGCAGATATCGATACGACCCAGACGGCCGAAGAGCAAAACCTCGTCACGCCAGTCAACGAGGAAAACATGGAAGGCATCGTAACGTCAGCTGAACGAATCGCCGAGGCTTACACGGGTGGTACGGGGACGGCGACAGAAGCGACCGGAACCGGTGAAAATGACACGATCAACTTCCCTGCTGCTACAGGGGATAGCACAGAAGAAAGTGAAAAAAACCATGAAATCATCAACTATGAAGTAAATCGCATCACGAAACAAATTCAAAATGCACCGTATACGATTCGCGACCTTGGGGTGCAATTGATTGTTGAACCACCAGATGGTGCAACGAGCATTGACCCACAGCTCGAAGGGGATCTCGAGACGATGATGTATTCGATCATTCGGACATCATTAGCGAAGACGGATGAAGCGATTACAGATGCGGAGCTTGAACAAAAAGTTGTCGTTGTATCGCGACCATTCGCTGAAGCAGAAGAAGTGGCAACAACGGAGCAACCTACCCCATGGTGGATGTACGCCTCAGCAGCTGGAGCGGTCGTTTTGCTTGCTCTCATCTTCTTCGCCATGCGTAGACGTAAACAAGAAGTGGTCGAAGAAACGAACGAGTGGGAAGTTCCATATGAAGATGAAGTACCTGACCTAGACCTCGAAGAACGAGGCGAAGGGGCTGTGAAGAAGAAACAGTTAGAAAAATTAGCTGAAAGTAATCCAGAAGAGTTTGCTAAACTGCTTCGTACTTGGATGTCTGAGGAGTGAGTAACGTGAACTATGCCAAACAATCGAATCGAGAAAAAGCAGCGATGCTCATGATCTCGTTAGGTCCAGAAGTGGCAGCGAATGTTTATAAACATCTTTCGGAAGAAGAGATGGAGCAGTTGACGCTTCAAATCTCTGCTCTCAAAAAAGTGTCCCCAGAAGAGAAAGAGAGCATTCTTGGTGAGTTCCATGAACTCGCAATGGCTCAAAGCTATATTACCCAGGGTGGAATCGGGTTCGCCAAAACAGTTCTTGAAAAAGCAGTCGGTGAGGATAAAGCGATGGCATTGATTCATCGTTTGACGTCGACGTTACAAGTTCGACCGTTCGAATTCGCACGAAAAGCCGATCCGAAACAGTTACTGAACTTTATTCAGAATGAACATCCACAGACGATTGCACTCATATTGGCACATTTGGAGCCAGTCAAGTCTGGTCAAATCTTATCCGAGCTCCCTCCTGAAATTCAATCGGAAGTTGCGAAACGGATTGCGACGATGGACCGACTCAATCCAGATGTCATTCATGAAGTTGAACAAATCCTTGAAAAGAATCTCTCGCAGACAGATATGCAGGATTATGCTCAATCGGGTGGTATCGAGGCAGTCGTCGAAGTATTGAATGGTGTCGATCGGACGACGGAACGTACAATTCTCGATGCACTTGAAATCGAGGACCCGGAACTCGCAGAAGAAATCAAGAAGCGGATGTTTGTCTTCGAAGATATCGTCACACTCGATTCTCGGGCAATTCAGCGGATCATTCGAGAAGTGGCGAACGACGACTTGTTGCTAGCGCTCAAAGTGTCGTCGGAAGAAGTAAAACAAATTATCTTCAAAAATATGTCTCAACGGATGGTCGAAACGTTCAAAGAAGACATGGAATTTATGGGACCTGTTCGATTGCGTGATGTTGAAGAGGCACAAAGTCGAATCGTTGGAATTATTCGTCGCCTAGAGGATGTTGGTGAAATCGTAATCAGTCGAGGTGGAGGAGATGACATCGTTGTCTAATGTGATCAAACGTCAACGCGCGACATCGCATATTCCTCAACGGATTGAATCGAAACGATTGGAATCATCCATCCCTGATTCAACTGAGAGCATCGACCATCATCAAGTGATCGAGTCGCGTTATGAGAAGTTAAGACAAGACGAAGATGCGTTCCAGCAGTTTCAGTTAACCGAAATGGAGAGACTAGAACACTTAAAGCAAGAAGCGTTTGAACAGGCACGTTCGGAAGGTTATGAAGCAGGTCTCCTTCAAGGAAGACAAGACGGATATGCAGAGTTTGAGGACATTACGACGCGTTTGAACTCTGTTTCCACCGAACTCGAACAACTGTTTCAGGAAAAATGGAAACAGGCGGAAGTTTCACTCATTGACTTAGCGATTGCAGTAAGTGCTCATGTGACGACGGACCTTGTCCGAAAAGACGAGGCGTTGTTTGCGGCGATGATCCAAGAACAGATGGCTCAACTCATCGATGCGGAAGCATTGACGATTTACGTTCATCCGACTCGGCTTGCTTCAATCCAACGATTTGAATCGATGTGGCGCGATGAAGAGACGCCACCATTAAAATATCGTGGAGATAGTTCTTTAGATGAAACGTCTGTGCGGATTGAGTCACCACATCGAGGAAATGAAATCGATCTTTCGTATAGCTTCGAGAGAATCCAAGCCAAAATCGAGGAGGTTTTAGCGGATGGCGCTTATTGAGCAGGTCATCAATACGATCAAACAGTCTACGGATGGCGAGTTTACTCGCAAAATCGGTCGAGTGTGTCGGGTCGTAGGATTGATGATTGAGTCAAATGGACCGAGTGCATTTGTCGGGGAGCGATGTTTCATCATGCTCCCTTCAAATGAGACGGTCGAAGCGGAAGTGGTGGGCTTTAATGAAGAGCGCGTCCTTCTTATGCCATACGGTGAAACAACGCAGATTGCACCTGGTTGTTTAGTGAAAGGTACCGGGAAGATGCTCCAAGTCCCTGTTGGTGAGGAACTGATTGGACAAGTGCTCGACGGTCTGGGGCGTCCGCTTTCGGGAGACCGACTCGTAACTGGTAAGCGGTATGACGTCCAGCGAAAACCGCCTAACCCTTTGAATCGTCCCCGGATTTTAGATGCCTTGTCGACTGGCGTTCGTATGATCGATGGGTTGCTGACTGTTGGGAAAGGGCAACGTGTCGGACTATTTGCTGGTTCTGGGGTAGGGAAATCCACGTTACTCGGGATGATTGCCAAGCGCTCTTCGGCAGATATTAACGTCATCGCCTTAATCGGAGAACGTGGTCGAGAAGTAAAAGAATTCATTGAAAAAGAGCTCGGCCCAGAAGGCATGGCCCGGTCTGTCGTCATTGTAGCGACGAGTGACCAACCTCCCCTCGTCCGATTGAAAGGTGCTTACACCGCAACCGCAATCGCCGAGTACTTTCGAGACCAAGGTAAAGAAGTGGTGCTCATGATGGACTCGGTGACACGATTTGCGATGGCTCAACGTGAAATCGGGCTCGCGACTGGTGAACCACCGACATCGAAAGGGTACACACCTTCTGTCTTTGCGATGCTCCCTCAATTATTAGAACGAAGCGGTACGGCAGCAACCGGATCGATTACAGCGTTCTATACAGTACTCGTTGATGGTGACGATATGAACGAACCGATTGCCGATGCGGTGCGTGGGATATTAGACGGACACTTCGTTATGGACCGAGCGCTTGCAAACCGTGGACAGTTTCCCGCCATCCACGTGTTGAAGTCAATCAGTCGTGTCATGAACCAAATCGCTTCTCCAACACATCGTGAAGCAGCACAAACGTTTCGTAGTTGGCTAGCGACTTATATCGATGCCGAGGATTTGATTAACATCGGCGCATATAAAAAAGGTTCGAACCCAGCGATTGATACGGCAATCGAGAAATATCCATACTTACTGACATTTTTAAAGCAATCGATTGATGAAGATGCTGCATTCCAACAAACGATGGCTCATTTGTCAGACATCGCGCGAGGTGAATCATGAACAGACTCATTCTAGAACGAATCATGCCAATTGCTGAACATGAGAAAGAAGATGCCGCTACTGAAGTAAGAGGGTTGAAAGCAAAACTCGAAACGGAGATGGAAGCGTTGTATGATCTTCTCCTCATGTATGAATCGTTGATTAAACATCAAGATGAACAGCAAGGACGTATTGATTTACTCATGTCTCAGTATCGAGAAAAGACGCGTGAGCAAGTAAAACGTCAAATCGAAACACAACAGCTCGTCGTTCAACAAGCGCGCAATCGTTATCACGCATCACAAGAACGCTTGCTCGGAAAAGTAGTGGAAGAAAAGAAATATGTGACACTTCATGAAAAGGTCAGTTTAGAAGAGATGACAGCGGCAAAACTC
Source organism: Exiguobacterium sp. s35 (assembly GCF_018617535.1). Classification (NCBI taxonomy): domain Bacteria; kingdom Bacillati; phylum Bacillota; class Bacilli; order Caryophanales; genus Exiguobacterium; species Exiguobacterium sp. s35. Next base: position 481,259 of record NZ_JACSKI010000001.1, read on the forward strand.
ACAGAGCAATTAATGATGGACGAACTCGCTGTGATTCATCATGGGAAAGGGAAGTAGCATGGCAAAAGAGAACAATAAACGAGGCAAACAAATGATTGTGGCGTTAGTCCTCATCCCAGCAATCTTCATCTTGGTTGGCGGAATGGTCGTCATGAACTACGCGATGGACCGTCCACTTTTATCCGTACCATTCCTACCAGTTAGTGAGGATGGAAATACAGCAGAAACACCGAAGACATCTGAGACGAAAGTAAACGTGACAGGGATCGACAGTGACGCCACGAACCGGTTGAAAGCAGCAAACAGTGAGATTGAAAAACTTCGAAATGAAAATGTGGAACTGACGAATGAAGTGAAAGCGCGACAAGAAGAAATCACCGATTTAATTCGGGAACGTGACCGACTCGTCTCCGAGCTAGCGGCAGCCACAACAGAAAAAGAAACCACTTCTGACATTGTCAGTGTGTATGAAGAGATGTCCGCCAAACAAGCGGCGGCCATTATGGGGGAACTAGAGAGTCCACAGGTGGCGGAATTGCTTAAAGAATTATCACCAAAGCAACAGGCGGATATTTTAGGGCGGATGAATGCGCAGCAGGCTGCGGTTGTGACGCAGCTTCTCCAGTGAACATGGGAAAGGAGGACACACATTGAATATCGCATTATTATCACAAGCGATTCAAGGTTCGATGGCACGTACCGAAGCGACAGATGGGAATTCACAAGGAACGGGCGGCTTTTTAAGTCTCCTCTCGGCGATGCTCGCACCAATGCAAGGATCCGGAGAGCAGACAGCGCTTCCTCAACTTGAAGAAGGTGCACTCCCTGAAGAGTCAGTCGACTTTGAAAAAGTGGCACAGGAACTCGAAACGTGGTTTCAAAAACCTGACACATTGAATTGGCTAAAATCACTTCCGCAAGATGCGTATCGGACGTTTATGGATGCATATGTAGGTGTACTCGGACAATTGTCTACGTCATCTGGAAATGTTGATTCAGCGCTCCCAATCGTTGCTCAGGCGGTCGCAACAAGTAGTGACATCGTGCAAAAGACGGATTTGTCTGCAAAAACAGGGTTGACACAGACTGTGCCAAATCAAGAACTTGGGAAGCACGTTCAAACGATTCAACGGGTGGTCACACAGTTTAATGGACCAGCCGGCAATATGAAGGAAGTTCCCGTTCTACCACAAGTTGAAACCGTGAAAGTGGCGAAAGCGCTCCCTCAGGCAAGTGGTGTTGACTGGTTACCGAAAGGATTAAACTGGTCGCGACCACAAATTGATGTAGAAACCGTCATGTACGCCTCAAAAGGTTCCTTACCTGAAAACTTACAGGCGAGAATTGAGTCCGCGCTTCAAAAAGCACCGTTTTCGAGCGGAGCGGACGGTTCGAAAGTGTTTACGGTACGTCTATATCCAGAACAACTCGGTGAGCTCGTCGTCAAGCTTGAACGACATAACGGGGAACTCGTCGTCAAATTGTTCGCAAGCAATCAAGAGGCGAAACAATTGCTTCAGTCACAAGTTCAGCAGTTGCAACAAACGTTAACGCCTCACTCCCAAAACGTTCGGGTCGAGGTCAACTTGACACAACAAGCACTCGACACGAAGTCGGCGTTGCCAGATGGCTCCGAGCAACCGGAACAGGAGCAATCGCAGGAACAACCAAAAGGAGGGTCTGAGGATGACGAGCATCCAACCGAAGACGAATGATTTTACACTGCCAGACCAGTCACTTCCAAAAGCGACAAATCAATATGACAAAGACATGTTTATGAAGTTGCTGCTCGCTCAAATTGCGAACCAGGACCCAATGTCGCCGATGGAAGACCGTGAGTTCATCGCTCAGATGGCTCAATTCTCTTCACTTGAACAGATGCAAACGATTTCGAAGCAACTCGACTCTGTGCTGGTCGACCGCCATATGGCTTCGATTTCCGAATTTAGCAGCATGATTGGTAAAACGATTGACTACAGTTCGGAATCGAGTGAAGAAACGACGAAAGGCTCGGGTCGTGTCGTCTCGATTTCTCGATCTGATTTAACTGGATACATGGCCGATCTTGAAGACGGCACATCGGTCAGCGTGTACGACATCACTTCCATCAAATAAGTATAGGAGGAATTATTATGTTAAGAGCAATGTACTCAGGGATCAGTGGTCTGAAGAACTTCCAATCGAAATTAGACGTCGTCGGGAACAACATCGCCAACGTCAACACGTTCGGTTATAAAAAAGGTCGTGTCACGTTCAAAGACCTCGTCAGTCAACAAGTCGGTAGTGCGTCAGGCGGTAATGGGGCGACGGCCGGAGGGATTAACCCTAAAGAGGTCGGTCTTGGTGGAACGATGGCGACTGTCGATAACGTCTACAACCAAGGAGCGATGCAAAATACGGGACGTGCGTTAGACGTCGGTATTTCAGGAGAAGGTTTCTTCGTCACAATCGTCAACGGTCAAGCGCAATACACACGTGCCGGTAACTTCTATACGGACAACAACGGTGACTTGGTAACAGGTGAAGGAACTTACTTGTTAGGAACGGGTGCGAAACCTGCGGCTAACCTTCCTGCGCCGAACTTGACTGGAAATATTCCTGACGTCGTAGCTGGATCGACGGCTTACGGTAAAATCTCAATTCCAACAGACGCACGTTCATTGTCAATTGGAAAAGACGGTCAAGTGAGCTATGTCGACGCAGCCGGTGCGTTGCAGACGGCAGGTTATATCGTGACGGCGAACTTTAGCAACAACGCTGGTTTATCGAAAGTCGGCGCCAACAACTTCTTGCAATCACAAAACTCAGGTGATCCACTCATCGGAGCGGCCGGTGATTTAGGGCGAGGTAACCTCGTTTCGGGCGCACTTGAAATGTCGAACGTCGACCTTTCTGAAGAATTTACAGAAATGATTGTGGCACAACGTGGTTTCCAGGCGAACACACGAATCATTACAACATCGGACGAGATTCTTCAAGAGCTCGTTAACTTGAAACGCTGATGATTCGCGTCACAGCATTTCGGGGTGAGGAGTTCGTGCTCAACGCTTTGCTGATCGAAACAGTGAAAGCAGAGCCTGACACGATAATCCAACTGTTTAATGGCAAAACGTATCTCGTGAAAGAAACGAAAGATCAAATCATTGAACGAACTGAAGCCTTTTACCGCTCAATCGGTTTAGTCGGAACGATGTTCACAAGAGGTGAAGAAGATGAGTGAAGAAGAAAAGAAAAAAGGTGGCGGCCTGAAAGTTGTTATCATTTTACTAGTCGTCTTACTCGTCATGGGCGGAGCCGGTTTCATGACGTATAAGTACGTTTTCGGTGACAACGTCACAGCAAAAACGAAACCGGTCACCGCTGAAGAGTTGGCGGAGCGAAGTTTCATGACCGACGACATGACGACGAATATTCAAGATGAGCGTTTCATCAACGTTCAATTCACGATTGTCACAGATTCGCTTGAAACAAAAGAGAATCTAGAGCTGCGCAAGTTTCAAGTGCATAATGTCATTCTTGGTGACTTGGCCGGGATGACAAAAACACAGTTGGCAACGAAAGAGGATATGCAAAAGTTTGAACAGACATTACGAGAACAACTTAACGGACTGCTTGAAGAAGGTGAAGTCCAACGCGTCTATATGACGAAGAAAATTATTCAGTGAGGTGGCATCATGGGAGAAGTACTGTCTCAACAAGAAATTGATGCCTTACTATCTGCACTAAGCAGTGGGGATGTCGAAGCGGATTCCTTTCTCGCGCAAGAAGAAGAAAAGAAGGTTCGGCAATATGACTTCAAACGAGCCGTTCGATTTTCTAAAGATCAAATTCGAAGCCTGACTCGGATTCATGAGCATTTCACACGTATGTTGACGACGTTTTTCTCGGCACAACTTCGCACTTATGTTCAATTCACCGTCAACTCGGTCGAACAACTACCGTACGATGAATTCATTCATTCTATCCCGAGTATGACGATGATTAACTTGATTGAAGCGCCGCCGTTAAACGGAAGATTCATCATCGAAGTCAATCCGAACATCTCTTATGCGATGCTCGATCGTCTACTTGGTGGACCGGGTGTGGAAATGGACAAGATTGAGTCGTTCACAGAGATCGAGATGCGAATTTTGACGCAATTGTATAAACGTGCCTTTTCAAGTTATGGAGATGCATGGGAGTCAATTGCAGAAATCAAGGCAGAAATGGCTGCTGTCGAAGTGAATCCGCAGTTCCTTCAACTCGTTTCACCTAACGAGACGGTCGTCCTCATCTCCATTGGAGTGACGATTGGGGAAGTGAGCGGGACGATTAACGTTTGTCTTCCGTTCGTGACAATTGAACCTGTCTTGTCGAAACTTTCGAGTCATTATTGGATGCAGGAAGCGAATCGTCGGAATGCGAGTCAATCGAGCAAAGAGCCACTCAAAGCCCAGTTGATGAACTCGACGGTCGAGGTTGTCTCACTACTCGGAGAGACGACAATTACGTTCGGCGATCTGCTGCATCTTGAAGTTGGGGATTGTTTGGCACTCGATCAAGTGGCAAAAGAGCCTCTATCCATCATGGTAGGGGAAAATAAAGTATTTAAAGGGCAAGTCGGTGTGAGCGGGAAGCGGATGGCGGTTCAAGTGCTTCACCGTGTGAAGGAGGAAGAGCAATGAGTGAAATGCTGTCACAAGATGAAATTGACGCGTTACTACGTGGAACAAGTGACAATACGCCGACGCCAAAGGCGGAAAACGAAGAGCATTTAGATTCGATGGAAAGCGATGCTCTCGGGGAAATCGGAAACATTTCGTTTGGAAATTCGGCAACGGCTTTGTCAACGTTACTACAGCAAAAAGTAGAAATCACGACACCGGTTGTCAGTGAAGTGAGAATCGAGGAGTTGCGTGAGCGTTATCCTACGCCACATGTCGCATTACGTGTTGGGTATACGGAAGGGATAAAAGGGGAGAATGTCCTCGTTTTGACTCGCGAAGATGCCGCTATTATCTCTGACCTCATGTTAGGTGGGACAGGGGAGAACGTCGATCCTGAAAGCCTTGATGAGATTCGCTTATCAGCCGTTCAAGAAGCGATGAACCAAATGATGGGCGCAGCCGCGACATCTTTATCGACGGTGTTTTCGAAGAAAATTGACATCTCTCCACCACTTGTCGAGGTGTTTGACGCAACAAAAAATCAAACGATTATCGATCGTCTTGAACTTTGGGAAACGATGGTGCTCATTGAGTTCAATCTCAAAGTAGGTACATTGATTGATTCCACAATCGTTCAAATTGCTCCAATTCAATTCGGAAAGCAATTAGTCGATGAATTGATGAAAGCGACCGGTGAAGCACAAACGGCAGTGGAGCCTGTAAAAGAACAACCGAAAGCCGAGGCCCCGAAACCTCAGCCGCAAGCTCAACCGCAGGCGCAACCACAACCGGAAAAGCAAAAATCGATGCCAGAGGTCGCGGTAAGCCAAGCAGAATTCATGCCGCTCCAATCACCAGCTCCACAAGAGTCTGTACCGGCAAACCTAGGGCTATTATATGACGTGCCGTTAAACGTGACAGTCGAACTAGGCAGAACGAAAAAATCTGTCCGGGAAGTACTCGAGTTATCACAAGGTTCCATCATCGAGCTCGACAAGCTAGCTGGCGAACCGGTTGATATTTATGTCAACCAACAACGAATTGCTAGAGGAGAAGTTGTCGTGATTGAAGAAAACTTTGGGGTACGTGTAACAGAAATTATTCAACCGCATGAGCGGATTGGAATCGTCTAAGGAGGAATTTAGAATGAGTGCAAAAGTATTAGTAGTAGATGACGCAGCGTTCATGCGCATGATGATCAAGGATATTTTGACAAAGAACGGATATGACGTAGTAGGTGAGGCAGAAAACGGAGCTGACGCGGTCGTGAAGTATCGTGAGCTCACACCGGATCTTGTCACACTTGATATCACGATGCCAGAGATGGATGGTCTCGCGGCATTAAAAGAGATTCGCAGCTTCGACTCGAATGCAAAAGTCATTATGTGTTCGGCAATGGGGCAACAAGCGATGGTCATCGATGCGATTCAAGCAGGTGCGAAGGACTTCATCGTTAAGCCGTTCAACGCGGAACGTGTCATCGAAGCGGTCTCTAAAACGGTCGCACAATGAAGAAATGGTGGTTGATTATTCTCCTCGTGGTCGGACTTTTTGTTCCGGCCACGGTTGAGGCCGCCACCGTAGACCAACAATTCGAGCAAAAACAGACAGAAGAATTGGAAAGTAACGTTCCAACGACAGCGTCAACGATTGGGAATGGCGTGAAAGTCGTGTTGAGTCTCGTAGTCGTGGTCGGCGGTTTTATCGTCTTGATGCGTTGGCTCGGTTCCAAAACACAAGGTGTGAAAGCGACTCAGCATATGAAACACCTCGGAGGCGTCCCACTCGGAAAGGACCGTTCCGTCCAACTTGTGAAACTCGGGGATCAAGTCTATGTCCTCGGCGTCGGGGAATCGATTCAATTGATTGATCGACTCGATGCGGAAGCGATGGATGAAGAGCAGTCAGAGCCTTTATCACTCCGAACGACGAATTCGAATGCATTTTTAGATACCTTTAAGAAACAACTTGCTCAATTAGAAGAAGTGAGGAAGAAGTCATGACAACGTTTGAGCAATTAATCAATTTAGAGACACCAGACAGTACGTCAACTTCGATCAAACTCTTGATTTTATTGACGTTATTGACACTTGCCCCTTCTTTTTTAATTTTGATGACATGCTTCACACGTGTCGTCGTCGTACTATCTTTCATTCGACCGGCGCTCGGTACACAACAAACACCGCCAAACCAGTTGATTGTCGGATTGGCTTTGTTCATTACATTGTTCGTCATGTCTCCCGTTCTCTCTGATTTGAATGAGAACGCGTTAAAACCTTATCTCGATGACAAAATCTCACAAGATGAGGCGTTTGATGAAGCGAGCGGGACGATGAAAGAATTCATGTCGAAATATACAAGACAGGAAGATTTGCAACTGTTTTTGAAATATGGGAACTACGAGCAACCTGAATCACTTGATGATGTACCGCTTCTCGCTCTCGTTCCGGCTTATGCGATTAGTGAGTTGAAAACGGCTTTCCAAATCGGATTCATGATTTTCTTGCCATTTTTAATTATCGATATGGTCGTCGCAAGTGTGCTCATGTCGATGGGGATGATGATGCTACCACCGGTCATGATCGCCTTACCGTTTAAATTATTACTATTTGTATTGGTCGATGGCTGGCACTTGATTGTGGAATCATTGCTTAGAAGTATGTAGGGGGAACGGACATGACACAAGAAATGGTCATTTACTTGGCAACAGAGAGTGTGTGGACATTATTAAAAATTTCAATGCCGTTGCTGCTCATCTCACTGATTGTCGGTCTCGTGATCTCGATTTTACAGGCCACGACTCAAATTCAAGAACAGACGCTTTCGTTTGTTCCAAAAATCATCTCGGTCTTCATCGGTCTTGTCATTTTTGGACCGTGGATGCTTCAACAAATTGAGGGGTTCACACGATTGATTTTTGAGCTGATGGTCGAGGTTGCGTCGAAATGAACGCAGTTGACTTCATCAGTATGTACGGTCTGACGTTTGCGCGACTCTCTGGCTTTTTTGTCAGTGTCCCATTGTTCTCGACGAGACAGTTGCCGGTCATGCACCGGGTAGGCTTCAGTGCATTTTTAGCGTATTACGCTATGTTCACCATCACCGAGCCGATTCAAATGACGAATGGGTTTGTGCTTCAGGTCGTGTATGAGGTCATGATTGGGCTTTTACTCGGTCTATTGATTAACATTCTCTTTTTCGCTCCGCAAATTGCCGGAGGGGTCATCGACCTTCAACTTGGACTCGCGATGGCTTCCGCATACGATCCGATGTTTGGCGGACAGTCACCACTAATTGGACGATTTTATTATATTTTTACGCTGTTCATTTTATTGACGAGTAATTTACATTTACTCCTGATTGACGGCATTTATTACAGTTTTCAAATCTATCCACCTGGTCAACCGATGATTAACTTCACGGAAGCCTCACTCATGATGGCAGTGAAAGTGGTCACGATGACGATGATGGTCGCCTTGCAATTGGCCTTGCCGATGATGGCATCTTTATTGCTTGTCGATTTGGCACTTGGTTTTTTAGCAAAATCGGCGCCACAGTTCAATATCTTTGCAATCGGCTTTTCCTTCAAACTGATTGCCGGATTTGCCGTCATGGTCTTGTTGATGGGATTGACACTGACAGGTATTAGTCAGTTCATTCCGTTATTACAAGACGTGATGCACGATTTTATGCTCATACTAGGAGATGCCTCATGAAGAAGCCTCTATATCCTTTATCGGTCAATTTGCAGTTTTTTGCAGGTGAAAAAACAGAAAAAGCGACACCGCGTAAACGAGAGGATTCACGAAAGAAAGGGCAAGTCGCCAAATCCGCTGATTTGACGGGAGCATTCGCGCTCTTTGCCATGTTTCTCATGCTGTCATTCTTCGGACCGATGATTGGGCAACAGTTGCTCTCATTAGTCGGAGATTTACTCAGCCCCCAATACTTACTGTTCAATATATCTGAGGGCATGTCAGGGATGATCATCGACTTGATGCTTCGAGTCGGACTGATTTTGGCGCCATTCTTTATCGTCGCTGTCGTGTTTGGGATTCTCATCAATTATTTACAAGTTGGAACGCTTTTTTCCTTAGAAGCGATCCAGCCAAAGCTCGAGCGAATCGACCCGATTAAAGGGGTGAAACGTATCGTCAGCATGAAAGCGGTCGTCGAATTTTTAAAGTCCTTATTCAAATTTTTAATCATCCTGACAACCGCTATCGCTGTCCTTTGGCAAAACCAAAAAGAATTGTCCCGGATGGCCATCGAACAGATTCGAGAATCCATCGTCGCGCTCGCAGGGATCACGATTGAACTTGGTCTCTGGGTGAGTGTCGCATTGCTCGCACTCGCATTACTCGACTTTTTTTATCAACGATTTGATTTCGAAAAATCGATTCGAATGTCAAAGCAAGACATAAAAGACGAGTATAAAAACTCAGAAGGTGACCCGCTGATCAAATCCAAGATTAAGCAACAACAACGAGAAATGGCGATGCGACGCATGATGCAAGAAATTCCGAATGCCGACGTCGTCATCACGAACCCGACCCATTACGCGGTCGTCATCCGCTACGATGATACGAAAGACTTTGCCCCGCTCGTTGTGGCAAAAGGGGTCGACCGAGTCGCCTTTCATATTCGAGATGTCGCAAAAGAGCACAATGTGGCGATTGTTGAGAACAAGCCGCTTGCACGGGCGCTATATGCGCAAATCGATATCGGAGAAGTGGTAGACGAATCGTTCTATCAAGCGATTGCGGAAGTGCTCGCATTCGTCTATCAAATGAAGCAACCGTCTTGAGGAGGAGTATGTGTTGGCAGTAAAAGCGAAAGACTTTGCAGTTTTGATTGGTGTCTTGATGATTGTCATCATGCTGATCATCCCGTTACCGGGCTTTTTATTAGATTTTTTAATCATCGTAAATATTTTAATCGCCCTCATGATCTTACTAGTGGCGATGAATGCCAGAGAAGCGCTCGACTTCTCCGTATTCCCTTCCCTCTTATTGATTGTGACGTTGTTTCGTCTCGGTTTGAACGTATCGACGACCCGTTCGATTCTCTCAAACGGTTACGGAGGGGAAGTCATTGCGACGTTTGGTGATTTCGTAATCGGAGGAAATGTCCTTGTCGGATTCGTTGTCTTCCTCATTCTCGTCATCATTCAGTTCGTCGTCATCACAAAAGGTGCCGAGCGTGTATCTGAGGTATCTGCCCGCTTCACGCTCGATGCGATGCCAGGGAAACAGATGGCCATCGATGCTGACTTGAACTCCGGACTAATTGACGACAAGGAAGCGCAGATGCGTCGCCGTAAAATTCAAAGCGAGGCCGATTTTTATGGTTCGATGGATGGGGCATCCAAGTTCGTCAAAGGGGATGCCATCGCTGGTATCATCATCGTGACGATTAACTTGATCTTCGGAATCATTATCGGTGTCGTTCAAATGGGATTACCGGTCGGAGAAGCGTTCACAACGTTCTCGCTCATGACAATCGGGGACGGACTCGTCAGTCAAATCCCAGCACTCTTGATTTCAACGGCAACCGGAATTATCGTGACCCGTGCCGTCTCGGACGGCAATTTAGGAGAAGATGTGATCGACCAGCTTGGTCAAAACCCATCGCTTCTCTATATCGCCGGCGCCATCGTCTTCATGCTCGGTTTCGTGTCACCACCACTTATCCCGGTGACGATGATCATCGCAGGTACGGCCTTCTTCGGAGCCTATACGATGCGACGCAACATCCGGCAGGCGACGGAGGATCCAATCATGGAAGAAGAGCCCTCGACAGCTCCGACGGAATCTGTCGTCTCGCTCTTACAAATCGATTCGATTGAATTCGAATTCGGGTACGGATTGATCCCACTTGCGGATGAGTCGCAAGGCGGTGACTTGTTGGACCGTGTCGTCATGATTCGTCGTCAACTCGCGCTCGAGCTCGGATTCATCTTGCCGACGGTTCGGATTCGCGACCATTTACAGCTTTCGCCGAACGCGTATCGCATCAAGGTGAAAGGAAACGTCGTCGCAGAAGGTGAGTTGTTGCTCGACCATTACTTGGCGATGAGCCCAGGGATTGAAGACCCGGAAGTATACGGGATTGAAACGACGGAACCGGCATTTGGTCTTCCGGCCCTCTGGATTGATGAGGAGACACGGACGCGAGCAGAAATGAGTGGATATACCGTCGTGGATCCGCCGTCCGTTGTCGCGACACATCTGACCGAAACGCTGAAGAAACATGCTGCCGATTTACTCGGTCGTGAAGAAACGAAACAACTCGTCGAGCATTTGAAGGAAACCCATCCAGTTCTCGTTGAAGATGTAACGCCTTCAGTGCTTTCAATCGGTGAAATTCAAAAAGTGTTACGTCACTTATTACAAGAAAATGTATCGATTCGAAACTTACCTCTTTTGTTCGAGACAATGGCTGACTACGGGAAAGTGACAAAAGATGCAGAAATCCTCGGTGAATATTGCCGTCAAGGGTTGTCACGCCAACTGACCGACCAAGTCAAACCACCTGAAGGTCCATTGTATGTGGTCACGTTAGGTGGTCAGACGGAACAGACCGTTCAAGACGCCGTACAAAAGACGGAGTTTGGGAACTACTTGGCACTCGACCCAGAGCAGGCGCGCGACATTATCGAGCGCACAGGAGAACAACTGTCGATGTTTGAACGGTATGGAGCGTCAGCGGTCATTTTATGTTCACCGACGATTCGACTATTTGTTCGACAGTTGCTTGAACGATACTATCCAGATGTTCCCGTATTGGCATATAACGAATTACTCAGTTCCGTTGAAGTGAAAAGTATTGGGGTGATTTAAATGCAGATTAAAAAATTTACAGCGAAAACGATGGCTGAAGCGATGACGAAAGTGAAGCAAGAGTTAGGTGATGAAGCGGTGATCCTAAATTCACGGCAAGTGAAGACCGGATGGTTCGGTTTATTCGCTTCGAAACAAGTGGAAGTCATCGCTGCACTTGAAAAAGAGCAAACGGTCACGAAACCTAGACAGTCTGTATCGGTTCAAACAAAGCCGATTCAAACGGTATCACCTCAAACACCACCAGCACCTCGTATGGTAGGAGGAGCGGCGCCAAGACTCCATACGTCACTACAACATGTCGAAGCGTTACTTTCGACGGAGTCGTTCGCGGAAGAATCGTGGGAAGAGACGTTGAACGAGCTCTACTATACGACGAAGTCTGTAGAAGCGGCTGAACAGTACGTGTATGAACAAGTCAAATCGTCCTTCGGCGAGCCACCTGAGGCGAAACGTTATGTCATGGTCGTCGGACCGACCGGCGTCGGTAAAACGACGACACTTGCCAAACTAGCTGCGCATTTCAAGTTGAAAGAAGGCAAGACAGTCGGGTTGATCACGACTGACACATATCGAATCGCAGCCATCGAACAGTTGAAGACGTACGCTGAAATTATGAGTATCCCCGTCGAAGTGGCATATGATTTCCATGACTTTAAGCGGGCAAAGCAATTATTTGCCCGAAAGGACATCGTGTTGATCGACACGGCAGGTCGCAACTTCCGAGATCCTGCGTACGTGGAACAGTTTCACGAACATCATGACTTTACGGAAACGAGTTTATCGCTCGTGTTAAGTTTGACATCAAAAATGAAAGATATGGATATGATCTACTCCCAGTTCGAGTCACTCCCACTCAGTTCGCTCATCTTCACAAAAGCAGATGAGACGAGTGACATTCACGCGATGTATCGAATGGTGAAAAAGAGCGGTCTTCCTGTCGCATGGATGACGGACGGTCAAGAAGTGCCGGATGATTTGATTCGTGGAGATGCGGATGCGTTGACGAAACGACTGTTTGAGAAAGAAGGGTGGACAAGATGGACCAAGCAAGGCGTTTAAGAGCAATCAATGATGTCCATCCGACGACCATCGCCTTTGCGAGCGGGAAAGGCGGTGTCGGAAAGACGAACGTATGCGTGAACACGGCTATCGCTCTTTCAGAGCTCGGAAAGCGGGTATTGATTGTCGATTTTGATATCGGGATGGCCAACGTCCATATCTTGATGAATGCAATGAAGTCGAGAACGATGATGGAGTCCGTAAAAGCTCGTATTCCATTGGCTGCAGCTGTTCAGAAAAATGTGCATGGTGTCGATATATTACATGGAGGGAGTGGACAAGACCAACTCGTCCATCTCTCAGAAGATGACATGCAATTTCTCATGCGAGAACTCGAAGTACTGACCGCATATGATTACGTCCTCTTTGATATGGGCGCCGGGGCGACGGATACCTCGCTGCAATTTATTGCAGGGTGTGATGAAATGTTTTTGATTTTAACGCCGGAACCGACCTCGCTCATGGACGGATACGCATATACAAAACTAGTGCATCATCAATATCCAGACTTACCGCTGGGTGTCATCGTGAACCGAGCCCAGTCTGGAGAGGAAGCACTACAATGTTTCGAACGGATGGAAGTCGCATGCAAGCAGTTCTTAAATAAGACGATTCGATTCCTCGGATTTTTACCAGATGACCCTTCAGTCAGAAAGGCAGTCATCGCCCAAGTCCCGTTTTATCAATACAATCGAAAAAGTGATATTAGCTGGCGGCTCGAACGAATTTTGACAACGCTTACGGGAACGCCTCCGAAACCACGTCACTTGATGGACCGTTTGATGGGGAACTTACGGAAACAGTGGAACCGAGTATAACGACAGGGAGGCAAATGAGATGGACGTGAACGAATACTTAGGGTTGTTTTTAGATGAATCCCAAGAACATATCCAATCAATCAACACACAGTTACTTAAGCTAGAACAATCGGGTGGGGCGGATGTCGTTCAAGAGATTTTCCGATCTGCGCATACGTTAAAAGGGATGTCCTCGACGATGGGGTACGAACACGTCGCCAATTTGACGCATGAGATGGAAAGCGCACTCGACCTCGTGCGTGGCGGAAAAAAGGAAAGCAACCAACTGCTGTTGGATACGATGTTCATCGCTATGGAACAGATGGAGGACATGATTGCTGACATTGAGAACGGCGGACGAGGTGCGAACGTGGATGTTTCTGAAACGGTCGCTGCCTTCCAATCGTTCATCGGTGGAAAAGAGGTCGTGGTCACAGAGGTAAAAGAGTCAAATACATTCGAAGTCGACCTTTACACGAATTCGGTCATCGAACAGGCGAAACAGACAGGATTCGAGGCCTATCAAATCACCGTGAAATTATCAGACGCTGTCGTCCTGAAAGCAGCTCGGGCGTATATGGTGTTCGATCGTCTCCAAGAATTGGGCGAAGTCGTACGCACGAACCCGGAGACAGAGGAAATCGAGCAAGAGCAATTCGATTTGTCGTTTGACGTCTTATTCCTATCACAAGAGGCAACGGAAGTCATTGAACATGCCATCGCCCAAGTGTCGGAAGTGGAACGTGTCGAAGTCAATGTGTTCACAGGAACGTCAGAAAGCGAACCAGAAGTCGCAGTGACAGCCGAAGTGGTAGTACCAGAACCAGTGGTACAGAAAGCCTCAGACCAAGAAGAAAAAGAAACAAAAGATACGAAGGAACAAGTGGCTGCACAGGCTCAAGCGAAAACGATTCGCGTCAACTTAGAACGAATCGATCGTCTCATGAACTTGTTCGAGGAATTCATCATCGATCGTGGACGTTTAGAACGACTCGCTGATGAGGTGGGTCAACCAGAATTGAACGAAACCGTTGAAAAAATCAAACGAGGTACGAACGAACTGCAATCTCTCGTGTTGACACTACGGATGATGCCGATTGAGCAAGTGTTCAATCGCTTCCCACGCATGGTTCGCTCGGTCGCAAAAGAAATCCACAAGAAAGTTCAATTGGATATTTCGGGTGCGGAGACAGAACTTGATCGTACGGTCATTGATGAGATTGGAGACCCGCTCGTTCACTTGATTCGTAATGCGATCGATCATGGAATCGAACGCCCTGAAGTTCGCGTGAAAGCAGGCAAACCGGAAAAAGGAATGCTCGCCCTTCGCGCTTATCACGGCGGCAACCGTGTCTTTATCGAGATTGAGGATGACGGTGCGGGGATCAACGTTGACAAAGTTCGTGCAAAAGCATTGGAACGTGGCGTGATTTCAGATGAAGAGGCGACTGTGATGTCTGAGAACGAGTTGGCGATGTTAATCTTCGCTCCAGGCTTCTCGACAGCTGACGTCGTGACGGACCTTTCAGGTCGCGGTGTCGGACTCGATGTCGTGAAAAATAAAATCGAGTCACTCGGTGGTGTCGTTTCGTTAGAGACGGTTGCAGGACAAGGGACGAAATTCCAGGTAAGTCTGCCACTCACCCTCTCGATCATCTCGGCCATGCTCGTACAAGTCGGTGAGGAATCGTATGCGATTCCGTTGTCATCGATTCTCGAGACGACTTTGCTTGATGAAGCGGACATCTTGACGGCGCACCGCGAGCGTGTCTTTGATTTCCGTGGCCAGTTGGTTCCGCTCGTCTATTTAAAAGAAATGTTCGGAATCGAATCGGAGACGAAGTCGCAATTCCCGGTCGTTGTCGTTCGAAAAGGGAACAAACTTGTCGGTGTCGTCGTCAACGATTTGATCGGCCAGCAAGAAATTGTCATGAAACCGCTCGGTACGTATCTTGAAGGGATTCCTGCTATCTCAGGTGCGACCATTCTCGGTGACGGTCGCGTCGCGCTTATCGTAGATAGTAACGATCTCTTTTAAGGAGGAATATAGATGGAACAGAAATGGGTAGTCTTTTCACTTGAAGAAAATACGTACGGAATCGATGTACAATCGGTCCGTTCAATCGAGCGACTTCAGCCGATCACACGCGTCCCGAACGCCCCGTCACACGTGAAAGGGGTCATCAATCTTCGGGGTGTCGTCACACCGGTCATCGACCTTCGTTTGCGCCTCGGTTATGAAGAAATCGAACCGACGGATGAGACGCGTATTTTAATCGCATCATTGAATCAAGGGGATGCGGGCTTCATCGTCGACCGCGCAAACGAAGTGGTTGAAAGTGATGAAGTGCGGATTGAACCGATTCCTGAATCGAGTCGCGACATGATTTCAGCACACTTGACAGCCATCGCTAAAGGAGAAGACAAACTCTTCTCACTTCTCGATGCGAATGCGTTGTTTGAGGAACAGTATGCTGAGTGAGTTTGAGCAAGACTTGTTAAAGGAACTGGGAAATATAGGGTCTGGTCATGCGGCTACCGCGTTATCCGCCATGTTAGCCAAACCGGTGAATATCACGGTCTCCTCGGCTGAGATGGAGCCAATCTCGTATTTGCCTGATCGAGTGGGTGGTCCGGAGCGACATGTCGCTTCGGTGCTACTCGAGTTAGACGGTGAGATACGCGGCATGATTCTCATTTTGTTTGCCGTCGAGGACGCCGAACAGATGGTATCGACACTCATTGGGATGCCATTCTCGTTCCAATCAACTGATGAGCTAGGGATATCGGCTTGGGAAGAAGTCGGGAATATTATGAGCGGTGCTTATGCCCGGGCACTTGGTGACTGGCTACAGACACCAATCATGATTCAAGTGCCGGCAACGGCAATCGATATGGCTGGGTCAATCGTCGAGTTTGTCGTGACATCGGTTCAACCTGAAGAAGATGCCGCATTGTACATCGACACGACATTTATGATTGATCAAAAAGTAAGCGCTGGGCATGTGTTGTTCCTACCGACACATGGTTCGCTCAAACGTATTCAAGAACGGTTGCTCGGCAATGGCTGACGTATTAAAAATCGGCATCGCCGAATGGAAACAAACGACAGCGCCGAATCGCCTCCGTACAGCTGGACTCGGGTCGTGTGTTGGAGTCATTTTATATGACACTCGTCTCCAATTGGCGGCAATGGCGCATGTCATGTTACCCGACTCGACCATTGCTCGGAAGAATCAAACGATTGAAGTAGGAAAATATGCAGACACAGCCATCGACACGCTCGTCCGTTCTCTTAAACGAGAAGGAGCGACGCGGTTACAAGCCAAAATGGCAGGTGGCGCTCAAATGTTTCAATTTAAATATGAGAATGAAGCAATGCGAATCGGAGAACGGAACGCCGAGGCGATTCGCCAAGCATTAAAAGTTCATCGGATTCCGCTCGTGGCCGAAGATTGTGGCGGACATAACGGACGAACGATCGAATTCGATGTAGCGACTTCGATTTTATCGATTCGGACGGTGAGCGTAGGCACGAAAGAACTATAAGGGGGGATCGACATGACGACTCATCTTACACAGTTGTGGGATCGCTGGAATACGGACCGTGATATGGATACAGCAAACGAACTACTAGCACATTACGAGTTTCTCATCCACTACCACGTACAACGGATGATCGTGACGCTTCCAAAAAGCGTCGAACGCGACGAATTGAAAAGTTTGGGTTACATGGGATTGTACGATGCCCTTATGAAATATGATCCAGAGCATAACAATAAATTTGATACGTACGCTGCCTTTCGGATTCGGGGAGCCATCATCGATGGGTTGCGAAAAGTAGATTGGTTGCCTCGTTCGGTTCGGGAGAAAGTAAAAAAAATCGACCACGTGGCAGAACAGCTTGAACAATCGTTACATCGCGCCCCGACGAAGCATGAGCTAGCAGTCGCCTGTGACCTTCCTGTTTCTGAAATTGAACGGACGATGGCAGAAGGGTATTTTGCCAATATGCTGTCGATTGATGAGGCTGTGACGTTACAAGAAGAAGGCAAAGTGATGTCTGTCACGTATTTCGACCCAGACTCTGAAAAACCGGAAGATACCCTACTGCAACAAGAGTTAATTGATGTGCTCGCGACAGAAGTCGACCATTTGTCCGAAAAAGAGCGGCTCGTCGTATCGCTATTCTATTTTGATGAACTGACATTGACCGAAATCGGTGAAGTGCTCGAACTGTCCACCTCTCGCATTTCTCAAATCCATTCAAAGGCGTTGAAGACGTTAAAGCAGGCACTCGGACGGTCGTATTTAGAAGAAAAGACATCGTAAGGAGATGAACAAGTGTATATTGTATATGTGATCACGGCTTGTTTGGTTGCTTACGGTTTTTTATTCGGGTACCGTCAAGTCCAGGCGTTACAAGAACGGGTTGAGCGACTCGAACGAGAGAAACAGGAGACGGAGACGTTGCTTCTCTCGTTCATGGAGTCGATGAACGATCTTGTCACGAAAGAACCCGTAGAGCGTAAAGCGGACGTTCATCAGGAGGATGTGTCCGTACCTGTTGAAACAAAAGCGGATGTCGTGTCAAACGACTTAGATGAAGACAAGTCAAAACCGTCAATTGACGTAGATGATGTGTTATTGCGGCACTCGGTCCGAGATGCTGCCCGCATTCTTGGAAAAGGGGAAGGTGAACTCGCGCTATATGCGAAACTTCGCAAAAAGTGAGAGTTGCCGGATTTCGTGACATATGCTATAGTAGTTCTCGGTGTTAAACACATCACACACGTCTCGGGATGGTATTCCTCGGTGCCGAAAGGTCGGAATACAACAATGAACGAGGCGGAGGACTTTTTTAAACCACAAGGAGGAAATTTATCATGGCAGTAATTTCAATGAAGCAATTGCTTGAAGCTGGTGTACACTTCGGTCACCAAACACGCCGTTGGAACCCAAAAATGGCGAAATACATCTTCACAGAGCGTAACGGGATCTACATCATCGACCTTCAAAAAACGGTCAAAAAAGTAGACGAAGCTTACAACTTTGTTCGTGAACTCGCGGCAGAAGGCGGAAACGTCCTCTTCGTAGGTACGAAAAAACAAGCTCAAGATACAATCAAAGAAGAAGCAATCCGTTCTGGTATGTTCTTCATTAACGAACGTTGGTTGGGTGGAACACTCACTAACTTCTCAACAATCAAAAAGCGTATTAACCGCTTGAAGCAACTCGAAAAAATGGAAGAAGACGGCACGTTCGAAGTACTTCCTAAGAAAGAAGTCATCATCTTGAAAAAAGAAATGACTCGTCTTGAGAAGTTCCTCGGCGGAATCAAGGATATGCCTGGAGTGCCTGACGCCCTCTTCATCGTTGACCCACGTAAAGAGCGTATCGCAATCGCGGAAGCTCACAAATTGAACATCCCAATCGTTGCGATTGTCGACACAAACTGTGACCCAGATGAAATCGACTACGTCATCCCAGCGAACGACGATGCAATTCGTGCAGTTAAATTGCTCACTTCGAAAATGGCTGATGCTATTATCGAAGCGAAGCAAGGTGAAGAAGAAGTTGCTGAAGAAGCTGTAGCGACAGAAGCTGAAGCTACAGAAGCTGAGTAATCAGTGAGACAATAGGTGATAAAGGGAAAGCCTTTTATCACCTTTTTTTAGGACAAGTATTCAAAAAGCCTCGTGCTTTTTCTTAAAATTCGTTAGTTTTACAAGGAGGAATTTCCGATGGCAGTTACAGCAGCAATGGTAAAAGAACTTCGTGAAAAAACAGGAGCAGGAATGCTCGATTGCAAAAAAGCACTCGTTGAAACAGACGGTGACATGCAAGCAGCAATCGACTTCCTTCGCGAAAAAGGAATCGCTAAAGCAGCAGCAAAAGGTGATCGTATCGCCGCTGAAGGTTTGACAGCAGTAGCAGTTGAAGGCAACAAAGCTGTGCTCGTCGAAATCAACTCAGAAACAGACTTCGTTGCGAAGAACGAGAAGTTCCAAACACTCGTAAACAACGTAGCGAAAGCAGTACTCGCTTCAGGCGCAACAACTGCAGAAGCAGCACTCGCAGCTGACTACGAAGCAGGCAAAACGCTTGAAACGTATATCCAAGAAGAAGCTTCTACAATCGGAGAGAAAATTTCACTCCGCCGTGTAGCTGTTCTTGAAAAAGCTGACGATGCTGTATTCGGTACGTACCTCCACATGGGTGGTCGCATCGGTTCTGTCGTTGTAATCGACGGCACATCTGACGAAACAGTTGCAAAAGACGTAGCGATGCACGTTGCAGCAGCACGTCCACTTTACGCGACACGCGACGAAGTATCAGCTGAAGAAATCGACCGTGAGAAGAAAGTCTTGACTGAGCAAGCTCTTAACGAAGGCAAGCCTGCTAACATCGTTGAGAAAATGATTGCTGGTCGCATGAACAAGTACTTCGAGGAAATCTGCCTCGTAGACCAAACGTTCGTAAAAGACGGCGACTTCAAAGTTGGGAAGTACGTAGAATCTAAAGGCGGGAAAGTCAACTCGTTCGTACGCTTCGAAGTAGGAGAAGGTATGGAGAAACGTGAAGAGAACTTTGCTGAAGAAGTTATGAACCAACTTAAAAAATAATCTGCGTCATCGCATATGATGCAACCAAAATTGGGAACACGTCTGTATAACCTTGAGTTAGTTCGTTAAGGGAGCGTGTTCCCTTTTTTCAAGCAAGAGGAGGCAAAGTTATGGAACCGAAATATAAACGAATTGTGTTAAAATTGAGTGGAGAAGCGCTCGCTGGAGATCAAGGTTATGGGATTGACCCTAACATTGTAAACTCAATCTCAAATCAGATTAAAGAATTGATCGAGATGGGTGTAGAAGTGGCCGTTGTTGTAGGTGCCGGAAACATTTGGCGTGGAAAGACGGGTAGTGAACTTGGAATGGATCGGGCAAACGCAGACTATATGGGAATGCTCGCGACCGTCTTAAATTCACTTGCTCTTCAAGATAGCCTTGAAACGTACGGTGTCCAAACGCGCGTCCAGACATCAATTGAAATGCGACAAGTTGCTGAACCATACATTCGTCGCCGTGCGATGCGTCATCTTGAAAAAGGTCGCGTCGTCATCTTTGCAGCAGGGACAGGGAACCCATACTTCTCAACGGATACGACAGCTGCACTTCGCGCTGCTGAAATCGAAGCCGATGTTATTTTAATGGGTAAAAACAATGTCGACGGCGTCTATTCTGCCGATCCAAAATTGGATGCCACTGCAGTGAAATATGATACGTTGTCTTACCTTGATGTCCTAAAAGACGGACTTCAAGTCATGGACTCAACGGCAACCTCGCTCTGTATGGACAATCACATTCCATTGATTGTATTCTCATTGCTTGAAGAAGGTAACATTAAACGTGTCGTACTCGGAGAACATATCGGGACGGTAGTAGGAGGAGTCAATTCATGAGTGTCAAAGAAGTATTGAAAACAGCTGAAGAAAAAATGGAAAAAGCGCACACATCACTTAAACGTGATTTTGGTACGCTTCGCACTGGCCGCGCCAGCGCATCGATTTTGGATCCTGTTCAAGTTGATTACTATGGCGTTCCGACACCACTTAATCAAGTGGCAAACATCAATACACCGGAAGCGCGTTTGCTCTTGATTCAACCGTGGGATAAATCAATGGTTTCAGAAGTGGAAAAAGCGATTCAAAAGGCAGACCTTGGATTGTCTCCATCTTCTGACGGAACAGTCATCCGTTTGGCGATTCCTGCTTTGACGGAAGAGCGTCGTAAAGAATTGGTTAAAATCACGAAGAAATATGCGGAAGAAGCGAAAGTCGCTGTTCGTAACGTTCGCCGTGACGCAAACGAAAACTTGAAAAAACTCGAGAAAGATGGCGAGTTAACAGAAGACGATCTCCGCGGATATGCAGATGACGTTCAAACGTTGACGGATTCGTATATCAAGAAGATTGATGAATCTGCAGCAACGAAAGAAAAAGAAATCATGGAAGTGTAATCACGGAAGTGGTATACCAAAAAGCTGTGTGGGGACCCTTTTTCTGAGAGGGTCCTTCTTTCATACAATCAGGAGGATAACAGAATGTTTAAATGGGTGAATCCTAAAACAAAAGTCGAGGCGGAGTTAAGTGTTCCTGAGCACGTAGCCATCATCATGGATGGAAATGGACGTTGGGCCAAAAAACGTGGTCTCCCTCGCATCATGGGTCACCGAGAAGGGATGAAGTCAATCCGCGAAGCCGTTCGGACAGCGCAAGAACTCGGGATTCAATCACTGACGCTTTACGCGTTCTCAACGGAAAACTGGACTCGTCCGGAAGAGGAAGTCTCGTTTTTAATGAAATTGCCAAAGCAGTTTTTAGAGACCGATTTGAAAGAGCTTCATGAACAAAACGTTCAGGTGCTTGTCGCTGGTGATACGACAAAACTACCTCGCGAGACGCGTGAGGCTGTCGATCAGGCGAGAGAACGCACCGCTACAAACACGGGATTGAAACTCGTCTTCGCGCTCAACTATGGTGGTCGGGATGAACTCGTCCAAGCGATGCGTAGCATTGCCGAAGATGTACAATCTGGTATGCTTATACCAGACGCTGTGGATGACCAGTTAATCGGTGAACGACTCATGACCCACGTTCAAGATGTGGACCTCATCATTCGCACAAGCGGTGAACAACGACTTTCAAACTTTTTATTGTGGCAAAGCGCATATGCTGAACTCCATTTCACGGAAGTATTGTGGCCGGAATTTAAGCGTGAGCATTTTGTAGAAGCGATTGAATCTTACAACGCGCGCACGCGTCGTTTTGGTGGGGTGTAACATGAAGACACGAATTATTACAGGACTTTGGGCAGGAGCAATCTTTATTACCGTGATCGCGCTCGGTGGTAACGCCTTTGTTTCATTAATGGGGATTCTCGCTCTCATTGGCTTGAGCGAGTTTACGTTGATGCGAAAACACAAGCTGCTGGCATTCCCATTTTTAGTGACATCACTTCTTGTCGCCTTTCCTTTCGTTTTATTATTGCTGGAGACACAAATCGTTACAGATGAAATGCCATTCACAATCGAACAGTGGCTCGTGCTAGGCCTAGTTTTATTACTGTTTTGGACGGTTGTCACAAAAAATCGATTCACCTATGAAGATGCCGGGTTCTACTTCGTATCCGCTGTCTACTTGGTCGTCGGTTTCTCGAGCTTCGCACTAGTACGACTGTCTGAAGACGGTTTATCAAAAGTGTTGCTCATCTTGTTTATGATTTGGGCGACAGATTCAGGGGCTTATTTCACGGGGAAGGCGTTCGGGAAAGCAAAACTTTGGCCATCCATCAGTCCGAATAAGACGATTGAAGGAGCAATTGGTGGGATCGTATCTGCCGTTGTCCTCGGGGTCATTTTCGTGTGGATCGATCCGATTCTACCGATATTGGAAGTCATCATTTTAGCCATCGTCGTAGCCGTCGTCGGACAGCTCGGTGATTTGGTGCAATCCGCGTATAAACGCCAGTTCGGAGTTAAAGACTCTGGTCATCTATTACCTGGTCACGGAGGAATCTTAGATCGATTTGATAGTATGATTGCGGTCTTTACTGTTATTTGGGTGTTTAATCTGCTATGAGAAGGAGTGTCGAGATGAAGCGAATTAGCTTAATTGGGGCGACAGGTTCGATTGGCGTGCAGACATGTGACGTCATCGAACAGCACCCCGATCTGTTTGAACTTGAGGCGTATGCATTCGGCACGAACGTCGATGTCGCCACGGAATGGATTAATCGACTTAGACCTAAATATGTGTCGGCGACAAGTATCGAGGTACTCGAACAACTGAAACCACGCCTTACATATGAACCTTTATACTTCATTGGTCCTGAAGGGCTCAAAGAGTGCGCGACTGCAGAACGAGCTGATATCGTCGTGACGGCGGTAGTGGGAGCGGTTGGCCTCGAGCCGACGCTTGCTGCCATTCAAGCAGGGAAAGATATTGCGCTCGCCAACAAAGAAACACTCGTTACAGCAGGACATCTCGTCAAAGCTGCTGTGAAAGAACATGGGGTTAAACTTTTACCGGTCGATAGCGAGCATTCTGCCATCTACCAATGTTTGAATGGAGAACGTAGAGAAGATGTTTCAAAAATCATTTTAACGGCGTCTGGCGGAAGTTTCCGTGATCGTTCACGAGAAGAATTAGCTGACGTGACGGTTGAAGATGCATTGAATCATCCGAACTGGTCGATGGGGGCGAAGATTACGATCGACTCCGCGACGATGTTCAATAAAGGTCTTGAGGTGATCGAGGCACACTGGCTGTTCGATATCGACTATAATGATATTGAAGTCATCTTGCATCGTGAATCGATCATCCATTCGATGGTTGAATTTAAAGATGCGGCTGTGATGGCACAGCTTGGAAACCCGGATATGCGGGGCCCGATTCTTTATGCGCTCTCAGAACCGAAGCGGCTTGAAATTGAGGGGAATAAGCGGTTAAACTTGAAAGAAATCGGAAAGCTACATTTTCAAGAGGCAGATTTCAATCGTTACCCGGCTCTCCGGTTAGCGTTTGAAGCAGGAAGAATTGGCGGTTCCATGCCAACCGTCCTGAATGCGGCCAATGAGATGGCAGTGGACTTGTTCTTGAACGGTCACATCACGTTCTTAGAAATTGAACGACTCGTTGAAGAAGCAATGGCTCAACATGAAGTGATTGCCGAACCGACGCTATCGCAAATTCTAGAAGTCGACCGAGCAGTACGTCAACAGATTCAGCAAGGAATTGAAGGTGGGGAATAAATCATGACGACTTTTATCGCCATCGTTCTGATGTTTGGAGTTCTCATTTCGGTACACGAATGGGGACACCTCGTCATGGCGAAACGGGCAGGCATTCTCTGTCACGAGTTTGCAATCGGATTCGGTCCAAAAATTGTTTCATTCCGTAAAAATGAAACGCTCTATACCATTCGTCTCTTACCAATCGGTGGCTATGTCAAAATGGCCGGGGAAGATTTTGAGCCGATTGAAGTACGTGCAGGTCAACATGTCGGACTTCGTTTAACCGAACAAGGCACTGTCGATCGTGTCTATTTTCAGCCGGACACCGCTACGGATGTTCAAGTTGTCGGTACCGTTGATAAATTTGACGCGACACATGAGTTGAAAGTACAGCTCCTCATCGATGAGGAGGTACGTGTCTATTCGTTAGAACGGGATACACTTCTTGTCGACCAAGGGATGGAAATTCAAATCGCACCGTATGACCGCACGTTCGGTGCCCAATCGGTATGGAAGCGTGTCTTGGCGATTGCAGCCGGTCCAGCGATGAACTTCGTCTTGGCGTTTATCTTGCTCATCATCGTCGGTCTCGTTCAAGGAACGCCGACGAACGATGGTCAAATCGGTACCGTTCAACCTGATTCGGCCGCCGATGAGGCTGGTTTGATGAGTGGGGATGAAATCGTATCGATTGAAGGGGAACCAATCACAGATTGGCTCGACTTACGTACCGCATTAGCGGATCGTGCTGACACACCAACAGACGTCACATACGTCCGTGATGGTGAGGAAGCGACGGTCACAGTCACACCACAGGCGGTTGAACAAAACGGCGAAACTGTCGGGATTCTTGGTGTCACGAACGCGTTGGAACGTTCACCAGTTAAAGCTGTGACGACAGGTGCCGAGACGACGTGGACGATGTCCACGCTCATCTTCTCAGCCGTCGGTGATTTGGTGACGGGTCAAGTCGGTGTCGATCAATTGGCAGGACCTGTCGGAATCGTACGTATGACAGATGAAGTGGCAGCGAGCGGTTTGATCATGCTGTTGAACTGGACAGCACTTCTTTCCGTCAACCTAGCTATCTTCAACTTGCTCCCGCTTCCTGCATTAGATGGAGGACGATTGATTTTCCTCCTATTCGAAGCGGTGCGCGGGCGTCCAATCGATCCGAAAAAAGAAGGATTCGTTCACTTTATCGGGTTCGCATTATTGATGATTTTAATGTTGATTGTCACCTGGAACGACATTCAATCATTCTTCAAATAAGCTGTTTGTAGAGAAGGGAAACGTTGAACTGTATGAAACAATCTAGATTGCTCATGCCTACCTTGAGAGAAGTACCGGCTGACGCGGAAGCCGTCAGTCATCAACTTCTCGTCCGTGGAGGATTCATTCGTCAAAATGCGGCTGGAATCTATTCCTATCTTCCACTCGGACATCGCGTGTTACACAACATTCAAACGATCATCCGTGAAGAGATGAATCGTGCCGGTGCGCAAGAATTATTGATGCCTGCCATCCAACCGGCAGAACTTTGGGAAGAGACAGGACGTTGGGGCATCTATGGTCCGGAGTTGATGCGATTGACTGACCGTCATGACCGCCGCTTCGCCCTCGGTGCGACGCATGAAGAATTAATCACGTCCATCGTACGAGACGAACTGAACTCGTATAAAAAACTCCCAATGAACCTGTATCAGATTCAAACGAAGTATCGTGATGAACGTCGTCCGCGCTTCGGTTTACTTCGCGGACGTGAGTTCTTGATGAAAGATGCATACTCATTCCACGCGACGCAAGAAGATTTAGATGAAGAGTATACAAACATGTATAACGCGTACTCACGTATCTTTGATCGTACCGGTCTCAAATATCGTCCGGTCGTCGCAGACTCAGGTGCAATCGGCGGGAAAGACACGCATGAATTCCAAGCGCTTGCTGATATCGGGGAAGACACGATTGTCTATACAGATTCGTCGAACTATGCAGCAAACATTGAAATGGCAGAAACACTCGATTGTTATGAGATGCAACAAGCTGACGTACGTCCACTCGAAAAAGTGGACACGGAAGAAAATCGTACGATTGAAGACGTAGCGAAATTCCTGAACGTCGATCCGAAGACGACGATTAAATCTGTCCTATTCAATGTTGATGGAGAGACAGTGATGGCAATCGTCCGTGGCGACCATGAAGCAAATGAAGTCAAAGTGAAAAACGCACTCGGTGGACTCGATATTCAACTTGAAGACGAAGCGAAAATTGTTGAGCTATTCAATTGTGCGCCAGGTACGCTTGGACCAATCCATGCGCCGGTTAAAGTCGTTGCCGACTATGCGGTCAAGTATCTTGTAGATGCGGTTTGTGGAGCGAATGAAGCAAACACGCACTTCACAGGTGTGAATGCCGAACGTGACCTCGCAGAGATGACGTATCATGATTTACGTTTTGTCGTGGAAGGCGACTTGGCACCTGACGAATCGGGTCCAGTCCGTTTCGCACGCGGAATTGAAGTCGGACAAGTCTTCAAACTCGGGACACGTTATTCAGAAGCAATGGGGGCGACATTCCTGAACGAAGAAGGTCGCGCTGAACCACTCATCATGGGTTGCTACGGAATCGGTGTGTCACGGACGCTCTCAGCAATCGTGGAGCAACATCATGACGACCGTGGAATCATCTGGCCACGAAACGTGGCGCCGTTCGATCTTCATTTGATTGCCATTAACGCAAAAGACGAGACGCAAGTTGAACTTGCAAACCGTCTTTATGAAGAACTCGGTCAAACGTACGATGTCTTGTTCGATGACCGAAAAGAGCGCGCGGGCGTCAAATTCGCCGATGCGGACTTGATTGGCCTTCCGATTCGCGTCAACGTCGGAAAGAAAGCTGGCGAAGGAATCGTTGAAGTAAAAGTTCGAGCAACAGGTGAAGTGATTGAAACGTCAATCGATGAATTGAACGAAGTCATCACTTCAAAATTTAGCGAAGTTCATTAATGGATGAAGGTGACAGCGTAAGCGGTCACCTTCATTTGTCGAATTGGCATAAAGGGGGAAAGACGGACCCGTGGAAGCAAATCAAAAAATGCAATTATTGTTGAGTGATCTTGGCATCACGACAGAGACAGACCTATTCGACCAAGCAGAGCTCTCACGACTCGTCGTCAATAAAAAACGACGAACGTGGACGTTTTATTTTACATTTCCAACAGTCTTACCGTACAACGTACATCAATTGTTCATGAGTCGGTTAGAAAATCGTTACGCGACGTTCGCAGATGAAGTGTATGCTCGGTTCACGACAGCAAAAGGTGGAAGTGAGCAGGACTATATCGATTACTGGCCACGCATCGTCAGTGAATTGAGCCAAGTGTCCGGTGCGATGCGAAGCTACTTCGGATCGGTGTCACCACGATTTGAACAAAACAAACTGTTGATTCCGGTGCGGTCCGGACCTGAGGCAAGCTATGTGGACAAAGAACTCTGTCAAGAGGTCCAAGCGCTCTATAGCGCTTATGGCTTCACGAAAAAACCGTGTCAGGCACATTTCTCTGAAGATGCGGAGGCTAGTCAAGCTTTACGTGAACAAGTCGTTCAAGAGGACATCGAGCAGGCGAAGATGGCGCTTGCGGCACAGTTCGCCAAAGCGACGGAATCAAACGATGAACCAATCACAGAAATTCGAATGGGTGCACTCATCAAAGATGAAATCGTCCCAATCAAGACGATTGTTGAAGAAGAACGTCGCGTCGCGATTCGTGGTCTCGTCTTCTCTGCGGAGCGGAAGGAATTGAAGAGTGGGAAAAAGCTATTCACCTTCAAAATGACGGACTATACGGATTCGCTCATCGTGAAAGTATTCGCGCGCGATGATGATGACGACCGGATGCTCAGTGCCGTCAAAAAGGGCATGTGGATTCAAACCGCAGGACGGGTCGAGGATGATTCGTTCATGCGTGAACTATGCATGATGGCGTCACAACTCCAAGAAGTAAAAGTCGAGCCGCCTCGAGATGAGTGGGAAGGTGAGAAGCGGGTCGAACTCCATACCCATACGCAGATGAGTCAAATGGACGCGGTTACGAACGTGTCCGCGCTCGTTGCACGTGCTGCGAAGTGGGGGCACCGTGCGATTGCCATCACTGACCACGCTGGTGTCCAAGCGTTCCCGGAAGCGTATTATGCCGGGAAGAAAAATGACATCAAAGTGCTATACGGAGTCGAGGCAAACGTCGTCAACGATGGCGTCCCTGTCGCCTATCATGCGAGTGATGTGTCGTTAGACGATG
The DNA here is from genome assembly GCF_018617535.1 of Exiguobacterium sp. s35. Taxonomy (NCBI): domain Bacteria; kingdom Bacillati; phylum Bacillota; class Bacilli; order Caryophanales; genus Exiguobacterium; species Exiguobacterium sp. s35. The sequence goes on from NZ_JACSKI010000001.1 coordinate 509,697, forward strand.
CGACATACGTTGTCTTTGACGTCGAGACGACCGGACTTTCTGCCGTCTACAATAAAATCATCGAGCTTGCCGGTGTCAAAATCAAGGACGGGGAAATCATCGATCGCTTCGAGGCGTTCGCTGACCCGAAACACGCGTTGTCGGCGACGACGATCGAATTGACTGGAATCACGGATGATATGGTTCAAGGACAGCCTGACCCGGAAGTCATCACGAAACAGTTCGTCGAATGGTGTGGTGACAGTATTCTCGTCGCCCATAACGCATCATTCGATATGGGCTTCCTCGAGGCGACACTCCGGAGCGGAGGACATGAACCGGATGATTACCCGGTCATTGATACACTCGAACTAGCTCGTACGTTGATGCCGACACTGAAAAATCACCGATTGAATACACTCGCAAAGCGATTCGATATCGAATTGACCCAACATCACCGTGCGATTTATGACGCCGAGGCGACAGCCTATTTGTTGATGAAGCTACTCGACCTCGCCAAACAGATGTTTGAGATGACGACGCACCGTTCGTTGAACGCAAAAGTTGGGAGTGACGTGTCGAAAATTCGTCCGTTCCATGCGACGATTTATGCGAAAAACAAAAAACCGGGGCTTCGTCACCTATACGAACTCATCTCACTCTCCCATATCGATTATTTATATCGAATGGCACGCATGCCACGTTCAGAACTCGTGAAACGTCGTGAGGGACTATTGATTGGTTCAGCTTGTGACAATGGTGAGATCTTTGACGCTGCTTTGAACAAGTCGGATGATGAACTCGAGAAGATGATGTCATTTTACGACTTTATCGAAATCCATCCACCTGCGCTTTATCACCATTTGATTGATAAAGAGATTGTCGCAAACGAGATGGAGCTCCGAGAAATCATTAAGCGAATCATTCGCGTCGCCGAGAAGGCCGAGTTACCGGTATGTGCAACGGGAAATGTGCACTATTTGGACCGGTCTGACCGGTCGTATCGTGAGATTTTGATTCGTACCCAAGGTGGAGCGAACTTTATTAATACACGTAAAGAGTTGCCACACGCCCATTTTCGGACGACGAAAGAAATGATGGAAGAGTTCAAGTTTTTAGGTGAAGACTTGGCACGTGAAATCGTCATCACGAACCCGAACGCGATCGCCGATCAAATCGAATCGATTCAAATCATCCCGGATGACTTGTATACGCCTAAGATTGAAGGGGCGGATGATGAAGTTCGGAATATGAGCTACGACATGGCTCGTTCGATTTATGGTGACGAGTTGCCTGAAATCGTTGAAGCACGTCTAGAAAAAGAATTGAAGTCGATTATCGGTCACGGATTCGCGGTCATTTACTTGATTTCACATAAACTCGTTAAAAAGTCGTTGGATGACGGTTACTTGGTCGGTTCGCGTGGGTCGGTCGGGTCTAGTCTCGTCGCCACGATGACGGAAATCACTGAAGTTAACCCGTTGCCACCACACTATGTTTGTCCAAACTGTCAGCATTCACACTTCTTCAACGACGGTTCGGTCGGTTCGGGATATGACTTACCGGATAAAGAATGTCCGGAATGTGGTACGTGGTACAAAAAAGATGGACATGATATTCCGTTCGAAACGTTCCTTGGATTCAAAGGAGACAAAGTACCGGATATCGATTTGAACTTCTCGGGTGAATACCAACCGCATGCCCACGCCTATACAAAAGTATTGTTCGGCGAAGAGTATGTGTATCGTGCTGGAACAATTGGAACAATCGCGGATAAGACGGCGTACGGATATGTGAAAGGTTATGCGACCGAGAACGACAAGATTTACCGAAACGCAGAAGTCGATCGGCTCGTTTCTGGAGTCACTGGCGTGAAACGGACGACGGGGCAGCACCCGGGTGGGATTATCGTCGTCCCGGACTACATGGACATCGCGGATATCTCGCCGATTCAGTATCCGGCGGATGACAACTCGTCAGAATGGAAGACGACACACTTTGACTTCCATTCGATCCATGACAACTTGTTAAAGCTCGATATTCTCGGACACGATGACCCGACCGTCATCCGGATGTTACAAGACTTGTCAGGGATTGATCCGAAGACGATTCCTACAGATGATCCGACGGTTATGAAAATCTTCTCGTCTCCAGAAGTACTCGGGGTGACGCCAGAACAGATTGAGTCGAAGACCGGTACACTCGGGATTCCTGAGTTCGGGACGAAGTTTGTTCGTCAGATGTTAGAAGAGACGAAACCGTCCACCTTCTCAGAACTTGTTCAAATTTCAGGTCTGTCTCACGGGACGGACGTTTGGCTCGGGAATGCGAACGAATTGATTTATAACGGAACATGCGAACTGAAAGATGTCATCGGTTGTCGTGATGACATCATGGTTTATCTGATCTATGCAGGACTCGAACCATCCTTCGCTTTCAAAATCATGGAGTCCGTCCGTAAAGGGAAAGGTCTCACGGATGAGATGGAGTCGGAGATGCGGGAGAACGATGTGCCGGAATGGTATATCTCATCTTGTAAGAAAATCAAATACATGTTCCCGAAAGCGCACGCGACGGCGTACGTCTTGATGGCCGTCCGAATCGCATATTTCAAAGTGCATCATCCAATCCTATACTATGCGACGTACTTCACTGTTCGCGCTGGAGACTTTGACTTGTCTGCGATGATCAAAGGTCCTCAAGCCGTCCGCAAAGCGATGTCGGATATCCGTGAGAAAGGGTTCGATGCAACCGCGAAAGATAAAGGGTTGCACACGGTACTCGAACTTGCGCTCGAGATGCTTGAGCGGGGCATGAAGTTCCAAAATATCGACTTGTATCGTTCGAGCGCGACTGAGTTCTTGATTGAGGACAATACGTTGATTCCTCCTTTCAATGCGGTCGATGGACTCGGGACGAATGCGGCAAAAGCCATTGTCGAGGCGAGAGAAGAAGGACAGTTCCTCTCGAAAGAAGATTTGCGTAAACGAGCAAAGCTGTCGAAAACGGTCATTGAGACACTTGATACGATGAAATGTCTTGAAGGCTTGCCTGATGAGAACCAACTCTCATTCTTTGATTTTGGGGTGTAAGTTGCGATTTGTCGGGAAAATATGATATATTGGTATCGAACAAAGTTGGATACTACGACGGAAAGGAGTAGGGAACCCTACTCCTTTCTTGTATGTAAAAGCCAGAAGGAGGGATGAGAGTGTCCAAAATAACAGAAGTCGTTGAATCGATTGCGTTGCCAATCGTCGAACGAGAAAACATGGAATTGGTCGATGTGGAATTCGTAAAAGAGGGTCCAGACTATTTCTTGCGCGTTTATATCGATAAACCAGGGGGCGTCGATTTAGACGATTGCGTCAATATCAATGAACAACTCTCGGAAAAACTGAACGAAACCGATCCGATTGAACAGGCTTATTATCTTGATGTCTCGAGTCCTGGTGCGGAGCGTCCGCTGAAAAAGCCGAGCGATTTCGAACGTGCAGTAGGCAAAAACGTCTACATGAAAACGTTCGCTCCGATCGATGGTGCCAAAGAGTTTGAAGGAATTTTGACGGCATATGATGGGGAAACGGTCGTGATCGAGACACGCATCAAGACAAGAAAAAAAGCGGTATCGCTACCGGTAGACAAAATTGCACAAGCCCGCTTAGCGGTCACGTTTAGTTAAGGAGAGGGAAGAAGATGGGTCCACAATTACTCACTACAATCGATCAGATTGCCAAAGAAAAAGGAATTGATAAAAATATAATTATCGACGCTCTCGAACAAGCGCTCATTTCTGCTTATCGTCGAAACGTCGCAAACCCGAACGAGCATGTGAAAGTCGAGTTCGACCAGGTGACAGGAGATATCCGTGTCTACGCACTTTTAGAAGTTGTAGAACGTCTCACACAACCAGACCAACAGCTCTCGCTTGAAGAAGCACATGAAATCGACCCGAACTATGAGCTCGGTGATTTCCATAAAGAAGAAGTCACACCAAGTGATTTCGGACGTGTTGCGGCGATGACTGCGAAACAAGTCGTCACACAGAAAATGCGTGAAGCTGAACGCGAACGAATCTACAACCACTTCGCTGACAAAGAAGATGAAATCATGACAGGGATTGTTGAGCGTTTTGACCCGCGCAACTTGTATATCGGTCTTGAGAATAACATCGAAGCGGTCCTTACTCCGAACGAACAAATGCCGAACGAATCGTATCAGATTCATGACCGTATCAAAGTATACGTGACAAAAGTCGATTCGACGACAAAAGGTTCTGGTGCTGCGATTCAAGTATCGCGTACGCACCCGGGACTTTTACGCCGTCTCTTCGAACTTGAAGTACCAGAGATTTCAAACGGTACAGTCGATGTCATGTCTGTGTCACGTGAAGCAGGAGACCGTTCGAAGATTGCCGTACACTCGGATATCGTTGACCCGGTCGGCGCATGTGTCGGACCGAAGGGACAACGCGTCCAAACAATCGTCGACGAATTGAACGGGGAAAAGATTGATATCGTTCGTTGGTCTGAAGACCCGAAAGAGTTCGTTCGAAACGCACTTAGCCCGGCGCAAGTCGTTGCCGTTTATGTCAATGAGCCTGCAAAATCGACAACGGTTGTCGTACCTGACTATCAATTGTCACTCGCAATCGGAAAACGTGGTCAAAACGCGCGTCTCGCTGCGAAGTTGACTGGTTGGAAAATCGACATTAAGAGCGAGACAGATGCGGAAGCGCTCGATTTGTTCGATACGTTCGCTGAAAAAGTTGAATCAGAGCCAGAAATTGTTCAAAATGAAGTTGAACAAGACTTATCAGATGCTTCAGTTGAAACAGCTGTGGTGAAAGAAGAGGAATGACCATGAAGCAAAAGAAACTTCCTTTGCGCAAGTGTGTGGTCACACAAGAAATGCTCCCGAAGAAAGAATTGATTCGTGTCGTTCGAACGCCTGAAGGTGACGTAGTCATCGATCAGACCGGTAAAGTGAACGGTCGCGGTGCCTACTTATCAAAAGATCTCGATGTCGTTCGTCAAGCAGAGAAAAAACGGACGCTCGATCATCATTTGAAAGTAAAAACGAGCGATACCTTGTATGAACAGTTGAAAGCTGTCGCAGGTGACGAATCATGAGTAAGTGGGAATCATTGTTAGGCCTTGCCGCTCGAGCAAGGAAAGTAACGATGGGAGAAGAGTTTGTATTAAAGGATGTGCGAGCGGGTCGTGCCAAGCTCGTCATTCTAGCCGGAGATGCAGGTGACTCGACGAAAAAACGAGTCACCGACAAATGTGCATCTTATCAAGTGCCGTTGATTGAAGTGAGTGATCGCTATACAATCGGGGCCGCGCTTGGGAAAGATATGCGTGTCGTCGTATCGGTGACAGAATCCGGATTTGCGAACAAGCTTAAGCAACTTCTCTCTTAACTATTAACGGAGGTGGATGCTTTGGGAAAACGCGTCTATGAATTTGCAAAAGAACAGAATGTAACGAGTAAACAAGTCATTACTCAATTAGAAAAATTGAACAAACCGGTGAAAAACCATATGGCCGTTCTCGATGATGAGACAGTCAAGCAGTTGGACCGCGTGTTCAATCCAGAAAAATATCGTGCCGAGAAGCAAGCGGAAGCGAAAGCTACTTCAACTTCGAACGAACCGAAACAAGAGAAAAAAGAACAAGCACGTCCGCAAGCGGCACAACAAAACCGTGGCGGTCAAAACAATCGCGGTGGTCAAAATCGTAACGACAACCGTAACAACGACCCACGTAATAAAAAACGTGGAAAAGGGAAAGGTAAAGGCAAGCCGGTAAAAGCGGCAGTGCCACAAGAAGCCGATCCAAACTCGAAGACAAGTCAGCGTAAAGCGGCTCGTCTCGCACAAGAAGCAGAGATGGGGAACGTCATCAAGTATGACGACGTGCTCAGTGTCTCTGACCTTGCAGAAAAAATGAACAAAAAGCCGAACGAGATCATCATGAAGTTGATGGGTCTTGGCGTAATGGCGACAATTAACCAGACGCTTGACGACGAAACGATCGAATTGCTCGCTTCTGAGTTTGGCTTTGAAGTAGAAAAAGAAGTCGTCGTGGACGAAACAGACTTCGAAACAGTTGAGATTGACTTCTCACAATATGATCTTGAAGAGCGCCCAGCGGTCGTCACAATCATGGGTCACGTCGACCACGGTAAAACGACACTTCTTGACTCGATTCGTAACACGAAAGTCGTCGCAGGTGAAGCAGGTGGGATCACGCAACATATCGGTGCGTACCAAGTCTCTGTAAACGATAAGAAAATCACATTCCTCGATACGCCAGGTCACGCGGCGTTCACAACGATGCGTGCACGTGGTGCGGAAGTGACAGATATCGCCATCATCGTCGTTGCGGCTGACGATGGCGTCATGCCACAAACGGAGGAAGCGATTTCGCACGCGAAAGCAGCGAACGTTCCGATCATCGTTGCGGTCAACAAAATGGACAAAGAAGGGGCAAACCCTGATCGTGTCAAACAAGAATTGACGGAGTTCGGTCTCATTCCTGAAGAGTGGGGCGGCGAAACGATCTTCGTTCCGATTTCTGCCATCAAAGGTGAAGGAATCGATGAGTTGCTCGAGATGATTCTTCTCGTATCTGAAGTCGAAGAATATAAGTCGACGCCAGACATGCCAGCTCGTGGATCAGTCATCGAAGCGAAGCTCGACAAAGGTCGCGGACCTGTCGCAACACTTCTCGTTCAACACGGTACGCTTCGTATCGGTGACCCAATCGTCGTCGGTAGCACGTTCGGTCGCGTCCGTGCGATGGTTAACGACATCGGTCGTCGTGTGAAACAAGTCGGTCCATCGACACCGATCGAAATCACAGGTTTGAACGATGTGCCACAAGCCGGTGACCAGTTCATCGTCTTCGAAGATGAGAAGAAAGCACGTGCCATCGGGGAAAAACGTTACCAACGTTACCTCGAATCACAACGCCGTGAATCAGCGAAAGTCAGCCTTGACGACTTGTTCAGCCGGATTCAAGAAGGTGAAGTGAAAGACTTGAACGTCATCATCAAAGCAGACGTACAAGGTTCAGCTGAAGCATTGGCTGGTTCACTTCGCAAGATTGATGTAGAAGGCGTTAAAGTCAATATTGTTCACCAAGGTGTCGGTGCAATCACAGAAGGTGACGTCATCCTCGCATCAGCGGCGAACGCTGTCATCATCGGTTTCAACGTTCGTCCTGACGGTAACGCCCGTTCAATGGCGGAACAAGAAAATGTTGAAATGCGTCTCCACCGCATCATCTACAACGCGATCGAAGAAATCGAGAGCGCGATGAAAGGGATGCTTGACCCTGAGTTCGTCGAAGAAATCACAGGTCAAGTCGAAGTCCGTGATGTCTTCAAAGTATCGAAAGTCGGTACGATTGCAGGTTGTTATGTGACTGAAGGTAAGATCACACGTGACGCTGGTGTCCGTGTCATTCGTAACGGAATCGTCGTATATGAAGGCAAGCTCGATACGCTTCGCCGCTTCAAAGATGACGTGAAGGAAGTTGCGACTGGATATGAGTGTGGAATTAAAGTAGAGAAATTTGATGACATTAAAGTAGAAGATGTCATTGAAGCGTTCGTCATGAAAGAAGTCGAACGTAAATAATGTGAGGAGGGATCACGTATGAAAATTCGTGCCCAACGTGTTGCCGAGCAAATGCGTAAAGAGATTACAGACGTCTTGTTACGGGAAGTGAGTGACCCACGCACAAAAAACGCTACAATCACGAGTGTTGACGTGACAGGGGACTTACAACAAGCAACGGTCTATTATACGGTGCTCGGTGATGAGGAAGATGTGAAAGCAGAAACGCAAGCAGGTCTCGACAAAGCGAAAGGATTTATCCGTCGCGAAATCGGGAACCGCATCCGTCTTCGTAAAACACCAGAAATCTCGTTTGAATACGATTCATCGGTCGCATATGGTAGCCATATCGATTCATTGATTCGTGATTTGAACAAAGATCAATAACTTGAAAGGGGAGACATCGTTCTCCCTTTTTTTGTATGGAGGGATGAAATTGGAACCGAACGGAGTGCTTGTACTCGATAAGGACCGTGGCATGACGAGTCATGACTGTGTGTTCAAATTACGAAAATTGTTTCAAACGAAAAAAGTCGGTCACACGGGTACGCTTGACCCGGAAGTGACAGGTGTGTTGCCAATCTGCTTAGGACGCGCAACGAAATTATCTCGTTTTATAACTGACGAAGGTAAGCGTTACGTGGCCGAGGTGACGATTGGCACCGCTACGATGACGGAGGATGCGCATAGTGAGGTCGTGGAGCAAAAGGACGTCGCACCGAATGGGTTGGATGAAGCTCAGATTGATGAAGCGATGCGTCAATTAATTGGGACGATTGAACAAATCCCACCGTATTATTCGGCTGTCAAAGTAAATGGGAAGAAATTGTACGAGTATGCCCGAAAAGGACAGACTGTAGAACGCCCACGTCGGATGGTAGAGATTCACCGTCTAGAACGGACGAGTGGATTGACGTTTGAAGAAGGAGTATGTCGTTTCCGAATGGAGATCGATTGCGGAAAAGGGACGTATATTCGTACACTTGCCGTTCAAATCGGGGAGAAGCTGGGTTACCCTGCCCATATGAGCGAACTCAGACGGACGAGTTCTGGGTCATTCGAGGAGGCACATGCCGTATCGCTTGAAACGCTACAGGCACTCGAGACTGTCGAAGAACGAATGGCGCATGTCATCCCGCTCGAGGATGTCATCAAACGTTGGCCTGCCATCACGATCCCAAAGAATCGGGAACGCTATATTCGCAATGGTGGGAAGTTGAACGGCGTTTCGCTCGAATTTGAGTTATTTACTGTCTATAATGAAGAAGGAATCCCTCTTGCTTTATATCGAAGACAAGATGGAACGACAGACGCTACAGTCGAGGTCATGCTGGCCATCGACTAAGGGGGAAATTGACAGTATGGAAACAAGACATCTCACCTATCCTGAAACACCTGACCTGTATCCATCGGTCATGGTGCTTGGTTTTTTTGATGGTGTTCATAAAGGACATCAAGCCGTAATCAATCATGCCAAACGCGTGGCAGCGGAACATAACCTTCCGGTGACGGTCGTTACGTTCGACCCACACCCGAAACAAGTGCTTTCGAACAAACCGGACGCGGTCCGTTATATCACACCTTTATCTCGGAAATTGAAGCGAATCGAAGCGCTCGGTGTCGAGCGGTGTCTCGTCTTGACGTTTACGAAAGAGTTGGCTGGATTATCCCCTCAACAGTTTGTCGACGATTATTTAATTGCTGCGGGAGCCGTACATGTGACGGCAGGATTTGATTACTCGTACGGCAAGTTTGGCGAAGGGACGATGGAAACACTTCCATACCATTCGCGTGATCAGTTCACGACGTCCGTCGTTACGGAACAGACGATGGATGGAGAGAAGGTATCCTCGACTCGGATTCGTAAACTATTGGCTGAAGGTCACGTTGACGCAGCACATGAGTTACTCGGTGCCCCATATGTCATCTGCGGTGAAGTGATTCACGGAGATGCGAGAGGGCGAACGATCGGATTTCCGACTGCGAACGTGTTGATGGACGCCTCTTATGTCATGCCACGACTCGGGGTGTATGCGACACGCGTCACGCTCCCAGACGGCCGGACGTTCAAGGCGATGACAAACGTCGGACGTCGCCCGACTTTTTATGAGACGGGAGCAGTCTCTGTTGAGAGTCATCTCTTTGACTTTTCGGAGGATTTGTACGGGCAAGTGATTGAGATTGAGTGGATTCAATATATCCGCAACGAGCGAGCGTTCGATGGGTTGGATGCATTGGTCGCTCAACTAAAACAAGATGAGGTGTCGGCACGCTCAATCCTATCTTGACTTTCGGTTGCGGTTACGCTATCCTTGTCAAGTACGCAAAGTACACCGTTTCGCTTGGCTGGTCGATTCACCAACGCCGGCTCGGCAACACGGCAATTTTTTATTAAATGGAGGTGGAGAGGCAATGGCACTCTCAAAAGAACGTAAAAACGAAATTATCGCGGAATACGCGACTAAACAAGGTGACACTGGTTCACCGGAAGTACAAGTGGCAGTGTTGACTGAACAAATCAACACATTGAACGCTCACCTTCGTACACACAAGAAAGACCACCACTCACGTCGCGGTCTCTTGAAAATGGTTGGACGTCGTCGTAACTTGCTTACGTACCTTCGTAACAAGGACGTTACGCGCTACCGTGAATTGATTCAACGCCTCGGTCTCCGTCGTTAATCGATCGAGACTGTTTAACGGGCTGGGACAACGTCCTAGTCCGTTTCTTCTTTTTTAAGGAAAATGATTAGACATTCGTAAGATAGAGTTACATAATAAACTAGATAAGGTTTGAGAGGAGAATGTACATGTTAGGTACGAAACAAGTATTCTCTACAGAGTGGGGCGGACGCCCATTGTCTGTAGAGGTCGGTCAACTTGCGAAGCAAGCAAATGGATCGGCGCTCGTTCGTTATGGCGACACGGTCGTCCTTGCGACAGTTACGGCTTCAAAAGCACCAAAAGATTTAGACTTTTTCCCATTGACGGTCAACTATGAGGAAAAATTGTATTCAGTCGGTAAAATTCCAGGGGGATTCCTTCGCCGTGAAGGACGTCCGGGGGAAAATGCGATTTTGACATCACGTCTCATCGACCGTCCGATTCGTCCGCTCTTCCCAGACGGATTCCGCCATGACATCCAAGTCATGATTTACGTCATGTCGAACGACCCAGACTGCTCGGCAGAGATGGCGGGAATGCTCGGAACGTCAATCGCACTCTCGATTTCAGATGTACCGTTTGATGGTCCAATCGCAGGTGTTACGGTCGGACGTGTTGACGGCGAATTCGTCGTTAACCCAACGACGGCTCAAATGGAGAAAACGGATCTTGAGCTTCAAGTTGCAGGGACATCGACTGCCATCAACATGGTTGAAGCTGGCGCGAACGAAGTACCAGAAGATGTCATGCTTGAGTCGATCTTGTTTGGTCATGAAGAAATTCAGCGTTTGATTGCGTTCCAACAAGAAATCGTTGATGCAGTCGGCAAACCGAAGTTTGAATATACGGTCTCGAAATACGATGAGGCACTCACAGCAGAGCTTGAAGAAGCTCGTCCTGAAATCGTTGAAGCGGTTCAAGTGGAAGAGAAACATGCTCGCGATGAAGCCATCAATGAAGTGATTGCGAAATACGTGGCGATGTATGAAGAGCGCCTTGCTGATGAGCCTTCAAAACTTGGAGAAGTTTCAGGCATCTTGAACAAGTTCGTCAAAGATGAAGTTCGTCGCTTGATCACGGTCGACAAAGTGCGTCCAGACGGTCGTCGTCCGGATGTCATCCGTCCGCTCGCTTCAGAGGTCGGATTGCTTCCACGTGCACACGGTGTTGGTCTCTTCACACGTGGTCAAACACAAGTTATGTCGGTTGCGACGCTCGGTGTCATCGGTGATGCACAAATCATTGATGGAATCGGTTTAGAAGAGAATAAGCGCTTCATGCACCACTACAACTTCCCACCATTCTCGGTCGGTGAAGCACGTCCGGTCCGTGCACCAGGTCGTCGTGAAATTGGTCACGGAGCACTCGGTGAACGCGCACTCTTGCCAATCATTCCAAAAGAAGCAGATTTCCCGTATACGATTCGTCTCGTATCGGAAGTGCTTGAGTCAAACGGTTCAAGTTCACAAGCTTCAATTTGTGGATCGACGCTCGCCTTGATGGATGCTGGTGTACCAATCAAAGCGCCGGTCGCTGGGATTGCCATGGGTCTCATCATGGAAGGAGAGCACTACACGGTCTTGACAGACATTCAAGGACTCGAAGACCATCTCGGTGATATGGACTTCAAAGTTGCTGGAACGAAAGACGGGATTACTGCCCTTCAAATGGATATCAAGATTGCTGGAATCACGCGTGAAATCTTAGAAGAAGCACTCGAACAAGCTCGTGTCGGTCGTCTACACATCCTTGACCATATGCTCGAAACGTTAGACGCACCACGTACACAATTGTCGAAATATGCACCGAAAATTATCACGATGACAATCAACCCGGATAAGATCCGCGATGTGATTGGACCAGGTGGTAAGATGATCAACAGCATCATCGACCAAACAGGCGTCAAGATCGACATCGAACAAGATGGAACGGTGTTCATTGCTTCGACAGACCAAGAAGGTATCGATCTTGCGATGAAGATGATCGGGGACATCGTACGCGAAGTCGTCGTCGGTGAAGTATTTGATGCAACGGTACGCCGCATCGAGAAGTTCGGCGCGTTCGTCGAGCTCTTCAAAGGAAAAGATGCACTCGTACACGTCTCAGAATTCAGCCTAGAGCGTGTCGCGAACGTCGAAGACGTCGTGAAGCTCGGTGATACGATTCAAGTTAAAGTTACAGAAATTGATGATAAAGGTCGTGTCAACGCATCGCATAAAGCGCTCATCTTAGAAGGATTGTCTCCTGAAGAGCGTGAAGCGTATGAAGCGAAACGGAAGGCTGCACGTGAAAGCCGTCCACCTCGTGAAGGCCGTCCGCCACGTCGTGACGGGGACCGTCGTCCACCGCGCTCGACAAATTAATTATTCTGGCCATCGTCTTGGTGCGATGGCCTTTTTCATAGGAGTGAGAATATGGAATGGATGACACTACAAAACGGTGTCCGCGTCATCATCGAACCGATTGAAGGCTCTCGCAGTACGTCGACCGGTGTCTTTATTAAAGCCGGAACACGAACGGAGTCGTTTGAAAACATCGGGATCAGTCATTTGATTGAACATATGTTGTTCAAAGGGACGTCGTCGAAAAACGCGAAAGAAATTGCTTCCTTTTTTGATGAACTCGGTGGAAGCGTCAACGCCTTCACCTCGAAAGACCATACTTGTTTTTATGTGAAGACACTTGACGAACATGCGGTCATGGCGCTCGACGTCTTGACGGATATGTTATTTGACTCGGTACTTGATGAGACCGAATTAGAGAAAGAGAAACGGGTCGTCGTGGAAGAAATAAAAATGTATGAGGATACGCCAGAAGACCTCGTCCATGAACTGTTGGCGATTGCGGCATATCGTGATGATATTCTCGCACAACCAATTCTTGGAACAGAAGAAAGCGTCAATCGATTGACGCGGGATCAGCTCGTTGACTATTTACAAGAGCGATACGTGGCAGAAGAAATTGTCGTCTCCATCGCTGGACATGTCTCTGAAGAATTGATGGAGGCAGTGAAGCGTAGGTTTGCCAACATCCCTTCTAGGGAATCGTCGAAAGAACTCACTCAACCAGAACTGTTCGATGACACGTTGACGAAACGAAAGGAAACGGAACAGGCGCACCTCTGTTGGAACTACGAGGCCATTTCGGCAACGGATGACCGGTTACCCCACTTGGCACTCATGAACAATGCCATCGGTGCGACGATGTCCTCGCGCCTGTTTCAATCGATTCGTGAAGAAGAAGGATTGGCCTACTCGATTTATTCATACTACACGACGTTTGCGGATCATGGGACGTTCACCATCTATGTCGGAACGTCACCAGACACGTTGAATCAAGTCGAATTCATTTTAGAGAGAGAATTGAAGCGTCTCTTTGAAGAAGGATTGACGGATGAAGAAGTCGATAAAGGGAAACGCCAATTAAAAGGTTCACTCGTCCTAGGGAATGAAAGCTCAAGCGCACGCATGAACCGAAATGGTCGAAACTTGCTGTTACTCGATGAAGTAGAGCCGATCGAACACGTGATTCAAAAAGTGGAGCGAATCGAGCGCGATGAGGTCAATGCATTGATTCGTGAAGTATTGACACATCAACCAGCGAAGTCATACGTCCTCCCAAACGAAGCGTGACTTGAAACCGAATTGTAAGTTCTCTACACTGATTAAGAGGTATTCTTTAGTTTGGATAGGATACAGGTGAAAGAAGGGAAAGACTTGAACTTAACGGATTTAGTGAAGACGATACAACTAATTAACCAACCAAATCTTGAAGGCATCGTGGTGACTCACGTGACAACCGATTCGCGGGAAGTTGTCCCGGGGACATTGTTTGTCGCCATCAAAGGATATACGGTCGATGGACATGAATATGCGTCTCAAGCGGTAGAACGAGGGGCAGTTGCGGTTGTAAGTGAACGACCGCTCGAACTTTCCGTTCCGAACTTGATTGTGCGTGATAGTTCTCGCTCAATCGGGCTTTTGGCATCAGCATTTTATGCGTATCCTTCTGAACAGATGCGACTGTTCGGAATCACTGGAACGAACGGTAAAACGACAACGACGACGATTTTACGGGACGTCCTCGACGTCCTCGGACACTCGACCGGATTGATTGGCACAGTCGAAGTGCGAATTAATGACAAAGTCGTGCCGAGTAAAAACACGACACCTCAAAGTTCAGAACTTCAACAATTGTTGGCGCAAATGCGTGATGAAGGTGTGACAGACGTCATGATGGAAGTGTCATCGCACGGTTTAGAGCTCGGCCGCGTCATCGGAACGGATTTTGATATCGTTGGATTCACGAATTTGACGCATGATCATCTTGATTTCCACGGGACGTTCGAAAACTATGCGCGAGCGAAGGGATTGCTCTTCGCACAGCTCGGTCAAATGGCTTCACGTGGGAAAGTGGCTGTCTTGAATGCAGATGATGCACAGAGTGCCCTATATGAGACGATGACAGGTGCAAAAGTATTGACGTATGGAATCGACACGATGGCTGATTTGATGGCGTCTGAGATTGAACAGACGTTGTCTCAAACGAGCTTTGTGTTGAACTATCAAGGCACACGCCTACCGGTGACCGTTCAGTTTATCGGTCGTTTCAACGTGTATAATTTATTGCTCGCGACAGGTTGTCTCCTTGCAGCAGGATACTCATTGGAGAAAATCGCTCGAGCACTTGAAATGATTCATCCGGCCAAAGGACGCATGCAGCGCCTAGACGTTCCAGGTTACAACGTATACGCGGACTATGCCCATACTCCGGATGGGATTGAACAATGTTTAAAATCGCTCGTCGGCGTACCGAAAGAGAAGATTGTCTTTTTAATCGGTACAGGCGGTAATCGTGACGTGACGAAACGTCCGGCTATGGGAGAGATGGCATCGACTTATGCGGGGACGGTCATCATTACGACAGACGATCCTCGCTTCGAAGCGTATGAATCCATCACAAAAGGGATTGCGGCCGGAATGACGCACGATAACTACGTCGAAATCGGCGACCGGGAAGAAGCGGTCCGCTATGCGGCAAGCTTAGCCAAACCGGACAATATCATCGTGTTAGCAGGAAAAGGGCACGAAAAATATCAGATAATCGGAAACGAGAAATTGCCACTCGACGAAGAGGCGATTGTCCGATCGACCATTTTGAATACGGAGGAAGCATGATTTATGGCAGTACAACCAGTTACGTTGACAGAAAAAGAACATGACGACTTCGTCAAAAAACACGACCGTGGCGACCTATTACAACTATCAAGTTGGGGAGATGTAAAACGACAGAACGGATGGACGTCAGAACGAATCGCAGTTGCCCGCGACGGATTGACGACCGGTGTGGCTTTGTTGTTATTTAAACGTGTCCCGAAACTACCATATACGTTATGTTATGCGCCACGTGGCTTTGTCGTAGACTATGATGACGTGGCATCGCTCCAAGCGCTTGTAAAAGAAGCAAAGCGTGTCGCTGCGAACCATAAAGCAATCGTCATCAAAATCGATCCGAACATCGACCGCGATGAGATGCCGGGTCTCTTGACAGAAATGGAAGCCGTCGGATTTCGGCACAAAGGGTACGGGGGTGGCTTCGATTATGCACAACCTCGTTTCACGATGGAGACGGATTTACGTCCGAGTGAAAAAGAAATTTTTGCGAAATTCCATCATAAATTCCGCTATAACGTTCGTTTAGCAGAGAAAAAAGGAATCGTCTGTAAGGAAGTCGGTCGTGATGGATTAAAAACGTTCGCCGATCTCATGAGAGTGACGGGAGAACGTGACGGGTTTGCCATTCGCGGTCTTGATTATTTTGAGAATCTATATGATTGTCTCCAACCGAACGATGCTCGACTCTTTTTAACAAAACTCGAACCTAAAATTGCGCTCGATCAGCAACAAGCAACGCTTGAGAAAGCGAAAAAAGAGTTGGAAAAAATTGAACGTGGGTTAGAGAAGGAAACCGTCGAAAAGAAACGAACGAGCCTTCATAACCGTAAAGAACAGACGGTGGCACAAATTCAAAAAGCCGAGCAAGCGTTACCTGAGCTTGTCGAATTGAATCAGGCTTACCCGGATGGACTTGTCTTATCAGGTGGGCTTTTGACACTTGCGGGACGACGTTCTTATTACTTATATGGTGCCTCGTCAAATGAGTTCCGTGAATTCATGCCAAACCATTTGATGCAATGGACGATGATGCAAGCGGCGAAAGAGAGTGGAGCCGAGCGTTATGATTTTGGTGGCGTCTCGGGTAGCACGGATCCTGATGATGAATATGCGGGTCTCTATGCATTCAAGTCTGGATGGGGGAGCGACATGATTGAGAAAGTCGGAGAATTCGACCTCGTCTTAAATCGCCCGTTCTATATGGCACTCGAAAAAGGATTGCCCATCCTTAAAGGACTCCGTAAACGGTTAAGAAGATGAGATGGACCGGCGTGTTATCACTTGCGATGGTCGCCTTCTTGATTGGTATCATACTTGCTTACTTTTATATGCAGCCAGAACCTGTGCCATGGGTGGATGAGCCCACGTTTGAAGCGGACATGTGTGTCCGGGACGTAGGGGCGGAAAACACGATATTGGCAAGAACGAAGATTGATTTTGATCGCCTACATCCGCAAGTTGCGGAACGTGGTGCGATGTTCGTACGGTTGGCTCATTCTTGTCTCGATCTCGAAGTTCGATTGACGTCAGGGTATCGTTCAGCAAAAGAACAAAACGCTTTATATGCACAAGGGCGTTCTGAACCGGGACAAGTGGTGACGAATGCGAAAGCAGGTCAAAGCTATCACAATTATGGACTGGCGGTCGATTTTGTCATCATCCATAACAATAAGACGGACTATGACTTAAGCACGGATCGTAATCGCAACGATGTACCAGATTGGCAAGAGCTTGGGGAATTAGGAAAGGCGCTTGGTTTCGAATGGGGAGGCGACTGGAACTCATTCCCTGACTATCCGCATCTCCAGATGGACTTTGGCTTGTCAATCCGACAACTCGTCGCAGGGAAGCAACCGGACAAGAAAGCGATCGCACCGCTTGCCGATACACTAAAACCTCTACTAGATTGAACGGAAATGTTGGCAATGAAGCCGTTTTCCGATACAATATTCAGTAGCGATAAGGGACGAAACAGAATATGAAACATTTAGGAGGTTTTTGTTAGTGTCAAAAAAGAAGACAGAGAATATTAGCGTCTTTGCGCTTGGAGGCGTAGGCGAAATCGGGAAGAACATGTACGTCGTGGAGCTAGACGACGACATCTTCGTCATCGATGCCGGTCTCATGTTTCCAGGCGATGAGATGCTCGGGATTGATATTGTCATCCCAGACATCACTTATTTAAAAGAAAACAAGGATCGCGTCCGAGCGATTTTCATCACTCACGGTCACGAAGACCATATTGGTGGACTCAGTTACGTCCTACGCGATTTAAAACATGTTCCGGTATACGGGACGAAGTTGACTCTCGGATTGATTGAACTGAAATTAAAAGAGGCCGGTTTGTTGAAAGAAGTCGACCTTCGCATGATTGATGCCAAAACGAAATTGACTATCGCTGATCATCTCGTCACGTTCTTCCGCGTCAATCACTCGATTCCCGACTGCGTCGGTGTTTGTATTCAAACATCTCAAGGTGCCATCGTCCATACCGGAGATTTCAAGTTTGATTACACGCCAGTCGACGGGAAACAATCTGACTTTAACAAATTGGCGGCGATTGGGCAGCGCGGAGTACTTGCATTGCTTTCCGATTCAACAAACGCAGAGCGTCCGGGTCAAACCGGTTCAGAATCGATTGTCGGTGCTGAATTGAACGATGTGATCTATCAAGCCGAAGGTCGTGTCATCGTGGCATCATTCGCCTCGAACGTTCACCGCTTACAACAAGTCTTTGCAGCCGCAGAAGCGAATGACCGCAAAGTCGCGGTCGTTGGTCGCAGTATGGTCAACATCGTCGAAGTCGCACAAAAATTAAACTACTTACGTTTCAAAGCGAAGACACTTGTCGAGTTATCTCAAGTGAATCGTCTTCCTGACAACAAAGTCGTCATCTTGACGACGGGATCTCAAGGGGAGCCGATGGCGGCGTTGACTCGGATGGCACGTAATGCGCACAAGCAAGTAAACATTCGCTTGAACGACACGGTCGTCATTGCGGCAACTCCGATTCCGGGGAATGAGAAGTCGGTTTCGAAAACGATTGACCTATTGTTCCGTTCTGGGGCAAACGTCATTTACAACCAACGTAAAGTTCACGTATCCGGACACGGTTCGGCGGAAGAGTTGAAGTTGATGCTCAATCTCGTCAAACCGAAATATTTCTTACCGATTCACGGCGAATACCGGATGCAAATGGCACACTCGAAACTCGCTGAACAAGTAGGGGTCAAACCGAACAACATCTTCATCGTTGAAAAAGGAGATGTCGTCGAGTTCACAGGTCGTAAAGCCCGCATGAGCCGTAAAGTTCCTGCAGGTAACGTCTTGATTGATGGGATCGGTGTCGGTGACGTCGGAAATATCGTCTTACGAGACCGTCGCTTGTTATCACAAGATGGGGTCGTGCTTTGCGTGGTCACATTGAATCGGAAACAGAAGAAATTGATTTCAGGACCTGAACTCATCTCACGTGGATTCGTGTATATGCGCGAATCGGAAGAAATGATTTCAGAGGCAAACCGTATTGTCACAAAACAGATTGAAAAGAGTCTGCAAGCTGGCAGTGATTGGACCGAATTGAAATCAAATATCCGCGAGCGACTTAGCGTCTTCTTATTCGAGCAGACGAAACGTCGTCCGATGATCTTGCCGATCATCATGGAGATTTAATGGAATGAGAGTGAGGCAAAAGTCATCAGACTTTTGCCTTCTTTTTTTAGGAGGAACTGAAGTGGCTCAAAAAACGAGTAAGACACCCGTGAAGCGGAAGCGACCAGCAACGCGAAACACGAGAAAACGGAAAAAACAACCGATTGCGCCACGTACATATGGATGGGGAATTTTCGTTCTTTCCATCGTCGCATTCGTATTTGCCTTATTCGATTTCGGATGGATTGGTCGACAACTATCTGACTTGTCCGAATACCTGTTTGGTGGCTGGGGTGCGCTCACGTATCTGATGATTGCCATCTTATTATGGATTTTACTGAAACCGATGAAACCTATGGAGCGAGCTGGACTGTTCAGTATGACCGCCTCCTTTTTACTGTTTGGTGATTTACTGTGGGGAGAAGAACGAGGCGGCGTCAACGGTGCACTTTATGGCTTAAACCAATACTTATTTTCTGACTTCGGCCTCATCTTTTTAGGCATTGTCTGTCTGATTGTCGGCGTATCCCTTTATGTGCCAACGATTTGGGGAACGATTTACCATCGTCTAGAGGAATCTGTTGTGGCTGTGAAAAAGGAATGGCAGTCAAGGTCGAAAGTTGAGAAAAAACAAGAGATCAAGCAGAAGCAGGAACCGAAAGGGTCTCGTAAATCTTCGCCTAAACCGTTGCCGGTAGAAGCCGATTCGGATGTAGAATCGGAGTCAGATGTGGTCACGATGAATGATATCCCGATTGTCGGGTTCAGTGAGAAAGTGGTGGCAGAGAAAAAAGAGGAAACCAAAGCGGCACCTTCTACGGAAACAGACGCTTCCATTTCAACCGAGGAAATGATGATGACCGCGGCGCAAGACGTCTCGGACACATATGAACTCCCTCCGTTCTCCAATTTAAAAGAACCGGTAATCACCGATTTATCTGGAGAAAATGCGCGTTTAAAAGAGAATGCCGCTAAATTGGTGAAGACATTAAAGTCGTTTGGTGTAGGCGTGAAAGTATTAAAAATTCACCTTGGGCCGACCGTCACAAAGTATGAGTTACAACCGGACATTGGGGTGAAGGTCAGTCGAATCACTTCGCTTAGCGATGATCTCGCACTTGCACTTGCCGCGAAAGACATCCGAATCGAGGCACCAATCCCGGGTAAGGCGGCGATTGGAATTGAGGTACCGAACCAGGAAGTCGCTCCAGTCTGTTTACGAGAAGTGCTTGAAGCAGACCCAGTGAGACAGGACGATTCAAAGCTACTCGTCGCACTCGGACGAAGCATTAGTGGGGAGACTGTTGGCATCTCATTAAACAAAATGCCACACTTACTCGTGGCCGGATCGACAGGTTCTGGTAAATCAGTCTGTATTAATGGAATGATTGTATCCATACTGATGCGCTCTCGACCAGACGAGGTCCGTCTCATGATGATCGACCCAAAAATGGTTGAGCTGAATGTCTACAACGGCGTCCCACATTTGTTGACACCGGTCGTCACAGACCCGAAAAAAGCAGCACAGGCATTGAAACAAGTCGTCGCCGAGATGGAAAGACGATATGAGTTGTTCAGTCGCTATGGTGTCCGTAACATTGAAGGATACAATGAACTCGTCGATCAGTCCGATGATGAGGATGCGAAGCGTCTACCGTTTATTGTCGTCATTGTCGATGAGTTGGCGGATTTGATGATGGTCGCTTCAAATGACGTCGAGGACGCCATCATGCGCCTCGCACAAATGGCACGGGCCGCAGGGATTCATATGGTCTTGGCGACACAACGTCCATCTGTCGACGTCATTACAGGGGTCATTAAAGCAAACATCCCGTCTCGAATCGCGTTTGCAGTCTCTTCACAAACCGATTCCCGGACAATCTTGGACGGAGGAGGAGCAGAGAAACTACTTGGGCGTGGCGACATGCTGATGCTTGCAAACGGGATGAACAAACCAGTACGTGTCCAAGGTGCGTTCGTTTCCGATCAAGAAGTCGAAACGGTCGTCAATCATGTCATCGCCCAGCAACGAGCACAGTATGTGGAAGCGATGATGCCGAAAGAAGAAGAGGTGACGACAATCGACTCCGATGATTCATTGTTCGGAGAAGTCGTTCAATTCATCGTCACCCAAGAAACGGCTTCGACATCGATGATTCAACGAAGATTTCGAATTGGCTATAATCGGGCCGCACGCTTAATTGACTCGCTCGAAGAGGCGGGGTACGTAGGTCCGTCAGAAGGTTCAAAACCTCGAAAAGTTTTAATAAACGAACAAAATGAATAAGTGTATAAACGAACGATTGTATATCAATATATTCAATCGTTCGTTTTTTATTGCTTTTTAAACAATATGGAAATATTCGCGCAAATCAGAGAGGTTCGTTATAATATTCATGTAATATAGCACATATGACCTATATCGTTTATTAGTACATACTTTTAAAAACGTCTGAAACGCTTACATTTTTTAATAACGTTTACATTTTACAAAAGTTTTTCAAACTGAATCGAAAAGAGTAAAATGGACTCAGAGGTACGGTTCGAGATGGTTTTTTAAAATATTTCCTTGATTCCGAACAAAAAGTATTGCGTTCTAATTCTCGAATCCCTATACTTAATATTGGCAAGGACATTCATACGTCAGATGTCTGAGCACTGGTAAGTAAATTAAAGGTGGTGAGGCCAATGTCGATTAAGCTCGATCATCGATTGCTCTATCTTCGAGTGATTGAGAAAATTAAGCAAGATATCGACGCTGGTGTCTATCGTGAAGGTGAGAAATTACCTTCAGAGTTTGAGCTTTCGAAGCAACTCGGAGTCAGTCGAGCGACACTTCGTGAAGCGCTAAGAATTCTCGAAGATGAGAAATTTGTCGTGCGAAAACATGGGGTAGGGACGTTTATTAGTTCTAAACCGCCATTCACATCAGGGATCGAGGAATTATTCAGTGTTACTGATATGATCACACGTGCAAAAATGACACCAGGAACGAAAGTATTGGTGGCCGAGAAAGTGTTGGCAACAGAGAGAGAAGCCGAGCGTCTCAAGATTGAGCCGAACTCACCGATTTATCGAATCGTTCGAATTCGATATGCGGATGACACACCGGTCGTTTATTGTGTCGACAAAGTGCCGGCCCATCTCGTCTCAAATCCTGAGGCATTGACCGAAGGGAAGTCGTTGTTTGACTCTCTCGAAAAAGAGGTAGGACGTCGAGTCGCATATGCAATCACGCACATCGAACCGAGTGTCAGCTCTGAAATATCGTCACAACTTCAGACGGACCAACCGTTACTCGCATTAAAACAATTGCATTACGATGAGAGTGATTTACCATTACTCGATTCGGCCAACTTTTTCCGAGCTGATCGATTCGACTTCCATGTCGTACGTAAACGAGTGTAACCGAACAGTTTATGAACGGAAGAGTTATTTTTGGGGAACAGCGTGAAAGCGCTTTCTTATACCGGTGTAAAGACTACTGATAACATGACAACAAAATTTGTTATGAACCGAAAGGGGAAACACGACGATGATGAACAAAAAGAAAACGATTCTCTCAGCTTTAGCAGCAGGACTCACACTCTCTACAGTACTCGCAGCATGCGGTGGCGATGACAACGAAGGTGGCTCATCTTCAAACGGTGAAGGCGGAGAAGGCGGCGACTTCAAAGTAGCGATGGTTACAGATACTGGCGGTGTTGATGACAAATCATTCAACCAATCTGCTTGGGAAGGTCTCACAAAGTTCGGTCAAGACAACGACTTGACTGAAAACGAAGGATACAAATATCTTCAATCAGCTAAGCAAGCGGACTACCAGCCAAACTTGCAACAATTGGCTCGTGATAACTTCAACTTGATCTACGGAATCGGCTTCTTGATGGCTGAAGACGTACAAAAAGTTGCAGAGCAGTTCCCTGACAACAACTTCGCAATCGTCGATATGGTTGTTGATGCTCCAAACGTTGCATCGATCACGTTCAAAGAGCAAGAAGGTTCATTCCTCGTTGGTGTCATTGCCGGTCTCTCAACGACAACTGATAAAGTTGGTTTCATCGGTGGAGTAGAATCAGACTTGATCAAAAAGTTTGAAAATGGATTTAAAGCGGGTGTCATGGCTGTAAACCCAGAAGCAACAATCGACGTGAAGTATGCAGAAGACTTCAACTCGGCTGAAAAAGGAACTGCAATCGCTTCAGGTATGTACGGTTCTGGATCGGACATCATCTATCACGCAGCTGGTGGTACAGGTGTAGGGGTATTCACAGAAGCGAAAAACCGTAAGAAGAACGGCGAAGAAGTTTGGGTAATCGGGGTTGACCGTGACCAGTATGAAGAAGGTCTTCCAGAAGACGTTACACTTACGTCAATGGTCAAACGTGTAGATACAGCTACTTATGACGTATCGAAACAAACGATGGACGGAGAATTCCCAGGTGGCGAAATCATCGAGTTCGGTTTGAAAGATGACGGCGTCGGCATCGCAGAAACTTCTGATAAGCACGTTTCAAAAGAGATTCTCGATAAAGTTGAAGAATACCGTACACAATTGGTTGACGGAGAACTTACTGCACCAGCAACTGACGCTGAGTTCGAAGAGTTCATGAAAAACGTAAAATAATTCATTTGAGTGAAGGGGGGACCCATGTGGTCTCCCTTTACTTAAAGTTAGGGGTGAACTTCCTTGGAATATGTAATTGAAATGCTAAATATTCGCAAAGAGTTCGGTACGTTCGTTGCGAACGACAATATTACACTCCAATTGCGCAAAGGGGAAATCCATGCGCTTCTCGGAGAGAACGGAGCGGGGAAGTCGACGCTCATGAACGTGTTATTCGGTCTCTATCAGCCTGAAGGCGGAGAGATTCGTGTGCACGGAAAAAAAGTGGATATTGAAAACCCGAACATCGCCAACGAACTTGGGATCGGGATGGTCCACCAACACTTTATGCTTGTTGAAAAATTCACGGTCACAGAGAACATCATCCTCGGACTTGAGCCAAAGAGCGGTGTAACGATTGACCGTGCGACAGCCCGTAAAAAGGTCATGGATATTTCAGAACAGTATGGACTTAAGATTGATCCAGACGCGAAGATTGAAGATATTTCAGTCGGTATGCAACAGCGTGTAGAAATCTTGAAGACGCTCTATCGCGGGGCGGATATTTTGATCTTTGATGAACCGACGGCAGTGTTGACACCACAAGAGATTCAAGAACTTATCCAAATTATGAAACGTCTGATTGCTGAAGGTAAGTCGATCATCTTGATCACGCACAAGCTGAAGGAAATTATGCAAGTCGCAGACCGTTGTACGGTCATTCGCCGCGGACGTTATATCGGAACGGTTGAAGTCGACGAAACCGTTAACGAAGACAGTCTTGCTGAAATGATGGTCGGGCGAGAAGTCAATTTCGATGCGGAGTATTCGAAAGCCGATCCACAACAAGTTGTCCTTGACGTTCAAGGACTTGTCGTCAAAGACAGTCGTGGTTTGAAAGTCGTTGAAGGATTAGACTTACAGATTCGTGCTGGAGAAGTACTCGGGATTGCAGGAATTGACGGTAACGGTCAGACGGAACTGATTGAAGCAATCTCTGGGCTTAAAAAGCCAGAATCCGGTAAAGTTTTACTCAATGGAAAAGATGTGACGGGGCACACACCTCGTAAAATGACGGAAGCTGGCATCGGACATATTCCACAAGACCGTCATAAGCATGGGCTTGTCCTTGACTACTCGATTCGTGACAACATGGTTCTTCAAACGTACTATAAAGAACCTTTCTCGAAACGGGGTCTTATGAATTATAAAGCCGTGGCAGAGAAAGCGAAGGCGTTGATTGAGAAGTTTGACGTCCGAACTCCATCCATCGATGTGCCAGCGCGTGCCCTTTCTGGTGGTAACCAGCAGAAAGCAATTATCGCCCGTGAGGTCGACCGCTCGCCTGATTTACTCATCGCAGCACAACCAACGCGCGGTCTAGATGTCGGTGCGATTGAATTTATTCACGAACAACTCGTTAAAGAACGTGAAAAGGGCCGTGCTGTCTTGCTCATCTCGTTCGAACTTGATGAGATTTTACACGTATCCGACCGTATCGCCGTTCTTTATGAAGGAAAAATCGTAGGAATTCGTGATCCGAAAGAGACGACGGAACAAGAACTTGGCTTCTTGATGGCCGGCGGTCAGAGAGGGGACGACACAGAATGAAAAAATTAAGTTTAAACCAACTTCTCATTCCATTCCTATCCATCATTTTAGGACTTCTCGTCGGAGCCATCGTTATGTTGATTGGTGGGTACGACCCTGTTCAAGGCTTTATCTCCTTGTTTGAAGGGATGTTTGGAAGCCCGTATGCCATCGGGGAGACGTTACGTGCAGCAGCACCACTTATCTTCTCGGGTCTTGCGGTTGCCTTTGCATTCCGGACCGGGCTATTTAACATCGGGGTAGAAGGCCAAGTATTGATTGGATGGGTAGCAGCCGTTTATGTAGGGATCAACTTCGATTTGCCGATGTTTATCCATTTACCGCTTGCACTTCTTGCAGCGATGGTCGCAGCCGCAATCTGGGCTTTCGTTCCTGGTTTCTTAAAAGCGAAGTTTTACGTACACGAAGTAATCACATCAATCATGATGAACTATATCGCGCTTTACACGACGAACGCGATTTTGCGTAGCGTCATCGGTGTGACGAACGAACGTACAGACTCAATCAACGAATCGGCATCGCTTGCGTCACCATGGTTACAAGAGTTGACGACGTACTCACGTCTTCACTGGGGTGTCCTCGTTGCGGTGCTAGCAGCGATTGTATACTACTACATTCTTCAACGTACGACGCTCGGTTACGAGTTACGTGCAGTCGGGTTCAACAAACATGCTTCTCAGTACGCAGGGATGAGCGTTGACCGTAACATCGTCCTTTCGTTTGTCATCTCAGGGATGTTCGCAGGTCTCGCCGGCGCGATGGAAGGTCTCGGGACGTTCGGTAGTATGACGCTCTCGGCATCGTTCACAGGTGTTGGATTTGACGGGATTGCCGTAGCCCTCCTCGGTGCAAACACAGCGGTTGGTGTCATTCTTGCAGCGATTCTCTTTGCTGGATTGAACATCGGTGGATTGGCGATGCAACTTGGTGCGAACGTACCGTCTGAACTCGTCAAAGTCATCATCGCAGCAATCGTTATCTTTGTGGCATCTGGTTATGCCATCAACTATGTTATTGAGAAACTTAAAGGAAATCGTAAGAAAGGAGTGGAGAAAAAATGAGCTTCTTAGAAGTCCTCTATATCGTCGTACCGGTTGCACTCGCCTATGCGACTCCACTCATTATCGCAGCGCTTGGTGGGATTTTCAGTGAACGCTCGGGTGTCGTCAACATCGCACTCGAAGGAATTATGATCATCGGTGCCGCAACAGGAATCATCACAACGCTCACGTTGACAGACTTAGGAGCCGGTGCGTTTAGCCCATGGATTTCCTTGCTCGTTGCGATGGTAGTTGGAGCGTTATTCTCTCTCTTCTTAGCTGTTCCGGCCATCCTATGGCGTGCGGACCAGACGGTTCTTGGAGTAGCGATTAACATGCTTGCGATTGGTCTCGCGATTTTCGTTGTACGTGTGCTTTATAATAAAGGTCAAACTGACTTTATCGAGTATCGTATTGCGAAAGAGAACGTACCATTTTTGTCAGATATTCCTGTTCTAAAAATGTTCTTCATTAACGTTCAATATACGTCATTTGTTGCCATCGCATTAGCGTTTGTCGTCTGGTTCGTCATCTTCAAGACGCCGTTCGGACTACGTCTTCGCTCAGTCGGGGAACATCCGATGGCGGCCGATACGATGGGAATCAACGTCACAAAAATGCGCTTCATGGGCGTCATGCTCTCTGGTGCATTTGGTGGCCTTGCCGGAGCGGTATATGCCGTTACGGTTACGACAAACTTCAGCGGAACAACGATTGTTGGTCAAGGGTTCTTGGCGATTGCCGCGATGATCTTCGGGAAGTGGAATCCGCTCGGCGCACTCGGTGCCGGATTATTCTTCGGATTCGCTCAAGCACTTTCGATTATCGGAAGCAACTTGCCGGTCATCAATAACGTGCCACAGCTTCTCCTCTTGATTGCACCATATGCGCTCACGATTCTTGCGCTCGCTGGACTCGTTGGTCGTGCGGATGCACCGAAGTCAGTCGGTATTCCATATATTAAAGGAAAACGCTAATCTGGAATAGGACATATGTCCATTTTAGAAAGGTTGTTTGGTGCTTAAGCCAAACAACCTTTTTTGTTATACTTGGCTAGAGCTGTCATGATTGGAGTACGGTGGAGAAGTGAAAATGAAAAAAGACATATCGGTCAAAATGACCAATATGTCTTTCTTGGATTATTCAAACTTCAATGCATCGCCTTCGAACGATTCGTCTGCCACTTTGATTGAATCGGTTGGGCATCCTTCGAATGCATCCATCATGTCTTCGTATAACTCATCAGGAATTTCAACAGTACCTGTGTTGTCATCCATCAAGTTGAATGCGAGACCTTCATCATCGTAATCGTAAATATCTGGTGCTGCTGCACCACAAGCTCCGCATGCGATACATGTATCTTTATCGACGATAGTAAATTTTGCCATGATAATAACCCTCCAAACGGTTCGTTTCTCTTAGAAATCAATCTACTGTCTACGAGTAATTGTAGTCTACATACCCAATTATTTCAATGAGGAAACGAGTGTCTTTTTGGTAGGATAATGATTTTTTTAAGGATGTGACGACTTGGTTCATTTAGCAGACGGAGTTTTACTGCTGGCCATTAAGCGATTAAACGGAGAACGAAGTGAACGCAGCCTATTCCATGTCTTAAATGGAAAGCGTTCGGCGACAACGTTACAAGACGCGTTCTTTTATGAACTAGAACCTGTTTTTGGACAGTTTCCGCAAACAACGTATGCATATGAGTCCTTATTGAAAGGACTTGAGAAGCGGGGATGGTTAGACCGCAAACAGTTTAAACTGACAGAAGCGGGAGACATGTTGGCATCCCCTGAAGCTGTAGAGGATTTGTTCAATCGATTAGGTGGGGAGCGCCGTGATTTTAACGCGACGACATGGAAACGGCTTAGCCTTTTCGTACAGACGTTTATGTCTAAGGAACATGAACGAACATTTTATCCAGTCCAAGCCGATCGACCTGCAGAACAGTGGGTAAAGCGATTATTGCAACTCGACCGAGATTGGAAAGTGCTGATGCAATCGTTTCATCACGAAATCGAGATTGCGCTCGAAAAAATCGGAGATCCATATGCGACGGCGGTCGTCTATCGATTCACGGGAGCATTTGAAACCGGTCTGACTTATGAACAAATTGCTAGCCTACTCGATGTGGATGCCGAGACGGCTCGACTCTATTTTTTGGCTGGATGGAATGAGTTGTTGATAGCGTTACCGGAAGATGCGAAGTTACGAGGATTTACGTATGGATTGTCGACAGAGCGGATGACCTATTCGGCACGGGAATCATACGAACTCTTTTTGAAAGGGTATTCGTTCCAACAAGTTCAGTCACAACGTAGACTACGGACGAGTACGATTGAAGATCATGTGGTAGAGATGGCGATGTACTTAGACATCTTTCCCCTCGATCAGTTCGTCCCGGCCGAAGAAATTGTCACGATCGAGAGACTTCGACATCCGAACAGTTGGGCGTTGAAACCGATATTTGAAGAGATGGGAAACGTTAGCTACTTTCAAATACGTCTTGTGTTCGCAAGACTGAAACGAGGTGAGACATTTGTATGAATCGACATTGAAGCGTGTGTTCGGGTATGATACGTTCCGCCCAGGTCAGCATGAAATCATCCATTCCGTTGTAGAGGGTCAGGATGTATTGGCAGTCATGCCGACAGGGGCAGGAAAGTCGTTGACGTTTCAACTCCCCTCATATATCAAGAACGGAGGATTGACGGTCATCGTCTCACCACTGCTCTCTTTGATTGAAGACCAAATGCTTCACATTCGAGAACGTGGAGAACGAGGTGTCGCACGATTGACGTCGATGGAATCAGCAGAAGAAAAGCAAGAGATCATCAATCACTTGAAACGCTATCGCTTTCTATATTTATCACCTGAGCAGTTGGCAGTGCCATATGTCACACGAGCACTCTCGAACGTCAAGATTCAAATGCTCGTCATTGACGAGGCGCATTGTATCTCCCAATGGGGTCATGAGTTTAGACCGGAGTATGCCCGATTAGGGGAATTGCGTAAACAAATCGGAAGCCCGCAATGCATGGCGGTCACAGCGACCGCACCTGAAAGCGTGAAGCAAGACATCGTTGAAAAACTGGCACTCTTTTCACCTGAGCAGTTCGTTCATTCTGCGAATCGACCGGAAATTCGATTGATGGTCGAACGGCTCGAAAAAGAAAAGAAACTTGAACGATTAAAAGAATTGGTGCGAGACGTTCCGAAACCGGCTGTCGTCTATACGGCGACCCGTCGAGAAGCGGAAGCATTGGCGTTTGAACTAGATGATGCGTTATTTTATCACGGTGGAATGTCGACAGAAGACCGACGACTCGTGCAATCTCAATTTTTACGGAACGAAGTGTCGGTCATGGTGTGTACGAGTGCATTCGGGATGGGGGTAAACAAAGACAACGTCCGCTCCGTCATCCATTTTCAAATACCTGCAACGGTCGAAGCATATATGCAAGAGATTGGACGAGCGGGTCGTGATGGAGAGCCGGCGTTTGCTGTCCTCCTCTATGCAGACGGAGACGAGCGCATCCAACAATTTTTGATTGACGGTCAATATCCGAAAGACGAAGACATCCGTTTGGCGTATTTTGAACGCGAGAACGCCACGTCGGTTTCGCAGTTATCTCGTATATTGCGGATGAACGAAGAAGATCCGAAGTTCTTACTTTTGAAACAGTTGTTGTCTGAACGTTCGCTTCAAGAGGCGCTCGATTGGGTAAAAGAAAGAAGACGTGATCGATATCGTCAACTCGGACAGATGATGGATTATGCACTCATCCGTACGTGCCGACGTGATTATTTGCTTCGCTATTTTTCGGAGTCGACAATCGACCAAGAAGAATGTTGTGACCAATGTGGGGCGATTGAGTTTCCGGAGACAACACGAATCGTCCGAAAAAATGTGACAGAATGGAAAATACGGTTGACGCAAATCTTTTCCTTTGAATAATATCATAGTAAAATGATAAAAAAGGTAAAGGAGGGCATACGTTGCGACATCGGAATCAGGCAGATTCTTTACGCGAGCAGTTGGCGGATACGTTGCCGTCTCGATCGGAGAGGCAAGAACATGAACGGAAGAGAAAGTTGAACGATAACTTGATGAAGCGCCCGTTGGCGATGACATTGACCTTCGCCATGTTAGCGATTATTCTCATTTTCATATATATCGGGCGAGATGCCATATTTTAAGGTGAGGTGCGGACGATGTTCGCGCCTTTTTTTTATTTTTGAAAAATACTGGATTGCACAATAAAAGGGGTAAACCTTTTCAATTGAGGATATACTTATGTCATAGAACGAATAGGAGAGGAGGGCGGAGATGCCGAAATACTCCATTAAGACCGTGGCGACGTTGACCGGTGTCAATCCAACGACCATTCGTGCCTGGGAACGTCGATACCAATTTATCGTACCGAGCCGGACCGAATCAGGTCACCGCCTGTATTCAGATCAAGATGTCGAAAAAATCAAATGGGTGGTAGAGAAGCAAAGAGAAGGGTTATCCGTCTCACAAGCGATTCAACAGCTCCATCAGGCACCTGAACCGGAACCGACGTCTGCCAAGCTTTACGATGAGGAATTAAAGGACGGCTTGCTTCAGGCGTTGCTTTCCTTTGATGAGCGGACCGCACATGATTTGATCAATCGTGCTTTTAATACGTTTAGCTTTGAAAAGGTGACGAAAGACATCATTGGACCGCTTCTGATGGATATCGGCTCTCAATGGGAGCAAGGGTCGATTACAATCGCCCATGAACATTTTGCGACAGCTTTTTTACGGGCTCGTCTATCTACATTGTCACTTCAAATGCCAATGAATCCGTTCCTTCCGCGAGTCACTTGTGTCTGTGCACCCGGTGAGATGCATGAAATCGGACTTCTATTTGTCACACTTTACTTGCGCCAACATGGATACGACGTCATCTTTTTGGGAGCGGGATTCCCGAAAGAAGACTTGAGCAAGGCGCTGCATGACATCGATGCATCCTGTCTCATTTTTGCGTGCACATTGACGGATCACATTCCTCAGTTAATCGAGGCGATGGGCTATATTCAAGAAGAGCATCCTGAACTGAAGATTGGGGCCGGTGGATATGCGGTTAGCCTCGAACGTGATCGGTTCGAAGATGCATTTCTTGGCGATTCACCTGAAGAGTGGACGAAATGGTTATCAACTATTTGACACGGGATTAAAACGGGAGTAGCTTATTAGTAGGATTGAATATTCACTGGAGGTTTTCGATTGAGATTTGAAAAACAAACAAAAGAACATCTTCGTGTATATGTGACTGCGAATGAGCTTACATTACGTGGAATCGCCATCGATACGATCGTGGGGGAAAACGGTCAACAGCTGTGGAAAGAATTGCTTGAGACAGCAGAAAGTGAGTACGGATTCTCTCCGCAAGGAGCGGTTGACTTGAATGTGACGATGTTTCCTCGAGATGGCCTCGTCATTGACGTTCAAAAAGGTGAAGCCATTGCAGAGCTTGATCTCGAACAAGTTGAGATTCGCCTGACAATCGACGTCATCCATCATTTGATTTATCAGTTCGATGATCTCGAAGATGTGATTAACGCTTCGATTCGATTGTTTCCACATATACATGAAACCGAACAAGGTGGGGCACTTTATCATTATGAGGGTCGATACTATCTTCACTTCGTGGAAGTGCTTCCTGAGAAACTGGAAGAACGACTCGCCGCCATTTTGTCCGAATATGGAAAGACGACTACAGTCAGTCCGTACGTCATGATGGAATACGGAAAGACGATTCAAACTGAACATGCTGTGAAAGAGCTGTACGATGCATTCGCATAAGTACGGCTTTTTTTACTTTTCTGTTCCTATTGTTTTTAAGATGCCCGTGTTATGATTAGACATGAATTTTCAGTAGTTAGTTGAAGGAGAGATTGGAATGAAGGTCGCTGTATTGTATGGTGGAGTGTCAGGAGAGCGTGAGGTATCCCTCACAAGCGGACAAGGGATGATTGAGGCATTGACGGAACGTGGTCATGAAGTCACGGCAATCGACTTTCATCCAGAGCGCGCGAACGAGTTGTTGACGTTAAACGTCGACGTCGTCGTCAGTGCGTTACATGGGAAATACGGCGAAGATGGCCGTGTTCAATCATTACTTGAAATGGCTGGGATCCCGTACACAGGTTCAGGTGTATTGGCATCGGCTCTTGCGATGGACAAGGCAAGAGCGAAAATCATCTTCGCGGCATCGGGCATCCGTGTGGCGCGCGACGTGCTGATTGAATCTGTTGATTCGATTGATGAGAAAATAGCCGAGTGGGGAAATGAGTTCCCATGTGTCGTCAAGCCTGCCCAAGAAGGTTCGTCAAACGGTTTGACGATCGCAATGGACGAAAAGATGTTGCGTGCTGGCATTGAGAAGGCATTTCTATGTGATTCAGCGGTTTTAGTCGAGCAATACATTAAGGGGAAAGAACTGACTGTACCGGTTATCGGGAATTTTGGAAAAGAACAAGCCCTTCCGGTCATTGAGATCATTCCGAAAAATGAATTTTACGACTACGAGTCGAAGTATACAGAAGGTGGTTCGATTCACGTATGTCCTGCTGAAATTTCGGATGAATTGACGACAGAAGTGCAACAGGCGGCTGTCATGGCGCATCGCGCGCTCGGATGTTCAGGATACTCGCGTTCTGATTTCCTCGTATCCGAAGCAGGAGAGGCGTACATTTTAGAAACAAACACGTTACCTGGGATGACGCCGTTAAGCTTGTTCCCGGACAGCGCGAAAACAGTCGGGATTTCTTACGGTGAGCTATTAGACCGCTTTATCGAGCTCGCGCTCGAACGCGAGTCGAAGTAAGACATCTGTATCATTCCACACTTAAAGAAAACGCTTTCATTATTTTTGTAAAACCCTTTCAAATTGAGCGCGTATCGGCTATACTTTTAAACGAATACGAGGTTAATTCTTGGGGGAGAATTGACAATTTAGGGGAGGAAACCTTCATGATTACGGATCAAGAAAAAGGTCATCAAAAACGAAAAAACATCTTGGAATCGACACAAGAGGTAATTCACGAAGCATTAGATAAGCTCGGCTATCCAGACGAGATGTACGAGTTGTTGAAAGAACCGCTTCGCATGCTGACCGTTCGGATCCCAGTTCGCATGGATGATGGCTCGACAAAAATCTTTACGGGTTATCGCGCTCAACATAACGATGCGGTCGGACCGACAAAAGGGGGAATTCGGTTCCACCCGAGCGTAACTGAGGTAGAAGTTAAAGCACTATCTGTATGGATGAGCTTAAAAGCGGGGATTGTCGACTTGCCTTATGGTGGCGGTAAGGGCGGAATCGTCTGTGACCCACGTGAGATGAGTTTCCGTGAAATCGAACGATTGAGCCGTGGCTACGTGCGAGCGATCAGTCAGATCGTAGGACCGACAAAAGACATCCCAGCTCCAGACGTGTTCACGAACTCGCAGATCATGGCTTGGATGATGGATGAGTATAGCCGAATCGATGAATTCAACTCACCAGGATTCATCACAGGTAAACCACTTGTTCTTGGAGGCTCACACGGTCGCGAGACAGCGACGGCGAAAGGTGTGGCCATCATGATTCGAGAAGCGGCACTACGCCGTGGTATTGAGCTAAAAGGTGCACGTGTCGTTGTTCAAGGGTTCGGAAACGCGGGTAGTTTCCTGTCGAAGTTTATGTATGATGCGGGAGCGAAAGTGATCGCGGTCAGTGACGCTTACGGTGCCATCCATGATGAGAACGGTTTGGACATCCCTTACTTGTTAGACCGTCGCGATTCATTCGGTACGATTTCGACGCTCTTCAAAAACACGATCTCGAATAAAGAGATGTTAGAGCTCGACTGTGACATTCTCGTGCCAGCTGCCATCGAGAATCAAATCACGGAAGATAACGCCGATGCCA
Source organism: Exiguobacterium sp. s35 (assembly GCF_018617535.1). NCBI lineage: Bacteria > Bacillati > Bacillota > Bacilli > Caryophanales > Exiguobacterium > Exiguobacterium sp. s35. The sequence goes on from NZ_JACSKI010000001.1 coordinate 543,998, forward strand.
TTAAAGCGTCCATCGTAGTGGAGGCGGCGAACGGTCCGACGACGAACGAAGCGACGAAGATTTTGACAGAACGCGGAATTCTTCTCGTGCCAGACGTGTTGGCATCGAGTGGTGGCGTCACGGTTTCGTACTTCGAGTGGGTACAAAACAACCAAGGTTACTATTGGACGGAAGAAGAAGTCGAGGAAAAACTTGAAAAAGTACTCGTTCATTCGTTCAATACGGTTTACAATACTTCTTCAGCCCGCAAGGTCGATATGCGTCTCGCGGCTTATATGGTCGGTGTTCGTAAGATGGCGGAAGCGTCACGCTTCCGTGGTTGGGTCTAAGTAAAAAAAGTTCGGTCAACACGTGTTGACCGAACTTTTTTTATACTTTAATACGGTTTGTGATTGTATCTGCGATGGCTTTCCCGTGGAATCGACCGTTCTCGATAAAAATCTTATTCGCATCGTTCCCGGCAGCGACGACGCCGGCGATGAACAGATGTTCGACATTCGTTTCGAACGTTTCCTCATCAAATGTCGGGACACCGCTCTCGTCATCGATCGTGATACCAGCATTTTCGAAAAGATGATGGTCTGGCTGATATCCGGTCATCGCGAAAATGTGATCGGCATAGACGTGTTTTTCTTCTCCATGCTGATGGTAATGGACACCGTCTTCGGTAATTCGATCAATCGTCGCCTCAAACTCCATTCGAACTTTCTCATGTCGGACGAGTGAATCGAAGTTAGGAAGAACCCACGGCTTCACGGAAGGACTATACGAGTCGCCGCGGTAAAGCACCGTTACATATGCGCCGGCCTTCTCGAGTTCGATTGCCGCATCGACAGCGGAGTTCTTCCCACCGATGATGGTGACATGTTGTCGATAGTATGGATGGGCCTCGTGGAAATAATGGTGTACGTGTGGCAACTCTTCACCAGGCACGTCGAGCAGACGAGGGCGTCCATAATACCCTGTGGCTAAGATCACATAATCCGCCTCGCGGACGGTTTCCCCACGACGCTCATGTCTTGACGTCACGATGAAACGGTCATCGATTTTTTCAACTGATTCGACGGTCTCGAACGGATAGACGTTTAGTCCGGTACGAGTGACGACTTCGCGATAGTAGACGAGTGCGTCTTGTCGCCGAGGTTTTAGATCTTTACATATAAACGGAATATCCCCGATTTCTAACAGACTCGCAGATGAAAAGAACGTTTGATGGGTCGGATAGCGATAAATCGCATCCACGATATTTCCTCGTTCAATTACGGTACAAGAAACCCCAATCTTCTCTAACTCGATGGCCGCTGATAGACCACATGGCCCGGCGCCAACGATAATGGCTTGTTTATTCACTGAAAATCACCTCTTTGCTCATTGTAGGGAAGGGGGCGCAGAAGCGCAAGGTTATTGCTGGAAGCTAAAGCTATGTTCCATGACGGATTGAGAAGACCCGGATTCGAGTTCTACGAGTAACCGCAAGCGAGCTTTTTGCGAATTTAACCCGTTCGAGAATATGATGCCCATCTCTTTTAATTGTTTCCCACCACCGTCATACCCATATACGTCTTGGACGATTCCGTTAAAGCAACGACTGACAATCACGACTGGGATTTCCTCTACTAAGCGCTCGAGAGCTGGCAAAAGTGTCGGAGGGACATTACCTTGTCCTAACACTTCGAGGACGAGTCCGTCGTATCCGAGTGTCATCACAGATTCAAGCAAATCAGGCTCCATTCCTGCAACGACTTTTAACACTGCTACCCGTTTTGAGATGGACGGAATCATTTTGGGCTGTCTTGTCGCCGGTTGACTATAGATGAGTACGTGGTCCTTTGTGACCATACCTACATTTCCAAAATGAACCGACTTAAATGTATCAACGGATGATGTGTGTGTTTTTGTGACGTTGAATGCCGAGTGAATCTCTCCATTGAACACGACGAGAACACCTTTTCCGCGAGCCGCCTCGCTTTTCGCGACTCGAAGAGCAGTGATCAAATTGAATTCTCCGTCGGATCCGACTTCGTTCGAGGAACGCATTGCTCCTGTCAATACGATCGGGACTGGTGCGCCGAGCGTGATCTGTAAGAAATATGCCGTCTCTTCTAGTGTATCGGTTCCGTGCGTAATCACGACCCCGTCATACGTGTCTTGTGTCAATTCATGTTGAATGAATTGAGCCAGTTCAAGCATTTTATCTGGTGTCATATGTGGAGATGGGATATTTGAAAAATGCTTTGTCGTAATTTGGGCGATGTCCGTCGCTTTCGGAAGTGTAGCATCAATCGGGTTCACATCGCTTGGTTCGACGTGACCTGTGCCAGATTGAGACATGGCGATCGTACCGCCTGTGTGAATGAGTAATAAATGATTCATAAATGACCTCCTAATATTTTTTAAGGATATTTCCATTTTCTAGGCGTTCTACACTTTTTCTTTCAGACAATTCAGTGTATGCTAATGAGAGAAAGGAGAGATGCGTCATGATCGCAATCGCCTTGTCTGCGGTTGCACCAGGGCTTGCCCTTCTTTCCTACTTCTATCTTCGCCATGAATTGGAAGCAGAACCGCTCGGATATGTGATTCGTTCTTTCGTGGCCGGGGCCGTTCTCGTTTTCCCGATCATGTTTATCCAATATGCGTTCGTTGAAGAAGGGGTGCTGACTGGGCCGTTTTGGCAGGCATATGTCACCACTGCCTTACTCGAAGAGTTTTTTAAATGGTTTATGATTTATTATACAATATATATACATAAAGTCTTTGATGATTACTACGACGGGATTCTCTATGCGGTCGCCTGCTCATTAGGCTTCGCGACGTTGGAGAATTTTTTATACTTATGGGTGTACGATTCATTAGAAATCGCCATTTGGCGGGCCATCTTGCCGGTGAGCGGGCATGCATTGTTTGCGGTCGTCATGGGTTATTGTTTGGGACGAGCCAAACATTCGGCACGTGAGCGGGTGTGGCTGTTTATGGCGATCTTCTCTGCGACGGTCATCCATGGGACGTTTGATTTGATTTTAATTTTAGAACCGGATCATAAGTTGCCAGCCGTGCTCTATATCGTCATTTTATGGATGGTGGCTCTATTACTCGTTCGAGCTGCCAACCTGTCCAATCGTCGTCAATTTAAATAAAGGGGAACATGCTAATGCTGAAAGAAGGACAAGAATTAAGAATTGAAGTAGAAGGACGCAACGAGGGGAAAACTAAAATTGCTGCCATCGTGGACCAAGTGGTTTGGATCGAATCTCCAAGTGACATGACGACGCTCAAAACGTTCTTTTTACATGAAGAGGAGGAGATGCGAGTCTACTTCTTCAAAGGGGATAACCAATTATTTGCATTCGATACGAAAGTTGTGAAACGAATCAGCGATGCGCAGATGACGATTCGCTATGCGTTCAAAATGCCGGATGAGAAAAAGATCAAACGGATTCAACGGCGGGAATATTTGCGCGTCCCTGAAATGATTGACGTGACAGTCGTTGCGGCTGACGGGGCGGACTTCGAATCATTCGAGACGACGTCGCTTGACGTATCAGCTGGCGGAATGAAAATCATTGCGAATCGTGCCCCGATTGAAGTGGATGAATCGCTCATCGTCGTTTTCCGAATTGAAGACGAGCAGGGGTCACCAAAGCTCTTTCGAGTGAAGAGTCGACTCGTACGGATACATAAGCAAGAAGTGAAGCAAGAACTTTCTTTAGCTTTTGAGGATTTGACGCCTCGTGACCAAGAAACGATTTTACGATACTGCTTCCGCGTTCAACTCGAAGCTCGTAAACGGACAGGGTCTGTATTTTCTTCAAGATAAAAAACTGTTATGATGTTCTCGGGATTATAGACCGAGAGGAGGAGGGTATCGGGCGCACTCGATACCCGTTTTGTATGAAAACATCGTTACAAATTGCTTTAGATGGACCGGCTGGTGCCGGGAAAAGTACAATCGCCAAATCGCTGGCGAAACAATTAGGCTATGTCTATATTGATACAGGAGCGATTTATCGAGCGGTCACATACCGCGCGTTAAACGAAGGGGTCAACCTTGAAGATGGTCCAGCTCTTGCGAAGATGATTGAGAACATGTCAATCCGTCTCGTTCCGTCAGACGAAGGGCAACGTGTATTTGATGGTGACGAGGAAGTGACCGACGTCATTCGCTCGAGTGAAGTGACGAATAATGTCAGTTTTGTCGCACGTCAACCGGAAGTGCGGGATGCGTTGATGGATTTACAACGCGATTTAGCAAAACATGGCGGTGTCGTCATGGATGGACGCGATATCGGCACACACGTGTTACCGAACGCTGATTTGAAAGTATTCATGACCGCGTCTGTCGAAGAACGAGCACGCCGCCGTCACGAGGAAAACGTATCAAAAGGAATCCCTAGCGATTACGAGCAATTGAAAGAAGAGATCGCCCTTCGCGACAAACGAGATTCAGAACGCGAAGTCGCTCCTCTCCGTCAAGCGGAAGATGCCCATTATCTTGATACGACGACGTTATCCATTGATGGGGTCGTCTTAGCGATTGAACGATTAATTGAAGAGGTGAAAGCATGAGTAAGCCGTTGAACAATGGTCCGTTTGGAATGTATCGGATGGCGAGAGGCGTCGTCAACATCATCCAACGTATATCGTTCCGTGTCGAGTTCATCGGACGCGAGCATGTCCCGAAAGATGGGTCAATCCTCGTTTGTTCGAATCACCAGTCAAACTGGGACCCGGTCCTTCTTGCATGTGCGATTCCAAAAGAGCGTCCATTGCGATTCTTTGCTAAAAAGGAATTATTTAGTGTTCCCGTACTGAAGCATATTTTGAACCGAGCGGGACAGATTCCGGTATCACGAGGGGAAGGTGACCGTCAGGCGCTACGAGTCGTTCTTCAAAAGCTGAAAGAAGAAGAGGTCATTTCGATTTTTCCTGAAGGTACACGTTCTAAAGACGGGACATTAGGAAAGGCTCAAGCTGGCGTTGGTTTCTTTGCGATGCGTTCGGATGCGCATATTTTACCGATTGCCATCATTGGTAAATATAAGTTCCGTACGAAATTGCGTGTCGTGATTGGGAAACCGATTGATTTGACTCCTTTGAAAGAACGTAAGGCGAGCGCACAAGAGGCGGCCGACTTAATCATGGATACGATCGCCGACCTTTATTTGACACATTCATTCACGAAGTAATCACGGGACTCGGGAATTGAGGTTTAAACTTCTTTCAATAGAGGTACAATCTTCATAACGCCTTGACAAATTCTCGGAATTATAAGAGATTTATACTAGGTGTAAGCGCCTCATGGCGCTCCTTTTTGTACTCATCGTGAGGGGGTAGTGTTGGAATGGTCGAAGAAATGAAAGATATGCCTGATTTTGAAATTAATCGTGGTCAGATTGTGACCGGAACAGTCGTCAAAATCGAGGACAAGCAAGCGCTGATCGATATCGGTTATAAGACCGAAGCGATTTTGCCAATTAGCGAAGTATCAAGCATGCATCTAGACGATTTAAACGAATCACTCCAAGTGAACGACGAGATTCGTGTCAAAGTTAAAAAAGTCACGGACGAAGAAGTGGTCGTTTCGAAAAAAGACGTTGATGCCGAGGCAGCATGGGATCGAATCGTCGAAAAATTCGAATCGGGTGAAGTGTTTGAAGTGATGGTGAAAGATAAGGTCAAAGGTGGTCTTGTCGTCGATATTGGAATCCGTGGATTTATCCCGGCATCTCTTGTCGAAAGTCACTTCGTAGAAGACTTCTCGTCATACTTGAACAAACCAATTACCGTAAAAGTCGTCGAGATCGATCGCGAGAAAAATCGCGTCATCTTGTCACATAAAGCAGTTGTCGAAGCAGAGATGAGCGCGAAGAAATCTGAGACGCTTGAATCACTTGAAGTCGGTCAAGTAATCGAAGGAACGGTTCAACGTTTGACAGACTTCGGTGCGTTCGTTGACATCGGTGGTGTGGATGGACTCGTCCACATCTCAGAAATGGCGCATAGCCGTGTCGAGAAGCCAAGTGATGTTGTGACTGAAGGCGACCGCGTCAAAGTGAAAGTCCTTGGTCTCGACTTAGATAATGAAAAAGTGAAGCTCTCAATTAAAGAAACACAGCCTGGCCCATGGGAGACGATTGAAGGGCAGATTCAACCAGGTGATGTGATCGAAGGAACCGTCAAACGTCTCGTGACGTTCGGTGCGTTCGTTGAGGTTGCACCGCAAGTGGAAGGTCTCCTTCATATTTCGCAAATTGCGAACCGTCACATCGCGACGCCATCTGAAGTGTTATCAGAAGGTCAAGAAGTGAAGGTGAAAGTGTTAGACGTTCATCTCGATGATAAGAAAATCTCATTGTCGATGCGTGCACTCGAATCATCTGAACCGACTCGTCAAGATGATGATCAAGCATTACTCGACGAATATAGCGACCAAGGAGGATTCTCTGTCTCTGAATTGACAGGTGATGACTCTTCGGACGACTCTAAATAAGATGATCGTTCAAGCGGGAGTCATGCTCCCGCTTCTTTTTGTATGGTCACTTAATTTTGCCTGTGATATGATAGGTGAGTTGCGTTTCGAAATGTTGAAATGATGAAATTTTGATAGAAAGATTAGTGAGGTGTTTTTATGGGAATTCCAGCAGTGGCCATCGTTGGCCGTCCGAATATCGGGAAATCCACAATTTTTAACCGCATCATCGGAGATCGTGTCTCGATCGTCGATGATAAACCGGGTGTCACACGTGACCGTATTTACGGCACAGGAGAGTGGTTAAACCGTAAGTTCCATTTGATTGATACAGGTGGGATTGAAGTAGGGGACGAGCCGTTGCTCGTTCAAATGCGTCATCAGGCTGAACTCGCCATCGATGAAGCAGATGTCATCATCTTTATGGTGAACGGTCGTGAAGGGATCACGGCAGCTGATGAAGAAGTAGCGAACTTGTTGTTCCGTTCGAACAAACCAATCGTTCTTGCCGTCAACAAAGTGGATAACTTTGAAATGCGAGATCTCATGTATGAATTTTATTCACTCGGATTCGGTGACCCGTTCCCAATCTCGGGTACACACGGTTTGGGTCTTGGAGACTTGTTGGATCAAGTATTCGAACTCGCCCCTGAAAAGGATGAATTTGAATATAACGAAGATGTCATTCAGTTCTCGTTAATCGGGCGCCCGAACGTCGGGAAGTCTAGTTTGACGAACTCGATTCTTGGAGAAGACCGTGTCATCGTCTCGAATATCGCCGGAACGACGCGTGACGCGATTGATACACCGTTCACACGTGACGGTCAAGAGTACGTCATCATCGATACGGCAGGTATGCGTAAACGCGGAAAAGTATATGAATCGACGGAACGATATAGCGTCATGCGCGCTCAAAAGGCAATCGAACGTTCGAACGTCGTTCTCGTCGTCCTCGACGGTGAGGAAGGGATTATCGAACAAGATAAACGTGTTGCCGGTCTCGCGCATGAAGCCGGGAAAGCGATTGTCATCGTCGTCAACAAGTGGGATGCAGTCGAAAAAGATGATAAGACGATGAAGAAGATGGAAGAGAAGATTCGTCAAGAATTCTTATTCCTTGATTATGCACCGATTGTCTTCTTGTCAGCACTTACGTCGAAACGGTTGCAGACATTATTGCCTGTCATCAAACAAGTGGCAGAAACACATCGCCGTCGCATCTCGACGAGCGTATTGAACGACGTCATCGTCGATGCGGTCGCGATGAACCCGACACCGACTGATAAAGGGCAACGCTTGAAGATCAACTACGCGACTCAAGTTGCGATCGAGCCGCCGACGTTCGTATTGTTCGTCAATGACCCTGAGTTGTTGCATTTCTCGTATAAACGTTATTTAGATAATCAAATTCGTAAAGCATTTGACTTCACCGGGACGCCGATTCATATCGTGGCTCGTCAGAAAAACTAATAACGGGGGTGCCACTTATGGCAAACGTAGCTGTCATCGGAGCGGGAAGTTGGGGAACGGCCATCTCGCTCGTATTAGCGGACAATGGTCATGACGTCCTGCTCTATGGACGTGAACAAGAACACGTGGATGAAATCAATTCGTCGCACACGAACTCGTTTTATTTAAAAGATGCACCGTTACCGGAATCGATTCGCGCCACGACGGATTTGAACGAAGCACTCGACGGACGTAGCATCATCTTCCTCGTCGTTCCAAGCTCGGCGATTCGTCCTGTCTCAAAACAGTTGAACACGCTGTTGAAGGAACCGGTCACCATCGTTCATGCCGCAAAAGGAATCGAACCGAAAACGCATAAGCGTCTTTCGGAGATCATCGCGGAAGAAATCGATCCATCGAAGCGTCGCGCAATCGGTGTCTTGACCGGTCCGACTCACGCAGAAGAAGTCGCTGTACGTAAACCGACGACCATCACGATCGCTTGTGAGGACCTTGATGTCGCTGACGAAGTGCAGGAGCTACTCACTAACGATCAATTCCGTGTTTACTTAAACTCGGATGTCGTTGGTGCCGAGTACGGTGGGGCGCTTAAAAATATTATTGCCCTTGCGGCAGGTATGACCGACGGGCTTGGTTATGGGGACAATGCGAAAGCTGCGCTCATGACCCGCGGGATTGTTGAAATCGCCCGTCTTGGGGTGAAACTTGGAGCGAATCCAGCTTCTTTCTCAGGATTGACTGGAATCGGTGACTTGATTGTGACGGCGACGTCACAACATAGCCGAAACTGGCGGGCCGGAAATGCAATCGGACGCGGTGAAAAGCTTGAAGACGTTCTTGGAAACATGGGAATGGTCGTTGAAGGTGTCCGCGCTTGTGAGGCAGCACACTCTCTTGCGAAAGAGGCGGGAGTCGAGATGCCAATCACAGAAGCACTCTATAACGTGTTGTTCGAAGGCAAGAGTCCTCATGATGAAGTGAAAAAACTCATGAGACGCCCACAAAAGCATGAGATGGAACAAGTGTTTCATTTTGAAGAATAATACTTCAGGGAGGAACTGACGTTTTCGTTCAGTTCCTCGCTTTTTTTTGCTACACTTGAAGTCTGGAGAACATAGAGAAAGTAGGGGGATAGACGTGACACCGTCACTCATCAAAATGTGGATTTCATTTGCAGGGATCGGTGCTTTTGCCGTTGCTGCTTTGATGGTCGCCATCAGTCACACGAAACTGACCGGATGGTTTGCGACGCTTGTGCGCCTGATTGCGTTCATCATTTTCTTATTTGGAACAGTTATTATGATTTTTGTCGTCGTCTCAGGACCGACGGGAGGATAGACCATGAAAAAAAGTATCATTGCTGTCAGCTTGGCGCTGACGACTTTGTTGGCAGGATGTATGTTTCCGGATTCGGAACGGGGCAACAATATTCCATATGAGGATCAGTTGAACACCGTGCAAAGTGCGGTCGATGCATATCGTGAACAATCTGGCGTCTTACCAATCAAAACAAAACCTGCGGAAACGCCACTTATGGAACGCTATCCAATCGAGTTTGCTCGACTCGTACCAGGATATCTAGCCGACCCTCCTGCAAATAGTTTCGAAGGCGGTGGGTTGTTCCAATACATTCTCGTAGATGTCGAAACGGAACCGACCGTCAAATTGATTGATTTACGCGTATCGGAACGGCTACAGCAACTTCAAACAAATATCACCGCGTTTCGAGCGAAAGAAGGGAAGTTCCCGTTCGATGGGTCACTCGGAAAGAATCAGTTCACGCTTGACTACGATAAACTTTTTGTCACAGAGGAACCGGTTATCCCGAGTCCTTACTCGGACCGTGAGCTCCCGATCTATGTGGACGGCACCGGACAATTATTTGTGGACTATCGAGAAGACGTGAAGGAAGCGCTTCAAAATACGGATGAGTCGCCAGTAATCGGCGAAGACATTCGTTATTTGCTGTATGAAGACGCTCCATTCGCCCCTGCTTATTCACAAGGCTATACAATAGATGAACAAGGGGAAGTCGTTTTTTTAAACAACTGAGCTTGTTTTGAAGGTGAATGTCGTGAAATCATGCAAAAAATGTTGTCATATCAACGTTTGTACGATATGATTAATCCCGTAAACTCCTAGTGAGAGGAGGTGAATCGTGATGAACAAAACTGAATTGATCCAAGCAGTAGCGGAGAAAGCAAACGTTTCGAAAAAAGAAGCTACAGTAGTTGTAGAAGCTACATTCGAATCTATCACTGAAGCACTCCAAAACGGTGAGAAAATTCAATTGATCGGTTTTGGTACTTTTGAAGTTCGTGAGCGTGCTGCCCGTAAAGGTCGCAACCCACGTACAAAAGAAGATATCGAAATCCCAGCGAGCAAAGTTCCTGCATTCAAAGCAGGTAAAGCGCTCAAAGATGCGGTCAAGTAATCTGCAATACATAAGTCGCCGAATGGCGGCTTTTTTTGTTGGGTTTGCGAGTTCGAATGACGTGAATGTGACAAAAATGTGCTATACTATGTCAGAATGACAATGAAGTGGACGAGGGGGGATAGCATGGAACAGTTGACAAATGAATTCGTTGTCACAGACCTTGCTCGTCAAATCGAACAACGTATGAATCATCCCTATTTGACGAAACACGAGGTTGTCCCAACGGTCGACATGCTGTTGCTTCGTTGGATGGTCGAGATGATTGATTTGGAATCGATTGAGCATCGACAACTCGTGATGGCAACCTATTTCGCACATCAAGCGCTCGAATTGCATGATCAAGTGAACAGCAGTCCGAAAGGGTCGCTAGAGCGCCAATTAAAAGTGCTCGCAGGTGACTTTGCCTCGGCTCAGTTTTATAAAATCTTGACGGCTTTTCCAGCGTCATATAGTGACCGATTCGGACAGTCTGTACAACGCGTCAATGCGGCGAAGTGTACATTACTGCTCGAGAAAAACGTCTCGATGAACATTTGGCTCGAAGCGAACGTCGGATTGATTCAAACACTTTCCGAGCTGATCGAACAACCTTATTTGACAACAAGTGGGAAACGAATGATTGATAAGAAAGCGACAGCGCTCAGACAAGACCAAAAGGAGCAGCTCACGAAGTTGCTCGCGCACGCGGTCGCTTAGAACGGAAAGGATGTTACACGTTGCAACCGATAGAAAAAGAGCAAAAAGTATACGAAGTATTTCAGTCCATTTCTCCGAGCTACGATACGATGAACTCGATTATCAGCTTCCGACTTCACAAGTGGTGGCGACGGACAACGATGAAGAAAATGAACGTCTTTCCGGGGGCTAAATGTCTAGATGTTTGTTGCGGGACAGCTGACTGGACAATTCAATTGGCGGAAGCTGCAGGAAACACAGGAGTCGTCAAAGGTCTCGACTTTTCAGAGAACATGCTGAAAGTGGGAGAAGAAAAAGTGAAGTCGTTGCCGACAATCGAGTTACTCCATGGTAATGCGATGGCGTTGCCGTTTGGAGACAATTCGTTCGATTACGTCACAATCGGCTTCGGACTTCGAAACGTTCCGGACTACATGACGGTTTTACGTGAAATGCATCGCGTCTTAAAACCAGGTGGGACGGTCGTTTGTCTTGAAACGAGTCAACCGACGGCACCGCTTTTCAAAGAATTGTACCGCTTCTATTTTGGGACAGTCATGCCTTTATTCGGTAAAGTATTCGCCGGTTCATACGATCAATACAAATGGTTACAAGAATCGACCGACCAGTTCCCAGACCGTTTGACGCTCAAACGTATGTTTGAAGATGCCGGGTTCGAACAAGTCGAAGTAAAGACATTCTCCGGAGGTGCATGTGCCATGCATCTAGGAAAGAAGTGGTGAAACATGTCTTTGAAGCGACTTTATCGTCATATGAACCGAGAAATTGATCAAATTGATCAATTTCTATCTAGTCGAGTCAGGACGGACCACCCTGTTATTGAATCGGCATCTCGCCAACTACTTGATGCTGGTGGTAAACGCATCCGACCGGCATTTGTTTTATTAAGCGCAGGATTCGGTGATACGAAGGATATCCGTTTGACGAAAGTTGCCTCAAGTCTTGAATTGATTCACATGGCATCACTCGTTCATGACGATGTCATCGATGATGCGATGCTCCGTAGGGGGAAACCGACCGTCATGGAGCGTTATGATGAGACCGTTGCGATGTATACCGGAAATACACTATTCGGAGAGGCGATTCGTCTCGTCTCCGAAATCGAGTCCCCCGAAGTGATGCGAATCATGGCGGATACGATGGAGCGGATTTGTGTCGGTGAAATCAATCAAATTCAGGATCAATACGAATGGGGTCAGTCGCCTAAGCGATATTTAGATCGGATAGCACGAAAGACTGCCCTTCTGATTGAAACGAGTTGTGCAGCAGGCGCTGTCATTTCAGGAGCTTCTCCTCAAGTCGTCAAACAGCTAAGTCTATTCGGATATGACATCGGGATGGCATTCCAAATGACGGATGATTTACTAGACTTTACAGCTAAGAGTTTCCAACTCGGCAAACCGGTCGGAGAAGATTTAAGACACGGTCATAAAACATTACCGCTTTTCTATTCATCGGAGGACCCAACTTTTTATGAACGTCTTCGTCAGGTGAACGCCTCGACAGACACGGATATGACGAAGTCACTCGTCCGTGAAGTGCAACGAAATGGGACGTTAGAACGTAGCCAACGTACAATTGACCGATACGTCGAACGTGCTATTCATCGACTTGATGGGTTGCCGGATGTCCCTGACAAGCGATCGTTGATTGAAATCGCACAATATATCGGGAAGCGCAAATGGTAATTGCCCATGTAACCCCTTTCAAAAAAGTGCTGGAGCGTGTACACTAAATACGTACATCGTACACATTTATTGACTTAGGGGGATTTGGGGAATGGAAAAGACATTTTTAATGGTTAAACCGGATGGGGTTAAACGTGGATTGATTGGGGAAATCATCTCACGCTTTGAAAACAAAGGATATACGTTGAACCGTCTCGAAATGGTGACTCCGTCAGTTGAGGTCGCAGAGGCACACTACGCAGAGCATAAAGAAAAACCGTTCTTTGGTGAATTGGTAGAGTTTTTGACTTCTGGTCCGGTCGTCGCGATGGAATGGGAAGGGGAAGACATCGTCGCCGTCTCTCGTCTCATGATTGGGAAGACAAAACCACTAGATGCACAACCAGGAACAATTCGTGGTGATTTTGCATCGACGATGTCACAAAACGTGATTCATGGTTCTGATAGTGTGGACAGCGCGGAACGCGAATTGGCACTTTGGTTCGCAGGAGTTGCCTCACACGTTTCATGACGAATCGAGGGACGGGGAAACCTGTCCCTTTTTGGTTCCCTTCAAAACCAAGTGGTCAGTAGAAAGAGGAAATGAGAGAGAATTGAGGTTGAAATTGGTGATGAATGATTATGCCATCTTCGTAAAAAAGTTTTATATCAAGTCTGGAATTGACTTGAATTTATATAAAGAGGCGCAAATGAAGCGTCGGATGGTCGCCTTGCGCGAGAAGAAGGGTTATGCGTCGTTTCTAGAGTATTTAAAGGCAATGGACACAGATCGTCAGCTATATGAGGAGTTCCTTGATCGGATGACCATCAACGTGAGTGAGTTTTATCGTAATCCGATGCGATGGCAACAGCTCGAGGAGGATATATTGCCTCACTTGATTCGTTCGGGTCAAGGCAAACTTCGTGTATGGAGTGCGGCGTGCTCGACAGGAGAGGAACCCTATTCTCTCGCCATGTTATTGTCCAAACATCTAGCGCCTTCTCAATTTTCAATTATGGCCACTGATTTAGATGACATTGTCATCGAAAAGGCGAAACAAGGGAAGTATCACGAACGTGCACTCATCGACTTACCAGATGAGTTTAAAAACCGTTACTTCACGCGTCGTGGAGACGATTATTTCATTTCAGATGAAATCAAACAACTGGTAACGTTCAAAAAACATAATTTGTTGGCAGATGTGTATGAACGTAACTTTGATTTAATTGTCTGTCGGAACGTATTGATTTACTTCACGGAAGAAGCAAAAGAAAAAGTATATACCTCGTTTCAACGTGCACTTCGCCCAGGAGGGATTTTATTCGTCGGTGGAACGGAACAAATCTTCCAGCCGAAGCGTTACGGGTATGCGATGAAACAAAGTTTCTTTTACGAAAAAATAGATGGATGAGGTGAGCGGATGCGCTATTTGACAGCTGGTGAATCACATGGTCCGGGACTGACGGTCATCATTGAAGGTGCCCCTGCCGGTCTAGCTATAGATTTAGATCAAATCAACATAGAATTGAAAAAGCGTCAGTCTGGATATGGACGAGGACGTCGCATGCAAATCGAATCAGACCAGGTAGATGTTCGTTCAGGTATACGACACGGTAAGACAACAGGTGCTCCGATTACATTTTGGATTGAGAATAAAGATCATACCCATTGGAAGCACGTCATGCAAGCCGAACCGATCGATGACGACCTCGAAGTCAAACGACGTGTCTCGCGGCCGAGACCAGGTCATGCCGACTTGGTCGGTGGGATGAAATATGACCATCGTGATTTACGTGACGTCTTGGAACGCTCGAGTGCAAGGGAGACGGCTGCACGTGTCGCGGTCGGTGCCTTCTGTAAACAGTTGCTCGAACAAGTCGGGGTGTCCCTCTTCAGTTATGTAAAAGTAATCGGCGGGGAAGAGGCGGAAACGCGTGCGTTCGCATCACTTCAAGAAGCAAAAGAAATCATCGATGCTTCACCTGTCCGAACGCTTGACGAGGTAGCCGCCGAGCGAATGATGCGTCGCATCGATGAAGCGAAGTCAAACGGAGACTCGATTGGCGGCATCGTCTGTACGGAAGTGCATGGTGTCGTTCCTGGACTTGGTTCCTACGTGCAATACGACCGGAAACTGGATGCGAAAATTGCGCAGGCTGTCATGAGTGTCAACGCATTTAAAGGTGTGGAGTTCGGAGACGGTTTTGACATGGCATATCGACCTGGATCAGAAGTGATGGACCCGATTGCTTACGGTGACGACGGGTATACGCGACTCAGTAATCACCTCGGGGGCTTTGAAGGCGGGATGACAACGGGAATGCCGATCCTCTGTTCAGCGGTCATGAAACCGATCCCGACGCTCTATAAACCACTTCAATCGGTCGATATTGATACGAAAGAGGCGTTCCTCGCTCAAATTGAACGGAGTGACTCATGTGCTGTTCCTGCAGCATCACTCGTCGTCGAGGCGGTCATCGCGTTCGAAATTGCGAAGGAAGTATGTGAGACGTTCGGTCACGATACGATGGAACGAATCAAACGTCGGGTCGATGAATATCGGGAGGAGTTGCGTGTATGGTGACCATTCCGATAACAGCATCGACCCCGTACAACGTCGTGGTCGACAATGAAGATCGTTGGATTGGAACAAATGATTGGTCACATGCCTCGATGCTCTGGGTCATTACGGACGAACATGTCGATTCACTTTACGGGGAATCGTTCCTCGAAAAGTTAAAACACGTTCATTCGCGCGTCGTTTGGTCTGTCGTCGAAGCCGGTGATGCGTCGAAGTCGTTATCGCGGCTCGATCAGCTTGTCTCGGAAGGATTGAGGCACGGATGTGACCGTCACACCCTGATTATTGCTTTCGGTGGCGGGATGGTTGGCGATTTAGCTGGATTTTTAGCGAGTGTCTATATGCGCGGTGTTCCTTACATACAAGTCCCGACGACGATTTTGGCTCACGATTCGGCTGTCGGAGGTAAAGTCGCCGTCAATCATCCGCTCGCGAAAAATGCGATTGGTTCTTTCTATCAACCGGTGGGCGTCTATTATAACGTCTCTCGTTTTGAAACCTTGCCGGTACAGGAAGTGCGAAGTGGCATCGGTGAACTGCTAAAACATGCGTATTTATCACGTTACGTCCTCGAATCCTCTTTCGAGGACGACTTGTTTTTCGCACTGACTGGACTTGTAAAGATAGATTGGATCACATGGCTCGCTCGCGGTATTGAAGTGAAACGAGCGATTGTCGAGACGGATGAGCGGGAACAAGGTATTCGCGCTTGGCTCAACTTCGGGCATACGTTTGGGCATGCACTAGAATCTGTCGAGGCGTATCGTATTCCTCACGGTGAAGCGGTTTTGCATGGGATGGTATTTGCTTTTTTACTATCGAATGACGAGTCGCGGGCGAGACGGTTGTTTGAGTGGATCCGTATGAACGACGTCACGCCGATTGACTGGAAACCGTTCGACCATTACGTTGAAAGAATGACTCGTGATAAAAAGAATCGACACGGAGAAATCCGATTTGTCTTGCTTCGTGACGCGATTGCCGTTGAAGCAGTAACGCTAGAGCAGATTCAACATACATTTGAACAGATGAAAGGATGGTGGGAACGATGAGTTTAAACGGTACAATCCGTGTTCCGAGTGATAAATCGATCACCCATCGTGCGCTTTTATTCGGCATGATGGCGACTGGGACGACGCGTGTATTGCATCCGCTCCTCGGTGCCGATTGTCGTTCGACACTCGACATCATTCAATTACTCGGAGCACACGTGACCGAACGACAAGACGAACTCGTCATTACGGGTGTAGAAACTCCTCGCTCGGCACGACTTGACTGTGGGAACTCGGGGACGACGATGCGCTTGT
The DNA here is from genome assembly GCF_018617535.1 of Exiguobacterium sp. s35. Classification (NCBI taxonomy): domain Bacteria; kingdom Bacillati; phylum Bacillota; class Bacilli; order Caryophanales; genus Exiguobacterium; species Exiguobacterium sp. s35. The sequence goes on from NZ_JACSKI010000001.1 coordinate 560,626, forward strand.
TGCTTGGGCTCTTGTCTGGATATGATGGTTCATTTGAACTCGTGGGCGATGAATCCTTATCGAAACGTCCGATGCGACGCGTCACAGCACCACTACGTGAAATGGGGGCGGCCGTAACAGGAGATGTGGCGCCTCTCGTGATCGAAGGGAAAACGCTACAATCCATCGACTATACGTTACCGGTTGCGAGTGCCCAAGTGAAATCGGCGGTCCTTCTCGCTGGGTTACGTGCTGAAGGAACGACAATTGTGCGTGAGCCGATGTTGTCTAGAGATCATACTGAGCGAATGTTGCCACTCTTTGGGGCGAACCTATCCGTTGATGAAGAAGAAAGGATACGTGTGATTCGCATTGAACCGACTCGTCTGAACGGCGCGACGGTCGATGTGCCAGCAGACCCTTCATCGGCTGCCTTTTTCTGGGCAGGAGCAGCGATCGTACCGAACAGTTCGGTCACGACGACGGACGTCTGTTTGAATGAGACAAGAATCGGATTTTTACGTACACTCGAGCGCATGGGTGCGAGTGTTGTCATTTCCAATGAACGAACTGTCGGTGAGGAAGTGGTCGGCGATGTTACCGTGACGTCGAGTGAGCTGTCTGGTACGGTCGTCGAAGGGGAAATGATCCCGTCGCAAATCGATGAATTACCGTTATTTGCGCTCGTCGCCTCACAGGCGAATTCACCATCCATCGTGAAAGACGCAGCGGAACTGAGAGTGAAAGAGACCGATCGGATTGACGTGGTCGTCTCGGAGTTACGTAAACTAGGCGTGGACATCGTTGGAAGAGAGGACGGATTTATCGTAAAACCGAGTCGTCTTCATGGCGGAAACGTCTCAACATATGGTGACCATCGTCTGTCGATGATGTTACAAATCGCATCACTCGTCACAGAGGATACCATCCAAATTGAAGGCATCGATGCGTCCGATGTCAGCTATCCCGAATTCCGTCAAGATTTACAACGGATTCAGCGTGAGATAGAATAACGACAAACCGAAGGCCAGGAGGACGAAACATGCTAGATGAAGCAGCACTAACACATATAATCGAGATGCTTGAATCAGGAGAGACTGAACATGCTCTTGCGCATATAGAAGAACTTGAAAAAGAAGGGTCCGATGACGATCGCCTCGCAATCGCCGACTTGTATTTAGAACTTGGTCTTGCCGACCGTGCGACCGACGTCCTATCAAAATTATACGTCGACTACGAAGGGGACCCGAACGTCGCTCTCTCACTCGCGGAGGCATATTTAGACAGTGACCGCGAAGAAGAGGCGATTGCAGTGTTAGAGAAGATCAAGTCAGATGACGCCGAGACGCAAGTGAGAAGTCTCGTCTTGTTAGCAGATTTGTATCAATCTCAAGGGCTCGATGAAGTAGCCGTGAAAAAACTGATGGAAGCACTTGAAAAGAACCCGGACGAACCGTTACTCATTTACGGGTTAGCGGAATTGTATGCATCGACTGGTTCGTTTGAACAAGCCATTCCGCTTTATGCGCGACTTCCGAAAATGAAATTACCGGCTGAAATTGATTACCAAGCGGATTATGCGGAAGCACTCACGATGGTCGGATCATTCGAAGAGGCGCTTGAAGAGTATGAAAAAGCAACACATCGCGATTTAAATACTGTCTTTGGACATGCCATGACAGCTCACCGGATCGGGCGAGAGGAAGTCGCTATCAAGCAATTTAAAGAGCTTCAGGCAATGGACCCGGACTTTACGTCGCTCTATCTCCCGTACACCGAAGCATTAGACGCGCTTGGACAGACGGAAGAAGCGCTTGAAATCGTAGACCAAGGAATCACGCGCGACGACTATAATGACGAACTTCGTCACGTCAAAGCGAAATTGCTCCTCAAACTCGGAAACCGTGAAGGGGCCATTAAAGAGCTTCGGGAAGCACTCGTTTTGAATCCGGAATCGCTACAAGCGACAGAATTGATCTTATCGATTTTATTCGAAGCAGGAGAAATCGATGACGTCCTCGAAACAATAGATGCACTTGAAGATCATGCGACATCGCCGCTTATGACTTGGTACAAGGCGAAAGCGAAATATGAGCTTGAAGAATATGAAGAAGCAGTCAGTTTGTATGCCTCGATTGAGCCGATGATGAAAGAGGACGTGTCATTTGTGACAGAATGGGCTACACTGTTGATAGAGGAAGGTCGTAGACAAGACGCGCGACGTGTGGTCGAGCAATCGCTTGCATTGGTGGTCGACCTTGAAGATCGCCAAGTGCTCGAAGACCAGCTCGAACAATTGTCTGATGACGTAGAATGATAAAGGGAAGGGAATGAGGTCAGATGGTCGAGCGGAAACGGAATTTTTTGAAGCGATTTGTCGCTCATCATACACTTCGGAAACGTGAAGCAAAGTGGATTCTTGACTATTGGTTGAGACATCCCGATAAGCTTGGCAACGTTCATTTCGTCACGAACGCCTCGGTCTCGCCGCGAAGTCTTGTAATGACGGCGTACGGATTTGACGGTGAACCGTTTCGATATCGACGGGGAGACCTTGTGACCATGAATCCTGAGAAGGCTTATCACGACATCCGTCTGCACGATGGGCCGATCTATGTGGAATTGAACTTCCAGGGCATGATGATTGACGAGAACTGGATCGATATCGTGGAACAGAATCCGTTTGAGCCGGTGGCAGAAGTGAAGGATGAAGTTTCTTCCTCTGCCCAGACGGTCATTCAAGCCTCGGTTGCCCAATTTGAAGAGGAGCGACTATTGATTGAAATCGATAAAGCACTCGATCGCCGAGACGAAAATCTATTTCGCAATTTGACGAGTCAGCTTCACCAAGTACGGGCATCTAAATTATTTTGAAAAAAACAAGCGCTTCCGTTCCGGTAGGCGCTTGTTTTTTGGTATATTAATAACGTAGGAATACACAATTATTTCACAGTTCGTTCATAAGTTTGAAACGTGAACGAAGTCATGTACGATACAATAGACATGATGAGATCAGTTGGAGAGGAGGGAAAAGATGAGGTTCGATAGTCAAGGGGCACTACGCTCGATTGCCGAACGACAATACGTCGATACGCTCATCGTTCCGCTCGCAGAATTGGCGTTTGGTGAGGATATGGTTCGTAAAGCCGAAAGCTATGAAGTCATTCATGCCGTTACGGTCGAGACAGAACGTCAATTATCTGGTCGAACGATGCTCAGCCCGACAATCAGTTACACCGATGTGGAAGCTGGTGTAGAATTAGCGAAAGATGTAGTGGAAAAAGCGGAAACATCCGGATTTTCTCACGTTTTGTTCATTGCATCAGACGTCCGTTTTAAGCCGTATGAATTGCCAATTTTGTTCGTGCCGCCGTTAGCGCTAGGAGCGATGACGAGCGATCAGGCGCATACGATGGTACAAAATTTTGCGACACAAGTTATCACGGAACTTTCGAGCCGTTGGATGGCGACATGAAGCGGTTGACGTAGAGGTTTTATTGATATACTATTTTGTTGAGTGAGAAATTTTTGTGAAGAATGCATAAAGAATTATGGGGTTATGCACACGAATGAGGGGGGAACGAAATGGCTCAAAATGGGTCAAAAGTCACGCGCCGTCAGTTCTTAACGTACACACTGACTGGAGTAGGTGGCTTTATGGCGGCAACATTGATCAGTCCGATGGTCAACTTTGCGATCGATCCGGTTTTGAAAAAATCTGGAGCAGGCGACAAAGTAAAAGTAATGAGTCTTGATGACATCACGACTGAGCCGCAACGTGTCGACTTTAAGAAACAAACACAAGATGCTTGGTACGAATTTGAAGAAACACTTTCAGCATGGGTATACAAAACAGAAAGTGGCGAAATCATCGCACTTTCTCCGATTTGTACACACCTTGGCTGCCAGGTAGCTTTTGCTGGTGATCCGACTCGTCCACAAGAATTCTTCTGTCCATGTCACTTAGGACGTTATGAAAAAGATGGAACGAACATTCCAGGTACACCACCAACTGCACCACTTGCACGTTATGAAAAAGAAGAAAAAGACGGCTTCCTATATTTAGGTAGTCCAGTCGCTCAGTAATGAGAGGGGGAACTAGCCGATGTTACAAAAAATTTATGATTGGGTCGATGAACGCGTAGACATCACACCGCTCTGGCGCGATATCGCAGACCATGAAGTACCGGAACACGTCAACCCTGCTCATCACTTCTCTGCATTTGTCTATTGTTTTGGCGGTTTGACATTCTTTACGATCGTCATTCAAATCCTTTCTGGGATGTTCTTGACGATGTACTATGTACCAGATATCATCAACGCGCACGCGTCGGTGTACTATTTACAAAATGAAATTGCACACGGACAAATCGTTCGTGGGATGCACCACTGGGGCGCATCCGTTGCCATCGTCATGTTATTCTTACATACGCTCCGCGTGTTCTTCACGGGATCGTATAAGAAGCCACGTGAGCTTAACTGGGTCGTCGGTGTTCTCTTGTTCTTCGTCGTCTTGGCGCTTGGACTTACAGGATACTTGCTTCCTTGGGACATGAAAGCGTTGTTCGCAACGAAAGTTACGCTTCAAATTGCTGAAAGTGTACCGGTCATCGGTGGTATTGCGAAGACACTTCTCGCCGGTGGTGAGATTGTCGGGGCGAGCACACTCGCACGATTCTTCGCGATTCACGTCTTCTTCTTACCGGCGGCATTGTTCGGATTATTAGGGGCCCACTTCTTGATGATTCGTAAACAAGGTATTTCTGGACCGCTATAAGCCGATTCGAGGAGAAAAAGGAGGAGAAACGATATGCATCGCGGTAAAGGGATGAAATTTGTAACCGACTCTCGAGTAGGAATCTCGAATCGGAAACAAAACATTGCAAAAGACTATTCAGAATATCCAGGGCGCACAGAAGCGTTTTGGCCAAACTTCTTGCTTAAAGAGTGGATGGTAGGTTCGGTCTTCTTGATCGGATTCATCGCTTTGACGATTGTCGAGGCACCACCGCTTCAAAATATCGCCGATCCAACGAACACGTCATACATTCCATTACCGGACTGGTATTTCTTGTTCTTGTATCAGTTACTCAAATATCAATTCGCTGCTGGAGACTGGATCTTACTCGGTACAGTCATTATTCCAGGTTTGGCGTTCACGGCACTTCTCATCGCACCTTGGCTTGACCAAGGTCTCGAGCGTCGCCCTGCGAAACGACCAGTCGCCATTAGTTTCATGATGCTCGGTATTCTTTCAGTCTTCTACTTGACTTGGGAATCTGTTCAAACGACACACTGGGATCAAGTTCATGCACAAGGTGAACTTCAAATTCCAGGTGAAGGTCCTGAAATTGATACAGCTGCACCAGGATATGAGATTTATTCGGCTCAATCATGTGTGAACTGTCACGGTCAAAACTTAGAAGGTGGAGCAGCTGCTCCTGCCTTGGTCGGTACGACGTACACGGCTGAAGAGATTGCAGATATTGCTGTAAACGGGATTGGGACGATGCCTGCTGGTCAGTGGGACGGCTCACCTGAAGATTTACAAGTATTATCTGAGTTCATCGCTTCATATGGTGAAGGCGGCGAAAATAACGAGTAAGCCATAAAGTGTAGCCTGAGAAACCAGGCTACACTTTTTTACTTATTTGTTCGTATTGAGATAAACTGAAGAAAAAAGGATGGAGACAATGAACCCGACGTTTTTAAAACCTTTCTTGATGCATCGAATCGTACTGACTCTTTTATTTGTCATCAACTTAGGAGGTACGATTTACGGCTATATTTGGTATGAACCTCAACTACGGGATACACCTTATGTATATTGGCCATTCGTTCCGGACAGCCCAACGGCATCCCTCTTCTTTACGATTGTGCTCGGGCTATGGATTGCGAACAAACGCTCTCCGCTGTTTGAGACGCTTGCGTTCATTACGTTGATCAAATATGGGGTATGGGCCGTCATCATGAATATCATGTTTTTAGGGACGTTACCGACTGATGCACCGACCCTCACCGTCTTAATGGCGGTCATGTTGATGGTCTCCCACGGAGCAATGGCGCTTCAGGCACTCATCTATGCACCGTTTATGAAATGGACAGTTACATCGTTTGTCTGCTCGCTCATTTGGGTAATTCATAATGACGTGGTCGATTACGTGCTCGGTCAATGGCCGCGCTATCCGTCACTCGCAGAACATATTATGTGGATCGGCTACGGCTCGTTTTGGTTAACGGGATTATGTTTTTTTATGGGATATGCGTTCGTCCTACGCCCTTCGCTTGAAAATAAGTTCATAAGAATGTAAAATCAAATTATCAAATACACGCAGAGGTGAAATAGAAAATGTCATTAGGTGGCTATATTTTCTATCTTGCACTGATTATGCTCATCCCTTTATGGGCCCAGATGCGAGTGAAAAGCACGTACAAACAGTTCTTAAAACAACCGCTTCAAAGCGGTGTCACAGGCGCACAAGTCGCTGACTTCATCATGAAACAGAACGGTGTTCACAATGTACGAATCGAAATGGTCGATGGACTCATGAGCGACCACTATGACCCAGTCAATAAAGTCGTTCGTCTGTCTCGTGAAGTATATCAAGGATCGACGATTTCATCGGCTGCGATTGCAGCTCACGAGATTGGTCACGTCATTCAAGATGCGACTGACTACAAGATGATGCGCGTTCGTCATAGTCTCGTTCCAGTCGTTAACATTACGTCGAACTTGTCGTTCCCGTTATTGCTCGGAGGCTTCTTGTTCGGCGCACTCGGGTTGGCACAACTCGGTGTCATCATGATGCTCGGTGCGGTCGTATTCCAATTGATTACGCTACCGGTCGAGTTCGATGCTTCGAAACGGGCGATGGCACAGTTGACGTCACACGGAATCGTGACGGCGACAGAAGAGTCAGGTGCACGTAAAGTATTGAATGCCGCAGCATGGACATATGTGGCTGCGACGCTCGTTGCCGTTGCCGAACTCATTCGTTTGGCACTCATCGTCTTCATGCCACGAGAAGAATAGAACGAAATCCCGTCAACCGGCGGGATTTTTTGATTTGTTGAGAGAGGGAGATGTTGTCCATGAAGCCACAATTGACAGCGATGGGTCATGATCAAGTGAAAAATAGGCTCGCGACGTTAAAGCATGCCCGGACGGTTGCACGTGAACGCATGCGGACGGCGCGAAAGTTTTGTGATTTCCGAGAAGATGTCACCTATGCCGAAGCGGTACGTGACTATGAGCGGATGGAGGCGGATATTTTAGAACTTGAACGCCTGCTTGACGACGCAACGATCGTCGAACCCAAACAAACGGACGTCGTGTCATTCGGAAACAAGGTCGTCATTCGGGAACGAAACGACGAGGAGACGGAGAGCTATCGAATCGTAAGTGAGGCCGAGGCGGACTTAGGACAAGGGAGTATTTCAAGCTCATCGCCACTCGGTCGCAATTTGATTGGTGCTACAGTTGGTCAAATCGTACACGTCGAATCGCCCGAAGGTACGCTGGCATTCGAAGTACTTAGCATTGAAGCATAAAAAATCGCCTCGTTCATCATATGAACGGGCGATTTTTGTTTACTTCAACGGAATCCGATTCTCATCGAACGTGAACCCTTCTCCGCCAACTTCATAGACGTGGTGGAACGTGACAAATGCGTGCGGATCGATCTGTTTGACGATCGTCTTCAAACGGTTCACTTCATTTCGTCCGACGACGACGTACAATACTTCAAGGTCACGATTCGAGTAGCCACCTTTGGCAAGCAACCTTGTCGTGCCGCGGTTCATCGTCGCGTGAATCCCATCAGCGATGGCGGTCCGGTGGTCACTGATGATCATCGCGGCTTTACCGGCATACGTTCCTTCTTGCATCGAGTCAATGACACGTGCCCCGATATATACAGCGAGAAGTGTATACATCGCCTCACGGTAATCGAGATACGTCAAACTAAGGACGATGACAAAGAAGTCGAAGATGAGAAACGTCTTTCCGATTGACCAACCGATATACCGTTGGACGAGACGCGCGATAATGTCGACGCCACCGGTCGTCCCGCCATTGTTGAAGATGATGCCGAGTCCGACCCCGATAAAGAGACCGGCGAATAAACTGGCGAGCACCATATCATCCGTCAGGTCGATGACGAGCGTAGAATATTTAGCGATGAGTGCATACCAAAGTGAGAATGAGAACGTCCCGATGAGTGTATAGATAAACGTCGTTCGACCTAGCAACTTGTAACTCATGAAAAAGAGCGGGATGTTTAACGCCAAGTTCGTAATGGAAGGCGAGATATCAAAGAGACCCCGAAGAATCAAGGTGATTCCGGTGAATCCACCTTCAGCCAAATTGTTTTGGACGTTGAAGTGATAAACGCCGAATGCAAAAATAAAAGAACCTATTAAAATGAATATGATATTTCGAACACGAATCGGTAATTGTACCGTCATCAGGTTCACCTCCCCTTAGATAGATTACTCGAAAAACAGTTCGATTGACTACCCTGAACATATGACATTCAGAAACGAGTCGGCTATACTTTTCAAAGAAGAGGTGATGTAGATGAAAGTAGTAGCCATCGGGGCACATCCAGATGATATCGAAATCGGGATTGCAGGGATGACCGCCCAATGGACAAAAGAGAAGATTGAGGTCGTTTACGTCGATTTGACGAGAGCGGAGCTATCTTCGAATGGTGATGTAGAAACACGACAACGAGAAGCAAGTGCGGCAGATGCTGTGCTCGGTGTCCGTCGCATAAATCTCGGCTTTAAAGACCGGGGGATAGATGGAAGCGCAGAGCAGCTCGAGGCGATTGTTTCGTTGATTCGTCGTGAACGTCCGACACACTTGATCTATCCATATGAGGTCGACCGTCATCCAGATCATGCAGCTTGTGCGTACTTGGTGACAGAGGCGCTGTTCAACGCCGGTATCCGAAAATATTTACCGGAGCTTCCGGCATATCGACCGGAAAGTGTGTACCAATATATGATCAATGCGCACGTCGAGCCAGACGTATGTGTCGATATTAGCAAGACAATTGAAGTGAAGACTCAGGCGCTGCAATGTTATGCGAGTCAATTCACGCCTGTTGACGGGGTGAAAACGCCACTCACAGACGCTTATGTAGAACGGGTGGTCGCCCGTGAACGACATTTCGGAAGTTTGATTGGCGTCTCCTATGCGGAAGGTTTGAAGCGAGTGCGACCGTATGTCGTGAAACAGGCAGGTGATCTCACATGACGTATCGGATTGGAATTCTTTGTTATCCATCGGTCGGAGGCTCAGGGATTTTAGCGACGGAACTCGGGATGAAGCTTGCAGACCGCGGACATGACGTCCACTTCATCACGAGTAGTATGCCGTTCCGTTTAAACGCCTACCACCCGAATATCACGTTCCACCAAGTCGAAATCAATCAATATTCAGTCTTTCGCTATCCGCCATACGATATGACGCTATCGGCGAAAATCGCGAGTGTCATCCAATCGTTCGGACTTGATGTCATTCATGCGCATTACGCGGTCCCACATGCTGTATGTGCTGCGCTTGGTCGGGAGATGGCCGGTGTGAAGACACCGATCGTCTCGACGTTACATGGGACCGACATCACGGTGCTCGGTGAGGATGAGGAATTGAAACCGGCGATTCTTTATGGCTTGCGCCAATCGAATGCCATCACGGCCGTCTCACATAGTTTGAAACGGGAGACAGAGGAGCGAATCGCAGGCGATTTACCGATTCAAGTGATTCACAACTTTATCGATGAGTCGGTCTATACACCTCAGATCGACCCGACACTGCGTGAAAGATACGGTCTGACGGAAGATGACCGAGTCGTCATCCACATTTCAAACTTCCGTCCCGTCAAACGTGTCGACCTTGTCCTTGAGGCGTTCGACAAGATGGAGGTACCACATAAAAAACTGTTACTCGTCGGAGATGGTCCTCTCATGGGTGCGATGCGTCGTCTCGTGACAGAGATGGGACTTGAAGACGACGTCATCTTTGCCGGGAAACAAGAGCAAGTCGCCGCACTCCTCTCCATTAGTGACGTTCATGTCCTATTGTCAGACAAAGAGGCGTTCGGTCTCGTCGCACTTGAGGCGATGGCGACGGGTGTCCCATCGGTCGTCAGTGACGCAGGCGGCTTACCGGAAGTCATCACGGACGGCGAGGACGGCTTTGTCGTTCCGCGAGGTGAGGCGACAGTCGCCGCTCTGGCGATGCAACGCATACTGACAGATACGGTACTTCAAGAGCGATTCAGACAAAATGGACTCGAAAAATCGAAGCGTTTCGCTTCGCAAGACATTGTGACACAATATGAGCGCTTGTATGAACAGGTGGTGACTTCATGACAGAGTGGGAGTATGCAAAACAAATCATCGAGACAATCGAACAACATGGCGGTGAGGCGTACATCGTCGGTGGGGCCGTTCGGGACTATGTGCTTGGAAGTTTGCCCGACGATATCGACTTGGCGACTTCTCTGTTTCCGGAGGAAGTGATGGCACTGTTCCCGAAATCGGTCCCGACCGGTATCGAGCATGGAACGGTCACGGTCATCATTGACCATCACCCGTTTGAAGTGACGACATTTCGTTCGGAAGGGTCGTATTCAGATTCAAGACGTCCGGACCATGTCGCACTCGGGGTGACACTCGAAGAGGACATGTTGCGTCGCGACTTTACGATGAACGCGATGGCGTTCCATGATGGTCAAGTCGTGGATTTATTTGGGGGTCAGCATGATTTAGAGGAACGGGTCATCCGGACGGTCGGGAGTCCTTTCGAACGGTTCGGTGAGGATGCCCTTCGGATCATGCGTGCCCTCCGTTTCATGTCTCAGCTCGATTTTACCTTACATGAGGAATTGCGCGACGCGGCGAGTGCGCTTAGCCATAAGCTCGAACAGATTGCGATGGAACGCATCGCGATCGAGTTTGAAAAGCTGTTGACCGGACCTGCCTACCGAAAAGCGTTAGCCGAGATGGTCGAGCTCGGGATCCATCGTCATTTACCGAACGTGACGACCGAATTGATGCAGCGGGTGCAACAAGATGAGCGGACTCCCGTGAACGCAGTCAGTGGCTGGGCTCTCTTCTTATATCATGCGAAAGATGAGACGTGGCTACTGCCATGGAAACGATCGAACGCGATCAAGCGGGAGGCTCGGGCGCTCGCCGAACTCTGTGAGACGGGGCTCGATGTGATGACGGTCTACATGACGGATGAAGACACGCTCTCGACTTATTTTAAAATGAATGGTGAAAAGGACCGCAGTCGAGAACTGAAACGATTGCTCCCGATCCAATCTCGTCAAGAACTGAAATTCAATGGCCGGGATGCCCTTGAACTCGGGGCGAGAGGAGAGGCAATCAAGCACCTGTTGCTCGATCTCGAACGACGTGTCATTTCACAAGACATTCCGAATCATGAGACTGTATTGAAAGAGGAGGCGAGAAGATGGCTTCAACGCGCGGGCGTGTCCTGACACTGTTACAAAATGGGGAAGTATGGAGCGGACAAGAATTGGCGCGCCAATTGAATATTTCACGTACCGCTATTTGGAAACATATCGAAACCCTTAAGCAAGACGGGTACGCGATTCATACCATTCCCCGTAAAGGATATCAACTGATCGAACAGAGCGACCGGTTGGATGAACCAGCTTTCGTCTCATTCCGAAAAGGCCGATTCGGTCAAACTGTGCATGCATATGAGCAGATTGATACGACACAACGAATCGCCCATGAGCTAGCTCAACAACATGTACCAGAAGGGACACTCGTCATCAGTGAGGAACAGACTGCAGGACGGGGACAACTCGGGCGACATTGGTATAACCCGAAACAAGTCAATATTGCGGCGAGTATCATCCTGAGACCCGATTTGCCAATTCGTGACGCGTCGAAACTGACTTTGATGGCAGCGAGCGCCTTCGCAAGAGCGCTTAATCATCGACACCTTGATGTCACGATTAAATGGCCAAACGACTTATTATTGAATGGAAAGAAAATCGGCGGTATTTTGACAGAAATGCAGACGGAAGGCGACCGTATCCAAGCTGTCATCTTAGGGTTCGGCGTGAACGTCAATGGCGAGGCGGTTCCGCAAGAGTTGGCACATCGAGCCACCTCCCTTTACCTAGAGACCGGTAAAAGATACCGTCGAAGTGAACTATTGGCTGAATTGCTAGCTGAACTTGAAATCGAATACGATCGATTCCTCGAAGCGGGGTTTGACCCGATTCGAGTAAATTGGATGCGTCATGCCGCCTATTTGAATGAAACGATCACGTTGAACGCTTCTCGTGCGTCGCGATCTGGTGTCATGCGAGGGATATCCGAAGAGGGCGCGTTGCTTCTTGAGGCAGATGGAAAGATCGAAACGATTTACTCTGCTGAGATTGCAGTGTGGAATGATTGATGAAAGCGAGACCATCGACTATACTTAATGTGTCGGACGCTATCATTTGTTGAAGTGTACCGCACTTGCAGACTGTCACAATCAGTTGTCTGCCTTGATCATTTTGACAGGGACAGAAGGACACTACTCATGAAAACCATGAACTTGTTTTTCGTGCGCCTTCTTGCCATTCGTGTAAGAAGGCGTTTATTCTTTCCTGTCTCCACGTTTAGGAGGAGAAACAGATGCACACGATGACTTCATTATTGAAAAAGATGAACGAGCAGGAAAAGCTCGTCATGTTGACGGCGTATGATTATCCGTCAGCGAAGCTGGCAGAAGCGGCAGGTGTCGATTTGATTCTGGTCGGCGATTCCCTTGGGATGGTCGTTCTTGGGTATGATTCGACAATCCCAGTGACGACGGAAGATATGCTTCACCACTCGAAAGCTGTACGCCGTGGGGCGAAAAACACGTTCGTCGTAGTGGATATGCCATTTGCGACATACCATGGTGATTTTGATCGGACGCTCCAGGCAGCGTCCCGTCTATTCCAAGAAGGACATGCGGATGCCATTAAACTAGAAGGTGCCGGCGAAGTCTTACAGACGATTGAACGTCTGACTCAGGTGGGAATGCCGTGCGTCGCCCATCTAGGGTTGACTCCGCAATCGGTCGGTGTATTAGAAGGGTACAAGGTACAAGGGAAGTCGCTAGAGGCAGCTGAAACACTACTTCAAGACAGCTTGGCTGCCGAGCGAGCGGGTGCGAAGATGCTCGTCCTCGAGTGTGTCCCTCACCAGTTAGCAAAACGAATCGCAGAAGAGTTGACAATCCCAGTCATCGGGATCGGTGCCGGGGCGGAAGTCGACGGACAAGTACTCGTCTATCACGACGTATTGAGGTACGGGGTAGACCGCTTACCTAAATTTGTTCAAGCATATGCGGATGTGAATGAAGTGGCGACAGAGGCTATCCGTTCTTATGTGGAAGAGACAAAAACTGGTCAATTTCCGCTTGAACGTCATACGTTCACGATGGATGAATCATTACTCGATTCGCTGTATGGAGGAAAATGATGAAGATTGTATCAACCGTTGAAGAGTTGCGCCACACGCTTCCGACGAACCAAACAGTTGGCTTCGTTCCCACGATGGGATATTTGCATGAAGGACATATGAGTCTCGTCGAGAACGCACGACGTGAAAATGACTTCGTTGTCATGAGTATCTTTGTCAATCCGACTCAGTTCGGCCCGAACGAAGACCTCGATCGGTATCCTCGAGATTTTGAACGAGATGAAAAGTTGGCTCGGGAAGCCGGTGTCGACCTTCTGTTCTATCCGACAACGGAGACGATGTATCCGCTTGATATGGCACGCGTCACTGTTCGCCAAGGCGCGGACGTGTTATGTGGGGCAAGTCGTCCCGGCCATTTTGATGGTGTGTTGACAATCGTCTCTAAATTATTTAACCTTGTTCAACCGACACGTGCTTATTTCGGTCTGAAAGATGCCCAGCAAGTGGCGCTGATCGAAGGATACGTCCGAGACTATTTTGTTCCGGTCGACATTCGACGCTGCCCGATTATTCGTGAGGAGACAGGATTAGCCAAGTCTTCTCGAAACGTGTATTTGTCAGATGTTGAAAAAGAAGAAGCGAGTCAAATCTTTAAAGCGTTGACGGTAGCAAGAGAAGCGCTTGAGTCAGGTCACAAGATTGAGGAAGTGAAACGACAATTGACCGAACGATTAGACGGGATTCCAAACAGTCAAATCGATTATGTCGAACTCGTGGACTATCCAACGCTCGGTGTTGCCTCAAGCGATTCGAATGAAATATTGATAGCGGTGGCCGTTCAATTCGAACGAGCCCGATTGATTGATAATGTGATTTGGAAGAAGGGATGAATCCAATGATTCGTACATTTATGCACGCGAAGCTTCATAAAGCTACAGTGACAGAAGCAAACTTACACTACGTCGGTTCGATCACAATCGATGAGGACTTGATGGATGCGGTAGGCATCATGGAAAACGAGCATGTGCACATCACGAACAACCATAACGGTGCTCGCATCGAGACGTACGTCATTAAAGGGGAACGTGGATCAGGTGTGATTTGTTTAAACGGTGCCGCAGCACGTCATTTCCAGGTCGGTGATGTTGTCATCATCATGGCGTACGGTCAAATGACAGCGGAAGAAGCGAAAACGCATCGTCCGAAAGTAGCCGTATTGAATGAGCAAAACGAGGTCGATCAACTTCTTTACGAAGAGATCGCCCATACGATTTTATAAAGTATTGTGGGGATGTCGACAAAGGCATCCCCGTTTTTTCGTCGTTCGTTCTATGGTAAGATGAGACAGATAGAAAGCACGAGCGTGCCTAAGATGGGATGGATGTTATGGACACGTATGTGATTGTGGATATAGAGACAACGGGTCATTCCGTAAAGTCCGGTGATGAACTGATTGAGTTTGCGGCGGTCGTCGTACAAGCTGGTGAAGTAATCGAGCGCTATAGCACCTTGATTCGACCTGGTCGACCAATCCCACCTTTTATTACGCAATTAACAACGATTAGCGATGATGACGTAAGTGATGCACCGACATTTGAAGAAGTGATTCCCGACATTTGGAAAATGCTAGATGGACGGGTATTTGTCGCGCATAACGTCGCATTTGATTTAACTTTTTTAAACGAGAGTCTTGAACAAGCCGGTTACCTTCCATTTCAGGGTAGAGCCATTGACACGGTTGAAATGTCGCGCATTCTTTATCCGACATTAGAGAGCCATGCCCTTGAAGCGTTATCCGACACTTTTGACCTCGTACATACTGACGCACATCGGGCCCTTAGTGATGCGGAGGCGACTGCCGAGCTCTTTATTCGAATGCTGGAGCGGTTGCGTGAGTTGCCTGTCGTGACATTGAAACGACTTCGCGACTTATCAGAGTCGTGGACGAGTCATATCGAGCCGTTACTCGATGAAATCATCGTCGAGATTGGGATTCGACCTGATGACGAAACACGTTTTGATATTCATCGTAAGATTGCTTTGCGTCGTCCGGACGATTCATTCGTACCGGCAATAGAGCGTGAGCCGTTCGAACCGTTTCTACTTCGTACGATTGAAGAGACGCTCCCGTCAATCTTTGAGCAGTTTGAGCCGAGACAAAGTCAATTTGAAATGATGCGTCACGTCTATAAAGCGTTAGATGATGAGGAAACGCTGTTAGTCGAAGCTGGGACCGGTACTGGGAAAACATTGGCGTATTTGATCCCGAGCGCGCATCATGCACTCGAGACGAAACGGCCGGTCGTCATCAGTACGCATACGATTCAATTACAGGAGCAGTTGTTGACCCGTGATTTACCGGTGCTCCAACAGATTTTTCCGGAAATTGAATTCACGCTGTTGAAAGGAAGACGGAACTATATCGATTTGCGAAAATTTGAGATGGTTCTCGACGAATCGAATGATGGACTGTTAGTTTCGATGTGTAAAGCGATGGTGCTTGTATGGTTGACTGAAACGGTGACGGGGGATTTAGAAGAACTCTCCTTCCCAGGGTCTGCGACGCAAGGTCCTGCCGCCTTCAAACGCCTGATACAAGCAGATGCTTCAAGTGAATTCGGTCGATTCGATCCATGGTATAGTCGTGACTTTTTCACAAAGGCGGTCCTACGTTCGAAAGAGGCAGACTTGATCGTGACGAACCATGCGTTGTTATTTTCTGATTTACAACATCAGGCAGGCATCTTACCGACTGATACGCCACTCGTATTAGACGAGGCGCATCAAGTCGAAGAAGTGGCCTCTCACCATTTTGGAGTGACGTTTGATGCCATCCAATTCGACCGGTTGTTTAAATGGTTTGGATATGGAGCGGATGGAAAGTTTCATTCACGAATCATCCAACTTGCCGATTTGACTTCTGTTACGGAAGAGGCGGAGGCGTTCAGCCAACAAATTGATTCTGCGCTTGCTCGGGTTGAAGAAGAGCTCGAGGACCTTTTGACTGCGTTGCAATCGTTAGGAAAGAAAAAAGAACCTCGTCAAACGGTTCGTTTCGAACGAGAAGGAGCTGCGTTCCGACCAATTCGCGAAGTGGCGAATCGATTAGAGGACAAGTTGCGAACGCTTCGGACATCGCTCAGGCACCTACACCGTCTGCTCGATGAGCGAAAAGAGCATATGACATTCAAACAACGTGCGCTCTTGAGTGATCTGAAAACATTGATTAGCGATGTTCGAGAACTCGAAAGTGTCATTTATGAGACGATGTTGACACGAGACGATGATGCGGTCAGCTGGGTCGAGTTGAATTTAGGGAACCGAAAATTGACTTCGGTGTATACACAACCTGTCGAGATTGGACCGCTGTTGCACGAACGTCTATTCAAGAAGAGACCGACGATTTTAACGTCGGCGACGATGACAGTCTCCGGTAAGTTTAGTTTCATGGAGCGTCGACTTGGACTAGAAGGAGAACCGGTGAGACGAGTCGTGCTACCATCACCATTCAACTTTAAAGAGCAGGCCAAGTTGTTTGTTCCATCAGACTTCCCGTTAATCAATGATGTCCCGCTACCGCAATTCGTCGACCAGACGGCCCAATCAATCGTTCAAATCGCGAACGTGACAAAAGGACGGATGCTCGTTCTCTTCACATCGAATGAATTGTTACGTCTCACTTACGAACAAGTGAAAGACCATCTCGACCCGTCCTACACGCTCCTTGCCCAAGGTGTCAGCGGAGGGTCGCGTAGTCGATTAACGAAGCAGTTTAAGCGGATGGAGCAGTCTATTCTTTTCGGGACCGCTAGTTTTTGGGAAGGTGTGGACATTCCGGGTGAGGCGTTGACCTGCCTTGTCATCGTACGTCTACCGTTTGCGCCACCAGATCAACCCATTATGCAAGCCCGTTCTGAAAAGATTGAATCGATGGGCAAATCCCCATTCTTTGAACTGTCACTTCCTCAAGCGGTCATTCGATTCAAGCAAGGTGTCGGTCGATTGATTCGATCGAAAGCGGACTATGGTGCGATTTTTGTATTTGACCGTCGAGTGGAGACGACTCGGTACGGGAAACAGTTTATCAACAGCTTGCCGAAGGTGGACCGGATTGAAGGGACGCTAGAAACGTCTCTATCAGAGTTGGAGTTATTCTTAGATGAAAAGGAAAACTCCGTTGCAAGAAATGATAGATAACGCTAGGCATCATGATGTTATCGTTTTATAATGATACGTATAGTGTTTTGGAGGAGGAGTCAACATGAATTCGAATATTGAGACGCTTGCGAGTGTACGCATCGAACCGACTGCGGATGTTTATAAGATTGTCGATTTATTGAATCGGACGTTAAAAAGTCAAGATTTGATGTTCGGCCTTTCGCTTGAGAAAAAAGTGAATGATCCGAAGAAGGAAGAGATGGTCTTCACCATCTATCGTACAGAATGACCAGAAAAACAAAATGGATCGTCTCATTGGTGACGGCACTAATTGGTGTCGTCCTTGTCTTTAGCGTGATGTATCGATTCACGATTGGACATACAGAAAATCAAAAAGAGCAACTCATCGAGGAAGCAACGACACGATTGAATGAGGAATCGCCAAACCTACAAGTGGGGCAAGGCGAGCTGTTCAATGGGACAGAGGCATATGTTGTTTTCCCGGAAGCGGACGGGGACTCTATCTGGTTCGTGCCATTGAATGACAAACTAGAGATTGAACAGCGTGAAATCGGTGAAGTAAATGCGAATGATGTCTGCGTTCGTTCAGTCAAGGAGACAGGCGGACAACTAGTCAGTTGTAAGTATGGTTTCGACGAGAGAGCGCTTATTGAAGTAGTCACAAAGGCAGATGCATCTTATACGTATTCGTATTACACGTTACAGACTGGAGAGTATATTCGACGCGTCCAATTGACCGATCAAATGTGACGAATTAGAGGGGGATCATGATGGAACATCTATTAGCGAAACGAGTAAAGCAACTCACACCATCGACAACATTAGCGATTACGGCTAAAGCAAAAGCGCTAAAGGCCTCAGGAAAAGATGTGATTGGACTCGGGGCAGGTGAGCCTGATTTTAATACACCAGAACGAATCATCGATGCTGCGTGCCAAGCGGCTCGTGATGGCGATACAAAGTATACACCTTCGGGCGGAACAGTCGCGTTGAAGGATGCCATCATCGAAAAAACGAAGCGAGATAGTCAGTTGACGTTTGAGCGTAATGAGGTGATGGTCGCTTCTGGTGCAAAACATGCTTTATACGCTTTATTCCAAGCAATTTTAGATGAGGGTGACGAAGTCATCGTCCCGACACCATACTGGGTCAGTTATCCAGAGCAAATTAAACTTGCGGATGGAAAGCCTGTATATGTCGATACCAATGAAGACACATCATTCAAATTGACACCAGAATTACTCGAACATGCGATCACGGACCGGACGAAGGCAGTCATTTTGAACAGCCCTTCAAATCCGACGGGAATGATTTATACGAAAGAAGAGCTACAGGCACTCGCCGATGTCGTTCTTCGACATAACCTTCTCGTCGTGAGCGATGAAATTTATGAAAAGTTGATTTATGGGGACGCAGAATTCGTATCGATTGCGACCCTACCAAACATGCGTGAACGTACGATTATCATTAATGGGGTCTCAAAGTCCCACGCGATGACAGGATGGCGAATCGGGTATGCCGTTGGTGATGCGACAATTATTAGTGCGATGACAAACTTAGCTTCTCACTCGACATCAAACCCGACATCTGTCGCTCAGGCGGCAGCAGTCGAGGCATACAATGGACCACAAGATGATGTGGAGATGATGCGTCAGTCGTTCGAAGAGCGACTTGATATCGTCTATAATCGTCTCGAACAAATTCCGGGAATCACTTGCTTGAAGCCACAAGGCGCATTTTACTTATATGCCAATGCAAAAGTTGCCGCGACCGAGAGCGGATACGACACAGTCGATGCTTGGTGCGAGGCAGTACTTGAAGAGGCGAACGTGGCACTCGTTCCAGGTTCTGGATTTGGACAGGAAGACTATGTACGATTATCATATGCAACAGAATTAAAACGCGTATTAGAAGCGCTCAATCGAGTAGAAGACTTCATTACGAAGCGCACTCGATAAGCGAAAGGATGGAAATGAATATGACAACAATTTCAATTAACCAGTTTAAAGATTATGAAGGACAAACAGTCCGCGTCGGCGCTTGGATTGCCAACAAACGTTCGAGCGGAAAAATTGCGTTTCTCCAATTACGCGACGGCAGCGGATTTGCACAAGCCGTCGTCGTGAAGGCAGACGTTTCTGAAGAATTGTTCACCCTCGCCAAAGGTGTGACACAAGAAACTTCTGTCTGGGTGACAGGTAACGTCAAATCAGATGGTGGACGCACACCACTTGGCTTTGAATTAGAAGTTACTGATTTAGAAGTGATTGCGGAATCAGTGGATTATCCAATCACACCAAAAGAGCATGGAACGGAATTCTTGATGGACAACCGTCACTTATGGCTCCGTTCACGTCGGCAACATGCGATTATGAAAGTTCGTAACGAAATTATTCGTGCGACATATGAATTCTTTAACAAAGAAGGATTCGTCAAAATCGACCCACCAATCCTGACGAGCAGTGCACCAGAAGGTACGACAGAGTTGTTCGAGACAGACTACTTCGGTCAATCTGCTTACCTCTCCCAGACGGGGCAATTGTACATGGAAGCCGCTGCGATGGCACTCGGTAAAGTATTCTCGTTCGGACCGACTTTCCGTGCAGAGAAGTCAAAAACGCGTCGTCACTTGATCGAGTTCTGGATGATCGAGCCAGAGATGGCGTTCTTCGATCACGATATGAACCTAGAAATTCAAGAGCAGTATGTTTCATACATCGCACAGTCTGCGCTTGAGAACTGTAAGAATGAACTTGAATTCCTTGGACGTGACCTAGAGAAGTTGGCGCAAGTGAAGGCACCATTCCCACGTGTCCGTTATGAAGATGCGATCAAATTCTTGAAATCTGAAGGATTCGATGATATCGAATACGGCGACGATTTCGGCGCACCACATGAGACGGCAATCGCGAACGCGCACGATCAACCGGTCTTCATCACGCACTGGCCAAAAGAAATCAAACCGTTCTATATGAAAGTGGACCCTGAAAACCCAGAGCTCGTACTCTGTGCAGATTTGATTGCACCAGAAGGGTATGGCGAGATCATCGGGGGGTCGCAACGTGAAGACGACTATGAACGTCTAAAAGAAGAAATCATCAAAGAAGGTCTTGACGAAACCGATGCGTACGATTGGTATCTCGAACTTCGTCAATACGGTTCGGTCCCACACTCTGGTTTCGGGCTCGGACTGGAGCGTACGGTTGCATGGATCAGTGGAATCGAGCACATCCGTGAAGCAATCCCGTTCCCACGTTTATTAAACCGAATCCACCCTTAACGATTAATCGGGGAAGACGTCATGTCCTCCCCGATTAATGTGTCTTAGAAAGGAAGTGCGACATGGATGCACATCAATTGATTCAATTATTCGAGCAAAGTCCGGTCGTCATTCCGCGAAAACTGTTCACTGATGCTAGACGACTCGACTTGTCACCTGTCGAATTCAGTCTCATCGTCCATCTACTTGAAATGACTGGGGAAGGCATCGTCATGCCGCTCCCGAGCGAATTAGGGAAACGATTGAATATTTCGGAGAATGAGGCACGATCTGTGCTGCTCGGTCTGTTGCAAAAAGAATTGATTGCCATTGACGCTTCGAGTAATAGCGAGCGATACAGCCTATTGCCACTGTTTGAAGCGTTACAAGGAGAAGAGAAAATCGCACCGCAACAGACGTTGAATGAAAATATCATTCATACATTTGAACGAGAATTTGGGACAATTACCCCGTTTGAGATTGAACAAATCGTTGGATGGATGACGGAAGATAACTTCAGCGAAGAGTTGATTATGGCGGCTTTGCGCGAAGCAAAACTACGGAATGTTCGAAACTTTAAATATATGGACAAAATCTTACGCGTCTGGCAGGACCATCAAGTCGAGACGCTTGAAGATGTCGTGGAATATCAACGGAGGAACAAGTGATGTTGACGAAAGTTCAGTTACAAGAAGTGTCGGACACGATGAAGCAAATGTTCCCGGATGCGCATTGTGAGTTGACCCATCAAAATCCATTCGAATTAGTGGTCGCCGTGGCGCTTTCCGCGCAAGCGACAGATGCCCTTGTCAATAAAGTGACACCAGGTCTATTTGAAGCCTTCCCGACAGTTGAAGCGATGGCTGCCGCAGACGTTTCGGAAATCGAGGCATTGATCAAGCGGATTGGCCTATACCGTAATAAAGCGAAGAACGTGAAGGCGCTCTCTGAGAAAATCGTGAACGAGCACGACGGGATTGTGCCGTCAGACCGGGCGTCTCTAGAGGCCCTTCCAGGCGTCGGTCGCAAAACGGCCAACGTTGTCTTGTCGGTCGCGTTCCATGAACCCGCTTTTGCCGTGGATACTCACGTCGAGCGCGTGTCAAAACGTCTTGGCATTTGTCGTTGGAAAGATAACGTTCGCCAAGTCGAGGATACGTTGATGAAGAAGTTCCCACGCGATGAATGGTCGCAGCTTCACCATCAATTTATCTTCTTTGGACGCTACCATTGTAAAGCGCAGCGACCTGCCTGTGAGACGTGCCCGCTTCTTCATATGTGCCGTGAAGGCAAGAAACGAATGAAATCGACGAAAGTCACTACGTAAAAATGCATCGACACGTTTTGTGTCGATGCATTTTTGGTTTAATGGTTCCAAGGATGGTCGCTCCACTCACGACGCTTTTTCGTGATGGGTACCTTTTTGAAGCCCCAGTTGCGGAAGTCTTGGTCCGGACTTTCTTTACGAATGTAAATTTTGTCCTTGATCGCTTTGAAGATTCGGTTCTCGTCCCCATAATGGACGAACCGTGGTTTTACTTCAATCACACCACGACGAACGCGTGACAGTGGGAGGCAGACGAGGTCTGCGATTTCTAATCCAGATTGATACATCGTGTTCTGCTTCTCAGAGAAAATGAAGCCTTTAATTTTTTGACGACTCTTTTCGACATCGAGGTGGACCGTACCAGAATTGAAAATATCGAAAAATGCTTTTTGGATGAGTAGGTTCTGATAATCATCTCTTGATTCGAGGACGACGCGTGCACTGACTGCCTCTGTTTCCTCTAAGAACGCATAAAAGGACTTCATCAGGTGGGCGAAAGCGACGACGTACGGATCTTTTGGCGTCGAATAAAAGTCATGTAATTTTTGCTTATCGACTTCGACACTGACGATGGTACAATCAATTCCCCGCAAAAAGTCAGGTAGTTTATCCCAAAAATCACGCAACATGTCGATCGTGATGCCGTCTTCTTTACCGTATGGATGTTCCGCCTTTAAAATTTCTTTCAAATGTAGCGGAATTTGCTCGGTTTTAAAAACGTCTCGCTTAAACGCATGAAGACGACGCTTCAACTCACAAGGTAATCCGGTTTCATCCGCGTCGATTGAATACTTGTACTCCATCAACACACCAGTCAAATTGAATTGTGTATTGCCTTTCGGTGTACCAGTCTCGTCCACGAACATGACATACTTCTTTCCACTTTCCATCCAATCCCTCCAAAACGGCTTAACAGTAACGTCTTTAAGCATCCTATTTTATTTCCAAATGGTGATTCGGTCAATCTATTGCACAGAAATTGCACACTTTTTAAAGAATGACATCAATTAGGTTTATCGATGTGTCATCTTGGATAAACACTATAGGTGCTATTATCATAAAAAAACAATCGGGTCATACATAACGAGAGCTTTTCAATTTGGATACACAATCGCTTACATACTAGTTTAACATACGGGAGTTTGGTACGATATGTGTTGCGGTAAATCCACATAAGTGTCGACCGACAGAAGTCGACAATCAGACCTGAGACGGAAGGAACGAGTGGACCGACCTGTTAATATGTATGTATGGGGTGACGACATTGTTCCATTATCCAAACGGTAAGAAAGCAAAAGTGACAAAGATAGAAAAGGGGGAAGGGATTTCGAAGGAACGATCGAATTCTCCAACCTATGCGAATCGCGGAATGAATTTGGAGACGTTGTTGAATGAAACGAATGAATTTTATCGGATTCATCAACGGGCCGTCATTCATAAGAAACCGACACCGTTACAAATCGTCAAAGTCGACTATCCGAAGCGGAGTGCCGCCAAAGTGACGGAAGCTTATTTCAAACAGGCATCCACGACCGACTATAACGGGGTGTATCGCGGCAAGTACATTGACTTTGAAGCGAAAGAAACGAATAATAAGACGTCGTTTCCGCTCGGCAATTTCCATGAACATCAAATTGAACATATGCGTGAGTGTGAACGTCACGGAGGGATTTGTTTTGTCATCATCCGCTTTAGTCGCTATAATACGCAATATGTATTGACCACCGAACAACTCGTCCAGTGGTGGGAACAACGAATGACGGGACGTAAATCGATTCCACTTCGCTTTATTGAAGAGGAAGCGATTGAAGTGCCGACGAGAGCCTTACCGTCGATTGATTATTTGACGGTGCTCGATCAATGGCTCGATTGAATAGAAGGAGTGAACCATGAATGGAGCGAAGTAGGGTCGCACGTCGACAAGATTCGACGACGAATAAACGCAAAAAAACTGGGAAACAACCAAAGAATAAGAGTAAGAAGCCGATGTGGAAACGCATCTTTTTATTAGGTTTCATGTTATTTATTGCAGCAGTCATCGCATTCGGAGCATATACCGTATATGCAATTGCGACGGCACCAGAGCTTGACGAAGAAAAACTCGTCGATACGTATCCGATTCAGCTGATCTCGGCTGAAGGCGAACCGCTCGAAGGAGCCGGTCAAATTCGGGAATACGTCTCCATTGACGATATTTCAGAAGTGATGCAACAAGCGGTCGTCTCGATTGAGGACCGTCGTTTCTATGAACACAACGGAATCGACTTACGTCGAATCGGTGGCGCGGTCGTGGCTAACTTGACTGACGGTTTCGGTGCAGAAGGTGGATCGACCATCACGCAGCAGTTGGTGAAACAATCGTTTCTTTCAACGGATAAGAAGTTGAAGCGTAAGCTTCAAGAGCAGTGGCTCGCGCTCAAACTTGAACGTGAGTATACGAAAGAACAGATTTTAGAGATGTATTTAAATAAAAACTACTACGGTAGTGGTGGATACGGTGTACAAACCGCATCAAAACGCTACTTCAACAAGCCAGTGTCTGAAGTCAACTACCAGGAGGCAGCAATCCTTGCAGGTCTTCCGCAACGTCCGAGTGCATACGACCCGATCAATGGCGACCAAGAGTTGACGCGTTATCGTCAAGAACAAGTCTTGTCTGCGATGAAACGAGACGGTCACATTTCGGAAGAACAGTATAACGAAGCGCTTGATGTTGCCATCGCTGACGTCATCTCACCTGGTGAAGAGACGGAAGAAGAGGCGTTCACACGTGCAATCTATTCACGCGTACTCAAAGAGTTAGAAGAGGATTTCGGACTTGAACAGTCAGATATCTATGGCACAGGTTTGAAAGTGTATACGTCAATCAATAAAGAGTTGCATACGAAAATTAATAGTGATATCAAATCGAATAACGTTAATCTTCAAACTAACGGATATCCAGAAGAGTTAAGAATGGGTGCGACCGTATTAAATACGAAGACAGGTGAGATTGTCGCGATTGTCGATAGTCATCAGGAAAAACAAGGTGATACGACGTACCGTGACTATTCAAACGAGAAGTATCAGATTGGTTCTACCGCGAAGCCGTTCTTTGATTACGGTCCAGGGATTGAGAACGGACAGTGGTCGACGGGGAAAGTATTGCTTGATGCGGAATTGGATGGCACATATAGTCCAAATAACTATTATCAAGGGTTCCGTGGACCAAATACGATGCGCCAATATTTGAAGATTTCAGCGAATACACCTGCAGTTCGAGCGTTCCAAGAAGTACGGGATGAGTATGGACAAGAGGCTATTGAATCGTTCGTCAAAAATGTCGGGATTGAACCTTCTTATTCTGGCGATCAATTAAATGAGTCGAATGCACTTGGTACAGCTGAGGCAAGCACGACGCAAATGGCTGCCGCATACGCGGCGCTCGGTACAAATGGCATGTATACAAAACCTCACTTGATTCAAAAGATTGAGTTCAATGACGGTTCGAGCATCAATTCGCCAGTCAAAGCGAAACAGGCGATGGAAGATTATACGGCATACATGTTGACGGATATGCTTCGTGACGTAGTGAGCGCTGAAGGTGGAACATACGTACCGGGTGCATTCCCGTGGGACGTAGCAGGTAAAACGGGTACGACCAATGAACCAAACTCAACAAATCCAAAAGATAAATGGTTTACGGGATACTCAACTGACTATTCTATTTCGGTTTGGACAGGGAAGTCGAGTGAAGCAACAAATGCTCAATTCGAGCCTGACCATGCACAATACTTCTTTGAATATATGATGCAGGAAGCGACAAAGATTACAGGTCAACCAGATCGCTTCGAGCGTCCAGACTCTGTCTTGTCTCTTGGGAATGAACTTTATGTCAAAGGGACGAAGCCAAAAGATCTTCAACCTGAGAAATTGACTGCTCCAACGGGCGCAAGCGTCAACTATGATGAAGATTCACAAGCCGGTTCTGTCTCGTGGTCATACGATTTTGATGGTGCAAAAGCAGACGGCTACTCAGACATCTCGTTCACTGTGACGCAACAGTCGGCGGATGGCGGTGAAAAAGTCGTCGGTACGACTGGAGAGACGAGTGTCGATATTGCAAACTTAGCTGAAGGGGACACGACGTTCACCATCGTTGCCAAAGCGACGAACCCATTGACGGGTGAACAGCAATCGGCACCAGCGCAAGCGAGCTACTCGATTGAACCGAAAGAAGAACCGAAGGAAGAAGAAGAAAACCCTTCTGAAGAAGAAAATAACGAAGACAACCCAGCAGATGAAAATAACGGCAATGAGGAAAATAACGGCAATGGTAACGAAACCGACAATGGAAATGGTGAAGATACGACTGACGAACAAAATCCTGATGAGCCGGCTACTGATGAAGGCACTGATGAAGGAACAGACCAACCGACGGATGGAGACGATTCAGGTGCTCCGTTAGAAGGTCAATCGAATAATGAATCGCCAAACACGGAACGTGGGAACGGCAATTCGAATAACGGAAATAACTAAGAAAGGCAGGGCGACATTGTGCGCCCTGTTTTTCGTATGACTTTGTTATAATGAAAAGAAAGGGAACAGGATGGTGACACATGGTTCAACTCTCTTTAAAGCGCAAGATGAAAGTGTTATTTGTTATGGATCGACTGCAAGACGACGATTTCGGCGTACCGCTCAGTGGACATCTCGGATTAAAGCTTTCCCATCTGCTGTTAAAAGAGTCGATTCCACTTGGTCGTCTCATCCATGATCAAACCGTCGCTGAAGCGATTGGACATGCTTACTTAAAACGAATCGGTGTCGAAACGATGTTCACGGGTGAGGAATCCTACTATCCGAATTTACTTCGTGGCAATCGTCAAACCTTATCGACAGACGAAGATTATTATAAAACGGTGCAACGCTACGCCAAGCATCTATTAGCGGTTCATTCGAAATGCACGAAGCTACATACCATTGTCTTATTCGGTCGATCGACACAACGTCTGTTTTCAGACGCGCTCATCCGCCTTGAAGAAGAGAATGCGCATGTCGCCACAACGTTTCAAAACATGACCATTTTAAAAATGCCCGCTGTATCGAGAGTGATACGAGATGAACGGATTCAATCGATCCGGCAAACCGTAGTGGAACTTGCACCTTCGAATTCATAAAAAAAGAAGGTGAACTGATGCGAAAATCACGCTCCGTCGAAGAAATGATTCAAGAATTAAAAGAAGATCCGAGCTTTGCCAAAAACGTCCGCCACTGGCATACAGTCGATGCACGTCCGGCACGATATGCACCCATTCCAGAGCAAGTACCGGAACAATTGACGAACGTCTTGAAGAGCCGGGGAATCGAACAGCTGTATACGCACCAGGCTGAAGCTGTGAAACAAACGGCAGCCGGTCACTCGACTGTCATAGTGACGCCGACCGCATCAGGAAAAACACTGTGCTATAACTTACCGGTACTTTCAAAGATGATTGAAAAACCAACAGCACGTGCGCTTTATCTTTACCCGACAAAAGCACTCGCGCAAGATCAAAATAGTGATTTGATGGAGATGGTCGAGGCACTCGAGGGGAATTTGCGATGCTTTACGTATGATGGGGATACGTCTCCCGCCGCGCGAACAAAAGTCAGGGATGCGGGAAATATCGTCATCACCAATCCGGATATGCTCCATTCCGGAATTTTACCGCACCACACGAAATGGATTCGTCTATTTGAAAATTTAGAGTATATCGTCGTCGATGAGTTGCACACGTACCGTGGTGTGTTTGGTAGCCACGTCGCAAACGTGTTTCGTCGATTGAAGCGAATTTGCGCCTATTATGGAAGTCATCCGAAATGGATCATGACTTCCGCGACGATTGCGAATCCACGTGAACTCGCTGAATTGTTGACGGAAGAGGAAGTCGTGTTAATCGACCGGAACGGGGCGCCTCAAGGGAAGAAGCATCTCGTCTTTTACAATCCCCCTGTCGTCAACGAAGCACTTGGAATTCGTAGAAGTGCAACACTCGAGACGAAACGTATCGCATCGAAGCTCGTCGAAGCAAACATTCAAACGATTGTATTCGCACGATCGCGTGTCCGCGTCGAGGTGCTTTTAACATATTTACAAGAACTGACACGACGAGAGCTTGGACCGAAGTCGATTGTCGGGTATCGAGGGGGTTATCTTCCATCGGAACGCCGCGAAATTGAACGACGGTTACGGAATGGTGAAATCAAAGCAGTCGTCTCAACGAATGCGTTAGAACTCGGCGTGGATATCGGGCAGTTACAAGCATGCGTTCTCAATGGCTACCCCGGAACCGTCGCCTCACTTTGGCAACAAGCTGGACGTGCAGGTCGTCGTCATTCCGAGTCACTCGTCGTATTCGTTGCGTCTTCGTCCTCTCTCGACCAGCTTGTCGTCGAACAACCTGATATGATTTTAGATCGTTCGCCGGAAGCTGCTCGCCTTGACCCGAATAACTTGATTATTTTAGTGGACCATATGAAGTGCGCCGCATTCGAATTACCGTTTCAAAAAGGGGAGCGATTTGGAACGGTCGACACAGAGGATATTTTAGAGTTCCTGACCGATGCGCAAGTGCTACACGAACGAGCGAATAAATACTATTGGATGACGGACTCATTCCCGGCGCATGACATCTCTCTTCGAACGAGCGACCAAGAGAATGTCGTCATCGTCGACCAAACCGCAAAACATCAAGTGATCGGTGAAATGGATACGTTTAGTGCGATGACCTTATTACATGATGAAGCAATCTATTTGCATGGCGCCGAACAATATCAAGTCGAAAAGTTAGACTTCGAAGAGAAAAAGGCGTTCGTCCGTCGTGTCGATGTCGACTACTATACGGATGCGAATTTGGCCGTAGAATTGAAAGTGCTCGAAGAAAACAAGACGGATGGTGCAAAAACGTTTGGCGAAGTATCCGTCATTGCGATGGCCACCCTCTTTAAAAAAATTAAATTTGGAACACATGAGAACATCGGGTCAGGTCCGATTCATCTCCCGGAGCGAGAATTGCATACGACGGCGACGTGGTTCACATTAGACGAACGTTATGCATACTCGGAGGCAGATCTCGAAGATCAACTTGAGGCGGTCAGTGACTTGTTTAGACGACTCGCACCGCTCTATCTCATGTGTGATACACTCGATTTATTTACGACCATTCAAATGAAGTCGACTCATACGAATAAACCGACCGTCTATTTATATGACCGCTATCCTGGTGGCATCGGTCTCAGTGAGGCGCTTTATAAAGATGCAGATATGGTACTTGAAGCAGCAGAACGGACAGTATCAGACTGTCCGTGTGAGAGCGGATGTCCTCGCTGTGTCGGTATGGTCGGATATGGGGACTTCAAACAGCAAGTCATTCGTCAGTTACAAGCATTGAAAGGATCGTTATGAAAGCAAAATTATCTAGATTAATAAAAACGAAAGAACCTGTCGAACCAGTACGCACGGCATCTCCCGACGAAGTGGAGCAGCGGAAGTGGATTGAGCAGGGTGGGGACATTTTAACGTTTGAAGAGGAGTGGTGTGTTCGAATCCGAAAGACATATCCACTAGATGAGATTTACCACGACTATGCTTTCGGAGACGCAAGTCGAATGATGCGAAAAACTGAACATCCGTTTTTTGCGGTCGACTTAGAACCAGAACAAGTACTTTTCATGGATACGGAGACGACCGGGCTACGTGGATCTGGCACATCGATTTTTTTAATCGGGTTTGCGAGAATTCGAGCAGAACACTTAGAAATGATTCAATATGTCTTGCCGCACCCTGCGTTTGAGACCGCCTTTTACTATCATTTCTTGCAAGATATCGGAGACGAGGTACGTTTCGTCACCTATAACGGGAAGTCCTTCGACTGGCCGCAAATCAAGACGAGACATACGTTTGTCAAATCTCGGGTCAAAGCGTTGCCTTCCGTCGGTCATGTCGATTTATTACATGCCGCGAGGCGATTGTTGAAACCGAGATTAGAATCGGTGTCACTTAAAGCTGTCGAAACGTATTTCGGTCATGGCCGAACAGATGACCTTCCTGGATTTTTAGCACCGATGCATTATTTCCAGTACGTCAAAGAACGGAACCCGGAGATTCTCATGCCGGTCCTCGAACACCATCATGCAGACTGTTTAAGTCTTGTCTCTCTCTACACAAGACTTAGTCAACTTGTCACGACTCCACAAACAGATTTCGGTGAAGAGCGTGCGCATTGGTTACATGACCTTGGCGAACAGGAACGGGCGCTAGAAGCGTTTGAACAGCTTTCGAGTCCTTCGAAGCGAGCCGTCATGCGGCAAGCAATGCTATTGAAGCGAACGGGACGTATGGAGCAAGCAATTCCGTTATTCGAATCATTGCATACGATCGAGGGCTATGTTGAACTCGCCAAATATGCAGAGCACAAGCAGAAGGATGTGGCACTCGCGATTGATTATACGGAACGAGCGATGGAGCTCCTCGAGCAAAAACGTACAGTGTTGCGTCAAACGATCAATCGAGAAAAGGTCGAACTAGAACATCGCCGCGCCCGTCTAGAAAGGAAGAGATCATGAAAGTTGTAGCCATCACAGGATATCGTCCTCATGAACTTGGAATTTTCAAAGCAGATCATCCCGGAATTGAAATCATTCAAGAAGCTTATCGTAAAAAAATTCTTGAAGTCATCGAACTTGGCGCTGAATGGTTCATCTTTAGTGGGACGAACGGTTGTGAATTATGGGCCGGACAAGTATTGTTAGAGTTAAGAGAAACTTATCCAATTAAAATTGCGGTATTTCCTCCGTTCTTAAATATGGACGAACGCTATAAACCGTTCGAGCAAGAATTATTTGTGCAACTGCAACTCGAAGCCGACTTCTTCGAACCGTTGACGCAACGTCCGTATGAGGATCCAAGTCAACTACGCGCAAAAACTGCATTCTTTTTAGACAAAGCAGAAGGATTGATTACCTTGTATGACGAAGAAACGGAAGGAAGTCCCCGTTTTCTAGTAGAAGGGGCACGGCGAAAGCCGAATATGGAAGTCTTTTTGATTAATCAGGAAGATTTACGTGTCATTGAGGAAGAAAAACAATGGGAACAACAATGGGAGTGATACGATGCAAACCGAACTAACGGCAGAAGCAATTTATAAACAAGAATTTAAAACAGCATTACGAGGGTATTCGCAAGAAGAAGTCGATCAATTCTTAGACGTGGTCATTCGCGATTATGAAAAGATGGCAAAAGAGATCGATCGTCTCCAAAAGGAAAATGATTCATTGCGTCGCGAATCATCACCTGCAGCGGAACCTGTCAAGCCAGCGCAGCCTGTCGCATCTAATTATGATATGTTGCGTCGCATCTCAAATCTCGAAAAAGCAGTCTTCGGAAAGCAAGTGGGACCAAGCGAATAAGGAATAGGGGGGTGGAGTGAATGTTACAAGTGTTAACGGCTACTGAGAAACAACCCGTTAAACAACAGACAAGAAAGCTGTTTCGTCCGAAAGAAGAAGTGATGAAAGCACCGACATGCTATACGGATCGTCTCGTCGAAAACATTAGACACACTTGTCGTTTTGATTGGATGATGATTGAACAAGTCGAGTTTGGGGACGATCTCGTTCATTACGTGCTCGTTGGACCTAAAGGAGTATTTTTGATTCAATTAAATCGAACTCCAGCCCCTGTCCATTTGACGAACCGCGAGTGTCGGACAGAGACGTCTATGGGATGGAAACACGTCTATCCACATCCTGTCACGGAGTTAGAGCGAATGACCAAACAAGTACGTTCACGACTGAAAAAAGAGTGTGGACAAGCGATTCCGGTTTATTCGTTTTTAATCTTCCCAGAGACGGAACAGTTGAAGCTTAAACGGATTAAGGCCAATTGTGGCGACTCTTTCAAGTTGGTCGATCAGGTCATCAGCAAAACCAATCTTGAGATGTTGACGGAGCCACTTGTTAAACAAATCGCCTACTACTGTTCTGAAAGACAAGTACATAAATAAGAAGAAGGCCAAATGATTGTATTTGGCCTTCTTCTTATTTTAATAGTTCTCTAGCTTTTGCCGCATCATCTCGATGGACGAACAGTGCGACACGGTCGTCTAAATTTTTTGCGAGCGGTTTTAACAACTTTCCGGTCGGAAGTCCTTGTTCTATCCGACAGGTGATTCCCTGTTCTGTCAGGTAATGATAGTCACCTAATAGTTCCTCGCCTTGCTTCCCAAACGCTTCACCGAAGCGAACCCATTTTAAGTTGCGAATCGTACGAATCGTGACCAAAATGACGAACAAGATGGCGAGTACAATGATGAATAATGTTTCCAACGCATTCAACCCCTTCTTTACACAAGTTTAATGGTGCGGCGAGTTGAAAGCAATATGAAGTGAACGTTATACTAAAATGGAAAAGAGGGGGATTTTATGAAAAAACCGATTCAATCGAGACGAGAGGCAATCTCGCTCCTCGAAGACCAGCAAGTACTCTACATTCGAATTCATAACGGCCAAACCGGTATGATCAAATCGACGGAAGAAGGCATCATCGTCGCCATCCCGAATGAAGAGACAGACAAAATTGATTTTCGTAAGCTCGAGGATATCGAGGCGTTTGAAGCGTTCTACGATTTGACGCTTTCAAAACCAGGTATTCTATATGTAAATGTTGAAGAATAAATGACATGGAGAGCTTCACCAATGTGGTGAAGCTCTCCATTTATACACGCTTATGTTTGCGGAAGCCAGACGGCTAACTTGTCCTGTAAAGGTTTTAGACGGACATGATGTTGCATATGCAATAAATAGCCGTCTGGACGTATGACCAATATACCGCGTTTCATAAATAGTGACTTGGCAAGTTCATTTCCTTGATCGAAAAATGGACGACTCGTCTTCGACAATGTAATGGTTTGAATGAATGGATGATGCTGATTTAAGAATTCATAAATCGCTGTCAAATCACGTTTGCCATCGTCGAACACGAGCACTTGGAAGCGTCCGTCGGCAATCTCCGAAATCTTCGTCCGAAAGCCGTCATCGGTTCGTAAAATCTCTGTCTCAGGAAAGATCTTTCCTTCGGAAACTCGTCGAAATGGCATACGCAACGCTTTCGGATAGGACAGATGAAGTTGCGAGATTCGTTCCGTTATCTTTTGATTAACGAGATTGACTCGTGTGAAGACATCAGCTCCGATGGCTTGGAACGGTAACAGCATCGGAAGGGTCGTTTGAAGCATCACGGTCGCGATATTCGTCGTCTGTAGGACATTCTTTGCAACGTGCTCGCGTTCATCCCGATACGTCGAGACGACTTGATGTGGAGCACCCGTCTTCAAATGGAGCCATAGCTTCCAACCTAAGTTGAATGCATCCGCAATCCCAGTGTTCATTCCTTGTCCACCGACCGGAGAATTGATATGAGCCGCATCGCCCATTAGAATGATGCGATTATGGATAAACGTATCGACCATCCGATTATGAACGCGAAAAAGTGAGAACCACTCGACATCGTGGATGTGAACAGGCATGTGACTACGTTGTTCAACAAATTGTTGAAGGTCCGATTCCACGAATGATTCATCGGTTCGTAAGTTTCCCGTTATCCGGATTGTTTCATCTGTGAGTGGAAATACTTCTAGCACCCCTTGATCCGAGAAGAAAATATGCACCTCTTCGCGAGAAATGGGCCAATATGCTTTCAAATCCGCTAACACCCATGCCTCTTTAAACGACTTCCCACTGAAAGGGAGGGCGAGCATTCGACGGATAGAACTGTTCGCACCATCAGCGGCGACGACATATTTGGTTTCGACTGAACGCTGGGTCCCATCTGCAGCAGTCAAATGAGCAATCGTACGTGATGGATATTGGGTGATCGACGAGAGTGATTCGCCGCGCTTCACTGCGTGACCATGTTTGTGTAGGGCGCGTTCTAAAATTTCTTCTGTTTCATTTTGTCGCAGTAGTGTCACGAAAGGATACGGAGTGACAAGCTTTGAAAACTCTAGCTTTGCCGTCCATTGACCTGAGAAATAGAGATTTCCCCGTTCAATCGTACGGGCCCGCTCGAGCACTTCTTGGGCGACATCTAAGCGAGAGAACACTTCGATTGTCCGCGGCTGTATCCCGATAGCCCGAGAATTATCCGACGGGGTCGTCTTTCGGTCGATGATTTGAAATGAAACGCCATATCTGGCTAAGGTGAGGCCGAGCGTCAGGCCGGTCGGTCCGGCTCCGACGATTAGTACATCCACTTGTTCGTCCAAAGTGATCAACTCCTATCATTAATAATGATATTTCCGACATTGGCAGCGATTAAACGAAAAGTGGGGTATAGAACGGTATAAGATATTCGATGATGGAAGGTGAGTGAACGGTGTGCAGCCATGGATCAATGAAAATCAAATTCGAAATAGCTTTACAATGGAAGAAGATTACGAACAGACAGCGGCGGTATTAATTCCGCTCGTTGAAATAGAGAAGGAATGGCATGTCGTCTTTGAAGTACGTGCCCATACGATGCGGCAGCAACCCGGGGAGATTTCTTTTCCAGGAGGTCGACTTGAAAAAGGAGAGACACCTGTCGAAGCGGCGGTGCGAGAAACGTGTGAGGAGCTCGAGATTGCGTCAACTCAAATTGAAGTCATTGGCAAATTGAGGCCGCTCGCCACACCCCATCGACAATTGATTTATCCGTTTGTCGGAATCTTATCGGAATTACCAAGTGTGAAAGAAACGGATGAGGTCGATCACTTGTTTACGGTATCGGTCTCTACATTGCTTATGATTGACCCGTTCCATGGAGAGATGGAGTGGACGATGAATCCAGATCAGAATATTCCATTAGATCGATTGGCGAATGCTAAAGCGTACAAAAAACGGGTAATTAAAATGAGAGAACCTTTCTACGAACATGAAGACTATATCATTTGGGGACTTACTGGAAAATTTTTGACACAATTTATTCAACGCATAAAAGAAAACGTATTCAAACCGACATAATTTCGTTATAATGATAGAAACAAATTTAGATTGGAAGTGAATGGGTGTGTCTGAAGAATTCCTCGTAGGTGATATCGTGAAGTCGACTCGTGAAGGATGGGTCGCAGAAGTGACCGCCGTACTGACCAATACTGTGATCGGAGACGTTTCGATCATGGAAGAGTTTCAACAACTCGGGCTCGAGTTTGAAAAACAAGTTTTATTAAAATCAGATTTGGAATTGATTGAACGCGCCAGCTGACCTTTTTTCTGAAAGGGATGATTCAGGTGTCCATTGACAAAAAAGTACGTGAATGGCAAGAGGCGGGTTTGTTAGATGAAGCGACGGGTAAAAGACTAGTCGACTATGAACATACACAACGGGCGGCTAGTGAGCGACATGATCACAAGCCGCCTGTTTTAGTTATTGTCGGCTCGATTTTACTGGCACTCAGCCTATTTAGCTTCGTTGCAGCCAATTGGCAGGCGATTCCTGACCTCTTAAAGATTGGGTTATTTCTTATTTTTATGGTTGGATTTTATGTCTTTGCCGAGCGGGTCCGCTTGAAAACGCCGAGGTACGTCACTTTATTACGCGTATTAGGATTTGTCTTTTTTGTAGCGACCATGGCGGTCATCTTTACCACGTATAATCTATCCGGGCAATTGACGTTTCTGTTTTGGATCCTCTTCACGATGGCAGTTTTGCACAGAATCATGTATGAGCACGTCATTTTTTCGATTATCTCCGCTATCACTGCATTCATGGCCGTCACGAACAGTTTCGAAGGTATAGGGTTGACGTTGATTGGATTTGCACTCGTCGTGACATGGGTATGGTTCCATTTTGTGGAGGAATCATTGGATCGGACGTTCGCATGGCTCACCTTTTACGGTATTCTCAATATCTTTGGTCAATATGTGAACTATGAAGGAAGACTATGGCCACTTTGGTCACTCGTCATTTTACATGCGTTACTTCTGATTTATCGTAAGCGGGCTGCTTGGCAAGCTGCCTATTTATTTGTCGCAGCCGTGCTTTCCATTGGCTATTTAGTGAATGTCACGGAAAGCTGGCTCTCGCAAAGACCACCTTCGATACTAGAAGCGACCCTTCTATCCATAGCACTCGTTGCCGTCTATTTGATTCATCGCCGAAACGATCTGTTGTGGGTGAGTTTGCTCGCAGTCATTCCATTTGCATTATTCGAGGATTCAGGTGTACTTCTGGCGGTATTGATTGAAGTGATTGCATTGGCATACCTCGTCCGTCAAGACATGATGAGACAACCAACCATCTTCGCCTTTATCTATTTCCTAGTTGTCCAGATGACGATTTATTTCATTTATGTATGGGACCGTCTGGATATCTCTCTCTTCTTCTTGATCGGTGCGCTCATCGTCTTCGCATTGTCACTCGGACTATGGTGGCGTAATCGTACGAGAAGGGATGTGACGACATGAAACGATTGTCCACGTGGGTCATTCCGGCCGTCCAAGTCATGATTGCCGTCCTGTTTGTCATTCTTGTCTTTGCCATCTCGTGGGTAGGGGAGACATACACGTTCAAAGGTACTTCGTATGAACCGTATGACCCGTATTTTGGAGACTCTATCTATCTGGAATATGACGAATTCGAAGGACGTCAAAATGTTGAGACGGGGACGGTTTACGTTTCGTTCGAGCAAGGGGAAGATGGATTTGCCGTCATCGACCGAGTCGAGTCAAAACCGTTTTTCGGAGGAGTACGGGCGAACTACTATGACCGCAACCTTTATATAGAAGAAATGGGGTCGTATCGTGTCCCTCAAGATGAAGTAGACAGGGTGGAAGGGGAAAAATCTTTCACGGTCCAAGTCGATGTTGCACCGTGGGGGATGCTCAGATTGCATGATTTAAAGCCAATTGAATAAATAAAACACATGACAGGAAGATTACAGGTTTGTTACATGGTTTATTGTAACGATTCTGTAATTTTTTTGTGAAACCTAGTAATAGCAACGTTTTTCGCAATTGTTACAATCTGTAACCACTTTTTACGTCATATGTCAGGAATATTTCACTTCGTTGAAACGGCTACTCCAATGTAACGTGTCGTGGTAAATTAACATCTGTTCGTTACATAACGAGAAAGGTGATGACCTTACTACGATGAAATTGATTAAATATATGATGTTATTTGGAACCGCAATGATTGGGATGTTCACATTCGTTGGTCAAGCAGATGCTGCACAGATCGGAATCGGGACAGAACAGAAAATTGTACAAAATCCAATTGAATTAGAACGACAAGCGATTGAAGAAGAACGACAGAAAGAAATCGCCCGTCAAAAGAAAATTGCCGAAGAAAAACGCATCGCTG
Organism: Exiguobacterium sp. s35; assembly: GCF_018617535.1. Classification (NCBI taxonomy): domain Bacteria; kingdom Bacillati; phylum Bacillota; class Bacilli; order Caryophanales; genus Exiguobacterium; species Exiguobacterium sp. s35. Next base: position 598,180 of record NZ_JACSKI010000001.1, read on the forward strand.
AAGAGAAACGCATCGCTGAAGAGAAGCGTCTCGAAGCAGAACGTCTTGCTGCAGAGAAAGAGAAAGCAGAAAAGGAAAGACTTGCTAAACTTGAAGCAGAACGAAAAGCTGAAGAAGCGCGTAAAGAAGCAGAACGTGCGGCAGCAAAAAAGGCAGCGGCTTCTTCGAATAAAAAGACTACGGCGACACCAGTGTCTACGTCAGCGGGTAAAAAAGTCATTACAGTCGAATCGACTGCATATTCAAATGATGTCGCTGATAACAAGGCATATGGTGGTCGTGTCTTAACAGCAACTGGTCATGACGTGACTGATTCGATTTATTATAACGGGATGCGAATCATCGCTGTTGACCCTGCCGTCATTCCATTAGGTTCTAAAGTCCATATCCAAGGTGTCGGTGATGCGATTGCCCTTGATACAGGTGGAAGAATCAAAGGACATATCGTCGATTTACTCGTCGATTCCAAACAGGATGCGATCCAATGGGGGCGTCGTCATATCAAAGTAACGCTTTACTAATGGTCAGGTTCTCCAATAGGAGAGCCTTTTTTTGTTTAACAAAGTAGAGAAACGGGCAAAATACTATTTGAATTTCCATTTTGGAAATAGTCGAGGAGGGATCAGGTTGATTGAGTTTCGTGATGTGTCAAAACGTTATGAGGACGGGACGTTAGCCGTCAAAGAGTTAAGCTTAACAGTAGAAAAAGGAGAAATCTTTGTATTGATTGGACCTTCCGGGTGTGGAAAGACCACGACGATGAAGATGGTCAATCGCCTCATCGATCATACGGACGGTAAGATTTTAATCGATGGAAAAGAAATCTATCAATTCGATATTTTTGAGTTACGCCGTAACATCGGTTATGTGCTTCAACAAATTGCCTTATTCCCCCATCTAACAGTTGAAGAAAACATCTCTGTCGTACCGGAACTATTGAAATGGAAAAAAGAACGAACGAAAGACCGTGTGACGGAATTGATGAAAATTGCCGGTCTCGACCCGAAATTACGTTCGAAGAAGCCCTCGGAACTATCTGGTGGTCAACAACAACGGGTCGGGGTATTGCGCGCACTAGCCGCAGACCCGGACGTCATCCTGATGGACGAACCGTTCTCTGCGCTTGACCCCATTAGCCGTGGTCAATTGCAAGATGACATCAAGCGACTAAATGATGAACTCGGTAAGACGATTCTATTTGTCACACACGACATGCAAGAAGCGATGAAGCTCGGTGACCGCATCGCATTGATGCGCGACGGCGAACTCATGTTGGTCGGTACACCAGATGAAATATTGGCGAGTGAAGATCCGTTCGTCTTAGAATTCACACAACGCGGAAGAGGTGAGCTAGATGCTTGAGACGTTCCAAAATAGACAAGGTCAGCTTGTCGAGGCACTGATTGAGCACTTGCAGCTCTCTGTCGTATCGCTTTTAATTGCCGTTTTGATTGCCGTACCATTAGGGATTTGGCTGACACGTCGTAAGAAAATTGCCGAGACCGCCATTGGTGTTACAGCAATTATTCAAACAATCCCTTCGCTTGCCCTACTCGGGTTAATGATTCCACTCGTAGGAATCGGAGCATTGCCTGCCATCATCGCGCTTGTGTTATATGCGCTCCTACCAATTTTACGTAACACGTTTACTGGATTGAATGAAGTGGACAAATCGTTACTTGAAGCAGCTCGAGCTTGTGGGATGAAGCCGAATCAAAGTTTGATGAAAGTCGAACTTCCCCTTGCATTGCCGGTCATCATGGCTGGTATCCGTACAGCGATGGTCTTAATCGTCGGTACGGCAACACTCGCTGCTCTTGTCGGAGCAGGCGGACTTGGTACACTCATCTTACTTGGGATTAACCGAAACGATAATTACTTAATCTTACTGGGTGCGATCCCAGCCGCTATTTTGGCACTCCTGTTTGACTTCTTGTTGCGTCAGATGGAAGGTGCGACAGCGACTCGCAATAAGACGAAATTGATTGCTGTTTCTACCGTACTCGCCCTGGTCATCATCACGCCGCTCGCATTTGGTCGCTCTCAAGAGACAGACCTTGTCGTTGCCGGTAAACTCGGTCCAGAGCCAGAAATTCTGATGAATATGTATAAGCTATTGATTGAGGAAGAAACAGATTTGACTGTATCCGTGAAACCGAACTTCGGGGAGACGACGTTCGTATGGGGCGCACTCCAATCAGGTGACGTCGACATTTATCCGGAGTTCACAGGTACAGCACTCGCGAGTCTCGTCAAAGAGACACCTGAGTCAAACGATGCAGGTGAGGTATATGAACAAGCGAGAGAGGCACTGGCCGAAGACGGATACGTGATGCTCGAACCGATGAAGTTTAACAATACGTATGCGCTCGCGATTCCACGTGACTATGCCGAGGCAGAAGACATTACGGCTATTTCAGATTTACGGAATGTCGAGTCCGATATTAAAGCCGGTTTCACCCTCGAGTTCACCGACCGTGAAGACGGGTATCCTGGCTTACAAAACGAGTATGGGTTTGATTTCCCATCTGTCGTCTCGATGGAGCAGAAATTACGTTATCGCGCCATCGCACGAGGGGATGTCAATCTAGTCGACGCTTATGCGACGGATCCTGATATCGCCGAGAACGATCTCGTCGTATTAGAAGACGACCGACAATTCTTCCCACCTTATCAAGGCGCACCACTCATGAAAGAGGAGACGCTTGAAGAGTATCCGGAGATTGAGGATGCGCTCAACCAACTCGCCGGCAAAATTACAGACGAACAGATGTCTGAACTGAACCGACGTGTTGCCTACGGAAATGAACGTGCTTACGATGTAGCGAAAGACTTCTTAGAACAGGAAGGGTTATTATGAGAGCTTTGATTATTTCGAATCCGAAGTCCGGTACGAGCGAAACGATGCTCGGAGAGGTCATCGGAACGATTGAATCGCTCTATGAAGAATTAATTATCAAGAAAACTCAAGAAATCGGAGACGCGCTCCGATTCGCGAAAGAAAGTGGAACGTTCGACCATATGATTGTGATAGGGGGAGACGGGACCTTAAACGAAGTGGTGAATGGATTAATGACGTTAGAGCGTGAGGATCGTCCAACGGTAGGGATCATTCCTGCCGGGACATGTAATGATTTTGCGCGAGCGCTTGAACTCCCCATTCAACCGACACAAGCGGCAAGTGTCATTAAGTCGAATCATGAACAGCATGTGGACGTCATTCAAGTTGATGAGATGTATGCTCTCAATTTCGTAGGAGTCGGATTGATTGCAGACACGTCACGTCAAATCGATCCGGATGAAAAGGAAGCGTTAGGTTCAATCGGTTACTTTTTAGCGACTATCCGCCAGTTTCGTGAAGCTGACCCGTTTGAGATTCGGTTACGACGAGGAGATGAACTCCTTTACGAAGGTGATGTCAGTTTTCTATATGTAGGGAATGGGAGTTATCTCGGGACTGTACCGACGAAGCTTGAGACACAATCGTTTTCAGACGGATTGTTAGAAGTCGTTCACAGTTCGTCAATCGGATTTCCGATGATTCGACAATTGTTGGCCCAGCAACTCGGTCTTGATCAAAAATCGACGGAATGGAATCACTTTCAGGCTCCTCATGTCGAAGTCGAGTTAAATGAACCCCAAATCATCGATGTAGACGGTGAGCATTTCGAAACCGATCACTTAACGATACGAATTCGAGAGCAGGCTCTCATGTTTTTAACGCCATAAAGCATCAACAGAGAAAAGTATTCAGACTTTTCTCTGTTTTTTTGTTGTCCTGACCCTTGAACCGTGTTAGTATTTCACTATTATTATGAAAATGAAATGAAAAACAGGAAGTAGGGGTAATCATGGCGCAAAACTCATTCGCCTCAAAAATTGGATTCATTCTAGCTGCCGCAGGGTCGGCAATCGGTTTAGGTGCGATATGGAAGTTTCCATACGTCACTGGAACTAGTGGGGGCGGTGCCTTTTTACTCATGTTTTTGGCGTTCACATTATTACTCGGTCTGCCATTATTAATTGGTGAATTCATCGTTGGACGTTCTACGCAAAAGACGGCACTTCTCGCCTTCAAAAAATTAGGGCACGGTCGTTGGACCATCATCGGTTATTTAGGTGTCATCGCATGTTTCTTGTTGCTTTCCTTCTATAGTGTTATTGGAGGATGGGTTCTCATTTATATCGGGCTCGGTTTAAGTGGAACATTAAGCGGGCGTTCGGCTGACGAATTCGGGGATGTTTTCGGAAACGTCGTTTCAACACCAGGAATTGCTGTACTCGGACAATTTTTATTCCTTTTAATCACGCTCTTGATTGTATTACGTGGAGTTGAAGCAGGAATCGAACGAATGAGTAAAATTTTAATGCCACTCTTGTTCGTCAGCTTCTTAGTTCTCGTCGTCCGTTCATTGACACTTGACGGAGCGATGGAAGGGGTTCGCTTCTTCTTACAACCGGACTTCTCAGCATTAACGGGTGAATCAGTGTTGTTTGCTTTAGGTCAAGCCTTCTTCTCCTTATCGTTAGGAGTAGCGGCGATGTTGACGTATGCGTCTTACATTAAGACGAAAGGGACGTTGAATCGTTCGGCGAACATGATTGTTCTATTGAACATTGCAGTATCACTCTTAGCTGGGCTTGCCATCTTCCCGGCAGTCTTTGCATCGGGACTTGACCCGGCTGAAGGTCCGGCGCTACTGTTCGTCGTGTTACCGGCAGTCTTCAACCAAGTACCACTTGGTGGATTCTTCATGGTCTTGTTCTTCCTATTATTCGCTTTCGCATCGATCACGTCATCGATTGCCATGTTAGAAGTCGTCGTTGCAGGTGTGACGGATCGATTGAATGAAAAGAAATCGAGTTGGACGAAGAAACAAGTGACGGTAACGGCCGCTATTCTCGTCTTCGTTGTAGGAGTTCCATCCGCATTGTCGTTCGGATTATTGAGTGATGTACAATTGTTTAATGGGCTAACGTTCTTCGATACGATGGATTACCTTGTTAGCTATATCTTGATGCCGGTCGGGGCGCTCTTGACATCGATTTTTGTCGGATACGTCGTCGATCAACGTATATTGAAAGATGAGATCCAAACGTCAGAACCAGGTAAGAAACTTTATCCAATCTGGCATGCGCTCATTCGTTACGTGATTCCCGTAACGGTAGCAATTGTCATGGTATCAACGTGGTTTACAACACTTACAGCACAATAACCGAAACCGTAGGCTCTCAGAGTCTACGGTTTTTTTCGTCGCACAACGGGAAAGAAGTCGTTATAGGTAGTTGTTTCTACACCTTTGGACGGAGGATTTAGCGATTTTTATTATGCTAAAATGATAGAGATGACGAAACTTTTTTTGATAGGTTTCGTAATGTACAATAGAAGTAACATGAGATGAGGTGAAAAGAATGAAAACATGGATGAAATGGGCCCTGACAGGGGCGGTCATATACTTTGCCATCAACGTATTCGATTTCTCCTGGTTATTCATTATCGTAGGGGCGCTCGTCTTGAATGAAGTCTGGTCGACGAACAAGCGCAAAAACCGTCAACGCACACCGACAACGGTTGCGAAACGTGCCAAGAAAAAACTGTTGCTTGATGAGGACGAACCATTCACGGGTTCAAGAATCCTTAAACCGATTGAAGAGCCTGTCCCAGCACGTCAATTCGAGGCGACAGACGATTTAGAGCTTCAATTTTTGCAACGGACGATTGAACAAGGTTATGAGAAGTTGCAACAGATTGACCGTGTCCTTCCTGAAATTAAAGATGTGGAAGTACGGCGTGAAATGAAAGCTGTCTCAAAAGAAGCGCATGAATTGTTCGAAGAACTTTTCGAAAACCCGCAAGACGCGAAACATGTTCGAGACTTGTTCACATTCTACTTAGATTCCCTCGTCTCGGTCGTCTTGAAATTTAAAGAACTTGAAGGAAAACGAGTCGTTATTCAAGAAGAGACTCGAGAGCAATTAATCACGAATATGCGACTAATTGTCGATAAATTTAAAGAACAGCGCGGACGTCTTCTTGAAGATGACGCCGTAGACTTTGAACGTGAACTGATCATGATGGAGCGAGTCTTATCTGATCAGCCGGAAGGGAGAAAGAAACATGACTTCATCGAATGAAACGAACTGGCAGTCATGGCCGGAAGAAGAGCTGACATCTGATACGAAAACAAAAACCGAAACAGAGGGGTTTAGTGACCCTTCTGTGGAGTGGTCATCTGTTTCACAACCTCATGAAGTACCTGCCATTCAAGCCAAGCCAGACGTACCTCAAGAGCATCGTGAGCGAATTACGCGATTGGCGGAGTCCATCGATATTAAAAAGACGGATTCAGTCATGCTGTTCGGCTCGAATGTCCAACGTGAACTCTCACAATTCTCTGACCAGATTTTGACGGAAGTGCGTATGAAAGACGGCGGGGATGCTGGGAAATTATTGTCTGACTTGATGCAAAACGTCCGAAAGATGGATCCAGACATGCTTCAGCCGGAAAAGAAAAGTTTCATGGACAACATCCCGCTCATCGGTCGCGCAAAGAAGAAGGCTGAAAACTACAAGCTTCAATTTGAAAAAATGAACGTCTATTTGGAAGAAGTCATTCATAACCTCGATCGTGCCAAATTCGGGCTCATGAAAGACATCACGATGCTCGATCAAATGTACGACAAGAATAAGCGATATTTCGAAGAGTTGAACGTCTATATCGCTGCGGGTGAGACGAAGCTTGATCATGTACGTGAACATGAGATTGCGCCACTTCGTCAAGAAGTGGAAATTTCAAAAGATCAGTCTAAGCTTCAACAATTGAACGATATGATTCAATTGGCAGACCGTTTCGAGAAGAAGTTACATGACTTGAAATTGAGTCGTACGATCAGTCTTCAAATGGCACCACAAATTCGAGTGATTCAGCAGAATAACCAAATCCTTGCAGAGAAAATCGAATCAGCGGTCGTCAACACGATTCCTCTTTGGAAAAACCAAGTTGTCCTTGCACTCAGCTTGACCCGTCAGAAGACGGCACTTCGCATGCAACAGGATGTGACGAAGACGACCAACCAGTTGCTTGAGCAGAACTCGAAGATGTTGAAAGACTCTTCAATTGAAATTGCTCAAGAGAATGAAAAAGGGATTGTGTCGGTGGAGTCACTTAAAGTCGCCCACGAGAATTTACTCTCGACGTTGGATGAAACGTTACGCATTCAACAAGAAGGGAAACAAAAGCGTCGTGACGCTGAGCGTGAACTTGATCGGATGGAACATGAGCTTAAAGAGAAAGTCATCGAGATTGCTTCTAAAAATAAAGAACTACCTAAAGATACTGGATATTAAGAAGGGAAGTCTGAGCAATCAGACTTTCCTTTTCTACGAGGAGGGGCTTACATGGAGAAACAACGATTGTGGGACGAGACGTGGTTATTGTTTGCCGATATGATGGCTGAACGACACTCAAAGTGTGCATCTAAGAGTGTTGCCTGTGTCATCGTAAAAGATGAAAAGCCGATCTCAATTGGTCTAAACGGCACACCGTCTGGTCATACGAATTGTAATGAAATCTATATCAAGCAAGAAGATGGGTTTTATAAACATACCGACTATGTTGCGTCGACGGACCTCGATATGATCAACGAACCAGCTCGGCTCATCCGTAATGGTGTAACTTATATCAAATGTACGGACCCATATGACCATCATCACTGGTCGAAGCAACATGAGATTCATGCGGAAATCAATGCGATTGGAAAATTGGCTGCCGACTCGACGAATGCGTTCGGTGCGACGGCATATGTTACCCATTCACCTTGTCATGCCTGCTCCCTTGCGCTGATTGCAGCACGCGTTGCACGCGTCGTTTATGCGGTCGGTTATGAGCATGGTGACGGTTTAGAGTTGATGCGTGAAAGTGGGATTGAAGTGTTACATATGCCACTTGAAAAAATGTACAAAAATACATTGTAAACGTTTTCATTAGATGATATATTATTAATGTACTGCCAATGGTGTTTTACTCTTCCATTATTCGCCCCTCCTCGGAGGGGCCTTTTTTTGTTCAAAATGAAGTGAGACAAACTTTACACATAATGTTCAATATTTCACAATATACTCTTTGAAATCTCTTATATAATGAAAGTAGATTCAGGAGAGGGGAATTTGATTATGGAAAAACTCGTTCGCTTTACAGATGGTGCATATGAAGTGGAAGCGTTAATCACACTTGAAGAAGTGTGGGAAGATAAATTTGCGATTGGCATGCATCAGGAATTGGCAGTCAAATCGTTAACCATTAACGGAAATGAAGTATCAGAAATCAAACACGTTCGTGCACTCCTTCGATATTATCCGACACTTGGCGTCTCGGGAATCTTGTTGGCATTAGACAAGGCAGCCGCTGAAATCGTCGCTTTGTCGAAAGATCAAGATCCAGCACTTCAATACGTTGAACTCGTGGCACTTCAAATGGATGAAGCGGCGACGAATGACTTGAAAACTTTATACGCAGCGATGTGATTTAAATTGGGTGAACTATTTCACCCAATTTTTTATTGCATCTATTTTTTGTTATGGTATGATGTTTACAGATGAAGAAATGGAATGCCATATCGTTGTCAACCATAAGCATGGGGATCTAGATAGCTAGATCGCTGTCAAAAAGCCACGTTCATAGGAACGTGGCTTTTTTTTGTGCAATGAGGTCGAATCCGGCTGCTACATCGTTAGCGAGGTGAGCGTCTGATCCTAACGTGAAAGGGATGTTCAGTCGGTTGGCGCTCTTTGCAAGTCCTGCGACGTACGGCTCGCCACAGTCAGGCTTTCTTAATCCCGCCGTGTTGAAATCGAGTCCGAAGCCCCGATCAGCAATCGCTAGTAAGAGACGTTCCTCTTCCTCTTTTACATGTGAACGGTCCCATTCATAATTTTTTTGATATTTGATCGGTAAATCAATGTGTCCAATCCGAGCGACGTTGATGTTTTCCCATGGGAATCCAAGGCCGCGTTCGATTGACTCATAATAAGCTTTCATCACATTTTCGAATGAGCCGAGCGCTGTGACTAGCTCATCAAACGTCTCAGCAGAATAATCAATCGGCATATATATGCCATCTACATATAAGAAGTGCTGTGACAAAATGACTTCATCAAGCAATGGTGCAAAAGGTTCTAATAAAGCGATTGTCTCTTCCTCAAGGTGTGGCAACAAGTCGACTTCTAGCCCGACTTTTATATCGATGACATCTTTAAAGTGTTGTTTCATCCGCTGTAATGTATCGAGATATTCAGGAAGTAGATCGATGGACATTGCTGAGTCTTGGTTCGGGACCGGATCGATAAACGATCGTGGGAACGGCGCGTGTTCTGTGAACGTCATTGTTTGCAGGCTTTTTTCGATTCCGGCTTGAATATATAGTTCAATCGGGTCTTTTGTGCCGTGTGGACAAAATGGGGTATGCACATGACCATCATGGGTAAAGTTAAACATCCGTTACACGTCCTTTTCAGTTCAATTGGTTGACAGGTGTTGCTCTGTTTGATAAATTTAACACACTGCTTTAGTTTGGTAAAGTGATAATAAGATAAAGGGTGGTTTTCATGATTTGGTCAAATTCAAAAGGTTCGATTCCAGAAGGATGGTATGAACTTCAATCAGGAGATGTCATTCGACCAAAGCGTTGGATGCTGTCATTTTTAGAGAAGGCAGAGGCGAGCGGTTATGCCGTCATCGACCCACCGCTACTCGAATACTATTCGCATTATCAAAATTTGGCGCTCTTTGACGAGTCGGCCTACTATCGTTTATTCGGGAATGACGGGGAACTCCTTGTCATGCGCCCTGACTATACACTTCAAATTGCTAGAAAGCTAGCAGACGGTCATGAACCGATGCGTGTCGCCTACGCCGGAGCTGTCTATCGTCGGACGGTCAAGCATTCAGGTCAACCGCATGAACGCCAACAGCTTGGACTCGAGTGGGTCGACGGTGAAGAGAAAGACAGTCATCTCATTGAATCTTTTCTCGATATGACTGAAGGAGTCCTTCCAAAAGATCGTTTGACATTAAAAATCGGATCAGCGGCTGTCATCTCGTTAATCGCGAAAGAGACGGGCATACAGGAACGCACATTCCGAAAAATCTTGGCGCTTCGAAATTTAGAGTCATTACGCGAACTAGCTGAGACGTATCGGTATCCATTGATTGCGAAGCTTCCTTTTTTAATTGGGAACGCTGCACTTGAAGAATTACGTGCCGAGGCACCGGATTCTTTAAAAGATGCCATTGATGAAGTCGATGATGCCGTACAACACTTGCGCTCAATCGGACTAGAGGTGTCATATGACTTCGGTCAAACGGGAGACTTTGATTACTATTCTGGTTTGACGGTGACGGGTAGCGTTGAAGGCAAGCGAGTCCTTTCAGGTGGACGATACGATTCCCTATATGGACATTTTGGACACTCGAGACGAGCGTTCGGCATGTCACTCGATTTAGAACAGTTAGATGAGGTGATGAAATGAAGGTAGCGGTCGCAAAAGGACGAATTGAAAAAGCAGCCCGTCAATTTTTTGTAGAAAAAGATTTGCCGGTATGGCCGGAAAAGCGTGGACGTGAGCTGACGGTACAGGCAGGGGATCATGAGTTTATTTTCGTCAAAGGGGACGATGTCTATAAATATGTGATGCACGGTGCCGCAGATGTCGGAATCGTCGGGGGAGATATTCTACGAGAAAAAACACCTGGCGTGCTCGAAGTCGTCGATTTACCGTTCGGACGTTGTCGGATGGCCGTATGTGGCCCTAAAGTTCGACGTAATGGCACAAAGAAATTAAAAGTGGCCAGTAAATATCCAAACATCGCCATCTCACACTTTGCTTCGAAACGACAGAACGTTGAAATCATCGCGTTGAATGGGTCGGTCGAACTTGCTCCGCTAACCGGACTCGCTGATTGCATCGTCGATATCGTCGAGACGGGTGCGACGTTGGCAGCGAACGACTTAGAGGAGTATGAGACAATCTTTTCAATCAATGCAAAGTTCATTACGAGTGAAACGGCTTTGGCGGAACAGCCTGACGAATTGAAGGAATGGATCCGTAAGCTGAGTCAGGAGGGAGACGCATGAGCACTGAAACGAATCGATCACGTCGCGAAGCATGGGCCGAGGCCGTGAAACCAATCGTCGAATCGATTGAAACCCGTGGAGACGAAGCGCTACTTGAATGGACGCGTCAATTCGATGGCGTCGACAAAATCGAATCAGTCGATTTGTCTCGCTTCACCCCGCCGGCAGCATATGCCGAATTAACTGAAGCGCTGACATTGGCAGCAGAACGGATTCGTGCGTTCCATTCTCATCAAGTACGGCAAGATGATGTGTTTGAAGATACGATGTTCCGACTCGGTCGACGTTATATGCCACTCGATTCGGTCGGTGTCTACGTGCCAGGCGGGACAGCTGTCTATCCGTCGAGCGTCCTGATGAACATCATTCCTGCGAAAGTCGCCGGTGTCAAACGAGTGGTCATGGTCACCCCTCCAAAAGCAGATGGAATCGATATTTCGCTTTTGATCGCAGCAAAAATCGCAGGAGCTGATGAATGTTTTCTAGTAGGAGGCGCACAAGCCGTTGCTGCACTCGCATATGGGACAGAAACGATTCGCCCGGTTGATAAGATTGTAGGACCGGGCAATGCGTATGTCGCGACAGCGAAGGCACTCGTGTCGCACATCGTCGGCATCGATTCCGTTGCCGGACCGTCTGAAGTGTTAATTGTTGCCGATGAGACGGCGAATCCGAAGTGGGTCGCGGCTGACCTTCTCGCACAAGCAGAACATGACGTAGAAGCGACAGCAATCGCACTCGTCACGACAGAGACGCTTCGTGATGAAGTGGAGCGAGAACTTGAACGACAGCTCGCGCTCTTACCACGACAGGACATCGCAAGAGAAGCGTTGAAGCGTGGCGGTGTCTTGTATCGATCGCTAGAGGAAGCCATCGAGTATGCGAACACAATGGCTGCCGAGCACGTCCAGTTAGCCGTTAAAGACCCGGAGCAATTGATGAAGTCGATTCGTCACGGTGGGTCGTTCTTCCTCGGTCACGAGGCAGCTGAGGCGTTCGGAGATTATATCGCTGGACCGAATCACGTCTTACCGACGAGTGGGACAGCGCGATTCTCGAGTGGATTGTCCGTCGACGACTTTTATCGCCGTCAGACGTTCCTTGAGATGACAGAACTCGATGAGACGATTACGAAGGCGGCGATTCGAATCGCCAAACAAGAACAACTAGAAGGACATGCCCGTGCAATGGCTGTTCGGATGGAGGACGTATGAGACGAAATTATCAGAACATCCCGCGCTATGTGCCGCATGCCGTGAGTGGGTTCGCTCTCAATCAAAATGAGAGCCAATATCCGTTACCAGAACGATTGAAACAAGCGATTCGTGACGTATCACTTGAGGCACTAAGCCGTTATCCGGTCGACGAGTTGATTGCTTTAAAAGCGAGTTATGCGACCTATGCAGGAGTCGAGTCGACACAACTCATGGTCGGAAGCGGAAGCGATGAACTGTTGGCAATTTTAAGTCAGGCGATCTTAGATACAGAGGACCGTGTCCTCGCTCCGGCACCTGACTTTTCGATGTATGGCATTTATACTCAAATCGCGAGAGGCCAATTCATCCAACCTGATGCGAACGGATTGAACTATGAGACACTCGTCGAGCTCATTCAATCAATCAAACCGAAGCTCGTTCTGATTTCGAATCCAAACAACCCGACAGGCAAGATGTGGACGCTTGAACAACTTTCGGACATTGCGGCACGCGTCCCGTATCTCGTCGTGGATGAAGCGTATATCGATTTCACGATGGACGACTCATTTGTGTCTCGCTTGAACGAGCACCCGAACGTCATCATCCTACGGACGTTATCGAAGGCGTTCGGTTTAGCGAACCTTCGGATTGGTTTCATGATTGCCTCAGAGGAGATCATCGAACAAATCGACCGATTCCGCTCGCCGTTCAACGTCAGTGGACTCAGTGCCGCTGTCGCGAACGTCGTCTTACGAGATGCATCATACATTCAGGAGTCGATTCAGTTCCATACGGCGCAACGTGAGAAATTAACGGAGTTGTTACGACCAATCGGTGAGATTTTACCGAGCCGTGCCAACTTCATTTATGTCAAAGCGGATGATAGTGAAGAATGGGCATCTCGCTTCCTTGAGAATGGAGTCCATGTACGCGCGTTTCCTGATGGGCTACGTGTCAGTGCGGGAACAGACGAAGCGTATGCCTATATTCGACAAACGATTGAAGAGGTGAATTCTGTTGAGAACAGCTGAACTAAAACGTGAGACGAAAGAGACGAAAATAGACATTCAATTAAATCTAGACGGAACAGGGGAGAGTTCCATTCAGACGGGGGTCGGGTTTTTTGACCACATGTTGACGTTGCTCGCCTTTCACAGTCAGATGGACTTACACGTGAAAGTAGAAGGCGACACATGGGTCGATGCCCATCATACGGTCGAGGATGTCGGGATCGCGCTCGGGCAACTCATTGCGAAGTCTCTCGGGGACAAAGTCGGGATTCGTCGTTATGGCTCAAGCTACATGCCGATGGATGAGACGCTCGCGCGAGCGGTCGTCGATGTGTCAGGGCGCCCTTACCTTGTCTATCAGGCGGAGATTCGCAATCCGAAGCTCGGCGATTTTGACACAGAACTCGCAGAGGAGTTCTTCCGTGCCGTCGCCATGAACGGTCGACTCACGCTTCACCTCGCCGTCCTTTACGGGTCGAATTCACACCACATGATTGAAGGGTTGTTTAAGGCGTTCGGTCGGGCACTCGCCGAGGCGGTCTCGAGCGATGGGACGAACCGACTCCCTTCTACGAAAGGATGGATCGAAGGATGAAAGTAGCTGTCATCGATTATGGCATGGGAAACGTGTTCAACGTCGAACGTGCGTTACAAGCTATCGGCTGTTATGTCGTGATCACGAATGATGCGAGGCAAATTGAAGAAGCGGACGCCATTTTACTCCCTGGTGTCGGTGCTTTCCCACAAGCGATGCAATCACTCGAACAGACAGGTCTTATCCCGTTACTGCAACAAATGGCGACAGAAAAGCCGTTTTTAGGCATTTGTCTCGGGATGCAGCTCTTGTTTGACTCAAGCACGGAAGGGATGCCGACGAAAGGTCTCGGTTTGATTCCGGGAACTGTAGAACGTATGCGTGCGAAGCGGCTCCCACACGTTGGATGGAACTCGATCCTTCGGGACGAGGATGTCTATTTTGTCCACTCTTACCATGCGGTGACGGATGACGAATACATCGTGGCAGCGGCTGAATACATGGGTGAGAAAGTTCCGGCGATTGTTCAAAAAGGGCTCGTGACGGGCATGCAGTTCCACCCAGAAAAAAGTGGGACGTTCGGTCTCAGTTTACTTCAAGAATGGAAGGAGGCGGTCGAACGTGAGATTACTACCCGCCATTGATTTAATCGGAGGAAAGATTGTCCGTTTGACGGAAGGTGATTTTTCGACAGAAGAACAATATGGTGACCCGTATGAGCTACTGAAGGAATGGCAAGGAAAAGTTCCGATGATTCACTTGATTGATTTAGAAGGGGCCAAAGCAGGTGAGCCACGTCACTTAGACGTCGTTCGCTATGCAAAGTCTCTTGGATTCCTCGTTCAAACAGGGGGCGGGATTCGTTCAGAAGCCTCACTCGATGCGGTCATGGAAACTGGTGCGGACCGCGTCCTTTTAGGGACGAAGGCGTTCACGGACCCTGACTTTTTGGATCGGGCTATCGAGAAGTACGGCAATCGAGTCGCCGTGGCACTCGATGCGTATGATGGGAAAGTCGCTATCAACGGCTGGCAGGAAGCGACGAAACTCGATGATATCTCTGTCGCCCAAGACCTCGTCCAACGAGGAATCGAGACGATTTTGTATACGGACATCGGTTCTGACGGGAAACTAAACGGACCGAACGTCTCCCGCATGAAGGCGTTACGGCAAATCGTCAACGTCACCCTGATCGCTTCAGGCGGTGTGACGACGGAAGAGGACGTGAAAGAACTGAAGATGGCCAAGATTGATGAGGCGGTCGTCGGCAAAGCGCTCCTCTCCGGTAAAGTAAGTATCGATGAACTGATTGAATGGGAGGCGCGTTATGCTTAAACGCAGAATTATTCCATGTCTCGATGTGAAAGAAGGTCGTGTCGTCAAAGGGATTGAATTCGTTCAATTACGAGACATTGGCGACCCGGTCGAAATTGCGAAATATTACGATGAGTCGGGAGCAGATGAACTCGTCTTTCTCGATATCACGGCAAGTACGGAACGCCGACAGACGATGCTCGATGTCGTCAGTGCGGTTGCACGAAAAGTGTTCATTCCGTTGACGGTCGGTGGAGGGATTCGTTCGCTTGAGGATATCTCTTCACTGTTAAAAGCAGGAGCGGACAAAGTATCATTGAATACGCTCGCTGTCGAATCTCCGAGTCTCATTCGTGAAGCCGCGGATCGTTTCGGATCACAATGTATCGTCGTGGCGATCGATGTGAAGTTTGAAGACGGGGCGTACTACGTCTACACATATGGCGGTAAACAGAAAACCGAGCTGTTGGCAGTCGAATGGGCGAAACAAGTGGCCGCACTTGGAGCGGGTGAACTTCTTGTCACGTCCATGAACCAAGACGGGAAGCAGAGCGGATATGACCTGACGATTTTAGAACAACTCCGCGAAGTCGTCGATATTCCGATTATCGCTTCCGGTGGTGCAGGGAATGCCGAGCACGTAGTCGAGGCGCTTGAGAAAGTCGATGCCGCTCTTCTTGCCTCCATCTTACATGACCGAAAAACGACAGTAGAAGAGGTGAAGCACGTATGCACGAGTCACAACTTGCCGATGCGGTTCGTTTCGACGAAAATGGACTAATCCCCGCCATCATCGTTTCAGAAGAGGATGGGGAGGTCCTCATGTTAGGATATATGAACGATGAGGCAATCCGACAAACACTTCGTGAACGAGTCGTCACGTTTTGGTCCCGATCGAAAGATCGGCTGTGGATGAAGGGGGAGACGAGCGGGAATACACTTGACGTCGTCAGCATTCACGTCGACTGTGACCAGGATGCGCTTCTCGTTCGTGTCCATGCGAACGGTCCGACGTGTCATACCGGGAATCGAAGCTGTTTCTTTACGGAGGTGAGCGTATGATTCATGAATTGGAGCAATTGATTCAATCTAGAAAAGCAGAACCGAAAGAAGGTTCTTATACGACGTACTTGTTGGAACAGGGTGTTGAAAAAATCGCTAAGAAGTTTGGTGAAGAATCGTTCGAGGTTGTCATTGCTGCCATGACGGATGAAGACTTGGTCGAAGAGTCAGCAGATCTTCTGTATCACTTACTCGTCTTGTTAGCAGCCAAAGGTGTTCGTTTAGAGGATGTGGAGGCGTTACTTGCCAAGCGTCATGGAACGACGACACCGGCGAAGCCGCGTCGAGACGTCACGGAATGGTAAACGAAAAGGGAAGGAGACATGCTCCTTCCCTTTTTTGTGTTATCGATTGACCGAAGCGGCCATGCGAATGTATGTATGACGCCGTCCGCGAATGGCAATCGAGAGTGCCTGAATGTTTTCAGGTACGGCAATCCCAGATAATCCGGCATCGCCGATATGAACGATATCCGCGCCGCCTCGTTTCGAAGAGAGTGCGATGTCACGAACAGTCGCCACATCAGCTCCTTCTTGAGACGTCCCAATCGCTGCTAACGTGAGGGCCCCGAGCGCTTGCAATTCTTGTACGAGTTCGTGGAAGGAGTCTTCACGGACACCTGGTACGGTTCCTGGA
Organism: Exiguobacterium sp. s35; assembly: GCF_018617535.1. NCBI lineage: Bacteria > Bacillati > Bacillota > Bacilli > Caryophanales > Exiguobacterium > Exiguobacterium sp. s35. Next base: position 615,066 of record NZ_JACSKI010000001.1, read on the forward strand.
GCCGGCAATAGAATGATATCTGCCCCAGCTTCGACAAAGCGAATGTATGCGTCGCGGTCCAATACGTTGCCGACACCGGCCTGATGCATTTTTCCGGCAATGATGACGCCGGCGAATTCACGACGCCCCCGGATAATGGCTTGTTCGATTGCTTCATTCGTGACCCCCGTATTCGGGTTGCCCGTCAGACAAACGAAATCGATTCCGAGTTCAGATGCTTTTTGGAACGCTTCAACTGAAGCGAGTCTGCCTCGTTTCACTTCATTCATCTCAGACGATTTCTCTGAAAAGTCGACGGGTTCCAAGTTGACACCGACCGGTAATCCAATCAGTCTTTTTAGTTCCAAAATCGGATGGTCGCTCATCTCATCACCTGGTAGATCTCCGAACAACGCATGACTTTCAAGTCCTTTAATATAAGGATGGAACACATCCAACATGTTCAATAAAATCAAGTCGGCACCGAACGCTCGCGCCAGTTCTGCGTTCGTCACTTCTGGGTAGAGCGGTTGCACGGTCGGGATGACCTCGGCCATGACCGTTCGTCCTTCTGCCTTTCGAATCGACCCGACTAAATCTTGACGATTAAATGTTATAAAATCACTTGCCCGACATTCTAAAATTCGTTTCATCACATCTTCCTCCTTCTGCTCATCTTTGTCTCTATTCCCTAAAGCCTTCAAAAATCCTCTATACTGATTTTAAGGAGGGATCATGATGACGGAAAAAGAGAAGATGATTCGTGGTGAATTATATTTAGCTGGTGATGAGACGCTCGTTAAAGATCGGAAGCATGCCCGGCGATTGATCGAGCGATTTAATCGTTCCGGGATTGATGATTTGACTGAGCGGAAAGAAATTCTTAGTGCGTTACTCGGATCGACGAAAAAGTCGTATTACATCGAACCAAACTTCAAATGTGATTATGGGTATAACATCCACTTAGGCGAACGTTTCTATGCGAATTTTGACTGTGTCTTTCTAGACATCTGTCCCATCACGTTCGGGGATGACTGTATGCTTGCACCAGGTGTACATATCTATACGGCGACACATCCGATTGATCCGATTGAGCGCATCTCTGGGTATGAGTTCGGGAAGCCGGTGACCATCGGCGACCGGGTATGGATTGGTGGAGGGGCCATCATCAATCCGGGTGTGACGATTGGTGATGAGGCCGTCATCGCATCTGGCGCAGTCGTCACAAAAGACGTTGCACCTCGTACAGTCGTTGGAGGAAATCCGGCGCGCGTGATAAAAACGATTGATTGACAAAAACTCCTGAACACGAGGTTCAGGAGTTTTTTACGTTCATCGATTCAACGTATTGCTGAATCGCTTGTTGTGTAAGCTTGAGTGCGGCCTCATCACCGATGGTCACTCGAATCCCCGTCGATTGTTTCGACGTGTGTACATTCAATGCAGTCAAATGTGACCATACGACTTCAGGCTGCCCTAACTCGACATACAAGAAGTTCGTCGAGGCAGGGAGGACTTGACCGATGGCTTCTAAAGCTACCATCCATTTCTGTCGCATCTCTTCATGCCATTCAATCGATTCTTGAAGATAATGCCCGTCTTTTAAGAAGATGTTGCAAATTTTTGCACTTACCCCGCTAATGTTAAACGGGGGAATGAATTGGCGGAAGTAATGTGCGAGTTCGCTATTTGTCACCATGAACCCGATTCGGACGTTCGCTAATCCGAACGCTTTCGACATCGTACGGAGGACGATGAGATTTGGATGCTTCGCGATAAATGGGATCATGCTGGCATCAGGTGTGAAGTCCATATACGCCTCATCCACCACGAGGTACGGCACGAGTGTGGCGAGGTGCGTCAACTCTTCAACGGTCCTCAGTTTTCCGGTTGGATTGTTCGGGTTCGATAGAAGAAGAAGTTTTGGATGATACGTCTCGATTGCCTCCAAGATGCCTTCATACGATAAATCAGCGGCTTGAACATGTTGACCGTGTGCGATTGTCGTGAAAATGGGATACATCGAAAAATCAGGGGTCGGGGACAGGACGATGTCATCTGGAGCGAGCAATGCTTGCGTTACGACATGGATCATCTCATCACTCCCACAACCGACGAGTAATTGCTCGGGTGTCACACCGACATACGTGGCGTAACGTTCAAACAACTCATTAATCGGTTCGACAGGATATTCATGTAAGTCATGATAGGTCATAGAATCCAGTTGATTTTTGATTCGGACAGGTAAAGGGAACTGGCTCTCATTTTGGTTTAACCGATGTCCCGTCGGATAGACGACGGGATAAATCGGTAGCTTGACTTGTCTCATTCAGTCGGCTCCATTGAAAACCATTTTTTCACCAATTCATCAATTTCACCAGACTCCATCATCTTGTTCAACTCTTCGTTGAATTGGTCGCGTAACTCATCATCTAATTTGAATGCCACTGCTGATCCTTTTTCGCCATCCTCTTTCAATGCGAACGTATAGAAGCTGTCATCTTGATCGAGATACTTTTGAGCGACCGTATCTTCGATGACCATCGCATCGATCCGACCCGTGTTCAACTCTTGAACGATCTCAGGAATTTTGTTCAATGATACGAGTTCGGCGTCAGGAGCCTGTTCTTTCGCGATGTTTTCTTGAATCGAAGCCGTTTGGACACCGATTTTCTTCCCAGACAAATCTTCAATCGCTTGAAGTGACTCGTCTTTCGTCATAATCAAGTTTGTCGCTGACAAGTAGATATCTGAGAAGTCGGCGTTCTCTTTACGCTCTTCAGTCGGTGTCATTCCTGCCATGACGAAGTCGACACGGCCACTATTGAGGGCCCCGAGTAAGCTACCGAAGTCCATATCTTCGATTTTCAATTCGTAGCCGAGTCGCTCTGTGATCGTTTCTGCGATTTCAATATCGAATCCGACAATCGCATCCCCATTTGCCGTATCGACGAATTCATATGGGAAGTAATCGGCACTCGTCCCCATGACGAGTGTTTTCTGTTCTGTCGCTTCACCTTCTGTTTCTTGACTACATGCACCGAGTAAAGCCGCGCTCATGATAAGTGTACCTGCTAATAACCATTTTTTCATATGTGTATAATGCCTCCCTGTAGTAGATGAGACTAAGTGTATATGCATGATTATTAATTGTAAAGTATAAAAATACAAAAACATCAAAAAAAGAAACACTTTCGAGATGAAAGCGTTTTATTCGTAGGTTCTCATAAGATACGAAACGATTCGCTCAATCGGAATCTCTCGATTGTCCATCGTATTGATTTGTAAGTAGGTATGGTTCTTAGGGCGTTTGCAGTGTTCATTCATCTTAGACCAATTCTCATACGAAACTTGATTAATTTGACTCGGTCGTCTGACACGGTTTCGAAGTCGTGCGTTAATTTCTTCGTAATCTTCATGACGACACTCGATATAACGATATGTCGCTCCGTACTTTGTGAAATCGCTATCCCTTTATCAAGCATTTCGTCATAGAGACAAGGACTGTCGAGAATGACGTTTTGTCCAAGTGATAGGTGATACTCGACGAGAGACCAATCGACATCATAGGCCATCTTCCCGATTTCTCCATCCGAGAAATTGTCGATAGGAAGCGTACGAAGCAATGCAGTTTTCGATACATCATGATCGATGACGACCGCGTGTACATGTTGGATGATTCGTTTAGCCAATGTGGATTTTCCAGATCCAGGTGTTCCAGACATTTGAAGAAAAAACAGATGATCACCTCACATCTAAATAGGAGTAAATCTTATTACTCATATAACTTGATTTACTTGTTACATTGCCTCAGTTCTTCAAGGTGGACATTCGATACAGTCGACCTGAATAACCTCATATGGCTGATTTTAGCATTTGCATACCATAATGACATTTCCATCAAGATCTTTGAAATTGAACCAATGATCGTGCTCGATCGGTGTGATGACATCAATATTTTTTTGAATCATATAAGAATAAGCTTGATGGATGTCATGTGTATTCAAGTGAAACAGTGGTGTCTGGATGATGTTATCTGTTGAGTAGATTTTGCTATCTAAAACGAGGTTGGTGCCCTCTAATGGTATGACATATAAATGGTCGAATAAGATCTCTCCTTTTATTGACAAATCGAATAAATTACAATACCAGTCACGCGCTTTTTGAATATCACTCACCGGAATAAAGATGGTGCCGATTTGGTGAAGAATAGGGTTCATAGAAGTTCCTACTTTTTCGTTTGATGAATAAAGTTTTCAACATCCTTCCGAGATTTTAACACGATGATCTGCTTCTCATGAGAAAATTGTGAGATTCGTTTGAGCATCTCAGGTCGTTGAATATCAGGAAAGTTCCACACCCATTTGAGGAATGCGAAATCAAGCTTTTCCTCACAAGATGCGCCCATATCGGGCCGTGTCGTACCACGGTAACGTATCACTCTTTTTAGAACCCGATATACGCACACGATACGTGGCAAATCAATCAAAATGACAGTGTCAGCTTCCTGTAGACGCAAGTCCAGCGTGTTCCCGAAGTTTCCGTCAATAATCCATTCGTCTTTCTTCACGAGTTGTTGTTGAATGTTGATTCGTTCTTCTCTCGGCGCCATCACCCATCCCGGTCTCCACATGAGGGCGTCTAAATGATAGACATCAAGTTGCAACTGTTCCCCGAGTTGGCGCGCGAGGGTGGATTTGCCCGCACCACCGGAACCGATAATCATGATTCGTTTCATTTTTTCATTGTTGTCATGTGGTAAGTTGTTCATTTACTCTTGCTTATCCTCCAATACGATCCATTTTTCTAATCGACCATCCTCTTCATAAATGACACGGAAATCCATCTGACCGATGACGAGGCGTTGTTCCGAACTAAACACGACAATCGGATAGTTTGTCGATACCGGTTTATCCGTCTCAAAGATGGGACTATGCGCCTGCATCGCATAATACCCGTCCGATCTCGTGTTGGCAGCCCCTGCATCGATTTGAGTCACATGTTCAAATCCTCTCAGTCTGAGCACATAACTATAAGACGTTCTCGCCCCTTGTTCGAGACGCCATTCTTCGATAATGGCTGACTTGTCGTCGATTGTTCGTTCTTCTAACACTTTCTGTGCCGTATACTCTTTTTCGTAAGGGATCATCTCTTGAATGCTGACGACGGTCATCGTCGCGAGTTTGAGCGATTCCTCGGAAGGTGGGGTAATCAGTATACCAATAAAGATGAGGATTGGAATTAATAAATAGACCATGACACGACTGCGCATTTTCATCACCTTACCTTTTCAGATGTGAACTATTTCTGCATAAGAGAATCGGTTCCCTTTAAAAGAAGTCTGGAATCTTATAAACCGATTCATTTCTTCATTTTTTTGAAGGAGTGGGTATCATACAGTTAGGAGGGATGTTCATGAAGATTGGGGTCATTGGTGGAGGCATCGCCGGCTTGACGGCAGCTGCGCTCGCGCAACAAGAAGGTCATGATGTAATTGTCTTTGAAGCGTCGCGTGAATGGGGCGGGTGTGCCGGTAAGTTTCAACGTGGAGACTACTTGTTTCCCGCTGGCGCGACACTCGGGATGGGATTTGAGCAGGGAGGGGTCCATCAGCGGGTTCTCGAGAGGCTTGGAGAAGCGGTCGAGGTCACTTTATTGGATGAAGTAATGGATATTCATCTCCCGGACCTTACCATCACCTATTATCACGACCGCGAACGTCTCCTCGAAGAGCTGAGTCGCGCGTTTCCGGAAAACCTTCATGCGATTCATGCGTTCTATCGTGAAGTGTGGGGCGATTTTGAGAAGATTCGCCCGTTGTTTCAGCAGTTGCCCGCTCTTCCATTTCGCACGGTCTCGGATATGATGTATGCACTAAAAGGCTTCCGTCCGAACCAACTCATCACGCTCATGAAACTCCAACGGCCACTTGGTGACACGTTAGCCCGTCATGGACTAAACAATACGATGTTCGAACGATTCATTGATGGCATACTGCTCGACAGTTTGCAAACCGGTGCGAAGGAAGCGAGTCATTTACTCGGTGCAGTCGCACTGTCGGTCTATCACGAAGGGGCATACTATGTAGGAGGTGGACTGTATCAATTGGCTCATGCATTAGAGCGCGCCGTCCGAACGTTTGGTGGTGTTACAAGATTAGGAAGAGATGTGCAGTCCATCGATCGTGTGTCGGATGGGTGGCTTGTCACCGATCGAAGAGGTCGGCTTGAATTGGTCGACGTGGTTGTGTCTGCCATACCGATTGAGCGGACGAGTGAACTTCTCAAAGGACAGGAACAACGACGGTTCAAACGACAGTATCGTAGGCAGTTGAAGCAGTCGCAATGGGGCACGTTCAGTCTGTATCTCGTCCTACCTGAGGACATATGCCAACAACAGCCACTTTTCCAACAAATTTATCACGAGCAATTACCGAGTGGCCATGCGTTCATATCGATGTCTGCACCAGACGATGTGTTGCGGACAGAACGTCCTGAACGAACCATCACGGTCTCCACACATATCGATTTATCAGAATGGCAGCATTGGAAAGACCGGGCAGCATATGAGAAACTAGAACAAGATTGGACCGATCGTCTCGTCGACGTCGTTGCGACTGCGTTCCCCGATTGGAATCGTGAGTCTTCACTTCTCCTTCCCGGTGGACCAGGTGCATGGGTGAAGTATACGAAACGTCCACATGGGGCAGTCGGAGGTTATTCTCAGACCCCAAGCCAGGCGCTGTTCCGTGCCGCGAGCTATCGTACAGACTTACCGAATTTTTACGTCTGTGGAGATACGATATTTCCGGGGGCGGGAACGATTGGCGCGATGACGAGTGGGTTACATGTCGCCCGGGCACTCGGGGCGACAATTGAATAGGGGGAAAACGGATGAAGAAAAAAACATTTGGTGAACTGACAACGATGGAATTGTATCGCTTACTGGCACTACGGACTGAGATTTTTGTCGTCGAACAGAGTTGTCCGTATCAAGAAATCGACGGGAAAGATGAACAGGCCGTCCATTATTGGATTGAAGAAGATGGAGAAATTGTCTCTGCTCTTCGCGTGTTGACGGAGGCGTCTCCTATTGCCATCGGACGTGTCGTCACGAAAGCCGCTCATCGAGGAAAAGGCTATTCTCGTCAGCTGATGAAAGAGGCAATCCAGGACTTTGGACATGAGACGCTATATCTTCAAGCGCAGACGTATGTGGAACCATTCTACGCATCGTTCGGATTCAAACGGACTAGTGAAATTTACAATGAGGACGGGATTCCGCATGTCGATATGTTACGGGAATCCTTAAATCCCGCTAGTACCGTTTCCGAATCGTTCATGTTAGAATGAGAAAGAACATTCACGTGCGATTCAGCACGATAACATTATAGACATAAAGGGGTTTACAATGGTGACCGATCAACAAGTAATTGCAAAAGCAAGAGAATTGGCAGACGTATTAGCACAAACACCAGAAGTGGCACGTTTCAAAGAAGCGGAAGCGAAAGTGAACGGTAGCGACCGCGTACAGACGTTGATTAAACGAATCAAGTTCTTACAAAAAGAAGCGGTCAACTGTAAGCATTATGGCAAGACCGAAGCACTTGCAAAAGTTGAGCAAAAGATTGATAAAGCGATGGAAGAGCTCGATTCGATTCCGGTCGTTCAAGCGTTCCAAGAAACTCAAGTCGAAGTGAACGACTTGCTTCAATACGTGACGGTCACGCTCGCAAACTCCGTGACGGATCGCATTATCGAATCGACGGACGGAGACGTCCTTGCAGGAAAGACAGGGAGCGGCATGGCGGCTGAACAAGCACGCGGCGGCTGCGGATACTAAAACGACACAGCTGGCCGATGGTCAGCTGTTGTACTTTCTAGAGGTGAATTAACATGCAAGAAGTCCATCAGACACCAATGATGAAACAATATTTCTCCATCAAGGCAGACTATCCGGACGCCTTTTTATTCTATCGACTCGGCGACTTTTATGAGTTGTTTTTTGAAGATGCGCAAATTGTTGCAAAGGAGTTAGAGCTCACGCTCACTTCTAAAAATGGAAAGCAGGCCGAACACCCGATCCCAATGTGTGGCGTACCTCACCATTCTGCGGCCATTTACATTGAACAATTGATTGAAAAGGGCTTCAATGTCGCCATCTGTGAACAGACGGAAGACCCGAAAGCGACGAAAGGACTCGTGAAGCGCGAAGTCATCCAAGTGATTACGCCAGGTACATACATGGCGTCACTGAGCGAGAAAGAAAACCGATATCTCGTCGCCATCTCTGACGTCGCAGGTCGTTTTGGGATTGCGCGCGGTGACGTCACGACCGGTGAGTCATGGTTGACGACGCTTTCGTCGGAAGAGGCTGTCTTGCGGGAAATCGAAGGGTTACTCCCGAACGAGGTCATCGTCGAGGACGAGCGGCTCGCTGATTTGTTACGACAGACTGGAATCCCTCTCTCGATTCAAGTGGACAAGCGGGAGAGTCCGCTCGCGCAAGGTGCGAAAGATGAGGCACAGCGTTCCGCATTTGAGTTATTGTTCGCCTATTTGACGAAAACGCAGAAACGCTCGCTCGACCACTTGCAACCGGCCGTCGCCTATGAGGTCGAACAACATATGCAACTTGACGCCAACACGGCCCGAAACCTTGAACTGTTCCGATCTGCTCGTTCTGGGGAACGAAAAGGGTCACTCTTATCGCTCCTTGATGAGACAACGACAGCGATGGGTGGCCGATTGTTAAAACGCTGGCTCGAACAGCCGCTTTACACCGAACAAGGCATCAAAGAGCGCCAAGACGCCGTGGAGAACTTAGTGGACGACTTCATGTTGCGCGATCAACTACAAGAAGAGTTAAAGCGAGTCTATGACATCGAACGCCTTGTCGCGAAAGTTGGGTACGGGACGGCGAATGCGCGAGATCTCGTCCAACTTCGCGACACGCTCGAGCGGATGCCTTCTGTCCGGTCACTCTTACAGACGGTGAAAGCGGATCGTTTGCAGCAAATCGAGCAAAAGCTTGATTCGTTTGAATCGTTAAGTGAACAGCTCCGGGCTGCCCTTGTCGATTCACCCCCGATTTCGACGAAAGAGGGCGGGATGATTCGTCACGGTTATTCGGATGAACTCGATGAACTGCTAGAGGCAAAAGCGAACGGAAAGTCGTGGATTGCCAACCTCGAACAACAGGAACGCATCGCGACCGGCATCAAGTCATTAAAGGTCGGGTATAATCGCGTCTTCGGTTACTATTTAGAAGTGACGAAAGCGAATGCGAAGCTACTCGAAGAGGGTCGCTATGAGCGGAAACAGACGTTGACGAATGCGGAGCGTTACATCACGCCAGAACTGAAAGAAAAGGAAGCCCTCATATTAGGGGCGGAAGAGAAGAGCTGTACGCTCGAGTATGACCTATTTGTCGCACTTCGCGAAGAGGTGAAGACATATACGAAGGCCCTTCAGCAGCTGGCTCGTTCACTCAGTGAATTAGATGTTCTCCTCGCTCTTGCCGTTGTGGCGGAGAAGCGGGAATATGTACGCCCTGTTACGACATCCCACGTTCAAATCGAACGTGGGCGTCACCCTGTCATTGAGACGGTCTTGCCGCGAGGCGAATATGTCGCCAATGATTTGACGCTTGACGACACACGCCAAATGTTGCTCATCACGGGTCCGAACATGTCCGGTAAATCGACATACATGCGTCAATTTGCCTTGATTGCAATCCTTCATCAAATCGGTTCATTCGTCCCGGCAGAAGCAGCGGAACTCCCGCTCTTTGACCGCATCTTTACACGAATCGGTGCGGCGGACGATTTGGTGAGCGGGCAGTCGACGTTCATGGTCGAGATGACCGAGACGAGACAAGCTGTCACTGAGGCGACGGGACATAGTTTGATTTTATTAGATGAAATCGGTCGCGGGACATCAACGTATGACGGAATGGCGCTCGCACAGGCGATCGTCGAATATATCGCCTCGTCAATCGGCGCGAAGACACTCTTCTCGACGCACTATCATGAATTGACAGTGCTCGAAGATTCGATTCCGACGCTCGAGAACGTCCATGTCCGGGCGATTGAGCGGGATGGGCGTGTCGTGTTCTTGCATGAAGTGCATCCAGGACGTGCCGATAAATCATATGGGATTCATGTGGCGGAATTGGCCGAACTCCCGGGTTCATTGATCGACCGGGCACGGACGATTCTCTCAGAACTCGAGTCAGAGGCGACGAAACCTGCTTTAAACGAGCAGGCTGTTCCAACTCCAGTGGAAGAAGTCAGCCAATTGTCGTTGTTCGAGTCGAATGACGCTGTTCGAGAACAGCTGCTCAAACTCGATTTATTGGCAATGAATCCAATCGAAGCGATGCAGGCGCTGTATGAACTGCAACAAACCGCAAAGAAAGGGTGAGTCGATGGGAATCATTCGAGAGTTACCTGAACAACTCGCGAACCGAATCGCAGCCGGGGAGGTCGTCGAACGACCTGCTTCTGTCGTCAAAGAATTAGTCGAGAATGCGATTGATGCGGGAGCGACGAAAGTAGACGTCGACTTACAAGAAGCGGGTATCCGACTCATCAAAGTGCGTGACAACGGGCACGGGTTCCATGAAGAAGACGCCGCCCGAGCCTTTTTACGACATGCGACGAGTAAAATTCGGGATGAGCACGACTTGTTCCGCATTCGGACACTCGGTTTCCGAGGAGAGGCACTCGCCTCGATTGCTTCGGTCAGTCACGTCTCATTGAAATCTAAGCGTGCGGACGAGGACGGTTTTGAGATGACGCTTGAAGGTGGAGTCGTCAAGTCGACGAATCCGGTAGCGACGAACGTCGGGACCGAAATCGCAGTCAGTCAGCTTTTCTTCAACACACCGGCCCGTCTGAAATACTTGAAGACATCGGCGACAGAACTCGCCAGCATTACCGATACGTTGAACCGATTGGCACTCTCTCATCCGGAGATTCGCTTCACGGTCTTCCATGAAGAAAAAGAATTGCTGAGAACGAACGGGAATGGAGACTTGAAACAAGTCATGCTCGCCATCTATGGTCGTCAAGTCGCCGCACAAATCGTCACGGCATCGAGTAAGACGAATGATTATACGCTGAGCGCCCATCTCGTACGTCCGGAGGTGACACGTTCGAACAAACAATATGTAACCCTCATCTTAAATGGGCGAAGCATCAAGAACTTCGCGCTGACGCAAAGCGTGCTCGAAGGCTACCATACGCTCTTACCGATCGGTCGCTATCCGATTGCCGTGCTTGAAGTGAAGATGGACCCAATGTTGATTGACGTGAACGTCCATCCGACGAAGCGTGAAGTGCGTTTGTCGAAAGAAAAAGAACTATGCCAGCTTATTCGAGAGACCGTTCAATTGACACTCCGTGAGCAACGGCTCATTCCGTCTGTGAAACAAGAGCCGAAGCCGAAACATGTGACACCGTCTGAACAGTCAAAACTCGACTTTTCGATGGAGCCACAACCTAAACAAGCAGATCCGGTCGAGTGGAACTATCCGATTCCTCGGGAACGGAAAGAGACGCTCACGTCACCTTCCCAGTGGAATCCGGCTCCGCTCGTTCATGAGCCGGAAGCAGAGATGATCGAACCAGAACAGTTTGAGGAGCCAGTACGTCAGTCGGAGCGTTTACCGGCGTTAGACGTCATCGGGCAACTGCACTCGAGTTATATCATCTGTGGAGCGGAAGACGGAATGTACGTGATGGACCAACATGCCGCTCAGGAACGAATCAAGTATGAATTGTTCTATGAGCAGTTAGGACGTCCGGAAAAAGAATATCAGCTTCTGTTGATCCCGTTAACGTTAGAGTTCACACAAGAAGAGACGCTCGCTATCGAAGAAGTGCTACCACTCCTAGCGGACGCAGGCATCACGTTAGAGCCGTTTGGGGGTAACACGTTCCTCGTCCGTGAGATTCCGACATGGTATCCGCAACATGACTTAGAAGGCACGATTCGTGACTTGGTAGAGATGGCAATTAAACAGCGCTCGATTGATCTTGCGAAATATCGCGAAGAGGCATCGATCCTCATGGCGTGTAAACGATCGATCAAAGCGAATCATCCACTTAATATGGAAATGATGCGACAATTGATTGATGATTTAGGTCGAACGACGTCTCCGTTTACTTGTCCGCACGGTCGCCCGATTCTCGTGAAGTGGAGCACGTATGAACTCGAGAAGTTGTTCAAACGCGTCATGTAATCGTCTTGTTACCTTGTTTTAACACGATGTAACGTTTATTCAATAGCCCTCATGGGAAAACTATACACATGTCACTCAACGCATCGAGGTTGAGAGGTGGCTTTTTCACTGCCTCACCCTCAAGATGTCGACATGAAATGTATATCCATGTAGGAGGAAAAGAAAATGACGAACAAACTTCAAGTATCAAAACGAGAATTACGCCCACGGTCACTGCGTACGAAGTTGCGTAAGGAAGGCAAAGCGTTAGGCGTCGTCTACGGATACAAAGTAGACAGCACTCCAATCGTATTTGACGAGATGGACCTTCGTAAAATTCTTCGAGACCACGGTGACAATGCCTTGATTGAACTCCATTTCGATGGAAACAAAATCAATACGCTCGTGCACGGATCGGAAACAGACCCGTTCACAAACTTCTATCAACACGTCGAATTCATGGCTGTGAAGATGGATGAAGAGACAGAAGTCGAAACGGATATCGTCCTTGTTGGCGACGCGAAAGGCGTCAAAGAAGGCGGATATCTCGCTCAGTCGCTCTATAAAGTGACGGTCGCTGCGACACCTGCCAACATCCCTGAACGCATCGAACTTGACGTGTCAGACCTCGAAATCGGTGACTCGGTGACGGTAGCAGATCTTCCAGAAGATAAATCGTACACGATTGTCTCGGAACCAGATATGCACATCGCCTCTGTGAATGAGCCGGTTGCTGAAGAAGAGGAAGAAGCGACTGAATCAGAGGAAGGTTCAACTGAAGAAGCTTCTGAAGAATCTTCTGAAGAAACAGAAGAATCGACTGAAGATAAAGAATAAGAGTTGCATACGTGTCTGTAACAGTGACACGACTCAATTGAGAGGAGCATTGTCCCGAGATGGGGCGATGCTCCTTTGTTTGATTGTCCAAATAAATCTGAACTTTATACTTTTAGGTCAAACGGATAAATCATAATCACTTGAACCAAAATATTACAAATTAACATTACTTCAATGTGATGATAGGTATAAATGCGGTAATACATATAAAAGTTTATTTCTTGAGAGGATGTATGATGAAGTTTTATAAAATTGATAGACAAACTGATAAACGAATTACAAAATTTAATTTGGAATTTGTGATATCACAGGTCATACAAACTGAAAAAGGGTCTAATATAGGATGTATACATTTAAAACCAGGTAGTGTCATCGGTTATCATCAAACAGTTGTACCCCAACTTACTTCTTCTCGTCATGGTGCCGAGGGTTACATTAGAGGCGAAAAAGATGAACATTTTAAGGTTCGGGCAGGAGACACAATTTTTTGGACGAAAGAGGAATGGCATGAAACGAAAGCAGGTGGAGGATTAACGGATATCGAAATTGAAGAATTAGATCCCTCAATCGATATGACTGAGATATAATTTTTATGAAACTTAGACGATTTGAGGTAAGAGTGGGGGAGAAGACTGTATATGTCACATCTATATATCGATTTAAGTAACGTTACTTCCACCAAAGAACTACATCAGTTATTAAAAGAAAGTCTTCATCTTCCTGATCATTACGGAAAAAATTGGGATGTGATTACTGATGTGGATTTTATAACTTTTCCTGAACGTATCACGTTTATCGGGTATTCTTTGCTTGAAACGAAGTTAAGTGAAGATGCTAAGTACTTAAAAATGTGCTTAGAAGAGTATGATGAAGAACATTATGTTTCACATTGTCATTTTGTTTTCTTGTAATCTAATTTGCTTACTAATATATAAAACTAGTCTATAAGAGAGTAACCATTTTACAATCACTAATTTTTCAATATAACTTTTATAGTCCCCGACCATCATAAGAATAAATAGAAAAAACAGCTGATTTAAATTACAAGGTCTTTAAACTGAAAAATCAAAGGTGATCACTATGCAGGAGCTTACAATTATTGAAAGGAAGCGTCTATTAGAGCATCTTGAAGATAATTATTTCATTATAGGTGAAATTAAAAAGGTTTATGAGATCACTAGTTATGATGATTTAACTATTAACGATAATCAAAAAGCTTTAATTGATTTTTTGGTTTACCAAAATGTATATCCAATAGTCATGACATTTATATTATCTAAAAATATAAGTCAGGATAATGAGATGGTTGAAAAAATGGATTCAAGGAAAATTAAATATTCTATGAACTATTGCTCTGAGGATGAGAATTCTTTTTATTACTGCAATGCAAAAGTAGAAAACGAAAAAGATCTAAGGTTTTTGATTAACGAAACGTACTGGATGCCTGCTCAAAATGGGTTTTATAACATTATCTTTAAAGATAAATTGAATTTCACTTTAAAAAAATATGGTAAGTGGCTGTTCTCTAGAACTCAAGTTGTACCTTCAATTGATATGAGTATACCAACTTCTTTTATTAAAATAGATGGAGATGGACTTGGGTTTATTTTATTTTCTAATGAAAAAAAATATGAATCTATTGAAGAATTGACAAAGAATTTACCTCAAAAATTTTACATTGATTATTTAAACGAAAATGAATTATGAGTGCTTCAATTTGATCATGTTTTAACGCATAGTCCTGTTACGACTGAGATTCATTTCACAAAAATTAGAATCGGAAAGGAATATCACTGATAAAATTTTTACTATGTCTTAATCGCAATCGTCGACCAAGAGACAGTTAATTAACATTTAATTGAACAATCATGGAATACAGTGATTGCAGAAGAGCATTACAAGGCAATTCATAAACTTGAGTGAGGTGTATAATATGTCATTGAAATCGATACAATCGCTTTTACCTGTTAAAGAAAAGGAAATCCTGTTGGATCAGGTCGAAGGGTTGAATAGATATCTTTGTATTCTACCGAACGATGAGTTAGAAAGTCAGTTTGGAGATTTAGAAGATTTTAAAAACCAGAGCTTTGCAGTTGTGGGCTATGAAGATATGCTAGGAGATTTTGTAGGGGTGGACTTAATGAGTGGGCAACTTTTGATTGTTAATCATGAAACGTTTCATGTAGAGGAAAGATTGAATGTAACATTTGATGAACTCATGAAGAAGGATTAATCACTTATTCGAACTATTGTTTTCTAAAGATTTGTCTTGTTATTCTCTCGAAAATCGAGAGAATTTTTGTTTGTCACAAATCCGCCATATGTAAACGATTACGATGTGAACACTCTGTCAATTCCTTCTAGAGGTGATTGCCAACAGAGACTGTACAGTTTATATTGTTAATGATTTCACATATTAGAACTGATACTTTCCTATTTAATTATTCAGAAAGAAGGGTTTGTGACATGGCATCAATGGAAATCCATGCACTCGAATCATTACGGAAAAAAGCACAGGCTTCCTCGCAAATGATTCATTATCGTCCAATGGAATACTTTTTACGGGCAATGTTAGCCGGAATCTTTATCGGCTTTGCTTCAATCTTCACGTTGAAAGTCGTCAACGGCATGTATTTAGCGGAATCACCGTTTACGACACTCATCGGGGGCTTCTCTTTCGGGATTGCGCTCGTCATGATCATTTATGGGGGAGCGGAGTTGTTCACGGGGAATACGATGTATTTCACGACGTCGACGCTTCGCGGTTATACGACGCTCAGTGATACGATGCTCGTCTGGTTGCTCTGTTTTGTCGGGAACGCACTCGGGGGAATCCTATTCGCCTTACTACTCGCACCGACTGGTGTCATCCAAGAACTTGGCATGAACAACTGGTTGTTCTCAGTCGTCGAGGGCAAAATGCATCACACGACGGTTGAAATTTTCTTCCGTGCCATCTTCTGTAACTGGATGGTCTGTCTCGCTATTTTCTTACCGAAACAAATGAAAAATGAATTCGCTCAAATCTTCTCGATGATTTTCCTTGTCGCGGTCTTCTTCGCTTCAGGATTTGACCACGTCATCGCCAACTTCGTCTTGTTCGCCTTGACGCTTGTCGTCCCACACCCTGAGACGATCAGCATGGCAGGTGCAATCCACAACTTGATTCCTGCGACGTTCGGTAACATTATCGGCGGTGCGCTCTTTATGGGAGCCATCTACACATGGCTCAACTCGAAAGGTCTTCGTGAGGCACAAGAATTAGAGGAAGAAGTCGAATTAAAAGTCGTGAAAGCTGCTAAATAAATGATGTTTGTCACATATAACGTAGAGCCTTGTCCCATCGAAGACGAGGCTCTTTTTTGTCGTATGCGCACATGTAAACTGTCACAATATTGACTCGTGACCTTCCAAAAAAAAACGTGTCATAATCTATATATAGGATTTTAAAAACAATTTAAACTGTTTTTAATCCATATATAGTGAGGTGAGGGGTATTGAAATTACTACGGTTGTATGAGGACGTATGCGTCTTACCAGACCAAGACTTAGTACAAGAGAATGCGAACGTTGACGGGAAGTCCCCGCTCGGGAAATTAGCACGACTCTCTTCAGAAGTATCGAAAGAATTGTCGCAGACATATTTGATGTCGGAACGGTCAAAGCAAGCCGTCACTGATAACTTTTTATACGTGCACGACGCGGACTATTACATCACAGGATCGACGACATGTTGTCAAATTCCACTCGGTCAATTGTTGAAAGACGGTTTCCATACAGGACATGGGACGATTCGGTCCCCGAAAGACATTCGCTCCGCCATGGCGCTCGCATCCATCATCCTACAAGCGAATCAAAATATGCAACATGGGGGGCAGGCTTTTCCGATGTTTGACGTCGACTTAGCACCGTATGTCGAGAAGACATATAAGCGTCAACTTAGCCGACTCCAATCGTTACCTGTTGACTGGGACGAGGCGCAATTGGAGACACTCGCAGAAGAAGAGACGATTTCGGCGACGTATCAGGCGTGTGAGGCGTTCATTCACAATGCGAACTCGATGCACTCACGAGGTGGCGGGCAAGTACCTTTCGTTTCAATCAATTATGGGACGGACACATCAAAGTGGGGACGTATCCTCATTCGGGAGTTACTCCGTGCCACAGAACGTGGGTTAGGGAACGGAGAGACACCGATTTTTCCGATTCAAATCTTTAAAGTGAAGGAAGGTATCAACTTCAACGATGGTGACCCGAATGTCGATCTCTTCCGTGAGGCGTGCCGCGTCACAGGCAAACGTCTCTTCCCGAACTTCTCTTTTATCGATGCCCCGTTCAATGCCACGTATTATGACGGGACACACGAATCAGAAGTGGCATACATGGGTTGTCGTACGCGAGTCATGGGAAACCGGCACGGGGAGGAGACGTCAATCGGACGAGGCAACCTGTCTTTCTCAACACTCAACCTGGTGAAGATGGCACTCGTCTCCGAGTCGCTTTCGGACTTCTATCGAATTCTCAACCGATATATCGACATCGGGATTGAACAGTTGATCGAGCGATTCGAGTATCAATGTACGCGTCGCGCTGAAGAATTTCGTTTTCTTTACACACAAGGGGTCTGGCGTGGCAGTGAGCAGTTACATATACAGGATGAAGTCCGAGACGTATTGAAACAAGGAACGCTCTCACTCGGTTTCATCGGGCTCGCTGAAACATTGAAAGTGTTGACGGGCAGTACACATGCTGAGTCCCGTGAAGCGGAGCGACTCGGTCTCGACATCGTCACCCATTTGTCCAATCGCATGCGTGAAGCAGCCGAAGCGTACGACTTGAACTTTTCGTTGCTCGCGACACCTGCAGAAGGACTATCAGGTAAATTTGTGATCCGAGACCAGGAAGAGTTCGGGATGATCGACGAGGTTACCAATCGGGCGTTTTACACGAATTCATTCCACGTGCCGGTTTATCAATCCGTCTCCATCCGAGAAAAAATCCGAATTGAGGCACCGTATCACGCGTTATGCGACGCGGGACACATCTCTTACGTCGAAGTCGATGGTTCCCTTGCCCACAATGCAGAAGCAGTAGAATCGATTGTACGCTTGATGCGTCAACATGATATCGGATATGGTTCGATCAATCATCCGGTCGACCGTTGTGGAAATTGTGGGTTAGAAGGACTGATTGACGTTGCCTGCCCGACTTGTGGTGAGGATACAAACATCGAACGAATCCGCCGCATCACCGGCTATTTAGTCGGGACGATGGACCGTTGGAATACGGCGAAACGAGAAGAAGAACGGGCGAGGGTGAAACATGATGCGCATTCTATCCGTCGTTGAAGAATCGGTCGTCGATGGACCAGGAATACGGACGGTCATCTTTACTGCCGGCTGTCCCCACCACTGTAAAGGGTGTCACAATCCTTCCTCGTGGAATCCGGCCGGTGGCGATGAAATCGAAGTAGATGAACTTGTCCATCGCATAAAAATGAGTGGTTGGGACGGGGTGACCGTCTCTGGAGGCGAACCGTTCCTGCAATCGTCAGCGTTAGCGGAACTCGTCACGGCATGTAAATCGCTCGGTAAAAACGTGTGGGTGTATACCGGTTATACAATTGAACAGTTGGAAGCGATGCACGACGAATCGGTTCAAACTGTTTTGGACCACGCTGACGTCCTCGTTGACGGACGTTTCGAGCAGTCACTACGAGACACGGGACTCCGCTTTCGGGGGTCGAGCAATCAACGAATCATCTTTTTAACTAAATCAGGCGAGAATTCTCCCTCCACTAAGCGTCTCGGGGCGAAGCCCAGCGTAGGTGGGAAATGAATCGCCCGGTCCAAAAAACTTTTCCCCCTGTGACAGATATGACGAACAAAAGTTCGTGATTCCGTCAGATTCTCCCTCCCCCTCCACGGGTATCGGATGAGGAGGACACATCACGATCTTCGGAAGGGAGGAGGGACGGACATGCTGAAAGGCTATACATACAGGCTCTACCCGACGCCGGCACAGACCGAGTTCCTCATCAAGACCATCGGCTGCGCCCGGTTCATCTACAACAAGTTGCTCGAGGACCGCATCGCCATCCGCGAGGAGGCGAAAGCGGGGAACGGAACGAGACGGAAACCGGCGACACCCGCCTCCTACAAGCCCCTGTTCCCGTTCCTCGCCGAGGCGGACAGCCTCGCGCTCGCGAACGCGAAGCTGAACCTCGACACCGCGTTCACGAAGTTCTTCGCCGGGACGGGCGGTTTCCCTGCCTTCAAATCGAGACGGCGGTCGCGCGCCTCCTACACGACGAACAACCAGCATGGCACGATCCGCATCGAGGCGGGCAAAGTCCGTCTGCCGAAGGTCGGCTTCGTGCGGTTCACACAACATCGTCCGTTCGAGGGCGTCATCCGGTCGGCGACGGTCTCGATGACGAGGACGGGCAAGTTCTTCATCTCCATCCTCGTCAAACAGGACGATGAACCACGGATTCCAGCCAAGAACAAGGTCGGGATCGATCTCGGTCTGGAGCACTTCGCGATTATGACGAATAACGAAATGGTTTCTGAGAAGATTGAAAACCCTCGTTTCCTTCGTAAGTCAGAAGAGAAGGTCAAGAAGGCGCAACGGGCGCTGTCGCGAAAGAAGATTGGAAGCAAGAATCGTGAAAAAGCCAAATTACTTTTGGCCAAGAAACACGAAAAGATCGCCAACCAACGCAAGGACTTCCTTCACAAGCTGTCGAGACGGATCGTTGACGAGAACCAAGTCATCGTCGTGGAGACATTGAAGTCGAAGGACATGATGCAAAACCATAAGCTCGCCAAGTCCATCGGGGATGTCAGCTGGTACGAGTTCGTCCGGCAACTCGAATACAAATCAAACTTCTACGGACGGACACTCATCAAGGCAGACCCCTGGTACGCATCGACGCAGATCTGTTCCACTTGCGGAGTAAAAAGCGAGAAGAAGGCGATGGATGTCCGTGAATGGACGTGTGCCTGTGGCGTGCATCATGACCGTGACATCAACGCAAGCATCAATCTGTTGATGTTGGCAAACTAAAACGAATTCCTTCAGGGCAGGGACTGCCCGACGAGCTTGGTAAACAACCGTGGCTAGTAAAAGTACGGTCTTCCCAAGAAGCTCCCACTTCAATTTGTGAAGCAAATAAGTGGCGAGTAGTTCACACAAAGTGTAATCGAGGCAGACATGTCTCGATTTTTTGTATAATGATGAAAAAGGGGGATTTTTGATGAAATGGTGTAGTTTTGACATGCAGGAAGAACAACGAGTGGGGATTGTCGAGGGCGATTTTGTCTTCGATGTTAGCAATCAAGTACATACGACAAATTTATTAGAAGTGATTGCCCGTGAGTTCGAACCAGATATTGATTTGGACGTGGCGCCGTCATACCGATTGACGGATGTGAAATTGCTCGCCCCGTATCGTCCTTTGAAAAACGTGATTTGTATCGGGAAGAACTACGAAGAACACGTGAAAGAGATGGATACAGCAGGAGCGGGAAAACTTGTCATTTTCACGAAAGCGCCGACTTCGGTGATCGGTCCGGAAGCGGTCATTGAGCGGCATCCGGATTTGACGGACAAATTAGACTACGAAGGCGAACTCGCTGTCATCATCGGTAAGTCGGGACGAGACATCGAATCGGTCGAGGAACACATTTTTGGATACACGATTCTAAATGACGTGACGGCACGAGACGTGCAAAAAGAACATGTTCAATTTTTCCGTGGGAAGTCGCTCGATACGTTCTGTCCGATGGGACCATTCATCGTGACACCGGACGAGCTACAGTTTCCACTCCGAATCAGAACGGATGTCAACGGTGAGACGCGCCAAGACGGGACGACGGCTGATATGATTCGCCCGATTGATGAGCTTATTCGTACGTTATCGAAAGGCATGACGCTCGAAGCAGGCGACATCATCGCAACAGGTACGCCAGCCGGAGTCGGTCATGGCATGACACCACCGACCTATCTTCAAACGGGAGACACCGTCGAAGTGACGATTCAAGGCCTCGGTACGCTAAGAAATGTGATTGTCTGAATGAAATGACGCAAAATGTGAAGAATCTTGTAATTCATTTATCATTTTATAAATGAGTGTTCCTCTTCGTTATAGTAAGGGTAGAAGATAACACAGAGGAGATGAATCATTATGGATCGTCACGATCAATCAAATGAACGCGATCAATTACATGAATCAGAGCAACAAAAAGATTGGTTAGATACAGAACTCGGTTCATCCAACCGAGAAGAAGCAAAAGTACGAACACAATCAAAACCGTCATTCGTCAGCCGTATGTTCCCAGGACTTGTCGGTGGGATCATCGGGGCATTGCTGACGGGCGCAATCGCTTACCCGTTCATCGACCAACCCGCTACGAGTGTGAGTGACACGAACGTGACCTCACAAGGGACTCCGGTCCAAACGTCATCAAACGTGTCCGATTCTTCAGTCACGAATGCCGTCGCGACTGCTCAACCTGCCGTCGTGACCGTGAACAACTTCGCCCAAACCGGCTTCTCGAGTGAAGCGGTCGAGGCTGGAGTCGGTTCAGGGGTCATCTACAAAAAAGAAGGCGACTCGGCATTTATCGCAACGAACCATCACGTTGTCAATGGGGCAGACAAGCTGACGGTCACGTTTAATGACGGAACGACAGCAGAAGCAACGCTCATGGGAAGTGACGCGACGTATGACTTGGCGGTCTTAAAAGTTGATGCTGACAAAGTACCAGCTGTCATCTCAATCGGAAAATCGAGCGAATTGAAACCAGGTCAAACCGTCATCGCGATCGGGAATCCGCTCGGACAATTCGAGAACTCGGTGACGCGTGGTGTCGTCTCATCGACGTCACGTCTCGTACCGGTGGATACGGATGAGAACGGTCAAGCCGACTTCAACGCTGAGGTCATTCAAACGGATGCAGCCATCAACCCAGGTAACTCGGGCGGTGCATTAATCAATGAAGAAGGACAACTCGTCGGAATCAACTCGATGAAGATTGCAACGGCAGAAGTCGAGGGAGTCGGATTCTCAATTCCAGTCGACATCGCCCTTCCACTCATCAATCAAATCGAACAAACGGGAGAAGTGAACCATCCTTCGCTCGGCGTCTCGCTACGTGATGTGTCAGAGTTCCCTCCAGGTTACTTGACGGAACAAATCAACCTGCCTGAATCGGTAACGGCTGGAACGATTATCGTGGAAGTCCAACAAAATAGTTCAGCTGCGAAAGCGGGTCTTGAAGCGCGTGACGTCATCGTGAAAATCAATGACAAAGAAGTCAGCTCGTTCATCGATCTCCGTAGTGAATTGATCCGGGATACAGATGGAACAGTCGACATCGAATATGTCCGTGACGGAAAAACAGAGACGGTTCAAGTCGAGATTCAAAATGCAAACGGTTCTGCACTGTAAAAGGTGGGCAATATGCCCGCCTTTTTTGCTATGCTTATACAAAAGGAGGATGAGATATGGTTCGAAATTTATATGGAGTGTTACTATTCGGGGCAGGGATTTTACATTTTGTCAGAGAAAAGGCGTTCATGTCGATTATTCCGAAGTCTTGGCCGTTCCGTCGATTGATGGTACAACTGAGCGGAGTCGTTGAAGTTGTCTTCGGGGCGATGCTATTACTGAACAAAGGAACGTCGTTCGTGAAACGGACGCTACCGGCATTCTTTATCGCTGTCTTCCCTGCAAATATCAATATGGCCGTGAAGCCATCTAGAATCGGTGGAAAAGTGATCCCGAAATGGATCACATGGGGACGACTCCCGCTCCAATGGGTTCTCATCAAAGGCGTCAAAAAAATATAAAGGTGTGGAGATACATATGACAAGCGTAATCAAGTGGTTTGAGCATTTCCATGCTCATCCAGAAATCAGTTGGAAAGAAGTCGAGACGACTCGAACAATCGCATCGATCTTATCAGACTGGTCGATTCCACATCGGACGTTTGAGGATGTGACCGGGGTGATTGCAGAGATCGGATCGGGTGAAGACGTAATCGCGGTCCGAGCCGATATCGATGCGTTATGGCAACAAGTGGACGGAACGTTTCAAGCGAATCATTCATGTGGACACGACGCGAACATCAGCATGGTCCTCGGCGCCCTCGAGCAGTTGAAGGACGAAACGCTACAGAAACGCATTCGTTTTATTTTCCAACCTGCTGAAGAGCAAGGGAACGGGTCGCTCGCTATGATTGAGCGAGGCGCGTTAGAAGACGTGACCCAACTTTTCGGAATTCATTTACGTCCACAAGAAGAGTTGAAGAAAGGCCAATACGCCGCGGCGATTCAGCATGGGGCAGCCTTTTTCTTAAAGGGAGAGGTGCTCGGTGATGATGCGCACGGGGCAAGACCGCATCAAGGACAGAACGCACTCGACGTCATCTTTACGATTCAACACATGCTAAAAAGCATTTATTTATCTCCGTTTGAGCCGCATTCCGTCAAATTGACGAAAGTCCACGCCGGGAGCGACAATATGAACATCATTCCGGGGAATGCGACGTTCTCGATTGACGTTCGTGCTCAACAAAATGAAGAATTGCTCGAGTTGCGTAATCGTGTCGAAGACATGTTACTTCAAGTCGGTCAACTTCATCGCGTGAAACTGCAGTGGGAATGGCAGGACTTCACACCTGGAGCCGTCGTCGGGGAACGTTCGAGCCAAATCGCCAAACGAGCGATTGAAGAACGATTTGGTGAGTCGGCTCTTGTCGAACGGATCGTCACGTCAGGTAGCGATGATTTTCATTTTTATACCGTTGAGAAACCGACGCTTGATGCGACGATGATTGGAATCGGGGCTGATTTAGGGCCGGGTCTCCATCATCCGCATATGACGTTTGATCGTGATGCGCTAGAAGATGGGGCACTACTTCTTGCAGATGCCCTCCGTATTGCCGCCACATAAGAATCGATGAGTGGGATAGACAGATGTCTGTCCACTCATTTTTTTATTGCATCAAACAAGTGTAAGCGCTATCATAACGTTATTAGCGACAATATAACGACAATTCTGAATTTTCGCTATAGGGGAGGAAGTTACATGGAAACAACGGGGAACAAGCAAGACATGAAATTGGGGTGGGCACTATTACCGCTCGGTGTGATGATCATCGTCATGCTCATCTCAATCGTCCAACTCGGACAAGGGCCACATATCCCGCTTATCGTCGGGACGGCAGTCGCCTCAATTGTCGCATGGCGTCACGGGTTTAAGTGGAAAGAGATTGAAGAGATGATGTATAAAGGAATTCGTCTCGCCTTGCCGGCTGTCGTCATCATCATTCTCGTCGGGTTGACAATCGGGGCATGGATTGGCGGAGGAATTGTCGCGACGATGATTTATTTCGGACTGAAAATCATCTCACCCGCATACTTTCTTTTAACGATTTGTCTCATCTGTGCGGTCGTCGCGCTCTCAATCGGGAGCTCATGGTCGACGATGGGAACGATTGGTGTAGCGGGGATGGGCATCGGGCTGAGTATGGGGATACCAGCGCCGATGGTTGCGGGGGCCGTCATCTCTGGTGCTTATTTCGGGGATAAGATGTCACCATTGTCAGATACGACAAACTTGGCGGCAGGATTAACACATACGAATCTATTCGTACATATCCGACACATGTTATATACGACGATTCCAGGACTAATCATCGCGTTAGGTGTATACGCATGGCTTGGTAGACGGTTTGCGGATTCGACGACGGACTCGTCAGAAATTACACAGACACTCAGTATTCTTGAAGACAGCTTTGTCATCTCTCCATGGTTACTCGTCGTACCGCTCGCGGTCATTTTACTCGTCGCGAAGAAGGTGCCGGCGATTCCTGCCCTCGTCGTCGGAATCGCACTTGGCTTCTTGGCTCAAGTGTTCATCCAAGGGGGCACGCTCGCGGACAGCGTAGGCGCTCTCCAAAGTGGCTATGTCATTGATACGGGAAATGAATTGGTTGATAACCTCTTCAGCCGAGGCGGTCTTGATGCGATGATGTATACGGTATCGATGACGATCGTTGCGATGACGTTCGGAGGAATATTAGAATATTCAGGAATGCTTCAATCAATCATGAATCAAATTCTGAAGTTAGCGAAAACAGCAGGTTCGTTGATTGCTTCCACGATTTTAGCAGGGATTGCGACAAATGCGACTTGCTCGGAGCAGTACATCTCAATTGTTGTCCCGTCACGCATGTTTGCCGGGGCTTATGAGAAAATGGGGCTGCAATCGAAGAATCTATCCCGTGCACTCGAAGACGGTGGAACATTGACGTCGGTATTTATTCCGTGGAACACGTGCGGGGTATTCATTCTCGGTACGCTCGGTGTCGGGGCGTTCGAATATGCGCCATACGCCGTCTTAAACTTCATCGTACCGGTTATTTCGATTCTGTATGCCTTTACTGGATATACGATTGAACGCATGGCGGTCATTCAACAAGAAGAACCTGTCGCTGAACAGGCGGCACAGTAAAACAAGAATTCCCGGTCGTCATTCGACCGGGAATTGAAATTTATAGACGTTGCGAGGTCGACCCTGACTGTAGCTCATCTCTTCACCAATCGCATGGATGAGTTTCGCTTCGACTAACTTTTTAATCAGTCGCTCTGTCGTACGTCGAGTCACCTGCAAATAATCGGTCAACTCTTTCGCTGTGAATTCGAGTTGATTAGCTGAGAAGTGAATGATCTTTTCGATATTGGTCGGACTCATGCCGGTTTGTTTCATCATGTGATAGACACGTGTTTGCGTGACGCGGAAATGAATCGGTGACGGTTGATTTGAGAACGTTAATCGCTTCGAATCGTCGACGATTCGTATAGCGGCATCGCCTGTTGTATGAAAGGCTAAACGAGCATGTTCGAGTGCGCGTTTATAATCTGATCCATATCCGATACCGACGTACGCAGACGAATTTTCCAATAGGATGGTTCCACTGGAGATGGCGGACTCGATTTTTCCTTTATTCGATAAAAGGACGATACCTTCTTCGTCGTAGTCTATCAATTTGCCGTCGAACAACTGTTGATTTGTCACATGTTGAAGCGTGTCTTCATTCGCATTCGAGTAGAAGAGGACAGCGAATTGTGATTGGTCTGACTTTTTCAATCGAATCTGTTGTAGAAAATCATTGAAATGATGGAGAATTCTCTCCTTTGGTTCAATCATGAGTTGACTAGCAAAACCGCTACTGATCAATCGACGGTGGACTTGCTCCACACTCGTCAAAGCAAATCGTGTCGTCCCGCTTTCTTGAAGCTGTTCATGAAAGGCAATCAAGTCTTCAAGATTCATATGGGGGTGGAGTAGCTTCACTTGTGATGAGGGTACATGATTTGGAAATGATGCGAATATCGATTCCAGTCGGGACATGTCAACGAGGTCGATCGAGATGTCTTCTAATCGCACGTATTGTGTTAACGTCATATATAAGAGTGAAGTCAATAACACGACATCATCTTGAACAACGTGATGAGCATATGGAATGTTCGCCTTCTCGGTCGCGTACGTATACGGAAATGAACCGGAGAAGAAAGCTCCGTCAAAAAACACGAGTTGATCAGCGATGTCTTCCGCCTCGCGTGGGTCATCATAAGGAAACCCTTCAATCCGGACATCCGGTAAAGAAGAATCTTTAATTATTTGTTGAATGAAAGCTGGCGAACCGACGACAGCGATATGGATGGACATCTGAAAATCCCCCTTGCAATTTAACGACTATATAACGACAATATAGAGGAAAGCGCAATCGAAGTAAAGGAGTGAGGAAAATGAATATAAAAAAGATTGAAATTTTCTCAGTTCGTTTCCCGTTAAAAGTTCCGTTTATCGTCAGTTATCATCGTTACGATGATATGCCGTCTGTCATTGTCAAGATGACCACGACTTGTGGACTTGTCGGTTATGGGGAAGCGGTGGCGGACGAGCATGTGACGGGTGAGTCGGCTGAGAGTACGATCAGTGTACTCCGTCATTTGTTAGCACCGCTATTAATCGGAAAAAATCCGTTGCACTTAGAGCGCATTCATGATGAGATGGATCGTGCAATTCGCGGGGTCCCGGCAGCAAAAGCGGCACTCGATATCGCTTGTCATGACTTGATCGGGAAAAAAATAAATCAACCGATCTATGAATGGATTGGTGGTCGGTACCATGAGTCATTCCCGGTCACACACGTCTTAAGTATCGGGGAACCAAGTCATATGGCACAAGAAGCACTCGAACAAATCAATCAAGGCTACACGGCCGTGAAGATGAAAGTCGGGGTCGATGTGCAAACGGACGTGGCACGTGTCAGAGCCGTAAGAGAAGCGGTGGGACCGGATGTTCCGATTCGAGTCGATGTCAATCAAGGCTGGGTCAATGCTGCCAACACTGTTCAGGCAATGCGTATGCTCGAGCCATATGGAATCGATTGGGTAGAACAACCGGTTCGAGCAGATGACTTTGAAGGCATGCTGGAAGTGAAGCAAAAAATTGCGGTTCCGCTCATGATGGATGAAGGTTTGAAAGACATTCACGATATGAGACGCTTGACGATGATGCAGGCGGCACATAAAGCAAACATTAAATTGATGAAGTGTGGCGGCATTTATCCGGCGAAAAAGTTGGTGCACATGGCCGAAATGTCTGGAATTGAATGTCAGATCGGGTCAATGGTCGAATCTTCGATTGCATCAAGTGCAGGTTTCCATGTCGCTTTCTCTAGTCACATCGTAAAAACGGTCGAACTGACAGGACCTCTCCGGTTCGGGAAAGATGTCGGAAACTTATCATATGATTTACCGATTATCTCATTAAATGATCAACCTGGTCTCGGAATTGACGTCGATGAAGACGTGCTACGTGAACTGACGATTGATTCATATGTGATTGGAGAAGAGTCGCATGTGGCAAGGTGACGTGAAAGATCTTTCGCTTCACGTGCACGTTCTGAGCTTGTCAGATTTACCTGAACTATTGTCTCTTCAGGAAACGGTGATTCAGGCATTGGCTGAACCAGAGCACTATCAGTCGTTATCCATTGAAGAGTTCACGAAACTGTTGACGGATCAAACGTTGGTTGGAGCAATACATGAAGGACGTCTCATTGCATTCAGAGCCATGCTCATCCCACCAATTGACGACGAACATTTAGGTCGAGATATCGGTTGGCCTGACGCTTCGCTTGAGCGTGTTCTCTATCAAGAAGTGACGAACGTCCATCCAGATTTCAGGGGATACGGGCTACAGACACACCTAGGGAAACTATTGATGGCACAGTGCGAGACCGACGACCGATTCGATGTCGTCTGCGCGACCGTCGCACCGTTCAATATTCCGAGCATGAAAGATAAGTTCACGCTCGGACTCCGAATCGGGGCATTGAAAGAAAAGTATGGTGGAAAACTCCGTTATATTTTTTATAAGGAGTTACATCGCACATGGCAACCTACTTCAGAAGCGATGGATGTGCCGATGGAAAATCAGATGAAACAAGTTGAGTTGCTACAGACAGGTTGGCGAGGGACTGGTCTCATGAAACATGGAGAACAGTGGGTCGTTCGATACGAAAAATAAAAATATCCTCGTCAGCTTATGTTGACGAGGATTTTGTTTATTCGAGAACGAAGAGTACATCATTCGCGAATTTTTCATACGTACGGTCACTCGGATGAAATTGATCGGTCGCGAGATCACGTGATAAGTCAGAGATATAAGCGAATGGATCGATTACATCAATGTTTTGCGCGTTCGCCAACTGTTTCGCGGATGCGTTCCAGTCGAGGATGAGTTGATTGAATGCTTGCCCGTTCTCATCATTTTGGAACGGATTGTAAAGACCGATATAGACGATGGTCGCCGAGTCGTTGAGCGCACGGATCTCAGAAAAAATCGTTTCGAGATTTGTCTTCGCATCCGTAACGACTTGTTGAATGTCGACAGACTCGAAATTATCAACGTTTTCCCCACGGTTGAACAAATCGTTTCCGCCGATGGTTAGTGTGATATATCGGGCGTTCTCAATCGTGCGACGCACTTCAGGTTGCTCAAGTTGAGCGAGTAAATCTTCAGTTCGTGCCCCAGACACGGCTAAGTTTTGGGTACGGAGCGATTCATCTTCCAAACCTTCACTGACAGGTTGTACATATCCTGCGCCTGATGTCGACCCGACTCCGCGAGTCAACGAATCGCCAAGCGCGACGTAGATATCTCCTTCTGGTTCAGGACGCTCGTCTTCAGAGACGGACAGTGTTCGTTCTGGCGGATTGACGATATCTTGATAACCAATCCAAAGACCGTATAACGCGATTCCCGTCAAGAGAACGGCGCCAGTTAAAAATGCATACCATTTCGACTGTTTCATGGGCTGACCTCGCTTTCTATACAAACATCATATCAAAAATGTATGGATGTGCCCTATGTGAATGTTCGAATAGGACAGATTCGATTTTGTCCGATAGAATAAGGAAAGAGGTGAGACAATGGAACCGACGTTAAAGTTACATCAACTGACAAAAGTGATTGGAAAGAAGACAATCATCGATAATATTTCGCTAGAAGTCAATCCAGGAGAAGTATTCGGTTTTTTAGGACCGAACGGGGCCGGGAAGACGACGACGATTCGGATGATTGTTGGTTTGATTAAACCGACGAAAGGAAATGTTTCCATTTGTGGCTATCGAGTCGACAAGCAATTCGTTCAAGCGATGAATCAAATTGGAGCCATCGTCGAGAATCCAGAACTGTATAAATTCTTATCCGGACGTGAAAATTTAGAAGCGTTCGCGCGCATGTTGCCTGGTGTGGATGACAAAAGGATTCAAGAAGTGATTGACCTCGTCGATTTGACCGCTCGAATCGATGACAAAGTGAAGACGTACTCGCTCGGGATGCGTCAGCGGCTCGGGATTGCTCAGGCGTTATTGAACAATCCACGTGTCCTCATTTTAGATGAGCCGACGAACGGTCTTGATCCGATGGGGATTCGGGATTTACGACTATTTATTCGTCGACTTGTTGAAGAGACTGGACTCAGTGTTCTCGTCTCGAGCCACATCTTAGCGGAAATTGAATTGTTGGCGGATCGTGTCGCCATCATGTCGAGAGGGAAGATTGTCAAAGTGGGTACAGTTCAGGCCTTAATTGAGGAACTTGCTTCGACGGTTGATTTGCATGTCACCAACAGCTTTGAAGTGTTACCAATCGTTCAAGGTTACGAGGGCATTGATCAGGCGGACGTGATCGATGAAAGGACGATTCGAATCTCGATGAACGTCGAGGAGACAGCGAAGTTGAATCGCTACTTAATGGAACGAGATGTCGACGTTTTCGGACTCGAGCGCCGAGTGCAGACGCTAGAAGATCTCTTCATCACATTGACGGGTGGTGATCACATTGCCTAATCCATCCATGCTCGGACTCATTCGGAACGAAGTACTTAAAATTCATCGGAAGCGCAGATTGATGGTCGTTTCCATCATCTTGATTGTTCTCGTCTCGATGTTCACATACGCGAACTATCGTCAAATCGAGAAACAACGTGAAGAACAAGGGACGATCGACTGGCGTGTCGACCTTCAGCAAGAGATTATCGATACACAGAACCGACTCGCTTCTGCGAACGTGCAGGACGAGTTCCGACAAATCCTTGAGTTTCGAGTCCAACAGAACCAATACTATTTAGATAATGACATCAACCCGAGCTATCCGGGTGCCCCTACGTTCATGCGCGTCTTCTTTTCACAAGGTACGACGCTCGTGCTGCCGCTCTTTATTATCGTATTGATGGCAGATATCATTAGTGGGGAACATAATGATGGGACAATCAAGACGCTGCTGTCCCGACCGGTCCGGCGTTATAAAATCTTGCTTGCCAAATGGCTGACGACGCTTTTATACACGTCGATCTTAATATTTGTGACCGCCGTCGTCAGTTATGCCATATCGGGGATTGTTCTCGGTTGGGACGGGTGGACAGCTCCGATCTTGACAGGATTCCAAGCGTCACCGACCGGCACATTCTCGACCGATTTCGTTCATACGTTGCCGATGTGGGAGTACTTGCTCATGTCGATGGGGCTATCGTGGCTTGTCGTGGCTGCTGTCGGTACAATTTCTCTCATGATCTCGGTGCTGGTGAAAAATACGGCAACTGGAATCGGCATCATGATGGCCGTCCTCATTTCCGGACCACTTTTGACATCACTCGGCTCAAATTGGGATAGCTCGAAATACCTGGTGAACGTCAACTTCGGCCTTCATACCTATTTGGAGGGACAAGCCCCTCCGATTGAGGGGATGACGTTACCATTTTCGTTACTCATCATTCTCATCTGGTCAATTGCCGCTCTGGCGTATGCGTTTTATCACTTCACGCAAAAAGATGTGTATTAATTTTTATGGTGCTACCCTCCTGGGTGGCACTTTTTTTAATGGCTAAATGATTATGAATAAGAACTAATTAGTTCTAAATACTCAATATTTAGAATTGTCAAAATAATTAAAAAGTTGGATACATTGTTTGTGGGAAACTGTGTAAAGTAAGAATCATCACAAAGGAGGCAAACACATGAAAAAAGTTGTATCTACATCATTAATCGCAGGTGTCTTACTCGTACCACAATTGGTCGGGGCGGCAGAATTGAAGTCAGGTACGTTGACGAAACCTTCTGAAAGTGCTCCGACGACAATCGTCAAAGAGTACGTGAAATCAAAAGGTGAGTTCAAAACGATCGAATCGAAGTCAGACAAACTCGGTAAAGTCGTCAAATTACAACAGACGGTCGACGGAGTACCAGTATTCGGTGGTGTTGTTGTCGGTGTGGTGGACGAAGATGGACAATTGAAGACAGTCGTAGACGATGCGAAATCGGTGAAGAATCTACATAAGTCAATCAAATTGAGCGAGAAGAAAGCCATCGCAAGCTATAAAGAGCTTGTCGGACATAAAGGCGCTTACGAGCTTGAACCGGAAGCAGAATTGGTCGTTTATCCAACAGGTGAAAAATCTGTATACGCGTATCAAGTGACCGGAACCATTCTAGATGCGGAAGAACCGTCACGTTGGACATACTTCATCGATGCGGGTACTGGAGAAGTTCTCAACAAATTCGATCAATTGGCACACGCTAAACCGACGAACGGTGTGACAGGAACTACATATACAGGAACAGGGATCGATGTTCTTGGATACAGTCAGACGTTCAAAACGACAAAGAGTGGTTCATACTACTATTTACAGGATTCGACACGTGGGAAAGGGATTTATACGTATGATGCAGCAAACCGTACACGCCTTCCAGGTTCGCTATGGGCTGACGTCGATAACGTCTTGAATACGACGTATGACCGTGCAGCAGTTTCGGCACACGTCAACGCGACGAAGACGTATGATTTCTATAAGAACACATATGGACGAAACAGTTACGATAACGCTGGTGCGGCCCTTAACTCGACGGTTCACTATAGCCGTAGCTACAACAACGCATTCTGGGACGGAAGCAAGATGGTATATGGTGACGGAGATGGTCAGACGTTCACATACCTCTCTGGCGCACTTGATGTTGTCGCGCACGAATTGACACACGCGGTCACAGAGTATACGGCAGGATTGATCTATCAAAACGAGTCGGGTGCCATCAACGAAGCGGTGTCTGATATCTTAGGTACAGTTGCGGAATACAGTGTCGGAACTAACTTCGACTGGTTGGTAGGGGAAGACATCTACACTCCAGGAGTGGCAGGAGACGGACTTCGTTCAATGTCGAACCCGGCTGCATATGGAGATCCAGATCACTACTCGAAACGTTACACAGGAACACAAGACAATGGTGGAGTTCACATCAACTCAGGTATCGTGAACAAAGCGGCATACCTCTTAGGTAACGGTGGATCGCATTACGGCGTATCTGTGCAAGGTGTAGGAGTCATGGAGATGGGTGACATCTACTACCGTGCGCTCAATGTATACTTGACGCCAACATCAAACTTCTCAAGCCTCCGTCAAGCTGTCGTTCAATCGGCGAAAGATCTTTACGGTGCGACAAGCCCACAAGCGGTATCGGCTGCGAAATCATTTGATGCTGTCGGAATCTACTAAGAATCAATTTAAGAAATCCTTTCCGAATTGTTTCGGAAAGGATTTTTTGTGTCGATTTGGGGTAAATCAAATTGGAATGCTAAGCGAAAAGGAGAACCAAGATGAATCTAAAAAAATATATGGCCGCAGCGAGCACTCAAGTTCAATTAACGGATTATTCTACCCGTGTTGACGATCGACCTGATGATTCGGAATTGACCGATGAACTGATTCCGAATAGTGTGGAACGGTTGAAAGAACTGCATTGGAGACTATATGCCGAGAGCAAGACCGGTATCGTCGTCGTCTTGCAAGCACTTGATGCAGGGGGAAAAGACGAGGCAATCAGCTATATTTTTTCAAACCTGAATGCACAAGGATTAAAGACGAATGCATTTCAGAAACCGTCTGATACGGAGAAAAAACATGACTACCTATGGCGAATGCACGATTTATTGCCAGAGCGCGGTCAAGTCGGAATCTTGAATCGTTCGCATTATGAAGAAGTGATTGCGCCTCGAGTTCATGACTTATTAGGGGACGAGGTACTTCCGGATGAGGTTGATCAAGATAAAGTGTGGGAGATGCGATATCGCCAAATTAACGATTACGAATTGTATTTAAAAGAGAACGGGTTTGAAGTCATCAAGTTCTTCTTCAACGTTTCGAAGGAAAAACAGCGCGATCGTTTGCTTGAACGATTGAAAGATCCTAAAAAAAATTGGGAATTCTCATTTAGCGATGTGGAAGAGCGTCAATATTGGGATGATTATCAAAAGATATTCGAAGAGATGATCACGCACACATCAACAGACGTTTCTCCATGGTATATCTTACCGGCCGATGATGAGTGGTACAGTCGTTACATCATTTCTTCCGTTATGATCGATGTCCTCGAACGAATTGATCCACAATATCCGACGTTTTCAGAAGAGGAGCTAGAACGCATCGATGAGGCGATACAGATGCTTGAAAATGAATAACGGATGACGTTCTCGTGAACAATCAAAAATCCCCTTGCACTGAAAGCGAATTCAAGCTAAAGTGATACAGTAGAATAGAGGTCAGACATCTGTACAAAAGGGGTAATGAGTGTGGGTAACGTAAGTTTATTATTTGGTGGCGTCGCGCTATTTTTAAATAGTCTCGTCCTTCTCGGGAAGGTTGACATGAAGAGTGCTGGTTTTTTCAGTTTGTTCACTGGAATCTTGCAAACGTTTATCGCAACATGGTTACTGATTGGGGCAAGTCCTGAAGAACAGTTCGGTCTTGCAAGCATCTATCTGTTCGCGTTCACTTATTTATACGTTGGTGTGACGTTTATTTTGAACTTAGACGGACGTGGCGTCGGCTGGTTCTCATTATTCGTTTCCATCGCAGCCGCATTTTATGGGGTAATAGCGATTGCAGCAGCCGATCCAATGGGAGCGTTGACATGGTTTTTCTGGTCACTTTTATGGGGACTCTTCTTTTTCGGGATGGGTCTTGGCAAACCGAACGAAGCCATCACGGCACGTGTCGCTCTCGTATTGTCGTGGTTGACTCTGATCGTTCCTGCGATGATTGGGATGGCCGGACTCATGAACGGATTATACGACATCATCTGGTGGGCAGCGAGTGGGACAGCAATACTCTACTTCATCGTTTCGGTCAAACGAACGAAACAGGCAGTGGAAGTGGCTTAATACTATAAAAAAATCATAGAAGGTCATCTGGTGAAGTTTTATCACATCAGATGACCTTTTTGTATAGCGTGAAATAGTTTGTTATATACTATTTTAAAGAGAAAATGTTACGCAGAAAGAGGGGTATGGATTGGAAGCCTTGCAAGCATTGAAAAGTCGACTTGTAGACAATCGATTAGAAGTACAGAGGGAAGAGGGAGAGATTGAGACTTTATTATTTTTCTTCAATCAGCCTGCGACAGAACTTGAAATCAAACGATTACCAATAAGAACACCTGAGGACATGATGCACTTTTTGAAAATGCATAATGGCGCACGACTATTTGTCCACCCGGCATATGGGGGGAATCCAACTCCTTTCTGTAGATGAAATCATCGAATATCGTGATGTATGGGAGTGTCCTGATCGTTTCATTCCCATAGGTACCGGTATGGATGGGGAATGGATTGTGTGCGAAATTGTCAACGAACATGAAAACCACATTTGGGTCGGTGAATTTTTGACTTACGAAGATGACATGGAGAAACTTCCTATGAATTATACACGTTGGCTCGACTATTTGATTGTCGCTCAAGGTGCTCATTTTTGGGATTGGTTCAGAAGGTAAGGACTGATTAGTTGTTTCTTCTATACATATGTTTTCTTGGTTGGTGCACTCTTCATGAGTGTGCTTTTTTCGCATCTAATTTGTGTCTAAAATGTGAAAAGTGGGAATGAGGAAGCTAAAGGAGGCGAAAGCAGATGAGTGATGGACTTGTGTTATTACTCGGATTACTTTTATGTGGTTGGATGCTGTTTGCCGTCGTATTTGATGATAGAATAAAAAGAAGAATTTGATGACCCGTCTCGTAAGGAGACGGGTTTTTAATTGAGGAGTGAGATGTATGATAAAAACACCTGTCGTCGTCATCGTCGGACCAACCGCGGTTGGGAAAACGAAGACGGGCATCGAACTGGCAAAAGCGTTCGACGGCGAGATCGTCTCGGGTGATTCCGTTCAAGTGTACCGCGGCATGGACATCGGTTCGGCAAAAGTAACAAAAGAGGAAGCCGAAGGAATCCCGCATCATTTAATTGATATTTGCGACCCGGATGATGCAATGAGTGTCGCGGCATTTCAACAGTTGGCGCGTGCTGCCATCGATGATATTTATGCCCGTGGCAAGCTGCCCATTATTGTCGGGGGGACAGGTTTATACATTCGTTCGATTTTATATGATTATGAATTTGTGGAACGACCTGTTGATGAGGAGCTGCGTGCTGAACTTGAACGAATGGCAGAAGTGGAGGGACGTGAAGCGCTTCATCAAAGATTGGCAAAACTCGATCCAGAACGTGCAGCGACAATTCATCCAAATAACGTCCGTCGCGTTGTCCGAGCGCTCGAAGTAGCGATGCAAGGAGATACGCAGACAACAGACAGTGCTCCTTCAGAACATTATGATTACCGACTGTTCGTCCTACACGCAGACCGTGAACTTTTATATGACCGCATCAATCAACGAGTCGACGCGATGATGGAAGCTGGGCTTGTCGAAGAAGTAGAACGTTTGATTGCTGAAGGATATCGAGATACGCAAGCGATGCGGGCCATTGGATATAAAGAAATCATTCCATATGTAGAGGGCGACATCTCGAAAGATCGGGCGACAGACTTACTGAAACAACATACAAGACAGTTCGCAAAGAGACAGTTGACGTGGTTCCGGCATCAATTTGATGGAATTTGGGTCGATATGGGGCGAAAATCATTTGAACTATCATATAAAAATATTTATGATGATGTAGAGGGGTTTTTTCGAAAATTCCGATTATTTTAAAGAGATAAAGACTAGGGGGAATCCAGCATGAAAGCAAGTTACAACATTCAAGATCATTTTTTGAATCAACTCCGAAAAGAAATGGTACCAACGACCGTCTTTTTAGTGAGCGGGTTTCAAATTCGAGGTGTCATCAAATCGTTTGATAACTTTACCGTCATCGTCGAATCGGAAGGTCGTCAACAATTGATTTATAAGCATGCGATTTCGACATTTTCACCGGCACGTAACGTGACGTTGTATGAACCAGACGCAGTCGAAGTAACAGAAGGATAAGCATAAGAAAAGGAGCGGCACGGGGACCGCTCCTTTTCTTATGCTGTTTTTGTCGTTCCAGGTTGTTTGATTGCCTCTAAAACGCGCTGGATGGCACACCCACCGAGGAGTGAATCCATTTGTCCACAAATTTGTGTCGGCGTCGAACGGTGTAACAGCGTATATGTTCGCTTCCATGCGCGCTCTGACGATTGAATCCGGACAAGTAAGTCAGCATGGCTCAATTCTTTTAATTTATCAATGTTAAGACGATTCGTACGGGCGAAAGAGGATAAGATGACTGCCTTCGCAAGTGGAGTCTGAAGCGGATAACCGGACAGTTCGAGTGCGGCCATTGCCCCTTTCATCTCGTGCTCGACGATTTTGTCGAGTGACTCATCTTTTGCATATGGATTACCGGAAAGATGAGTGAGGGACTGTTCTAAGTCCTTGATCTCTACCGGACAACTAGATGCTTGTAAAATATGTTCGATGGATTGTTGCTCTTTTGCATAACGTGTCGCTTCCCCTGAGGCGATGAAACGTTCATACGTGTCGATTAATGAAATCATTATCGTTTCCCCCTTTGTAGAACTACCTTTATCGTACCAATAATCGTAAGCGCTTTCAATATAATGAATGTGAAATCGGGACCCTACTAGAAAGTATGTTCGCCTAATGAACGGAAACACGATACAATGTCAGAAGATGCGAGGAGGGAATGTTCATGAACTATTATCAACAAATTGATCCGGTCATCGGTTCATCAACGAACCATGAAAGATTTCAAATACCGAAAGTCGAAAAATCGAAAGAGCGATTAGATCAGCTAGCAGATGGAGCTCCCGTCCAGACGAAAGCACTCGTCAGTACGGTCGAAGTCAGAGAAGGAAAAAATGGAGCGAAGTGGCTTCAATTAACTGTCACGACGGCGAACGGAATGATGCGTGCGAAGCATTGGCTCCGTGGAAATGAAAGTGAGCTACTCCCGATCTATGAATCAGGCGTCATCGAATTGTCTGGGAAAATCGATGTCTATCCAAAACCGGACGGTGCAAAATCAATCACGATTGATCGAGTTCATCCGATTTCAAAAGATGAAGCGATTTCTTTACTTCCGGGATTACCGGGTGATGAGACGATGGAACAGTTTGCAGATGAATTGTTCAGCATAATCGATACGTTGTCACCGACCTATCAACAGATCGCCTATGGCCTCCTTGATTTCGTTTGGGATGATTTCGTACTATCACCAGCTGCACTTTACCATCATCATAATTACGCTGGAGGATTGCTGAAGCATACCGTTTGCATGTTACGTCTCGGATATCGGATTCAGGAACAGGACGACTATTTGGCGATGGTATTCCGTGTGATTAAAGAAGCCGAGCAGTTGCATAAAGTTGACCTTTGGAATACGATGAACGGTGTTAAAATCGAACAAGCTTATAAAGGGACGTTCGAATCATTGTATGCGGCCTGTGAAGCAATAGCAGAACGAAAAGAACCGTTAAATTGGGATGAGCTTGCACTAGGGATCCTCTTCCATGACATCGGAAAAATATATGAATACAGCCACCTCTTGTCGAGTCCGAACCGTTTTGAGAAATTATCGCCTGTCGAAGGGACAAGTGAGACGACTGGCATCTCCATCAACCCGATCGGAACATTGATTGGGCATATGCCGTATGGTGGCCTGTTATTCGAGGAAACGCTGCGCCGTACATCCGTTCGCTTGCCGATTGATGTGCATCATCGGGTTTGGCATATGATCTTATCGCATCACGGGAAACGTGAATGGGGCTCGAGTGTTTTACCGATGACGACAGAAGCGTGGATGCTTCATTTGATCGACTTACTAGACGCGCGCTATGAGAAATGGGCTCGCGCACACGAAGATTTGTAAGAAAAGGGTGGTATTATGATTCCCGTACAATTAGTGACCGGATTTTTAGGAGCAGGAAAGACGACGTATATGAATCGTCTACTCGCTGCGACGGATGAAAAGATTTGTTTGATTGTCAACGAACTTGGGGCGGTCAATATTGATGAACAGTTGATTGTAAAAATGGATCAAGAACAAATCGAACTTTCGAATGGATGCATTTGTTGTTCGATTCAAAATGATTTGAGTAAGACGTTTTATCAACTTATTGCAAAACAGGAAACCTTCGATCGCATCATCATCGAAACGACTGGTGTTGCCGATCCGGCACCGATCATCCAGACAATCTATTATGATGAGTACTTACGTCAACATTTTAAGATGAATGCCATCTTGACTGTCGTCGATGCCAGCCAAATGGACCGTGAACTGTTCAAGGAAGGCATCCATCAAATTGCTTATGCAGATTTAATTTTATTGAACAAGACGGATTTGGTCTCGGTAGAACAATTGCATGATGCCGGTGAACGGATTACTCAAATCAATCCGACCGTCCGTATCGTGGAAACGATTCAAACGGAAGGCGACTACGAACTACTTGAAAATACATTCCAACTTTCACGAGTCGATGAAGAACAATTGAGTCGACTGACAGAAGCGACTGCATCCGTCTCATCACTTCGAGCCATCACCTTGAATGCAGATCGTCCGCTCTCGCGTGAGCGTGTGACAAGGTACGTGCGTGAGGTACTGATGCATTATGAGGATTCGATTTATCGGATGAAAGCCATCGTCCGACTAAAAGACGAGAATCGAAAATTCGTCATTCAAGCAACGAATCAGCTCATGGGCGCGACGTTTGCGAATGAGTTACATGAAGGAGACCGTTCGGTGTTCGTCTGGATTGGGAAGGAATTAGATGCCGAAGCGTTGGCACGAGGATTAAAAGCATGCGAGGTGGAGCAGGATGAAACTTATTCTAGTTGACGGATTTAACTTATTATCACGCTATTATTTTGCGACCGAGCGTCGACGGGCACTCGACCCGGACGTGACGGTGAAAGGATTACTTCGAAAAGTTGATGCTTGGACGACAGACTTTTCACATATCGCCTTCTTTTGGGACGGGACAAGAGAGTCTACTCATCGTTACGCGTTATATCCTGAATATAAAGCGACGCGCAACGGACTGCCGGAACCGCTCTTTGAAGATT
Source organism: Exiguobacterium sp. s35 (assembly GCF_018617535.1). NCBI lineage: Bacteria > Bacillati > Bacillota > Bacilli > Caryophanales > Exiguobacterium > Exiguobacterium sp. s35. The sequence continues at coordinate 655,078 of NZ_JACSKI010000001.1, forward strand.
ATGTCAAATTAAGAGCAGCATTAGACGAACGAGGAATTTTACAGTCAGAGTTGACCGGGTATGAGGCAGACGACTTGATGGGAGCCGTTGCGACGGCGTTTCCTGGAGAAGCGTATCTCTATTCCTCTGACCGTGACTTGTTGCAATTGTTGTCACCGAACGTGTTCCAAATCATGCCGAAAAAAGGTGAGGAGCAACTCGTCAATGAAAGTTTGTTTGAATCGATGTATGGCGTGAAACCGTATCAGTTTGTCGACGTGAAAGCGTTGCAAGGTGATTCTTCGGATAATATCCCTGGCGTCCGCGGCATCGGTCCGAAGACGGCGACAATCCTGATTCAACATTACGATACAGTTGAAACACTGTACTTGCATGTGCAGAATGAAACGCTAGAGGCACCACATCAGAAATTTGCAAAAAAATTGGACGGACATGAAGAGATTGCACTCTTATCTAAACGTCTGTCACAGATTGATATCCATGCTCCGATTAATACGGACTGGGAGGCGTATCGATTTGGTTCACATTTATTTTGACGCAGCAACAAACCAGACATCTGGTGAGAACGGGATTGGTGTTTGGATCAAGTCATCAGACGGTACGGTCTCGACGTATAAGCACCAAATGCAAGGTCTATCGACTGTCCATGCGGAGTTAGCGGCTTGTGCCTATGCGCTTGAACAGGCGCATAAGATACAAGGGGAGACGTCATTTATGCTCTACTCTGATGCTGAAGTGATTGTTCGTGCATTGGAGCAACGTTTCATGAAAGATGCATCGGCGAAACCGCTCTTTCTGAAGGCATTGATTGCGTATGATGATTTACCAAACGTCTTTTTGAAATGGATTCCGCGCGCGGAAAATCGTGCGGATGTGATTGCGCGTGAGGCGTTGAATGGAACAAAGTAAGCGACTAAGATCATTCTTGGTCGCTTTTTGGATTGAGTCATTTCTTTTTAGATGGTTTTTCGCTAAAATGAAAGCGTAGTCAACTATAGAGGGGGAATTTAGCATGGATTATCGTATCGAACGGGATACAATGGGGGAAATTAAAGTTCCAGCTACAGCGAAATGGGGAGCTCAAACACAGCGTAGTCTTGAAAACTTTAAGATTGGTGCAGAGAAGATGCCGCTTGAGATTGTATATGCCTTTGCCATTTTGAAAAAAGGTGCTGCTCTTGCCAATGCTGAGCTCGGGGTACTCGAAGAAGAGAAAGCTGAAATCATCGCGGAAGTAGCGGATGAGATTCTAGCAGGAAAGCATGACGCCGAATTTCCACTCGTCGTCTGGCAAACGGGATCTGGTACTCAATCAAACATGAACGTAAACGAGGTGATTGCGCATATCGCTAATGAAAAATTGAATGCACGCAATCAATCGATCACGATTCATCCAAATGATGACGTCAACAAATCGCAGAGTTCAAATGATACGTATCCGACAGCGATGCACATTGCTGCCATCCTTTCGGTACAAGATGACGTATTGCCGGCAATCGATTCTCTTTACCAAACACTTTCGCAAAAAGCAGAAGCATATATGGACATCGTTAAGATTGGACGGACACACCTTCAAGATGCGACACCCGTTACGCTCGGACAGGAGATCAGTGGTTGGGTACGTATGCTTGAACTCTCAAAACAAATGATCGAACGGACGATTGAACCACTGACTGAGCTTGCTCTCGGTGGAACAGCTGTCGGAACGGGAATCAACGCCCATCCAGATTTCGGGGATGTCGTGGCGAAGAAGATTTCTGAAGAAACAGGTAAGCCATTCGTGACGGCCGTGAATAAGTTCCACGCTCTCACAAGTCACGATCAACTCGTCTTTACACATGGTGCTTTAAAAGCGTTAGCGATGGATGCAATGAAGATTGCGAACGACGTGCGTTGGTTGGCATCGGGTCCACGTGCGGGAATCGGTGAAATCACGATTCCTGAAAATGAGCCAGGAAGTTCGATCATGCCAGGTAAAGTCAATCCGACACAAAGTGAGGCACTCACAATGGTTGCCGCACAAGTACTCGGTAATGATGCGACGATTGGTTTCGGGGCGAGCCAAGGAAACTTTGAGTTGAACGTCTTTAAACCGGTCATCATGTATAACTTCTTGCAAACATGTCGTCTATTGACTGACAGCTTGCATTCATTCAACGACCATTGTGCGATCGGCATCGAGCCGAATCAAGACGTGATTTCTCGTAACGTTGAGCAGTCGCTCATGCTCGTCACTGCGCTCAACCCGCATATTGGATATGAGAATGCAGCGAAAATTGCCAAATTGGCACACAAAAATGGTACTTCTCTAAAAGAAGCGGCGTTGGAAACCGGTTTATTGACAGAAGAACAATTCGATCAATGGATTCGCCCGGAAGAGATGACGTCACCGAATTTAAAAGTGAAAAAATAACAGAAGGCGGTCGTAAGACCGCTTTTTGTATGTCTTTTTTAGGGCATAAGACCTATGTATATGTAAAACAATAGAAAATAAATAAGGAAATAGTTGTATTTTAACTTAATAAGTCGCATAATCGAAACATAAGAGAATTCGGGGAGTACGAACATAGGGGGGACGGATATGGAGCAAGGTCAACTCACTGAGCGTATACATATGATTTTGAAAAAAATATCAGAGTCTAGGCAAATTCCTAAAACAGATATCGAGTTTCTACTTGATTGGATGAAGAAGGAAGTACGACAACGACGTTTGATGCATCTTCTAGAAATCTTTAGTCGTGTCGAGTCTGATGCGAAGGAGTTGCCTAACGTCCTCACACAAGCAGAGGCGATGACTTTAATCTCTCCTGTGAAACGTTACATTCACACGGTTCTAGGAATCGAACAAGAAGAAGAGGACCTCGTTCTCATTTTATCTGCAAGCTTTTCGACATTCAGTCGCTATAAGTCGCGTGTAGAGAAGCTCGGGGCACGTCCCGTCTTCTTGCAAACACTCGAAGAAGCAGTCGAGTATGACTATGAGGACGTTCCGAAGGCGATCATCATGGACGTCGAACTATGGCCACAGTTTAAAGAGCGAGATATCCAATCGTTTGTGAGCAAGATGAGAAAATTATATGTTCCGCTCATCGTCATCGGAACGAATGAGCATTATCGACTCGCTGCCTATTCCTATGGATTCGATGATTATTGGGAATCGTGGGTACCGATGGAGGAGCGATTAGTCCGACTTGGGCTACATATCGAAAAGTCTCGTTTAGTTTCAAAAGCATTGCTTGTTGATGAACTGACCGGAGCGTTCAACCGTAAATATTTAAAGGCAACGTTCTCTCGCTTCATCTCGAGATTAGAACGTTCAGGCGAGAGCTTTGCCGTCGCTCTCCTCGATATCGACCACTTCAAACAATTGAACGACACGTTCGGTCATTCTTACGGAGATGACGTTCTTCATCGTGTATCCGAAGAAATTCGACACGCGATTCGTTCGAGTGATGAACTCATCCGTTATGGAGGAGAAGAATTTTTAATCCTCTTGAACGTATCAGACCGAGCAATCGTCGAATCAGTGTTAGAGCGTGTCCGTGCACGGATTGAAGAGATGGAATTCCCATACGATCATCACGTCACGGTATCAATCGGATACACTCGAGTTTGTCAGACCGGTTATACGCTTGGTGAGTGGTGTGCATATGCAGATGAGGCGTTATATAAAGCAAAACGTGATGGCCGAAATCGTGTCGTCCGCTATTCATCAGCTGTTCGCGAGGAAAAGCGGATTGCTTATGTGACCATGTCCGAGAATACATTCACATCGCTCGCGAACCGATTACCAAAAGAACATCGACGGTATGAAGTCGTGTACCGTCCTTATGAAGCATATTCTTGTAACGACAACATCGAGATGTTCGTCTTAGACGATACCCGTGCCCATGAAGCGAGAGGAACACTTTCTGCCGTAAAAGAACAGCGTGGTAAGTATAGTCACATCCTCGCGGTGTCGAAGCGAACTGCCTCCGAGCTTGAAGCGATTTATGATGACTATTCAGACGATGATCAAGATGAGGTCATTACGCAGAAAATTGAGCAGTGGTTAGAAAAACTACCTGACTAAAAAAGCAGGCATCGACTATTCATCGATGTCTGCTTTGTCGTATTGTATGAACGAAAAGGCATAGGCATGCTTGTCGTCTTGTGGGTGATTCGATTGATGCGTGATCGTCCATGAACCGATTCGTTCAGGATAAAACGTATCAGCCTCGAACGTCGATTCGACTTCAGTGGCATAGATTCGGCTCGTCACCGACATCGTTTGGTCATACAACGTGGCGCCGCCGATGACAAACCACTCCTCGTGTTGACTTTCTTCGACGAGACGTTCTAAATCATGCCATACTTCGATTTGATCTGCTTCAAACGAAGTATCAGACGTCACGACGATATTCCGTCGGTTCGGCAATGCCTTTCCGATTGATTCGAACGTTTTTCTTCCCATCACGACCGTTCCGCCAGAGGTGACGGTCTTGAAGTGCTTCAAATCATCCGGCAATCGCCATAACAAATCATTGTCTTTACCAATCTCCCGATTGAGTCCATATGCGACGACATGCGAAATCATACGCTCACTTCCCCTTTGATATGTGGATGCGGGTCATATCCGAGAATTTCAAAATCCTCAAAACGGAATGATTCGATGGAAGGAACGTCTCGAACAATTTTGAGTTGTGGTAATGGACGCGGGTCACGCGACAGTTGAAGCTCCACTTGTTCGAGGTGATTGTGATAGATATGAGCATCTCCGAGTGTATGCACGAAATCACCAACTTCGAGTCCCGTTACATGAGCGACCATATGCGTCAACAGCGCATATGATGCAATATTGAACGGAACGCCTAAAAACGTGTCGGCACTCCGTTGGTATAACTGACAAGAGAGTTTCCCGTCAGCGACGTAAAATTGGAAGAGTAAATGACACGGCGGTAGGGCCATCTCATCGAGTTGTCCAGGATTCCATGCCGAGACAATCAACCGTCTCGAGTCAGGGTTTGTCTTGATTTGTTCAATCACTTGCGCCAACTGATCGACGGACGTACCATCCGGGCGCGGGAAAGAACGCCACTGTGAACCATATACTGGCCCAAGGTTCCCGTCTTCATCTGCCCATTCGTTCCAAATGCGGACACCGTTCTCTTGTAGATAACGAATGTTGGTTTCTCCCGAGATAAACCAAAGAAGTTCGTGAATGATCGAACGAGTATGTAACTTTTTCGTCGTGATGAGGGGGAACCCCTCTTGTAAATTAAATCGCATTTGATAGCCGAAAACGCTTGTCGTTCCTGTGCCGGTACGGTCTTCTTTCACTACCCCGTTTTCGAGGATATGTCGACATAAATCGTGATATTGCTTCATAAGGTGATGAACCTCCTTCTCAATCTCCAATGACTAAAGGTATCATAACATAACACAAGATATAGTATCTAGGAGCGGATTAAATCCATATCCTGAAAAAACAATCGAGATTCTTCGTTTTCGCCACACTCGGTTTCGGGTATAATGGGGAATGAATAGAAGGAGGGGTTTGATGAAACTACAAGGAAAGAAAGTCCTTCAACTTGTCAGTGATGACTTCGAGGATTTAGAACTTTGGTATCCCGTACACCGTCTTCGTGAAGAAGGGGCGCACGTGATTTTAGCCGGAGAGAAGGCCGACCATGCGTATATCGGTAAATATGGTGTGCCAGCGAAGTCGGACGTATCATTTGATGATGTGGATATCACATCATTCGATGCGATTCTCGTACCGGGCGGCTGGTCACCTGACTTGTTGCGCCGTTTTGATTCGGTAAAAGGGTTCGTTCGTTATATGGATGAACAAAAGCGACCAATCGGTCAAATTTGTCACGCCGGATGGGTCTTGATTTCAGCAAATATTTTGGATGGTGTGAACGTTACGAGTACACCAGGAATCAAAGACGACATGGAGAACGCAGGTGCAATCTGGCATGACGAACCTGTTGTCGTTGATGGACATATCGTCTCAAGTCGTCGACCACCTGATTTACCAGACTACATGCGTGCGTTTATCGACGTATTCGCAAAACAGTAATTGACTCATAAAGGAGCTATACAACGTTGAACTTAAAATCGAATCCACTACTTCGTAAATCAATGCAGTCTACAGCTTACAGTGCCGAGCCGATGACGAAAGCAGGAACATGGTCAAAAGTGTTCACCTTGCTTCTTCTCGTGACAGCGGCAGCTGGAACGACATGGCTCGTCGTTCCTACAATCGGGGAAGGGCTCTTATTCCCGCTCATGATCGGGTCACTCATCCTCGCTTTTATCTTTGCGTTACTCATCACGTTCAAGCCGAATACGGCACCAATCGTAGCTCCTCTTTACGGAATCATCGAAGGGGTCTTCGTCGGTTCGATTTCATACTTCTTTGAAGCGATGGTCCCTGGTATCGTCGGTCGTGCCGTCATGACGACGTTCGTCGTCGCCTTTGCGATGTGGTTTGTCTATACGACAGGACTTGTCAAAGTGACGCAAAAGTTCAGAGCCGGGGTCATGGCTGCCATGTTTACAGTCATGCTGTTATATCTCGTCCAACTCGTCATGAGCCTATTCGGTTCAGGGTTGGCATTTATGACAGGTTCTAGCCCGCTTGCGATTGGTGTACAATTTGTCATTGTCATCGTCGCCTCGCTCGCACTCGTCTTAGACTTTGATTTCATCGCTCGTCAAGTCGAGGAACGGGCTCCAAAACAATTAGAATGGGTGGCGGCGTTCGGATTAATCGTCACGCTCGTCTGGTTGTATATTGAATTGTTAGACTTATTGTATCGTCTAGCGATGAGAGAATAATGATCAATCATCGATCCATCGGGTCGATGATTTTTTCACGAAAGGATGTGTTGATCTGTCTGTAAGGACAGATTCATGATGAAGAAAATTGTGATTATCGGGTCGGGAATCGTTGGTATCTCGACAGCCTATCATTTAGCTGGGAAAGCTGACGTGACGGTCATCGACCGCAAAGAAGAAGGTCGTGCGACAGATGCGGCGGCAGGCATCGTATGCCCGTGGATCGCGCAGCGCCGTAACAAAGCATGGTACGCACTTGCTAAAGGAGGTGCGAATTATTATCCTCAGGTCGTGAAAGAGTTAGAAACAGAAGGAGAGACAGAGACCGGTTACAAACGTGTCGGAACACTAGCCCTCCATGAAGAAACAAAACTCGATCAAATGATGGAGCGGACGATGATTCGTCGCGAAGAGGCACCAGAAATCGGTGAACTAGAACGATTGACCGCCGAAGAGGCGCAACGTCGTTTTCCTCCATTATCGGATGAATATGATGCGCTTCTTGTCACGGGTGGGGCACGCGTGGACGGCGGGAAGTTCCGGGCTGCACTCGAGCGAGTCGCCATGAAACGCGGTGTGACATTTGTAAACGGTTCGGCACGTTTGACTGGCGGGGATACAATTGGCGTTGAATGTGACGGGGTTGTATATGAGGCGGATGAAATCATCATTGCGGCAGGGGCGTGGCTGCCGGAACTGTTACAGCCTCTCGGATATACGGTTCGTGTCGACGGAGAGAAAGCGCAGCTCGTTCACGTCCAGTTAAAAGATACCGACGCGTCGGATTGGCCGGTCGTCATGCCGCCACGGCGCCGTTATTTACTTGGATTTGAAGACGGGAAGGTCGTCATCGGCTCCACCCACGAAAAAGGAAAAGCGTTCGATGTTCGACCGACCGCGATAGGCGTTCACGAAGTGCTAAGCAAAGGACTTGAGTCAGCACCTGGGCTTGCGGAAGCAGAACTCATCGAAACGAAAGTCGGTTTCCGTCCAGTCACCCCGAACTCGATTCCAGTGCTCGGGAGAGTTCCCGGTGCTGAAAAATTGGTTGTGGCGAACGGATTAGGGTCATCCGGTTTAACAGTTGGTCCGTTCATCGGTAAAGTGTTGAGTGACCTCGTCCTGACGGGTGATTGTGAAGTAGATCTTTCCCTTTATCCGATAGAAGATTTTATATTTAAAGCATAAGTTGAGGTGGTTGTCTGTTCATAGACAGCCACCTCTTTAGCGTTTGATGATGCCATTCAAAAAGAAATGAAAATAGTTTTCCATTGTCTCTTTCATATCCCCGATTGAAAAATGAGGATCAGATAGGATAGCCTGTTGCATCAATTGGACGTAACGTAAATAAGAACTGGTCGATAACGTGGCATCGATCGCGCCTTGTTGTTTCCCATACTCAATCAATCTAGCGAAGGATGCATAGCCACGGGACGCCAACTGTTCCCAGTTCGGATCTTGCTGAATCATCGTGGTGACGGTCTCGTCAAAAAGAACAGCTGTTTTGATTTTACGTTTCAAAATATCGATGAGTAACGTCTCAAACGGAGCGTTCGACTCAAGTTGCGCATCAATCCAATTCATTTGTTCCTCCGTCATCTGATTCAATACTTCCACCATGACTTGTTCTTTCGAACCAAAGTAATTATAGATCGACACAGGAGAGACATGTGCTTGCTTGGCGAGTTCACTTACGGTAAATCGAGATTGCTTCTCTGTCATCAAGTCATAGGCGGCACTTAAGATGGCCTGTCGTTTTTCTTCAGTGCGTTTTGCGAATCCATCCATTCGTCAGAGCGCTCCTTCCTCTAGTTTTGTAATAAATATACCATTTCCATTTCAAAAAAGAACGTGATATACTAGTTTTGTAATCATATCAATCATATATTTCAAAAAAGGAGGGTTTGTGATGATTCGGATTGAGCGATTAACAAAACGATTCGATGCAACTCACGGCATTTTTGATGTATCACTTCAAGTGTCACCGGGAACGATCTTCGGATTCATCGGACCGAACGGAGCCGGCAAATCAACAACGATTCGTCATTTGATGGGTCTGTTGAAACCAAGCGAAGGCAGAGCAACCATTAACGGGTTTGACTGCTGGAAAGAAACCGAGCAGGTCAAGCACAACGTTGGATATTTGCCGGGGGAAATCAACTACCCTCAAAATATGACCGGAGAAGAAATCATTCGATTGACGCGTCATTTACACAAGACGGATACCAAACGAGAACAACGACTTCGTGAACGTTTCGCATTCGATGAGTCGACGAAAGTCCGGAAGATGTCCAAAGGGATGAAACAAAAGCTCTCCATCATCACCTGCTTCATGAAGGAGGCGCCCGTCTATCTCCTAGATGAGCCGACGAGTGGACTCGATCCACTCATGCAGGAACGATTGATTGATTGGCTCATTGAAGAAAAACAAGCGGGAAAGGCGATTCTCATGAGTTCACACCACTTCCCGGAAATGGAGCGGACGTGCGATCGTGCCGCATTGATTAAAGACGGCCGTATCATCATCGAGGAAGATATGGAAGAGCTTCGGCAGCATAGCGTGAAACGGTATCGAATCGAATTTGCGACGGAGGATGAGGCAGTCCGATTCACTGAAACTTCTGGGACGAGAGATGGTGCACACGTTGAAGTCGCCATCACATCGCCACAAGATTTGAACAACCTGATTCGAACGCTTACCAACTTTGAAATTCGTTCATTAGAAAGTGGCGCAGACGAACTCGAACATTTATTTATGCAGTATTACGGGGAGGCGACATAAATGTTAATACACTCCATGTTTAAACAGAATCGGAGTTGGATTCTCGGTTATTCGGTCGGGACGAGTGTCTACCTATTCTTTTTGGCTGCGATTTTCCCGTCCATTCAGGAGACGGGATTAATTGAAGCAAAATTAGAGTCGCTGCCGCCTGAGTTGCTCGAAGTGTTTCAAATCGATGCGACGATGGCGATGGATAATCTACTCAACTTACTGTCGAGTAATTATTATGGATTGATTTTCTATGTACTTGCCGTATTGTTTGCGTTGACGTTTGCCTCAAAACTATTGGCAAAACCGGTCGATTCAGGGGAAATCATGTTGTATATGGCTGCCCCCATTTCTCGTGTCACGTATGTGTTGTCCACGTTTATCATCCTCATCATAGCGGTAGTTCTATTTGTCGGATTGAATGGCCTCAGTCTCATGGCAGCAGATCTATTGTTCGATTTACAAATCGACTATACGATTCTATGGATGCTTCAATTAAATGGGGCTCTCATGCTACTCGTATTAGGTGTCGTCGCCTATATGCTGGCCAGTTTGTTTGATGATAGTAGTAAATCTTATATGGTGTCCGGCGGAATCTTCACGTTCTTCTTGATGGTGAATATTATCAACGGAGTAAGTGAGCAGTTTGAATGGTTAGGAAACATCTCTTTCTTCTCTCTCTTCGATGCTCCGTCCATCATGCGTGAAGAGTTCGGTGGCGTTCACTTTATTTGGTTAATCGGCTTATTGATTGTTTTTTCATCTCTTTCATTCATCCGATTTACCCGAAAAGATTTAACGATTTAGTTTTCCGAAATAAATTGTCGGGTATGATACAATCAGCTCGTTAGAAAGAAAAGGGGATGAATGAAATGCTATATGCTACGTTACGAAACAAAGTAGAGATTCCGATGATTGGGTTTGGTGTGTGGCAAGTCGACAATGAGACGGAAGCACCAGCCGCTGTCGTCGAGGCGCTGAAGACTGGATACCGTCATATCGATACGGCTGCCATCTATAAAAACGAAGAAGGTGTCGCAAAAGGAATTAAAATCTCGGGAGTCGACCGTTCTGACCTATTCATCACATCGAAAATTTGGAATGATGATATCCGTGAAGGGAAGACGAAAGAAGCGTTTGAAGACTCATTGAAGCGCCTTGAGACAGACTATTTGGATCTTTGTCTTCTTCACTGGCCGGTAGATGGTTTCGTCGATGCATGGAAAGACCTCATCGACTTATATGAAGCAGGAAAAATCAAGGCAATTGGTGTGTCCAACTTTAAGGAACATCATCTAGAAGCGTTAAAAGAGGAAGGGTTGATGACACCACTCATCAATCAGGTAGAACTTCATCCTCAGCTTCCACAACCGGATTTATTGGACTATTGCCAAGATGAAGGCATCCAAATCGAGGCATGGAGTCCTCTTATGCAAGGTAAGTTCCTAGACATCCCAACTTTCTCTGAGATTGCAGAGAAGCACGGGAAGACACCAGCGCAAGTAGTACTTCGTTGGCATCTCGAATCGGGTCATGTGGCATTGCCAAAATCGGTGACACCGCACCGAATCCGTGAAAACTTCGATGTATTCGACTTTTCACTCGATGCGGACGATTTAGCGAAAATCGACCAAGTGGCGACAGGTGAACGCCTTGGGCCAGACCCGGATGAAATCGACTTTTAATAGAGGGGGGCTCGCATATGCGAGCCCCTTTCTACGTGTAGAGTCACATGGATGCGGGTAAAGATTGTTATGTTGCTAAAAGGAGGTGTTTGGTCTTCATTTCGAAGATCGTGCATATGGACTTATCAAAATGGCCAATTGTGAACTGGGTCGCTTTTTTGGCGACCGTCGTCATCAATTACTTTGCGAGCGGTGACAATGCCGCAGTTTCAGACCGAATCGATATCTATTTTAAACCGGCGGGTTACGCCTTCTCGATTTGGGGTGTCATCTATGTGGCGTTACTTGTATGGTTAGTCTTACAACTAAAGAAAGGAACGACGGCGAATCGGCAGGCTGAGCGCATGAAAGCAGGATTCCTCATTTCTTGTGTGTTGAACGGATTATGGCTCCTTGCATTTACGAATGAGTGGTTCGTGCTCTCCCTTGTGATTATGGTTTCGTTCCTAGCGTCTCTTTGCTGGCTGTACTACATCGCCTTCCGGACATCCACGAGCTGGCTCGACCGCTTCCCGTTCTCGATTTATATCGGTTGGGTATCGGTCGCGACAATCGTCAATACATTCGTCGTGATGAAGACGGAACGAATCACGTCGTTCTTAGGCCTTGATGAACTTGCTTGGACCTCGCTCATGCTCATGGTCGGTGTCGTTTTGGCACTTCTTTTCATGTGGTGGCATCATGATTTCATATACCCACTCGTATTCGTTTGGGCGTATATCGGTATTTTTGCGAGAATTGAAGAGGGGACATTATATGTCGTCATCGTCAGTGCGCTCGCGTTGCTCGCAATCGGGTATATCGGTTTGATCTTGTGGAAGCGTCCTAAATCGTTTCTCCATCATCCGCGAAAAACAGTACAACAATGAATAAAGAAAAGGATATCTTCATAGATATCCTTTTTTGTGTTCGTAAGAACCTATAAATAAATAATATTCGTGGATATTTATTCTTTATCTAACATAACTAAAACGATAAAACCTGTTGATATCAGTTGTGTATACGCTTTCATAGACGTTTGCAGACATTTCTATTATGCAAAAATACATACAGTCCACTTGATTTTTCAGAATATTTAGAACAGAATGTTAATTACGAAACTGTGAGTGAAAGGGGTCGATGATATGAGTCGAGTTGGACTGTATGACTCAAGATTTGAAAAAGACGCATGCGGGATTGGATTATACGTCAATCTACACGGACTAAAAAAACATGAGATTGTCCGTAAATCCCTCTCGATGTTATGCAACTTGGAGCACCGAGGAGGACAAGGTGTCATCGATGCCGGCGATGGTGCAGGTATCATGACCGAAATCCCACATGAATTGTTTACGCAAACGATGAACCTTCCGTCACTCGGTCGCTACGCTGTCGGAATGGTTTTTTTTCAGCCATCTGAAGATCGACTACAAGAAAAAATCAAATTGATGGAGCGTATGGCGGATGAATTAGACTGCTCGACCATCGAGTGGCGAGAAGTTCCCGTGGATTCGACGCAAATCGGAGAACATGCACGTGTGACACAACCAGTCATCTATCAGTGGTTTATCTCATGTCCGTTCCTCGATGAAGATGCGAATGAACGTGTGTTCTATGAACTCCGTCGAAAGATTGAAAAAGTCGAATCGTTACACTTATATATTGCAAGTCTATCGACAAAAACGATTGTTTATAAAGGGATGTTGACGCCTGTTCAAATCGACGCTTTTTATTTGGACTTGCAATCTCCACACTACAAGAGCACGTTCGGAATCGTCCATTCACGATTCTCAACAAATACGTTTCCTTCCTGGGAACGAGCCCATCCGAACCGCATGATCGTCCATAACGGAGAAATCAATACGTTACGAGGCAATATTGATGCGATGCGAGCGCGCGAAGGGGTCACATCGACAGACTTGTTTGAAGACGTGAACCATCTGTTCCCTGTCCTTCAGGAGGACGGGAGTGACTCATCGATGCTCGATAATGCCTTCGAGTTCTTCACACGTACCGGTCGTTCGATTGCGCACACAGCGATGATGTTGATTCCTGAACCGTTTGTTGAAGGAAAGATGGAGCCGTTCAAACGTGACTTCTATCAATATCACTCTTCCATCATGGAGCCGTGGGATGGTCCGACAGGGGTCGTCTTCACGGACGGGCGACAAATCGGAGCAATCTTAGACCGAAACGGGTTACGGCCGATGCGTTACGTCGAGACGTTGGATGGAGAGTTGATTCTGTCATCAGAGACAGGGGTCATCCCAGTCGACGCCGAGAACGTGAAATCAAAACAGCGATTACGACCTGGACAATTGCTTTTGATTGACTTGATCGAGAAGCGTTTGATTCCGGACGAGGAGATTAAAGAGACGATTGCGAAGTCCGAGCCGTATCATAAATGGCTCAAACAAATGATGAAAATAGAGGACAGAGGTGTTCAGGAGCAGAGTGTCTTAGAACTCGAACGTATGCAACGTGCATTCGGGTATACAAAAGAGGACATTGAACAGTATATGATTCCGTTGATCCAAGACGAGAAAGATCCAATTGGATCGATGGGACACGATCAACCGATTGCTGTTCTTTCCACACGCCCTCGATCGCTCTTCCATTACTTCAAACAACACTTCGCTCAAGTGACGAATCCGCCAATCGATGCTTTACGGGAGAAAATCGTCACGGCGACATTTACTTGGATCGGTCCGCAAGGAGATCCGGTCCATACCGGACGTGGCCATGCCAAACGAGTATGGTTGGATCATCCAATCATTGACGGTGCGACACTCAATCAAATCGATGAGCGACTCAAGCTCACACGCGTCGATACAACGTTCGAGGATGATTTAGAGGCGTCGCTTGAAGCCCTTTTACAAAACGTCAGCCAGGTCGTACGAAATGGCGCGAACGTAATCGTTCTATCTGATCGCCTCATGTCACATGACCGGATTGCCATGCCTGCGCTTCTCGTACTCAGTGCGGTGCACCAACACTTGATTCGGGAGAACTTGCGGTCGAACTGTAGTCTCGTCTGTGAGAGTGGAGAAGTTCGAGAAGTGCATCAGGCAGCGACTTTGATCGGATATGGGGCTGATGCGGTATGTCCTTACGTTGCCTATGCGACGATTCAACACTTGGTGGAGAATGAGCAGATTGCTCATTCATTTGAAGAGGCTGTTCGCTCGTACCAAAAGGCGGTCGTTGAGGGGATCGTCAAAATCATGTCAAAAATGGGAATCTCGACAATTCAAAGTTATCGCGGGGCTCAAATTTTCGAAGCTGTCGGCCTCGACCGAAATATGATTGAAACACATTTCCGGGGAACGACGTCTCAACTATCAGGGATTGGATTCATTGAATTAGAAGATGAGGCGAAAACGCTCCATAAATCTGCCTATACGACGAATCGTCCCCTTGAAGCGGGCAGTGATTTTCAGTGGCGTTCAGACGGGGAAGAACATGCGTTCAATCCGAAGACGATTCATTTGTTGCAACGCGCTTGCCGTGAAAACGAACGAAAATATTATGATGCCTACGTGAAATTGCACGAGTCTTCGGGACAGTTCATCCGTCAATTGTTCACCTTTAAAGCACAAAGTCCTGTGGCACTTGATGATGTTGAACCAATCACCGCAATTGTAAGTCGCTTTAAAACGGGAGCGATGTCGTTCGGGTCATTGTCGAAAGAAGCACACGAGACGCTCGCCATCGCGATGAACCAAATCGGTGCGAAAAGTAACTCGGGTGAGGGCGGGGAAGACCGTGCCCGCTTCGTGCCGGACGAGTTTGGAAATGAACGGATCAGTCGTATCAAACAAGTGGCGAGTGGACGTTTCGGTGTGACGGCCGAATATTTGTACCATGCCGATGAGATTCAAATCAAGATGGCCCAAGGTGCAAAACCTGGGGAAGGCGGACAACTTCCAGGGAACAAGGTGTATCCATGGGTCGCTGAAGTCCGGGGGTCGGTTCCAGGCGTCGGTCTCATTTCGCCGCCTCCGCATCACGATATTTATTCAATTGAGGATTTAGCGCAACTGATCTTTGACTTGAAGCATGTGAACCCGAATGCAAAAATCAGTGTCAAACTCGTCTCGAAATCAGGAGTTGGAACGATCGCAGCGGGCGTGGCGAAAGCGAACGCGGATACGATTGTCATTAGTGGATACGATGGCGGAACCGGTGCATCTCCGAAGACGTCCATCAAGCATACAGGACTCCCGTGGGAACTCGGTCTCCTCGAGACACATCAAACGCTCGCATTGAATGGGCTACGAGGTAGAGTCACGCTCGAGACAGACGGGAAGCTCATGACTGGCCGCGATATCGTCATGGCGGCAATCTTCGGGGCGGAAGAGTTTGCATTCGCGACAGCACCACTCGTCGTCCTCGGATGTATCATGATGCGCGCTTGTCACTTAGATACTTGCCCGGTCGGTGTCGCGACACAAGACCCCGTACTTCGTCAGAAATTTATGGGGAAACCGGAACATGTCGTCAATTTGATGACGTTCTTGGCTGAGGAAGTCAGAGAAATTTTAGCATCACTCGGTGTGACATCGCTTGACGACGTGATCGGTCGGACGGATTTACTCGAAGAAAGTGAATGGAAGACGAATCATCCGAAAGCGGGGCGTTTAGATTTGTCCCCGATGCTCTCGATGCCGACTCCGTTACCAGAACGAGAAGAACTACCGCATCCGGCATACCGCTCTTATGACCATCGCAAGCTCATCCCTGCTGTATCACGCTCCATCACTTCTACCCAACCGACGTTCTTCGTAGGGCGGGTCCGAAATACGGATCGGGCGGTCGGAACGCAGTTAGGGTTTGAAGTGACGAAAGTTCATGGTCAGGTTGGCCTACCGGACGATACGATCTCGCTTCGGCTTAGCGGATCTGCCGGACAGAGTCTAGGAGCATTTTTACCAAGCGGGATCACCATCTCTGTCATCGGGGATGCGAATGACTATATCGGCAAAGGCTTGAGTGGTGGGAAACTTGCTTTGATCGCTGAAAAGCATGCCCCGTTCGATGAAAGTGAACAAATGATTGCCGGTAACGTCTGCTTATACGGAGCGACGAGCGGTCAGGCGTTCTTTAACGGGCACGTCGGTGAGCGGTTCGCCGTTCGTAACTCTGGTGCGACGGTAGTCGTAGAAGGCGTTGGGGATCACGGGTGTGAATATATGACCGGAGGAACGGTCCTTGTACTTGGACAGATCGGACGAAATTTTGCAGCCGGTATGTCTGGTGGTACAGCTTATATTTACGGCACGCAAGCCTATGAACAACTCGTGAATAAAGAACTCGTCTCCGTCGTACAAGAACTGGATGATGAGGACATGGAACAAATTTATGCGCTTCTCGAAGCACATCAATTCCACACGGACAGTGTCAAAGCTCGGACGATTTTAGAGACATTTGAACAAGTACGTTCACACTTTGTGAAAGTCGTTCCGAGAGACTATGCGAACGTCTTAGACGTGATGCGTCAAATTGAGGCGAATCGTCCGGAATTGAGTGAGGCCGACCGAGCACTTGAATTGTTCCGTGTCGTGACTGAAGGAGGTACCGTATGAAACATAACTTTTTGAACATCGCGCGAACGACGCTGCCAGAACGTCATGTCGAGGAGCGAGTGAGGGATTATGATGAATATGCGTCTCGTATGGATGATCAATCCGTCCAACAACAAGCCGCACGCTGTATGGACTGCGGCACACCGTTCTGTCACGTCGGCGATTTGATTGGTCAGGAGACGATCGGTTGCCCGATCCACAACTATATCCCAGAATGGAACAAACTCGTCACGAAAGCGGACTGGATGGGTGCTTACCATCGATTGATGGAGACGAACAACTTCCCCGAGTTCACGGGAAGAGTTTGTCCTGCACCGTGTGAAGGATCATGTACACTCGGGATCAGTGAAGATCCGGTTGCCATCAAATCGATTGAGCGAACGATCATTGACCGGGCATTTGAAGAAGGCTGGGTAAAACCGAGACCGGTCCATCGAAAGACCGGGATGACGGTCGCCGTCATTGGAAGTGGTCCAGCCGGGTTGGCTGCAGCCGATCAATTGAATCAACTTGGGCACTCGGTCACGATTATCGAAAAGGCGGATGAAGCTGGCGGACTCCTCATGTATGGAATCCCGAACATGAAACTCGATAAAGATGTCGTAAGACGTCGTGTTCGTTTACTCGAACAAGAGGGCATCGTCATCCGGACGAACGTGGAAGTCGGTACCGACGTGACGGTCGAATCGCTTCGGAGCGATCACGATGCGGTCATCTTTGCGACAGGGGCTCAGAAACAACGCACGCTCGGGATCGACGGCGATGATGCTGTTGGCGTTGAAATGGCCATGGATTATTTGACGGCATCCATGCATGAACGTAAAGGAGCTTCTCTCGCCTCCGTTTACGATGCCAAAGATAAAAACGTCATCGTCATCGGAGGTGGAGATACAGGAGCCGATTGCGTGGCGACGGCGATTCGTCAAGGCGCAAAATCAGTCGTTCAGTTTGGGAAGCATCCATCAAAAGGGTTGCTTCGTGCCCCTGAGAAACCTTGGCCGCTTCAACCTGACACGCTTACGACCGATTATGCGTACGCTGAATCACTTGCGGTCTATGAGAAAGACCCGAGGACGTACTTGATTCGCTCCAACCAAATCGTTACGAAAGAAGGGCGAGTCACCGGAATCGAAACGGAACGAATGACGAAAGTGGTCAACCCAGATGGTCAAGCGACATTCTTCGTAGAAGAAGACTCGATGGAGATGTACCCTGCGGACCTTGTCCTCGTCGCAATCGGATTTGAGCGTCCGGAGCACGAGTTGAGAAAGATTGGTGTCGAGAAGACGAAAGATTTTCATACAGCAGTGGACAACGTCTTTGTCGCTGGGGATGCGAAACGAGGTCAAAGCTTAATCGTATGGGCAATTCGAGAAGGACGAGAAGTGGCGGAAGTGGTCGATGCGTATCTCGATACTTGCAAGACCGTCTTAAAAACCTCATCATAAAAAGGAGCGACTGCCGTCGCTCCTTATCTTTTGTTTAGGAGGAGTTTTATGTTCACCGAAATCCTCATGTATACGGGAATCTGGTTTATTCTCATCCTGATTTTATTAGGGACCATTTATTCACGACGGAAAAAATGATCAAAGCACCATCGCGGCAATCACACCGAAGATGATGAGTGGAATGTTGTAGTGTAAGAACGTTGGCCAAACAGTTTCGCGAAGGTGATCGTGTTGACCGTCAGCGTTCAATCCACTCGTAGGACCGAGTGTCGAGTCACTCGCAGGACTTCCGGCGTCACCAAGAGCACCTGCAGTCCCGATGATAGCAATCGTCGCCTCGACAGAGAAGCCGTACTGTACACAAAGCGGTACGAAGATCGCCGCAATGATTGGAACGGTTGAGAAACTCGACCCGATTCCAAGTGTGATGACGAGTCCGACGAGTAACATGACGAGAGCTGCAATCATTTTAGAATCACCCATCAAATTGCTCGCGCCATTGACAAGTGGATCGATTGCGCCTGTTTCACGAATGACAGCTGCAAATCCACTAGCGGCAATCATGACAAAACCGATAAATGCCATCATGCGCATCCCGCTCGTGAAAATGTCATCGGCTTCTGACCATGGGATGAGGCGGAAGAGAGAAAGCAAGATCAATCCTGTCACCGCCGATGCAATCATCGACTCCGTCTGCAATTGGACGATGAGGACGATTAGAACAACGACGAGCGTCATGATCATCTTGAAACCACTCATTTGACGAACTTCATAATCAGTTGGTCCTAGTGCGATTGTTTCGTACGAACGCGGTTTCCGGTAGTGAATGAACGCGGCAATCAAACCGACGACCATCCCTAACGCTGGGATTCCCATAATCGAGACGATGTTGACGTCTCCGACAGCCAAACCGTTCGCTTCGACGTTTGCAATCAAAATTTCGTTCAAGTAAATCCCGCCGAACCCGACAGGTAGCAACATATAAGGTGTCACGAGACCGAACGTCAAGATGGTTGCGACGAGACGGCGATCTAATTTCAATTCATTGAATAAGACGAGTAACGGCGGAATCACGATCGGAATAAAGGCGATGTGAATCGGAAGCACGTTCTGTGAGCTGATTGACAACAATAAGAGAAGCGACAATAAGAACGCTTTGACATAACTCACGCGTTTGCCTGATACGTCACGACCTGACATCGCGATCAACTTCTCAGCTAAGACGTCCGGTAGACCCGTCTTCGATAATCCGACGGCAAATGCACCGAGAAGTGCGTAACTAAGGGCGATGCTCGCTCCGCCGCCAAGACCGTCGCTGAAAGCGGTCAACGTATCGTTAAACCCAAGCCCTCCAACAAGCCCTCCGACTAGCGCAGCTAATATTAAGGACAATACAATGTGCACACGACTGATGGCGAGTGCAAACAAGACGATAACAGCAAGTAGTACTGCGTTCATATTGATCCAACACCTTTCACATTTTCTTTCTCTTGGTATCACTTTAATATGATAAAGACTTTTTGAAATTTAACATATGACGTGACCCTTGTCAAATCGAATATGAAAAAAGCGATAACTCGTGAAAGTTATCGCTGGCATGTTACATGTCGACGTTGTGATAGACTTGGCGCACATCTTCCAAGTCTTCGAGAACATCGATTAATTTTTCAAACTGTTCTTTCGATTCGTCATCGAGCGATACCTCATTTTGTGGAAGCATCGTCAACTCCGCCACGGCAAACTCTTCAACCCCAGCAGCCTTGAACGCAGTCTGAACAGCATGGAACGCTTCTGGCTCGGCATAGACGATGACCGTCTCATCTTCCTCGATGACGTCACGGACGTCAAGGTCGTGTTCCATCATCAGTTCAAGGACGTCATCTGCCGACATTTGGTTCACACCGATGACTGCTGTCGCATCAAACATGTACGCGACCGAACCGCTGACACCCATGTTTCCTCCGTTTTTACCGAATGCGGCACGGACTTCAGATGCTGTACGGTTCACGTTATTCGTCAACGTATCGACGATGACCATCGCACCGTTCGGTCCGAATCCTTCATAACGAAGTTCATCGAAGTTTTCCTCGTCGCCACCTTTTGCCTTATCGATGGCGCGATCGATGATTGCACGAGGCACGTTATACGTTTTCGCACGCTCCACAACGAACTTTAATGACTGGTTCAACTCAGGATCAGGTTCCCCTTGACGGGCGGCCACATAAATCTCGCGACCGAACTTCGCATAGACGCGACTCGTGTTAGCGTCCTTCGACGCCTTCTTCTCTTTAATGTTGTTCCATTTACGACCCATTACATGTCATCTCTCTTTCCATTTGTACGTAGATTCATTACAGATTATATAAGAAGTTGCGTGAATTGACGAGAGAAGTTTTACTCGTCACCTTTATCCATCTTCTCAACAATCTCGGTGAGCGTCTTCAGACTGTCAATGAGTCGATCGGTTTCATCTTCATTTAGAAAGGCGAGACGTTCCTCGAAGAGTCTGCGGAACGAGTCTCTCCGTTCGAGTAAAATACGTTCACCTTTCTCTGTCAACTGATTCCAAATGACCCGACGATCCCGTTCGTCCGGTACGCGTGTGATATAGCCCTCATTCAATAGTTTCGTGATGAGCGGGGTGACGTTCGGCGGTGCGATGGAGAGTGTCTCGCTAATTCGACCGTTCGTGACAGCCCCCTCGTCCTCAATCAACATCAATAGATGGAAATGAGAGAAGTTCAAATTCGGGATTTGTGGAAAATCAGATCGACGTAGCAGTTTACGACGAATTAAAGGGATCAGTTTGACGAACTGGTCCGCTGCATCTTGTTTCGGCATAGTAGATTCACTTCCTAGTTAGGTTCTACTTTCATTATACACGAGTTAGGTGCAGTTGAACCTAAAAACGGGTTGATGTGACGATTGATACAGCATAGAAGAGATACAACAGACACAATTGATGTAAGCGTTTACATTGATAGTGACTTACATTTTCATGAAAACGCATTCGATTTTACTGAGGACGCATATAAAAATCAAGAGCTATCAACAAAAGGCGAAAAAATATTGTGAAAGAGTTCACATTGTTGTCACCCACAAAATCTGAAAAACATTGTATTCTATGAATGTGAAGGAAAGCACAATCTCTTGAAAGCAGTCATCACATTGTGTCTTCCATCAAGTCAATATGTTCATTAAAAGCTCTCAATTATGAGGAGGAACCTAACATGGCAGTCAAAGAGAAAGCAAAAGTGGAAACTACGGCAGAACAAATGGTGGATACGCTCGTAGCGGGTGCACACGTCGCACTCGATACGTTGATGACGTTCGACCAAGAGAAAATCGATCATATCGTACAAGCGATGGCGCTCGCTGGACTTGAGCAACACGTCGCACTTGCGAAATTAGCACATACAGAAACAGGTCGCGGTGTCTTTGAAGACAAGATGATCAAAAACATCTTTGCGACAGAATATATTTACAACTCACTCCGTGGAGAAAAAACGGTTGGCGTCCTTGAAGACGATGTTCAAAACGGAATCACATACATCGCGGAACCAGTCGGTGTCGTCGCTGGGGTCACACCGGTCACAAACCCTACATCGACCACGATGTTCAAAGCAATCATCGCCATCAAGACACGTAACCCAATCATCTTCGCGTTCCACCCATCGGCTCAACAATGCTCAAGTGAAGCTGCACGTGTCCTTCGTGACGCAGCGGTAGCGGCAGGTGCTCCTGAAAACTTGATCCAATGGGTTGAAGTTCCATCGCTCGACGCAACAAAAGCACTCATGAACCACCCTGGTGTGGCAATGGTTCTTGCGACTGGTGGGGCAGCGATGGTCAAATCCGCTTACTCGACTGGTAAACCAGCACTCGGTGTCGGACCTGGTAACGTACCGGCCTATATCGACAAGACTGCGAAAGTGAAACGTGCCATCTCTGACGTCATCCTTTCAAAAACGTTCGACAACGGTATGATTTGTGCGTCGGAACAAGCGATCATCGTCGACCAGGAAGTATACGAAGAAGTGAAGGCCGAAATGACGGCACTTGGTTGCTACTTCTGCTCACCTGAAGAAAAAGCAAAACTTGAAACACTCGTAATCCGCACGGACACATGCGCGGTTAACCCGGAAATCGTAGGGAAGCCAGCAGCGTGGATCGCTGAAAAAGCAGGACTCAAAGTACCAGCTGATACGAAAATCTTGATTGCTGAACTTGAAACGGTCGGCGCAACTGAACTTCTTTCTCATGAGAAATTGAGCCCGGTTCTCGGTGCTTATAAAGTACAATCGCGTGAAGAAGGATTCGCCATCGCTGAAAAAATGCTCGAAATCGGTGGTCTTGGTCATACAGCAGTCATCCACTCAACAGATGACGATGCGATCCTCGAATTCGGTCTTCGCATGAAAGCTTGTCGCATCATCGTCAACTCACCTTCAGCACATGGTGGAATCGGTGACCTTTATAACGAAATGACACCATCACTCACGCTCGGTTGTGGGTCTTACGGTAAAAACTCCGTCTCAGAAAACGTGACGGCGAAACATCTACTCAACGTGAAAAAGGTGGCGAGACGTCGCGTGAATATGCAATGGTTCAAAGTACCTGAAAAAATCTATTTCGAGAAGAACTCAGTACAGTACCTTCAATCGCTCACAACGAAAAAACGGGCGATGATCGTCACTGATGAAATGATGGTCAAACTCGGATTCGCTGACAAAGTTATCAAAAACTTGCCTGCAGGCGTCGAGTATCGCATCTTTGACCAAGTCGAACCAGACCCATCTGTTGAGACGGTCATGAACGGTGCCGAAGCGATGCGTCACTTCCAGCCAGACATGATTATCGCACTTGGTGGAGGTTCACCGATGGATGCTGCGAAAGGGATGTGGCTCTTCTACGAACGTCCAGAAGAGAAATTCTCAAACCTTCGTCAGAAATTCATGGATATTCGTAAACGGACTTACAAGTTCCCGACACTCGGTAACAAATCAATGTTCATTGCAATTCCGACAACTTCTGGTACAGGATCTGAAGTGACACCATTCACCGTCATCACAGACAAAAAACGTAACGTGAAATATCCGATTGCTGACTACGCGATCACACCAGACGTTGCAATCGTCGACCCTGAGTTCGTCATGACCGTACCAGCATCGATTACAGCTGACACAGGAATGGACGTCATGACACACGCAATCGAAGCATACGTTTCAGTCATGGCGAACGATTACACGGACGGCCTTTGCCTCCGCGCCATCAAGATGATTTTCGACTACCTACCAAAAGCGTATGAAAACGGTAGCGACGCGGAAGCACGTCAGAAAGTGCATAACGCTTCAACGATGGCTGGTATGGCGTTTGCGAACGCGTTCCTCGGAATCAACCACTCGATCGCTCACAAAATCGGTGGAGAGTTCCACGTACCACACGGTCGTACGAACGCAATCCTTATGCCACACGTCATCCGTTACAACGCGACACGCCCATCAAAACTTGCGGCGTTCCCGAAATATGAGTCATTTATCGCAGACGAGCGTTACGCAGAAATCGCACGTTACCTCGGACTTCC
The DNA here is from genome assembly GCF_018617535.1 of Exiguobacterium sp. s35. Taxonomy (NCBI): domain Bacteria; kingdom Bacillati; phylum Bacillota; class Bacilli; order Caryophanales; genus Exiguobacterium; species Exiguobacterium sp. s35. The sequence goes on from NZ_JACSKI010000001.1 coordinate 678,954, forward strand.
AGCAAGTACGACAGCTGAAGGTGTCGAGTCACTCGTCCAAGCGATTATCGAGCTCGGTCAACGGTTGAACATCAAATTATCGTTCAAAGCGCAAGGCATCAAGAAAGCAGAACTCGATGCGAAGATTGACAAAATGGCAGTCGACGCATTCGAAGATCAATGTACGACGGCGAACCCGAAAATGCCGCTCGTTGAAGAATTGAAAGAAATTATGTACGCAGCGTACGAAGGTGTATAAGTAAAGAATCGATCAAAGTGCCCGTTCGAGAGAGCGGGCACTTTTTTATTGTTTCCTAAATACAAAAATAAATCCCAAAATTATATTGAAATTGATGAAAAATTAAATAGTCACAATATAAATAGCAATTTATAATAAAACTTGGCATACATAGCTAATTACCTTATAGAGTGGAGAATATAGAATGTTATTAATCATCGGTCTGCTACGCTCGGTAGCGACAGTATTCCTCTTTTTCAACCCGATTCATCCGACGCCGATTGAGACGGCTGAATATTTTTCGTCAATCGACCGAAGTGCAGACAGTTGGGAAAGTGCCGACTTTTTTGAAACATTAGGAACCGATTTACAGGTTGAAATGGATCGAATCGTTCACTACACAGAGCGAACGACATATTGGTCCGAACTCCTGATTGAGGGCGAGACGTTTGAAGGGTATTCGAACATGTTGTTTGAAAAACCGTTTAAAGGTAAGGTTTTACATATGCAATGGGGACAAAACATTCCCGACGTTAAAGGAAGAGTAATCGTATTACCGACGACCGAGTTTTCCTACGAAAACGGAGAAGATGCGTACACAATCGACTACTATGGAGAGATTTTGAATGACCGAGAAGCGAACGCTTATTTGTCATTACTTGCTTCAAAAGGGGCTGCTGGATACATCATCACACCGTATGAAAATGACTCATCTGATATGGGTTATTTGATTACATCATCCTATTTACCACTAGACGGTACAGGGATAGACTCGGAAACGGCAGAACAGCTGAAGGATGATCAAACCGTAAGGGTCAAACCCTACCACGAAGAAATCCCATATGTCGAATTTGTTCAAACGGGTAAGTCAGACAAGGAAATCATCATCATGTCACGACTTGATTCAACATGGCACGGCGCACATTATTTATCTACGGTCGGTCCCTCAACTGTTTTATACCACCTGATGCAGGTGATGAATGCTGAGTTGCCTGAGCACACGATTCGATATGTCTTTTTGAACGGGAATGGTAACTCGAAAGAAGCGAGTGACGATTATCTTGAACGTCTGACGAATCGAACAGAGAAAATCGATGCGGTCGTCATGCTCGATATTCTTGGAACAGGGGACGGTCCCTTGTTCGTTCGGACGAAAGGAATGAAATCTTATTCTCTGCTTGAGGAGGAGCCGTTTGAAGAATTAGAAGTTCGCTCGTTAGCGAGTTCCCCTGGCGATGCATATGATGAAGCGAAACTCACATATCTCACGTTAAGTGACTCACTTGAAGGGAGTTGGCATGTGCTGACGGAGAAAGATTCCTTTGAACGCCTTTCAGAAGAAGGAATATCCAATGCTGTCGATTTTCTTCACGCTTGGCTGACTAATTAATTACACACATAATGTCGCTGTCCGATGAGACAGCGACATATTTTTTTTGGTGGCCGGTTTCGGGTATGATAGAAGTGGAGGCGATACGATGAAACAAGAGATGACGATTACGACAGCATATGGAACGATTGCAGGAACTTTTCTTTCACATGAGGAGCCTCGGGCGACCATTGTCATGTTGAGCGGGAGCGGACCGAGTGACCGTGACGGAAATATGGGTGGCGTCGGTTTTAATACGTACGCCAAGTTAGCTGAGGCACTATACGATCATGGTTACAACGTGTTCCGATACGATAAGCAAGGAATCGGGAAGTCGGATGGTGACTTTAATAAGGTAGGTCTACATGATTTGATTAACGATGCGATTCTTGTGGTGCGAACGATTCGGCAACTAGCGGACGTGAACCATCTCTATATACTTGGCCACAGCGAGGGAGCAGTCCTCGCACCTGCCGTTCAGCTTGAAACGAAAGCGGATGGACTCATTTTATTATCAGGATTCCATGAGTCATCGAAACAGATGTTTTTGTATCAAGCAGACGCCTTAGCAAAGGATGTCGAACGGGTCAAAGGATTGAAAGGCATGTTTTACCGAGTGACAGGCGTGGCAAAAAAAGTAAGGCAACGACAGGATGATTTGCTCGAGCGATCTTTACGTACGAACGTATCCGCATTTAAATATCGGGGACAAGTCGTGAACGCGAAATGGATTCGCGAACATGCCTCGTATGACGTACGAGAGCGGTTAGAACATGTCACCGTTCCGGTCCTTGCGATTACAGGGGGACGTGACGTTCAAGTCCCACCGGAACACGTCCATATGATTCAGACGAAAGGGGAAGTTACGTCCTCTATCATCGATGACATGAATCACCTTCTCGTGGAGCGAGATTCGCCGCATTCTCTTCTGACGCTTCATAAAGAATACCGCGAGGCGATTGATGAACCAATTCATCCAAAACTCGTGCAAGAAATGGTGGAGTGGTTAAGAAAACAGTCATAAACACAAAAAACGGTCATTTATTGACCGTTTTTTGTGTTATAATTGTGACATATTGAATGTATCTGAATGTTTTTGAATGATTTTGAATGATTTTAGTTGTTTTTATAATGAAAACGCTTTATATTAGACGTATGGAGGGAACAAGATGTTAACGAAACAACGACATCAGTTGATTTTACAACGCTTATCTGAGCAGAAAGTCGTCAAATTGAAAGAGTTGGTTGATTTGACAAATTCATCGGAGTCGACGATCCGCCGTGATTTGACGGACCTCGAAGCGGAAGGATATCTGGCAAGGGTGCACGGTGGAGCGACACTCATCGCGACTCCTGACGAAGAACCGACATTTGAAGAGAAACGAGATCGTTTCGTCGATGAAAAAGTTGCGATTGCACGGAAGGCCGCAACATTCATCGAAGACGGCATGTCGATCTACTTAGATGCCGGTACAACGACGCAGGCAATGGTTCCGTTTTTAGAAGGAAAGAAAATTGTCGTCGTCACAAACAGTCTACCGATAGCGAATGAATTATTTGATCTTGATATTAAGACGTTTGTGATTGGCGGAGAATTGAAACGGTCGACTCAGGCGCTCGTCGGATACAACGCGCGTGAGAGCATGATGAACTATCGAGTTGACCTCGCTTTCCTCGGAATGAACGGAATCGACCTTGACGCAGGCTACACGACACCAGACCCAGAAGAAGCGCTTGTCAAAAAGACGGCAATTGAATTAGCACAGACGTCATACGTGCTCGCGGACGCATCGAAAATCGGGAAACGAACGTTCAGCCGAGTCGCCACGTTAGACGCTGCGCAATTGATCACATCAAGCGATGCATCAATGAGTTCCATCCAAACAATAACAAAGGTGGTGAATGCGAAATGATTTACACGTTAACACTCAACCCTTCTATTGATTACTATGTGACATTACCAGAAGTAAATTTAGGAGAAGTGAACCGAATCGAAGAAACAACCGAACGAGCAGGTGGAAAAGGGATCAACGTTTCGATCGTACTTCGAGAATATGAAAAAGAAACGAAAGCTCTTGGCTTTGTCGGTGGAACGACAGGTGACTTCATCAAAAAGTCGCTCGTCGACCATGGCGTACACACGGACTTCGTCGAAGTGAACGGAAATACCCGAATCAACGTCAAGATTCGTGCAAAAGAAGAGACCGAATTGAACGCGAGCGGACCGAACATCACGGATGGTGAACTCGAACAATTAAAAGCCAAGTTCGACCAAGTCGATGAAGGTGACATCGTCGTTCTTGCAGGGAGTATCCCAAGCAATTTACCAGACTCGTTATACCGGACAATCGCTGAATCTATTCGTGAAAAAGGTGCCGACTTCGTCGTCGATACGACGAAAGATGCCATGCTTGAAGTCCTTTCGCTCGAACCGTTGATGATCAAACCGAACCATCACGAGTTAGGTGAACTGTTTGATACAGAGATCGAGACGTTTGAGGACGCTCTTCCTTATGCGGAGCAGCTCGTCGAACGTGGCGCGAAAAACGTCATCATTTCATTTGCAGGTGATGGAGCACTACTCGTCAACAAAGACGGCGCGGTTACGGCGAACACACCGGTCGGGAAACTCGTCAACTCAGTCGGTGCCGGAGACTCACTCGTTGCCGGATTTGTCGCAAACGTCAAAGAAAAAGGCGAACAGGAGGCGTTCCGCTACGCTGTCACAACAGGTAGTGCGTCCGCATATACGTTTGGTCTTTGTTCAAAACAAGATATTGACCGATTGATCGATCAAGTACAACTTACACCACTTAAACGAATGGAGGAAACAACATGAAAATCACGGACTTGCTCCAACGCGATACGATTCAATTGAATCTTCGCGCTAGTTCTAAGCGTGAGGTCATCGAAGAACTCGTCGATGTCCTAGACCGTGCCGGCAAACTATCTGACCGTAACGGATATCGTGACGCCATTTTAAAACGTGAAAGCGAGAGCACGACAGGACTTGGAGAAGGGATTGCCATCCCCCACGCGAAAACGAGCGCCGTCAAAACACCAGCCATCGCTTTCGGTCGTTCAGAAGGCCTCGATTATGAAGCGTTAGACGGTCAACCAAGTCGTCTCTTCTTCATGATTGCAGCTGGGGAGAACGCAAATAACGAACACCTTGAAACGCTCTCTAAATTATCGGTCTACTTGATGGACCCAGCATTCCAAGAGCGCCTTTATGCAGCAACTTCTGAAAGCGATGTCCTCCGTGCCATCGAGGAGAAGGAAGCTGCTGAAGAGAAGCCAGAAGTCGTCAAACCTACGAATGAAGATGCACCATTCATCTTAGCAGTCACGGCTTGTCCGACAGGAATCGCCCATACGTATATGGCAGCGGACAGCTTGAAACAAAAGGCGGAAGCGATGGGCGTCGATATTAAAGTCGAAACGAACGGTTCTACTGGAGTGAAAAACGAACTTACACGTGCAGATATCGATCGTGCAACAGCAATCATCGTCGCAGCAGATAAAGCCGTAGAAATGGATCGTTTCGCTGGAAAGCGTGTCATTGAAGTACCGGTCGCGCAAGGAATCCGTAAACCAGAAGAACTCATCAATCGCGCCGTCAATCAAGATGCGCCGGTATATGAAGCTTCAAAAACATCTGGTGCACCGAAAGAACAACGTACAGGTATCTACAAGCACTTGATGAGCGGTGTATCTGCAATGCTCCCACTCGTTGTGGCTGGTGGTCTCTTGATCGCGATCAGCTTCTTCTGGGGCATCAACTCGGCGAACCCGGATGACCCGTCTTACAATGAATTTGCCGCCCAGTTAATGACTATCGGTGGAGCTGCCTTCGGTTTCCTCGTTCCGATTCTCGCTGGTTTCATCGCCATGTCGATTGCCGATCGTCCAGGTCTCGCGCCAGGGCTCGTCGCAGGGGTACTCGCAAGTCAAGGGAACGCCGGATTCCTCGGTGGTCTCATCGCCGGTTTCTTGGCAGGTTATGTTGTTCTCTTCTTGAAGAAGGCGCTTGCGAAGTTGCCAGCTTCACTTGAAGGAATCAAGCCGGTCCTCTTATATCCGTTACTCGGATCGTTCATTTCAGGTATGGTCATGTTGCTCGTCGTCAATGAACCGATTGCAGCACTGATGACATGGTTGATGGATACGTTGAACAGCATGAGCGGCGCAAACGCCATCCTTCTTGGTGTTATCGTCGGTGGTATGATGGCAGTCGACATGGGTGGTCCGATCAACAAGACTGCATACGTGTTCGGTACGGCAGCCCTCACAGCTGGAAACCAAGAAGTCATGGCAGCCGTCATGGCGGGTGGAATGGTGCCACCAATTCTTGTCGCACTCGCATCAACTGTATTCGCTCGTCAGAAATTCTCGAAACAAGAGCGTGAAGCAGGTAAGACTGCCTATATCATGGGAGCCTCATTCATCACAGAAGCTGCCATCCCGTTCGCTGCAGCGGATCCGATTCGCGTCTTACCATCTGCTATCCTCGGCTCTGCAATCGCAGGTGGATTGTCAGCGTTCTTCACGATTCAATTGCCAGCCCCACACGGCGGAATCTTCGTCTTCCCACTTCTTGAAGGAGCTGGAAATGTCGCGATGAGCATGGGACTCTATGCCGTTGCCATCTTGACAGGTGCCCTCGTCGGCGCATTGCTCCTTTCATTCTTGAAGAAGCCGTTAACGTCATCTACACCGATCCAATCAAAAGAAGTCGCATAAACCGAAAGAGTCGTTGCCTCAGTAGAGGTGGCGGCTCTTTTTTTTGTGGTAGAAGAACGATGAAAATTCACATAATCTCGGATTGCAAGTTGGGGATTTGTGGTAAACTATTTGTAAAGCTTCGGGTTAGGAGGGGGTCACATTGGACATTCGGGTCGCCAAACCAGATGATGTGTATGGGATTGCGAGAGTGCGTGTGAACGGATGGCGAACGACCTATCGGGGGATCGTGCCGACTGAATATTTGCTAAAAGTATCGTCCGGTTCCATCGAATGGGCAGAACGGTTGCGGACAGCGCTTCGTCAACAGGAAGTAGCCGGCTTTGTGGCGACTGTGGATGATGAGATTGTAGGCTTCGTCCTTTACGGAGAAGAGCGTACGGGTGAGTACCCGGACCACACGAACGAAGTGTATGCCATTTATATTTTGGAGAATCATCAAGGGAACGGAATCGGGTCCGCTCTCCTTGAGCACGCCGTGCAGTCGATGTGCGAAGCGGGACTTTTGATTTGGGCGCTTGAGATGAATCCGTTCCGCACATTTTATGAGCGGAAACAAGGGCAAGTCATCGACCAAAAGGATCGGGAGTTCGGGGAGTTGTTACTCCGTGAAGTGGCGTACGGCTGGGAAACGACCCGGCATGATTCGATTATGGGAGCCTGAGCTTACAGACCGTAGGGTGTTCTACGGTCTTTTTTCTGTACATTGTCACTGTTTGATTTGTGAGATTAGTGCTGAAATGGATACGCCGGAAGAAGACTATGAGAGTGCCTCTAAACACTTATTCGAAGCATTTGATAAGTTTCCGGAGCATTCGATTTTCTTCGCCCTCGGCGTATATCTTGAATCAACTTTCGTCTATCCAGTATTAGACGAAGCAAAGATTGAAGAGATCGAGTCGATGCTGAATAAAATGGATGCTAAGTCAAAAGGGATCCTCTACTATTCAATGGCCAATCTACATGAATTCGAACATCCAGAACAGTATGAATCGTATCTGTTAAAAGCGATAACGGAGTACCCAGAATTTCCTCGTTACTATCTTTGTCTTGGACGGTACTATATCTCAAACGATAATATTGAAAAGGGAAAACTGTACGTAAGAGAAGGTTTGCTAAGAGTAAAAGAGTGTCTTAATGAATCATCACTCCATGACTTTGAAATTTCTCTATATTCGTTCATTGATGAAGAAATCGGTGGACTTTATATGTTCGAGGAGTCTTATCAGGAATATAAAGAAATGTGCTCATGAATCAATTAAAAATAGTGTTGTTCCATTATTTAAACTCTTCTATACTGAATTGAACAAAAAATTCCAAATGAAGGGTTGGGAGACTTTGAAGCACCAAAAAATATGCATCAAGTTAAGTGGAGCTGCTCTAGCCGGTGATGGAACGGAAAATTTTGATGAAATGAGTCTCAGCCTGATTGCAAAGGAAATATTGTCACTCGCAAAGAGTGGGGTTGAAGTTTGCGTCATGGTCGGCGGGGGCAACCTCTTCCGAGGGAATCAAGCAGAAGCGTGGGGCATCAATCGAGTGGAAGCTGACAGCATCGGGACGCTCGGGACAGTCATGAACTCATTGATGTTGCGGGGCATCTTGAAACGAGATACCAATCGAGAAGTACGCGTCATGACGTCGATTCCAATGCCAAGCGTTGCCGAGCCATACATTCAACTTCGTGCAATCAATCATTTGAAAAAAGGATATATCGTCATTTTCGCAGGCGGTAACGGTCAACCGTTCGTTTCTTCAGACTATCCGGCCGTTCAGCGAGCCATCGAAGTGGGGTGTGATGCCTTGTTCGTCGCAAAGAACGGTGTTTCTGGCGTATTTGATCGAGACCCACGATTGGATGCAGCGGCTCGTCAATATGAAACCCTTCACTATAACGACGTCATCTCCCATGATTTGAAAGTGATGGACCAATCAGCGTTACTACTCGCAAGGGATCACGGATTGCCGATTCACTTGTTCGATTTCAAGGAGCGGAATGCGATTCAACGAATTCTCCAAGGAGAGACCATTGGAACGATGATTCATCACCATGACACGCAACTTTTGCAGAATTGAGGGGACGATATGCATGAAGTAACAGATGGTCAAGTCGTCGGGACAAACGGAATACCTGTCTCGTATTCGTTCCTGCAGCCTGATTCGTCATCCGACACCCTCGTGATCTTGTTGCCGGGATACGGATATACAAATGATTCCCCGATGTTTCGCTATACGACAGCGCTTTGTTTAGAGAATGGATTGAACGTCCTTGAGGTCAACTACAACTATCGGGATGAGCGGTATGATTCAGTCGATGTATCAGTGGCGATTGTTAACGATGTTCGGCTCGTCATCGATCAACTGCTACAATCCCATTCCTTTAATAAATACATAATCATCGGAAAATCGCTCGGTACGATTGCGATGACGAGTGAACGTGGCCGTCATGTGTTTCGCGACGCCGAACTGGTCTGGTTGACACCGTTGTTGAAACGAAATGACGTATACGAAGCGATCTTGTCTCATGAGGGAAAACAGCTCGTTCTCATGGGTACGGAAGACCAACACTACATACTTGAACGAATCAAGAATCTTGAGCATGAGGCATTGACTGAACTCGAGATTGTCGAGCAGATGAACCATAGTCTCGAGTACACAGGAGACACATACCGGTCACTACGCTTACTCGAAACACTTCTCAAACGCGTTGAGGAATTTGTCGTTATACCATAAAGTTATTAGGTTGTGAGTATTCTTACGATACTCACGACGATTTGCAAGGGGGAATCGATATGGAATTTACCACTGAACGTCTAGAAATCAGACCATTCAAGAAGGACGATCTGTATGCTACATTTGATATTTATAAAAATCCTGACGTGTGTAGATATCTCTTACATGACCCTTGGACTTCTGAGAATATGAATGAAGCGTTTGCTAAAAAATTGACCAATTCTACCCTTACCGAAACAAGTCCATTGAATTTGGCGGTTGTCCTTCAAGATGAAGTGATCGGGGATCTCACGGTTTGGTATACGGGAATGAAAGAAACTGTCGAGATTGGCTATTGCTTCGCTGATTCTCACTCTGGGAAAGGGTTCGCTACTGAAGCAGTGAGAGGATTGGTCAAAGAGTTGTTTAACGAGTTCAACATACATCGAATACAAGCCAATCTTGATGCAAGGAATGTCGCTTCCCAAAAATTATGCGAGCGAATTGGAATGAGAAAAGAAGCTCATTTCTTGAAGGACTATTGGAATAAAAATGAATGGACCGATAGCATGGTGTATGGAATACTACAAGAGGAATTCAAGAAGTGATAAGACAATCAGTAAAAAATGGTACAAGAAAAGGAGATGACACATGTCACCTCCTTTTTCGTTTATAGTTTCTCAACGACCGTTTTCGGGTCGACACGTTCTGTATAGTCAGCGGGCACATCACTGAATGAAATCGTGCCATCTGGTTGAATGATAAACGTCGCTGGCTTCGGAAGCTGCCAATCCTCATTGCCGTTATGTGCATCGACGTGGAGACCAGATGCTTCATAAATCTCAATCAAATAATCGGGCATATCAAAGACGAGGTCAAATTGACGTGCGACTTGATTATCCACGTCGCTCAACACGTAAAAATCGAGCTCATTCTTCTCTTTCGTAGATAGTGAGTAGTCCGGTGTCTCTGGGCTGATTGCCACGAGTGTGGCACCCTTTTCCTCAATTTTTACTAATTCACGCTGATACGCTCGAAGTTCGAGGTTGCAGTATGGGCACCATCCACCACGATAAAACGTGACGATGACAGGTCCTTTCTCGAGAAGTGCCTTCAAGCCGACGTTTGTACCGTCTGCATGAGGCAATTCAAACATTGGCGCTTGATCACCGACGGTTAGTCCCGATGCAATCCCTGAATCTTTCAATTCTTGCGTCGCTTGTGCCATCAATCGCTGCTTTTCGGCCGGTGCTTTTTGCTTGAATTGATTTTTGTACGCTTTAATTTCTTCCAATAATGTATTCATGCTTTTGCCCCCTTTTCCGATATGTTAACTGAATAAAATACAGATTGCGAATATAATGATTTCTTTCTATATTGATTCTTGGAGTGAAACTCCATTTCAGGTTCCGAAAAATAATTTTCGAATAATTCAATCAATGATCAACATCTATTTTTCCTAACCGATATTGTAGGTAACGAAAGGAGTGTTCGGTCTATCAGACCGATCCTTCTTCAACATTCTATTCGGGGTAAGGAGATGTTTTATGAGACAGAAACGTACCATCAGCATCAAACAAAAATTGATTGTCTTATCAGTCTTATTATTGCTCATTCCGGCGACATTGATCGGGGTCGTCGCATACGCGCAGGCAAAGCAAAAGATTGAGTCACAAATGATCCAGTCTGCCAATTCGGGAGTAGACCGGATGAACAACGAAGTGACAAATTTAATTGCGCCGATTCAAACGGACATTTCATTCTTCTCCAATCGGCTCGATGCTTCTATCTATGAAGAAGGTGAAGAAAATCAGGCGTTAGCAGAAAAGTTCACGGAGTATTTAGAAACACATCCAAAAGTGACGAACATTTATTTTGCATCAGCAGCGGGGGCGATGACGATTTATCCTGAACAGGAATTGCCTGAAGGGTATGATCCCCGTACCCGTCCTTGGTATGAGGCGGCAGAGGCAAGTGGGCAAGAGGTCGCCATCACGAATCCCTACGTCGACGCCGCCTCTCAGAAAATGATGATCACGGTCTCAAAAAAGACAGCGGACGGTCGTGGTGTCGTTGCGGTTGACGTAGACGTAAATGATATTGCTGACGTCGCATCGAGTATTCAAATCGGTCAGGAAGGATATGTGGCGATCTTTGATGAGGCACAACAAGTCGTCATTCATCCATCGATTGAAGTCGGAGAAAAGTCTACCGAGGCTTCGACAGAGTCATTATTTGCAACAGATGAGGGAATTCTATCAGTAGAGGAGAACGGAGAGGGTGTCGAGAAAGCGTTCGTGACGAACCCACTCACTGGATGGAAAATCACAGGTACACTTTATGACGGTGAGATTCAAGACGAGACTGTCGGTATTCTTTGGACGACCGTATTCGTCATCGTCGGTATGTTCGGTGTGGCAGCGGTGCTCTTGTACTTCGTGCTCCGGTCGATTTTACGCCCATTGCGCTTATTGACCGAAGGCGCAGAACGAATTAAGTCAGGAGATTTGACTGAACCGATACAAGTATTGTCGAACGATGAGATTGGGCGTGTATCCGAAAGTTTCAATGAGATGAGTGCCTCACTACGGATGGTGTTGCTACGTCTAGACGATTCAATCAGTCAAGTCGCGGCATCTTCGCAGGAATTGATGGCAAACTCCGCACACAATACCGCTGCGTCAGAACAGATTGCTCGTGCGGTCGATCAGATGGCGGTCAGTGCCGATGGTTCAAAACGTCAACTTGATGACAATGCGACATCGCTACAAGCCATCACATCCGGAATTATGCGTATCTCAGAGAGCTCGATGGACGTGTCTGAACTATCACGCGAGACGTCAAATGAAGCGGAAGATGGGTCGACGACAGTGAGAGAGAACGTCAAGCAGATGCAGGCAATTGATGCATCAGTCGTGACGTTTGAAGGCGTCATTCAATCGTTGGCACATCGCTCGAGTGAAATCGGCGAAATCGTCTCGGTCATCAACGGGATTGCGGAACAGACGAACCTGCTCGCATTGAACGCAGCGATTGAAGCGGCGCGGGCTGGCGAGAACGGGAAAGGATTCGCCGTCGTCGCGAGCGAGGTTCGGAAACTTGCGGAGCAGTCCCAACAGTCAACGAAACAAATTGCGGCATTGATTGATCGTATTAAACAGGAAACGGAGCAATCCGTTCATTTGATGCAAGAAGTATCTACCCACACGAAAGCCGGACTGATTTCTTCAGAAATGACGGCAGACCGATTTGAGAAAATTAAAGAGCGGACAGTCGCTATGACCCCGAGAATCGAAGACGTGACGGCAACTGTCGAGGAGATTGCAGCGAACGTTCAGGAAGTGGCGGCGACTGCATCTCAAATCGCGGACATCGCCGACGAGAACTCGAGTACCTCTAAGCAAGTCGCAGCAACGACAGATGATCAATTGAAATCGATTGAAGAGGTGTCACAATCGGCGAAAGCACTTGCGACGATGGCAGAGGAACTACAGGACCTTGTCTCACGATTCAAGTTATAAAATGACAAAGAAGCAGAGCGTTCAGCTCTGCTTCTTTCTTATAGAATCGGACTGAGGAGTCGTGAGACCCCTTCGCGTAAGCGAACCGTCCATTTTCGCTTTTCATAGTCTTCCATCGCATACGTTCGACTGACTGCAGTGTCTGTCTCAAATAAGGAAACAAGTTCGAGGGCGACGCGTTCATCATAAATGACTGCGTTGACTTCAAAGTTGAGACGAAAGCTTCGGGCATCCAAATTCGTCGTTCCGACCGTCGCAATCTCATCATCGACGACGAGCGTCTTCGCGTGAAGAAAACCTTCATCATACAGATAGACATTCGCCCCATAGTCGAGCAATTCTCCGAGGAAGGAGAGCGATGCCCACATGACGAACGGGTGGTCCGGTTTTCCTGGGATCATGATGTCCATTTGAACGCCGGAGTTGAGTGCCATTTTACATGCATCCATAAAACTCGTATCAGGTATGAAGTAAGGGGTTTGGATGACGACCCGTCGTTTCGCCGACATGATCATTTTAATCATCATATTTTTTAAATGTTCCGTATCCGAGTTCGGACCGCTCGTGACGATTTGCATCGGGGAGTTGTCCTTGATCTCATGTCTCGCAAAGCAGAACGTATTTTCCGGATCATGCTTGCGGTGACCTGAGTAATTCCAGTCCAGGATGAATCGGTGTTGAAGATTATAGACGACGTCTCCTTCAACACGCAAATGGGTGTCGCGCCAGTATCCGAACTTCTCAACGAGTCCGAGATATTCGGTCCCGACATTAAAGCCACCGACATAGCCGATCTTCCCATCAATGATGACGACTTTTCGGTGATTTCGGTTGTTTAACTTAAAGTTGATCATTCCGAGCGTCGGTGGGAAGAAGACACGTACCTCCCCGTCATTCGCAATCAACTCTTTAAAGTCTGAATTACGGAGACTGCGAGAACCGACCGCGTCGTAAAGAAGCCGAACTTTGACACCTGCTTTCGCTCGTTCAATCAATTCCTTTAAAAGAGCTTGTCCAAGAGCATCGCGCTGGATGATATAGTACTGGATGTTGATTTCGGTTTCGGCGGAGCGAATATCATCCATCAACGCTTTAAACTTTTGTTCGCCGTCATGTAAGATGAGGGAACGGTTATGTACACTAATCAAAGATTTTGAAGAGCGCAAATTCATTTGAAGCAGTTGATCATACTTTTCGAACAGTGGTTGCGCAAGTTGCGTCTGACGTGTGTGAATCTGTTCGAGCTGTGCTTCCACTTGTAGCGAATGAAAAGAGCGTTCTTCCACACTCAAATTGTAGAAGTTATCCTTTTTGAGTTGTCGTCCGAGGAACAGGTAAATGATAAAACCGAGCACCGGCAAGAAAAATAGGACAAGCAACCAGGCCCAGGTCGCGCCAACGTCACGTCTTTCGGCAAAAATGACGGCGAGTGCGAACAATAAGTTTAACCCGAGGACGATATATAGCCCCCAACTGAAAATAATGGACCAATCCAACAACATACACCCCTTAAAAATCGATTTGTAGCTTAATCATACATCAAATGCGGGAATAGGTTGCTATCAAATGAAATAGGGGGAGAAGACAATGAACATGGAAGTCGTATGGAAGCAAGGTATGGCATTTGAGACACATACGCCGTCGGGGCACACAGTGACACTTGACGCATCCGAGGACGTGGGCGGTCTCGACACTGGACCTCGTCCGACAGAGATGTTACTTCACGCTACCGCGTCATGCACAGGGATCGATATCGTCTCCATTTTGCATAAGATGCGTCAACCGCTAGAATCGTTCGAGATGAAAATCGACGGGGTTCGGGCAATCGATCATCCAAAACGCTTTACAGCCATTCACATCTTGTATATTCTGAAAGGCGACATGTCGGAAGAACGGGTGCGACGCGCGATTGAACTATCTGTTGAACGCTATTGTTCTGTTTCACACAGTCTCAACGCCACTTTAACTTACAGCTATCAATTGAACGATGGCGAAGTCACTGTGTTTGAACTTCAGCAGTGAGCAAGATGGTTGAAAGGCAATCAGTTCTCCGTTATATTTGTATTTCAAATACTGTATAACTAAAGGAGGACGTTATGATTCGACTCGCGACGAAGCGCGATGCCAACAACATCGCGAACCTAATCGAACAACGAGCCGTAGCGCTAAATGAACAAGGAAGCGACCAATGGACCGAATATTTGGAACAGGACCTCGTAGAGCGTGTGCGCACTGACATTGCAGAAGGCAGTGTTTATGTCTTTGAAGATGACCAACAAATTTTAGCTTCAATCGCATTGTTACCTCCAGACGCCTGGGATGATAACTTATGGGACGACAGTGAGCGTGGACAATATATCCATCGAATCGTCGTCAGCGAAAAGCTGAAAGGTCGCGGCGTCGGTCAGCAGCTCATGGAGCATGTACTAGAGGAAGCCGATGAAGATGAACCAATTCGTCTCGATTGTGTCGCTGACAATGAATTTCTAAATAGTTATTATCCACGTTTTGGTTTCGTCTTTGTCGATTCACGAAACGGGTACAATACGTTCGAATACAGATTAGATGAGAGCATGAGTGCATAAGGGTCTTTGGACCCTTTTTTTGATACAATGATAAAAGCGAAAAGGAGGAGTTTTCATGATTAAAACCATTTTGGTAGGGTTTGGATTTTCAGCGAACACATTCCATCTGCCGTTTTTAAAGACAATTGATTCATTCGATGTGAGCGGTGTCGTGTCATCACGTCCGGATGAAGTAAAGGCTGAATTACCAGGTGCCACGGTGTATGCGACATTAGACGAGGCGCTTCAAACAGATGCTTCTTTGTATGTCATTACCACACCATCACATTTACATAAAGAGATGATTATTGCCTGCCTCAAAGCTGGGAAAGACGTGTTGGTTGAAAAACCCGCATTTCTGACCACGGCAGAAGGATCTGAGTTGATGACCCTCGAAGCGGAGTCGAAAGGCATCGTCAACGTCTATCAAAACCGGCGTTATGACGGTGATTTCTTAACCATTCAGTCATTGCTTGATTCAAATATGTTAGGGGAGTGGAAAGTGATTGAATCCCGTTTTGATCGTTTCCGACCGAACGTACGGGATCGTTGGCGTGAAAATGCAGGTCCGGGATCAGGGATTTTGTTTGACTTAGGAAGTCATCTCATCGATCAGACGCTCGCCTTGTTCGGAAAACCTGACAAGATTCAAGCGGATGTGATGATTCAACGCGAGGGTGGACAGTCTGACGACGGATTCTATGTGACATTCTATTATGGAGAGAAGCGAGTTTATCTTCGCTCGAATCCATTCATCGCTGGAGAAACTCCGCGGTTCGAAGTCCATGGAACGAAAGGTAGTTTCGTGAAGTTCGGACTTGATCCTCAGGAAGAGGCACTGAAGCAAGGACAGTTTACGAGTGACGTGTTAGAGACTGGGATCTTATCGACGGATGAGGTCGAAACAATTCAAGTCGAGAAAGGTGACTATTTGATGTATTATCAACAATTAGCCGAAAGCTATCAGACACGGCAACCTGTCGTATCATTAAAAGATGCGGCACTCACGACGCAAATGATCGAACTCGCTCGACAATCGTCCGAGACGGGTCAAGTGATGTCAGTAGATTGATTTCCATAAGATTTCTAAAAGAACGAATTCGCCTGAGTGTGAGTTCGTTCTTTTTTTGAACAAAAACGTAAAAAGAAATAACGATATTTATTTCGTAAATTACTTTAAACGGATATTGATTGTTAACAACAAAAAGTTAAATTCTTCACTGGTGTGCTCATCCTTTAATGGGAAAAGTGGTTATGGAAATCACTTACTGAAAAGGGGATGAGATGATGGAATTCAAAATCATCAAAGACCAAATGGAATGGGAAAAATGGTTGGATCTAACAACATGCGATGCGTATGATCATTTTGATTATGTCAACGTGAATTGTGAATCGAACGACTCACCAGAGCTGTTTCTTGCCATCACATCGAAAGGGATGCTTGTATATCCATATATCCGTCGCCGAATCAATGAAAAATATGATGATCTTGTAACAGCTTACGGATATGGTGGTCCGTTTCGTGTTGGAACGTTCACAGATGATGAAGTGAAAGTCGCAAGGCAACATTTCATTAAACGTAAGGAGAACGAGAAAACGGTGACCGAAACGATTCGTTATCATCCATTAAGAATTGATGAGGTCATTATGGAAACATTCGGGAGAGCAGTTCCAGTACGAAAGACTGTCCATGTCCAACTAGATGAACCGTATGAATACTTGACTGAGCGGTTCCATAAAATGACGAAACGAAACGTGAAACGAGCCATCCGTGAACAGTTGACTGTTGTGCGTGGTGACGCATCTGACATTCACACATTTATGCATCTTTATGAGGCGACCATGAATCGTCGGGATGCAATTGAAGACTACTATTATCCTGATTCTTATTTCACTCAGTTACTGACGAGCGAATCATTCGAAACCGAGTTTCTATTTGCAGTTTTTGAAAATACCGTGATTGCAGGAGTATTAGTCTTATATGGTGACGAGGGAGCAAACTACCACTTAGGAGGGTCTCTCAAAGACTATTTACCTCTCCGTCCTAACCATTTCCTATTCAGTGAAATGATTCGTCGTGCGGGTGAAAAGGGTAAACTTCATCTGCATCTCGGAGGAGGGGCCGCCGGTCAAGATGCACTCTATGACTTTAAATTGAGTTTTTCCGGAGATGAGCCGCTTCCTTACTACATTGGTCAATTTGTATTCAACGAACAGGTTTATCAGCAATTAAATGCAAAGCACATTCAATTGCATGGATTATCTGATTATTTCCCAATCTATCGCACCCCTGTCAGAATAGAGGCCCCACTTCCGAAAGCAAAATAAAAATCGATGCCGCTGAACAAACCGTTCGAGCGTGCATCGATTTTTTTATGCGGCATCTTCTTCTGTTGATTCAACTTTTTCCGTATGACGGACAATCGGGAAGTTTTTAAAGAGTCGACTTCCAATCAATCCGAATCCGATTCCGAGGATGAATAAAACAACAGCTGTCAGTGTGACGGTCTGCCAGTCGTTGAAGCCATACATGACGAGTAGACCAGGAATACCCGCAGCCGACCCGGGCGCATCATTGATCATACCGGTCATCGCTACAATCAATCCTGCGATTGCACCCCCTACAAAGTTCACACTATAGATTGGGATTGGATTCGCCGAGATGAGGTCGGCCTGTGTCAACGGTTCAATGGCTACAGAAAGCTGGTCTTTTTTCGTACCGATTTTCAGTTGACGGAACAACAGGTAGTTCATCGAAATGGATGCAGTCAACGCGAGAGCGGCAATCGCCATCGGCACACCTGTCAATCCGAGCATCGCCGTCAAAGCCATTGAGCTGAGAGGTGACGTCGACACGACAGTAACGATTCCACCGAGAACGAGTCCCATGACGACCGGGTTTTGCGTCGCGGCGAGTTCGATGACTGCACCGATTTGTGCAAGTGTATTTGAAACCAGTGGGTCCACGCCAGTAGCGACGAGACGTGCGAGCGGTGCCATCACGATGACGTAGAAAATCATATCGACACCTGTCGGAAGATAGCGATTGATTCGTGTGCCAGCCAGAGCCAGGATATATCCTGCGAAAAATCCAGGAAGGATCCCGAAACCAGACACGGATAATCCGATCATTAAGCTATAGACGGGGTTGATTCCGAGTGCGATGGCAACGAGTGCCGCGGCAGCAGGACCAGATAATGAACCGGCTGCCTGCCCGACTTCTTCATATAAAGGGAGTGGCAGTAATCCGCCGATGGCATATGCGTTGAATGCTTCGACGAGGAAGCTTGCGATTGCCGCACCTGCCAATGCGCCCATCGCTTTCATTCCGAATGGCGCCTTGTAACTGAAAAGTGTGAACAAGGCGAGGATGAGCAGTAAAAGTGCAATTCCTTGAATAATGACCATAAACTCTTCCTTCTTTCTATCTATCTGTATTCATTCATAATTTCTTCTATATTCAATGATTGAAAGACTTCTGTAAAGCCATTTTCATCAGAAAAATCAAAATTGATTCATGATACCGTTTACATGAAGAAACAAAAAATCATGGGAGCGTTTTCTTTGAAAAATGACATCAATTATACAAGTTTGGACGTGTCGAGCCGCATCAGATTGGGAACAGATAGGGGATAGATGTTTTCATAAAGTATTGGTCGAGGAGGAAAGAACATGCAGAATGCAGATAGGGAGTGGCATGCACTTGAGGTAGACGAAGTTCAGTCCCATGTGGAGACGGATGTCGAGTCAGGTCTCTCGAAGCAAACGGTCACCAATCGGCAGGAGGAGTTCGGTAAGAACGTCCTACCTGAAAAGGAGAAGACGCCTGAAATCATAAAATTTTTAAGACAGTTCAATGATATCCTCGTTTATGTCCTTTTAGGAGCGGCAGTTGTCACCGGTTTTCTTGGCGAATATATCGATACGATTGTTATCGTCTTAGTCGTCACGGTAATCGGTGTTGTCGGTTATCTTCAAGAGAACAAAGCTGAGGAAGCGCTAGAAGGAATCAAAAAGTTGTTGGAAACGAAAGCGACCGTCATTCGTGACGGTAAACAATCCGAGATTGACTCAAGTGATCTTGTGGTCGGAGACGTTCTCGTGCTCGCTGCCGGTGATAAAGTGCCAGCTGATGCACGGGTCGTTCAGGCAGAAAAATTCAAAGTGGAGGAATCCGCATTGACGGGTGAAGCCACGACGGTCGAGAAAAAGCCAGACGTTGTTAAAGAAGAAGCCGTACTCGCTGATCGAAAAAACATGGTCTATTCGGGAACGAGTGTGGCGACAGGAAGTGCCAAAGCGATTGTCACAGCAATCGGAGAAGGCACTGAACTAGGTCAGATCAATGCGTCCATTTCAGAAGTGCAAACCGTGAAGACGCCGCTCATTCGTCAAACGACGAAGTTTGGACAGACGGTCTCCATCGCCATCCTAATTATCTCTGTCATTATTTATGCATTCGGTTATTTCTTGCGAGATTATGAACCAGTCGAACTTATGTTGACGACGATTGGTCTAGCCGTCGCAGCGATTCCAGAAGGATTACCAGCCGTCATTTCCATTATATTGGCGCTCGGAGTCCGGAATATGGCTGAACAAAAAGCGATTGTTCGAAGCCTACCATCTGTTGAGACGTTAGGCGCAGTATCTGTCATCTGTACCGATAAGACCGGAACGTTGACGAAAAACGAGATGACCGTCAAACAAATCGTGACGGCGAAACATGACATTGAAGTGTCAGGTAGCGGGTATGCACCGAACGGAGACTTGGAATTGAACGGTCAACCGTTTGATTTAGATGACGATGAGTCGATGATTGACCTCTTGACGGTCGGGAAGACGTGTAACGATGCACAGTTGAACGAAGAAGATGGGGATTGGGTTATCAATGGGGACCCGACCGAGGCGTGTTTATTGACCGTCGCTGAGAAAGCGGAGCGCCCGATCGAGCGTCTTAAAGTCATCTCCAAAATCCCGTTCGATTCTGAATACAAATACATGGCGACGCTCGTCGATTATAAAGGGGAGCGGATGATTTTCGTCAAGGGGGCACCTGATCGCCTGTTTGATATGGCGACAACAGACGGTTTCAAACAAGAGTATTGGGATGAAAAGCGAAAAGAGATTGCCGACCGCGGTCAGCGCGTCCTCGGTGCCGGATTGAAGCGTGTCGACAGTTCGAAACAATCCATTGATCATGAGGACGTTGAAGATGGTCTGACTTTCCTCGGTTTGTTCGGTATCGTCGATCCGCCACGTCAAGAGGCGATTGACGCAGTCGCCGCATGTCGTGATGCTGGAATCCGCATTAAAATGATTACAGGTGACCATAAGGACACGGCTGTCGCCATCGCGAAAGAGCTCGGTATGGAAGTAGAAGGGGCTCTCGAAGGTCGAGAGCTGACCGATATGTCTGATGAAGAAATCAAAGAGGCATCGATTCATAATGACGTGTTCGCCCGAACGAGCCCGAACGATAAACTTCGACTCGTTAAAGGGTTACAAGAGAACGGGTTGATTACCTCGATGACAGGAGACGGCGTGAATGACGCTCCTGCATTGAAACGTGCCGATATCGGGGTGGCGATGGGAATCAAAGGGACAGAAGTTGCAAAAGAAGCGTCTCAGATGGTTCTTGTCGATGATAACTTTAAAACAATCTACAATGCTGTCCGGGAAGGTCGCCGCGTATACGACAACCTGAAGAAAACAATCCTTTTCTTGCTTCCTACGAACGGAGGACAGGCATTACTCGTTGCGATGAGTATCTTACTCGGGGCAGCAGCTCCGCTCAGCCCTGTTCAAATCTTATGGGTCAACATGGTCGTCGCGATTACCTTGTCATTGGCAATTGCCTTTGAACCGTTAGAGGAGAGCACGATGAAGCGACCTCCAAGACCGGCCAACGTACCGCTTCTCAGCCGATATTACATCTTCCGTGTCACGTTTGTGTCAATCTTGATTGGGGGCGGTAGTTTATGGATTAACTACATGCTTGGTGATTTCGATTACTCGACCGAAAAATTACAAACAATCACCTTAAATGCGATCGTTATGGCACAGTTGTTCCACTTGTATAATTGTCGAACAGAATTGGTACCTGCATTTAATCGTCGTTTCTTCGATAATAAGATCGCGTTTCTCGTATCTGGGTTGCTTATCGCTCTTCAACTGTTCATCACGTACGTTCCGTTCATGCACACGTTGTTCGGAACTGCACCACTTACGTTAGAGGATTGGATTTACCCGGTAGCGTTTGGGGCAGTCGTGTTTATCATCGTTGAGATTGAAAAAGCGATCTCAAGACGAGTGATTGGGAATCAAAACATACACTGATACGTTTCATGAATGAGGAAAACGGATAAACTGATGGAGTAAAGATGAAGGAGGGATACGATGAAACGAGATGAATCACAACCAGGGGTTCACCCAGACCCGCTACCAGATGATGAATCGAATCCGGCACAAAAACCGGCTCCGACCCAACATCCTGATCCAAATCCCGAAGAAGAATCGGATGAATAAACGCCATGTTTATGATAAAAACCTCCCCGTCTAATAGACGAGGAGGTTTTTCATGTCGAGATTACTTATTCGTTTTAGAGGAACGGCTGTTTTGCAGACGATTAAATTTCTTTTCATCGGTATGCTCCGTGATGACAAAGTCACCGACAGGACATTCCCACTTCCCTTTCCCAACAACGCATTCACGTAACGAGACTTGATCATCATACAGATCAAGCTCTAACGTTTCTTTTAAAAATTGATCTACTTTTTGATTGGGCACTTTTACATACTCATTTAAGACAAGTTCTTCATTTTTAACAGTCACATAAGACGTGACCTGAAAATAGCGCATGTGATGATCTCCTTTAAATACAAAACTAATATCTAGTATAACGGGTTAAAAGACAAAATGGGAAATCAATGTTTCATTTCGGCGCGTTCACGTTTTGGTGGTGCTTCGTTAAAAGGTTTTTGATGACGGATCATGAGCCAGAAAATCAAGCCGAACAGTGGAATGTATGGAAGCGGCCAAAGGCTCATCTTATATCGTTTCGCATCGCGGTTCATTAACGTGATCTGAATAAATGCCAACAAGAAGAAATCGACGGTCATCGTTCGGACAAACTGATTATTCTCCACATACGACCAATATTCTGCAACATTCCCGGTATTCGCGGCAGCGATGAACAATCCAATCGTCACTATTAGCAAGACGACGCCAAGAATACGGGTCGGAAGCGGTTTGACGGGAGTCGGATAAGGTGATTGTCTTGCGAACGCCAAATAGGGAGCGAGTAAGAAGCCACCAACGAAAAAGCTACTGATGGCAGCAATGAGTGGATTCGGTTTGAGCTGGTTCACTTCTGACCAAAGAAGTGGGAACATTGCTAACGGGAACACACCTAAAATGCTGAATAAAGAGAGCGAATAGCCTTCATAGGCATCCGTGTTATACGTTATAAAATCAAGTAAGAATCGCCCGTCAAACGGTACGTTCGGGCCAAAAATAGCCAATGCAATGGCCACGCCCCATGGGATTAATAGAAATTTTCTTGTCATACGAACACCTCGCCCAATGATAGTCATAATAGTAGTATACCCTCTTTTGGAAACACGAAAAAATGAGAAGATGCAATGGCGCATGTTCTCATTTATTTTCACGTGCATACATTTTAATCATCGTGACGAGTTGCTGAGTTTCGTCCATTTTGGCATCCAGTAAAATACCATAATCATACAATGACCCTAATTGGCTGCGATGTCTGACATGACCGACCAGTTCAATAGGTTGGAGGGTCGGAACGAGATCGAGGACGAAGTGGACCTGTAAATCATCGGAAAGCGGGAAAAGATAATCTGATCGCAACTTCAGTCCATGGGAGCTCACATTCAAAAGAAGTCCCTCTCCGTCATAAAGTTCTTTCTCTTCCCAAACGAGTCGATAAGGGATCGTACGGGGATTTGGTAGAATATAGCGAAAAGTTTCCTGTCTGCGATAACGCATCAATTCACCCCATTTCTCTATTCTTTATATCGGACATTTACGATTCGAAATGAAGAGGAAATATGTATAATCTAAAAGTAAGCTCGCTTTACAAATATGAAAACGCTTTCTATAATAGGTGTACGATTTGAATAGGGAGGAGATCAGATGAATGTACATGATTTACTCCGACGTTACTCGATTCAAACACCAGTCATCTATGAAAAAAAACGTAACGGGGAGTGGGTTAAACTCGAGCGTTTGCCTGTCTATACGATTCTTGAAGTCGAAACGAACGATCAAACGATCGAAGCGGTCGCCATTGATCCGTTCAAAGCCATCACCGTCTGTCGTGAGTCGGCATCGATTGAAGAAGCCCGTCCGTATGCTGTTCGTATCCAAATAGAACGACCATGATAAAAGCCGTAACTTCAAAATTGAAGTTACGGCTTGTTTTATGCTGCATGTTGTTCGGCTTCATCTTGCGGATTCGTACGTTTCGCATAATACATGAACGGTGTCGCCATCCAAGCAATCACGAACTTCGCCACGTACGTCGTAATGAAGATATTCCACCAAATCTCCCAATCCATTCCCCAGAAAGCGATGATACAGAATGTGAACGTATCAATTAATTGTGAGAGCACAGTCGAACCTGTCGTTCTGAGCCAAAGTTTTTTCTCGCCCGTTTTGGCGCGAATCTTCGAGTAGACGAAGACGTCAAACAATTGCGAGACGAGGTAAGCAGCAAGGCTACCGAGCGTGATCAACGGAAGCATCGAGAAGAGTGCCTCAAAACTTTCGTGCATGAAGAGCGCTTCTTCGAACGGTTCATATAATAGGGCGTACTGCATAAGTACAGTCGAAACGATCAAAATGAAGAACCCGAGCCATACCCCTTTTCGAGCCGCAGCTCGTCCGTGTTTTTCGTTCAAAATGTCAGTCGCTAAATAGAGCGAACCGTAGACGATGTTACCAAGCGTAAAAATGTATCCGCCAATTACAATCTGTTGTGTGACTTGAATATTTGCGACGACCGAAGCCATCGCAATCCAAGCATATAATCCGACCCGTCCAAACAATTTGTAACTGAGGACGAGAAGACCGAGTGTAAGGATGGCAGAAGGAATCCATAACCATTCGTTTAGCATGAATCATGCTCCTTCCTCTAACTATTCAATGATTTCAACTTTTCAAGTTTATAGAGGAACGGAAATGATGTCAAGGTGATGTACGCTCAGGCTGATATATGATCCATGCGATACGAACGCAGTTATACTCCGCTCAGTTCGATGTTCAAACCTTTTACAATACTAAATGCGCTCCCGAGCACGTCTGCTTGTTCTCTCCAAGTCAACTGATGCTTCGTTTCTTTGAAGTGCTTGATCACGTCTTGCGAATAGGTTAATGATCGAAGGACGGAATCGATTTCAACGTGTTGAATATGATTGATGTCGAATTGTTTTAAGTGTTCGAGCCCAACTCGTAATTCTTCGACGTTAGTAGTGGTTTGATCCAAACGATTTTGTAGGTCGATGGATTCAGTCGAGTCAGGGTTCTCACATGTAGCTTTACATGCCCAAAGACTTTCTGATCCGTCAGCGAATGTGGCGAGCACATCACTACTTTCTGATCGTAAGTATCCCCAGAAGATATCAATTTCTTCTTGGGTTGGTTCGCCTTTAAAAAATAGAGTTAATTCTTCGACGGTTTCTTCTGATGTTTCTATGGTGTTTTCTGTAACTGGTTCAGGTTTTGAGTCCTGATTAGGACTAGGCGAACAAGCTGCTAATAAAATCATGACGGTGCCTATTCCAAGTGCTCGTTTCATCGAAACCCTCCTGTAAAAGATATGGTAATCCAAATTGTACCATTGATTGTCGTTAGAATGTTCATCAAAAACGATATAGGGAAGGGAAGTTAAAAAAAGCACCTCCTGTCATAAACAGGAAGTGCTCTAAACCGCTTCGTTGAGCGGTATGTTTGATGCCTCCGACGAGAATCGAACTCGTGCTGCAGCATTACCATTGCTGAGGTCTGCCACTAACCTACAGAGGCGTTACACCAACTATGTTACACAGGTCACTCGCGTTTTTCAAGCTTTTTCAGAATAATAAGACCTCCAATCTTCTTTACTTAGAAGACTGGAGGTCAAAGGGTAAATAATTATTTTGTGCGGATCCAAACAGCACCTGCAGAGTTGTCTTTCGCTTCACCGACAACGTCAACGACGAGTCCGTATTGCGGAAGTTTACGTCCTGCATCTGGGATGAGTGAGTTGATGTACGAATTCGCATCATTGAACTGCTTCACGCCAGCTTGTGCTTTGTAGTCATACACACCACGACTTGGTGAATCGATGTACCAAGCGAGTGTCTTATCGAGACTGAACGCAGCGTCAGCGATTTGGTAACGTGTGCTACCAGCTACCGTTTCTTGACCGTTCAAGTTTCCGATGAGAGCTTCAGGGTGAGAGTCGACGACACCGAGGAAACCTTCACCAGGGTGGACACCGACCCAGTTGTCAGTGTAAGAGTCATCACCATACCACACAACAAGACCTGTGTTGTATTTCACGCCACGACCGTTGAGAAGACCCATATCCGATCCGGCATGGTTACGCCATTCAAGGTAGTAGTAGTGCGGTTTCGAATCGTATCCGTCTGAGTTGACGAATCCATCGAGTGTCACGGCTTCAGCACCTTCCGCATCATCAGCGAAGAGTGTTGCTGACTCTGACTTGATTGACAAGTTGTCGACTGCGAAGCCTTTCATTGCGACGCCGCCGTCTGTCACGTACTCAAATACGATTTGAACATCTTGTCCAGCGAATTGTGAGAGGTCATATGATTTGTTGACCCATGCACCGTTCGTTGTCTCAGCAGGGTATCCAGCTTCGTTCTCGCCGTTGATGTCGTCACCGAATACATCGAGTACGACTTCTTTACCACCACTTACAGCTTTAATGTACAAGTAATCATAATCTGATTCGACTTCGTAGAATGAATCGAATGTGAGGACGCCATCCGCACCGAGTTTCACGCTAGGTGTTGCCATCTCTGTATGGATGTCGTCACCTTTAGTCGAGTAATAGTAGCGCTCGCCATAAGCCGGTTCGATCCCTTTAATCTTCTTATCAGGAAGGTTGACTTTGACGATTCCTGGGTTGTTCGACTTCGTTACCGATTGGTCGAGTTGTGAGACAAACCCTTGAGAGTTGATATCTTCAAGATCGACTTCTGTAATATTAGCCCAGTTTCCACCCATGATTTTTTGGAAGTACTCTTTGTTTTGTGGAGAGAAGCTTGTTGGTTCCGTACCAGCGACTTTACCAGCCCAGCTACCGCCACTCATGATTGACCATGATTGTACTGGCTCACCTTGACCTGTGTATTGTGTATCGTACTCATCTGGAAGACCGAGGTCATGACCAAATTCGTGTGCGAAGACGCCGACTGCGCCATCTTCAGGTTGAATCGTGTAATCGTACGCAGCCATTTTTCCGCCCCAGTATGGAACTGCAGCTTCTGTGTTGGCTACCGGATAAACGCCATTGAGAACCCAACGGTGTGACCATACTGCGTCGTCACCAAGTGCACCGCCACCAGCTTCTTGACCAGTACCAGCGTGGATGATCATCAAGTGGTCGACGAGGCCGTCCGGCTCATTGAAGTCACCGTCGCCATCTAAGTCGTAAAGATCGTATTGGTCATGCTCTGCAAGGTCGACTCCGGATGCGACCGCAGCGTTCAATGCATCTTTGACGAGTTGACGTGGACCAGGGCCAGCATTGTCATGACCGCCTGTTGAGCGGTCAGCGCCGTAGTCTTTCGCAGTTCCAGGAACGCTTAGCCATTCTGAAACTTCACCGTCGACCGTATAACTGCCACCCGACTGTTCTTCATAATATTGTTTGAACGTTTGAACCTTTTCTCCGTTGAAGAGTTCAAATGGTTGGTCACCAAACATATAGTTCTCATAGTGCTCTTTACTGAAGTTGTCACTATACATATAGCCGGCTTCTTGAATAATGTTATTGTGTTTGAAGTCGCTATACTCGACGAGAAGGACGAGGACTTTGTCTTCACGAACCGACCCGTTATATGCCGATTGTTGTGCCGGAGAAACCTTCACTTGACCGTTCGGTTTTCCTTTACGGTAGTTCGCTTGTCCTTTTTTCGCTTTGTCGAGAATGCGTTCTGTTTCTTTTTCGAATTGAGTATGTATCTTCTCTTTTGCTTTTGAAGCTTTCTCATTCAATTCGTCGTCATGTTTATGTGGATCTTTGGCTTCACCTTGTTTTTTCGCGATGTATGCGTCGACCGCTTTCATGCGTTCAGATGCTGACAATCCTTTTTTGATGACACCGCGTTTCTCGAGTGCTTTTGCGAGACGCTCTTCATCGATGATGTTGTGGTCGAACGGAGCGAGCTCGCTCGTTGTCGGCACAGATGGTGCAACCGATAGCGGTGCAGCACCAGCAGCCGGAACGATGCTGACTGTCATGGCAGACGTCATGAGAGCCGCGAGCGTCGTTCGACGGATGGAACGTTTTTTCATTTGTATGAACCTCCTGTTAAAAAATAATGGGAAAATGTGTGAGCTTGTTGTAAATGTACCGTTTATGTCTGATTAATGTCAATATTCAGAAAATAATAACCAGAAAAAGAGTCTAAAGACCTATTTAGTCAATATGAACTAAATAGTCTTAGACTCCAGGTCGATATATCCGTAATGGAACTTCGATGTTTTTCGCTTAATGTGAGTAAATCCATAGCGTTCGAAGGCATCGCTCTCAAAATGGGCCTTCAGGACAATTCGTTTTTTTGCTACTCGTTTTGCTTCGTCCATCAGCTCTTGCGAGAGCGGGGAAGTGTCGGCGATTGAGCGAAGTGGGTTCAGATGAACCGATTCTGAAATCGTCTTTTCGAACATCGGATCGAAGTAAATACAGTCGAATGCATTTTCCGCACACGATTTCAAATATTCGAGAGAATTGGCATGGACGACCTCAATGCGGCGCATTGCCTCATTGACTTGTTCATCTTTCTCGACCCAAACGGTTAGGCCCTCCCGAACGAGCTGTGCCGTAATGAATTGGCTTTCGAGTCCAACGATTTTTCCAGTGGGACCCACAGTGTGGCTCATGACGATGCTGTCCGAACCTAATCCGAGCGTACAATCTAAAATTTGATCACCTGGTTTGGTTTGTAAAGCGTCAATGAGCGGATCGGTTCCACCACGACTGAGTTGTTTCACCCGAAAGACCGAGCTAGAAGGGTGAAAAAAGAATGGTTCTGTACTGTGAAGTGGTGTGTACTCGACGCGTCTCTTGTCAAATACAAGTACGTCCTGGTGATGGCGCTTTTTCAGTTCGTCGATGGAATGTTTGCGTCGATCCACAAACTTCATATTGTATTCTGCGGCATGAGCATGCGCCCGAGATAACACTTCATCTGTCGGACGTAAGCAAGTGGTTACGATATACATAGTAGGGCTCCTTCACAAAAAATGAGACGCAGAGGCGTCTCATTTTTTCTTACTGAGTAAGTCTGATAGTTCATCGATCAGTGCTTTATGAGAAGCGAGTTCTTTCTTCTTCTCATCGTTCACGTTCACTGGACGTTTTGAACGGCTTTGAAGCGCTTCAAGCGTCTCGTCGATTGACGATTTCAACGTATCACGTTCTTCAGGTTTCAAAGATACTTCATGCGGATTTTCTCCAGAGGCATCTAACTCGCGAAGGCGCGCCATCAATTGTTTCGCCTCACGATTCAAATCCACTAGTAATCTGTCAATTTGTTCCAATCGTAATTTGATTCCATCTCGTTCTGTAAACATCTGTTTCACCTCTTTTGCGGTTTAACCCTAAGGTCTCTTCCTGTTTACTTTACCATAAAATTTGTTAAACGAAACTACCGGGAATATATTCCATTTATTTTGAGTATAAGAAACATTGTTTCTCTATACCCACACGAAGTTCACCTGCTATACTAACTGAGCTAATAAGGAGGTGGGCGGATGGAGACTACAAATCATCCACCAAAAGCGCTCAAGGGAGCGATTGTGTCGATCACGGCATATTTGATCTTATCTATATTAAAAGTGTTCTTCGGATACTTATATGAGTCTGAGGCAGTTTTAGCCGATGGATTCAACAATACGACGGATATTATCGCGTCGGTCGCCGTCTATATCGGAATTCGGGTTGCGGCGTTACCACGGGATGCCGAGCATAAATATGGTCACGCGAAGATGGAGACAATCTCTGCACTCATCGCTTCATTGATCATGATTGCGGTCGGTATTTTCGTCTTCTTTAATAGTCTGTCGAATTTAATCGGGGGAGAATATGCAGAACCGAACCCGCTAGCTGCGGTCGTCGCGTTCGCCAGTGCGCTCGTCATGTTCGGGGTGTATCGCTTCAACTTGAACCTCGCGAAGAAAACAAAGTCATTGGCACTTAAAGCTGCGGCGAAAGACAACTTGGCCGATGCGATGATTTCAGTTGGAGCCACACTTGGTGTGCTATTCGCTTATTTCCAACTGCCTTGGATGGACACGGTCTTGGCAATTGTTATTGCCGGCATGATCATCCGGACAGCGGTTCAAATCTTTTTAGATGCAACCCATCAGCTTTCTGACGGATTCCCTCCACACCTCGTCGAGTCTTATGAGGAAACGATTGAACAATTTGAACGTGTGAAAGAAGTTCGGGAAATTAAGGGGCGTCATCTAGGAAATCACGTGATGCTCGATGTGACGATTGCAGTTGATGGAGATTTGACCGTGGACGCGGCCCATGAATTATGTGATGAGATCGAACGAAAACTAGATGAGCAGCATGCGGTCGATTCGGTTCATATTCATATTGAGCCGATTTGACGTTCGGTTATCTTTTGCGCTTCATGATTGGATTCGTTTATAATAAGCGCAGACAGATATTGAACTACTAGTTAAGGAGGGCACGGGATGAACATCGTGCGTCAACCTATTCGCCAGATTGATGAGATCGAATATGAACACTTTCAGAAATATGGAGAAAACTCATATGGCGTTTCTGCTGAAGAGTTGAAAGGAATTCTCGAAGAAATGGGTACGGAGCAACTTTATCATGCAGAAGAGCATAGTTACGGAGAAGACTTTTATTACGACTTGATGGTCGATGACAAACTTGTCGGTAAAGTGTTGTTACTCAAGCTTGCCCGAGTTTACCAACTTGACCTGATGGTGTTCGATGCATACAAAAATAAGGGATATGCGACGGAAGGTTTACGTCTCGCCTTGTTGGACTCAAAATTGATGGATGGACAAACAGTTCGCGCCGGTATTCCACCGACAAGTCCACATCAACAAGAAATGCATCAAGTGCTCGTTCAAAACGGATTTGAAAAGCGAAACGGTCTATATTATTTAAATTTCAAGAAACGATATGTAGTAAACCATTAAGCTGACGGCGTCTCGCACGTCAGCTTTTTTCATATGGAGGGGTAAGGATGAAGCAGGTCACCATTAAAGATATCGCTGAGCTCGCAGGAGTCGCAAAGAGTACAGTCTCCCGCTATTTGAACGGTGGGTCGGTAGGGAAGGCGACGAGAGAAAAGCTCGATCGGGTCATCCGGGAAACCAATTATGAACCGAATCAATTCGCCCAAAGTCTCAAATCAAAACAGACGAAAATGATTGGGGTCATCGTTCCGCGACTTGATTCTTACGCTGCCTCGCGTACAATGATGGGAATTGATGAACGATTGACAGAACAAGGCTATCAGATGCTCGTCGTCAACACAGCGCAACAGACCGAACGAGAGATTGAACAATTATACAACCTCGCCAAACAAAAAGTCGCAGGCATCATTTGGCTCGGGACGACTGTCACCGACCGTCACCTCGAAGCAATAGAGACGATTCAAATTCCGGTGTTGTTGATTGGTCAACAGCATGACATCGTGCACAGTCTCGTCTATCCGGACTATGAAGCCGCATATGCCCTCGGTAGTGAGTTTACGAAATGGGGTCATCGGGACGTCGTCTACGTCGGTGTTTCGGAGACAGATATCGCAGTCGGACAAGATCGACGTGATGGATTTTTGAAGGCGCTTCATGAGGCGGATGCACGTGTCACAGTCGTTCAGACAACGTTTAAAATCGAGGATGCCATTCCACTCGGAGAACAATTGGCGAAACAGATTGGATCGACCTCACTCATTATTTGTGCAACAGACAATATTGCCCTTGGTGTATTAAAGGGCCTAGCGAATCAAGGCATTTCAGTTCCAAATGATGTCTCAGTTAGTGGTTTTGGCGGTTATGATTTCACGGAAGTTCTACACCCATCCATTACTACCGTCCATCTCCCGTATCGACGAACCGGGGCAAAGTCGGCTGACATGATGCTACAACTTTTACATGGTGACGACGTCCCGATGAAAACGTTCACAATTTTTGAATTAAAAGTGCGCGAGAGCGTTGACAAGATAAAATAAATCGTTTACATTTGTGTTGCGGAACCGGTTCCGCAACATTTTTTATTCTAAATTGGAACCGGTACCAATCTTGTAAAGAACTTATATGATTTATGGAGGTGGACGATATGAACACCGTACATTGTATCGGCGAACTACTGATTGACTGGGTGTGCGAGGATGCTTCGAGCGACCTCGTCAACGGAACGACGTTCGTCAAAAAAGCAGGTGGCGCACCTGCGAATGTTGCGGCAGTCGTCAGTAAGCATGGAGGACAATCCAGTTTCCTCGGTCAAGTCGGGAGTGACCCGTTCGGTCTCTTTTTAAAACAGACATTGACGGACAATGGCGTCGACACGGACAACCTCGTGGAAGCGGGGGATACGACATTCGCATTTGTGTCGATTCAAGAGGACGGGGAACGAGATTTCACGTTCCGACGCGGAAGTGACGGAGATTATGCGTTTGAATCCATCGATTTGTCATTGATTCAAAAAGGAGATCTCATTCATTTCGGTTCAGCGACAGCATTACTAGACGGAAAACTGAAAGACGCGTACTTCAAATTATTGCAATTTGCAAAACGGGATGGCTTGTTCATCTCATTCGACCCGAACTATCGGGAAGCATTGATCACGGACCTCGAGCAATTTAAACAAGATGCGAGACACTTCATCGCCGAAGCGGACTTCATTAAATTGAGCGAAGAAGAAGCACACTTGTTAACCGACGAAGAGCAACTTGAAGATGCTGTTCAGTCATTACTTCAATTAGGTGCAAAACAGATTGCGATCACACTAGGGTCTCGTGGCACGTTGATTGCGACAAACGCGCATCATGAAATCGTTCCTTCAATCTCGATTGATAGTGTCGATTCGACGGGAGCGGGAGATGCGTTCGTCGGTGCTTATTTGTATCGATTAGCGACACTCGGATTTGACCCGGAGCGCTTACGTTCCGACATTGAATATGCAAACGTCACAGGTGCATTGACTTGTACGGCATATGGAGCTATTCCAGCAATTCCATCACGACAACTTGTGAATGAAACGTTAGGAGGGAAATGAAGATGGATTACAAAAAAGAAGCAGCATCGATATTAGAAGCGATTGGTGGGAAAGAGAACGTTGCGGCAGCTGCCCACTGTGCGACTCGCCTTCGTCTCGTTTTGAACGATGAGTCAAAAGTCGATGAGAAAAAACTCGAGGAACTTGATGTTGTCAAAGGAACGTTCTCGACAGGTGGTCAGTATCAAATCATCATCGGACAAGGTACGGTAAACAAAGTATACACCGAGTTCTCACTATTGACTGGGCTTGGTGACATGTCCACGTCAGATGTGAAGTCGGCTGGGGCGAAAAAGATGAATCCGCTTCAACAATTCGTCAAAATGTTATCCGATATCTTCGTACCAATCATCCCGGCGATCGTTGCCGGCGGTCTCTTGATGGGGATCAACAACTTATTGACAGCACCTGATTTGTTCTTTGAAGGACAATCATTGATTGATCAGTATCCAGGTATGGCTGACCTTGCAGCGATGATCAATACGTTCGCAAACGCCGCCTTCGTCTTCTTACCTGTCCTCATAGGATTCTCGGCAGCTAAGAGATTCGGTGGCAACCCATATCTTGGTGCGGCCCTCGGGATGATCATGGTTCACCCGGACTTGATCAACGCGTATGCTCAGGCAACGGTTGAAGACATTCCCGTTTGGAACATTTTTGGTCTTGAGATTGAGAAGTTAGGATACCAAGGACAAGTATTACCAGTCCTCGTCTCGACATATATTTTATCGAAATTGGAAATCAACATCCGGAAGTTCATGCCGGCATCACTTGATATTTTGCTCACACCGTTACTCTCTCTCCTCTTCACAGCGTTCATCACGTTCGCGTTCGTGGGTCCAATCACACGTGAAGCAGGGAACTTGATCATCGATGGATTAGTATGGACGTATGACTCACTCGGATTCGTCGGTGGTTTGATTATGGGTCTCCTCTACGCGCCGATCGTTATCACTGGGATGCATCACAGCTTTATTGCAATCGAGACTCAACTCCTCGCTGATATCGCAGAAACAGGCGGGTCGTTCATCTTCCCAATCGCAGCGATGTCGAACGTAGCTCAAGGGGCGGCTACGCTTGCTGTCTTCTTCTTGACACGCGATAAGAAGATGAAAGGTGTCGCTTCAGCATCAGGAATCTCGGCACTACTTGGTATCACAGAGCCTGCCATGTTCGGGGTTAACTTAAAACTCCGTTATCCGTTCATCGCAGCGATCGTCGGTTCGGCCATCGCATCTGCCTTCATCGTCGGAAACGACGTATTGGCAGTAGCGCTCGGCGCAGCTGGATTACCTGGAATCATCTCGATCGCACCAGGGTCAATCATCTCGTATATCATCGGAATGGCGATTGCATTCGCTGTGACGTTCGGATTGACATTCATCCTTGCAAAACGACAAGCAAAAAAAGAAGCGGTCAAACAAGCCGCATAATGAAAAAGGAAGTGACACTATGAATTGGACGAAGGCCGAACGTTATCGTTCACTCCGTGACGTGAGCGCCCTCGAGATGGAGGTGCTCCGAACAAAGACGGCCGCATCCCCGTGGCGGTTTGGATACCATATCCAGCCGCCGACGGGCCTCCTCAACGACCCGAACGGCTTCACATATTATGATGGAGAGTACCATCTATTCTATCAATGGTTCCCGCTCGGGCCAGTTCACGGTCTCAAACATTGGTACCATGTCAGTTCTACCGATCTTGTCCATTGGACCGACCGCGGGGTGGCGTTAGTCCCTGAAACGAAGGAAGATTCCCACGGTGCCTATTCTGGAAGTGGATTCGTCTTAGACGACACCCTTCACGTGATGTATACCGGGAATCATCGGACAGACGATTGGACGCGTCACGCCTCGCAAATTATCGGTGTCCTACGTGACGGGATGATTGAACGCCGGAATGTGGCCATCCCAGATATCCCGGCTGGCTATACAGAACATTTCCGCGATCCGAAAGTGTGGGAAGTAGCTGGCACATTTTATGCGATTGTCGGAGCACAGCGCACAGATGAGACGGGCTGTGTCGTCTTATATCGTTCGACCGACTTGAACGAATGGACGTTTTTAGGTGAAGTGAAAACCGAGCTCGAGCAGTTCGGTTATATGTGGGAATGTCCGGACGTTTTCGAGATCAATGGACAGCATGTCTTGATCTTTTCTCCTCAAGGGATTGAGGCGTCAGGGCATCGCTACCATAACATCTATCAGTCTGGCTACTTGACGGGTCATCTCGACTTGAATACGAACGTATTCAGCCACGGTGCGTTCGAGGAACTGGATTTCGGGTTCGATTTTTACGCCCCGCAAACGACTGAACATGAAGGCCGTCGCATTCTAGTCGGCTGGATGGGACTACCGGAGATTGAATATCCGACAGACCGCTACGGCTGGGCGCATGCGTTGACGTTGCCACGTGAATTATCACTCGAAGATGGCATGTTGAAACAACGACCTGTTCCTGAGATGAAGAAGCTTCGACAAGGTGAATTTGTCAATGAGACAGGTGGACATATAGAAATGGGCTCACCTGAACGCTATGAGCTTGAACTATCGACGACTGGTGAAGACTTCGAGCTTGAACTGATGAAGACAGGTGATGAATCGCTTGTGATTCGGTATGAGAAAGAAACTCGCGAGTTGACGATTGATCGGACGAATGCCGGTGAACCGTTCGCAACGGAGTTCGGGACGACAAGGACAAAAGTGATTGACGTCACAATCCTTCATCTGTTTATCGACTCGTCGAGTGTCGAATGTTTCGTCAACGATGGTGACGCTGTGGCAACGCTTCGTGTCTTCCCAAGTGATAACGAGAAACGGATTCGCTATGTCGGAGCGGAAGCAAGTCTAGTTGGCTGGAAGTATGAATGAGTGTAAAAGCTGAGCGATTGCTCGGCTTTTTTATTTTCCAAATGTTGAAACCGATTCAATCGATGCGACGTATATAAGACGAGAGGGGTGAAGTAATGAATAAGTGGGTTCGTTGGGCAGCTGAAGTTCGTAAAGTGACGATGCCTTATAAAATCGATACAGAAGAGCTCGAAAGAGAAGAAATGGAACGCGTGATGGTAGCAGAGTCAAAAACACGGGAACGATTCAACTCTGAACCAGTATTGGACTTTTATGACTTAGAGCAAGTCAGAGTGTTCGCGGAAATGCTACGAAGTTCGGAAGAAATCGAAGACATTGAGATTGAAGTGGCTCCTGATTTCGATCTTACGTTTCACTATAAAGGTGGAGAACAAGAACGCTATCAGCTTTGGCTCGGTCAATCGAATCGTCCAAGTATCATCACGAAATTTGAACGAGGGGACATTGTCTGGAGGATACCGGAACATAGTACGAATCGATTAATCGAAGTCCTCGGATTAGATACGTAAAAAAGCACCTCTTTTTGAGATGCTTTACGAGTTGAAACGGATAAATCGTTCGATTTGTCGCTCTGATTTTCTCGCTTGCCGTCCGACCCAAATCAAATGACCAGGGCTGTTCAGAATCGTAAGTTGAGCATGTGGAATCAAGCGCTTCGCGTAATGTGCATGCCGAACAGGAACGGCTTTGTCGTTTTTCGAGTGAATGATATAGGTTGGGCATGACACACCGAGTAAGACCTCACTCGAGACGCGTTGTTTCAAATCGAACTGTGCGCCAAGTCCAAAAGCCATCTGATTCGCGACGCGTTTCAGAAGGAAGATGTCATAAGGTGACACCTCTTCTCGAATCGTCTCGAGTGCCAATACGCTCGTCGATTGAATCATACGGGCCGTCGCTTCGAATGGGTGTTTTTGAATCGCCCGAGCGATAAACTGTTTCATGATGTACTGCAGTGCGATAAAGGCGGGTTGGACGACATTTCTGCTGACCGTGTCCCGATATGGAAAATCGACGACACTCGTCACGGCGGCAGCGAGTGTCAAACTGAGGACACGCTGATTTTGAGAAGCAAGTTCAATCGCGGTCGGTCCTCCGGCAGAGATGCCATAAACATGATATCGATCAATTTCTAGCATTTGCATCAAATGAGCGAGTCGGGATGCAAAGAGTTGAGGAGATGCTGAAAAAGAGTAAGGTGTTTCTCCATATCCGGGTCTAGATGGGACAATGACCCGAAAACCTGACAAAATTAACTGGTCCACATGGTATGGTTCTAAACTAGATGATTGGGTCCCATGAATCAAAACAATGACAGGACCATGACCACGGTCTATATATTCTATTTTTGAGCCGTCGACGTGTGCATAATATTTCACTTCAGATGGCGCCTCCTTAAACGTTTTGTAATGGAAAATACCTTTATTTCGTGGAAATAAAATGATAATGTCTGTTTATACATATTATAGATATAGAAATGAAAGGGGATAGAACCGTGAATAACCGAGAGCGGTTACTTGAAGTTCGACGTTTTTTCGAACGTTACACGGACGAGGCAAATCCTAAGACGCTAGAAGATTTGCTCGAATACTTGTCAACGATTGGAGATACTTCTAAGTTAGCAAAAAAATCGGTGAAAGACGATATCCAGGCACTGAATAATTCGGGGTTTGAAGTGCAGGATGAATTGGAGAAGAATGGTCTCGCCAAAAAATATTGGCACTCGGCTCGTTTATTCGAGATTCATGAGCTTCGGATGATGGTCGATGCGATCGTCGCGGCCAAATTTATCTCGGAAGACGTGACAGAAGAGATTGTTGAAAAGCTTCAAATGTTGACGAGCAATCCTGAGGCGAAAACGCTACAATCGATCATTAAGACACCGAAGAAAAAACACGGACAGATTCCGTATCACATCGACCGCATTCAGCGAGCGATCCATGAACGAAAAGCCATCTCATTCCAATATACGGATGTCATCGGATTCGACGTGACAAAGCGGACATTCCCGCTCCGCCGTGACGGAGAACGATACGTCATCAATCCGATCGACTTGCATTGGAATCACGAACAATATTACTTGATTGGCATCGATGAATCGATCGGAGAGGTTCGGAACTATCGGGTCGACCGAATCGTCAACTCCGAGATTGTGGAAGACGGCACAATTCGTCCGAAACATCATCTTCCAGATGATTATTATCAAAAATCATTCAATATGTACAACGGCTTAGATGAGCAAATCGTTTTATCGGTCGACGAACGCGTTCTCCCGGTCATCTTCGATAAGTTGGGGGAAGACGTCTCCGTGTCCGAGCATGGCGAACGATTCCTCATCCGTTTTGAAGCGGCCGTATCGGACGGATTCATTTACTGGTTGCTCTCTTTAGGGGCACAAGTAGAAGTGGTCGAACCGCTCACGCTTCGCGATCATATGAAGGCGACGATCGAGAAGATGGCAACTACTTATGAGAATACAAGCATTCATTCATCCATCGAGTAATCAGATGTGCTATACTGCTTGCGACACTTAATGAAGGGGGACAGGCGGATGTTGAATTGGATGCCATTGATCATTCCGATTGTCGCTGTCATTTTCGTAACGATCGTCGCAAGACGCGCCATGAAAATGGATAAAGAGAACTAAGATGAAGAGACATCGTCCATTATTGGGAGATGTCTCTTTCACTATGGAGGTAGACAGTGGATACGATTACACATACGTTATTCGGTTTGACGCTATATGGTGCAGCCGATAAACGCGATTTACAACAACATGAAAAAAGGGCCTTGTTCGTCACGACGCTCGTCGGGAGCCAAATCCCGGACAGTGATGTGATTTCAAGACTATGGGACACGGAAGGGATGTATCAGATGTGGCATCGGGGCATCACACACTCAATCTTTCTCGTCCCGCTCTTTGCACTACTCATCTACATACTCGTTCGTCTCCTCTTTGGAGTGACGGACATCCGCTATTTTTGGTGGGCTTTATTGTCTGTGTTCATCCACAATACATCCGACTTGTTCAATGCGTGGGGGACAGGGTATTTTGAACCGATTTCGGACGTGAGAGTTACATTCGGTGTAATCCCGATTGTCGATTTTGTCTATTGGGGAATCTTCTTAGTCGCCTGGCTCGTCGCCCGCAAACAAGAAGTGCGGTATACGACGTATCGGTATGCATGGGCTGCCCTCGTTCTTTATGTCGCGATTCAAAGTGCGCAAGGCGCCTATTTATATCAGTCTTATTCAAAGGAATATGACGAAGTGGCGCTCTCGGCTTCATTTGTCCCGACTCAGTTCACGGTGATCACGAAGACTGACGAAAACGTATCGCTCTTTCAAGATTCGATATATCAAGAAGCGAACTTGCGATACGAATTGACGAGTGCCGAAAAGACGAGTCTTGAACCATTGTTTGAAGCGAATCAAGAGGCACTCACTTTGACGAAATGGTCGCCTTTCGTCGTCATCGTGGCGAATGAAGAACGGCTCGGTGTATTTGACCCACGTTTTTATGATGGGGAATCTTCCTTCTTGTACGAATATATAGAAAGGTAGGACGAATCGATGGGACGTATCCGCTATCTCTTTATTTTCGCCTATGAACAAGCACTCAGTTGTATATTCCCGGTCGCCATCTTCGGAGCGCTCGCCGTCACAAAAATTGTGGAGTTGCCGATCCCCCGTTATGACGTCTTACTCATCTGGTGTTTGTTCGTCCAGGTGATCCTCGTGAAAACAGGACTCGAAACAATCGAAGAAGTGAAAGTCATCAGCTGGTTCCATGTCATCGGTCTTGGTCTTGAACTATTCAAAGTGCAGATGGGGTCTTGGAGCTATCCGGATGAGGCGTTCACAAAAGTGTGGGGCGTCCCGCTCTATGCCGGATTTATGTATGCGAGCGTCGGGAGTTATGTCGTTCAGGCGTGGCGTCGTCTCGATTTACAGTTCACGCAAATGCCGAACCCGATCATCGCCTTCGGACTTGGCATCGCGATTTACTTCAACTTTTTTTGGCACCATGTGTGGTTAGACCTTCGGTGGCTATTGATTGCACTCATCTTTTTGGCGTTTGGCCGCTCGGTTGTCTCGTACAAACTCGATGATCGGCGATTCAACATGCCGGTCGTGCTTTCGTTCTTCTTGATTGCCTGCTTCATCTGGCTCGCTGAGAATATTGTGACCTTTTACAACGGCTGGGCGTATCCGGATCAGTTGAACGGTTGGGCCATTGTGGATTTAGGAAAACTGTCCTCATGGTTCCTACTCGTCATCATCAGCATCCTGCTTGTCGCTTGGCAAAAGCGAAAGCTGGAATATGAAACGACTTAACTCGACGTATGTCGAGTTTTTTTATGAGGAATCGCGAATCCTTTTTTGAAGAAAGTCGTATTACAGAATGAGGTGATTGGGTTGCTAGAAATTGTATTTTATTGGTTGATTGGATTATTGTGTCTAGGATCTCTTGTCATCTATTGGAGAGAGTGGAGAAAGACTCGGAATCGAGCAAAACTAGGACAAGCTTTTCTCGCGATTTTTTGCTCTGTTCTTGTACTTGGGATGGCAGGCATGGAGACGTACGACCGTATGACGACGAATTACATCGTCGAGACGGGAGAATGTTATGTCGTCGATGACCGATCATCGAAGGGTTCATCGAACGTGACGCTATGGTTCGGTGAGCGGTCATACGGCTTCAAGGAAATTCCGGACGTTGCATATGGTCCAGGACATGTGTTTACATGTCGCGCGACGATGACGAAGCAGTTTCAAAGCGGGATCGATTATGAGTTGAGGTCTGAGGAAGGCGAACTGTTGTTTTCGACTTATTCACAAGAAAGTAAACAATCCGATTGAGATGGAAGCATTCCAATAATCAATCGGATTGTTTTTTATCGGAAGAGAATCTTTTTTGCCGAATGTTCTCTAAAAATATCGGAAGTATATTCAAAAAGATTGCGGCAATCGTTAAGAACCAAAGCGCGCGTGACATGCCGGGTACGACATCTGTTATGGCACCCCAGTCCTTAACTTCTACCCAAATGTTGAGCAAGCTATATTCGGCGCATAGCGTGAGAGCGGTCAAGGACAGCGCAATCGCCATCGGTAGTTTGTAATCCTTCTCCATCATAAAGACAGTCAAGTTCAAAAGCGTGGCTCCAATCGCAGCCAGTCCCAAAACAATCCACATCTTTTCAACCTCCTAAATATTTCTATATATATATCATAGCATACATCATTCTCCATATTAATTTCTGAAAATTGTTTCTATTCACATAATAGTTATGCTAGAATCAATGGAAAGTGTCTTTGGATATAATTCCCTTTACAAAATGAAGGAATAACGTACATCCTTCCACACTTATGATTGAGATATGTCATCCAAAGGAGACGGAACTATGGCCTATATTGCACGAAAATCTGCACATCTTGTCATCGCATTCTTTGTCTTGATTGCGATCAGTGCGCTACCGACGCTCGTCGTTCAAACAGATTTTAGTCTGACGAGTTACTGGAACGGCATCCAACAACAGCTGAACCAACTCCAAAAGCTTGATGAGATTACATACTACAACGTCACCGCTCAAACAGATTTACCTTTATTACCTGCACTTGGACCGCTCGTCAAAGAGTCGGTCATCATTTTTACGACGGCGCTTGCCGTGTCGACTATACTTGGTCTCATGTATGCCTACTTCTATTATCGGAGCGGTAAACGGGTTCGTACTGTCCTGCACCAAACGAGCCAGACGCTTGAGATGGTTCCTGATTTATTTTGGTTAATCTTTTCACAATTTCTCGCCATTTCTATACATAGAGCAACGGGATTTGACCGAATCGAAGTGGCTGGTGGGTTCGCAGAATACATACGATTTCTACCGATTGTTACATTGACACTGACGACGTTGTTCTTCTTTATCAAATGGCTGACCATCCATATTCATGAACAAGAGGCCATCCCTTACCTTGAACTTGCTCAAGCGAAAGGGATTCGACCGAGAGGGCTGTTTTGGAACCATTTGTTGCCGAACATCATCTATCGGTTCTACCTCTTTTTCCGTTCAAACATCATTACCATCTTATCGACGCTTCTCATTGTCGAATATTTATTTAACGTCCAAGGGCTGTTTCGATTCGCCGTCTACAATCCACAGATGGAGATCTTACTCGTCATTTTATTTGTCATCTATATCCCGATTTTTCTGTTGGACCTATTCATTGAGTGGATTATTCCGAATGCTTGGAAAGGAGGGATTTGATGCGACGCGTATTAATGCGGGACCCGATTTTTATCTTCTGCTTTGCAATCGTAGCGGGTCTACTGTTGATGAGTTTTGGAAATACCGTATTTCGTGATGGGAACGTTGATCAAACTCTTATGCTCTACTCGGATGAGGGTAGACTCATCGGTAAACCACCACTTGAACCGTCAAAATATCAATGGCTCGGGACGGACAATGCGGGATATGATTTATTTCAGATGTTCGTCGAAGGTTTTAAGTGGACGGTCGGGATTTGTGCGATTGTCGCGCTTGGACGCATGACGATCGGTTTATTGGTTGGGATACCGCTTGCTTTCAGGGGAGCACGATTGAATCACTTCTTTAAAACGTTGCTCGATGGATTCTTGATTCTACCAATCTCTTTACTCGCATTGATGATGCTCGCGTCGACGATGATCTTTTGGGATTCGACACAAGTACCTCCACTGTGGGATCGAGTGAAGATTGAGCTGATCGTATTGGTCGTTCTCGGACTTCCTGCCGTCACGCTATATCTCATCACGGAGATTCGACAATTGCTACAACAAGAGTTCATGGTTGTTGCCGAGACGCTCGGTGGGAGTGTCTGGCATCGTGTGAGACTACATCTCTTGCCCCACTTGATTCCGACGCTTGTCATCGTCTTCATGCAACAGTTTGTACAGACGCTCATGTTGCTCATTCATCTTTCATTGTTTGGAATCTTCTTTGGGGGGACTGTTCTCTTACAAGAAGGTGTCATGCCAACGATTTATGAATGGTCTTCGATGTTCGGATACTATTTCAGACAATTCACAGCGATGACATGGATGACCAATCATCTATTCATGATCCCGGCAATCGCGCTCGCAGCGCTAATCTTTATTTTTAATGTATTGACGAGTCGACTCGAACGGGCATTCCGTCTAAGGCGTCAAGAGCCGACGGTGACCGAAATGAACGTCGCACAATCAGAAGCAGCTGCCGCATCGCTTGACAATCCGTTTTCCCTCGTCGATGTGAAAGTCTCTTTAAAGAATGGATCGGATGATCTCTAAGAAGGTCATCCGGTTTTTTATGTACCGAATCGACTGAACTGTCATGATTGCGGGAACGTGTATAACAAAATGAAGTGACAAGTCAGAAAAGGAGTGAATCGACGTGAAAGCTGCGATTTGTACCGCATATGGAGGTCCGGAAGTGCTCGTCATCCAAGAAGTGGACCGACCGAAGCCGAAAAGCAATGAGCTACTGATTCAAGTATATGCATCGGCCGTTCATTCAGGAGATCGACGTCTTCGCGCACTAGACGTTCCGACATTCGGAAAACTACCGATGCGAATGGTTGTGGGGTTCAAGGCGCCAAGACAACCGATTCTTGGTGTCGTCTTGGCAGGTATCGTCGTGGAAACAGGCAAAAGTGTGAAAAACTTTCAGGTCGGAGACAACGTCTATTCGCTCACGGGAATGCGGTTTGGCGGATATGCAGAATTCGCTTGTGTGAACGAATCGAAATGTGTTGTGAAGATGCCTGAGCATGCCAGTTTTATTGAGGCGGCGGCACTTCCGTTCGGAGGGACGACCTCGTTACATTTTTTACGGAAGGCACACATCGAACGGGCGAAGAATGTTTTGATTTATGGTGGCGCAGGTGCAGTTGGCTCCACT
Source organism: Exiguobacterium sp. s35 (assembly GCF_018617535.1). Lineage (NCBI taxonomy): Bacteria > Bacillati > Bacillota > Bacilli > Caryophanales > Exiguobacterium > Exiguobacterium sp. s35. The sequence goes on from NZ_JACSKI010000001.1 coordinate 722,389, forward strand.
GCCGTACAGATTGCGAAACATTTCGGCGTACATGTCACGGCAGTTTGCCATGAGCGGAACGTGGAGCTCGTGAAGCGACTCGGGGCAGATGTGGTCATCGATTATTCGAAAGAAGGATACGACCGCGAATTGGGTACGTATGATGTGGTGTTTGATGCGTCTGGAAAAATCGAAAAGCGATTGGCTCGAAAACAGGTTGCGGAGAACGGGTCATTCCGTTCTGTTGCGGGGCAGGGGCCAGCGAGTGAACGAAAAGAGGATTTGATGTTTTTGAACGAACTGTTCGAATCAGGAGCATTGCAACCCGTCATTGATTCGGTGTATCCACTCGATGAGATTGTCGAGGCACATCGATATGTGGACCGAGGGAAAAAAGTTGGGAATGTGATCGTGACAGTCAAATAGGAATAAGTCAGATGATCGATGGTATTATGAAGAAGTATTGAATTCGTGCTTTATGGTGAGGTGCATACAATCATCTCCCATACATATGAATACTAGACGTAGTCAATGGAGCGGGGGACTAATGATGAATGTACTAATTGGACAACCAAAGATGGAACGAAATCTCGAGCAACTGAAGCTAGAGATTGAGTCGAACCCTACGGTGGACTTGATTCTCTATCCAGAGGGATATTGTACATATACAGAATTAGATGTGCTAGGTAACTTAGCGATTAAATTTAACACATCGATTGTTTTAGGGTATCGAGATGACACGAATAAAGATCGGGTCCTCATTATAAACAAGAAAGGTGAGACGTTGTTAACGCGACGGAAAACACCTGAGAATGAGCTCTTGTTCATGCCATCAAATGTCACGGATGAATTGGAAGAATACGGTTATTTACTTTGCAGGGAGATTTTTATGGGCAGTGAGGGATTAAAAACGCATGAGCAGCTATCCATCATCTTCAATCCAATCGGGGTCGGAATGTTTAGTGAAGAACAGTTCACGGAGTGGTCGGAAGAAGCGAGAAAAATTGCGATGGAACGAAAAGCGATGATCATCGGAACGAGTCATGCAGATGGGTCGTATCGAAATTGTGGATTTTCGATTCCCATCGCATATTGCTTCGATGAAAATGGGGAAGAGGTGTTTCTATCGAAAAATGATACGAGGACGCGAGTGTTAGAGACTGATTCAAGAGTTACTACATTCGTCTAACAAACTGTGACATCCTTAAATTAAAAATGAAATACGTGTAGAATGAATCTTTTTATTTCACATACCAAATTTAAAGTTGAACTAGAAAGCGAGTACTTATGAGATACCTTTTCAAACGAAAACACAACAGTGAATGCAATTGCTCGAAATGTGGCACGAAGACAGAAAGTGAAGTGGGTTTTGGATCGATTATGCCAACCATTTTAGAAGGGCTGTCGAAACGAGAGATGAAGAGGCGCGTCGTCTTGACTGATGATGTGTGTGTCCTCGATGAAACTCACTTTTTCATTTATGGATGTCTCGAGATTCCGGTCATCGGGGAAGAGGATCCATTCATCTGGAACGTCTGGGTATCACTCAGTCCGGATAACTTTTTCAAAGTCATCGATTTATGGGAAGACCCAACACGTGTTGACCTCGAACCGATGTTCGGTTGGCTATCGACAGATCTCCCGATTTACCCGGACACTATCAATCTGAAAACGAATGTTCATATGCGTGAAGTCGGACTACGTCCGTTGATCGAACTCGAACCGACGAATCATCCTCTCGCTGTCGAGCAGCGCAACGGCATCACGAGGTCGCGGATCGATGATATATTCCGATTCGTTGAACGTGACGGAAAAAGGAGGATAACAAGGTGAGTCAATGGAAGTCATTCTTGATTTTCGATTTGTATTCAGGAAATCAAGCGCTCACTTCGATTCAGCAGAAGATGTTGGAGCGAATCGAGTTACTTGTTCACGACAAACGATTCAATGAACTTGAACATTTCATGCGCGATACTCCGGATATCGAGCAGCTGTTGATTGACTATGTGTTGCTTGATCCAACCGATTCATATCGCTGGGATTTGCTGATTGGTTACGAACGGATGGATCGGATTGAAGATTATGATCGAGTGAATGCGTTTTGCCGAACAGCCTTTTCATACCATCCAGATAAACCTTTCTATTTTGCCTTGGCGTTATATGATATAGGGTGGAATGATTTCGAGATGGACGAGAAAGTCATTGAGGTGGCGAATCGATGCATAGAAGAGGCTTCAGCTGAGGTTTCTGCATTGATTTGTCTAAGCATGTCAAAAGCACTGCGTCATATGGAGCGAGAGTATCTTCTCAGGGCCATTGAGCGATGTCCATGGGCTGTTCAACCATTCTTTTCTTTAGGTGAGTATTTCAGACAGTATAATTGGAAGTTGGCCAAATCGTATATAGAGAACGGAGTGGCTCAACTGGCTTTGATTTTCGACGATTCAGGTGAAACGTCAAAGTCAGTGATGGGCTTCAACCCACACACTTGGCAGAGGGACGTTTGTAACGAGCTGTTAGGCATGGATATGAGTTCGGCAGCATATAAAAAATACAAACGAATGACCAAGTAAAGGGATGAAGAATAGTGATGAGGAATGTGAGGGAAGATTTCATGAGAATCACAGAAACGATGCTTTACACGAACCGACTTGGTGAAATGAAACGTTTCTATACAGATCAGCTTGGATTATCAGTCATTGAAGAAGACTCGACGAGTTTTCGAATCAATCTAGGTGAAGATGCGTTGGTGTTTCAAGAAGCGACGACCAATCAAGAGCGACAATATCATTTCGCCATCAACATTCCGGCCAACCGATTCAAAGAAGCGAAAGAATGGATCAAATCACGTGTCTCACTTTTACGTGAAGATGGGGAGGATGAGATTTATTTCGAAGGAATTGATGCCTCGTCACTTTATTTTTACGATGCGGACGAGAATGTCGTCGAATTGATTGCGCGACATTCAATTAATGTAGAAAGTGATGCAGATGTATTTTCTACTGATGACTTTCTTGGAATCGGCGAGATGAGCCTGACTGCAATCAATCCGCTTCATGTCGCACAAGAACTTGCGAACATCGAGATCCACCGCCGAGACGGTAACCCAATCGATGAGCGTCACCTGAATTTTTTAGGCGCACCGAATAGCGATACATACATTTTATTGGTTCCACAAGGTCGTGTGTGGCTGTTTTCACCTAAGCTGTCGATACAGAGCCCGATTCAAATGACCATCAATCGACAATACGTCATTGAAATCGATGAGAATCATAAACTTAAAATTCATACGAATAAAAAATGAGTCCAATTCTGAACTCATTTTAGCTTATCGATAAAATAACATGTTCGAACTTGTCCTTCTTTTTTCACGCTCAGATAGAGTGAAGGTCTCACACAATTCCTAGTTCGTTCTTCGAAGATTATTCAAAATATAAAATATATATGGTTCTTATTATTCCCCATAATGAGATAGATGAATAAACTGTCACCATACTCCAATACAATTTAGGATGATTCAATCTTTTAAAGTAATGTACACTTAGAGTTGTAACGCAAACCGAAAAGACCGGAGCCCAAAAAAGGGCTGAAAGTAGCAACAGTGCATAATTTTCAGTTGGAATTAGTATAATCAACTCATCTGCTAATACCCACCAAGCCGTAAAAGAAAGAAGTATAAATATAATTTTTTTCAACATAACCTCCGTATGCAAGGACATATATTCCCACTACTTCTATTTTATGAAGTAATGCCGATTTCACTGCTCGGTAAAATAATTTTTAAAGCCGATATTTTGAAAATGAGTCCATTTCTGAACTCATTTTTTTTCGTCTTCACTCAAGTACATCCGAATCTCATCCAAACTCATAAAGGAATTCTCTAAGGTCACTTCAAATGATTTGTCTAAACAATCAATCACAAGCGGTTCGCCATCAAGACGAGAGTATCCATGTAACAGTGGTTTGATGCGTTCATGAACAATTTGTGCCTTTTCGAGTGAGGTTTGTGGAAAGAGGATGGCGAACGTGTCTGTGGCAACCCGATATTTTTTATCGGTCCGTCGTGTTGCTTCATGTAACTCGTCACTGAAATAATCTAAAAACCATTCATATTCGGATAATCCGTATCGTTTTTCGAAATCGTTTAAAAGCGGCAACGAAATGAATGTGACGACGAACGTTCCACCACTTCGAATCAATCGATCCCGCTCTGCTTCAAGGTCCATGAAAAATCGATTGCGATTATCAAACCCGGTCTCCGGATCGACAGCAATCAGTTGACTGACTCTCGCTTCTGCGACGTTCAAGGCAAATTGTGAGCGGAACAGGATGAATTGAAGCAAGTAAGCTAGAAACGTCAACATCGCTACTACCAAAAGAATCAGTAGTTGAACAATAAAGGGAATCGGAGTTCCAGACATCATGATGAAAAAGTAAACACCAAATCCTATCGAGATCAGGACACCAGAAGCCCGATGGATGAGAAGTGTTGAAAGGTAGAGGACAGGGATATAGATCATCCACCAGATGGGTAGATTGTTCATCATCAGAAGAGAAGATAATAAAGTACTTATTGTCAACGACCCAACGATGAGCGCAATTAGTTGAAGTGACATGGCAGACCAATGCCGCATCTCGTCTCCTCCTCCCTAAAAGAAATAAATTGTAATAGTAACACTATTATCCATTTTCCGAAATAGTGATGGTTCAAACCGATTCGGACACTTGATTCATTATAAGTGATTCTTCAAATGAATAACGGGATATTTTTGAAAAAACGCGAATGTTTCAGAACGCTTCTTTACCGAAAGCGAATTCATTTATTGGTGTATAATGGAAATGAGGTGATGACATGAATCAAAAACATATCTTAATTGTCGGTGGTACCGGAATGTTAGCTGAAGTCACATCTTGTTTGGCAAGCGAACATCTTGTCACTGTCATCGGGCGAGACCCGGAAAGAATGGCAAAAGTCGTTCGACAAAACCCTGAAACGTGTCATCCACTAGTTGTCGATTATCGTAACGAACAGGACCTATCAAAAGGGCTTCAAGAATCAATCAAGCGACACGAACCATTTAAACAAGTCATCGCGTGGGTGCACAAGGACTCCGGGAAGGCGATGCAACTCATATTGAATCATTCTTTGCACGCAGATGTTCTACATATTCTAGGGAGTCAGGCGAACCCTGAACATGAGAAGAAGGCTTTGAACATAAGTGAACGACAATCGTATCGACAAGTTCACTTAGGTGCGAAGCAGGATGGTGAGAACTTTCGCTGGTTGACGCATGACGAAATTGTGCACGGTGTGATTGATGCGATTGAGCACTCATTCGATTATCAATTACTTGGTCAACTTGTAAATAAGAGAGGTATGAATGGATGAAACAATGGAGAGGTTCCGCTGCTTTATGCCTCAACGAAGAAAAGAAAGTCCTTCTTGTAAAGAATCGTGACGTTCAACTATGGAGTTTGCCATCAGGTGGTCTAGAAAACGGAGAAACTCTGGAACAGTGTTGTCAGCGCGAAGTGTTAGAAGAAACGGGTTATCGCATTTCTGTTAATCAACGACTACACATTAAACAAGCTATCATGTCGAACTATCAAGTCGAGACACATTATTTCTTGGCAAAGTGTGAAGAGCGGGTCGAGACCGCTAGGATTGATTCGGATATAGAGGAAGTCAATTGGTGGTCGCTTCAAGAGTTAGAACGATTAGACCATGCGTTTCCAGAGGATCTCGAATTGATTCGAAGGTGGCTTAAGTGAATAGAATGATTGAAGTCAATGGGTATGATGTTGAATATCGTTTATTCGGTTCCGGGGAACGACTGATCGTGGTCATGACAGGTATGGGAGGTTCATTCGAAGAGTGGGTTTCTCTTTCCGAGCAATTAAGTGAGTCGTATCAAATATTACTTTATCATCGCCCCGGTTATGGTGAGAGTGAGATGAACAGGCGCTCGAGTCGAACGTCATCTCACGTTTTGGAATGTACCGAATTATTGAACGCCCTTCAGCTACATCAACCGATTCTAGTAGTCGGTCATTCTTACGGTGGTTTGTGCGCGCAACACATGGCTAAAGTTTTTCCGAATAGAGTAGGAGGAGTCGTACTCGTCGATTCCACTTCCCATGATTTTTCTATATTAGATGACATAGAAACTCCGGTGATGGATCGTCAATATTCCGATGAAGATTGGCGGACGATGTGTCGTTCTTATTCAAATCTAACAAAAGAAGAATTAGAGCGTCTTCATCAACCAGAATTTTCACTCGAGCAACAAGGCTTATCATCAGATGTACTCGAACGTCTCAAGCGATTCTATCAATCTCCTCAGTTGTATAAAACGATGTTGGAAGAAGAATCGTTCTGGTATGACGATGCCTCAATCATCAAACAAATGGGCACATTTTCATCGATTCCGTTAATTGTCATCGGTCGAGATTCTGAAGCGACGATTGAAGAAGGAATAGATGGAGGGTTGCCTGAGGCTGAAATTCGATTGCTAGAAGAGACATGGTATGAACTTATCCATCAACAGTTGAGATTATCAAATCAATCGGAACTCATCATCGCGGAAAAGGCAGGACACCAAATTCATTTACAACGACCAGACACAATCATCGAAGCCATACATCGAATCGAACAAGCCGATCGCATAAAAACGACCGGCTCATGACTTAAGAAGCTTCTTCAATTGGATCGTGAGTAAAATACTCCCGTTTCGAGCGATCGCAAATGACATACATCGTATAACAACCGATGAGGAAGAAAGCAATCGAGAATGCGAGATAGACCGGACGAATCCCGACCAATTCGGCAAGGAGTCCAATCCCGAATGTCAGGACGATGACGAGTAGTGACTCTGCCACATTGATGACACCCGAGAAGCGGCCCATGATTTCGACAGGAACATGATGCTGATAGAATGACAAAAAACCGGTATTGGCAAAGGCAAGCGCGAATGTCAGGACAAAAAATCCGATGGAAGCCATCGTGAACGAGGATGAGCTTGCGAATAGGAGATAGCCGACTGGTGTCATGATGACCCCGAATCCGATACAAAATGATAAAGAAAGACGGTGACTCCACCTTGAGTTAATGAGAGACCCTCCAATAATCCCGATTCCAGCGATACTGACGAGAAAGCCGTATCGACTTTCAGACAAGTGAAGGATTTGGGTCGCGAATGACGCTTCCAACGAGTCGAGTCCAGACATGAAGATGGTCATGACGCAGAACAATCCATAGATGAGCGTAACATATCTGGCATTCGAAGCGAATCGGATGACGACCTTCCAATCGTCAATAATCATCCGCATCGAGAATGGTTCAACAGACGATTCTGTTCGAAGGTGAGACGGAAGGAGCATCAGCATGCCTACCGAGACGATGAGTGCGAAGGCGTTCACAAAAATCGCAAAGGTCGGGCTCCCGACTAGAAAGAGTAGTCCCGCAATCGTCGGACCTAAAATGAAACCGGATGACTGCACAAAGTTATTCATCGCATTGAACTTTTGACGGTTCGAGGCAGGTACGAGTTGCGTCATGTAGACCAGGCTCGATGATTCGAACAATGCACTCATCAGATTCAGGATGAAGACGACTCCGTAGATGAGCCATAAAGAATCGATCCAGCCTAAGCTGAACACGAGACATGCGCGCAGGGCATCCAGCAACATCATCAGTCGTCTCGTATCGACCCGATCAATCAGGCTACCTGACCAAAGGTTCGCCGTGATTGAAGCGAGCGGGACTAGTACATAGAGAATCGAGACGGCGAATGGAGATCCCGTCATCTCGAGGACAATCAGGTTGAGCGCGATAAAGTATACCCAGGCACCGAGGTTTGAGATTCCGACACTGACGAGCAGCAGCTTAGAGGTTTTTCGAAACGAGTTCAAGTCAATCACTCCTTCTATTTTTGATCACTTTCGGAACGCAAAAAAATCCCACCCCCAAGAACGAGTTCTTGGGGACGAGATTCTCATCGTGGTGCCACCCCTGTTCGTCCGCACGTCACCGTACGAACCTTATTCGGTACTGCCGAACGAGTCGGCCTATACCTCAACTCTATAACGGGAGTGCCCGTCGCCATATCGCTCGAGATGAGTTCCATAGCGCTGCTCGGAGTCTTGTTTCGATCCATCCTCTTTACCCTTTTTCACCGGACAGGGCTCTCTTATGAAAGATTCATGAATGTACTCTTCTCTTCATCGCGTTTGTCAGATCATTTTTGTAAGGATAGCATATTGTGAAAATATAGGAAAGATTATTTTGTATAAATATGTATCTATCTAATTCTATGCTGCACCCCGGCTCGATTTCGTGAGAATCAAGGTCATCTGCTTAAGCGTGAGTAAAGGACTGCAGATGATGATGGATTTGGCGGGGAAGGTCACTGAACGCTCCGTCACAAAAGTGTACCGCATCGACATGATAGAACGTACTCGTCTCCTCCATATTCATCATCTGATTGCCTAAATCGTATAGGAAAACGAGTTTATTCGTCCCGAGGGCAATCCCGAGCTCAACGTGTGCACCCTTTCCTCCAGGTAAGAGGATGACGACGAAGTCCGCTGTTTGAATTCCAGTAACCTCATCTTCGCCAATCGTACGTAACGCGTCCTTTGAAGTGGCGCGTTCGTTTTGTGTCCAGTCATACGTATGCGTGTGACCGAGCGCAATCAGCTGATCACGGATAAACCGTACTTCTTCGATATTCGCAAAACTTGAACCGACATAAAACCGCATTTGAACCCCTCCAATTCGTTATAGATGTTTCATCTGGTATAACGCTACGACATAAAATAGGATGATCAGCAGGCAACAGAGTACAAGGAATGCAATCATGCTAATCAGGACAAATTTCATCAAAGAAAGTGGAACGTATGATTGAATTAAGCGCGTAATCGATAAAGACGAGAGGACGAGTAAAATGATTGTGCCAACGAACCAAATGGAGTCATTCGCGATGTTTGGGATCAGCCAAAAGTAGACGATCGTTATGACGATTAGACTGAAAGCCATCATCAAATCTTTATGCTTTTGAGTCATTGGATCCCCCTCGTCGATGTTCCAACTTCAACCGCACTTGTTCGGCATCTTCCGCATCAAACGTGCTGTACCATCTCACATGATCGAGATCGATGACGCGGTAATGTCCGCTGATGATGTTCTGTTGAAGAATGAAGTGGGGACCCTCTTTGATCGCATGCCAAAAGACGCGTCCGCCGAGCGTCTTTTCTTTCGGCTCGTATGTGTTCTCGGTTGCAATCAGCTTAACGAACTCGACCGGGTCGTCACCGATTAGATGTATGAGAACCTCACTCTCATTGAATAGTGCACATAATGTCACAACCGTCGACCAACTCGCTTCATTCCGCTCCTTCTCGATTTGAATGAGCGTTTTTTTAGATATGCCAAGTAAATTGGCCATCTCTTCCTGTGAATGCTGGGATTCGATTCGAATCAGCTTGATCTTACGAGAAACTTGTCCGAGAAATTCGGATTTTTGCATATGGGTTCTTCCTTCCTATTCGTAGAACTCAAAGTGACGCCGAGCTAATGAAAATCAGTAACCATGAGATTCCGAGAAACACCGTGAACAAGAGTAGGCAGACAATGATGTAGCAACAAATGTATTGCCAATATGTGAGTCGTTTTGATTGATAGAAGTGGTATGTAAAACTGAACGTCGCAATGCCGATGACTAAGAAAGCGACGAGATCCCAGATGATTCCAACTTTTAAGAACGATGGAGTAAGGTACGATGCAACAAGAGCAAGTACAACCGTCACAACTCCAGTAGAAATGGTAGCGGATGGTGTTGAAGTGTTTTCCAACATAATAACCTCCTAATATATTACAAGTGTAATTTTACACTAAAAGTAGACAATGTCAATTTTTCAATTCGTAAAAAAAGCCCTTCTTAAGAAAGGACTCTATCTATCGTCATGCTTGTTCGTTAAATATGTCGTCAGTGGATAGACACCGATGCTTTGCAAAACAAGGGAAAGTAGAATGACAGCGAATGCGAGGGAAATCATCTCGTTCGACCCGTCGATATTCTCTGCTTCTAGCCAGAGGACGAGGGCAATCGACATCGTTCCTTTGATTCCGGACCAAGTAAGGAGAGAAGTCGCCGTTAAATCATCTTTAAATTCCTTACGCCAGACGGGGACCGAATAGACGAGGCCCCCGACGACGATGAATCGGGTCACGATTGAAAGTAGGAACAAAAGAACGGCGAGCGTCCAGAGTGATACAGACAGATAGCTGGTCGCTTCGATTCCAATCAATAAGAACAAGAGTGCTAGCAACATCGGAATGACAATGTCCCAGAAACCGTCTAGATGACGCTGGACCGATTCGTAATCCTCTTTTGTTCCGAGTTCGTGAGACAACATCATGCCGGCCGTCACCGTCGCGAGGACCCCCGATACTTCTAGCGCATCAGCGAGATAGAACGCCCCATACGCGGTGACAATCGTCAACATGACGAGCTCGTGCTTCTTAAAACTGACGATCATCAATTTCTTAAGTAGAAATCCAAAAATGAAGCCGATGCCGATTCCTCCGGCGGACACAATTAAAAATTCGGTCAAAAAGCTGAGTGTGGAGAACCGTTCTCCTGTCGCGAACATACTGAGAAAGATGGTGAAGATGACGACACTCGTTCCATCGTTCACCATCGATTCGCCTTCGACGACGTCAGCAATCCGCTTCTCCCCCTTACTTCGTTTCAAGATAGCCGTCACGGAAACGGGATCCGTCGGAATCAAGATGGACGCTAATAAAAAGGAAGCGGTCAACGTGAGCGGGGTGAAGAACTCACTGATCCAAAACGTGCCATATCCCATCAAGATAGCGGTGAAGACAAGCCCGACCGTACTCAATATAGTGATGATCCCGATATTGTCCTTCAAATCCTTATATTTGAACTGATAGGCCGATGTAAAGAGAAGTGCTGGCAGGAACACCTCGAAAATCATATCTTTTGAGATGAACACCGAATCAAAAAAGGCAATATACGAGAGACCAATCCCAATCAAAACCAAAATGACCGGGACAGGAAAGTAATTTCTTTTGGAATCAATCAAATAAATAAAATAGCCAATGAGTAGTAATGTGATCACCTGCTGCGCGATCATAACGACGTCCTCCTCCACAATCAACATGCTATACAGTATCTTCCCATTCAAGGTCTAATCAAACGAGAATTGTGGAATATAAGAGGTAGTACATTTAATATATTCAGGGAGGAATCAACATGGGAAACCCGATTGGAGATTTATCTTGGACGTTTTATTCGGAGTGTGAGGTGCCGAGTGATATCACGGAGTCATTCATCGACGGGGAGCGGGCGGTCGCGGCTTATAAGACAGTGCGTGACGTCGCTGTCTTCACGAACAAACGACTGATTGTCCGTGACGCACAAGGATTGACGGGTAAGAAGATTGAAGTCTACTCACTTCCGTACGACTCGATCAATATGTACTCGACGGAGAACGCGGGACGCATGTTCGACTTGAACTCAGAAGTCCAACTGTTCACGCGCGCCGGAACGATTAAAATCAATTTGAATAAAAAAGTGGATGTGCGCAAGTTCGACCGTCTGCTCGCAGAAGCAATTTTGTAAAACAGTGGACCGAAAAATCTTTCGGTCCTTTTATTTGGATTTTTCTGACAATCCATAATCTTGCATGATACGATAGTACATAATGTGTGACGGAGGTTACGATGAAATTTACAATCCGACTATTGATGGTCATGTTAGGTAGTTTGATGTTGGTGACTGGATTCATCTATCTGGCCCGACTGTTTTGGGACTGGTTTCATGACCCGACAAAAGGTGGGATCGTGCTTCTCTTGTCTGGAGAGGACGGAACCAGCAGTGGTGCTTATGGAGGGAAGTTTCGTCTGAAGGAAGATGAGGACTTTCAAATCTTGAATCATGTCTTTTTAGACTATACGTTCGGAACAGGTGGGACGGTAACAGAGTCGGGAAATTCAGTCTGGTTATGGTTCCTTATAGGAGGTTTGATTGTCCTCCTGATTTTGATGCTCAGCATGATCCGGAAAAGAAAGCGTGTCGCCTCGACTGTTGATTTCTCGAGTGACGTCGTAAAACGAAGAGTGCGAACGGCCAAAGCAAAAGCATTTGTGGAATTTAAAGAGATTCAATGGACCGATAGCGCGATTCGGAATGCGCTCATCCAGTTCAATCTGGATTTACCGGTTTCATTAAAACACCAATCGAATAAGACGGTGTTGGATTGGTTCAAGCGGATTGGTGTAGAAGAGGTGGACCTCTCTCCTTACTGGAGGACGAGGTATGTGGATGAAGGAGTGACTGATGTAGAATCTAGACAGTTTCGAGAGGCGTTACAGTTCATACGATTGGAAGAGGATAAGGGGTGATTGTGTATGAACGATGAAATAGAGGTGGTTGATTTCGATATGCAGAAGTCAATGGGCTCTGCTCGTTTGGTAAAGTCCAATCATCGATTCTACGTTAATTGGGATGAGCTGGTCATAGACCTTAAACAGCATGAATATGTCTCGGGTATTCGAATCATCGACGAGAATTACTTGTTCATTTGGGCGTTTACATTAGAAGGAGAACCAATCAATGCGTGGGTACTAGATACGCATGGACAGATCAATCATTCCTTTTATGCAGGAAACGCGATTACAGCAGTTGTAATGAACGATACTGGAATCTGGATTGGATATGGGGACGAGGGCATCTTTGGAGATGGGATCTCGACCGAGGCACTCGTCTGTTTCTCAAAGGAGGGAACCGTACGTTTTCGCTATAATCAAGAAGTCAGAAAGGCTCCAGTTCTTCATGATTGTGACGTGATGTACGCGTCTAAGAAGGGGGGTGTGGGTCATCTCTTCAATCGACGGTCGTCTCGTCCATGTCCAAATGAACGGACGGATTGACTCCTATCCGATGCCCCGTCATCTCCTTGAATGTTCGTCATTGATGATTGAAGACGGTGTTGCCTATGTCGAGAAAGAGGATATGATTTATCGTTGGCCGTTTAAAGAGAGAGAGCGTGCCGAACTAATTGTAAATCAAATCGAAAGATAAAGAGTATTTGAAGTATCATAAGATCATACTCTTTATAAGTTAGCGACGTTAAGAGAAGGTTAACTTAGAAAAATAGATTTTATACAAAGGACGGAGTTTATATGAGATTAGAAACTAGTTTGCCCGGCGTTTCGATTAATCAGATTGAAGAGGTAGAGGCTACTCTGAACATTCGACTACCAATTGATTTACGGGAAGCTTGGCAATATGACAACAAGTTCGAGTTGGGAGAGTGGCTTTTTTACCCGATTCGGGATGAACGCTTTTTAAATAAAACGTGGGACGACCTTATCCGAGCGAATACATCAAATCGCCCCCCACTACCGGCAGGATTTGTAACACTAGCGAACAATGGAAGTGGAGATGAATTAGGGTATTATCATAATCAAGATGATTCAATTTATATATGGTGGCATGAAACCGATGAAGTTGAACTCGTCTCAGAATCAATTGAACAATTGGTTAAGGGGTTTCAGGCTACTTTCGAAATCATCGAGCATTTCTGCGATGAAATAACAGAGAATCAACTTGTTTATGGATTATCGGAAGAAAGAGACGAAGGTTGGGCTTTTACACCGTCAATACTCGATGAAACTCGTGAAGTTTTACTTTTCTTTTCTTCGCGTGAACGTGCCGAGGCATGTCGCGTAAATGAGTGGAGTAAGTATGAGATTGTTGAATTATCATTTAACAATTTTTTTGAGGTTTGGCTTCCGCATATGATTGAAGATGAATACATGTGCGGTTTAGATTGGACTCCTGATTTAGTAGGGATTGAAGTTCAACCGGAAGAAATGCAATTGTATTTAGAATAACTAAATTTAAATATAACTTTTCAAATATCGTTAACCACATATCATCCTATTGAAATTTTCAAGTAAAAAGAATGTACGTTGATAAAAAAAATCTCAAGCGGACCCTTAATTAAAAAATAAAGAAATGAGGAATTCAAATGATCCGTTTTGGCATCATTGGTACAAACTTCATCACAGACTGGTTCATCGACACAATCAATCAGTTGGATGACGTAGAAGTGACAGCGCTCTACTCGCGCACAGAATCACGCGCTAATGAATACGCTGAACGTCATTCCATCGTACATACGTTCACGTCACTTGAAGAGATGGCACAGAGTGATGTCATCGATGCCATCTATATCGCAAGCCCGAACTCACTTCACGCCGAACAGAGCATCTTGTTCATGCAGCATGGCAAGCACGTCTTATGTGAAAAGCCGCTCGCTTCGAACGTCCAGGAAGTCACTCGTATGGTTGAAGTGGCGAAGGAGAACCAAGTCGTCTTACTTGAGGCGCTGCGAAACCTGTTCATGCCGAATCTTGGACGGATTCAACAGGCGATGGAACGAATCGCTCCGGTGCGTCGTGCTGTCTTCAATAAATCACAATATTCTTCACGGTACGACTTATATAAGAATGGGGAGAACCCGAACACGTTCAACCCTGATTTTTCGAACGGTTCATTGATGGATCTCGGTGTCTATCTTCTAGGGCCCGCTTTAAAATTGTTCGGTCAACCGAATGACGTTCAGGCGAGTGGTGTCAAACTGGAATCGGGAGTAGACGGGAGCGGAACGGTCATTCTCTCTTATGATGATCTGGATGTGATTATCATGCACTCAAAGATCCATGCGACATCGACTCCTTCTGAAATTATCGGAGAGAAGGGGCGCATCGTCATCGATGATATTGCGACGTGCGATGAAGTTCGTCTAGAGTTACGGGATGGCAAGTCAGAAATTATTTCAGAATCACAGAATGCTCCGATGTCTTATGAAATCGAAGCGTTCGTTCGTGCAATCGAAGCGCATCATCCGGAAACGATAGATCACTCAGCGACCGATATGATTCGCTTAGCTGACGTGATGACGAACGTTCGAAAACAACTCGGTGTGGTTTATTCAGCAGACAAATAAGTACAAACTTAAAACGGTCCTCGATGTCATGTGCGCATCAAGGACCGTTTCATTTATTCTTTGTTCAAATAGAGATATCTCAGAAACACTCCCAAGACAATCGTCATGACGACGGCAGGGATGAGTCCGATGAGCAGTAATGTGTTCATACCGTTTCCTTTCTGAGCGATTCGAGTCGTTCACGCATCTCATCAAAGGAATGGCTATCCGTCAACATGTTAAGTTCTGCTTCGGCAAGTTCTTTCACTTGGGTCGACCACTCTCGTTCAATCTCGACTTCAGATTTACTGATTTCCCCGTCGGCCCGCTCGACTTGTTTCGCATGAATGCGTTCAAGACGATTGCGAATCATGTCACGGAGGAGTGTCGTCAATTCATCCTTAAGTTGTGTCCGTCCGTCACCTTCAAAGAATTGGCTCGCATTCTTATAGCGCTTCAATACCGATTGATAAGGTGACGTGTCGAGATGAATCGGATCGACGCCATCCCGTAGCCATGCCACGTCGAGTTCACGATCAAATTCAAGCGTGGGAAGGAGAGACGCTTGGCGCTCCGTCTTGCGCTTAATCAATGCTGAAAATTCGCGTTGAACATACCGCTCCAGCCGATACTGGAACACTTGTAGTTCTTGCTGGATGTCGTAGGCGTATTTGTCCAATGTTCTTGCTAGTGCGCGCTCAAGGCTCTTTCTCGACCCGTCGACCTCGACCGGGTGGAATGTCTCCTTGACGAAGTCCGAGAGGCGGAGGAGCGAACGCGTCTCAAGGTGGGCGAGAAGTTCTTTCGCTTCTCGGTCAAACAAGTCGATGAGTACTGACACATCGAGTGCCGGCGGGTTGTCAAGTAAGGCAGCCAATTGCTTTCGACGTTGTTCTTTCGCCGTCTCATCTTCTTTTGCTTCGTGCAGGACGCGTTCGAACGCGTCGAGTAGAGCCGTCGTCTCATCTTGGATACGCATCGCATTCGCGAGACGAAGGTCTTTGTCGACGTAGCGTTCAAGTGTCGAGACGAACCGGTCAAATCCAGCGTCATCCCCTTGGATGGCGTTTCGACTTGAAATCGGGAGGACGGTCGGTCTCCGAACACCAAGTGCGGTCAACTGTTGCGACACATAGTCCGTGACAGCATCCCGTTCTTCTTCATCTTTCGCAAGATCAGACGCATTGACGAGGAAGAACATCTCATGGTCTCCGGTCCCTTGGACACGACCGAGCTGGATGACGAGCTCTCGGTCAGCTTCGGTGAACGCATGATTATAATAGGTGACGAACAAGACGGCGTCCGCGTCACGCATGTAGCCGAACTGGACCTCGCTATGTCGGTTGAACTGTGAATCGGCCCCTGGCGTATCAACGAAGACAATCCCACGCTGTGCCCACGGTGAGTCGAGATACAGTTCGATTTCTTTTACGATACAGCTTTTTTCTTCTTGTGCGACGAACGCGCAGAACGTGTCATAGTCGACGACTTCCGTTCGTCCGAGATACTCGAGCGGTGCCGATTTTACGGCATTGACGAACGGATGGTCGACATCGAGAGAGGCGAGGGAAGTCCCATAACCTTGTAGCTCATCCTCAAGTTCATTTCGTGATTTGAAGGTGATCATCGCTGTTCGATTCATCCGACCATCTGGCGGTACGATTTTTGTGATGGATGCCGTCAATGGATTCGGAGAGGTCGGTAGCACCGTCTCCCCGAAAAGCGCATTGAGAGTCGAGGATTTTCCGGCCGAAAACGCTCCGAAGATGGCGAACGTGTACTGTTCATGTTTCGCACGCTCGATTTTCTTGCGCAATGTCGAGACACGAGAGCGGAATAAAGGATGATTCTCTAATATTTCACATACCGTATTCTCATAAGAAAAATTAAAATCAAATAATTCATGATCATCTTCTAAGATCGACGTCGACGCAACCTCTGATTCAACAGTATTTGATTGTTTTTCAGGGAGGTATGTCGCATCGACATAGTTTCGAACTGCCAACTGATCCAATTGATTCGAATCAAGTTGTAATTCTTCATATTTTCGAATCGATTCCAGGCGGTCGGAGAGACGAATACGCAACGCTTCCGTATCAAGGGCGTCATACAATTCGTCTTCTTCAGCCGAAAACTGTTCCAAGCGCAAATCGACTTCTGCTTTCATATACGTATCCGTCGAGTGGACCCACGGTTCCGATACTTTCGTCACCCATGATGCGAGGGCGGTTTCGATATCACGGCTAAATTGTAAGACGGTGTCGCCGCTGAGTGATGCACCAGACTTCACTTGCTCGGTGATGAGTGAGTTCGGGGCAATCGGGAGAACATCTCCTTTTGGCAGCAGCGTTTCCGGAAGTTTTAAATCTCGGATGATATCTTCCGCGTACTTCACGAGATGTGGGCGCAAGTTCATGTCAATCAAACGGTTGAACTCTTTGACGGCCACTTCTTCACGGCGCGCACGTTCTTGTCTTGTTTTCTCTTTTGAGAATAAGAGACCGACCTTGAAAGATGGGTCACAACTTTCGAGGTAAGAGCGCAATAACTCACGAAATTCATAGGTCATAATCGGTGCACTTTCGACAATTGGTGCTTGATGTTTAAAGAATTCACGACGGAACGATGTCCACCATGCCCGTTTCTTCTCCAGCCGGTGTAGGCGAGATTGCATTTCCTTCGGACTCTTTTCATACGTTGGCAACTGTTCCAATGTCGACTGAATCGATGTTTCGTTGCGACGGACCAACGTGTCAATCAGAGCATCGGCGTGTTCGACTGTATGCTGTTTTGCCTCGGTGATGACCTGACGTACATAAGACCGCAAGCGCTCGACTTCGTTATGAGGGTGCTGTACATCACGAAGTGAAATATAGAATGTCTCGTTCGGAACAATATCATGATGACGGAACGCCTTTGTTAGTGACGCCTTGAAGTCCACGAAAGAGAGTTCACGCTCATCATGCTTGTCGATTTGGTTGATGATGATGGAGTAGGGCCGTCCTTCCCGGCTAAACTGTTTCATCAGCCCGATGTTTTGTTCCGATTGCACATGGTTGTAGTCCATCATGAAGAACAAGTGGTCTGCTAAGAAGAGCGAACGTTCCGTGGCTTGGCGATGGCGTTCATCCGTTGAATCAATCCCTGGTGTATCCATCAACACGACGTGCTCATCGAACGGGAATCGGTCAATCGTATACTCGACTTCCTTGATCTCCTCAACTTTGCAATAGTCACTGATGTTTGATAGGGAAGAAGAGTCTAATGAAATCCAATCTGTATCATTGATGGCGACGGCTGCCGCTGATTCTCCACCCCGCAACGTGACGATATTGGCACTTGTAGGAATCGGACTTGTCGGAAGGAATCCATCTTCTAGCCAGTCATTGAGCAATGTCGACTTCCCGGCTGAGAAGTGACCACAGACGGCAATCCACACTTCTTCATTCGTTACTTTTTGTAGGGCGGTCCGAGCGAGTCGTGCTGCGTCCGTCATTTCCTCTTGTTCAAACGTTAAAGCAAGTCGTGCTAGTTGTTCTCTTTGTGAGTGCATGTTTCCCATCCCCTAATTATGATTCCGTTGTGATGCCGACACGGTGTCCGACATATTCATCGTCCGTTAAACAAGCCATTACTAAATCGGCAACATCATCTCTCGAAATTGGACCTGAATGTTTAGTCCCCAATACCTCTTTTGATACGATGATTTCACCGTTAGAGGGTTCATTGATCAGTTGAGTCGGACAGATGACAGTGTAGGCTAAACCTGAATCCCGTAATAACTCATAAGCTCGGGCATGATCTTCTGCCGCAGTTGTCATTGAGCGCTTCGATTCTTTTGTTTGAAAGCGGTAGTTGTCACTCTCATGTGCCTGCAAGATGCCGGCGGTCCCAACTGTGATGACACGAGATACGTTGAATTGTTTCATCGCCTCGATCACGAGTGGCGTGAATGTAGACAAGACATCTTGTTTATCCGTCCCTAACGCCGAGATCACGATATCTGATGATTGAACCGTTTCGAAGACGGTCTCGCGGTCCGTCGCATCTCCAATCATTTCAATGACTCCACTGTTCGCATCGATGGAATGTCTCGTTAAAAGTCGGACAGTATGTCCACGTTCAAGTAAGCGTTCAAGTATCCGTTCCCCTGTACGGCCACTTCCGCCGAATAAAGCAATTGTTGACAAGTAAACCCCTCCCCATCAAGATGAAAGAAATATCCAACGCCATCATAACACGGAAGCGTTCACAAAACTGCCTGAAATGGTTCGATTCGGCTTGAAAAGAATGTGGTACGTTTTAGAATTGAAGAAGAAGGCAAAAAATACATATGACAAGCGCAAGAGAGGAAGGCACCACTACATGAAATTTGGGGCTAGAACTATTAAGACCGGACTGTCGGTCGCAATCGTCTTACTGATTGCCGAGGCATTTCAATTCCAACAAATCGTCGTCCCGGCACTCGCTGCGTCACTTGCACTCCTGCCGTCGGTCTATCAGACCGGGCTTCGCTTGATTGAAGAGATGAAAGGGAACTTGATTGGGGCATTGCTCTCCGTCGGGTCCTTGTTGCTCACCCCGAATCCGACACCGATTGCGATCGGATTCGTCATCATCATTGCCATCTCCATCCTTCTGTTTTTAAATTTAGAATCGACGACACGGACCGTCATCTTAACAACGATTCTCATTATGGAAGGGGCAAGTCAGTCGGATATGCCGGTTTGGGTGTTTGCAGGCGAACGTTACTTACTCATTATGATGGGGATCACGGTCGCGTTGATTGTAAATGCACTTTTGTTCCCACCACGATATGAACGGAAACTCGAAGCACAAGTAACCGATGTCTTTCAAATGGTCGTCCGAATCGCGCGCTTATTCTCAGAAACGGAAGGTGGACGCTCCTCTTTCGAGTCGTTACCAGAGACGAAGAAGTTGCATAACGATTCGAAACAGACGTACGCCTATTTCGAAGAAGAAATTAAAGCGAATCGTTGGCTTGAACAGAAAACGCCCATTTTCCGACGAGCCGTCATTAAATCTAAGATGATTGAGACGAACCGGGCAGCACTTCATGTGATTGAGAAACTCGATCATGATTTTTACACAATTGAGCAATTGCCACCACAGTTGAGAGATGAACTGTATCGGCACATTCGTCATCTATTGAGAAGACATGAGCGACTATTTTCTGCCTATGAGCTCGAGAATGAGCATCTTATCGACCGTGAAGAAGATCTCATCCATGAGAACTTTGACTTTGCGAAACTGATGATTGAGCGCATGAGAGAAGAAGAGGAAGAACTCATCTTAATCGTCGTTCCTCTCGTGGCGACAATGACCGACTGGGTCAAGGCGATGAACGAACTCGAACGCTACCTTGTGACGGAAATGAAAAAACATGGAGACAACCTAAAAGTGGAACCACGTAAGAAATGGTTCTTTGAAGATTAAAGGACGAGCAAGCCAGCAATAAAATCGAAATAACTTGTCAAAAAACCGTGATCGAGTACACAGAACCAAGTGTGCCTTCATGGTTTTTTGATGTGATATTTCTTTGATTTTCAATTGAGTATTAGAGATGGACACTGACTATAAGGCAAAGGGTTCTTAACGATGAATTTGGTAATAAACGTAAAATATGTTAGTCTGGAGAAATCGTTGACAATGCCAAGAAGTCTATCGCTATGTTGCTTTCATGACTTACTTTTTAGGGGGATAAAGATGAAAAGGGTTTTAATAATACTCTTACTGATTTTTACTATGATGATGTCGTTGATTGGTTGTGGCGCGACATCCTCAACAGAAGAAGTTGATCCTCGACCGGTTATCTCTTTTGATGCAGGAACCATTCTCGCGGATGCTCAGAATCATCAGATAAAAATGCTAATGTTATCAAGTTTACCGATGGATAACGTTGATGTGCCCGGGGCAGTCGACGAGCTAGAAGGATTCAAAGCAGAAAATGATGCCTATCTTGATGAACTGAATGAATTGAAGCATAAGGAAGCGACTTCTGAAGAGTATAAAATGTTGCTTATCGAATATCTTCAAGAGGAAAATGCCTATATCGACAAAACCATTGAGGCCGTGTACGCCAAAGAACTCTCTCGGCCCAGTCGTTTTTCATTGGAAACACTCTATGCGAGAGCGAACGAAAAAATTGCACGATTCCGTTACGAGCCGAAGTGAAAAATCTGCTCATAAACAAATTCGAGAGCAAAATGATGAAATGACCGAAGAGACGAATCGATTGGATGGTTCGTTTTTTCTGATTCATCCGAGGTACAATTGTCATATGATTGAATGCTCTGAAGACGGGAGGAAACGCTACATGATCAAGCGGTCTTTTGAACATACTACAAAGTATTGGAACATCATCGTTATGGATGATGAGTTTACTGTAAACTACGGGAAACTAGGAACCATCGGAAAAGTACAAGTGAAGTCTTTTGAATCCAATATGGAATGTACGAACGAGGTCGAGAAGCTCATTCGTCAAAAATTGAGGAAGGGGTATGTTGAGTCCTTTTTTGATTGGGACAACCATTTTTATGTGGATGACCCGGAAGTTGGACCAAGTTTCCTGACCTCGCATCCGAAATACGAGGCATATTTCAATGATGATTTTTATGTGGACTGTACGGACGAATACGCACCGTTTGGGAATGATGCCGGAGCCGATGCATTGGTTATGTACGAAGAGGTGATTCGAAAGGAGAGAGACCTTTGCTTTTTATCGTATGCGTACGCCCTAATCGAAAGTTGGATTAATCGAGATGTATATGCACCAGAAGACTGGGCCACGTATGAGTATGCCTACACATGTGACCAAGTCGTCGTCGCGGGCGCGTTTGCTTCCGTAAAAATGACCGGGAAGTTAACAGGTGACTTGAAAATGGCAGGATTAGAGGCAGTCCACCGATTAAAACAGGTTTTCGAAACAGAAGATCGGGCGATGATCGAAGGGTTATATGAGCGCTTGAGTACATTCCCGACCGAATCCTGAAACTTTTCGAGGGGAAACGCGTATACAATAAGGACAGATACATATGAACGATAGGGGGATTCATCATGTCAGAAACACCACCGACACCGGAAGAGGGTGTCACATCACAACGAATCAGCGGAACGCTTCCAATCGAGGCGCGGACTGTCTTTCGATTATCGAGCTCAATTTTTTATCTCATCGGTCTTCTCGTGACAGGAGCGCTTGTAGGGGCCTCATATTGGTTCGACTGGCCGACTTGGCTACAGATTGGCTTTATCGTGCTGCTCGTCATCGATGTCGTCTATAGCTTGATTGACATCATCTGGTTCCAAAAGTGGAAACAAGAACGATTCACATATGACGTCCAACCGCTCGAGATTCGGATCCATCATGGCATCATCACAACACATGATGTGCTCATCCCGATGACCAAAGTCCAATATGTACATGCGGCACAAGGACCGCTTCTCCGTAAATATGGGCTACAGACCATCACCATCGGGACTGCAGCAGGCTCTCATGAAATCTATGCGATTGAAGAATCCTTCGCGAAAACACTCCGCGAGCAGATTGCCATCTACGCGCGTATCGAAGAGGAGGATGTCGTATGACCGAGACTGCGTTAACGTGGCATCGACTTCCGAGTCGCGTTTTGGTGCTTCGCATTCTTGAGGTCATCAAATCATTCGCCATTCCAATCGTCCTGCTCTTTATACTCAACAATGATTGGGAATCGACGTTTGGCATCATCATCCGGGTCGGTATTTTGCTCTTTCTATTACTCGACATTGTCCAGAAGTTTTTTGGATGGTTGAACTTTCGATATGCACTCGACGAAAAGACTGTCTATGTCATCGAAGGAAACTGGTTGAAAAAAGAAAAGTCGCTCCCACTCTATAAAATTCAAAGTGTTCATTCGAACAGCCCGTTCCTTTATCGATTGTTAGGCGTCGTTGAATTGACGTTCGACACGAACGCCAACAGTGATGATGCTTCTTTTAAATTGGCTGGTGTCTTTCCGACAGAAGCCAAGCGACTTGAAGATATACTCGAGCAGGTTCGACATCGCAAACAGAACGAACAAATTGTGGATGGATCAGAAGAATCGGATGCGATTCCCGAACAGACAGAGCCGTTACCAAGCCGCCTTTTATATGCCTTGTCTACGCGCGAAATCGTGTTGGCTTCCATCACGTCGCTCTCAGTGTTCGCCATCTTTCCGGTCGCTTCGACGATTATCTCGTCAATCGACGACTTCATCAATTTGGATGGGGCATTCAACCAGGTCGAAGATTATGTCGTCCATGCGTCCATCATCGTCATCGGTCTTCTCGTCATCGGGGTATTGATGCTGTCGGTCGTGATCGGTATGGTCATCAACTTCTTGAAGTATGGGAACTTCCGACTCGAGCGGAGAGGAGAACGTATTCGTGTCGAAAAAGGACTATTGAACCGAAGCGCAAAAGAGATCCCGTATGAGAAGATTCAAGCGATTCGGATTAAAGAAACGTTTATCCGTCGCTGGTTCCACATTGTCGGTGTCGAACTCGTCGCAGCAGGGACGATGGATGAACTAAAAGATGAATCGTCGACGATTCTCCCGTTCGTCCGACGTGACCGGGCGATGCGTGTCCTACGTGAACACTTCACACATTTCGCATGGTCTGATGAATTACACCGGCTTCCGAGACGTGCGCTAGGCATCAAATTGCTGCGAATCAGCTGGTTCGGCATCATTATCTCAGGGCTCGTCCTCTACTTCTTCCGAGAGTATGCCTGGTGGCTTATCCTCTTATGGGCTGTCATCATCGGAGGACGTGTACTCAGTTACGTCACAACCAAATATGTCCGCACGGATCAATTCATCCAATTGCGCACTGGAGCATTCAACGTCCAATCGTTCTTGACGGACAAACCGAGGATTGAACAGATTCAAGTGAAGCAATCACTCTTACAACGACGTTTCGGGTTATGTACGGTGCAGTTCTCGACACGTGGAGGGTTCCTTTCAGTTGAGACGATTGATGACATTCCGAAAGAGGAAGCGGACGCGATGCTCGTCTGGTTCTCTCGTTATAACGAAATGAAAGAAAAACGCTCAGGATAAAGTTTCCTGAGCGTTTGAATTATTTGTGATTTTCGTGTCAAATGATGTTTCTCTTACTGAAAAGGCGGATAAAGTATGGTATGATGCAAGTAGAAAGAGACCGGTGCTGGACACACCGACCTCTGGCTTACAGGCTCCCACTTTAAGAGTGGTCCCAGCCGCCACAATGGTTAGTGAATCAGAAAGTGACCCATCTCATTGCGCCGAGGGGGTCATTTTTTTGTGCGTTCAGACGTTGCACGATCGGATGTTCGGTGAATCACCAAGTGAACGATGATCGGAGCGAGGATTGGGATCATGACATAATCCCCAACCCAGGTCCAAAGTTGTTCCATCCGCACCACCGCCTTCCTCCATTGTGGACTTGGCGGCTGACCCCACTATTGCTGCGTTAACCTGCCCTTTCATTATAACAGATTTGTTCGCAAAAAGTCGCTTAAAATAAGAACAAACGTTCTTGTTTTATAAAATGAATCTTTTGATGGAATCGGTCTCATGAATGGGTCCAAAGACTGAATTGAGTCGAATCGCTCTTGCTTGTTAGATGTCTGACAGGATATAATCAATCTCGTGTGTATACACGGGTGGGTGAGGGTGCCAATAAAGGATTGATTCCTATGGCAAAACAAACAGAATGGAAAACAGAAACATACGGGGGCGTGCTGAACTTCCTGGCGACAGCATATATCCCGGCCGTACATGCGGCAATTTTGACACAAGCCGGACTCCCGTTCGAGGGAGCGCTCGTCGGAGCGATTTTGACAAGCATCATCGGGACGTTGATTGCGGGATTCTTCAATCTACCGCTTCTCTTGTTACCGGGAATGGGGATTAACGCGCTATTCACGTATACGCTCGTCTTACAGATGGGATTGAGTTGGCAAAGTGCGCTCGCCGTCTCGTTCGTCTCAGGTGTACTCGTCGTCCTGTTGACGGTCACGAAAGTGGCGCGTAAATTGGCGAACGCGTTCCCGCCGATCATTCATGACGGATTGACGGTCGGTCTCGGCCTCTTCCTCATTTTGATCGGCCTCGAGGCAGCTGGGATTGTCTCAGGTGGGGGCGGGGCATTGCTCCACATCGGTGATCTCGGAGAGCGTAACGTCCAGGTGGCCTTTTTATCACTCTTCGTCGCCATCTTGCTGTTCTTGAAGATGGGACCAAGCAGCTTCCTTTGGACAATCGGTTTCGGTGTTGGACTCAGCGCCGTGATGGGAACACTGGAGTGGACAGGTAGTTTCTCGTTGACACCGTTCTTCGAGTCATTCGGCACGGTATTCGGAAACATCTCGTTCGCGGAATCTGCGTCTCCGCTCTTCTTGGTCGCGGTCGGTGTACTGACGCTCGTCTTGTTGATTGAAAACATCAGCTTGATCCAGAATCAGACACGGGCAATCGACAAAGAAAAGGATGCGCCGAAAGGTCTCGTTGCACAAGGTCTCTCGACGATGGCCGGTGCCATGTTCGGATCAAGCCCGACTGTCTCGACGGTCGAAGTGGCTGCCGGGATATCGGTCGGTGCAAGAGGCGGGATTGCTTCGTTCGTCACATCGGGATTGTATGTGGTATCACTTTTATTGCTACCACTCTTTGCCATCATCCCCGTGACGGCGATTGCACCAGTTCTCATCATCATCGGAATGATGATGTTCCAGAACGTGAAGCATTTGCCGCTCGATAACTGGGAGCATGCCTTCCCGGCGATTCTTGTCATCATCATGATTCCGTTCACGTATTCCATCGTCGATGGGATCGGACTCGGATTCATCGCATACACGATGATTGTCTTGTTCAAGAAGGGCTATCGGTCGCTCAGTCCGGTCGTCGGTGTCTTGACCGTATTGTTCTTAGTTTTCTTCTCATTACCAGTCTGGTTATAGAGACACGTGCGGCACTGTTCATGACGAACGGTGCCGTTTATTAATGATTCGGAAGGTCTAGTTCATGCTATAATCGCAGTAATTTGAAGAGAACGGGGAGGGGATTGGATGCAAGTCATTCAAGAATTCGCAGCGTACACAGAATGGCTCGATTCGTTAGAAAAGCTGAGTGAATTGGATTGGAATAAACAGATAGACTCGGAGAAGTGGTCCATAAAACAAATCATTCTACATATCGCTCATTGGGACAACCATCTGTTGAATGTCATCATCCCATCGGTGAAGAACGGGGAAGGGATGATTTTCCCTGATTTTGACTCGTTTAACGCGCGGGCGACGAAAAGGGCAGAGAAGTTGACAGGTGACGCTGTATTGAAGGAATCACTACAAAGTCGGCGAACGCTCGTCACGATGCTCGAGTCCTTAAGTGAAGAAGCACTGACTTATAAAACGACAGCGAATGGCGTCTCACATGATCCTTATCAAGGTGTCCCATATTCACTATATGTGATTATCGGAGAATTCATCGAGCATGACCGGCACCATATGCATCAAGTCGAGTCCATCCTCAAGCGATGAAAGAAGAGGAATCTAATAAGTTCATAGATCAAATGCTCGTTCAATGAACGGGCTTTTTCTGTTGTCTGAAAATAACTGAATATTCCGCTAATCCTTATGATATAATCCTTTTAATCCAATTTCCAAATAAAGGATTCACTCGATGAGAGGAGCCCTATGTCAGATGAACGCGATTAAGCCGACTATACATAAACGGAAACACACATGAAGCAAGCAAAAACAATCTTTGTATCAGGGATTCTACTCTCCTTACTACTCGTCGCCCTCATCTCCTATTCCGGTCAACTAGGATACCGCTACTACCAATCATTAGATATCTCGGGGAGCGACATCACGGGTTGGGTCACGGACTGTCATGACAAACGAAAGTTTTTAGGGATTTTCGAAGTGACGGATGTCGATTTTTGGTGTGGGGATGCGCCATATGAAGAACCGGAAGGGAACGGTCCATACGGAGCGATGATTGACTCGGAAGAGGGTTCAGGTGGCACACCGAAAGAGCGGATCAAAGATCAATCGCCTTCTTATGGCAATCCCCAATCAAATGAGTCGAACGAGATCTCCTACCTCCCGTACATCATTACCGGACTGCTCATCTTGCTCGGATGGTGGCTTTGGAAGAGACGACCCCCATCGAAGAAACAAATCGAGGAGGAAGAGTTAGATATCGAGGATCACTCGCTAGTGACCTCTGACAACTCGACGGAGCAGATAAACCGAACGCTTCATCCATTACCTGCCTCAGCTATTCGGCAACAGTTGATTCATTTCGAAGCAGCACTGCCGCCACAAAAACGTCGCCGCCCGTCCGAGACGTTGTCGACCTGGGCGAAACGAATCGAGCTCGATGCATCACTGATCACTTATTTAGAGACGCGCTATGATAACGGGGAAATCTCACCACACCGTGAAGAAGCGTTCACACGTCAACTTGACGCATACCTATTACGCATACAAAAGGAGTCGAACTACGCCGTCCATTCTTCAGGACCAACTGTGGCCTGCTTATGTCAGTCTCGGTCTTCTCGCGATGTGGATGCCTTATGTGTGGCCCATCTCTTATATATGTGGGACCTTATTAATCGTCATGTTCATCCGGAAGCGAATCATTCGAACGCTTTCAAATGAAGTCTCGTTTTCCATCCGGCAAAAAGAAGACCTCTTATTCATCGACGATGAGACGACGTGTATCATCCACATCGATGGATATGAGCGAATCATTGCACTTGGTGTTCCGTTTTTAGTCCGATTAGAGGGGAATGAACGGATTGCTTTTGAAAACGGGTCACGGGCATATGACTCACGGATTGAAGAAGACTTTCATCACGTGTCCGTCTCTGTTGTGAAGCGAGGACCCGCTTCGATTCATACATGTGTCATGCGTGTCACCTTACCGTTTCACTTGGGCACCCTCTTCTTCACGGATGAGGGGATGACGCTTCCCTCATGGATCGTGTTACCTGCCATCACGAAATCGCCGATATCCGAATCGCGCATGATTCGGATGGGTGACCGCATCGTCAAACATTCTCCACTGAAAGACCCTTTGATGATTCAAAGCGCGAAACGATATGAGAAAGAGCCGGCCAAGCATATTGACTGGGTCGCCACCTCAAAGACTGGACATGTCCAGGCGAAAGTCTACGAACGACAAAATCTCGACACGTTCACGATTTCCCTTGATTTGAGCGGTCCGCTTGGGAACGGGCTCCATGCGCAATATGAAGACTTGATTCAACAGACGGCCTATTGGGTCTCTTACTTGATCAAAGAAGATTGTAAAGTGGAGCTGTTAATCAACCGACTTGACAAAAACAACTGTTACACTGGGAGAAGGAAGAAAACAATTACGGCTCATTCTCGTCCGACTGGCGATGATTCATGAATCGAACGCGTTTGTTGCGTCATCACGTTTCACTTCATATGTCAGTCGTCACAAACAGCCGCACGCCGAATTAATTCACATCAATCACGCGATGCTGCTGAAATCTTCAGGTTGATGAAGGGAGAAACACATGCAACGAATGACGAGCTTACTTATATGTTGTGTCGGACTGCTTGCAAGCACGACGACCGTATCAGCCGAGATGACTGAATCTTCGCCGGAACGTTTTGCAGATGCATATTTTTATGACATTGTGATGGACCATATTCAGGGAGATGACCCGGCTAATTATCATATGACGGACAGTGAGAACATCACGTTCGGTCCGTTGTTGGAGACCTATATCCCGTCATCCTCTTGTTACAAGAATGGACATGTTCCTTCATCCCGACAAAAGAATTTGTGGCGACTGTCTTTCAGGACGACGAACCGGTCAACGTGATCGGGACGTATGAACAATCTGCAAATACATATGCGTTCTCAACGTTCGGTTCTGATAAAGAAACACCAAAAACGTTGATGGACGTACAAGGACATCTCGTGAAATACACAGAAAGGTCGGCATGGTTTGATTATGATGGGGACATGTTGACGGCGTTGACATCTAATTCAAAACAGATGATTAGCGGGAATGAGATTTCAACTGAGGCGTTTCAAGCCTTATTGATTGAAGAGCATGAAAGTGTTGAAGGGAATGCCGAAGAAGGAATGATGGATGGAGCGGATGGCTATTCAGACGAAGCAGAATCAAACAAGCCAACATCGAATACTATCCGATTGATTGGTTTTGCAGTGTTAGCGATGTTGCCATTCGGGTATTGGTTCCTTAAAAGACAAAAAACAACATGATGTCAAAAAAATTATACAATCAACATGAACAACTAGAAATGGTGATCATACCGAGTCATGCACTGAAAGAAGGAGAAGCAAATCGATTAATTTTTCGACATCTGAAGGATGAGGACTTTCCATTGCGCATTGAACGGAAACGAACTGTGAGAGCTACGAGAAAACATCTCTTCTCTTTTGAACGTCAAGAAGAGCATCTGACTACCAAAACCATCAAAAATCGTGAGTTATTAGAGTCGGAATTGACTCTCTCTTCGAATGAGGTCATCGTCTTACGAGGAGAGACGGACTGGATTCTGAGTTATTATGAAGACGGTTTGACACTCCAAGGGAAACAAGTAAATCGTGTCGAGACAACGGAGATAGCCAATATCGAGACATTTTTCGAATATGTCACTATGGGTGTATTCCCGATTGAGGTATCATTTTGTTTAGGTGGAACGTTTGGTTCCCGTAAGAATGTATATCGTTTCATGTTAAATGACGCAGATTGGAAGACATTGATTGTTGACGAACTATTGCCTCAGCTTCAGATTCCGAAAACGAAGAAAGTGTGGCAGTCCCTTTCATTTCCGACACACGAGCAAACAATTGAAACGTTCACTGCTGAATTTCATCCGAACATCGCAAGAAATTTTGTTTTCGCG
The DNA here is from genome assembly GCF_018617535.1 of Exiguobacterium sp. s35. NCBI lineage: Bacteria > Bacillati > Bacillota > Bacilli > Caryophanales > Exiguobacterium > Exiguobacterium sp. s35. The sequence continues at coordinate 752,330 of NZ_JACSKI010000001.1, forward strand.
CACGATGCCCATGATACATATTATCTCTTGGATCACGTGAATGGAGACATCAAAGTATTTTGAATGACCCAAGTAAAGAAGAAGTGAGTTTGCGTCAATCGATTGAGTCCATCAAACTCAAAACCCGAATCAAACAGTACACCAATTATGAGAAAGTAGGGATGGAATATGAACTATTTAGAACATCTAGAAAAACATTGTGGCACGTTCGTCAGCGGGTATGATATCCCTCACTTGCTAGAAGATGATGTTCAAATCATCGAACTTGAAGACGAGTCCTCTAAAATCACAAGTATTTCGACATTAGGACTACATTGGCATACACTTCAATTCGAAAATGGTTCGATCGCTCACCAAGAGTTGCTGTTCCGCTTCAATCAACAGCATGTCAAAGATGAGTTTGCTGAATTGATGTTGCAGCTGACCCTTTATGCGATTAGAACGCACAAGGCGTTCGAGTTGGGCGAACTCTACGAACTGCCAGAGGAAGTGATCGAACAATATTCATTTTCTTCGGTCTATGTGACCGCTCCTTTTTACTCAGATGAGTCGTTCCTCACGTATAAAAACAAGGAGCAGAGCGTCCTAATCGTCTGGTTTGTACCGATTTACCCTTCAGAAGAGCTGTTCATCGAAGAACACGGAACCGAACGGTTTGACGAACTCCTATATGAGACGGATCGCGAGCTATTCGATTTGAACCGAAAAGAACTTGTCTAACAAACAACCCCTCATGCGCGCATGAGGGGTTTCTTTACATATAGGGGCCGTTCGCCTGAATGACGAACTGCGAATGTGCGTAATGATAAGTGATGCGTGAGTAGTCGAATGGCTTCCCATTCGTCAGATGAAAGATTGTTTCGATACGAAGCGTCGGATCATCCTCATGCAAACCGAGGTATTCCGCTTCACTTTCAGTCAATCGACCGACCTGTAGATACATGTCAGAAAAACCAATTGTGACACCGAGCGCACTTTGGACGTAATCGAAAATGGAATCTGCCACAATCTCTCGATTCAAGTAAGGGACGATGGCTTTCACATAATACGATTCCTCATGACAAAGCACTTCGCCATCCACATACCTTACCCGTTCGACACGGTATACATCGTCAGTTACGTCAATCCCGAGGTTTTCTGCAACCATCGCGTCTGGCTTCACGACAGACATATCGAGTACATCAGAGGTCAAGATTCGATTTCCAAGGTTACTCTTGAATCCTTGAGTGGAAAAGAGACTCATATAACCGGGACGATTATGGCGTCTGACGAAAATGCCACTACCACGGAGTTGAAAGATGATACCTTTTCGTTCGAGGAGCTCTAAAGCTTTCGTGATCGTACTCTTGCTCACCGCATATTGATTCATCATCTGCTCGAGGACAGGTAATTTATCCCCTTGTTTTAAGTTTTGTTCATGGATGTATTGTTCGATTTCATTTGCGATCTGTTGGTATTTTAACATGGTTATTCCTCACTTTTTCGTCACTGATTCTATTATATCATGAAAAAACAAAATTGTTTTATTGTATCAACCTTGTTTAATTGTACCGGTACAATTATACTTGACGTGTATGATTCATGTGAAGGAGGAATAGAGGATGAAGACGTTACCGAAAAACTTTCTATGGGGAGGCGCACTTGCCGCCCATCAATTCGAGGGTGGTTGGGACGCTGACGGCAAAGGACCGAGTGTCGTCGATGTCTTGACGGCAGGTGCACATGGCGTCGCGCGTCGTATCACGGACAAGGTTGAGCCGAACGAATTCTACCCAAACCATGAGGCAATTGACTTTTATCATCGTTATAAAGAAGATGTAGCTCTTTTCGCCGAGATGGGATTGAACTGTTTACGTACATCGATCGGGTGGAGTCGCATCTTCCCGAACGGCGATGATGCAGAGCCGAACGAGGCGGGTCTTCAGTTTTATGACGACTTGTTCGATGAGCTACTCAAACACGACATCGAACCAATCATCACACTCTCTCATTTTGAGATGCCGCTCCACCTTGCTCGTGAATACGGTGGCTTCCGCAATCGTGAGGTTGTCGAGCATTTCGTCCGTTTCGCCGAGGTCTGCTTCGACCGCTACAAAGACAAGGTCAAATACTGGATGACGTTCAACGAAATCAACAACAAGATGGACGTCAACAACCCGCTCTTCTTATGGACGAATTCAGGCGTCCTCCTAGAAGAAGGCGAGAACGCGCGTGAAGTCATGTATCAGACCGGACACCATGAACTGATTGCGAGCGCCCTCGCTGTCGCCAAAGGGAAAGAAATCAATCCGGACTTTGAAATCGGGGCGATGGTGTCGCATGTCCCGATCTATCCATACTCATCGAACCCGGACGACGTCATGCTCGCCGAAGAGATGATGCGTCAACGGTATTTCTTCCCGGACGTACAAGTACGTGGCTTCTATCCGAGCTACGCCTTGAACGAGTTTGAGCGGGAAGGGTATAACATCCCGATCCTTGAAGGAGACGAAGAGATTTTACAGAACGGGAAGGTCGATTATCTCGGCTTCAGTTACTATATGTCGACGACCGTGAAAAGTGATGTCGTCGCGGACAATCACGGGGATATCGTGAACGGTGGCCTACCGAATGGTGTCGAGAATCCGTACATCCAGTCAAGTGACTGGGGATGGGCGATTGACCCGGTCGGTCTCCGCTATGTGCTCAACCGTTTATATGACCGTTATCAGATTCCGCTCTTCATCGTCGAGAATGGATTCGGTGCGGTCGATGAGATCGTCGACGGAAAGATACATGATGCGGCCCGAATCGATTATTTGAAAGCCCATATCGAACAATTGAAGCAAGCCGTTATTTATGACGGGGTCGACTTGATTGGCTACACGCCTTGGGGCATCATTGATATCGTCTCCTTTACGACAGGGGAGATGAAGAAGCGGTACGGGATGATTTATGTCGACCGTGACAACGAAGGGAACGGATCGATGGAGCGGATGAAGAAAGACTCGTTCGATTGGTATAAGCGTGTCATCGCAACGAATGGGGAAAGTCTGAACAGAGAAATTTGAGAATTTCAGAATTGATTTGTATAATGGCCTTATGAAACCATTACATCATCCATCAATCGATACCATACCGTATACGAAAGTCCTTCACGCACTGAGTGAACCGAACCGATTACGCATCATTCGATGCCTTAGAGAATCTGGTGAAAACAACTGCTCCACTTATTCGCTCGAATTGATGTTGAATAAATCAACGGTGTCCCATCATATCAAAATTTTGAGGGAAGCTGGGCTGATCAAAGGACGCATCGAAGGAAAAGAGCATTACTATTCGCTCCGAAAAGATGAGATTGAACAGAAGTTCCCTGGATTATTAAGTTCTGTGTTCGCCGTAAAAGATGAAGACTTATAAGCATGCGCTTCGAGCGCATGCTTTTTTTATGATCAAAATGCTTGCGAAGTATAACTTACGGTGATACGATACCTTTAGTTTGATGGTTATCGAACTATAAAACAATTTTCTAAGGAGTTTTGAATGATGAAAAACGTATTAGTTATCAACGGACATGAGTACTATGACTTTGCAAAGGGTGAATTGAACAAGACGATGTTCGACGAAATCGTTCAAACACTCGACGGAGCCTACGAAGTGAAAACGACGGTCATCGATGCCGGTTATGATATCAAAGAAGAGCAAGAAAAATATAAATGGGCAGACGTCGTCATCTACCAAACACCAATCTACTGGTTCTCGCTCCCGGCAAAATTCAAAAAATACATGGATGAAGTGTACGAATATGGTGTCTTCTTCGTCGGTGCTGCTGAAGGGTATGGAAAAGGTGGATTGATGAAAGGGAAGAAATATATGTTTTCGACAACATGGAACGCCCCTGTCACAGAATATAACAATGTTGAAGGGTTCTTCGCTGGTAAAGACTTTGAAGATTCAATCGCGCACCTGCACTATGCTCAGCAGTTCATCGGAATGGAACCGTTGAAGAGTTTTGGGGCGCATGACGTGATCGCGAACCCGGACATCACTCTTTATAAGCGTGAACTCCAAGCTCATTTGGAAGATGTGTTCGAAATGACAGCAAATCAGTCGTAAAAGGAGAGAGGTCACATGCTTCGGGAAGAATTAGCAGCGGTGCGGGACCGATTCTTAGGTCGTGCACCTGTCCATGTTAAACAGAGTGTTGCAGAAGCGACAGCGTCATTGATTGAATCAGGAGTCGGTCAAGGGTTACAAGTAGGGGAAAAAGCTCCTGACTTTAAGCTCGTCAACGCTACGGGTGAAAAAGTCACCTTGTCAGAATTATTGCAAGATGGAAAAGTAATTTTGAACTTTTATCGAGGGGGATGGTGCCCCTACTGTAATCTCGAATTGAAGGCGTATGAACGCATTTTGCCGAAAATCAAACAGAAAGGGGCACAACTCGTTGCCATCAGCCCTCAAATGCCAGATGAGTCCTTGTCGACGTCCGAAAAGAACAATCTGACATTTGAAGTGCTCAGTGACCCCAATCAACAGGTGGCAGAATCTTATCGCTTACTCTTCGATTTTCCAGATCACTTGATTCAAACATATGAAACGGACTTTGGACTTAAACTCGCGCATTATAATGGAGACGCGAATCCGTGGCGCCTTCCTGTACCTGCGACTTTTGTCATCGACCAGAATGGTACAATCCAATTTGCCGAGGCGGACCCTGATTATATGGTTCGACCGGATCCGGAGCGAGTGATAGCCTCTTTATAAGAAGATAAGCCAAGGAATTCTCAGAAATAAGAGATTGCTTGGCTTTTTTCGCTATAATGAAGAAAAGTGAGATATAGGAGGGACACATGATGCAAGTAAAGAACTATGGACCAGTCACGGCCGTTAGTGCCAACGTAAAGAACGGTCCATTCGAAATGTCGATGTATGTGTATTACATCGACGGCATGATCATCGATACCGGGACACGGACGATGCTACCGGCTCTCCAGTCGTTTTATAAATCGGTCCCCATCGATCTTGTCAGTATCACACACCCTCACGAAGACCATATCGGCACGGCCGCTTGGCTTGATCAAACGTACAGGGTACCGATCTACATACGTGAATCCGCGGTGGAAATGTGCCGAACGGGGCTAGACATCCCGGATTACCGGGCGCTCTTCTCCGGTGACCCGGAACCGTTTCAACCAATCGCCTATCATGACAATCAAATCACGTCGGAACATCATTCATATGAGGTGATTCACACACCCGGACATGAACCGAATCACGTCGTCTTATTCGATGAGGAGAACGGTCGACTGTTCTCCGGTGATTTGTTCGTCCATCCGTATCCGAAAGTGATGATTCCGGAGGAGTCCGTCCCCGAACAGATCCGCTCGCTCAAACGTGTCCTGAGTCTTGATTTTGAGGAAGTATATTGCCAACACGCCGGGCGTCTCGAACAGGGGAGAGAGCAACTGACCAAAAAGCTCGATTATCTAGAACGCTTGACTGATAACGTGCTATCAAAAACCGCAGCAGGCTATACGATTGACGACATCAATGCCCAGCTCTTTCCCGAACCGTCACCTCTCGTCCAAATCTCAAAGCGAGATTATGATTCGAGACATATGATTTCAAGCATTCTGCGTGAAGTGTACGAACAACTTCGTTGACAGAAGGCGGGGCACCTAGTATTCTAAATACAGGATTAAACGTTTAAACTTTTAAACGGAGTGATGGATATGAAGCAACCAGATGCTACACCTGAGTTATCGTTATCTTTATTTGAAGATGCGATCCCGTTGTTCCAAGTATTGGCCGACGTCAATCGTCAACGTATCATCGTCGAGATCGCCAAACATGAACGCTTGAACGTCAATCAGATTGATGAAAAGATCGAGCTGTCTCGACCGGCCATCTCACATCATCTCAAACTGTTGCGACAAGCGGGCATCGTCTCATCAGAGAAAGTCGGAACAGAGAACTTTTACTTCTTGACGCTCGAGGACGCGGTCGGACTGCTGAAGGCACTGACGCGCGCAATCGAAGACGAATGCATCCTTTGACCTTTCTTTTTGGAAACAAAGAGAAGGGCTTCTTTTCCACTAATTAGTTTAAAAGTTTAAACATATAAACGTTATAAGGAGAATGAATATGAAGCAGAAACAAACGATTGTCATCACAGGAGCGTCAAGCGGAATCGGTCGAGCTACCGTCGAACTGTTCAGCAAACGAGGCTGGCATGTCGCCGCGACGATGCGACAACCTGAAGACCATCAAGAATTGTCGAATTTGAAAGGTGTGTCGCTTTATCAGCTAGATGTGAAGAACGAATCGAGTATTCGTGACGCTTTTGAGCAAATCGTCTCCGATCACGGAACGATCGATGTGTTATTAAACAATGCCGGATATGGAGCAGTCGGGATTTTCGAAGAAGCCTCGCCTGAACAGATTCAGCGGCAATTTGATACGAACGTCTTCGGTGTCATGAACGTGATTCGGGCAGCGCTTCCCTATTTACGTGAACAGCGGAGCGGCCGGATTGTGACCGTGTCTTCAGTCGGTGGCCAAATCACATTCCCAATCTATAGCTTGTATCACAGTTCAAAGTGGGCGATTGAAGGATTCATCGAATCGCTTCAGTTCGAACTGGCACCGTTTAATATTGACATGAAGTTGATTGAACCGGGACCGATTAAGACAGACTTTTATAGCCGTTCCCAAGAACTCGTTCGCGATCAACCTCTTGATGTATATGATGACTATACAGAGGTCGCACTTCATAACACGAACGCAGCTGGTGCGAATGCCGAAGGGCCCGATGTTGTCGCTGAGACGATTTGGCGTGCAGCGAACGACCGGAAGAAACGACTTCGTTATCCATCGGGTAAACAGGCGGGACTACTGATCGCGCTCAAGCGTTTTCTACCGAACCGAGTGTTTTTCTCCATCGTGCGACGTGTTGTGGAGAAGAACTAACAGCAAGTACCTGTTTTGGACTTCATTCGGGTCGGAAAGAATTTTTTATCTCTTTCAATGATGAATATCACACAAATTCACCCGATATAACGGATAAGAGGAGGGATTTGATGAAAAAAATCTTACTGATACTGTCAACGTTCGTTCTCATGATTGGGTTGAGTGTAGCACCAACGGAATCGGTCGATGCAGCGGCGAAACGCTTTAAAAATTGTACGGAGCTGAACAAGGTGTATAAAGGCGGAGTGGCAAAGTCGAAGACGACGAAAAACAAAGGCGGAAAAACTCGGTATACGCCATATGTGAATAAAGCTTTGTATGATGCGAATAAATCGAAAGACCGTGATCAAGACGGGATCGCCTGTGAACGTTAATCACAAGGGATGTGTCGAATCAGCCGCCTTATGAGGGCGGCTTTTTTGTATGGACATAGACAACGATTCGACCGTATGATATTATCAAAAATAATAATATTATCAAATATGATAACATCGAGGTGAAGATAATGAATCAAGATGTTTTAAAAAGTTTGTTGAATCCGATTCGTATGAAAATCTTTCAACATGTTTTGATGAATGAAGGGGTTACGACCGCTGATTTGGCAAAAGCACTTCCAGATGTGCCTCAGGCGAGCCTCTATCGCCATATCAATAAGATGGTACAAGACGAGATCTTATCCGTCGTCAGTGAGAACAAAGTACGCGGGGTGTATGAGAAGGTATATGCGATTCAAAACAACCCGTTGACCAGTATCAATAAGATTGTCGAGGAGGAGGACCGCGAGCAACTGTACATGGTCTGCTATACGTTCACGATGTCACTGCTCATGGATTTCGGGAACTATTTGAAACGCGACTCGATCGATCTCCCGGAAGACAAAGTCGGATTCCGGAGTATCCCGCTCTACCTGTCCGATACTGAAAGTGACCGATTCTTGAGAGGTCTCTATGACTTATTGGAAGATGTGTTGGACAATGAGCCATCCAAAGAACGCACGTTACGAAAGTTCTCGTATGCGTTCATGCCCGTCGAAGAAAAGGAGGAAAAGGATGATGTATAAGCAAGAAGAGGTATTCATTCAAGGAGAATCAACCATCGCAGCTACAATGACGACTCCACACGATGGTCAGTCGCCATTTCCAGCCATCATTCTCATCGGGGGTACGGGTGGATTGGACCGCGACGGGAACGGGACCGGCTTCAAGTCGAATCTGTATAAAGATCTGGCAGAATGGCTGACGACACAAGGTTTCGTCACGTTACGCTTTGACAAACGAGGGGTCGGCAAGAGTGGAGGCAATCGAAATAGTGTCGGTCTGACAGGACTCGTAGATGACGTCGCAACGATTGTCCGTTATCTGAAATCTCGTGACCATGTCTCAGAAGACATCTTGTTGCTCGGTCATAGCGAAGGATGTATCGTTGCGACGCTCGCGGCCGAACGTGAATCCGTTTCCGGTCTCATCCTGTTGTCGGGGGCCGGTGTTGCCTTGAAGACGAGCATGCAGGAACAGGCGCATGCCTTACTCGATGAAGTGAAACGTACGAAAGGAATCAAGGGCAAACTGCTTCGACTTAGCTTGAACGAGAAGTCGGTCATCGGGAAACAACAAAAACTATTCGAACGCGTCACAGCAACGGATCAGGACACGATGCGTATCCAATTGATGAAATTCCCTGCCAAATGGTTACGGGAGCATCTTGCTTTCACGGATGAGTCGCTTCGTGAGCGACTAGTTCAGTTGCACATTCCCACGCTCGCAATGACGGGAGACCGAGACGTTCAAACGGACGCTCATCATCTTGACGAGCTCGACGCACTCCACGCGGAACAGATCGAGGTACAAAAGATTAAGGACATGGACCATATGTTGAAACATTTCGACGGTGAGATGAGTATTTTGGACGTGAAAAAGCAATATCGTTCACAACTCAGGCAGCCGCTCCATCCCGAGCTACAACACCAGCTCCACGAATGGCTCGTACGCCACAATCGGACATCATGACGAAAAAGGACAGCGGAGAAGGTTCCGCTGCCTTTTTTATGTACGTAAGAATCGCTCAACGTGTCCCATCGAGAAATGACGGCTCCACTGAACGAAGTGTCCACCTGGTACGGCAATTAATTGTACAGAGGGATGAAGTTGTCGTTCCGCTCGTTTGACATGATGAAGCGTCCGTTTCGCCTCCTTCAAATCAACACCTGTGAAGTCCGCATAATGAAGTTGCGTCGGCACTTGCACACGTTGTAACAAGTCGGTGAAATCAAGCCCGTCGTAACCGAACAACAAATGTAAGCCACCAGACGACAGACGCGCCGGTCGCTCAAAAGCTGTTCGAACGTTTGCGGTCGGTTCGACCCCGATTCGTCTACAGAACAGCTGGAACCGTTCTTCGGAAAATATAGAGTCACGTGTGCTCACTTGTGCTTCCATCCAGCTCAACAGGCGTCTTGGTGCGTTGTGATACAGTAGTCGCAGTAATGGGAAGGTGAATCCGAAGATACCATATTCACGATAAGGGAGGATGGCGTTTGGTTTATGTCCTTGATCGAGAAGAACCAATCGGCTGACCTGGTCTGGATAATGGACTGCATATGCCAAGGCGATAGCACCCCCCATCGAATGACCAATCAGCCGAACCGATTCAATTTGTCGTGAGATTCGATACGCCTCGACCCAGTCCGCGAGTACTTTCGATGTCGCATAAGTATGTAGTCCCTCACTTTCACCAAAGCCAGGTAAATCTAACAGGTGTACTTCGAAATCGTTATGTAGAGCTTCGACAAATAACTGGCCTTGTGATCCAGTGAATCCCCCACCGGGAAGGAAAAGAACAGGGTCGCCTTGACCGTGAATCGTTGCATGGAATGGTCTCACATCATCTCTCCTCTTTATATAGTCGTCTCCACTCAAGTATAAAGAGGATTGGTCATCAATTGAAGAAAATTCGCCATGTTTCTTCATGTGTACGTTAACAAATACGGGTATAGCATAGTGACAGGTAGCTTGCTGTCATCACGCTTCATGTACGTTCTTACTTGTAAAGGAGGAGTGTTCGGTGAAACTTTCAGGAAAAACGGCAATCGTTACAGGTGCTGGTTCTGGCATGGGGCGAGCCATCGCCAAACTGTTCGCGAATGAAGGTGCACGGGTCGTCGCCTTCGACTTGAATGAAGATTCTGTTCAGGCAGTGGTCGAAGAGATCAAGACGGGAGGTGGAGATGTCGTCGGCATCGCTGGTAACGTAGCGAATCAGTCAGATATCGACCGACTCGTCGATACAGCGAAAAAAACGTTTGGGTCGGTCGACATTCTTGTCAATAATGCAGGAATTATGGACAACTTCATGACCGTCGGTGAAGTGACAGATGAATTATGGGACCGTGTCCTTGCCGTCAACTTGACCGGACCGATGAAACTTTCACGTGCCGCCATTCAAGTGATGGAGAAGCAGGACCGTGGTGGCGTCATCATCAACAACGCCTCGGTCGGAGGATTGTTCGGTACACGAGGTGGTGCAGCGTATGTGGCATCCAAACATGCGTTAATCGGTTTAACGAAAAACATCGCGGCGACACATGGTACGCTCGGCAAGATTCGGGCAAACGCGATTGCACCTGGTGGCGTCAATACGAACATTGGTTCAACGATCACAGCACCAAGCGAAATGGGGATGCGTGCCATTCAAGGTGCCGGGGAAGCACCGATGGGTGAACCAGAACAAATCGCGAAAGTCGCGCTCTTTTTAGCATCGGACGATTCAAGTTTTGTAAATGGAGATGTGCTGAAAGCAGATGGCGGTTGGACGGCAAGATAAACGAAAAGAGCCGAAATCATTCGGCTCTTTTCGTTTGGTATTTTTTTCGATAGGCGAGCGGGGTGATCGAATGATGTGCTTTAAACGTCTGGACGAAGTGACTGACACTAGAGTAGCTCAGACGTTGGGCGATGTCAGCAATCGACTCCGTCGAATCCTCTAACAGGGTTGCGGCCCGGTCCATTCTTTTAAGTTGGACATACGCGAGAGGAGTCGTGTCACCGAATCGTTTAAATAAGCGGCAACATTCACTACGACTCACCTTTCCCGCGGTCGCAATTTGAGCTAACGAAAGTTTGTCTTCAAGTTGTGAATGAACACAGGAAAGCATGTTTCGGAGGCTCTCCAGTTTTTTTGAATGCTTCGTCGACAGACATTCTTGCTGAATCCAATAACGCCAGATGACCGTACATTGTAATGTCGCATCCATCATTGCGAGCGGTCCCTCTGATTCTATATATTGGATGGCACGTTCAATCGTCTGAACTAGGGAGCGTGGTGTCCGTTCCTTCTTTAAGATATGTATGGACTTGTCGAGAGTATCGTATGATTTTACATATCTCTCTGCCATATTGGGATGGAACAACTCATACGGGTCAAATTGAAGTTTTACGATTTGAGACGATTCTTTCATTCGTTGAATCACGTAACTTTGACCGTCTGTGAGCATCAATCCTTCATTAGAATCAAGTTTGATCCATTCTCCATTCACCACCAGATCGACTACTCCGGATTCAATCCATAAAATCGTGAACTGATCGGTTATCGAAAACGTTGAATCACCATGTCTTGTCAGTCTCATACTCTTCAAAGCGCATTTCCCCTCAAATTCGTAACATTTCGATATTTTGTCTCCGATTCAACGGATCAAATACTTTCGTTCTAGTAAAAACGGAGACGATTCCGACAATTCCTTACTATCTAAAAACAGATTGATTGTCGTGTTTCTTCTATATAAGGCTTAAAAGATGAGCCATCCAGTGAATGCGGCATGAACGAGAATAGCAACAGGTACCCCGATCCGGAATTTCGGCTTCAATGTCTTATGTCGGAAGATCCGCATCGCCAAATAAGCCCCGAACGCCCCACCGACCCATGCCATCGTCAGTAACGTACGCTCCGAAATCCGCCAAGCCCCGACGCGAGAACGTCGTTTATCGACAAAAAATGACACAAACGCTAGTAAATTAGTCACAATGTAATATAGCAGTAATAGTTCCAAAGACCAAAACCTCCTTATTTCATACTTTATTATATCTTAAAATGGCTCTGTAAAGCCGTTTTGATGGATTAAAACAATTTTCTGAAACCTCTCATCCTCATGAATTGTTCTGTAAATGAACTGATATCACTCTCATATCGTCCTGTAATCGCTGTGAAATATAGAGGTGTTACAGTAAGGGGGCGTTAGAAAAGGGAGGAATATTCTTATGAAAAAACCACTATTGACACTAACGGCACTCGCTGGCCTTAGTTTAGGAGTCGCTGCTCCAGCTTCGGCAGCATCAACACACACAGTTCAGTCTGGAGATACACTCTATCGTATCGCCGTGAACAACAACGTCTCTGTAAACGACATTAAACAAGCGAACGGCTTAAACTCAAATATGATTTACCCGAACCAAGTCTTGAAACTTGGAAAGGCAGAAGCAAAAGCTTCTACTGCATCTAAAACGTATACAGTTAAATCAGGTGATACACTTTATCGTATCGCATTGAACCACGGGATCTCTGTCAATCAATTGATGACTTGGAACGGTCTTGATTCAGATCTTATTTTCCCAGGACAAGAGTTCGCCGTGAAAGGTGCAGCAGCTGCATCGGTAGCGAATGATGCGAAGACATCAGCACCGAAGACTTCAACATCAACACCTGTTACGAAAACAGCATCGTCTACAACGCAAACCCAAGCTCCGGCTTCAGGTAAGACAATGACTGTTGAAGCAACAGCTTATACACCATACTGTGCTGGATGTTCTGGAATCACAGCGACAGGTATCGACGTTCGTTCGAACCCTAACCAAAAAGTCATCGCGGTCGACCCTTCTGTCATCCCGCTCGGCTCTAAAGTATGGGTTGAAGGATACGGAGAAGCAATCGCTGGAGACACTGGTGGTGCCATCAAAGGTAACAAGATCGACATCTTGATGCCGACACAAGAGCAAGCGCTCAACTTCGGTCGCAAGTCGATCACAATCAAAGTCTTGAACTAATTCAAGCTCATTTAAGACACTGCCATCGGGCGGTGTCTTTTTTGTGTTTATCCTTTCTCCCAAGGATTCTTCACTTTCGTCAAACCTAACCGTTTGGCGAGCGGTTTGATTGTCAATCCATGTAACGTGACAGACGTGACGACGAGCCCGAGGGTGATCGGCAACATCCGCTCCGCATCTTCAATCCCTAGTTCGGCAATCTCTTGGGCGAAGAATGCCGTCACCGTCATGGCGACGATTCCACGAGGGGCAATCCAGCTGATGAGTGCCCGTTCTTTCGTCGTCAAAGGTGATCCAAGTAACGACGTTTGTACTGAGACGGGACGGACGATAAATAAAATTCCAATAATCGATAAGAGGAGCGGCCAATCGAAGACGGCGAGTAAGCTATCTCGCGTCAAACTCGCGGTCAAGATGATGAATACGGTCGAGACGAGCAAGATTGAGATATTCTCTTTAAACTCACGAAGCTGTTTCAAAATATGGAGATGACCATGCTTGGAATTCGCCATCGTCAAGCCCATCGCCGTCACGGCCAACAATCCGACCTCGTGCATGACCCATTCGCTGATGGAGTAGACGAGAAGGACGCCGGAGAAGGTCAACGTCGTCCGTAAATATTCTGGCACTTTCTCATTTCCGAATAGGCGGATGAGTAAATGACCAACCGCAATCCCAAAGGCGACAGCGACGATACAAGACCAAAAGAACGGTAGATGGCTTGCGAGCCCGTCGTTCTGATACAAGATGAATCCGATCCGAACAACGAATAGGCCCATCAGAGCGCCGAGCGGGTCGACGATGATTCCTTCCCACTTCAACACTTTTGAGGGTCGAAGTGATAAGTTCGCTTGCCGTAACAGCGGAATGATCACGGTCGGTCCTGTCACGACAAAGATGGCGCCGAGTGTGAAGGCGGGTAACCAATGAAAATCACCGATAAATATCAATAATAGCGATGTCAGGATGAACGAGATGAATACGCCCACTGTGACGAGACGAAAAATCGGTCTCCTTAAATCATCAATCTCCTTAAATTCGAGACTTAAGCTTCCTTCAAATAAGATGAGGGCCACCGCAATCGAGATGAGGGGACTATAGAGGTCGCCTAATATCTGATCGGGTTCCAACCAACCGAAAATCGGACCGACCAAAATTCCGGCAACGGTCATAATCAAGATGGCCGGGAAGTCAAACCGCCATGCCAATAGCTGTGAAAGTGCACCGATAAGGACAAGTAAGCTGAACCCGATCATCATGTCTTCCATAAACTTCCCCCGTTTCATTACTTCTTCCTATATGTATACCCACATCATGAAAAATATTTGCTAACATTGCTTGATTTCGGGTAAGAATTGAATGAAAGGGAGGGATACGATGGAAGTGACTATCGGACTCATCATCGTCATATTGACATGGCTCATCTTATTACTTAATCTCACGTTCGCCATCACCATCATCTTCTTTGAAAGGCGGGATATCGGTACGACATGGGCGTGGTTACTCGTCCTCTTCTTCCTACCGCTCATCGGCTTCTTCGTCTACATCTTCTTTGGTCGACTGATCAAATCTCAAAACTTTTATGAAGTCGAAGAAGAGAAACGCGAGGCGTACCATCATCATGTCGAAGAACAGCTCGACCAACTCGACCGTACCCTCGCACCGTTCGACCATCCGCTGCTATTGAAATATCGTCGACTTGCTCGTCTGAACCTCGTGTCGACGAATGCACTGATGTCGTTCCACAACGATATCAGTGTCTTGCACGACGGAACGGAAAAATTTGATCAAATGTTTCAAGACATTGAACGAGCGACGAAAGAAGTCAATATTCAATATTACATCATCCAAAATGATGCGCTTGGCCAGTCACTCATTCGTCTGCTAACGGAGAAGGCGAAACAAGGGGTACGTATCCGTCTCCTTTATGATGCTGTCGGGTCGAGGGGACTGAGACATAAACATTTCAAGGACCTACTCGCGCACGGCGGGGAAGTCAAATCCTTCTTCCCCTCAAAACTTGGGATCAACTTCCGTGTGAACAATCGAAATCACCGAAAACTTTGTATCATCGACGGTGGACTCGGCTATATTGGCGGTTTCAACGTCGGGGATGAATATCTCGGAAAAGATGAGCACTTCGGCTATTGGCGCGATGTCCATCTGCGCATCTCTGGCGACGCCGTCAAGGAATTGCTCGAACGGTTCATCTTGGATTGGAATCGCTCAGTCCCGACGAAAACGAAGGCGCAAAAAGACGATTTCATATGGCCGGTGGAAGGAGTCTCACATCACGCTTCCCCGGTTCAAATCGTGACATCGGGACCGAACTCCTCGACGGAGCATCTGAAGAACATGCTCGTCAAAATGATCACGCAGTCGAAGGAATGTATCTACATTCAGACTCCTTACTTTATTCCGGATGCGAGCTTCCTCGATGCCTGCCGAATTGCGCTCATAGCAGGCACAAAAATCAAACTGATGATCCCGAATAAGCCGGACCATATGTTTGTCTACTGGGCGACCTATGCAAATGCGGCAGAACTCGTACGTTACGGGGCAGAGGTGTTTACGTACGAGGAAGGGTTCCTTCATGCGAAGACCCTCGTCATCGACGGAGAAGTCGCCTCGATCGGAACGACGAATATCGATGCCCGAAGCTTCCGCCTCAATTTTGAAATCTCAGCACTCGTCTTTGACCGAGATGTCGCACAATCGGTCATCGATGCATTCGAACGGGACGAGGCCCGTGCGGAGCGGTTGACGATTGAACGATATGAGTCAAGGACCCGTTGGATTCGCTTCAAGGAGAGCGTGTCACGCCTCCTCAGTCCAATTTTATAACGCAAAGCAAAACATCCGGCAGAGGGTTTCCTCATGACCGGATGTTTTTTATCGTTTCTTCAACTGTGTGACAAGACGCTCGAATGACTCATTCACGTCTTTCGGGGCTTCCTTATCTCCATACTCCGCCGCCTCTAGCCATTCAGCGTACAACGTATGGTCCGTGAACTCGATTCGCTGAAGCCAATCAGACACCGTCTCTTCGCGCAGACGTGGTTGAAGTTGCTCGAGCTTCCGACCTGTTTCGAGGAGCTGGATTTGCCGTGGCGAGCGGACGATACGTTTATCTGAAAGCGTTGGGTGGTGAATACTTTTTGGAATCATTCCACCTTCCTGGATATCTTTTCGCTTCTGTAGATAGAAGAACAAACCGACACCAATCAACAAGGTGACAACAAAGATGCCGATGAAAAACAGTGACTCGTTCGAAGCGGTCTCGAGTAGCGTCTCCTGCGATACCGTCTCTGCATCGATGTTCGGATTGTCTGGGACGAGAATGCGGTTCACTCGATCATTCGGGTCGAGTACAATTCCGTCGAACCAGCTACCGATCCATAAGAAGAAAGGGCTGATCCAGGCGATGACATTTCCGAACAACAGCTCTTTGATCGTACGCAGGATGAGAGAAACGGCTAACCCGATTCCCAGACCGAGCACAAGCATCGTCACCATACGTTTATAGTCACGACGATAATATAAGTTTCGTTGCCAAATTAAAAAGATGAACGGAAAGAGCACCATCGCGAGCGGTTGTGTCGCCGGTGGGAACAACCAGTCCGCCACTAGGAACAGGACACTCGCCATCGCGTAACGATCTGTCCAATCCAACGTTCGGATAAACGCATGCACGTATGTGAATACCAAAAGCAAGATGCTCATCTCGTATGAGAAATACAGGGCACCGATACTCATGACCGTCTGCACGATGAGTTGGGTGTTCCGAGGGAGACGAAGCGTCAATAAAAAGAGCAAAGGAAACACATGGCCGATATAAAATGCTGAAAAGACCCACCATAACCATCTCATTGACCTTCACCTCCTAGCCGTAAAATCGATTGATTCCCACTGTACTTGGCGACTTTTCGTTCGAACAACGAACGAGCCAATGGAAAATCGCTCTCTGACAGACAGGCGAACGTCGTCATAATTTTACGGAAATGGACTTCTCCACTTCCAGGCGGTAAATCGTACGTGATCCCGTCTTTCGTAAGTGTCGGGACAATCAGGCCATAACTCGCGTTCTCTTTCTCAAAATCTCGGCATAAGGCCGCAGCTTGTGAGATGAGTCGCTCCATCTGATAGGTGAGGGCACGTCCGTCTTTCGTCAACAAATCGAGGACGATGACATATTCATTCGCTTGTACAGGTTGCTCCGTACGGGCCAGCAGTTCACCTGTCTTCGCATAGGCCGACCAATACAGTTGTCGCATCGGCTGTCCGTGATAAGGTGTTACCGACTGGAACGTTTCCGGGTCACGATAGGCGCTATGGCGGACCATCTCCTCCCCAGGAAGGGTAGGCGGCCGTTTCGGGATTGGGTACGGTGAAAACTCAGGGAATACATATCCGATTCGAGGAAGCGCGTCCTCTTTGTATAAAGAGAACATCCGTAACGGGTCACGAATCTCCATCCCGATTGCCTCAAGACGGATCGGGCCGCGTTTCTTCGCATGGAGCGGGATGGTAAAGTCGACGGTTGCATTCGTCTCAACAAAATTCTCTTGTCGCCAAAACGCGTGACCTTCTGACTCTACCGTCGGATGCAGATAACCAGAGAGGCGGACGACTCCAAGTGGTACTTTTGCGGTAGATACGAGTTTTAACACATAGATGGCGTCATCGTTCGGGAACAGTTTTAGCTCCTCGGTGAGGTCGACATGCACTTGTTCCGCCAACCGAAACATGAAAGCGGGCATGACCAAGGCATAAAGACTGAACCCGATCAACAGGCTTGCAATTAAGACATTCCCATATAGCGCCGTGAAGACCCCGACGACAAACAAGAGCCACATGTATCCGGACTCGAGATAGCGTGGGCTGACTAACTGCATCTTACACCTCTGATGGGACCGGGATGGTCTCGAGTACAGATTTGATGAGTTTCGTCGGCTTCGTTTTTAAGGAAGCCTCGACCGTCAAGACGATGCGGTGTCCTAAGATAGGAAGAGCAAGTGCCCGGATGTCTTCTGGAGAAACGAAGTCCCGTCCTTCCATATAGGCATGTGCCCGAGCTGCCATCGTATAGGCAAGTGTCGCCCTTGGACTTGGACCGACCTCGATATCCCGGTGATGTCGGAGCGATTCCATCAAATCGAGGAGATAGTCCTCCATCGCCTCATGGAACTTCACATCGCGTACCTCTTGTTGCATCTTCAACAGCTCATCACGTTGCAGCGAGAACGGTTCCGTCGACAGATGCTCGTTTCGAATCAAACGACGTTCTGAATCTCGTGACAGGGGAGCAAGTGTCAATTTGAACAGGAATCGATCTAACTGGGCTTGCGGAAGCGGGAATGTCCCTTGCCCGTCGAACGGGTTTTGTGTGGCAATCATAAAGAAAGGCTCCGGTAACCGAAGTGACACTTCCCCGAGCGTCACTTGCCGCTCCTGCATCGCCTCAAGCAAGGCCGATTGTGTTCGTGGTGTTGTGCGGTTAATCTCATCGACAAGAAGGATGGATGTAAAGATTGGACCCGTCCGACGTTCGAACGCCCCCGTCGTCGGGTTGAACAGTTCCATTCCTAAAATATCGCTTGGCAATGTGTCCGGCGTACATTGTACGCGTTGGAACGCCGCTGAGACGGAACTCGCCAGACTACGCGCGAGAGTCGTTTTTCCTGTCCCAGGTCGGTCTTCGAGCAAGACGTGCCCCCCTGACAATAATGCGATCGAGGCAAGCTTGATTGCTTTTGATTGCCCGATGACTTGATCATTTAAATGTGAAACCCATGGATGCACCATTCAAAATCCCCCTATATTTTTCTGATAATTAAGAAAATCATAGCATAATCGACGATTGAGATGTGCGGAAAATCATGAATGAGTACATAATGATGAATCGATAAAAAAGACCAACCGGCGTCAGCCAGTCAGTCATCGTTTTGGAGAATCTAAATATCGTTCAAAATGACGTTCGAGCCATTCTTGGAAGAACGACATGAACGTACAAATCGCCCAGTAAATCAATGCTACGACAATGTAAACCGTCATATAATCAAATTCACGACCTCCGACGATTTTCGCCTTATTGAATATCTCAGGGACGGTGATCATCGCCGCAAGGGAACTTGCTTTGATCAAATCGAGAAAGACGTTCGAGAGCGGGGGGAGGGCAATCCGTGTCGCCTGTGGCAAGATGACTCCTTTGAGCGTCAACCATTTCCCCATCCCGAGCGAGCGGGCCGCCTCGACCTGACCATCATCAACCGCCCGAATCGAGGAGCGGATAATCTCGGCGATATAAGCGGCGGAGTTCAAACTGAATCCGAGAATCGCTGCTGTCAATGCGGCAAATTCGATGCCGATGAAGGGGAACCCCGAATAGAGGATGAACAAGATAATCAGAATGGGCACGCCACGCATGAACGAGATATAAAACGTCGACGGATAGCGAAGGAGGCGCGTTGGAGACAACTTCCCTAACGCTAACAGTAAACCGAGCACAAGACCGAAGAACATGCTCGTGAAAGAAATCCAAAGCGTATTCGGCAATCCTCCTAGCAAATAAGGAAGCGACTCGATAGCTAGGTCTACGTCAAAAATGGCGTCCCATTTGATGTCTGAGAACGTCATAGCGACCTCTTACTTCGTTTCGACGATCGTTGCGTCCACATCAGGCTCTACCGAGACGTCTGCACCGTTATAGAATTGCTCAGATAACTCTTTGACTGTACCGTCTTCGAGCATCTCGCCTAATACACGGTCGATGTTCTCTTGAAGCTCGTCATTTTCCTTATCCATCAAGAAAGCGACTTCTTGTGGATTATAGGCGATATCCGGGTGAATCGTGATATCAAACTCAGGGAAGAAGGCGAGCGCAAGTGTTTGAAGGTAGTAATCGTTCAAGATGACATCCGTACGTCCTGTCGAGACGTCACGCAAGTACTGGTCGTTCGTTGCGTTATCATAGATGACTTCTTCTGCTCCGTATTCACGTGCGACGTCCATGAAGACCGTCGTCGCTTCACCAGCGGCTTTTTTACCTTTCAAATCTTCAAGTGATTCGATGCCAGAAAGGTCACTCTTCCGAACGATCGCTGTTCCGTACGTGTACTTATACGGTTTCGAGAAAGCAAATTTCTCTTTGCGGTCTTCTGTGACCGAGATATCATTTGCTGCGACGTCGATCTGCCCGTTTTGAACACTCGTCAACATGTTGTCAAACGCCATTTCTTTGAACTCAACTTCGAGCTCGAGACGCTTCGCAATCTCTTTCATGAGTTCCACGTCAAAACCTGTCAACGTATCACTCTCTTCTTCACGGAAAGAAGCGGGGTAGAGGGTACCGGCTGTACCGATTGTCAACTTTCCTTCTTCTTGAATTTCTTCCCAACGTGTCGTATCTGCTTGATTCGTGCTATCATCACCACAAGCGGCAAGTGGGATTGCTAAGAATAATGTAGCTGCCAAACCTTTTGTTGTTCGTTTCACTAAAATTCCTCCTTAGATGCTTCATCTGTCTAAAAATAGCATGACTTGTCCAGTCAGGCAACTTTGAAGAATTGAGAAACAGTGTATTCATAACCGATGAAACAATAATTCATAAAAACGCTATCAATTAGATGAAACAGTCTATCAAGCAATTAATACAGTTAGTAAAAATGATAGAGACAGAGTTATGTGGAACAATGAAATAGCTATATGATGGGTTGTCTAAATAAAAATTAAAATAGTAGTTATTTTTTATGTAAAAAGAAAAATGCACATTCGAACAAATATGACTTGAGCTTAGATATCTTATAGGAGGTAAATCACAATGGAATTTAACGTATTGCGAGACGGGAAGACGGTTTTAACGTTTAAAAATGGTGAATTAACGAGGAAAGTCGGATCGCTTCAAACAGTTACCGAAATGCTTACTTTAGGGGATGATTACGGAACTAAATTCGGTGAGTATGATCCAATCCGCCCGGCCATTAAAGATCCATTGGCAATCCGGTTATGCTGCGAAATGTATTTAGGCAGCGTCACATTTACCGGAGACGTCCCTTTGTTCTCGGACGTGATTGAGGAAGAAGACGTTAGACGAAGGAACGAGTGAGTACAGTTATTTATATACGGCAGCATTTACTAAGATTAAGTAGCTGTGATGAGTAGAATACATCAAAAAGGGTGTTCTAAATGAATCAGATTTAAGTACATTTTTTATTAGTTTACATAACATATATTATCAGTAAAAATAAATACTCATCTCATTATCTTAGTATACTTATGATAGTGAGATGAGATAAAAAATTAAGATGAATGTGTATATCGAATTAATGTGACGCCTGGTTCTGGTTCAAATTCAGTGCTCCGCACGAATCCGAGTTTCGTATACAGACGTTTGGCCGGTCCGTTGTGTTTGCCGGTGTGTACGTATACAAGTTGGCCCTTATGAATACTCAACACATGCTCGAGTAACGTCGTTGCCAGTCTCGCCCGAAAATATGTCGGGTCAATACAAAGTTTTGTGATCTCAACCGTCTTCTCGGATGCTTCAACCGTGATAAATCCGATCAACCGCTCCTCGATATACAACCCGTAGCTCGTGCCTGGCAAGTTTTGAATGACATCAATCGTCTCATATCGAGCCGGGATTTCATCAAACCCGAGCAATTCCGCTTCAACGGCATAAGCGTTCCGTTGAATCTCAAGCATCTGCTGCGCCTGTTCGAATTGATGGATCGGGATTTCGTTTAGCTGCATCGTCTCACCCCTCCATTAACGAATAAACTTTCTCGCCTGTTTTCGCTGCGCCCGCTTCAATGCCAAATAAAGTCGATGCGTCCCTTTGAGCGGCGGACCATGCCCGACAAACGTCAGGAGTGGAGATAAATCGATTAGCCGCTCCGCACTCTCGACAGCAACGGATCGATTCCACGTTGCAAGACCAGGGAGCGGGAAAAGTGGACGGACGTCCCCTGCCACTGCAGCCCCGCCTTGTGACTGAAAAGCATCCCCAGCGAGTAATACTCGATTCGCTTCATCATAAAATGCGATTGAACCCGGCGTATGTCCACTTGCTGCAAGTACCTGTAACCCAAACAGCCGCTCCCCGGGATCTAATAGCGTGTCCGGAGTAGAATGGATTGTCGGCAAGGAACCACGAATCTTGTTCTGCTCGTCCTCATCTAATGAACGGTCCCCTGACAACAGACGGGCATCACGCCGGGAGATGAACAGTTCTGCGAGTGGGTGCTCGGCTTTGATTGCGTCCACCCCGCCGACATGGTCTCCATGGGCATGCGTCAACAAAATGGCAAGGAGCGGTTTATCAAGTTCTTCAATATACGCCAGGATGTCTGACGCATTCCGTTTTAGCGCTGTATCAATCAAGACGAGCCCAAGCTCATGTTCGATCAACTGGACGTTAATCGGAAGAACAGGAGCATAAAAGGATAATTGATGGATATGTCCGTATCGTCTCACTTTCATCGGTAGAACCTCCTAATCGAATAAAGTGGTCCAGTCATCTTCTTGCCAATGCGCGTCGAAGCACATATGAATCTGTTCGAGCGTATTACGGGCAAGGGAGAGTTCTGGTAAATGATCGCGTTCAAAGAAGCCGACATCACTCGTCTCCATACCGGCAGCCCCCTCCCCATCGCCGATCAAGGCACACTCGATGAAAAGTTTGTAGTAATGCTCAGAAAGTGGCGGGTGTGGATGTTCATGCATATCGAATAAGGCGAGGAGACGCAATGGGATCACGTCCAAGCTAGCCTCTTCCTCCACTTCTTTGATGATATTCGAAGCAGGAGAACGGTTCACTTCACAGAAGCCGCCTGGTAATGTCCACAATCCGTCTGACCGCTCCTTGACGAGTAAAAGCCGGTCTCCTTTGAAGACGACACCCCTTACGTCGAGCTTCGGTGTCGGATAGCCTTGGACATGGACCAATTGTGAGATGGCCTCGTTCGATAAGTCTGAATGCCGTTCAAACATCTCCTTTGCGATTTCTTGGAGCTCTTCATATCGTTCTCGGTCATATTGATCACGTGTGAACGTCAGACCGGCCTGAGACAGCGCCTGAATCCGTTTCGCCCACGTTAGCCATTGAGACATATAGATCCCCCTATCATTTGTCCTACATGTTTCTTTCGTCAAATCCATCCGTTCTTCCTTTTCGCTTTTCATATTCCCCATTGACTCGTATGAGTCACGTATACTGAAAGAAAATGGAGGAGGCGTCTAGCATGAAACGTTATGAACTAGACCATTACAAGGAGACACTGGCATACTATTCAGAACCCGACTTACGGTATAAATACACCCCTACTATTTGGTCAATTGGTCAGATGTACGATCATATCATTTTGGTTGCGAATGAGTATTTAGATGAAGTCGACCGTTGTCTTCAAGAAGACGGCCAACTCGGTGGTGGGAAGACGCCATTTGGAGAGAGGTTGTTTCGAGAAGGTGGGTTTCCGCCAATCAAAATCGAACTCCCACCTGAGATGAATCAACCACCGAATAATACGGATTCACACGACCGGTTACGAGAACGGTTGCTCACCTTGATTTCACGGATGGAAGCTTTAGAATCTCGTCTAGACGACGCTGGAGATAACCAAAAAACACTTCATGGCGGTTTCGGCTGGTTGAACGCGAGAGAATGGTTCGAGCTTGTCGAGATGCATACGCGGCATCATCGTCGACAACAACAAGAACTAGAAGGATGGCTAACACAAAAAGACCTGTGAGCGGCGATTATGCCGATGCACAGGTCTTATCTTTAATCGAGATAGACGTCCTCGATCTCACCGAATGAATCTTCGTCGAAGACGAACGACCCGTTGGCATAGCGATCGAGTAGCGTAAGAGTTTTTGTCTTCACTTGTTTCGCTTTCTCTTTCCCAACGATATGCAATGTCTCATCGCCATGAACCGGGAGCACACGACGGATTTGGTGCGGTTTAGATTTGACCTCACGAATGAGCATCGTTCCGCGGAGATTACGGTTCGTACAGTCGAACTGGTCTTCGAGTTTCATCTTCTTGACCGCTCCTCGCTGCGTCACGAGAACGAATAACGGTGGCGTGAAGAACGAGAAGGCGTCGGCGACGACGTCACCATCTTTCAAGTTCATCGCTTTCACACCAGCTGCCCGCTGTCCAACGACCGGTACGTCATCTTCTTTGAACCAGAGACCGTATCCACGCTCTGAGACAAGGAACAACTGCCCAGGACCATCACTAATTCCAGCGAAAACGACCTCATCGTCACCTTTTAGCTTCAAGGCCATGAGCGGTTTCGACTTCCGCTGCGCGTCATAGTCTCGTAACGGCGTACGTTTGACCATCCCATCTTTCGTCACGAAGAGGCAATGGGCATCCGTATCAAACGTCGAGACGACGTCTGCCGAGATGACCTGTTCCCCTTCGATCGGGACGAGGTTGGCGACGTGCTGGCCGGCGTCCTTCCACTTCGATTCTGGGATTTGGTGGATCGGGATGAGGAGATAGCTCCCCTTGTTCGTCCAGACGAGCAAGTGGTCCGTCGTCATCGCCTGTGTCGTGAGGAGTGGGCGGTCTTTCTCTTTCATCTCGGGTAAGACGTCACTTGACGCACCGTATGAACGCATTGAGGCACGTTTGACGTATCCGTCTCGGCTGACGAAGACCATTGTTTCCTCGACAGCAATCATGACTTCCGTCTTCAGTTTCAATTCCTCGACTTCCGACTCGATGATCGAGCGACGGTCGTCCCCGAACTCGTCACGCAATGCCGTGAGTTCTTTCACGATCAATTTTCGTTTCGTCGCGTCCACGTCGAGGATATTCGAGAGGCGGGCGATCTCTTTTTGGAGCGCCTTTGCTTCTTTTTGCAACTCGACGATGTCTGTGTTGGTGAGTCGATACAATTGGAGCATGACGACCGCTTCGGCCTGGCGTTCCGTGAACGAGAACCGCTGCATCAGTTTGTTCTTCGCGTCCGCCTTGTCTTTTGCAGAACGAATCAATTCGAGCGTCTCGTCAAGGACAGAGATAGCTTGCTCTAAGGCATCGACAATTTCGGCACGCTTTTTCGCTTGCTCGAGTTCGAACGTCGTGCGGCGTGTGACCACTTCCTCGACGTGCTTCAAATAAGCATCGATGATTGGGAGAATCCCCATCTGTTTCGGAGTCCGATTCACGATCGAAACCATATTGTAGTTATAGGCGAGCTGCAAGTCCGTATGCTTCAAGAAGAAATGGAGGACACCTTCTGCGTCCGCTTCTTTCTTCAATTCGATGACGACGCGAAGGCCGGTCCGGTCTGTCTCATCACGGACTTCCGCGACACCTTCAACCTTTTTATCAAGTCGAAGCTCTTCCATCTTTTTGACAAGGTTCGCCTTGTTCACTTCATATGGCAGTTCCGTGATGGTGATTTGTTCACGGCCACCTTTTAACTGCTCGATCTCTGACTTCGCCCGGATGATGACTTTCCCTTTACCGGTCTCAAACGCCTTTAAGATGCCGTCTTTCCCCATGACCGTTCCTCCGGTCGGGAAATCAGGACCTGTGACATACGCGAGGGCGTCTGTCGCCGAATCGACCTGACCTTTCAGACGCGCGATGGCGAGGTTGAGTACTTCCGTCAAGTTATGTGGCGGGATCTCCGTCGCATAACCTGCAGAGATTCCTGTCGTCCCATTCATGAGTAGGTTCGGGAGGAGTGACGGTAAGACGAGCGGTTCTTCTGTCGAATCGTCAAAGTTCGGTGTATAGTCGACCGTATTCTTCGCGATCGACGTCAGCATGACACCGGCGATCTTCGAGAGACGCGCTTCCGTATAACGCATGGCCGCTGCCGGGTCACCGTCCATCGATCCGTTGTTCCCATGCATGTCGATGAGTGGATAACGTAATTTCCAGTCTTGTGAGAGACGTACCATCGCCTCATAGACGGACGAGTCACCGTGCGGGTGATAGTTCCCGATGACGTTCCCGACCGTCTTCGCAGACTTCCTGTACGGCTTGTCGTTCGTGTTCCCTTCATGGTGCATCGCATATAGAATCCGACGCTGTACAGGCTTGAGCCCGTCTCGCGCATCCGGCAAGGCTCGGTCTTGAATGATATATTTCGAATATCGCCCGAACCGGTCACCAACGACCTGTTCGAGAGATAAGTTTAAAATGTGTTGAATCGTCGACATCGTTACATCACTTCCTCAATCGCTTTAGTCACATGTTCATTGGCGATGATCGAATCATCTTCCTGGAGTCCGAAGGCGACGTTCTCCTCGATCCACTCACGACGATGCGTGACGTTGTCGCCCATCAAGACCGAGACACGTTTGTCCGCGACAGCCGCATCATCAACCGTGACACGGATGAGCGTACGCGTATCCGGGTTCATCGTCGTCTCCCATAACTGATCCGCGTTCATCTCACCGAGACCTTTGTAACGCTGGAGGATATAGCCTTTCTTATACACCTTGACCAACTTCTCGAGTGCCTCTTCGTCCCAGGCGTAGTCGAACTGTTCGGATTTCCCTTTTCCTTTTGAGATACGGTAGAGCGGTGGCAAGGCGACGAACACGCGGCCTGCCTCGACGAGCGGACGCATATAACGGAAGAAGAACGTGAGCAGGAGCACTTGGATATGCGCACCGTCCGTGTCGGCATCCGTCATGATGATGACCTTGTCGAAGTTACAGTCGTCCAAGTCGAAATCGTGACCGACCCCCGCGCCGATCGCATGGATGATCGTGTTGATTTCTTCGTTTTTCATGATGTCCTGGAGCTTTGATTTCTCCGAGTTGATGACCTTCCCGCGTAATGGAAGGATTGCTTGGAACGTCCGATCACGTCCTTGTTTGGCTGAACCGCCGGCCGAGTCACCCTCGACGAGGAACAGTTCGTTCTTCGCTGCATTCTTCGATGTCGCTGGCGTCAATTTCCCGTTCAAGATGCTTGAACGTTTCTTTTTCTTGCCGTTCCGCGCCTCTTCACGTGCTTTCCGTGCCGCCTCGCGTGCCTGAGCCGCACGAATCGCTTTTTTGATGAGCATCGTGGCCATCTGTGGGTTCTCTTCTAAGAAGATCGTCAACTGTTTCGCCATGACGCTATCGGCACTCGCACGCGCCTCTGGTGAGCCGAGTTTCGACTTCGTCTGTCCTTCGAACTGAAGGAATTCCTCTGGGATCCGGACCGACACGATGAGCGTGAGTCCCTCACGGACGTCGCCACCGTCTAGGTTCTTATCCTTCTCTTTAAGCAATCCGTTCTTGCGCGCATATTCGTTCATGATGCGGGTCATTGCCGTCTTGGCACCGACCTCATGCGTCCCGCCGTCGCGCGTCCGGACGTTGTTGACGAAAGAGAGGACGTTCTCGGAATAGGCGTCCGTGAACTGGAACGCGAGTTCGATCTCAATCTCGTTCTCTGTGCCCTCGAAATAGACGATCGGATGGAGCGTTGCCTTGTCATCGTTCAAATATTGAACGAACTCGGCGATTCCTTCTTCATAATGGAACGTCTCTTGTTTATCTGTGCGCTCATCCGTGAGGGTGATCGTCAATCCTTTTAAGAGGAATGCCGATTCACGTAATCGTTCGGCGAGCGTGTCATAGTTATATGTTGTCGTCGAGAAGATGCTTGCATCCGGTTTGAAATAGACACTCGTCCCGGTCTGACGCGTCTTGCCCGTCTCGAGGAGTGTCGTCTGTGGCACACCGCCGTCCGCGAATGTCTGCTCGAACACTTTTCCGTCGCGATGGATCGTCACGACGACCTTGCTCGAGAGCGCGTTGACGACCGAGGCACCGACGCCGTGGAGACCACCCGACGTCTTGTATCCGCCTTGTCCGAACTTCCCACCTGCGTGGAGGACGGTGAAGATGACTTCAGGTGTCGGTTTTCCTGAGGCGTGCATCCCTGTCGGCATTCCGCGTCCGTGGTCACGAACCGTGATCGCATCATTTTTGTGAATCGTCACATCGATTTGACTACCGAACCCGGCGAGCGCCTCATCGATCGCATTGTCGACAATCTCATAGACGAGATGGTGAAGTCCGCGATGGTCGGTTGACCCGATGTACATCCCCGGTCGTTTTCGTACGGCCGTGAGTCCTTCGAGCACCTGGATGGCGTCTTCATTGTAATTAAATAGATCTGTTGACATAGCAGTCACCTCAATTTCGAACACACGTTCGTTTTTCTTTCCTATTGTATAGCTGTTCATCCATTCTGGCAAGCCTCCCTTGTCAGCCGTTGCTGAAAAAAAGGAGACCTACCAAGGAGGTAGGTCTTATCCGAGTAGACGAGCATGCTCCACGTACAGGCAGCGGTTCTCGATGTAATCGAGTCCGGCGTCACGTACGATTTGCTCCGCCTCAGGACTTGAGAGACCGAGCTGATTGAAGACGAGCCCGACATCCCCATGTCGTACCGCATCTTCTGCGACACCTGCTAAAAATTCGCTGCGACGGAACACGTCGACGATATCGATTCTACCCGGGATGCTCTCGACGGACGGATATGCCTTGCGACCGTTCCACTCCTCGAGCATCGGGTTGACAGGGATGACGGTATACCCGACGCGTAGCAAATACTCTGCAATCTGGTTGGCCGTCTTGTTCGGGTTGTCGGATACACCGACGACCGCGATGGTCTTCGCTTCAGACAAAAGTTGCTTCAAACGCTGATCATCCATCCAAAATCCCCCTTTGGTTTACGTTTACAGTGTAACGTTACCTTAGTTGCCGTTTCAAGTCCTATTTTCATCATAAGGTATAATGGTTCAACATTACAATTTCAAGACAAACCAATATGGTTTACATAACAAATTATTGTCTACCATTTATTTTGCAATAAAGTTAATCATTCGATTAACCAATCGACTCTAGAGCAATCGCGCAACTCATAAACGTTGCGTGAAATATCTATTTCACGCAATAATAAATACGTTTTATAAGCGTTTTTTTGAATGGTTTTGATGACTTTTATATAAAAACGATCCCTTTTTCGCTATACTGAATGAGAGGAGGTGTGAGATGGGAACAACGTATGATGCCCGTCGTGGGACGTTATATAATGAGCGCATCACTTTTTTCGGAAATGTCATCGCCTGGTTTGTTCATCTCTTGTTTTGTCTATTATTTTGGCAATTGGATGTGACCTCACTGTTCATCTCGAACGGCGTGAGCGTCTTATATTACACGATTTCGTTCTATTTTGTACATAAACGATGGTATGGGATTTTCTTCACCGGACTCTTTATCGAGGTCGTATATAACGCCATCATCTCGACGATCATTTTAGGCTGGGATGTCAACATGCATTACTTCATTCTCATGATGGCGTATAGTGTCTTTTTCATGCCGAGCGTGACAGAGAGACACCGGATTTTGACGACCACTCTCGCAATGCTGATCTACAGCATTCTCTTTATCTATGTGTCAGACGGGATTGTGGCATTGCCGCAACACATTGAACAGACGCTCGGACTTTTTTGCATCCTTTCGACGGTCATGATGATTGCCGGTCTCTCGTTTATCTTTGAGAAAGCCGTGTTGAGGTGACGGATGAACTCGAGCTGTCAAATGAGCGATTACAACGCCTTGCTTCTACGGACGGATTGACCGGGCTATTGAATCGAAAAGCCGGGCACGAGCGCGTCTCCGAAGCGATTGAACAAGCGGGGCGTGATGGTGACCCTTACGCTTTAGTGCTCTGTGATATCGACCGATTCAAATCGTTCAACGAGACGTACGGTCATGATTGCGGAGACCGCGTCATCCAACAAGTAGCGGCTACCCTATCTTCCATCGATAGCATTGTAGTCCGCTGGGGCGGCGAAGAGTTTTTACTCTTTATCTCTGAACAATCCGAAGATGTTTACGCGTCGGTCGAACAATTACGGCGTCAAATCGAGGCAACGTATCTGGAATATGAGGGTGAGCGTCTCCATGTTACGATGACGTTCGGTCTCGCGGTCCGCATGCAAGAGGACGCGTTAGAAGAGATTGTAAAAGAGGCGGATCATTATTTACGCGAAGGAAAACGAAATGGGAAGAACCAAGTCAGAATAGGAGGGGTTCGATGAGTATTTTCCGCCAACTCGGTCAACGACCGACAACCGCGACGACAAAACGATTCGAGTTGAATGGGTTGCATCGATTACCGGAATTTATCCAACATTTTTTCCATC
Source organism: Exiguobacterium sp. s35 (assembly GCF_018617535.1). Taxonomy (NCBI): domain Bacteria; kingdom Bacillati; phylum Bacillota; class Bacilli; order Caryophanales; genus Exiguobacterium; species Exiguobacterium sp. s35. The sequence continues at coordinate 782,497 of NZ_JACSKI010000001.1, forward strand.
ACTTAGCCGCCAAACACTACTCGAAGCAGACGGCTCAACGATATGTCTATGATGTGTTGGACTTCTTCCGGTGGGTCGAACATGTAAGTGGGACCGAACTCGATCCTGAAACGATTGAGTTGGTCGCATTTACAGAAATTGACCATGCGGGTGCAGAAGCGTATGCGACCTATCTTGCGCTCGAGCTCGAGAATGCGCCGAGCGTTATCAATCGAAAACTCTCGACGCTGCAGTCACTTTTCAACTACTTGATTGAGACGAATCAGGCAACGGTCAATCCGTTCCAAACCGTGGAGCGTCCGAAACGGGGAAAACGGAACCCTGTCTATTTGACAGAGTCGGAATGGCTCGATTTCTCGACGCTTGTAAGAAGCAATGTCGGGATGACAAATCGTGAGGCGAGCTGGTATGAGGCAAATCGCGAACGCGACTTTCTAATCATTCAACTGCTCGGGCTAACCGGTATGCGCGTATCAGAACTCGTCGGGCTCAACTGGTCTGATATCAACTTTGAGACCGAGACAATCCGTGTCATCGGTAAAGGGAACAAAGAGCGCCTCATCCCGATTGCAGGTCCACTACAGCTCCTTCTCATCGAATATCGCCAAACGTCGAGTGAGGGAGCATTGTTTCAGAACGAGAAAGGAAAAAGAATCGCTGTCCGCACGGTTCAACACATGTTAAAAAGTCATATCGATCGGTTGAAATCGTTTCTCCCTTTCTTGACTTATAAACAAGTGACACCACATAAGCTTCGCCATACGTTCGCTTCTAGACTGGCGATGAGCGGAATCGATGTGTTGACGATTCAACAGCTGCTCGGTCATGAATCTGTGGCAACAACACAAGTGTATGCCCATATCGGTGATGAACGAAAAAAACACGCTATATCAGGTTTACAGTAATATGTTATGTAAACTATATATCCAAATATAAACACCACCTAATTAATGGGTGGTGTTTATATTTATGTGCTAGACATTGACAAGATTAAAACGGCATCATCGATGACCATATAATAGGCGTTGTCATATGCGAAGCGTTCCTCTGTCTCTAAGTCGAAAATGACGACACCACTCGTAAGACCTTCCGTGAATTCGTGGACGAGATAGCGCCGACCGATGACACGTTCAAACGGTTCCACATCTATATAACGCGCTCCAGTCGCCATATCAATGACTTCGGTGTGCATGTCGCTCTCATCGACTTTTATGAAAATTGTCGAACTGACATCATCATATGTGAAGTCGAGCGGTTCATAGGCACCCCAGTCGACCACTGCTACTTCGTGTAACACGTCAGGCGCAGTCAAATCATAGATCACTTCTTCATTCAACGAGTCGACAAACGCTGAAAATCGGAGAACGCCTTCCTTTTCACCCAAATATTGAACCGTGTCCCCTTCTCCATGTAATCGAAGAATGTCATCGAACGGTAATTCCTCTCGTTGATTAAAGACCGCCTCGACCGCCTCCTCGAGTGGACAGATGAGGAGCGCCTCCGAATGATCAATCGGATCGTCTGGGGAAATTCGCCCATTGTCGAGGGCGTCGTAGTAGTCGAATTCATCGAGTCTGGCGTTACAGACAATGTAGGAGATGCCTTCAAATGTGGTCGTGAACAAGTAAAGCTCGCGGAACCGCTCCGTCTTCCCGACTAGACGCTCGTCTCGAATGCGCTCCTGCTGACCGGTCACGCGATCATACAACCATGCTTCGTCAGACGATTCAAACGCCGTCAAAAAAAGGAAGTAACGATGATCGAGTACCCAGAATAGTGTACTGTTCCCTCGTTTTTCAAACGTCGTCACGACCTCCTCTTTCCCTGATTTATAAGAGAAAGAAATCAACTCTGTTTTGATCACGCCATCGTCACTTGGGATCTCGTTCAAGAAGTACACGACGTCTCCATCTACGAAGAGTTTCGAATATCCGTAGTCTTCATAAGGTCGTCGGTTCAACTGGGTAATCATCCCGTCCTCTTCATCAAAGCGATACAGGGAAAAAGTCGTCTGGTCTTTCTTTTCTCGATAGTAGACCGAAGACGAAGTGACTGCAATCAAGTCTTCATGATCGATCGGCATGGCACGTGCGTCAACAATTCTCATAAGGCACCTCTTTCATGTCCGGATTCGGCAGGTTCGACAGTGACAAGGCCAGGTGGTCGTTTCGGGAACGTGATGCGAAGATGGGCATACTCAATCACATTCTGGTGCGGGTGATTTTTGTCAATCCAGCGAATACGTTGCTGATTCGCCAAAGCATGACCAATCTTCTCTTCCATCTGGAATTTCGAGATATCCCGATATGCGACTTCTTGGATGTAGGTTTCTTCATCGGTCTCAAACTGTTGCCAAATCCCCATGACCAGTTGACCGAGTGCCGACACGCGGCGTTCGGGTAGCGTGATCGTCCCCAATGTTCGGCTCACTTCCTTCAGACACTCATTCGGGTCATCCGATACGGCAAACAGTCGATTCGCCGTATTGTTCATGACGCGATAGCGACGCTTGCCGCTCTCGAGCCTGAGGACTTGAGCGTATGGCTCGACCGGTACACCGTGAAAGAATGTCTCTGTCCCGCCCCAAGCAAATCCGAAGGAAGGGTCGAACTTTCGAATCGTCTGCATGAACGACATCATAAAGTCTTCAACCTCTCTCCGCTCGAGACGAAGCCACTCCGCAAGGGCGAGTGTCCCTTTGTCTTTGGAGATACGGTCGACCGGGAAGAAGAGTTCTCCGTCTGCCAAACGATGGGATTTCAATTCAACGCCATCTGCCCGATAATCAGTCGACGGTCTCCCGCCCCTACCCGCGTAAATGACCCATTCCTCGTCTGTGCTCTCGATAGCATACGCCTGATGGGCCCATGGTGGGGTCACATACAGCGCTGGATATTCTTCGAACGTGTCAAGATGGATGTAAGATCGGTCATTCCACAAGTGGGCGACGAGTCGAACAACTTCTCCCGTCTCTGAATCTTTTGGGGTGATATAGTTCCCGGTATCGCCGATGAACGTCAGTATATGAAATCCATAACCATTGTACAAATGACGCACAATCCGTTCGAACACGGCTGTTACCATTCGCTCGAATAAAGGATGGTCCTCATTTCGGTCAAGCGTCGGCGAATCGACCGTGCACATGAGCCAACCCATCCGCTCATACAATCGGACACGCAGCGGATAAGAAATCAACGGAGAAGAACTCGCATGAATCTCAGTCAAGCGAATATTGGACATATTTTCGACTTGCAAGGTGAATCCACTTCGCCTTAACTGTTCCTCCATCTTTTTCTTCCAATTGATTGTCTCCATCTCATCCACTCACTTTCTCTCATCGTCTCACTGTGAATTTTTCCCGATTCTCGTTTTACACAAACGCCTTTCGTTCCATTTGGGCGCTCAGACGATGAATCGCCTCCTCCAACAATTCTCGACGTGTCCCGATATTCATCCGTTCAAACGACTCACCTTGAGGACCGAACGGGCTTCCAGGGGATAGGAAGATTCGAACGTCTTGATGAAGCCAAGACTTCCGCTCTTCGGCAGACATCGGGAGCTTAGAAAAGTCGATCCACAATAAATAGCTCGCCTCAGGACGCGCCGTACGGAGCATTGGCAGGTTCGATTCGATTGAATCGATGACCTCGTTCATTTGTTGTTCAAGTTCTTCGCGTAACTGATCGAGCCATTGTTCCGCACGTTTATCGGTATAGGCCGCAACGATAGCCGTATTCGCAAACGGTGTCGGAAGAACGTGATGTTTATTCTGTACTTTTGTAATCTGCTTCCGCCAATCGTCGACCGGACAAATGATATATGAGGCAAATAGCCCAGCGATGTTAAACGCTTTTGAAGGTGCGCTAACTGTGATCATCCGAGGGTCAAGCGAACCGATTGCGGTATGTTTTTGGGATGGGAATGTCAAATCCGCATGAATCTCATCTGCGACGACAATCACATCATATCGATTTGCGAGTTCCACGACTCTCTCGAGTTCTGTTCTCGTCCAGACACGTCCGACCGGGTTATGTGGGGAACAGAGTAAGAAGAGAGAGGCTTGCTTCATCGCTTCTTCTAGAGCGACAAAGTCCATCTCGTACCGTCCATCGTTTTCTTTCAACGGTGCATCGAATACCTGACGTTTCGAGCCGACGACGAGTTCATGGAACGGTGGGTAAACAGGTGACTGAATGACAACACCATCCCCGACTTCAGTCAGTGCCTCAACGATATGCGTCAACGCAGGAACAACCCCACTTGAAAACAAGACATGTTTCGGGTCGACAACTAAATCGTGACGTCGCCCGTACCAAGAGCGGACCGCTTCCTGCGCTTCAGGCGCGAACAACGTGTATCCAAATTCTCCTTGAGCGGCTTTTTTGGCGAGTGCCTCCGAAATAGACGGTGCAGTACGGATATCAATATCGGCCACCCAGAGTGGCAATACATCTTCAGATAGATGGAACCAACGATCCAACCCATCCCACTTCACCGAATTCGTTCCTGTACGTTCAAGTTGTTGTTGTAAAATTGATTTCATGTTCATCCCTCCTTCCCTTACTGTATCAAAGTTAGTTCGACTGCGTGCCAAAAAAGCATGGCGGTTTCTTGCTGACTTCGATATACTCAATCGAGATATGGAGAGGAGGTTATGGATGAACGTCAACATCGTTAGACAGAAACGAAGGAAAAAAGCTGCATTTTATGTCACACCTAATGGCATCGAGCTACGCATCCCAGCGCGTTTGTCAAAACGAGTCGTCGATTGGATTTTAGAAGAACACGCAACATGGATTCGCCATACATGTCATAACCTTCCGAAACAGACGTCTGTACTCAATGAGGGGCTCGTCTTTCATGGGAAAAATTATCCGACCCAAAAAGATGATGGAACGACACTCCGATATGACGGTTCCTCTTTTTTCGTCCCGAGGGATTGGGACGAGACCACCTTAATAAGATCCTACGAAGCGTGGTTACATGAACGAGCACGTGAATATGTGATTGAACGTGCACCGATTTACGAACAGTCTTTAGGAGTTAAAGCAAAAAAGATTCGCATCGGTCACCAAAAGACACGCTGGGGATCCTGTAGTTCAACTGGGACTATCTCCATCAATGTCCGCCTCATGCTGGCACCGAAAGAGATGATGGATTACGTCATCGCTCACGAATGGACACATCTCGTCCATTTCGATCACTCAGCCTCATTTTGGGATACGTTACGAACCGTTTATCCTAAAACGGATGATGCGAAGGCGTGGTTGAAGCAAAACGGACATACGTTGCAACTCAAAAAAACCGACTGACCCGTCAAAGGGTCAATCGGTTCATAAGTTGGAAGTGAACGTGTCAGCCGTATCATGTAACTCGGCTGCCGCTTGCTCGAACGTATGGAAACGCTCCATCGTCTGTTCCATCGTCTTTGCGCTCAACTGGATCTCTTGATTGGATGCGGTGACCCCTTCTACAATCTTACGTAGCTCGACGTTCATCCCTTCCGTGTTCGAGTTGACGTCGATGACCGCTCGTTCGACCATTCGGGACAAGTTACGTACTTCCGTCGCCACGACATTGAATCCTAGCCCATGTTCACCAGCACGGGCCGCTTCAATGGCGGCATTTAAAGACAATAGATTCGTTTGTGCTGCGATCTCTTTGATGGACAAGGCGATTTTAGCGATGTCATCAGCTTGACGTCGCAAGTTCTGAAGGGCGTGAAGGTTTTCCGCTGCATCTTTGGCAAGACGTTCAATCGTTTCATTCAATACTTTTGTATCTTGCATGCCTGTCTTCGCTCGTTCGTCGAGCACATCGGTCATCGATTTGAAACGATATGCATAATCCTCAATGACTTGTTGACGCTCTGTGATATCCGATGCAATTTTGACGACACCGATTACGTCATCCCCTTCAAAGATTGGCATATACGTTGCCTCGAGCCAAATCGTCTCTCCTTTTGCGTTTTCGCGCTCCACTTTATCCGAGAAACTGAATCCGCTCCATAATTTCTCCCAAAACGCCGTGTACTCCGGGCTATTCACAAAAGAGGAAGGACAGAACAAATGGTGTTGCATGCCAATCATCTCTTCACGTCTATATTTCATCGCTTTTGCGAACGTATCGTTCACATCGACGACCCGGCGTTGCCGATCAAATCGAATCATCGCCATATTCGTCTCAATGGTACGAAATACATCATCTGAATGAATTACTTTCTGGTTCAATGTACTCATCAACTATAGCAACCTTTCTTCTTCGTAGGATATTCGTACTAAATCGTGAATCTCAGTGTAACGTATTGAGCTATTTGTCATTGCCTACTTTTTGTATAGAAGGTCAATATCTTGATTTTGAAGTATTTACCAAATGAAAAGACGCCAACTGGCGCCTTTACTCTTTTAGGTCTGGAAAGTAGCTGAAGAACGTCTCTGCACCTTTACTCGACAATTTGAACGTCTGATTTTGCTTTGTATCGGTTAAGTATACATCCACTTTTTTTGAGCGCTTCTTAAAGCTTAATTGAAACTCCTGACCGACCCATCCGTCGATGATGGTAAGAAGTGAATACTCTTCTACATCTTCTGAGCGCTTGATCGGTTCTGCCCCATCGATGGCGTCCATCAAATCAGACATGTCAATCCCTGCAGCGCGCAACACGTTCGGATAATCAATCGTTGCCTTTCCGTTTAAAGGGGTCTTATGGACGAAAACGAATGGACCACTTGGTACGGCAGGATTCGATTCGATGTCTGCTTCAATCGATTTAGCCGTCGCAAATTCGCGTTCCGTGTAGGTGATAAGGACGTCTTTCGTCACACGTTTTCCGTTCTCCACAAAAGAGAACGTGTAGAGCGGTGTCTCGACTCCGGGTTCGAGCGAGTCTGCCTGCAATACCCGCTCGACCTGTAACCCTTCAAATTGCTTTGGTTGAAAATAATCGGTTTCGGTCATCGTGACAACCGGATCGTAGGAAAGTAACCCACCTTCGGACTCTGCAAAAAAATAAGCCTTTTGGGATTGCTCGTCGTAGCCGAGTGCGATCGTCACAACTCCCATTTGCGCGTTGTAAGGTTCAATGATGGAGAGCGGAAAGATGCCTTCGTCTTCTCCGATGGTTAATGTGATGCTTCCATTCAAGGAAGGGGTCACTTGAATCATCGTTCCGTCAACTAGATGGACAGGGACTTCGAATATATCGGAATAATCGCTCCCCTTGACACTCTCTTCTTGCTCCCTCGTTGCAATCCCGATAGTCGGGACGATTGGGATGGTGACGCCTTTTGATGCTTGAACAAACGAAGGGAGTTCCTCAATCAGTCCGACTCTCATCTTTGGAGAAAAACCATCCTGACAAATGGCATAGTTCTGCTCTCCTTTTACATACGTCACTAACTTATAGGCATGTGCATCGTAGTCCGAAATCATGGCTTTTCGGTTCAATGCATACGAATGATAGACCGTGACGTCTTCATTGATTTGGGGAATCGGGTCATCGGTACATGCATGGAGTAAATCGCTCGCCCACGTCTCCGGCCCGATATCAAAGCTGTTCGAGTTCATGTCTCGTACATCCCATTGCGCTGGCATATGCTCAAGTTTGACGACACTCACTTCTTCCCCACCACAACCCGATAAAATTCCAACTGCACATAACGTGAATAGCATTCGTTTCATCATGACTCTTTGTACTCCGGGAAAATATCCAAGAACACTTCCGCTCCTTTGCTCGATAGTTTAAACGTCTGATCGAGAAGCGGATCTGTCAGATAGATATCAAGTTTTTTTGACCGCTGTTTATAGCTAATTTCAAATTCTTGCCCTTTCCATCCTTCCGTCAACGTCAAGTATCGATAGTCTGCAGGCTCACCTTTACGGCCGACCGGTTCTGCCTCCTTTAATACTTCCATGACTTGTTCAGATTCTTCTGTCGAGATTTCGATAAAATCAGGATAAGTGAGTGCATTCTCGTCAAACGGTTTACGGTGCGCAACGACTCTCGGTCCTTTTTCTGAATCATGCATCCAATCCTCATAAATAGAGGCAGGTTCTTCGCCTTCCTTTAGTAAAGTTCCAGAAATATAGCGCATCGTCATTGTTTCAGTCACGGGTTCTCCATCTTTTATGTAGTGGAATGAATATAAGGGAACCGCTTCTCCTTCCTTTAACTCTCCGGGTTCGACAATGGTATCCACGCTTAACTCCTCAAATCCTTGATTTTCCATCGACTCGTAATCATCCATATCTGCAAATTTGAAAGAGCGTTGCATGAAATATTGACGATCAAATGAGTAAAGGGTATATGGCTGAAGCGTTTTCTCATCATATCCGATGGCGAACTGCGGAGTAGGCATCTCGATTCCTCTCGGTTCAAATTGAACGATTGGATGTCTGGTTGTCTTGTCGCCAAGTTCTATTTCGAGTTCTCCAAAAAGAGCTGGTTGAATTTCAAGTAATGTATGTAAGAATGGCGTGATTCTATTTCCATCAATCTCCGCAAAATCCGCCTTCAGTAAGTTATTCTGTTCCATCGTAGCCGCCTGTTCGACTCTTGGTAAGTGTTGAACTTCAATTCCTTCGTTCGTATTCACGAAAGTTGGGAATGAATCCATCTTTTGCGCTACGAACTGATTTGTGTAGCTTTCGCGACAAACCGCATATCGTTCATCCCCCTCTAAATAGGTAACCACCTTCATCGAGTACGGATCCATGTATGGAACGACTCCCTTTCGCCCAGCAAACACTGTCTGATACACAGTGATATCTCCCTTTAGTTCAGTCGTACGTTCACCCTCACACGCCATGAGTACTTCTTTCGTCTCGTCGATTTGAACGATTTCTCCTTCTTTCGTATAACTCTCGACATTCCATTGTTTCTCGATGTAATCTAGTTGAATGACTTCTATGTCAGATGCTCCACATGCGCTTAACAAGGACGCGCCAAGTAAGATTGTCATACCACGTTTGAACATACAATCCCTCCACTTTTGATCATATTCCAATTTTACCATTATCTAACTGTCCTATACGAAAAAAATCCGCCCAAGTTTCATGAGCGGATGGTACTTCAGTTATTTACAGTGGTCGATCGCACGTTGCAGTCTAGATTCGACGTCTGCCGCGATGGCCTGTAACGATTCATCGTCAATGAGACGAATCAATGTGGTCGGTTTAGGCATGCCAATATGTGTATGATTGTCTTTTTCAAACACGGCGATTTTACATGGAAGGAAGTAACCTCCTTCTAGATGTTGCGACAGCACTTCTTTCGCCGCCTTCGGGTTGCATACTTCTAGGATGCGATACTTCCCATCGATTGCTTGACCCTTTTTCTCTAACGTTTCACTCAAATCAAAATCCCATAGCACGCCAAACGATTCTTCTTTCAACGTTTCACCTAGACGGTCGATGACGTCATCCACGGTACGTTCAGACTGTACAGTATAGTCAAACATCTTCATTCCTCCTTATGTGGTTGCTCTTGAAACCTGTACCCGTCCGAAGTCGTCTTCAATCAAAAAGAAACTGTATGTGATTTGAAACATAATCACGGTTCGTACCGTATAAAGAGAGATAATAGTTAGAACCAAACTGATGTAAAGGAGAAGTGGTTGTCGTGACGGTCACGGTATTCACGCATACGAGCTGCAGTTCTTCCAGAAAAACGATTGATTGGTTGCGGGAACAAAAGATTCCCTTCATCGAAAAGAAATTGACAGACCAAGGCCTATCCTTTGGTGAATTTAAAGAAATGTTGAGTCTGACTGAGAATGGGACGACCGACTTGTTGTCGGTACAAAAGAGTGTGTATAAGCAAGCGGCAGAGAAACTCGATGAGATGTCGATTCGTGAACTATATAGTTTTGTCGCATCAAACCCTCAAATTTTGAAAAGCCCTATCGTCTTTGACCATCATCGCATCCAAGTAGGTTTCAGTGAAAAGGAGATTCGGACGTTTATTCCTCGAAATGACCGCATCGCTGAATTAAAACGCTTGCTCCACAACGCATAAATCGTGTCGCTAAAGCGACACGATTCTTTTTTAGGCTCGTTTTAGTTTGGCTGCCAATCGGTTTCCGAATGACTGGATCGATTGAACGAGAAGGATCAGGACAAAAATCGTCACATACATGACTTCTGGTTCGAAACGAAGGTGCCCGTATTGATACGCGATATCTCCAAGCCCACCGGCTCCGACGAGACCGGCCATGGCCGTCGCGCCAATCAGACCGATCGTTGCGATCGTCAATCCGAGAACGATGGAAGAGCGTGCCTCTCGAATGAGGACGTACCAGATAATCTTTCTCGTCGAGATCCCCATCGCCTCATATGCCTCGATGACCCCGCGATCGACTTCAAGAAGAGCAGACTCCATGAGACGAGCGATATACGGCGCGGTGAAGACGATGAGTGGTAGTAGCACACCTTGTACCCCGATGGTCGTGCCCATGATGAACCGTGTGAACGGTAAGATGAAAAACAATAGAATGATGAATGGAATCGAGCGGATGACGTTGATGACGCTCGACAATCCACCATAAACGAATCGGTTCGCGAGACGCCCGTTCGGTCTCGTCAGTACGAGCAACGTCCCGAGCGGAAGTCCGATCAAGGTCGAGATAAGGAGCGCGATACTTGTCATCGTCAACGTTTGAATCGTCCCCGTCCAAATCAGGTCACCCCAGTCTGTCCAGAACTGTTGCATGGTTCGACACCTCCCTTACGTTTACGCCGCTCGTCATCAAATAACGGACAGCAAGTTCTGTTTGATCGTGATCCCCATCAAGGTGAACGAGCAGATTTCCGACAAGACCCGCTTTCAATTTCTTGATCCCGCCTCCGATGATGTTCGGTAGGATGCCGAATCGTTTCGTCAACTGGGCGAGCACAGCCTGTTCCGTCTGACTGCCGATGAACGATAGATGGACGAGTGTACCACGCGTCTGTAATTCCGACACGACTTCTTCCGGGACGTCGAGGTTCGTCTTCAAGAACCGTTGCGTCGTTTCGTGTCTTGGATTTGAAAAGACATCCAACACATTCCCTTGCTCGATGATTTCGCCGTGATCGATCACCGCAACCCTGTCACAAATTCGCTCAATCACTTCCATCTCATGCGTGATGAGAAAAATCGTCAAACCGAGCTTTCGGTTGATCTCGAGCAATAACTCTAAAATAGATTCCGTCGTCTCAGGGTCAAGCGCGCTCGTCGACTCGTCACTGAGGAGGATGTCCGGTTCATGTGCGAGCGCACGAGCAATGGCGACGCGCTGTTTTTGTCCGCCTGATAATTGTTCTGGGTAATGGTTCCGATGTTCGGATAGACCGACGATGTCGAGGTAGCGGTCGACCCGTTCACGGATGACTCCTTTCCCGAGCCCTTCGAGGCGGAGCGGGATGGCGACATTTTCTTCAACGGTCGCAGTCTTCAATAAGTTGTAATGTTGAAAGATCATCCCGATTCGCTGACGTAGCGAAGAGAGTTCTTTTTTCTTTAATTGTGTAATGTCTTGTCCCTCAATCTCAACGACACCTGTCGTCGGTCGTTCCAATAGATTGATCATCCGGATGAGTGTGCTCTTACCGGCACCGCTTCGACCGATGATGCCGAAAATCTCCCCCTTTTCGATTGTGAGGGAGACGTCTTCGAGCGCGGTAATCGTATCTCCATTGACGTGAAATTGCTTTGTGATGTGTTTCAGTTCAATCATCGAATCCCTCCTCAGAACGCTGGTACGACAGAACCATTGAATTCTTCTTCGATGAAAGTACGTACTTCATCCGAATGGTAGTATGACTTCAACGTCTCGACAACTTCATCTTCTTTATTGGCTGAACGGACAACGACATAGTTCGGGTACGGGTTATCGACCGTGTCTTCGTGGAAAAGCGCGTCTTCGTTGATTGAAAGGCCAGCTCCCATCGCGAAGTTCGTATTGATTGCTGCAAGGGCCACTTCTGGAAGCTGTGTCGGGAGCTGTGAGGCTTCGAGTTCGATAAATTCAAGGTTGAGTGGATTCTCGGCGATATCCCGTTTCGTCGCCTTATCCGTCAGACCTTCTTTCAATGTGATGAGACCAGCCGTCTCGTATAGACGGAGCGCTCGAAGTTCGTTCGCCGGGTCATTCGGTACAGCCACTTTATCCCCTTCTTTTAAATCCTTGATATCCTTCAACTTCTCAGAATACAGCCCCATCGGGAAGGCGACCGTTTTGAATACGTCGTCAATCTTGTAGCCTTTATCTGATTTTTGAAGTTCTAAGAACGAGAGCGTCTGATAACTGTTCACGTCGAGACTGCCTTCGTCGAGAGCAGTGTTCGGTGTGTTGTAATCATTGAATACTTTAATGTCGATTTCAAGCCCGTCCTCTTTCGCGAGTTCTTGCACTTTCTCTGCAATCTGCTCGTGTGGGCCACCGGTCACTCCGATCGTCAGTTCTTCCGTGCTGAGCGTCTCGCTCGCCTCGGATTGTCCACACGCGGAAAGTGCGATTGCTGCAAGGAATGACGTACCTGCCAAAAGTGTTTTTTGTTTGATATTCATGAATAGTTCCTCCTCCAAATGAAAAGCCCGCTACTCACGAAGAGCGGCGGGCACGACAAGTGAAAGTCGGACACGCTCATCTCCCAGACGTCTCGTCTGTTGGAATTAGCACCATGATCATACTGATCTGGTTGCCGGGTTTCATCGGGCCAGTCCCTCCACCACTCTTGATAAGCAATCGGTTCTATTATTTTGTTATTATATTACTGATAAAAGCATTATTTGTAAACCACTTCTTGAAGATTTATGAGAATTTCTTTTAACCGTTCTAAATCATCGAAATCACGAAATCCTTGAATCTTGATTTCTTTACGAATCAATGTGACTAATTCATCGATTTGATCAAAACGAATACCAAGTTGCGCAAGTGAAGTTGGTGCACCGATGGATTGAAGCCAGTTCTCGAGAATTACGGTGTCCTCAGATGCTACCAGTCGCTCTTGAACCACCAATCCGAACCCCACCTTATCCCCGTGTAGCCAATGATGAGTCGAGTCAAAGCGACTGAGCGCATTATGAACGGCATGCGCGACAGCAACACGTGTGCCGGCATCTCCAAACCCACCGACCGCATCACCGATTGCGAGGACGTGATCGACGATATATCGGATGTCCGTGCCGTAGCGACGGAAATCCTGTTCGCGGATCGACAGGTCCATCAACTTGCCACACTGTGCCGCGAGCGATAGCCCTGACTGAATGCCTGCATCCCTTGATGTCGTTCCGCTAATATATCGGGCCTCGTACCACTTTGCGACCGTATCGATCACGCCAGCCTTGAAATAGTCGTAAGGTGAATCACGTAACAGTCGTTCATCCGCGATGACGCGCTCGATGACGACCGGAAATGTGTCGTAACGGATATATGACCCTTCCTCAGTGTAGATGACGCTAAGCGGTGTGAAGGCGGCACAGTTTGACACGAGTGTTGGGACGACAATGAGCGGTACGCTCTGAGAAGCCGCGATTCGTTTTGCTGTATCAATCAATTTGCCGCCACCAACGGCAATCCATACGTCAGGTCGATAACCGTTCAACCGTTCAACTTCCTCGTCTGAACATTCTCCGGTAAATCGTACGCTCGGGAGATCCGCGAGGCGAGGCGACACGCGCACCGCCTTGCTATACCCCCTCTCCCCTCTCAAGACAAGCGCCTCCCGCTTCCCGATACGCGCGGGAAGATTCTCAAGTGCGTCTTTCGAATGATCGTACTCAAGTACCGCCTGACGAATCATAGATGAACCTCCTCATAAGCCGCGAACAATTTCTCGATCCGCTCTACCGCTTCATCAATCTTCTGTTCAGACGATACGAGACCGAATCGGATGTGGCGCTCCCCCTCTGTTCCGAAGAAATAGCCTGGTGTGACGGCGACGCCCGCCTCGTGGAGTAACTTTGTCGAGAAAGATTTTGCATCTCCCTCAGGCACTTTCGCCCATACAAAGAAGGAACCCTTCGGCGCCTCAATGTCCCACCCGGCACGGCGTAATCCGTCAATCAGTCGGTTTCGTCTTGTTTCATAAAGCGACGCGAGGTCGTCACGGAGTTCGCGAGGTGACTCGAGCGCCACGATGGCCGCCTCTTGAATGGCCGAGAAGACAGATACATGGACGTGGTCTTGATAGGTGTTGATTGCCTCGATAATGTCAGCATTCCCGACCGCGAACGCGACACGCCATCCTGACATATTGAATGCTTTCGACATTGTATAGACTTCGATTCCAATTTCTTTCGCCCCTTCGGCTTGAAGGAAACTCGGAGGAACGTGACTATCGAACCCGATGCTTCCATATGCAAAGTCATGGACGACCATCACATCATGTTGTTTGGCGAATGCGACGGTGTCCTCAAAAAATGCCGGTGTTGCGACAGCACCCGTCGGATTGCTCGGATAGTTCAAATACATGAGTCGAGCGTGAAGCGGATCGAGTGTCGAATAGTCCGGAAGGAAGCCGTTTTCTTCTTTTAACGTCAAATCGATGATCTCGGCACCGGCAAGACGTGCCCCCGAGATATAGTCCGGATACCCTGGGTTCGGCAGTAGGATGCCGTCACCCGGTTCGAGGAGGCATTGTGGGAGTGTGATCAGACCAGATTTACTGCCAATCAAGATAGCGACTTCCCGTTCCGGGTCGAGTTCGACACCATATTCCCGAGAATAAAATGATGCGACCGCTTCTTTTAAGCGCGCTTGTCCGCGAAACGGACCGTATTGGTGTGTCGACGGGTCCGTGATGGCACGTTCGAGCGCCTTACAGATTGGAGCGGGAGTCGGTAAGTCGGGCGTCCCTTGTCCGAGCCGGATAACGGTCTTTCCACTAGCTTCTACCGCCGCGACCTCTTCTGCTAATCCGACGAAGTGTTGGGTTGGTAAAGATTTTAATAATTGTGAACGTCTGTCTGCCATGATTCTTCCTCCTGATACGAAAAAACACCCCTTTCTGAGGAAAGGGGTGCTCAATACAGACGTATGTAGTCAACCACCTTCCCATCTCTCAAGGTCACCTTGCTGGAATTAGCACAGTATTTTGCAATCTGTTGCTGAAGCTTCATCGGGCCAGTCCCTCCGCTTCTCTTGATAGAAAGTGTTATTCGCTATGTACTTTTAGTATGTCCCTAAGTTAACCAGACATTTCCAACGGTGTCAAACATTTTTTTCAAGGTGAACATCTATTGAATCCTTTTCAAAAAACATTCATAGTAAAAGGGTAGAAAAATTATATTTGTATGAGGGGATAGAGCATTGGAGCTTAATCGTCAACTTATTTGGAAACTCAGTGTGATCGGTCTGATTTTACTCGTCTTATGGCGTGTCATCAGTGAACCGGATACCATCTCACGTGTTTTGCAGTACACGTTTCAGTTACTGACCCCGATTATCATGGGGATTGCCATCGCTTTACTACTCAACACCGTACTCTCTTATATAGAGGAACGGTTCCATTTGAAGCGGTATCAAGGTCTACTCATCGTCTATATCACGTTTATCGGGATTTTAGCGATCTCGGTCGTCACCTTGTTCCCACGGATTTACTCGAGTCTTTCATCACTTATCGAAGAGTTACCGGTCTATATCCGTCAAATCGATGCGTTTCTTGGTGATGTAAACAATTACTTGAAAGACTATAACGCTACCATCGCCCAGGCGATTGATTTTGCGCGCTTCGAGGACCGCTACTCGGGATGGGTCGAAACAGCCGTCCTCTCGTCTGTCGGTTATGTCTCAAGTTTTACGATGACATTGATCAACTTCTTGATTGGGATTGTCATCTCAATTTATCTCTTGAAAGACAAGGAAGTCTTCGCTCGTATGTTCAAGCGCCTTCTCTACGCGCTTTTACCCGTCGGTACTGCAAAGACGACCATCGATATCTTTCAGGAGATGGATTATATTTTTAAACGATACATCATCGGAAAGTCACTCGATTGTCTCATCATCGGTGTTTTGGCTGTCATCGGACTTTTGATCATCGGGGCGCCATATGCGCTACTCCTTGGTGTCATCGTCGGCGTCCTCAACTTCATCCCCTATGTCGGTCCACTACTTGGGATGATTCCTGCGTTCATCATCACATACTTCTATGACCCGTTCACCGCCGTATTGGTGCTCTTGTTCATCTTCTTGTTGCAACAATTCGATGGATTGTGGCTCGGTCCGAAAATTCTTGGTGACAGTGTCGGGATCACGCCATTTTGGGTCATCACGTCCATCATTATCGGGGGCAGCCTGTTCGGTCTCGTCGGCATGTTCGTGAGTGTCCCTATCACCGCGATGATTCAAGTCGTCTTGTCTAGACTCATTGACTATCGTTTGAATCGTAAAAATTTGAATGAGTTACTTTAAATCCCTTCATGATTCTGTTGACATATTCATGAAATGTGTCATACAGTTGAAGAGAAGAACACAATTAACAGAAAGGAGAGGTTCCCATGTCAGTAGTATCTTCGAAACCATTCACTCAAGTTCATACTGATTGGCAGGCACCTCTTCGATTGAAACAGATCTAAGACGCCTGCCTATCGAGGCATGCATAAACAACGTGGGACGTCGTATGCCTTTATGCATATGACGTCCCTTTTGTGTCTAAAATTAAATAAAGCAGGTGACCTGTATGTTTCAATCACTCAAACGGCTTGACCGCAATATTTGGATTCGTTTCTTAGGGGAGACGATTACGGGAATCATGATGTTCATGATCGCCCCATTCTTAGTCCTTTATTATAGCGACCAGTTAGATAGCTACCTTCAAGTCGGAATCATTATGGCGACTGGACCAATCATGGCGCTCCTCGGCTCGATGATTGGCGGCCGACTCGCCGATCTCTACGGGCGAAAACCGATCATGATGATTGCCATCATCGGTGACGCGCTTGCCCTCATTGGTTTTGCGTTCGCGGATTCGTTTTGGCCATTATTGTTACTAAATGCGATGCTCGGTTTGACTAACTCACTATTCCATCCCGCTGCTAGTGCGATGGTTGCTGACGTCACAGAACCCGAGCATATGAACGAAGCATTCGGCCTATTACGGATGGGGCATAACATCGGTGCTGCGTTTGGACCTCTCCTCGGGAGTGCGGTACTGTTCATCGACCGCGAGCTGATTTTCTTTGCAGCGGCGTTCATCTTCGGTCTTTATGCCCTCGCGCTCGGCTACTTCATTCGCGAATCATTGCCGGAGTTCACAGAAGATGAGACCCCGAGCAACCGGGAGGTGTTGCGCGTATTTTATAATGACCGCGTGTTTCTGATCTTCATCTTTGCGGGTATATTCATATCAATGGGATTCTCGGTCGTCGAGAGCATGTTACCGCTCTTTTTGAAAGAGTCGCTCCCGACATACACCGCACAACAGAACCCATTCCCATACCTGTTGGCACTTAATGGAATCATGGTCGTCCTCTTCCAGTTTCCAATCGCTTCGAAGCTCGGGAATAAACCGTTTGGGAAAGTCATGCTTGCCGGAGCGACCGTCTTCGGAATCGGGATGATTTTACTCGCCATCGTCCCTAGGGCTTTGTACGCACTTGATGTTCCTTACCTTCCACTCGTTGGTATCTTACTCGCCGTCTACGCGTTTTACACACTTGGCGAGATGATTATGTCGCCTGTCCAACAGACGTTCATCGCCTTAATCGCTCCAGAGAATATGCGCGGTGCCTATAATGGGGCTGCAAGTGTTCAATGGCTAATTGGCGGTGTGACGGCACCGATTATCGCAAGCGTCTTCTTCGATAATCGTGCCGGGCATATCGCACTGATTTTGATCGGCGGCGCAAGTTGCCTATCTGGCATTATTTACTGGCAACTCGGACGTCATGTCCAGGCAACGGAAGCAAAACAAAAGACAGCGTAATCACTCATCGACCACACTCTCTGCTCATGGAAGTGTGGTCTTTTCATTCTTTGCATCTTTATTAAAATTTGAAATTATCATTCAATTCACTTTACAATCATAATAATCCTTTTTATGATAAAACGGTTAAGGAGGGATCTTTCATGGAAAGGATCGATAAACAGACAATCGTGGACAGTGTTCCACAAAAAGGCTTCTTCGGACAACCGAAAGGGTTGTTCACCTTATTCTTCACTGAATTTTGGGAACGTTTCTCGTACTATGGCATGCGGGCCATCCTCGTATTCTATATGTACTATGAGGTTTCTGAAGGTGGACTCGGGCTCGATCGTAACGTCGCGCTCTCGATTATGTCCGTCTATGGTGCACTCGTTTATATGTCAGGGGTCATTGGGGGATGGCTTGCGGACAGAGTATTCGGAACGTCACGGGCGGTCTTCTACGGTGGTGTGTTCATCATGCTCGGACACATCGTCCTCTCGATTCCAGGTAGTGTCGTCTTCTTATTCATCTCGATGGCGTTGATTGTTATTGGTACGGGTTTATTGAAACCAAACGTATCAAGTATAGTCGGAGATATGTATAGTGAAACGGATCGCCGTCGTGACGCTGGATTCAGTATCTTCTACATGGGTATCAACTTGGGCGCGTTCATTTCACCGCTCATCGTTGGACAAGTTCAAAAAGATTACGGCTTCCATTGGGGCTTCGCCCTTGCTGCCATCGGGATGTTCGTTGGACTCGTCGTCTTCGTATTGACGCGTAAAACGAACCTTGGCCTTGCTGGCTCATACGTACCGAACCCGTTATCTCCTGATGAGAAAAAGAAAACGATTCGAATCGTCAGCCTTGTCACAATCGGAATCGCCATCTTACTTGCGATTTTGATCCCACTCGGCTGGTTCACGATTAACACATTCATCTCGCTCGTCGGGGTGTTCGGAATCGCAATTCCAACAGTTTACTTCATCATCATGTATCGCAGTCCAAAAACGACAGAGGTTGAGCGTTCACGCATCATTGCCTATATCCCGCTCTTCATCGCCTCCGTCATGTTCTGGGCGATTCAAGAGCAAGGGGCAACAATCCTTGCGAGTTATGCGGATACACGGACTGACCTTGAATTCTTCGGATTCACGTTGTCTCCAGCTTGGTTCCAATCGTTGAACCCGCTTTTCATCATTCTACTTGCACCGGTCTTTGCTTGGCTTTGGGTACGCCTTGGAGACCGTGAGCCAAGCATCCCGACGAAATTCGCTTTCGGGATCTTGTTTGCCGGAATCAGTTTCTTGGTCATCCTACTTCCTGCTTACTTCAGCGGTCCGGATGCCCTTGTCAACCCGCTTTGGCTCGTCTTGAGTTACTTCATCGTTGTCTTGGGAGAACTAAGTTTATCGCCGGTCGGTTTGTCGGCTACGACAAAACTTGCACCAGCAGCATTCTCCGCTCAAACGATGTCACTCTGGTTCTTGTCGAACGCTGCCGCACAAGGAATCAACGCACAGCTCGTCAAGTTCTACTCACCTGAGAACGAGATGCTCTATTTCGGGGTAATCGGTGGTGTTGCCATCGTTTTAAGCTTGATTCTGTTCGCACTCGCACCAAAAATCAAAGTATATATGCGCGGAATCCATTAATCTTTAAAAAACGCCAGCCGATTGAATCGGCTGGCGTCATTTTTTATTTGCGTACTTGAATGAGTGACAAGTAGCGATCGATCATATTGTGGTTAAAGTAATCATGGAAGTTGTCTTGTTTCAGCGATTGAATCGATTCATGGAACGTCGCAGGGAGCGAAGCGATTCCTTGGCTCTCGATTTGTTTAGCTGAATACTCAAACAAGTCGTCTTCGTTCGGCTTAGATGGTTCAAGCTTCTGCTCAATCCCTTCTAAACCAGCGTAGATGAGGGCGGCAAGTGCCAAATACGGGTTAGCACTCGGGTCAGGGTTTCGAACCTCGACACGCGTCGCGCTTCCACGGGAAGCTGGGATTCGAATCATCGAACTGCGGTTCGACGGACTCCAGCAAATATTGACCGGTGCCTCGAATCCAGGAACGAGACGCTCATATGACTCAGGCAGTGGGTTTGTAAAGATAGCCGTCGCACGGGCATGCTTTAAAATCCCTTCGATGAAATGACGTGCTGTTTGAGAAAGTCCATAATCCGCGTCGGCCTCATCAAACGCATTGTTCGTCGCTTTCCCGTCTTCGTCATTTTTCCATACCGAGATGTTCAAGTGCATCCCAGAACCGTTCACGTCACGTAACGGCTTCGGTAAGAATGAGACAGATGCCCCTTTTTCTTTTGCCGCGATTTTGACGATTTCTTTGAAGAATTGAATGTTGTCCGCCGTATGGAGCGCATCGTCGTACTTGATACCAATCTCATGTTGCGCAGGAGCAACTTCATGGTGAACCGCTTCAATATTGAATCCGACATTGCTCAATCGGTTTGCGATATGTTGACGTACTTCATAACCTTTGTCTTCTGAACGCGTCGAGAAGTAACCTGCTTCGTCATAAAACTCTCCATTTTCATCAAAGATGAAGAATTCAGGTTCTGCGCCGACGAATACCGAGTAGCCGTCTCGTGCAGCTCGTTCAAGTGCATCTTTCAACACATTCCGTGGATCATATTCATATCGTTCACCTTCTGGTGTACACACATCGCAGAAGAACGCCAAAATACTCTCATCACCATCTTGCTCATAACGTGGACGATCTAAATCCGGTCTCAAGAATAAGTCGGAGTTTTTGATGGAAGAGAATCCGTTGATTGAAGAACCATCAAACATTGTTTTTCCTTCAAAAACCTCAGGCAACAATTTTGCCGAAAGCGTCAAGAGTTTTAAATCACCGAGTACATCTGAGAAATAAAGATGGATTTGGGTAATATTTTTTTCTTGAACCGTTTTCTCAATGTCTTGTTGCTTCTTTGCTACGTCATCCTTGTCTGTTCCGAATAGATTTGCCATGATTCTAAAAAACCTCACTTCAATGGATTTGACAGGCAAGCTGTCTTTACGCACCGTTCGTACGCTTCTCTATAGTTCTTAACCGACTTCGATTTTTTTTAAACATGAATTTTTAAAAGACGCAAAGTGGCTACATCTGACGAGACTTGATATGATGGATGCAGAATGTCACAGAGAGGGAGAACGCGATTGTATATTTTTATGACTGGTGGAACAGGATTTTTAGGGGGACGACTCGCTAAAGAGTTGATCGAACGAGGGCATCGAATCTGTATGCTCGCCCGAACACCGGAGAAAGTAAACGCCCAGTTCACGGCGGAAGAAAGAAAATCAATCGATGTGTTGCCTGGCGATTTGACGGCGCGCGCACTCGGTGCCGATGAACGATTCATCGATTCACACAAGGGAAAAGTGGACTTATTCCTACACATGGCAGCACTCGTCAAATTTGACGAAGAATTAAGAGAAGAATTGTTCGAAACGAATCTAACCGGGACGAGAGAGGCCCTTCGATTGGCCAAGTTGATTGATGCACCTCGATTTTTCCATGTGAGCACCGCTTATACACTCGGGGCAAAAGAAATCGGTGGCGAGACGTTATATGATGTGTCGCAATCGTTTTTAAATCCATACGAAGAAAGCAAAGCACATGCCGAACAGGCGGTCTGGCAATCACGAGATGAGCTCGACGTCTCGATCTTTCGTCCGGCAATCATCGTCGGTGACTCTAAAACCGGAGAAGCGGATTCGAAATTCACGATGTATGGGTATATGCGTGCACTTGAATTGTTCAAACGTAAACTGGAACGGCGTGGTCATAGCGTTGAGTCAATCCGTTTAATCGGGTCAGCCACTGGTACCTCGAACCTTGTTCCGGTCGATTATGTCGCGGACGTGCTTTTAGCCGCGATCGAGCATGCAAAAGCAGATACGATTTATAACGTCACGAATGACTCGCCACCACGCAATGAGATGATGCTCGATTATATGAAAGAGTCACTCTCGTTCCCACACTTGACGATTACGGAGACACCGACAGACACACTCAGCTCTGTCGAACAGTCATTTAACGACATGGTGAAGGTATTCAATCCATACTTGAACCGGAATATCACGTTCCATGACGAGAACACAAAACAATTGTTAAAAGATGCAGGCTTTTCAAAGCTTCGTCTCGACCAGCAATCGTTGCGCCGAATCGTCAATGCCTATTATCAAACGAAGCACTAAAAAAATGGACCGGGCTACCGGTCCATTGTCATTTATCGCAGACTAATACAATTTTACCATCCTTGATTTCACGCTCGAGTGAGTCGACCATCTCTTTCGTGAGACCTAAGCTTTCCATCTGTTCCATCCGATCTTCCGAATTGCTCGTGAATTTTGAGAGCAACGACTCGAACATCCCCTTTTCCGGGATACGGTACGGTTGGACACCTGCTTCTGCCGCCAATCGAATCGTCAATTCTTCGTCTTTGGCAAATAAATAGATGTGTTCGTTCACACATCCTCCCGAAACCATCTCGTTCACTTCATGGTCCACCGTCGTCATATCATTTACTACCCTTGTTTCTAACATGCCCCATCCTCCTAAACGTTCACAGTCATATATTTCACTGTTTTTGTTATTCCCGAAAAATGAGGGTATAAACATGAATCATCACCGTTTATTCGTGGAGTGTCCACTCTTCCACATCGAAATGTTGCACGATTCCTTCGATACGTTCACGTTCACCTTCGATTGTAGCCCGCCCCTCCAAGCGCGCGGTCACGACATATTGATTCCCATCTTCTCGGATGCGGGATATCCGATAATCGGCCTGTTGTAGTAAACCTGCGATGATTTCTAGTTTTTCTCTCTCGGATGACCGGAATGTATGGTTCATCTTCATTCCCCCTCTGTACATATGCTACCATATCGTTTCGTAATGGAGATGATATACTAAAGACAGAGAAAAGGAGTGAGTTCCGTGCCGAAACAAGACTTGAACACGATCATGCTTGAATACTTGAATGAAAAAGAAGATTACGAAGCATTTGCCACTAAACTGAAGGCACTCCTCAGTGAATTATTGACGGAAGCCGGAATCCAGTTTCATTCAATAGTTGCCCGTGCTAAAGAGGCGGATAGTCTCTATGCCAAATTATCTCGTAAACCTTATCAATATCGATCGTTACGTGATGTCCAAGACCTTGCCGGGATCCGTATCGTCACATACTTTCATGATGATGTGCGAACTGTCGCACAAATATTAGAGGACGAGTTCACCATTGACCGAGAACAGTCAATTGATAAATCAACTTTGCTTGATTCCAACGAGTTCGGTTATTTGTCTGTACATTATGTCGTGGAGTTGAGTGAGAAACGACTCGCTCTCGGTGAATACCGTCGCTTTGCAGAAAAAGAAGCGGAAATTCAAGTCCGCTCGATTCTACAGCATGCTTGGGCCGAAATTGAGCATGACCTCGGTTACAAAAATCCAAATGCCGTCCCACCTGAAATCAAACGAAGTTTCAGTCGTGTCGCCGGACTGCTAGAGATTGCTGATTCTGAGTTTGTGAATATCCGGAAACAATTGCGGACATTCGAACAAGAAACTGTTGAACAAATTCTTGATTCTCCTGAGAAAGTGGCAATTACTCGAGACAATTTGAACTATTATATCGCCAACGACCAGACCGTTGAAAAACTAGACAATGCCATCTTCCAAAGTGAATGGTTGCTTGAGACCGATCTCTCGGCAATCGTTGAATTGACTCGGATGTTCCATTATGCAGACATCCGAACGTTCAAAGATTTGAACGACACGCTTTCGACTTACTATACGCAAGCCGTACAATGTGCGACACTACTCCCCTCCTCCCTCTTACCGAGACAAGGAATGGGTGTCGTATACGCTGTCCTGGCCAAACTGTTGGCAGAAGGTGATGACCCGCAAATCGAATTCTTCTTTAGACGATTTTATCCTGACTTGAAACATTATGAGGACATCATTCAACAAATCCGTGCGAAAGACGAGCCTTTATAACTTTACAGACAACATGTTTTTAATGTAGAATGTTTCTATGTTCTGAAGTATATATGAATAATATTATCACTAGGAGGTAGTTTCGAGGATGACAACACCTGTACCAACTGCTTCACGTCGTCAGCTCGTCGCTGATGCTGAACGTGGAATCCGGATGAACTATCGTGGAGTGAAAAAAAATCTCCGCTCGATGTTCTCACAATATTTGACTCGTAATGAATTCTTCATTCTACGTTCTCTTTGTCAACAGAGTCCTCAAATCGCCTCTGCTTTGTCGAATGAGTTTCAATTTTCAGCTTCGATGATCACAGCACTCGCTGATGAGTTGACGAAAAAAGGATTGATTTCTCGCGAACGCAGCGAGCGGGATCGCCGTGTCGTCGAACTTCAAGCGACAGATGAAGGTCGTGAGTTGTTCGAAACGTTAGAAAGCATGAAGATCGAATATTTGATGGATGTATTCACTGATTTCTCTGATGAAGAACTCATTTTACTCTCAAAATTATTAGACCGCATGGACGCTTAATCCATGAACAGACCTCAGCCACATTGGTTGGGGTCTATTTTTATGAGACATGAAAAAGGAGATGCAACATGTAAGTTTGCATCTCCTACTTTTATTTCGTTTCAATTAAATGTGCCGTGACGACGATACGGTCACGATACCCTAGTTTCTCATCGTATGGCCCTGCACACGTGATCAGTTGAATCCGCTTTGCTTGAGTCGCCGCAAAGATTGATGCGAGCGGGACTTGATCAAGACGATATTGTTTCACACTAGCGACTTCATACGTTGCGACTTGGTCATCCTGTTGGAGCGTCACCACTTCTCCGATTGGTAGCTGACCTAGGTTCGCAAAGATGGCTGGACCGTTCAAGTCATCGAGATGACCTGACAAGACGACGTTTCCTGTCGCGCCTGCTTTCGCCCCATATTGATACCAACCGACCTGGTTCACGTTAGAAGGCGTATCCATCCTTCCAGCCTCATCCTTCCCGACCGCTTCAATCGATGTATCGACATCGATTGAAGGAATGACGAGTCGGGATGGGACGAAACTGTTCGAATGAAACGATTGCCGATCGACTTGTTTAGAAGTCAACACGAGTGGTTCAGCGAATTCAGCCTTTGGCATGATGAACGATTTTTCTGGGGCTTCCGCTTGCGCGCTCCATACGAGAAATCCGATGGTTCCTAAGAATACAAGTTTAAGCGTCTTGCTTCTGACGACGAAAGACGTAGAATCCAGCCGCTGCCGCTCCAACTACTGCTGCTGCGAGCAACCAGTTCATTGAAGCTGTTTGAGCAAGACCACCTTGTCCTGTTTCAGGCGCCATTGCCATTTCTCCGCCATCAGCAGCAAGGAGTACTTCAAACGCTGGTTCTCCTTCAAGGAGACCGATTGCGAATGCAGTATAGTTTTTACCACCTTCGAGTGCCACACCATCAAGTGCTTTCACAACATCCGTCGCACCTGCTGGACGAACTTCAAGGTCATACGTACCAGCATCAAGTGTGCCATAATCACTCACAGCTTTGAACTCAAGGTTCGAGAAGAGTGGGTCTCCACCTTTAGGTGCGACATCCACTGCTGGTGCATCTGGTGCAAAGTGTGCGACACGAACTTTAGATTTTCCATCTTCAAAGTTCGCATCATCTTCCATTGCAGCGATTTCGATGTTTTCAAGTTGACCGATCGCAGCGGCTGTGTAGAATTTGCCTGCTTCAATTGAAAGGTCAGCTGCAACGACGACTGTTTCTGCGTCACCTGCTGGCTTGATTTCAACGTTGTAATCTCCTGCAGGAAGTGTCAAGTAATCAGTAAGGTCTTTAAACTCTGCTCCCTCGACCGCGACTTCCCCATCCACATACACGTCAACTGCCGGTGCATCAGGTGAAGCATGTAGCACACGGACCATTGCATTTTCATGTCCATCGGCGCTAACCGGTAGGATGAAAGCGAAGGCCAGTGCTAGTGTACCCAGTAAAGACATCAACTTCTTCATGTGAAATTTCCTCCTTTTGTCTACGGTAACCTACGATTTGCATACAACAAGTGTGATGCAGTGCTACATGGTGTGCTACATCTGATTGCTATGTAGCTCGGTGACATCTTAAACTTAAGACAATCCGACAGTGACGTAAAGGGGACACTATGTCCTGAATGTGCTCCGATATGTTAACGGATGAAAGCGCAACCTTTACATTATTGTAGATTCCCAATCTCGACAAAGTAAAACCCCTTAGTCTGCGACTAAAGGGTTTTACTTGCCCATTCAACATCATTGACGAATATAGCGTCGACTTGTAACACTCGGCAGCGCTCGAGTTGAGCCTTCGTCTTGATCGTGTAGGGTCTGACAGCAATATCATGTTGTTGCAACCATCGCACTTCTTCGTCCGTGATGCGCTCGATATGCGGATGGACTGAATCGGCACCTACGGATTCGAGATATCCGAGAATGTCATACAGCGGTTGAGCAAGTAAGATTGCTGCCTCGATATCTGGACGCATCTTTTTCAATCGATGAATCGTCTGATGATTGAACGATGAGAAGAGGATACGAGATGGGGCTATGCCCGAAGTCTCGATTATGTCGAGTATTCGGGACTCAATTCCAGCATATCGAAGCACATCGGTTTTCACCTCAAGATTTAATCGGATCGATTCATCCCGAACCAGTTCGAGGAGTTCTTGTAGTGTCGGGATTACTTCTTGTTGAGAATGTCGTACACCGGCGTTAAATGCTTTCAGTTCGTCAAGCGTATATGAAGATACCAAACCGTTTCCGTCAGTCGTTCGCTCCAACGTCTCATCATGGATGAGAACGAGCTCACCATCTTTGGACAAATGAACATCGGTCTCGATCCCTTCTGCCCCCGCAGAAAGCGCGAGTCTGAATGCCGACATCGTGTTCTCAGGTTGTAATGCCATCACACCTCGATGCGCGAATCGTTTCATTTGGCTACGGTCTGATACTTGTCAGTCAGATAACGGATGAGTGGTTGCACCGAGATTTCTTGTCCCGTCACTTGTTGGATGAGTTCATTCGGTGTCAGGCGTTTTCCGTATTGATGGACGTTTTCCTGTAGCCACGCTTTGATTGGTTCAATCTCACCGTCTTGAATCAATGTTTCAAACTGAGGAAGGTCTTTTTTCAAAGACTCCGTCAATTGAGCGGCATAAATCAACCCGAGCGCATAGCTTGGGAAGTAGCCGAACGAACCACCAGCCCAATGTACATCTTGGAGCACACCTTTAGCATTCGATGGCACGTCGAGACCGAGATACTCTTTATATTTCTCATTCCATGCAGCCGGGAGCTCATCGACGGATAACGTTCCTTGAATGAGCGCTTTCTCGAGCTCATAGCGGATAATGATGTGGAGACTATACGTCAACTCGTCCGCCTCGATCCGGATGAGAGAAGGTTTCGCTTCATTCACTCCACGATAGAACGTATCAAAGTCGATTTCTCCGTATGCTGGGTAAAGCTCTTGGAGTTTCGGATACACGCTACGTAAGAAGGCTTCGCTCCGACCAATAAAGTTCTCAAAGAAAAGTGACTGCGATTCATGGATTCCCATTGATGCTCCCCCGCCTAGACCGAGTTCGTCAAGCATCGGATCGATTTGTTGCTCGTACGTCGCATGTCCCGCCTCATGCATCGTTCCGAACAAGGCGTTCCGAAAATCAGTTTCATCATATTTTGTCGTGATTCGTACGTCACGACGATTGATGGTGATTTCGAACGGGTGGACGGTCGCATCGAGACGCCCACGTGATAAATCGTATGCGACGACATTCATCCAATCGTGACAAATCTTTTCCTGTACGTCTGCCGGCATTGACCAGTCCATTGAAAGTGATTCTTTTGGAAGTTGCTGAATCAGTGGTACAAGCTCATCCCGGAGCGAAGCGAATAGTTGATCGAGAAGTTCGACTGTCATCCCTGGCTCAAAATCATAAAGAAGGGCATCGTATGGATGTTTCTCATAGCCGAAATATTCCGCAAATTTCTGCTGGAATCCGATAATTTTCTTTAAATAAGGAGCGAACATGTCCCAATCATTTTGGTCTTTTGCTTTCTCCCATGCGGTTTCTGCTTCAGATACTAGCGTCACATATGCTTGATACTCATCGTGAGGAATCTTCGCATTTCGTTCATATTGAGTTTTTGCGACTTCAAGCGAACGCGCTTCGACATCAGACAGACCCTCTTCCTCAGTCATTCGTCCTAGTAAAGATGCGAACGATTCACTCGTTTGTCGTTTAAATGCCTCAGTCGACAAATAACCGATTGTTTCCGCCCGAAGCGGTGCCGACTGTTCCGGCATCTGTGTACGCATATCCCAGTATAAGAGAGAGAGTGCTTCATCGAAAGCACGTAGTTGCTTAAAATGTTCACGCCATTCTTTTGTTAGTTCCATCTGTCATTCACCCCTATAAGTTTGTCTATTCTCTTTCTACTTTATTATAGCTGTCAACCTTTGCCTATACTAGTTTACAAATCTTCTCGCTTCTTGTAGGGAAGTGGTTTTGTCGCTGGACCCTCCAGCACAGCCCCTTTTGCATCAAAACGTGACCCGTGACAAGGACAGTCCCATGTCCGTTCCGCATTATTCCATTTCACTGTACAACCGAGGTGTGTGCATGTCAGATTGACTACGTGACAATGGTTATCGAGGTCTCGATATACGCCTTTCGTCTGGTTGTCCACTTGTACGATACCACCTTCGTCTAGTTGAAGGTCCTCGACGTCCCGACGTTCGAGGACGCGATCCACGGCACCTTTCGCAAATTGTGTTGCCGTATCAAGATTGGTTTTGACAAATGGACCAACACCAGATGGTTTGACGGTTTTTCGAAGCGGAGACACCAATTCTGAAAAACGATTTGGACGACCGGTGAGCTGGTCTGCAAGTAAATTTCCCGCTGCAATCCCGTTCGTCATCCCCCATTTTAGAAATCCTGTCGCTATTAAGATGTCTGGTTTCCGTTTGAACATTTGCCCAACATACGGAAGCGAGTCCAAAGTGATAAGATCTTGAGAAGACCAACGATACGTTGCACGCATCGTTTTAAAATGGTGTTGCGCATCGCGCTCTAGACGTTCATAGCGACTTCGGGTGTCTGTCACCTGTCCCGCTGTATGGCCCTCTCCCCCGACCAACATAAAAGTTCTTCCGTTGTCTTCATATGTCCGATACGAGCGGCTGTCGCGGTCGACACTCAAATACATCCCTTTTAGCGGTGTTGCGTCCGTTTCGCAAGCGACGATATAAGATCGTTCCACTAAGAATTTTGATACGTATAAACCTCGTAAGTCATTAAAGGGATAGTGGGTTGTAATCACGACTTGATTTGCCTGCACTCTTCTTCCTGTTGAAGTCGTGACAATTGGTCGAGGACCTTGACTTACCTCGAACGCTCTCGTTTGTTCATAAATCTTTCCGCCGAGACCGACAAATCGATTTGCCAATTCACGTAAGTATTTGACCGGATGGAACTGTGCTTGATTTCGAATCACAAGCGCTTGCTCTATTTGAAAAGGCAGTGCGTCACTGACTTCATTGGTCGCCTCCCCACCATCCAGTTTTAAACGACGATAAGCATCGAGCTCTTTAGATAGTTCCTCATTTGGTTCTGTAGAGTATAAATAAGAGTCTTCAATCGAATAATCACAGTCAAATCCCTCGTCTATTTGATTTTTTAAATAGATAAGTGCCTCTGAATTAAATTCGTAGTATAGACGGGCAGTCGTTTCATCGAAGTGACTAATCAGTTTCTGATAAATCGTTCCATGTTGGACAGAGCACTTGGCCGTCGTGTGTCCTGTCGTCCCGTGACCAATCTCTAACGCTTCAAGAAGCGTGACTTGCTTCCCTCGCTTTTGAAGTTCATACGCACAGACCAGACCAGCAATACCTGCCCCAATAACGACGATTTCAGATGACTCTGAAGCCGTTAATGGTGGATATAATGTCCCGGTATCATGTTGTCGCCAGATAGAGCTCGTAAACGGATATCGATGCATGATACATTCCCCTTTCCTTTTGTGAGCATCTTTATCTCTATACCCGAAACGCATTTCTTTCATCTTGAATCATTGACCTAGTTATTTATTTTATGAGCGCAAAACATCTACAATTTCTATTATGTTTATAGAGTAACGATGAAAGGAGGGACTTTTTTGACCCGTAGAAGGAGACACCGAAGAAGAACGTACATCATGCGAAGAATGATTGCAGCAATAGTATTGCTCGGAATTGTCGCACTGATCCCGACGTTAGTCGGATTCAAACAGGATAAAGAATCGCCAGAGCCTGCAGAAGCCGCCACATTAAAAGTCGAACCGATGAAACAAGGCCCAGTGTTTCCTGAAATCGAGATGGGTACTTGGAATCCTAGTGATACGATGTTGATTGCAAACGAGGATATCCCTGTTGGCGCGATGACTTTCGTAAATGTAGACAAACAGCAAATCTTGATCGACAAAAATGCTGACGATCGTGTTTTTCCGGCCAGTACGACAAAATTGATGACGGCCCTACTCGCCTACGAAAAAGCATCGGCAGCGAACGAACTCGATCAGCCGCTCATTTCAATTCAGTCTTCGACACTCGATATCCCTTGGGATAGCCATATTGCCCACCTTGCGATTGGAGATACGTTGACGGTACGTCAAGCGCTCTATGCGACTCTTCTCGAATCAGGTAATGATGCCGCAAACAGTTTGGCAGAATACACGAGCGGGTCGACTGAGGCGTTCGTTCAATTGATGAACGAACGTGCAAACGTGTTGGAATTAACAGGTACTCACTTTGTTAATGCTCACGGCTATTCGGATCCGAACCATTATACGACGGCAAACGATATGGCCAAGATTGCCTACGCATTTAGTACATATCCCGAACTCGTTGAAATTGCCGGTACATATGAATTTAAGGCAGAATTCAATGATAAAGACGGAAATGGTAAACGACGCTGGTGGTATCACCTCGGTTCATCCGTCAATGAACGAAGTATCAACTACTCGAAGTATGTGACCGCTACGAAAACGGGCTATACTGATGAGTCGGGTTATACGATGGTGTTTATCATGCAACACAAAAATGAGACATATATTTTGGTTACAATGCAGGCGAAATCGGGGCAGACTTTCCCGACGATGCGTCTTGTCGAAGAGAAAGCTTTTCAATAATCAGGGAAGGAGCATGTGAATCATGCTCTTTCTTTTTCGTTTTTTCTGAAAAAATCAGGTCTAATATTACAGAGATGTTACACAGGGAAGTCCTCAACATTTCAAATATTCAGAATATTTAAACTTTTTTACACCTCATTTTCACTCTCATCCGTTGATACGACGGGCTTTAGAGCCATTTTTATGAAAAGGTGTCAGTTTGCAATCATTTAAATCGTTCGGTAAGGTAAGACACAAGTTCGCCTTTTCAACTTTTGCTTTTGACTGTGTGATGTCTTCACACAATCGCGAACGAGTTTGATGAAATAGATTTTCTTAACTTAATAGGAGGTAATTCAATGCTATGGCAAGAATGGGTATCAATCGCGCTTTATCTCGTGATGATGCTTCTTATCGGATACGTTGCGTATAAGCGAACGACCGATTCATCAGATTATATGTTAGGTGGCCGTAAAATGGGGCCAGGAGTTACAGCCATGTCAGCCGGAGCTTCGGATATGAGTGGTTGGATGTTAATGGGACTACCGGGTGCAATGTATGCAACTGGACTATCAGCAATTTGGTTAGCCGTTGGATTGGTCATCGGAGCTTACTTGAACTACTTGTTAGTTGCTCCACGACTTCGCGTCTTCACAGAGATGGCGAACGATTCGATTACGATTCCAGACTTCTTAGAGAATCGGTTCCGAGATCACTCGAACTGGCTACGGATCCTATCTGCATCCGTCATCATCATCTTCTTTACGTTCTATACGTCAGCCGGACTTGTTTCTGGTGGGAAGTTGTTTGAAAGCTCATTTGGATTAAACTATCAGACAGGTGTCATCGTCACAATTAGTGTCGTCATCTTGTATACCCTCTTCGGTGGGTTCACGGCAGTTAGTTGGACGGACTTCGCACAAGGTGTCATCATGTTCTTGGCACTCGTGCTCGTTCCATTTGTTGCTTTAACGGATCTCGGTGGAGTGGACACTGCTGTCAACTCTGCAACAACTATTAATGCCGACTTGTTCGATCTCTTCAAAGGGACAACGACACTCGGAATTATCGGTCTCCTCGCTTGGGGACTTGGCTACTTCGGTCAGCCGCACATCATCGTTCGCTTTATGGCAATCCGTGATGTGAAATCATTGAAAACAGCTCGCCGCATCGGAATGAGCTGGATGACAGTATCAATCATCGGTGCAGTCATGACTGGTTTCGTCGGAATCGCATACTTCCGTGGACAAGGGAATCCGCTCGGTGACCCGGAAACAGTCTTCATTCGATTCTCTGAAGTCTTGTTCCACCCGTTCATCACTGGATTCTTGTTAGCTGCGATTCTTGCAGCGGTTATGTCGACTGTATCGTCACAACTGCTCGTTACGTCGTCTGCTTTGACAGAAGACTTCTATCGCAAGTTCTTTAATAAAGAAGCAAGTGAAAAAACAATGGTACGCGCTGGTCGTATCGGTGTCTTACTCGTCGGATTTGTAGCGACACTTATGTCACTCAACCCTTCTAGTACAATCTTGACACTCGTTGGTTATGCTTGGGCCGGTTTCGGTTCTGCATTCGGACCAGCAATCCTATTGTCACTTTATTGGAACAAGATGACACGCCAAGGTGCCCTTGCTGGTATTCTTGTAGGTGCTATCACAGTTATTCTTTGGATCGTCACTGGACTCTCAACTGTCCTTTACGAAATGGTTCCTGGCTTCTTCTTAAGTATGTTGGCAATCGTACTTGTCAGTAACTTTACAAGCCAGAAAGAACAAAAACGCATCAACCGTGAATTCGGTGAAATGGAAGCCGAATTGGCAGCTGCGAAAAAAGAATAATCAAAGTTCAAAACAAAAACTCGGTTCCCTTCAAAGGGACCGAGTTTTTGCTTTACATCGTTGCTGCGATTAACCAGACACGAATCACGAATGGAACGAGTACTAATACGAGCATAGCGTTACGCATCCATTTATTTCGATTCCAATAATACGCCATCAATACGAACGGATGGAGTGCCATCAATTCATATGGGTTAAACCAGAACCATGTGATGATCATCGCGATTAGATAGTATAACACTGATTTTTCTTTCGTCGTTCGATATTCACGCCACATGTCATACGCTCCTTTGAAGAACGCAATGAATGTCGCAATCCAGAACAAAATGACAATGATATTGTCGAATCCACTAAACAACGGAGTAACCACCTTTTAAGAAGCATTTTCTACATAAAAACCGCCCCAATAAATATGACGGTACGTAAACTCTTTTCCACTCTCTACAGTAATCACTATTTCATCTTCCGTCAATACGAGGACGTGAACAGGTACCTCTCCTTGGCGCAACATCGGGCTAAACAATTGAAATTGCTTATTCAGCCATTTTCGTTCAGAGAAATTTTGATAATGATGCAATGCAAGCATCGGATGGCTCAGGTATGCTGCGCCAATGATGGCTATGGCGACCGGTGGTGCACCGATTTCCATTAAAAATGAAAAGACGAGAACGAGTGATAAAACTGAATAGCCGAACTCAACCAATTCCATGAAAGAAGCACGGCTGGCGATGACGTATTGTATCACCCGAAACATGAGATACAGGATGATACTAACGATCAGAAACTCAGAGAATGGCGAATGTCGAAACGATACGTCGAGGTAGAATAAGACAGGTAACAGAAGAACCCATTTCCACAGGTGTAAGGCGAGGTAAAACAATGATTGATCGATGAAACGACGATTGTGTACGAGCCGTTGCATATCCATGTTTCCCACCTCCGCTTAGATGATGTGACCTTACGTTACCATTCCCTATTCTTTTAAATGATAACTAGCAATTACACGTCTAATGAAGTTTTTTCTTTCCTTTCGATTAATGTCGCATTCAAGAGTCCGCCGAGCAAAATGACGGAAGCTGCAAGGTAAAACCATATTAATAAGACAATGAAGGCCCCAAGTTGACCGTAGAACTGTTCATAGTTCGCAAACTGCGAGTAGTAACTGAATACGTTAGATACGATTAAAATTCCCACAGTCGCAAATGCAGCACCGGCCCAGCTATTCTTAAATGTACCTGATATACTTGGCAACCATTTATAGACGAAGATGAATACCGTAAAGAGTAGACCCGTCCCAACAATCCATCTGAAGTAAAACCAGATTTGAGCATAGGTCGTGACAATTTCATCGATGAACAAGATGTAAGAAGACACTTCTCGAAGTGCCGTCTCAATTACCGGTACGAGTAATGAAAACGGCAGTACGAACATAAGTGCCAATGTAATCGCAATATCTTGTAAGACCCCTCTCCAAAATGCTTTATTTCGGACTGCTCGGTAAGCATCATTCAAAGCACGGACCAATGACTGTACGGCGATTGAAGAGATCCAAAGAGCGGGCAAAATGCTGAATGATGCCAATTTCAGTTTAGAGTTGTCGAAAATCGCCTCAATATTTCCTTCTAAAAGTCGATAGCTAGCTTCAGGCATGATGAGCGATAACGCTTGAATCACATCCCCGCTCGTGAATGGTAATAAGCCAACAATCCCTAAAACGAATAATAAGAACGGGAACGTGGATAGAATGAAATAATAGGCCAACATAGCCGCTTGATCAAAAAAGCGTTCTGTAAAGAAACGCTTGACGATTGTCTTCAAAACTTGTTTCATAATTACTCTCTTCTTTCATTAAATATAATTAAAATGCGGTATTTGAAATAAATAAATTGAAAAGACAAAGAGGCTTCCCTTTTCGGAAGCACTCTCGTATCTCGATTTAACTGATTTCTTCTTTTTTCGCTTCCCATGCTTCGATGTGCTCTTTTCCGGGAATGTCGACCCCTTCTTTGAAGAATTCCGGGTCTCGCCCTTCTTTCTTTTGCGCCATATAGTCATCGAGTAACGTCTTAGCGACTTTACTTAGTCGGAAGATCGCATACATGTTGACGAGCGCCATAAGGCCCATAAAGATATCAGCGATGGACCAGACTAATCCAGCCGACCGAACTGAACCAAACATGACCATTCCAATTACTGCAATTCGATAGATTATCAGATAGCGTTTCTTTTCCGAGATGAATTCAATATTTGTTTCTCCGTAATAGTAGTTGGCCAAAATGGAACTGAAGGCGAAGAGGAGAATCGCGATTGTCATAAGCGTCGTCGCAATCGGACCGATTTCAACGAGAAGTGCCTCTTGGGCAAGCTCAATCCCTTGGAACGACTCAGACCCTTCTACGCCTGAGATCAAAACAATCATCGCCGTTGCCGTACAGATGAACAACGTGTCCACAAATACGCTGAGCGATTGAATCAATCCTTGTTTGACCGGATGACTCACTTCAGCCGTAGCTGCCGCGTTTGGCGCAGATCCCATCCCAGCCTCGTTCGAGAACAGCCCTCGTCGAATCCCTTGAAGGACTGCCGCTCCGACCGCTCCACCGAACAATTGTTGGAAACTGAGTACGCCTTCAGAGAAGATCGCCGAAAAGACTTGAGGTACGACATCGAGATTTGTCAGCACGACCCAGATGGCGAGCAGAATATATCCCCCAGCCATGACCGGGACGATGATTCCTGATAACGTTGAAATCGAACGAATCCCACCAAAGATGACGATAGCGGTGACAACCGACAAAATCAACCCGACCCATACCGTGTCGATCTCAAACACATTATTGACCGAAAGGGCGATTGTGTTTGCCTGTACCGAATTGAACGCGAAACCGAACGCAAACGTAATCAAAATCGCAAATACAATCCCAAGCCAGCGTTCTCCGAGCGCTCGTTCGATGTAGTAGGCCGGTCCACCGCGCCACGCCTTGCCGTCGTGCACTTTATATACTTGGGCGAGCGTACTTTCAACAAACGCCGATGCCGCTCCAATCAGGGCAATGAGCCACATCCAGAACACGGCACCAGGACCTCCTAGTGCGATTGCGGTCGATACACCGGCTATGTTTCCCGTACCGACACGTGCCGCCGTTCCAATGGCGAACGCCTGGAAAGAAGAGACCTGACCTTTCTCGTGTTTAAGACCTTTCACAAATAGTAACTTGAACATCTCAGGTAGCATCCGAAACTGGACGAACCCCATCCGAATCGTAAAATAAAGTCCTCCTGCTATCAATACGAAGATGAGAAGGTACGACCATAAATAGTCATTGATTTGCATAATCAGTTCACGGATATCCAACGAAATCGCCTCCTTTTATCGGGTTTTTACCCGCTCTGAATCTGCGAGAAACAGCCCGTTCATTGCACGGCCTCAAGAATCTCTTCACATAGTCGATGCGTCTCTAGACTATCTTCAGCAACAACCGACCTGTTCGGTTCCCCTTTTAACAGTTTCACAAAATCTTCAATCAAGTCGATGAAACCTCGACGCTTCAAATTTGACTCCCAAGGGTCTAGCGACCATTCCGTCATCCCATCGACCCCGTATTCCATAATCCGTTCGACGTCACGCGTGACTCGTTTCACTGACGGAGACATGACCTCCATCACTTCTTCGGTGCAGCCGTTATCTCGGTTCATCCAACCGATTGCTTCGATTCCACCTGCAGTGAAGTGAATCATGACTTGTTTCAATACGTCCCCGTCGTAACGTGGAGTGACACGCAATCGTTCGACAGGTTGAAGGTCCGTTAAATAACGTAATGTATCGACGACATGTACAAAATCCTCGATGACGAATTCTCGCAGTGTGGCCGGTTTATACGTTCTATTTTTTTGAATGAACACCATATTCTTTTGCTCGACTTGTTTCAACGCCTGAGTGGCCGTCGCGAATCGACGATTGAAGCCCGTGACGAGATGGACGCCTTTCTCTTTCGCCAATGCGACAAGTCGCTCCGTCTCTTCAAGTGTAAACGTGATCGGTTTGTCAATGAAGACATGCTTTCCTTGCTCTAGACAATACTTGGCTTGCTCGTAATGAACCGCTGTCGTCGAATGAATCATGACAGCATCAATTTGAGTCATCAAAACGTCCTGAAGGTCCGTATATGCTCCTTCGAAACGATACGTCGATACGATGTCGTTCAACTTCTCTTCACTCCTTGACACGAGATACACACCAATACCTTTCAAGCCGGCATACACAGGGAGATACGCCTTTTTAGCCACATCACCAAGTCCTACTACTAAAATATTCAATCTGTCCACTCCTTTAAGTCATATGTAGAAAGCCCGAAGCAATTGCCCCGGGCTCATGTAATGGATACAATCTCAAAACTTGTAATCGGTTCCCGAATGGCGTCCGAAACGATTTGGTAGGCAGCGTTTAATTCTTCTTGGTTATTCAAGTCTGGCACCCGATCCATCTCTACCTCGACCGTTCGGGTATTCTGCTCTTTCGCATGTAACTGGTATTCGACCGTATACTTTTGCATCCTATGTCCCCCTCTTATTATACATATGATATGTATAACCTGTTCGCCCAATGATGAAACAACTGAGTTGGTTTTAGGGGAACGAGAAAAAATGACCGCTCACTAGAACGGTCATTCGATCTCTTATTCAGGTTTTGATGACGTGTCACGATCTGGTCGTGGACGACGTTTCCCAAAGAATTGGTAGTATTGGGTCTCGATATTCCCGTTGTACAACTTTCGACGTTTCGTCGCCGGACGACCGTACGCCTTCTCAAAATCTTCGTAACTCGTCAACATGTAGACGCTGTAACCAGGATATTTCGCATATTGCGCTCCAATCCGTTCATACAAGTCGATGATTTCTTCTTCTGACTGCAGTCGTTCCCCGTATGGCGGGTTACCGATGATGACACCGTACTCTTCTTTCGGCTTTAAGGCAGCCGCGTCGCTATGCACGAACGTGATCGCATCACGTACGTCAGCGAGTTCGGCGTTATCTTTCGCGAGTTTCACCATGCGCGGGTCGAGGTCGATCCCGTAGATTTTAAGCGGTTTATCCCATTCCGCCTTCTCATTCGCTTCATTAATCGCAGCATACCACGCTTTTTTCGGGATACATGTCCAGTCCTGTGCGAAGTATTCACGGTTGATCCCCGGAGCGATGTTCCGGCCGATCATCGCCGCCTCGATCGCAAGTGTCCCTGATCCCGTAAATACATCATAAAACGGCATATCCGGGCGCCAGTTCGTCAGTTGAATCATCGCTGCCGCCATCGTCTCTTTCAGCGGTGCCTGTGAATGAAGCTCACGGTACCCACGACGGTGAAGCGGACCTGACGTATCGATTGTGATTGTCGCTACGTCTTTCAACAATGCGACTTCGATTGGGAATTTCGCACCTGATTTCGGCAACCATTCCCCTTCCTTATGATAGCCGCGTTGCATCGCTTCAACGATCGCTTTCTCCGTGATCTTTTGACAGTCTCGGATTGAGAACAATTTCGATTTGACCGATCGACCGTCAACCGTGAACGCAGCATCCCACGGCATGAGGTCTGTCCATGGCAAAGCCACGACCCCGTCGAAAAGTTCTGTGAACGTTGTCGCCTTGAATTCCGCTACGACGAGTTTGACCCGGTCTGCCGTACGCAACCACATATTCAGACGTGGGATGTCCTCCATCTCTGCATCGATATACACTCGACCGTTCTCCACTTCACATGTATATCCTAAATCTCTCACTTCTTTTGCAACGAGCGCCTCGATTCCCATCGCTGCCGTCGCAATCAGTTTACGTTTTGCCATCTGCAATCGCCTTCTTTCTACATTAAATTCTCTCATTGATTCTGTAAGTTGTAAAAAAATCATGAAAAAAGGAGCTCAAGTATATGTGCTTGAACTCCTTGTCATTGTCAGTTGAGACTATGTTGTCCTGTAAGCCATGTTCTGTACTCCGGTGCTCATAGCGGTTTCCCTGGCACGATGGAGTGACAATCATCTATCTGCGCACGTCGGCGCCCTCCGTCCCGTTCGGTTCCGGTCTGGAAGTTCCCCTACCATAGTTTGGGTTTCTCGCTCGTGGGGTTTACCTCGTTCCACTCTGAACGTTTCCGATCAGACTCCGTCACTGTGGCACTTTCAAGAAGCGTATACCATATCCGTAGACTTAGGTATTTCTTCTGCCGTCAACTTGCGTTGCCTACACTTATCTTTTCGTGTAGCACGATCACTACAGCCATCACAGGCTGTGCGAGCATGGACTTTCCTCAAGACTTGCATCCCGCGATTGTCCAGACCTCATAGTCACTTCAACCATTGTAGCGGAAATTTCAATGATTGACAACTTAAATTCGAAACTTGATTTTACGTTCAGTCAGCGCTAAAATAAGGCGTGTTCATTGAATAAGGAGGGATTTTGATGCATCAAGATGCAAAAAACGGTTGGATTCAACGTCTAACCTATGTAATAGAAATCGATGACATTAAAGTGCTCCACCCGAACAACGGCGTGTTCGCCTTCTACCGAAATAATCGTCTCGTCCGAGGGTTTGAACCGTTCGATATTAAAGCACCGAACGAACTCTCAAAGCGACCTTATCATTTTGACCATCATAATTTAGCACACCTAGAAGAGCGTTTCCCAGACGCGATTCCGGTGTTCGATGAATCCCATGAAACACGTCGCGCTTGGAGCGATCGGGTTCGAGTCGGATTATGCGAGATTATCCGCGATGGTAAACTCAGTTTTGAGCATATTGACGACCAAGGAAATGTACTAGAAGCGAGTATCCGTTGGTGTGGAGAAGCCATCACCAAGAGTTAAATAAAATCAGCCGCCTCTCCTTTCGGAGGAGACGGCTTTTTTATTTACAGTGACTCGGCAACTGGCGGCTCTTCCTCAATCACAGGAGGTTCGTAAGTTGACGAAACTACTTTTTCACGCACATCTGTCGGCTTCAAAATCACTGTTAACGGTTTCGTCGTATCTCCCCTTACCGGGAACGTTCCGGCGATATGAAGGGCTTCATACATGGTGTTCCCTTCAGAATCGAGGACAGTGACAACCCCTTTCCGAGTCGTCTGTAAAGAGAACGTCTGAGCATCTGTGGCATTGACAGAGACCGCTGTTTTAACCGTATTGATATATTCAATCGTCTTACTCGTAGAACGTTTGTATTTTCCATCCGTCATTTGGGCGACAAGTCGATATTGACCGCTCGGTAACCAATCCCCGTAAGCAAACATCGTGAAATTCGAGTTTGGACTTAACGTTTTAATTTTTTTACTGCCCATATACAATCCGTAAGTCGTTTTGATCGTCGGACGTTGCATGACATCTAGTTTCACATCCGTAATATATCGTTGTTTCCATAAAGAATCTGCAGAAAGTGATAGAGGACGCGGCGTCGCCTCAAGTAACTTCAACGTATTCAACTCTGTATAAACCTTTCCTTGAGAGCGTGGCATTTTTGCGATTAAGGCATCTACTTCATCCGGAGTTAAATATGGGTTGATCGATTTGACAAGCGCGAGACTTGCGCTGACCATCGGGGCGGCCATAGAGGTACCGTCCATATAGATGAAACGATTATTGACCCCGAGCGAGAGGATGTTCACGCCTGGGGCGACGATTTTCACATTGCCATCCATATTGCTAAAGTCAGCGACACGATGACGCGAATCAATCGCACCAACAGCAATCACTTCTTTCATGTTTGCCGGAAATGATGTTTGGTTCGCCCCATCATTCCCTGAGGACGCGACAACGATGACACCTTTTGCTCTCGCTCGTTTGATGGAAGCAGCTAACCGACTATCATAGTCATCTCCACCTAAAGAGAGATTAATGATTGTCGCGCCTTTCGCTACCGCCGTATCAACTGCTTTTGCAACCGTCCATGAGTCTGTATATTCTGAGTTTCTTCCATAAAACACATTATAAAAATGGTAACGTACGTTTGGAGCAAGTCCTGCAATCCCAAACCGGTTATGTTTCCCTGCCATGATTCCGGCAGTATGAGTCCCGTGTGTATCCGCACTGTAGGGACCCTTCATCGAATTGACGACACGAGGCACATTCTTTAAATCTGTATGGTTACGATCCGCGGATGAATCGATGAGAGCCACGACAATATCTGATGCACCTCTCGTTTTACTCCAAGCCAAATCGGTTCCAATTTGATGAACGTAATATTGATTCGTGATCCGTGGCTCCGAGACCACGTATCCATGCTTTTCTAGCACGACAGGTTTCGCTGCGTCCACTCCTGCAGGTAGTAAAAGCGCAATCGCTGTCAAAAGGGCAATCTTTTTCATTCCTTCCGCTCCATTCCAAACTGATAAAGTGATTTCATTATCTCAAACTTTGGATTAGATTTCCCTTTTTTTGAATAAAAAGTTGTCGAAAAGTTTACCAATAGCTCGGTTCATCAGGATGTAACATCTCATATTCGACAATCCGTCCAATAGTCAAGTACGTATAGTACCGTGCTAGTTCGACTCGACTCGGGTCAGGTCGGAATCCTTCCAAATCTTCTCCGAGCGGTGAGCCCTCGATTGTCTCGAACTGTTGACAAAAAAAAGACTCCGTTTCCGCATCCCAGACGATACGATCTCCAATATACCCACTTCCAAAGCGAATATAGTCGATGATGGACGGTACGATGACTTCAGCTGGTAGCCGTTCACTCATCCGTCCGACTAATTCGTATCTGATTCGGTCTGCCTGATCCGCTTCTTCGAGTGAGACACATTTTAAGACTTCTTTATTGATTTCAATCAAGACAACATAATCACCTGGTTCGATGGAGAGTTTCATCGCCTCACCTCACTTTTCATTCCTTCATCCGATTCTCTACAAGTTACTATTCGTGATGCGTTGTGGGAATCCTGTCCATTCCTCATGATTTTCCAAATCTCGGTCGAATTCGCACCGATTGCATTGTTTTTGTTATACTAATCGTATGAATCTAGAGAGGAAGTGCACCATGGCCAAACGACCGTTGACCCCTCGCGAAAGTGAATTGATTGCGACTGCTTTATACGTTGTCGAAACGATTCCATACGCCGGATATATCGATCGTCTCGAATCCCTCACGTTACGCGACATCGCTGATGACTATTTGAATGGAACGCTCGCTTCCCCAGACGCGATTGATGCGCTCGATCAATACATTTTTGTACGACGCCATCGCTTCAAGAATGTGACCCCTCACAATCTTTGGACATTGGATGATCGAACCGAGCAAGAAGCATTGCGTCATATTTCAAAACGACCTGAGTTGAAAAAAGGACAGACTTTGAATAAGCGAAATCAACCGTTTCAAGTGGGACAAGACATTGAATTCAAAGTGGATAAACATGTCGATCGGGGGCAGTTCCGAATCTACATCGGAAAACAACAGGGTTATACGTGTAAAGCACAGTCAAAGGAACGGGACAAGTTGAAAGTCATCACCGGATGGGTCACCCATATCGACCCGAAAGACCGCCTGGTGTTTGTGAACGTCACAGATTTCGGACGTTTGCCGATGGAACAATCAATGAAGCAGGAACTCGAATCGATGAGTGCCTCGCTACTTGGTTGGTTCGCAACGGCAACACTCCCTTCCGAAGAAGAGGCACTTCTTGCAAAACAAATGATTGCCACTCTGCAACGACGTGACCAACCGTATTGGTTCACGCTGACAACCGCCCTCAATCACCCAAGACCAGAACACGTCAAGCGTTGGGGAACAGTCGTGAATCTGCTCGTAAAAGCAACGACAGGTGATCAAAAAGCGGTACAAACACTAGAAACCCAAGAGGATAAATACTTCAAAGACGCTTTCATCCGTGCGCTTCGCGCCTTGC
This sequence comes from Exiguobacterium sp. s35, assembly GCF_018617535.1. Classification (NCBI taxonomy): domain Bacteria; kingdom Bacillati; phylum Bacillota; class Bacilli; order Caryophanales; genus Exiguobacterium; species Exiguobacterium sp. s35. The sequence continues at coordinate 825,319 of NZ_JACSKI010000001.1, forward strand.
ATCAAGAGATGACGAAGCAATTGAACTAAATGGACTCGAGGTGGCTCTTAAAGGGTCACCTCGTTTCGCGTACGGAGTCCGAAGGAAAGGATTGATCAACATGCGTTTACTCATCGTGGAAGACGACTCTTCCATTTTACGACTCGTGAAAGAGACGTTTGAAGAAGCCGGGCATGATGTCTTGATTGCGACCAACGGCAAGACAGGAGAGGAACTATACATGAGCCAGCCAATCGATGCGGCAATCATTGATATCATGCTCCCTGGCATAGATGGTCGAGAGTTGTGTCGCCGTCTAAAAAGCGCATTCGATATTCCAGTCATCTTACTGACCGCGCTCGGCGAATGGGAGGATAAGCGTCAAGGTTTTGAACACGGGGCAGATGACTATATGACAAAACCGTTCATCCCGGAGGAGTTATTATTTCGACTGCAAGCCGTATCCCGGCGCTATGAACGTTCGTCCGCTTCGCGCATTCAGGCAGGCCCGCTTCAGTTGGATTTAAAAGAGTATGAGGTGAAACTGGAAGGCAAAATGTTCTATCTTCCAAAAAAGGAATTCGAGTTATTGTTTCAGTTGGCTTCATTTCCAGGAAGAGTATATCGCCGTGAGGAATTGATTGAACTTGTCTGGGGTTATGACTTTGAAGGCGACGAACGTACCGTCGATGTGCACATCAAACGACTTCGACACAGATTCGATCATCCTGCACTCTCTATTCGAACGGTTCGTGGCGTCGGCTATTCGTTCGAGGTAGTGAAATGAAGACGCTCTATACTCGAATCATCCTCACCATGTTTTTCATTTTACTTGTCTCTGGCGCAATCTCTCTCCTCATCAGTAATGTCGCATATTATACGTGGTGGCAACCCTCATATAGTGAGAAGACCGAATCGGTTGCAAACGAGGCATCGACTTATTTTGCTGAACATACAGATGCGGATGAAGAGGCTTTTTATACGTTTTTAGCTGCAACGGGCTACCAATTGGTCGTGATTGATTCAACCAATATGCGCTCTCGCTACGGTGGGGAATTTCGAGATGAGTCGATTCCTGAAGAAGTGATTGCATCCGTCCGTGAAGGTAGCGCTTATCAAGGAATGCGTGATTTTCCGTTTCACTTGTTCTTATTAGGCCTTTTCGATAACGAGTTGACAAATACGTACGGAATGACCCTCGAAAACGGGGACGTCGTTTTCATTCGTCCGGATTTAAGTGCCCAGATCCGAGAGCTTCACCTTTTTGTCGGCATGTTCTTCGCGCTCGTAACAATCCTTGCGTTCGGCTTGATCGCGATTTCGACACGTTCACTCATCCGGCCTTTAAAAACGCTCACTACAGCGACAACGGACGTGGCGATGCGACAGGAGCCGAAACATCTGCCTATCGAGCGAAAAGATGAAATCGGAACGTTAGCGAGACAGTTTCAAGAGATGACAACTGTCATCAATCAGACTGAGGCACGCCAACGTCGGTTCGTGTCGAACGTCTCTCATGAATTTCAATCGCCTTTGACATCACTCGTCGGTTATGCCGAGAAACTGGCAGAACGTACCGATGGTGTCTCGAATGAATACGCTCGCGTCATTGAACAGGAAACGAGACGTTTATCTCAATTGACCAAACAACTCTTACTCTTATCACGTTTAGACGAACAGCCGCCTTCCTTTGATTCAGATGTGAACGTCCTTCAATCCATCTCAGAGGTCATACAAATGAATGCTTTTCTGCTCGACCAAAAAGGACTCGCCGTCATGACCGATATCCCGACCGACATCATACTAAAAAGTGACCCGGTCCTTCTTGCCCAAGTATGGAACAATCTATTGGTGAATGCCGTTCACGCCTCTCACGAGGGCGGAACGATTCGTATCACCTGCTCCACCGACCCACGTATCACCGTTTCCTTTACCGATGAAGGGATCGGAATGGATGAAGAGACGAAACGACATTTGTTCGACCGATTCTTCAGAGGCGACGTCGCGAGGTCGAGTCAAGGAACCGGTTTAGGTCTTGCCATCACTTCAGACATCATCGCCTTACACGGTGGGCAGATCACGCTCGAATCCACAAAAGGAAAAGGGACGACGATTCATCTTCATTTTTGAAGCTGTTCATATTCTGTTCATATTAAACGATTACACTTCCTTCATAAGAACTTGAAGGAGGTTTTTTTATGCAATTAGGATGGAAAGAGATGTGGAGACAAAAACGAAAGTTTTCCATGCTCTTTGTGATTACACTTTTGATTGTTATGTTGACAACTTTGATCACTGGGCTTGCCGACGGACTCGCATACGATAATGGCTCTGCCCTGCACGAATTAAACGCTTCGACGTATCGATTAGACAAGGATTCGGATGGACAGTTGACGCGGTCCTTCTTAGACGTCCCTGCCGATTCTTCTATCGCGACGATGAGTGTACGTCCCCTCACAATCACGCTGAATGGAAAAAAGGAAGAGGTGACACTGTTTGCTCTTCCAAAAGGAAGCGATATCGGCCCAGTCGATCATCTACAAAAAGGAGAAGTCCTGTACGATTCTAGTCTTTCTGAGAACCTTCGAGCAGGTGATGTTTTGACAGACTTCGTGTCGGAATATGACTTTACAATCGCCGGTGAGTCAATCGGAAGATACAGTCATGGACCTGTTCTCTACACGACGAATGAAACGTGGTTCGACTATTTACGATATTCTGAACAACGCCCATATGTATCTGCTGAAATTGGTACAAATCACTCAGCATCCGATACGCTCATGATGAGTCAACAGGAGCTCATCGAGTCCGTTCCTGGCTATAGTGCCGAACAGAGTACCTTTACGATGATGCGAGCATTCCTACTCGTAATCGGTACATTTATTTTGACTGCTTTTTTCTATTTGTTCACCTTACAAAAACTACCGGAACTCGGTATTTTAAAAGCGATTGGTCTGTCACCTCGTATCATCGGGCAAGCTTTGCTCTTTCAGGTCATCGTAATCGTTTCATCCGCTGTTGTTACGTCTATCGGGATTATGTACATCGCTGATATAGTGATTCCGTCGTCCATGCCGTTTATCGTCGACATCGGTCACGTTTTACGATTCGGCTTCATGTTCATCATCTTATCGATTCTTGGCGCGTTGCTCCCCCTTTGGAAACTTCGCCAAGTTGACGCAATTGAAATCATAGGAGGAAAAGCATCATGAGACTACAACACGTATCCCATCAATTCGATGGTCAACTCGTTTTAAACAATATCAATTTAAACGTGTCTCCGGGAGAATGTATCGCCATTGTCGGCCCAAGTGGTAGTGGGAAAAGCACATTGTTATACATTCTCGGACTGCTTCGTAAACCGGAACATGGAACATTCTTGCTGAATGAACGAGACGTGTCTGATTTAGATGAGGAACAACGGCGTCTTCTAAGACTTCATGAGGTCGGGTTCGTATTTCAACAGGCTCATCTCATTCCCTATTTGACGGTGCTCGAGCAACTCGAACTCATTCAAGAAAACAGGAATGTCGATGCTAAAGAACTGTTACAAGAGCTCGGATTAGAACCTCGGCTGCATCATCTCCCGATGACACTGTCAGGAGGAGAAAAACAAAGAGTTGCCGTTGCAAGAGCTTTGGTCAATTCTCCACGACTGATTCTGGCAGATGAGCCAACGGCGAGCCTGGATTATGAGAACGGACGGCGAGTGATGGAATTACTGTCACAACAGGCACATCGTAAAGGGCGCAGCGTTGTCGTCATCACGCACGACGAGCGAATGCTTGATGTGTGTGACCGTGTCTTACGCGTCATTGATGGCACGCTGACCGAGATTAGAAACTAAGTATCTTCTCATGCTGACAGATTTGTTGGAGCTGATACGTGAGCCAACCGCCGAAACGTACGTTGACTCCGATTTCTCCGCTTCGAGAGATCATCGCTTCTTCGATCACCATGAACCGCTCCACTATATGATTGGATTCGAGTCGAATCCCCGAGAGACAGGCAAACGCCCGGACGACCTCTTCTGGTCTACATCCGGTTGACATTGCGATTTCCTGTACCTCGGTGGATAGACTCGTTTTGTTGTGTAAAAAATAGCGGTCTAGCAACAAATCAAACACGAGTCCGACGACTCGTATGTTTCCATCGCTTGTCCACTTAAAAGTTACTCCCCGATCAAGTGTGCCGTTTGGATTGCTCAATATGCTTTGAATCATTCGAAAGATATCCGTTCGCTCCATCGTAATTCCCACTCCCTTGTATATTGTTTACTAATCATAGCGTTGGCTCACATCTAAAACGAGTGAATATATGTTATCCAACCTAAGGAGTTATTGTGCGTATGCGTTCTTCTCATGTATGAAAATAGGACGATTTGTCTTCATTTCGGGTACAATAACGGTGAAAGGAGTCGGTATTATGCAACGGAAATGGCAAATCGGATTAGCTTCACTTTTCACAAGTTATTACGCAATCAGCTACTATGCCTTCAAACGGATGACTCGAGGGAAACGGAAAACACCGGAGATGTTACTCGCTCCGTACACAGAAGAGGATCGCGCCTTCTATCATGATGTCCCGTTCGAGCACGTCTCGATTCAGTCGAGGGACGATTATCGACTCTACGGACGGATTTATCGAAATGACGCATCGACGAAGTGGATTGTATTCGTTCATGGGTATACCGCTTCTCATAGTTTCATGGCTCCTCATCTTGCCATGTTCCATCGCCTCGGTTATAACTTGCTCGCTGTCGATTTGAGGTCTCATGGGGAATCCGAAGGGATTTATGCTTCTTACGGATATCATGAAAAAATCGATATGATTGATTGGATCGAATGGTTGAAAATAAATGAATCGGTCGACCAAATTGGTCTTCACGGAGTCTCGATGGGTGCCGCGACGGTCCTTCAGACGACCCCTCTCACAGATGTCGATTTCGTCATCGCAGAATGTCCGTTTGACGATATGGGTCACCTGATGCGATACCAGTTGAAGGAGTTACACCGGATACCGGCAGAACTTTTCCTTCCCGGCATCAATTATTTCCTATGGTCACGTGCCGGGTTCACGATGAAGCAAGTACAACCGAAAAAGGCCGTCACCGAAACGACGACCCCGATCTTATTCGTACACGGATCAAAAGATGATTTCGTCCCAACGTGGATGTCAGTCGAGATGAACGCTCTGAACCGGCAAAATGATTTGCTATTGATTGACGGGGCGGAACATACGGATTGTATGATCAAAGACGCGCCTGCATATGAAGACGCGGTCAATCGTTTTTTACGTCGACATGGATTGGTCCAGCAATCAAGTCAAGCAGTGCATGCAAGACCATGACCGGCCACAGGACACCCATCCCTAGATATAAGAGACCGAGACCGAAACCGACAATGCCTGTCGTAACGACACCTTTGATCCCTTGATAAGCATGTGCCATACCGAACAGGGCACCTCCGATCAAGGCAAGTGTCAGATTCGGTACTTCTATATAGAGGGAGATTGTGTACAAGAGCACTCCTCTGAAAATAAACTCTTCTGTCACGCCGGCCGTGACCGAGACGGCGCTCCATGCCTGCTCCTCATTCTTCGTTCTTGGCAGGAGCAGTTTTTCTAAATCGAGCTCATAATAAGGACGCAATGCTCGACGAAGTTTTGATGAGGTCTTGACCAATAAATAAAAGACGAGCGTAAATGCAACGAGGATACATGATAGGAAAAAGACTTGCCACGCCTGTTCGTTGCCCGTTTCTGGCGCAAATGTCAAACCGACTTCGGATGGCGGTACTTGAAATAAAAATATGAGGGCGACAATCAACAAGGTCAGTCCCCATGCTGATTTTACGGTTTGATCGTACACCCACGCCCGTCCCTTCGTCTCAATCAATGGACGGATCAATTTTGCGTTGAAGATTTGGACAATCAACATGTATCCAATAATTGCTGTAAAAATCAATCGTTCGAGCATCCATATCCACTCCTGTCCTTACTCTTAGCTATATGCTACACTATTCGGGTATTGTCTAAAAGCTAGGAGGCGGTATCTTGAAACGTATGATGCTGCGATTGACCGGTTTTATCATTGTGCTCGTGCTTTTGCTCGGGGCAATCGGCTGGCTCGGTCAACACGATAAAGTAAACAATGGATTGTATCGAACCTATTATGGTGAGCATGGCGTACCGAACGCTCACATCGCTGTCTATCAGGACGCTGCTGACGCATACGATGTGGACTGGCATTTGCTTGCCGCCGTACATCGCGTCGAGACGATTTTCTCTCACAGTTCTTCCATGCGCTCATCCGTTGGTGCGATCGGACCATTCCAATTCATGCCTCGTACTTGGCTCGGTTGGGAATATGATACGGATGACCAAAAAGGTGACGTCCCAGAAGACGAAGTCGATTTGACAGACCTTGCATTGATCGACCAGTACGGTGGTCTCGGTCGTGACGGGAATGGAGACGGGAAAGCAGACCCACATAGTCTTATTGATTCCGCACATACCGCGGCATATTATTTAAGTGAACACGGTGGGAAGAAAACGGATTCTACCACATCTATTCGAAATGCTATCTTCGAGTACAACCGGAGTGAGCAGTATGTTAACGATGTTATGACATACTATGAAAATTACGAAACAAACGTGACGTACATCCCTGAAGAACGGGACACAATCAGTCAACATGTCGCCTATTATACGATTCGATACATCGAGTGGTTCAAAACACTCGGCTGATGCTTACATGAAAAAGTGAGGAATGGAAATGAATACGCATGTAGAAGAAGTAACCATCCGCGTAAAATCAATCTTCAATGAAGATAAAACAAAACGCTATATGCGAACGTATGAGTTCACGGATGTGGAAGACGGGGTCATTTGTGCCGTCATCATTTATTCACCGCGAATGAGCGATGCTTTCTTATCAGGTACGACAACGCAACGTGCCTATATGTTGATGCAAAATCATTTGTCACAGCCGATTCGGGAGATGCGTGTCATCAGCCTTGTGCCGACACTTGCCATCAATGATAATCTTCCGTATGTGGAATCACAACTCGACGAGACAAACTATCACTATGTCGAAGAGACGTTGCAAGAGGTAGCAGCAAGCAATGGCATGATCATCGTCGGTTGGGGTTCACCTGGTCGATTGATGCACCATGCGACATCCTATAAGTCGCTCTTTGCCGATTACGAGTCAAACATGTACTGCATTGGTACGACGGCCAAAGGTGAACCACAACAGATCCGTATGGCCAACGAGAACACAGTGCTCGAGGCGTTCAACAATGAATCGATCAAACCAAAGTTTCGAATCGTAAAAGAAACAAAAAAAGACGACTCCGAGTGAGTCGTCACAGCTTGTTGACAAATAACATGTTCGTACTCGTCCTTTCGGCGCCCACGCTTTCCGCAGGCAATCCCGGAGCCGCATCGCGACTCAAGTCGCTGCTGGGTCTCCATCGGATTGCTTTCCTGCAGGAGTCGGGGCGCCGTGGGACGAGCCGCACGAATGGCCGCCAAAGGGGGCGGCCATTCGTTTTTTATATTCCTGCCCAGATGGCAAATCCAAACAACGCGAAAAAGACACCTGACCATATAAAATCACTTGATTTGACTTCAACCCTGTCATAAATCGTCCGTTTTCCGCCTGTAAACCCTCTCGCTTCCATCGAGAAGGCGACACGCTCCGCTCTTCGAATCGATCCGGCAAGGAGTGGCAACAGTAATTTCGGTACGTGCCGTAGACGTTCCCATCTCGTATCGAGTGGGACACCCCGTAGGCGATGTGCATATTGAAGTTGTTGCAGTTCCCGTTGTAAAAGAGGAATGAAACGGAACCCGACGAGCGTGCTATAGGCGATTGTCGGTGACAACTTCGCCTGTTGCATCAGACTCATGACGAACCGCTTTGAATCCGTCGTCAACATGAAAAGAAGCGAGAGGACCGTGAACGCCAATACGCGAAGGCTGAGGGCAATCGCGACATCCCTCTCCTCAATTGTGACTTCCTGACTCAGAATGGTCACCCATGTCTCTCCCCCGAGGTCTTTTCCGAAAACGAGCGTTGTCCAAAACGTTCCGAGCGCCGTGATGAGAAAAGGGATCAAGAAAAGTAGCCATCTTTTCCATGAGACATTGGTTGCCATCCATTGAATCAGTACCGTCCCTACTATGATCACGAGCGGGGTCCATGGATTGTAAAACAATGCGAGACCGAACATGACGAACGTCAATGTTAGAAATTTCACCGTCGGATTCATGTCATGGAGTGACATCGCGCTCTCCTCCCTTGCAACCGATAATGACGAAGTGTCTCCGTGTCCTGCCAGAGTTCATCTTTAAATGGTCCTGAAAGTTCCCCGTCCTTCATCAAATAAAACGTGTTGGCGATGCGGGCGAACGACAAGTCGTGGGTCACGAATAGAATCGTTCGACCCATTTCAGCATGTCGCTTCATCAACAGCTCGAGCGCATGCAATGACGGTTCGTCTTGACCCGCTGTCGGTTCATCGAATGCGAGCAACTGTTTGTTCGATAGCGACTGGATTGCAACTGCGAGCCTCCGTTTTTGTCCGTGACTGAGGGATAACGGATGGAGATGTCGCTGATCAAGAAGCGACATGTCAGATAAAACGCTCTCAATCGAATCTTCATGACCAAACTGTAACTCACTTTCGACAGAATTCATGAAAAATAAATGTTCCGGCGATTGCGGTACGAGCCCAACCCGTCGGTCATGTTCCGTTAAGCTTCTTAAAAACGTGGACTTCCCGCTCCCATTCGGACCAAGTATGGCAATCACTTCTCCTGCTCGGACATGAAGCTCCGATCTTTTCAGCTGAAATGAATCACGTCTGACCTCTTCAATTGTGTAGTGATAAGGATTTTTTAGCGAAGCGTTTGACTTTATAAATGCAAAGTCATCGACCGGGCAAAAGGATTCATTCCGAACGATACGCCCTCGCTCTAATTCAATATGCCAGTCAAAGTAATCACCCCATAGGTGAGGACGATGTTCAACGACGATGACGTTCAGTCCTGTCACTCGATCGAGCCATTCCACAAATTCGTACGCGGTCACCGGGTCAAGATGAGTCAACGGTTCATCGAGCAGTAGCCATTCCGGTCTTCCGACTAGAGCGCACGCAACAGCAATCCGCTGTTTCTGTCCGCCTGACAACGAATCGATTTTTCGGTTTCGATAATCACTCAACTGTAACGATTCGAGGATTTCCGTCACGCGTTGTTCGATGTCTGAGACAGGTGTCGACAAGTTCTCAAGTGTGAAGATCAGTTCTTCATCCACCCGCTCCATGACAAATTGCGTATCCGGGTCTTGAAACACCGTCCCGACCCGCTGATTGATCTCGCCAGGTGCATAGTCGTCGTATGATCGTCCAAGTAGTTCGAGTCTACCTTGGAGAATGCCGTCACAATTCTCGGGGAAGAGACGGTTGCATAACGCAAGAAAGGTCGACTTCCCGCTCCCGCTCGCCCCACTTAACATCGTACGACCTGGTCGGATCGATACGGTGACATCTTCAAGAATCGCATCTAAACTCTCTGGGAATTGAAAGTGGAGTGATTCGGTCTCAACCATGGACGTTCCCACTTCGTGAAATCGCATAGCCGCGAAGGGAACCTGTCTTTAGCAACAAATCACTAAGTAACTTTCCTCCGATTCCTGCGATAACCATCCCACTGACAGCTCGAAGTCCGAGCATCGTCGCCACATAACCTGGCTCTAACATCGCGAACCCACTCATGAAATATGTATAGACGAAACTCGTGACAGCCGACCCAAATCCGGCAAGCATGAGTACCCATAGCTCATAACGTCTGTAGCCCGTCATCGCAAAGACGGCTTCTGCCCCTAAACCTTGAACGATGCCGACCAAGATGATGCGTGGCCCAATGGCATTCCCAATCAACATCTCAATCGTCGCGGCCATCACTTCTGAGATGAATGCCGCCCCCGGTTTGCGAATGATGTATGCCGAGATAATCGATACGATAAACCAGATGCCAAAGATCCACTCGTAGGCGATGGGACCGATCAACCCTGCCCACAAGTTACCGATATGAACGAACAATAAATAGACGACCGCGAAGACAACAGATAATACGGAGACAAGGACGACTTCTTTCAATTTCCACGATTTAAGCATGTCGCCCTCCATGTGACGGACTATTTACACTGAACGTCACCGTCATGACAACATGTCGGTTCTTTTCGCGCGTCCGCTTAAAAGCCGCCTCATAGTACGAGAACACGTCATCTAAGTTCCCATGGATGCCTGATGCATAATGCATCGACTCGTTATAGACACCAGCCTGTTTTGCTTGCTCGATTTCTTCATAGATGAGTTCCATGTAATTGTCAGCACCCATCGGATAGAGTGCGAACTGCGAAGACACATACTGGTCTCTTGATGCACCGTTTGATGGTTCGCTCGGAGCCTCGAGTGCCTCATCTCCCGTTGAATCTCCTGGACAACCGACAGAGAACGTTCCGCTCATCGAAACATGCTTTCCTTCCTCTGAGGCAAGACTCAAAACTGTTCGGGCGACGTCAAATACATGCTCGGCTCGCCCACGGATGACCGTCGACACGTCATCCGTATGGCGCCACACGCCTGATAGATCCGTTCGTTTTAGTGCACCTTTGATTGTCCCGACGAAGTCGTCTGTCATCGGGCTCAGTGTGAATCGAAACCCCACGATTGGGCTCGTACCACATGATTCATTCATTTTGTTTCCCCCTCTAAATGTGTTTGCATAAAAAAAGCCGCATTCATGAGAATGCAGCAACAAAATCTATACAAACTTGCATAGAGAAAGTGCCGCACTTCCTCACGCCAGTATTACCTGGATCGAGTTATAAGGGATCGGAGCCATGCTCTCATCTCAGCCGAAGCACCCCTAGTGCAGTCATTGATATGCGGTTACTTATGCAGTCACAGTATAGCGATGTTTTAATCTTTTGTAAACGGTCAATCTGAATATGTGACGAGATGACCTGAACCCGGAAGTGGGTCATGGAACGTATCCCACGATGACGACATCTCTTCGTCCGTCAATAAACAGGCGTCAAGCGATTGCTCGACCGCTTCCCGTTCCATTCGTTGACCGATGAGCACCAACTCGTTTTGCCGATCCCCGTATGGCTCGATGTAATCCTCACGAAGCTCAGGTTCAGCTGCAAACATCTCCTCACGTTCACTTGCAGGTAACGTCGCAAGCCAACGACCTGCATGTTCGAGCGTTGATGCATACCCTGCCTGTGAAAACAGACAAGCGAGGTCGTTTCTTGTCGCAATCCATAAAAATCCTTTTGCACGGACGATTTCTTCTGGATAATGTTCCATCCAGTGCATCAAACGTTCAGGGTGGAACGGCCGACGGCGCCGGTAGACAAATGAGCTGATGCCATACTCTTCCGTTTCCGGCGTATGTTCTTCCGACTCGAGTTCTTGGATCCACCCTGCAGCGCGCATCGCCTGATCAAAATCGAATAACTGGACGTCTAGAAGGTCTTCTAACGCGACGTTCGAGTATGTCGACGTCAACAATCTCGCACTCGGGTTCAGTGTTTGGAGTAACCCCTTCATCTCCTGTAGTTCCCCTTCGGACACACGGTCCGCCTTATTCAATACGATGATATCCGCAAATTCGACTTGATCGACGAGCAAATCGACTACTTCACGGACGTCACCGGTGTCGACGGCTTGTTGACGCTCCATGAGCGATTCACCAGAATTGAAATCTTTGAAGAAACGGTACGCATCGACGACCGTGACCATCGCATCGATGTACACACGGCTCGTCAAATCAATCCCAAGAGCGTCATCGGCATACGTGAATGTCTGCGCGACAGGAATTGGTTCAGAGATTCCTGATGACTCGATGATGATCCCGTCGAGCTCACGGTCTTTTGTTAAGTCATAGACAGCCGTCAACAAATCTTCCCGCAGCGTGCAACAGATACACCCGTTCGAGAGTTCGACTAGCTTTTCATCGGTCCGCGAGAACCCGCCCTGATCAATCAGCTTCTCGTCGATATTCAACTCGCTCATATCATTCACGATGACCGCATATTTTTTATGTTCTCGGTTATGTAAGATGTGGTTGAGCAGTGTCGTCTTCCCGCTACCGAGATAACCCGAAAGTACTGTAATTGGAATTCGTTTCATGATGGACCTCCATTAAATCGTAATCATTACTCTTTGTATAATGGAGTCGTTCCTTACTTTTGTCAATAAAAAACACGCCACATGGACGTGTTTTTGAAGAACATACAATTATTCTTCCAATGCTTTTCGTTCTGCCTCCGAGCGTGGATAAGCATTCGCCTGCCATTCAGCCCGATAAATCGAATCGAGTTGAGTCAATCCGACCTCATCCTCATCTTTATCCGAATCAATACTTGGCACTTCATCCCACTTCGGATCGAGATACGAATGATCTTCTTCACGCGTTCGATTTTCTTGTAACTTTTGAATCCCAATCTTGACCGCTGCAGCAACTGCCAACCCAATTCCAGCTCGAACTAACAGTCGTTTCACCATCGTATTTCCTCCTCAGCGACCGAAACGATACAATGGCATCCCTTTCACTTCTGTGTCGACGATAAATACCGATCCCGCATCTGGATATTCGGAAAGCGCCTCCTCATCCATTCCTTCACGAGCCGTCGTGATAGCTAATCGATTGAGTCCATCTCCGATAAAGGCACATGAAGTGACATTTGGTGCGGGAACATGGACTTCAAGTAACTTTTCGCCTGTTGACGGGTCCCAACGTGACACTCGTCCACCAGCGTAATGTGCAATCCATAGACAACCTTCAGAATCGGACGTCATCCCGTCAGGAAAACCTTCTTCCTCGGAAAAATCAACGACGACCTCTCCGTTCGAGAGCGTTCCTGACTTCAAATCAAAATCATATTTCCGAATTTTCTCAGTCGGTGTATCGATATGATAGAAAACCGAATGGTCAGGTGACCATGTCAACCCGTTCGAAAGGGTCAACTCATCCATGAGTGTTGTCGTCGTTCCATCTCGATCGACTCGATACAGTTTTGCTTGGTTTTCTTCATCCTCAAGATGGAGCGTACCTGCGAAAATACGACCATATGGGTCAGCTTTCCCATCGTTAAAACGTAATCGACCATCAGGGTCATCCAACTCGACAATTTTATTTAGCTCCCGATTGATTTCATCCCATTCATAAATCCCGTCTTTTAGACCAAGGACGACACCGTCCGTCACTTTTGGAATGACGAAACCGACTTGTTTCCCGACCTCAAAAGAAGAAATCTCGTCTTCTCGCTCGTCATACCACCACAACGTATGACCTTCGATATCCACCCAATAAAAACGCTTCAACTCAGCATCCCAACAAGGACCTTCACCTAGCGTATTACGTACCCGAATCCACAACGACGCATCTACTCTCTCCATTACTTAGCCTCCACTCTATCCATTAGTTCAGAAATCTATTCCCCTCTCCCAACTGGACTAAGCATGAATTCAGAAAATCGTGAAGGATTTCCATCTGAGTCTCATTGTTTTGCTATATTTAAGGAAAAGTGAGAGGAGTGGATGGTTTGTCGAAATGGAACGAACGTTACAATACGGATGAATATGTGTATGGGACCGAGCCGAATCAATTTTTACGCGACTACATCACAACACACCAGCTTGAAGGGAGACGCGTGTTAGCCATCGCTGAAGGAGAAGGTCGGAACGCCGTGTGGCTCGCCACACTCGGATTCGACGTCGAGATGTGGGATGCTTCGAAAGTAGGACTAGAAAAAGCGGAGCGCTTGGCAACTTCGCGAAACGTCTCCCTTCAGACGAAACAGATTGACTTGAATGAAGCGGATTGGTCGCAAGATGCGTATGATGTGGTCATCTGTATCTTCGGCCACTTTCCTCAACATGTCAGAGAAAAGGTGTTCGCCGGAATTCAAAGAACGCTTCGACCTGGTGGTGTATTCCTGACCGAAGTGTACTCTACAAATCAACTCGCTTACGGGACAGGCGGACCACAAGACGTCTCATTTCTCTATTCTGAAGAATTGTTCCACCAACTAGAGGACGATTTCGTACCGCTCATCTTACATGAGGTGGTTGTATGGCGCGAAGAAGGGTCACTCCATCACGGTGACTCTTCCGTCATCCAGTATGTCGGTCAAAAAAGGTAAACAAAAGGCCTCTCCGCTATCGGAGAGGCCTCTCGTCACTTCGTACCCTCGACGTTCATATGCTTACTGCGGAGCTGACCGCAAGCTGCATCGATGTCTGTCCCGTGCTCGAGACGGACACCCGTGTTGACGCCACGTTTCTTCAAGATATCATAGAATGCCATGATATCTTCAGGTGTGCTTCGTTCATATTGAATATGCTCGTTGACCGGGTTATACGGAATCAAGTTGATGTAAGACTTGTCTTTGATGTCTTCAATCAAATCAGCCAATTCTTCCGCATGTTCCGGTAAATCATTCACTTTCGATAGCAAGATATACTCGAATGTGATCCGTTTATTCGTCTTCTCGACGTAATAGCGAATCGACGGCATGAGTTTATCAAGCGGGAACGCCCGGTTGATTTTCATGATACGTGTGCGTAATTCATCGTTTGGCGCATGCAGAGAGAGCGCCAAGTTGATGCGTAAGTCGAGGTCCGCAAACTTATAAATCTTGTCCGCAAGACCACTCGTCGACACGTTGATTTTACGTGGAGCGATTGCAAGACCACGCTCATCTTTGACGACGCGCAAGAAGTCGACCAAGTTATCGAAGTTATCGAACGGTTCACCGATTCCCATAACGACGATATGACTGACACGGTCCCCTTCTCCTTCTCCATCGAGGAAATGTTGGACAGTCATGATTTGCTCGACGACCTCACCAGCCGTCAAATCACGTGTCTTTTTCAACAAGCCGCTCGCACAGAAGCTGCAGCCGATGTTACAACCGACCTGTGTCGTCACACAGACCGACCGACCATATTTATGACGCATGAGCACCGTCTCGATATAGTGACCATCATGCAATTTAAGTAAAAATTTGACCGTCCCATCGCCCGCTTCTTGTTTGACGAACAGTTCTTGTGTCGAGATGACGTATTTCTCAGTTAAGTAATCGCGTACTTCGTCACGGACGTTCAGCGCGTCCATCGATTTGACTCGATCGATGTAGAGCGAGTCCCAGACTTGACGTGCGTGGAAGGCACCGTATCCTGCTTCCGTGCACTCGTTTGTGAGCTGATCGAACGTCAACCCGTATATAGATGATTTCATTCTAACCTGTCCTTTCTCTAATCCGCATACGTACCATTGTAGCGGACGTCAGAGACGGGTGCAACTTACGAATAATCTGGAGGCGTCGGTCGTGTGATGAACTGTTCGAACGCATAAGCGACACGAATCAAATCTCTTTCCGCAAAGCTCGTTCCCGTGAACGATAGACAGAACGGGGCCCCGCTCTCTTTTCGTTTATAAGGGACCGTGATTGTCGGGTGTCCTGCTTTCGCAGCCATGTCATAGTTCATGTCATGTGGCAGGACGATTGCGTCCAGTTTTTGCCCTTTTAATAGCTCATCCATTCCGTCCACTTTTGCGAGATGAACATCATCAATCCGACGGTCGAGATAACTAGCTTCGACGAGACGCCCTGAACGTGCATCTGACTGTTCAAAGATGGTCTGCCCGTGCGGAATCGATTCGGGGTGGTCCGCGTTCCATTCGATTAAGTCTGAAAGCGTCTTAAATGGCACAGTTGTGTTCGCAAGATACGCCTCAATCCCAAGCTTGAACTCATCAAACAAAATATCTGCCTGTTCTAATGCTGTATGCTTTGGTAACGTGATCTCGACGAGTTCAACCTCGGCTTGACGCAGCAATCGAAGTGCCTGTTCATACAAACCGACTTCTTCGTCTGAAATATTTGGCTTGATAAATCCGACACGCATCCCGACCGCTTGACGGACATCGAGACATGTCACATAAGGCGGTCCGACTGGAGTTTCCCATGTCGCAGGATCAGCCGAATCTTCACCACACATTGTCTGTAACGCAACGACCGCATCACGAAGGGTACGCGCCATCGGTCCAGCCGTATCCTGAGAACGTGAGATCGGAATGATTCCTGAACGACTGATCAAGCCGACGGTCGGCTTGATTCCGACGATACTATTATGCACACTCGGGTGTACAATCGAGCCGCTCGTCTCAGATCCAACGGCAAGGAGTGTCAAGTTCGCTGCAACCGCCGAAGCCGATCCAGAACTCGATCCCCCGACATCTAGTTGGTCCCCATACGGATTCATCGTCTGGCCACCGACGGCACTCCAACCGTTCGGCATGTCTTCTGTCAAGAAGTTGGCCCATTCGGACAGGTTTGCTTTACCGAGAATGATGGCCCCGTCAGCCCGTAACCGTTTGACGAGCTCGGCATCCCGACCTGCGAAATGATGTCGCATCGCGGCAGCACCTGCCGTTGTCCGCATCAGTCCGCCCGTTTCGATATTATCTTTGATCAATACGGGAATCCCAAGTAGTGGTTTGCGTACCCCTTTTTTATAGCCCCGGTCTGCCGCCTCTGCCTCGAAAAGTGCGTCCGGATTCACCTGGATGACGGCATGAAGTCGCTCATTATATGCAGCAATCCTTCTAAGATAATACGCTGTTATGTCTCGTGCCGTGAATTGTCCTTCTTTATATCCACGATGTGCACGTTCAATCGTCAGTTCATGTAATTGGATTTGTTCCATCCTACATTCCTCCTTTATCTCTCCCACTTTATTCGTGCTCTATGCCTGATTTCCTTTTCTTATCGCCAAGTCGATGTGTTCTTGTTACACTTAAGAAAAAACAGGAGGTTCCTATGACACGCTCCTACATATTCGTGCTTCTCGCTGTGTTCGGTCTATTTTTCTTGCAGTTATACGGCGAGAATGTGCCATATGGTCCGTTCATTTCAATCGGGTTGATCGGATTCATCATCGTCTTGACGATTTTTCAGTTGAAGCGAAAACCGAATCATTGACGAAAGTATTTTGAGGGTGGTATGATGCTCTCACCAACTACATATCGATATCAAGAGTGAACGAGAGATCTGGCTCCATGACTTCACAGCAACCTGCCACAGGCAAGGTGCTACGACCAGCAAGGGAAACCTTGGACGATATGACGAAAGCGCTCATGTCTTCCGACGTGAGCGCTTTTTTGTTGAATGACGATTTGGAGGGAACGACAGTATGGAAAAAGCAACATTCGCAGGCGGCTGTTTTTGGTGCATGGTGACACCATTTGAAGAATTACCAGGGATTGAAGGAATCGTATCTGGCTATATGGGCGGACATATCGACAATCCTACGTATGAGCAAGTCAAAACGGGAACGACTGGTCATTTAGAAGTCGTTCAGATCACATATGACCCATCTTTGTTCTCATATGAGCGTCTCCTCGAACTATATTGGATTCAGACCGACCCGACCGATGACGGTGGTCAATTCCAAGACCGCGGGCCTCAGTATGCCCCAGCCATCTTTTATCACACGGAGGAACAACGAATCGCGGCTGAAGCGAGTCGAGACGTATTGGCGGCAAGTGGTCGCTTCACGGCACCGATTGTCACAAAAATCACTCCGGCGACGACATTCTTCGAAGCGGAAGAGTATCACCAGGATTACCATAAAAAGAACCCAAAACACTATAAAGAAGACCGGGCCATCTCAGGACGGGACACGTTCATCGAAGAGAACTGGACCGAAACCGTATAACGGTCATCAGACGCGAATTTTAACATTCGCGTCTTTTATAAGCCCAATAATCGGGAAAAGGCTATTAATGGTTCATACATCCGAAAAGGAGGACTCATACATGAAAACAAGTACGAAACTCATCATCGGTGTAATCGGCGTAGCCGTGATCGCCGTCGCCTGGTGGCTCATCTCACCGCTTTTCTTGACAGAGACCGTCGATGAAGGACTACCACCGACAGCTGTTGAGACGCCTGTTCCAGAAGAAGAGACAGAGGAAGAGACAACCGAGACACCGGAAGCACAACCGAGTCAAACCGAAGTAGCAGGTGTGTTTATGGACGGGGAGAAAAATTATGAGACGACCGGCACGATTCGCTCCGTCGAGGCAGAAGACGGGACGTATCTACGATTTGAAGAGTTTGAAACGACGAACGGACCTGACTTATTTGTCTATTTGACAAAACCCGGGCAAGAGACGTCCGAAGGGATTCGACTTGGCGCACTTAAAGGGAATACAGGAAACCAAAACTATTTAGTTCCGGCAGATGTCGATCTGTCAGAATATAGCACCGTAGTGATCTGGTGCCGTGCTTTTAGTGCGACGTTCGGGACGGGTGAATTGAGCGCGTCGAATGAATAACTGATATCAAACAGCCTGGACGTTTGACGTCCTCGCTGTTTTTTTGTATGAGAAAAATTATTTCACTCAGTTCTATCTATTTATTCATACAATTCACGTGTTACAATATGGTAAAGTATGGAACTTTTTATAAGGAGGTTTTTTATTTGACTTCACATCAATCGACGTCATACAGCTCATATTTTTGGAAACGGTTTTGGATTCTTTTTCTGCCGATCGTGACGATTGGGATTTTATCTGAACCAATGATTGTAGAGAACACGTTTAAGAGTCTTGAAGATATCGGCGAGTTTGTTTTCTACTCGCTATTCTATATTGTTGTAATCGGAGGCTTTATTGCGTTTGTCATTTCTTTCGTATGGAGAAGCAAATGATTGTTCAAAAATTGATGGTAGCCTGTTTATCTTCAATTATTCTGAGTTTTTCTCTGCCAGTCTTCATACCTGTGTTTGAAGATTTTACTTATTTTCAGATTGTTTTTATGTATGTGTTTTATGCCTCACCTATTATTTTCACTTATGGAATAATGACCTCTATTTTTTAGGAGTTTCTAAGTCAACGTATGACATTCAAAATCAAAAAAATAACTTCATTTTTGATGCACTTGATGTTTGGTGCCTTTTTCGTTTTCCCTTACGGCCTTATATTCGATTTGTCAGTATTTACAGAAGGAGTCATTAATTTTGCAACTGTAACGGGAGTGTTTAGTGCTTTTATCTTTTTTGTGATAAATGTATTCATCCTTTTATATGTAAAAATGAAGAACCGATTTTAAACTATCTATTAAAATTTTCTCTAATAATTGATATCCTACAGAAACTTCAAACTGTCATACACCCTCATTAAACTTAGAGTTTTCACCCTCTATGTAATGAGTAATTTTGGATGTTTATAATGACAATCGGTAGAATCCATATCAACTTCAACATGGACCCTGCCGGTATTTAGTTTAAATTATTCGACCTACTTATTAAATTCATTCGCATACCGAGTGAAATTGTCGAGAATTGCCTGCCAGCCTTCTCTTTGCATTTCAATCGGATTCATCGACTCTGTATCAAATACCTCGATCACTTTCGTCTGATTCTCTTCTGAAGCAAATGAAATTCTAACTCTCCGTTCATCGTCAAGACGATAATGAATGAGCTCATTTACTTTAACTTCTTCATATACTCCTTCAAAATCAAAGCCCATGCTTTGATCTTTTGCTTCCATCCGACTTCGAAATTTCCCGCCAATCCGTAAGTCGTTTTCCGCTTCGGTCGTATGCCAATCGTCAGACGCATGATTCCATTGTTTAATATGATCTGGGTCTGTCCACAGTTTCCAGACTGTGTCGATTGGTGCATCGACGAGCGCTGATATCGTCACTACATTTGATTCCATGATTCGTTTCCCCTTTACTCTGCAATTTTCCGAGCAATCATGAATGTGTTACGTACCCTGTACCATGTAGATTACATGAGTAAGCATTACTTCCCTATCGGTCACATCATCTCCTGCTCTCCCTTAATATCGCTAATCAAAAAAAACCTGAATGGCACGCTAGTACGAGTGCTCATTCAAGGCTCTTATCATTTCATCATCGAAATTTAACTCTTGGCAATCCCAAGCATAAACCCGGCAACGACAATCAAGCCAATTCCCATAAAGACATAGACACGCTCTTTTGTCGTCTTCTCTTCTTTCAAGAGATAGATCCCACCGAGTGTCGCCACGACGACGTTCAATTGAGATAAAGCGAATGAAGTCGCAATTCCTACTTCTCCGCTCGAGACGAAGAGACCGAAGTTCCCGATCCCCCAGGCAATCCCGGCTAAAATATTCTTGAACGTACGTGGATCGATTTTCTTCACGTCCTTCTCACGGATACTGAAAAGAAGAGCAGCGATGAACATTCCGACAGATTGTGGAAGAATCGCGGTGATGCCTTCTACTTCAAAGTAGTTCGTCAAAACCGCATACGTGACGTAACCGATACTCGAGACGAATAGGACGAGTAATCCCTTCTTCAACGCACCGGCGCTATCTTTGTCTTTTTTCTGTTGATACGAAGTCATCGTCGCCCCGATGATAATCAAGACGAGCGCTGAAAACCCTAACCATAACTCCGTCGTCGTCTGCCAGTCACCGAGTACGATGACCCCAAAGAGAGACGTCCCGACGAGCTGCATCCCCGTACTGATCGGCATCGCTTTGGAGACGCTTAGGATTTGGAACGATTGGAACTGCAAATATTGACCGAGCGCCCAGAACGCCCCTGAGATAAATCCGGTCACGATGGCGAGTGTCGTGAACTCCGGTCGGAATACGAGGGCAATCACGGCCGCCATGATCATCGCTCCAATGGTCGTTCCGATTAACTGCTGAATCGGTTTTCCTCCCACTTTCGACACGATGAGTGGAATACTTCCCCACATGAGTGCCGGTAAGAGTGCCAAAAGAATCATTTCCATGAAGCACACCTGCTTTCTTAATATAACGTCTAACATGAAATTCCCACGTCTTCAATTTTATAAACCTAAATTGCAAAAGGGAATTGCCATGTCGAATACTACGATGATATAATGATTTTGAACGGGGCATTAGCTCAGCTGGGAGAGCGCTACGCTGGCAGCGTAGAGGTCAGGGGTTCGAGCCCCCTATGCTCCATTAATCTGTCACATCTCTTAAGAGATGTGACTTTTTTATTGGTATGGTGCGATTCAACCTTTATATGAACGGGTAATGAAAGATAGACTTTTTCATACAAGGGGGAATATTGATGGAACGCACATCTGTAGAAGAAACATTGGCGAGCGTGATTGAATGTATGCGCACATGCAACCATTGCTTCTCAAAAAGTTTACAAGAAGAGGATTTACACATGTTTACCGAATGCATTCGACTGACACGAGAATGCTCAGACATTTGTACGTTGGCTTTAAATGCCTTAGAAACAGATTCGGCCTTCTCTAAACCAATTGTCGCCTTGTGTGCTCAAGTATGTGATACATGTGCCGTCGAATGTGGCCGTCACTTGCATGACCACTGTCAGGCTTGTGCAAAAGCGTGCGAGCGCTGTGCCGAAGCTTGCCGTACCCTCGTCGCCGCTTAAGCACGACATTCGTCTAACTTTCTGTTAGACTTTTTTTATTGTGAAGAAAGAAGGTGAACCATGCAACATACCATCCTCGCTCTCGATGTGGAGACCGCTAATCGAGATAGCCGTAGCATCTGCTCAGTCGGGTGGAGCATCCTGCAAAATGGAGAAGTGATCGAAACTGATCAACGACTCGTCAATCCAGAGGAAGATTTTGATATGGGGAACATACGGGTTCATGGCATTCGTCCGAGTGACGTGTGGGATGCCCCCGCGTTACCGGAAGTCCTTGCCTCTCTTTACCCGATTTTACGAAAAGTCGACCTCGTCATCGCACATAACGCCTCATTTGATATGGGCGCCTTAAGAAAGGCGATTTTGAAATATGATTTATTCGATTTCCCTACAATTAAGTACGGATGTACCGTCAAATTATCACGTAAACTGTATCCAGGACTCCCGAACCACAAGTTGAACACGATGGCAGAATACTTGAACGTGCCGTTTATTCATCATGATGCCGCGGAAGACGCTCGCGTATGCGCTCTACTCATGCGTGATATGATGCAGAAAACCGGCATTACAAGCCCGAGAGAGCTACATCGCTATACGTCCGTCAAAACAGGAATGCTCGCATATTAAACCGGTCATGAGCCCATGACCGGTTATTTTTTGAAAATCCATCGCTTTTGGACATAATAACTGACAAAAAAGAGAAAGCTGTCGACGATAATTTTTAGGATAACTTCTCCTTGTCTAAATATAAGAAAAAGAAGATAGACCAATAATGCCGAGGTTGCCATTTGGAGAACGACGAGCGAAAAATATTTGGAAAGTGATCGTCGCGCTTTTGAATGAAAGACGACTTTCCGATTGACGAAATAATTGAATAGAGAGGAAATAATTCGAGCGATGACCGTCGCAATAACGACATGAGTCGTGTCGAAGTATGGAGATAATAAATAAATGAAGAGCGCATACATCCCGACGTCGACAAGGAACGAGGCGACGGACGATACCGAATACATTAAAAACATGCGATAGATTAAAATCGAATCTAAAATCGGTCTAAAATGCGATGAATCGTTTTCGTTTTCATATACCGTCTGGATGGTCGTCTGTTGAATCGGGACCTGTAACCGTTTCGTGAACGTCAGCATATTCATCTCGAACTCATATCGATTCCCCGGAATGTCAATCAGTTGCCGCGCGTATCGCATCGGGATGGCACGAAGTCCTGTCTGTGTATCTTTTAATTTCAATCCACTCCCGATCAACATGACGAGTCGTGTCGCCTGATTTCCGAATCGGCTTCGAAGCGGAATCGCATCTCCGCTGAAATCTCGACATCCCATGATGAGATGATGTGGTTTATTCACACCTTCCTCATACACATTAACGACATCTTCAGGTAAATGTTGTCCATCGGCGTCAACCGTGATGACACCTAACTTGTCAGGATAGGTCTCTGCAATATACTGCAGTCCAGTCTTCAGTGCTGCCCCTTTTCCTTGATTCTGTTCGTGCGTTAGCACTTGGTCAACAAATGATGCTACCTTTTCAAATGTGCCTACCGTCGACACGTCACTCCCGTCATTGACCAAAATGATGGTCGAAAATCCGCTCGCCCTCAAATTCTCTACAAGTGTGACGAGTGCTTCATCAGGATTGTAGGCCGGAATTAATATCGTATAAGCTTGACGTGTTCCCACTTCATGCATTTGCATCGCCACCCCTCCTCTCCTTTCCTCTATACCCGAAGCAACAACCTCACATTCCCATAAAAAAAGCATCAGCACGAAGCTGATGCATAAATCACCCGACGAAAATCAAATAAGACGAAACAAAGTATACGACGACGACTAGCAATGACGGAATCACATAACGCACTTTCGACGTCACATTTTGTCGGAGTACGCTATACATCACGAGAATCGATAGAATCGTAATTCCGACCGCCGATACAAGGTGTGATGTCGATACGTCCGCCAAAATCGAACCGTTGCGATAGAAGACGTCCGACATGGCGATAATGAGCATATTGAAGATATTACTTCCGAGAATCGAACCGAATGCCAAGTTGACGTTTCGGAGCTTGAGCGCCATAAACACGGCTACCGCCTCAGGTAATGATGTCGATGCGGCAATCAAGAAGCTCCCGACGAAACTAGAACCGAGTCCCGTGACGACAGCAATCTGGTCTCCGGTGATGGAGAGAGCTGTCCCGGCTGCCATTATTAAAACAGCAGCGATTAGAAAACCAAAGACAGCACGCTTCAATGTGATATCGTCATACTTACTGACAACAACTTCTTCTTCTACTTCATGCTCAGCGACAGGCTCTTTCGGTTGCTTACCGATATAGTAAATTCCAATCCCATATAGAATGGCAATTAAAAGTGCGTCGACACCGATTCCGATAAACGTCATATCGACACGGACAATCAAGGCAACTAAAGTCGTCACGGTCAGCAAAAGACCGAGACCTGCCGTATATAGATGATCACGGCTCGCGTAGTTGAATAATTGCTTTTGACGGAAATACAAATCAAACATCGCAAGAATAAAAATGTTGAACAAGTTAGAGCCCAGCATGTTTCCGATAGCGATGTCTGGATTGTCAATCATGACCGCCGATATACTTGTCGTCACTTCAGGTAGTGACGTCGCCCCTGCCAAAAGAACGGTACCAATAAGCATCCCGCCCATTTTTGACTTTTCCGTCATGACATCGGCGTATGTGGACAACTTGATTGCGGCATAGACCGTGATGGCCGCAGCTAATAAGAAATAAACAAATACCATTTTTTCTCCTCCTTGGGTAAACAAAAAAGACCTTTTTATGGACGACAAAAACGCCCATAAAAAGGTCTTGCGGACTTGTAAAAGCTCGATGGACCGAGTGATTGCACACTGTAATGACGACCCACCGACCACGATTGTGGTCGCTACTCCCCTTCTTATCTTCCTTTTGACTATAGCACGAACCTATCTAGTTGACAATCGAGCGACGCATGAGCGTGACAAAATTCGATGCGTCCATAGCAGTTCGATAACCAAGTTCTTGCATCGCGGCTAACTGAGACGGTAGCATCGGATAAGTCCAACCCGCTAGCTCTAGTTGCTGTCGAAACGCCTCAATCTCTTCATCATCCACAGCATCACGAGCAGCAATTTCCTTTAATTCATACGCGGTTTGACAGAGAGGTGCCGTTTCTTGAACCCATTCATCTTCTGTGAAACAGGTTAGGATGGATTCAAAGAGTCTCACTACTTTCTGATTTTTTACATTCTTTTCACCATAGAACAAGGAATTAAGTTCCTGCTCATACAAGCCAATCAAATCCGTCGAACTACGAAACGGTTCGAATGCATGTAACAACTGATGATAGTACCACGATTGGTCTCGCATCGGGCGTTTGAAACGTTGCCACACCGTCATCCCTTCCATCTCTAAATCATAGCGAATGGAACGAAGATTATGTAGCTTATCTGCCACGAGGAGTGCGACCTCATCGAATTGAAGCGATGAGATGTGCTCAAGTGTCTCCTGTTTTCGTTGTTCCCATGTTTGATCGCGGTTCTTCTCAGAAACGGCAAGTACAAGGCGAAGTACGTCCGGACCAAATCTAGTCAAGATTTCTTGAGGATCCGTTTTCGTATCCTCAATTAAATCGTGTAAAAGTCCTGCTGCAACGACCGTTGGTGGTTGGTGATCCGTTTCGAGCAACAATGCAACAGAAAACGGGTGTGACAAATATGGAATCGATGACCCTTTCCGGTGTTGCCCTCCATGGCGAATCGATGAAAAGCGTAGCGCTTCTTCTACAAGCGGGTTCATGTCACTTCCCCCCTTCTTCCGGATGAAAACTCTTCTAATACTTACCCGGAATTAGGCATAAATAACCTAATATTTTTCTTAATATAGGTATATAGTCGTATCACTCTTCGTAAATCATTTTCTTCGTCATCCCACCGTCGACGACGAGATTGTGACCATTGACAAAGTCGTTGTTCCGATCAATCAGATACCGTACCGCTCGGACGATGTCATCTGGTTCGCCGACACGACCTGATGGATGCTGACGATGGTCGACTTCTCGTAACACTTCATCTGATGTATGAATCCAGCCTGGGCTAATCGCATTCACAGTTACCGGTCGATCACTCAATGAGATGGCAAGCGAATGGGTCAAACCGACAATCCCGCCTTTAGAAGCCCCATACGCATCCCAGTGCGGTTCGTTTTGCATAGCACGTGTCGAAGCCATATTGACGATGCGACCATATGACTTGTCTTTGTTTAATTCCAAAAAGTATTTCGCACAAGTAAACGTTCCTACTAAATTGACGTCGATGACTCGTTTGAACGTATCGATTTCAAGTTCGTCAATCGGTTTGACGAGAGAGGCGATCCCCCCGTTGTTAATCAACACATGAGCATGTCCAAAACGTGACTTTATGTCTTCGAATACACCTTGTAGCGCTTCAGTCTTGCCAAGGTCAACTTGGTAAAAGGACACCCCTTTTATATTCGGATCTTCACCAATGTCCAAGCCAACAACTTCATATTGATTTACGAACGCATTAGCGAGCGCGTAGCCAATCCCTTGCGTGACACCTGTAATGATCATAACGTCTTTCATCTGTTCATCCCTCCTAGAAGAGTGTATACCCGAAAGTGGCTTACTCAGTCCACAGTTTGCGATTTGAGGTCGTGATGACACTTGCCCCAGCGGCAAGGGCTGCATCCACTTCTTCCGTCGTCTCAATCAACCCTCCTGCAAAAACAGGTATACCGGTTCTCTCCTGTATTCGGCGGATATACTTCGGAACGATTCCTGGAAGGACCTCGATGTAGTCTGGTTTTGATCGTTCAATATGTTTGATGCTCTTCTCCAATGATGTCGAGTCAATTAAAAACAACCTTTGTACCGTCAACACATGATTTTGTTTTGCCCGTACAATCACGTTCCCTTTCGTCGAGATGACTCCAAACGGTCGATACGTTTGACAGACATACTCAGTTGCAAATTCATCCGCTTTCATTCCTTGGATTAAGTCCATATGAATAAAGACTTTTTTCTGATGCTTTTCTAATAATTTGAAAATAGGTTCTAATCGACTCATATGAATTTCAAGTAAGACTCCTACTTCAAGTTCACTCGATAAAAATCGTTCTAAATCGCGCATATCACGTATCGCCGGCAAGATTGATTGACCCTGTATCATCCGATATTCCCCCTGTCTTCTTCCCATTATGCCGACAGCTATTTTCATAAATCAAGGTTTACTCATTCAATATAGCGGGAAAGTAATATTAAATTGTGTAGAGGGGGATTTTAGTATGGTCAATGAAGTCACTGTAAAAGTTGAGACACCTACACCGGAACAACATCAGTCGTTGCGGGTGAAGGCGGGGATGCCTCGACGCTCAGATGAAAGTACGGTCAAAGGACTTAAGAACACGCTATTTGGCGTCTGTTTATATTTAGATGATGAGATTGTCGGGATGGGGCGTGTCGTTGGGGACGGCGGAATGGTCTTTCATCTTGTCGACATCGTCGTCGATCCAGAATGCCAAGGACTTGGTCTTGGTAAATTAATCATGGAAAACTTAATGGAGTGGATTCTAAAAGAGGCAGATGAGACGGCCATTATCAGTCTGATTGCCGATATTCCTGCTGATGGCTTGTATCGTCAATTCGGCTTTGATTATTCACGGCCAGATTCAGTAGGAATGGAGTATCAGTGGAATCAAACGGAAAGCTAACACCCCTTAAGCGAAGGAGATGACTTATGGATGGATTGAACATCATCGTGTTGCTCGGACTGGCGCTCACACTCATCTCCGTCTTCAGCCTCCTGATTGAACGCCTGTACTTCCCGAGTATTTTAGCGTTCATCGCCATCGGAGTTGGGGTCGGTTTTTTCTGGGACGGGAATGAGGTATTCAAAATTGCGGGTGAAATCGGAATCATCCTTTTATTTTTCCTGCTCGGGTTAAAGTTTCCGTTACGTGAACTTTGGAAACGCATGCGAAAAGTATGGAAAGCAGGCATATTAGACATTGTCCTTTCCTTCGGCGTCTCATTCGGAATCGCTTTATTGTTTGGATTGGACTTTCCGCGCGCCTTCTTGATTGGTGCCGTTCTATATGCGACGAGCTCTTCGATTTCAGCAAAACTGCTTGAGCGCCACTCCGAAAAACATGAAGATATTAAAGAATTCGTCCTCGCTCTACTTATTTTCGAGGATATTTTTGCACCGCTGTTATTGACGATTGCGCCATTCATCATTCAAGAGGAACCGGTCGCCATGACAGATATCGGGAAAGTGTTCGCCGGATTTCTGATTTTTGGGGTACTATTGTTTATTGGATCTAGCTTTGTATCGAAACAACAGAAGTTCTCGAAACACCTATTGCGTCAGGACGATGCGAGTATCGGGCTAATCGGACTTATTCTCTTCTTCGCCGGAATCGGGATGGTATTTGGTCTATCTGAGATTTTAGGAGCGTTCATTGCCGGAATCATGCTTGCGGATATCCATGACGTTCGCCCGCTCAAACGTTTGACGGTACCCGTTCGTGACTTGTTTCTCCCAATCTTCTTTATTTCATTCGGAATTTCAATCAACTTGGAGAAAGGTGTCATCGTTAACACCTTATTCTTTGTCTTAATTGTTTGGGGGGTCTTGTCGAAGTGGATTGTCGGTCGCGTTGGAGGAAGAATTTACGGGTTATCTCGCGTCCAGGCGAATGAGGCAGGGTTTTCTCTCGCTCCGCGTGGTGAGTTCTCGATTTTGTTTACCGCCCTCTCAAACGGGGCCATCAACTTGTTTGTCGGTCTTTATATTTTCGTGTCAGCCATTGTGGGAATCATTTTATTCCGATTCTCGGAATACTTGGCCGAAAAGACAGAAAAGACGCTCACAAAAGTATTACCAGAAAAGAAAAACGAAGAGTGAACAGGCGAACCGAATTTTCGGTCCGCCTGTTTTATCGTCTCATTTATTCATTCATTCTTTTACTGCCTTTTTAGCATGTCGCTTTTTTCGCCAGATGAGGTATCCGATTAACCCAACGAGCAACAGACCGTAAATTGTATAAGAATAGGCATCTAGATAGGCAAGTATATCTTGCCAGTTCTCACCGACTTTCATTCCGACCAAGACCAAGATTGTGTTCCAAATCGCTGTTCCAGCAGTGCTGAGAAGCAAAAAATTTAAGAATGGCATATTTGACATACCTGCTGGAATTGAGATGAGGCTTCGAACGACCGGCATCAATCGACCAAA
The DNA here is from genome assembly GCF_018617535.1 of Exiguobacterium sp. s35. Classification (NCBI taxonomy): domain Bacteria; kingdom Bacillati; phylum Bacillota; class Bacilli; order Caryophanales; genus Exiguobacterium; species Exiguobacterium sp. s35. The sequence continues at coordinate 854,105 of NZ_JACSKI010000001.1, forward strand.
GAAGACCATCCACCCTCCGTAACGATCGAACCAGGCATCTGCCTTTTTGACATCTTGAATATCAAGACGTATCCACTTCCCGTATTTCTTCGTCCACTTCTCAATTTGCTCAACATCAAATAACAGACCTAGTCCGTATAATAAGACTGCTCCTAATATGGCTCCAACTGTCGAAGCCACGATGACGAGCGTGATGGACAAGTTCGTCTTTACAGCAAAAAAACCACCAAAGAGTAATACGACTTCAGAAGGGATTGGCGGAAAAACGTTCTCAATGAAGATCATGAACGCAATTCCTATGTATCCGTACTGTTCAATAATCGAAATCATCCAATCACTCATTATTGATGCCTCCATTCCCACACATTATACCCATCCTATCTAATCGATAACCGTTGAGACATGCTACACTTATAAAAAAAGGAGTTGATTGAGTTGGAAGTATTATTTCGTTGTCCGTGGTGCGGGTCTGACCCGCTCTACGTCCGCTATCACGATGAGGAATGGGGCAAACCTGTCCATGATGACCAAAAACATTTTGAGTGCCTGACGCTTGAGAGTGCACAAGCTGGACTTAGTTGGATTACGATTTTAAGAAAGCGCGAAAACTATCGCTCCGCGTATGCGAATTTTGAGGTAAACGAAGTGGCTCGGTTTTCAGAAGCGGATATTGAGAGACTGATGGCAAACAGTGGCATCGTCCGGAACCGCCGAAAAATCGAAGCCTCCATTAATAATGCGGAACAGTTCATAAAGATACAAGAAGAGTTCGGTTCATTCGATTCATATATTTGGTCGTTCGTTGATCATGAACCAATCATCAATGCATGGGAACGGCTTGAAGAAGTCCCCGCTACGACAGAACTGTCTGAGCGATTGAGTAAAGACTTAAAACGACGTGGATTCAAATTTTTAGGTCCGACCACGGTATATGCCCACTTACAAGCAACCGGTCTCGTCAATGACCATCTTACCTCTTGTGCATTTCGATAAGTTAAGACCAGCTATCAAAAATTTCTTTACATCTCCCCTATTGTTGTGACAATATTTTGACAAAGTGATATTCTATCACTGAAAGCGTTTTCATATTTTTTATCTTTCGGGGGGATGTTAATGAACGGAATTTTAGTGTCCATTGTCTTATACATGGCACTGATGGTCTTACTTGGGATCATCGCGTATCGAAGAACAAGTAGTATTGGCGATTATATGTTAGGTGGACGGGCTTTAGGTCCCGGCGTCGCAGCCTTATCGGCCGGCGCGTCTGACATGAGTGGATGGCTTTTGATGGGCTTACCTGGCGCGATGTATGCCACGGGAATCTCAAGCGGTTGGATTGTCATCGGGTTGACAATTGGCGCCTATTTAAACTGGTTGTTGGTCGCTCCAAGATTACGCATTTATTCTTACATATCGGATGATGCGATCACGATTCCAGACTTTTTTGAGAAGCGGTTCAAAGACTCAAAAGGGGTGTTACGTTCCTTTTCTGCGGCCGTCACCCTCATCTTCTTCACGTTGTATGCGACGAGCGGGTTCGTTGCAGGTGGTCGACTATTCAATGCCGTCTTCGACATTGAATTCGTAACGGGTGTCATTATTCTCGCCTCAATCATCATTTTGTATACGTTCATCGGTGGTTTTCTAGCCGTTAGCTGGACAGACTTTGTTCAAGGACTCATCATGCTTTTCGCACTCATATTTGTACCGGCAATCGCCATCATGGCGACAGATGGTGTGTCAAACGCTTTAGATACGGTTCGGGATATCGATGAAGCGTTACTCGACCCATGGACAGGTCAATCGCTTATTGGAATCATTTCTTTATTTGCGTGGGGTCTCGGTTATTTTGGTCAACCACACATCATCGTTCGTTTTATGGCAATTGGGAAATTGGAAGACATAAAAACGGCACGTCGTATTGGCATCTCATGGATGGTCTTCACCGTCGTCGGGGCGATGGCGACCGGATTGTTTGGTCTTGCCTACTACACGCAACAAGGACTGACAATCGATAATCCTGAAAACATTTTTATTAACCTATCGGATCTATTGTTCCCTGACCTGGTGACCGGGGTATTGTTGGCAGCTTTACTTGCTGCCATCATGTCGACGATTTCATCACAATTGCTCGTCTCTTCTAGTGCAGCAACGACGGACTTCTATCAAAAATTCTTCCGTAAGGACGCAGGAGACCGTGAGCTCGTCATGGTCGGTCGAATCACTGTTATTCTCGTATCGGTCGTATCAATTGTCCTTGCGCTCGATGCAGATGACACAATCTTGAACCTTGTCGGTTATGCTTGGGCAGGATTCGGTTCATCGTTCGGACCGCTCATCCTGTTTAGTCTCTTCTGGAAACGGACAACTCGTCAAGGCGCCCTTGCCGGGATGTTGACTGGTGCATTTGTCGTCATACTTTGGAAGAACTATGCTGCTTCATTGTTTGGAACGTTCGGAACGCTCTATGAGATGATTCCAGCATTCTTCCTGTCGGCACTCGCCATTTATGTCGTTAGTTTAATGACGCCTCCACCAAGTGAGGTCATTCAACGTGAATTCGACCAAATGCGTGACATGGTGAAAGAACATATTAAATAATCTTCTCGGCAGGTCTTCTTGACCTGCCATTTTTATGTACAAGGAGTTTTATAGATTTTTAACGAATACTATATATATATTAAGATTAATTCCATTTTGAAAAGGAGATTTTTGATGAAACCCTTTAAAACCATCTCTCATCTCACATTCGCTTCAAGCCTGATTCTATTATTCGGTTGTGGTCAATCTTCATCGACAAATCAAGAATCCCTAGTTGAAACCGAAGAGCCAATCGTCGAGACACCTGTAGAAGAGCCCCCTTCCGAACCTGAGCCAACCGTCACGACGGCATCCATCTATGCTATTGGTGATGTATTGCTACACGATTCGGTTTACAACGCAGCCCGTGTCAATGACGGCTATGATTTTGACACTTCTTTTGAACAAGTCGCGCCGATTTTAGAACGAGCGGATATCGCAATCGCTAACCAAGAGAGTATGATTGGCGGGAGCGAAATTGGGTTGTCGAGCTATCCGGCTTTTAACAGCCCATTTGAGATTGGCGATGCTTTGCAACGTGCCGGGATTGATTTAGTCACGACGGCGAACAATCATACGCTAGATCGCGGCGTTCGTGCGATTGAGAATTCGATTGGTCACTGGAATGAAATCGGAATGCCTTATACCGGTTCGTTCTTATCTGCTGAAGACAAGGCAAACATCCGAACATTGACGGCAAACGAGATTTCCTTCTCCTTTTTAGCCTATACGTATGGAACGAACGGCGTGATTCCGAAACAGCCATACCACGTCAACTATATCGATCTCGAGCAAATGCGCCCTGAAATCGAGAAAGCAGAACAAACTACCGATTTGACCGTCGTATCCTTACATTTTGGAACAGAATACGAAACGTTACCGAACGAAAGTCAAACTGAGCTTGCTCAAACTCTTTCAGATCTCGGCGTCGACATCATCATCGGTCACCATCCTCACGTCCTACAACCACCGAAGATGCTTGAGGGAGCTGATGGCAATCAAACATTCGTCGTGTATTCACTCGGTAACTTCCTATCTGGACAACAAGGCGATGATCGCAATACAGGTGGAATCATCGGGATAGACGTTGTCAAAACGACCGAAGACGATGTTTCAACGTTCGAATTGAAAAATCCGATGTTTTATCCAACATTTACACAGAAATCATCAGAAGGACATTATGAAGTCGTCCCTTTACAATCAGCAAAATCCGAGCTCTTCTCTCCTGTCAGCGAACATATGTCGCAATGGTTACCAGAGCTTACAATCGAACAATGATGACCACGAATATCTTTCGTGGTCATTTTTTATTTTCAAAAAAAGGTTGCCACATTGTGTATTATCCCTTACACTAAGTCGTATATTTATAAACAAAGATTAATAATTATTCATAAGGGGTGCTTACATTTTGAAACAGAAACTCGTATTGGCTTACTCAGGTGGACTTGATACATCGGTTGCAATCAAATGGTTGGATGAACAAGGATATGATGTCATCGCCGTATGTTTAAATGTTGGAGAAGGAAAGGACTTAGAAAAAATTCAACAAAAGGCGATGAAAGTCGGGGCTAAAAAGTCAATCGTCATCGACGCGGTCGATGAATTCGTGAGCGACTTCGCACGCTACTCGATGCAGGCGCATACGTTGTATGAAGGTGTATATCCACTCGTATCTGCTCTATCACGCCCACTTATCTCGAAGAAGTTAGTCGAAGTGGCACAAGCAGAAGGTGCAGTCGCTGTGGCACATGGATGTACAGGAAAAGGAAACGACCAAGTCCGTTTCGAAGTGTCCATCCATGCACTCGATCCGTCACTTGAAATTGTTGCACCGGTTCGGGAATGGAAATGGTCACGTGAAGAAGAGATTGCATACGCGGCAAAACACAATATCCCAATTCCAATTGTTCAAGAAGAACCTTTCTCTATTGATCAAAACATCTGGGGACGGGCGATCGAATGTGGCATCTTAGAAGACCCTTGGGCGGCACCGCCGGAAAGTGCTTATGAGTTAACAGCAGCACTTGAAGATACACCTCATGAACCGACATACCTTGAAATCGAATTTAAGACTGGGGTACCGGTAGCCATCAATGGGAAGAACCAATCGTTCACAGATATCTTAAAAGAGTTGAATATCGTCGCCGGGGCGCATGGAGTTGGTAAAATCGACCACATTGAGAACCGTGTCGTCGGTATCAAATCACGTGAAGTATATGAAGCTCCTGGTGCGATGACACTGATCACGGCCCATAAAGCCCTTGAGGCATTAACACTTGTACGTGAAGTAGCTCACTTCAAACCAATCGTCGAGCAAAAATTGACAGAGACGATTTATAACGGACTGTGGTATTCGCCTCTCACGAAAGCACTACTCGCATTCATTGATGAGACACAACAGACTGTCACGGGTACGGTTCGGATGAAACTCTATAAAGGCCAAGCAATCGTAGACGGTCGTAAGTCACCGATTTCTCTATACGATGAGGAACTTGCGACATATACATCGGCGGACACGTTTGATCAACAAGCCGCTGTCGGATTTATCAAGCTTTGGGGCTTACCAACGAAAGTACAGTCAGAGGTATTGATGGAAAAAGGAGCGTTCATTCATGAGTAAATTGTGGGGAGGACGTTTTGAGAAGACGGCAAGCGATTGGGTCGATGCTTTCGGCGCATCGATTGAATTCGACGCTCAACTCGTCCTTGAAGATTTAGTAGGTAGCATGGCGCATGTGACGATGCTTGGAGACCAAAACATCCTATCAAAAGAGGAAGTCACTCAAATCCTTGAAGGATTACAACAACTCAAGCAGAAGGCTATCGCTGGCGAGTTGGCGTTCGAAGTTTATCATGAAGACATCCATATGAATTTAGAGGCTTTGCTTCATGAAGAAATTGGACCGGTTGCCGGGAAAATGCATACGGCACGTAGTCGTAACGATCAAGTCGCGACAGATATGCACCTTTACTTAAAAGAACGTGTGAAAGAAGTGATTCAATTGATTGAGTCACTTCAAGCTGAATTGCATGCACACGCTTCAGAAAACGTAGAGACGATCATGCCTGGCTATACGCACCTCCAACGTGCACAGCCAATCTCTTTGGCACATCACTTACTCGCCTATTTTTGGATGCTCGAACGTGACAAAGAACGCTTCTCAGACAGTTTGAAACGAATCGACTGGTCTCCTCTTGGAGCCGGTGCGCTCGCTGGGACGACATTCCCGATTGACCGAGCCCGTTCGGCTGAACTTCTCGGTTTTGATCGCGTCTATCCGAACAGCTTAGACGCTGTGAGTGATCGTGATTTCATTCTCGAATTCTTGTCGAACGCATCGATGCTTATGATGCACCTCTCACGCTTTTGTGAGGAGTTAATTCTTTGGGCTAGTGAAGAATACCGCTTCATTACTGTGTCCGATACATTCTCTACCGGATCGAGTATGATGCCACAGAAGAAAAACCCAGACATGGCTGAACTCGTACGTGGAAAATCAGGACGCGTCATCGGAAACTTGATGGGATTATTGACGCTCATGAAAGGACTTCCACTCGCCTATAATAAAGATTTGCAAGAAGATAAAGAAGGCATGTTTGACACGGTTAAGACTGTTCAAGGCTCACTCAGCATCATGGCCGGGATGATGAACGAATTGACGTTCCATCCGGACACGATGAAGCAAGCAACAGAGCACGATTTTTCAAACGCCACTGAACTTGCTGATTATTTGACGGCAAAAGGTATGCCGTTCCGTGAAGCGCATGAAGTAACTGGGAAACTCGTTAAATATTGCGTAGATGAGCGTTTATATTTACGTGAGCTTCCAATGTCTGTGTTCCACACGCATTCTGACTTGATTGAAGAGGACGTGTATCACGCTTTGACCCCTGAACAAGCGGTCGCGCGTCGCAATAGTTATGGCGGTACAGGCTTTGATGCTGTTCGTGAACAGTTGAAAGAAGCTTCGGAATGTATGAGTACGATGACCCATTCTTAATCAAATCGAGCCCGTCACGTTTATGATAATCTGTGACGGGTCTTTTTATTTTCCTTGCTCATTCAAACGTTCAACGAAAGAAGGAAGTCCTTTTTCAAGTAAGAGATTGAAAACCTCCATCATCTCATCAATGGAATTTTCATTGACGTCTAGTAAATATTGCAAGACGACGCCATCGACTGAGGCAATCAGCCATGAACTGAACGCATTGTTTAGCCGAGTGTCTTCTAATCCATACAATTGAATCAGGATTTGTTCAATCTGTTTTGTCCATTCTGCATATTTGTCTTTTAATTTCAATTGTGCATCAATGTTACCTAGTAGCACTTCATGAGCAAAATGATACTGCAGGCGGTTTTCTGCATCTTTATGAAACCGCTCAGCAGTATTTCGTGCGATCTCCATTTTGATTCGTTTCTTCGAATACGAGTCGGACGTCATTTCTTTTGCAATTTGAGAAGAGACGGACAAGCTCTCATTCATTAATTCATACAATAAATCTTCTTTATTTTTGTAATGATGATAAATGGCTCCGGTCGTCATATTTGCCTCGATTGCAATAGCTCTGACAGTCGCCCCATTCACTCCACTTCGAATAATGACATTTCTCGCTGCATCTAGAATTTTATTTTTACCGTCCACTCAAATTATCTCCCTTCGAATCCATTTTAGAATAACATAGCTCCACCAATGAAATTGCTTAGAATTATGATTTGTGAATTTTTTCACATTGACTAAATCAGGTAGCCGTCATATACTAAAAACATAACAAGTGTTATTTTTGTTAAATTTAATTGAGAAGGTGAATAACATGAACGTTTGGCCGCATGTGATTTCGATGCCACTCTATTTAGGATTGTTATTAGGAATCATCGTTTTTTTCAGAAAGCACTATAAACTATCCGCCTACTTTTGGCTCGCTTCGCTATTGACCATCCCATTATGGATGATGGGGAATGTCGATGGCTGGTTTCGTTGGGCAAAAATTGTAAGCGTTATCATACCGACAATCATCGTTGGTTTCTCTCGAATCGCTATTTACGAGAACAAGCAAGGACGAATCTGGAACTTCTTAAAGCGTGACGAATTTTTATGGTTCTTCTATGCCATCTTGTTTTTAAATATCGCTGAAGCCACAATTAAAGACGTGACACTCGGCAACTACCTTAATGCCGCCTGTGGATTTTTACTCTGTGTGACGATTCCTTTCGCACCGACATTTTGGACGTTTGCGAAAGAAGGCTATGCCGACCTCGTAGCTTATACGACAGGTTCTTGGAATTTTATCTATACGTCATGGAACGCATGTTTCGTCTATGCGGAGTCTCCTACTTATTTTGCAAGCTCACTCTGTATCTTACTTGCGGCAGAACTATATCCGGTCATCAAAGGACGCCCTGAGCTATACATTACCGCTCGCATTTACACTTTGGCAGCCCATTTATTGATTCGTGCCTGCTATGACATTTTCCCACAAGTTATGAACTCTTCGACGTGGTTTAACCCTGAAGTATTGAAATCATGGGGGGTAATTAATTTTGTGATCATCGTCCCTTATGTCTTTTGGCATATGTGGCAACTTCATCACAATAAGGCCATCATCAGCTTCAAGAGAGTCAAAGTATCATGAAGGAATCGTACATGTGAACGTATGAGCCTGATTGCTCAGTAGTGAACAAATAACCAATGTAAGGAGAAGATGTGAATGGGGATCCTGTATGAACGAATCGATCTCGTCGGATGGGGAATTGGGTTATTTGTCTTGTTTTCCTTGATGGCCTTCAATGAATTCAGCCGCACGACTAAGTGGGGAGGAATAACATTATTCCTGATCGTGCCGACTATACTAACCCTCTATGTTTGGCCGACAACTGCCGCACCAGGGAATGAATATGGCACAGGTACATGGTTCAACTGGGTGAAAACTTATTCTGCTCTCGCCGGCTGTCTCGGTTTTATGGCCATTCGTTATCGTCCCTCGCTATTACGAAAGAAATGGATTTTGATTTTTCCACCTGGGATTTTAGCACTAAACATTTTAGAAGCCTGTATCCGAGACTTTCAAGTATATTTCTTTAATGTTCCTGATGGTGCTTATATCGATCACCTTTGGGTCATGTCGGGTCCTTGGAATTTGATGAACGGTTTCGCCGGATTATTAAATATTATCGCCATCTGCGGATGGATTGGAATCAATATTTCTAAAGATCAATCGAAAGACATGATTTGGCCCGATATGATTTGGCCATGGATCATAGCCTATGATCTATGGAATTTCGCTTATGTTTATAATTGTATCTCTGACCATTCGTTCTATGCGGGATTAATTCTGTTGCTTTCATGTACTATCCCTTCTTTCTTTATTAAGAGAGGGGCTTGGTTGCAACATCGTGCGCATACCTTGGCTTTATGGATTATGTTTGTCATGACAGTTCCATCGTTCGCTGACCGGTTAGCTCCCGTTCCTTCGACACATGACCCAAGAGCCTTCTTTATTGTCAGTCTACTCTCACTCTCATTCAACGTGGCTCTTGTTGCCTATCAGTTTTATCGTATCCGTCAACGACATCTCCATCCACTAAAAGATGAACTTTATGTTGAAACGAAAGCATATCAGACAGCTTTGAGTCAAAATGGTTTGTCTTGAAATAATTCTTGCCAACCCATTCTCAAAATGTTAACTTTTATATTGTTAACGTTAACTGGAAAGGGGTTTACATATGAAGATTCAAGACATGACTCAAATTGCCTTCGGGGCAGCACTCATCGCAAGTATCGGTTTCATCGAAATACCAATCGGACCCGTTCCGATTACCCTTCAAACACTGGCCATCATGACAATCGCCGGCGTATTCGGTGCACGAAAAGGATTTTTGGCAGTCATCGTATACCTCCTACTCGGCTTGATCGGTCTTCCCGTACTGAGTGGTCAAGGAGGTCTTGCTCCCTTCGTTGGACCAACCGTCGGATATTTAATTGGATTTCCAATCGCCGCTTTCTTCATTGGCTGGTTCAGCGAGCGACATCGCTCCATCCCAGCATTGATTGGCTATAACCTTTTATTCGGCCTCGGGCTTGTATACCTACTTGGAAGCATCGGGCTAGAAATCGTTCTCGGTATGTCGTTCATTGATGCGCTAAAAGTAAATATCCCTTTTATTTTTGGAGATTCACTTAAGGCCGTGCTCGCTGGAATATTAGCTGTGAAAATTTCTCAGAATGTTCAAATTCGTCGTTCCCTCGCTTCTTAAACGTTCGAACGTTTCGCCCGTTTCCATATGTGGAATAAATGAAGTATGGAAGGGGGTGTCCCTATGAGCGACTCGACGTTTAAAAAACGCTTACAAAAAGCGACCCACTTTTATCAACGCTCTGACAAAGGGCAACGTCAAGGAGTTGACAAGTCGTCTCATGAGAAACGTGACACAGAAGCATTTGAGCGCAGACTTCGCGAAGCAAAAGCGAAAGTTGGAGAGATTCAAGAAAACATTGACCATATCGCTAGACGTTAAAACCCCGTCCAAAGACGGGGTTTATTTTTTGCGTGGTCGAATGATGAGCGTGATGATAAAGAGAAGTGCTAGTGTGACGAGAAGTATAAGTGAAGCTGCATTCCATCCGACTAAATTAAGGGCCACACTAAATGCGACCGTGACATAAAAGCCACCTAATGCTTTTTTGACATGTTGTGAACTGAAACGCTGTAACTGTTTGGCTCCGAACGGAGATCCAATCATCGCACCTGCTATTAATGCGAGTCCATGCCAGTAATTCGTTTCAGCACCTGCCACGGCATAACTAATCACGCCTGATATTACGATGAGGAGAGCTGCTGAAATACTCGTTCCGACTGCACGCTTCATTTCAGTGTTCAGTAGCTTGACTTGGAGCGGCGTCAATACAAAGCCCCCACTTACCCCCATCAAAGAAGAGATAAATCCTGCAAAGACCCCGATAATCCCAAGTCGTGGTACAGAAGCTGTCCCGACACTCCCTTCGACATGCTGTTTCGACCGGAAGAATGAAATCGCAAAGTACGTAAGTAACGCGATGTAGACGAGTGAGATGATCAGTGTCGCGCCGTCCACCCCTTCTAAGTAAAAGACAAGCGGTGTGGCAATCCAAGTCCCGACAATCCCGAACACACCAATCCATAGCGCATGTGACACGTTCACGTTCCGTAAACGAATGTGCGAGATTGTTCCTGCCGCCGTCGAACCAAGCGTCAACATGAGACTAAGTGCGATCGCCGCACTCGCTTCATAACCGAAGACGAGAAGGAGTGGCGTGAGCAAGATGCCACCACCGATTCCGAAGAAGCCGCTCAATATCCCGATCAATGTACCGAGCAAGAGAAACTGTAATAGTTGTAATAAGTCCATTTTGCACCCTTCTTTCATTGTTCTCGTTTGCAATCATATCAAAAAGGGGCGCCAATTGCGCCCCTTTGCTCATAATGATCGTTCTAGAAAATCGAAAATCTTTTGACGGTATTCGGTCCGGAATGATTGATACGATCCGACATGACCATCGTTTTCCGTCACCCATAGTTCGACACCATCCTGCGCGCTTGCAAGCTTTTCACTTTCTGAGACAGGAATCGCATCGTCTCCTTTACTATGAATCAATAAAATCGGTGCTTCGATTGATTTGATATCTTGAATCGGTGAAACAACATCCGCATCCAGTCCAGTGAACCAAGGGGTCACTGTCATGATGACGGGTGTGAATGGGACGTTCGGGAGATCACTCCATACGGGGAGATTTGTCTCAAGGTAGTTCCGTAAATCACTGAACGGACTGTCTGCGATGACTGCGGCTACTTCGACATCATCTGCCGTAGAGAGGGCCGTCGCCGCTCCCATAGAAATTCCGTAAAGTACGATTGGGCCCTCTGCTCGACCTTTTGCGTATTGAATGGCAGCTTGCAAATCCGATTGTTCTTTCGCACCGACCGTTACCCGATCCCCTTCTGAAATCCCAGATCCACGAAAATCGAACGTTAAAAATTGATATCCTTGCTCATGAAACTCTGGAATCAATTCTTTTAACGGAAGATCTTCCTGTTCTCGGTTCTTTCCATACCCATGAGCAAATACGATTGTCGCACGTGGCGTAGGATGGGGAATCCACCATCCATACAAGTCGTGTCCTTCCTCTGACTGTATGGTCACGTTCTCATATTTCAATCCAAGTGACTTCGGTGTGTAGGTCAACGTCTCTCGCTCGGGTGATGTTAATTGGTCACCAATATGTGCCGAGATTCCACCGATAGCCAATCCGGCCACCAGTAAGATGACTAGAACCGCAATACTCAATAGTTTCATCCAACGATTCATCTATTTCTTCCCCTCGATTCTACATTCATTATCTTAACCAGCTTCGAAGCGCGATGAGCGCATGTTGCACTGGCTCCCACGTATTAGCTGGAATCAAATAGCATGTCGCATCATTGATGGTAAACGTATGGACATCTCTCTGTTTGACGATATTTTCGCCGATTGCACCAAATGGATCACTATTCACATCTGTATGTTCAAACGTTCGCCACACGCGTTCACCTTGTTCAATTACGGCACAACCGAACATTTTTGTAGGACCATCAATCCCATACTCCGCATAGTGCCAAAGTGTCGTCGCATCAAGTGGCGACCCGAGATGAAGAACACGTGCATTTCGTTCAATCATTCGTTCGATTGGTGAACCTGGACCGAAGCCGACGTCAATCGAATGACCAGACACAATTGTTTGCGCCTCTTCACCCCATGCGGCGACAGACCACATCGGATGTGCGCTTCGAAAAACGTTCGGATAGTTTCGGAACAGTTCGGGGACACGCCCCATTCCACGGGTTGATGTCTTTTCTTTTTCATAAGGTGGCATTTCGGCACGAATCGTCTGCCACCACTCAACCGGAACAGGCGGTGCTTCCCATTCAGCCGGATCTGAATTGTCTCCGGTTTGTGTCGCCATCATGAGAAGTCCTGATGGTCCCACCACTTCTTGCAGTGCCTCGATGACAGTCTGCGCACCTCCACATACCCATCCGAGTTTTGAAAGAGAGGTATGAACAAACAAAGACTCTCCTCGTTGAATTCCTGCTTCTTTCAAATGATTGATGAGACTTGACTTCGTCACCATCTGCTTCATTTCGATCACTCCACAATCAGCTGGATCGTTGACCCGCTTCTAGATTTTTTCACTTCGATTCGGGCATCAACGCGATCTTTCAATTCTTGAACATGACTGATGACCCCGACAAGTCGACCTGTCGCCTGAAGCGACATCAATAATTCGATTGCCTGGTCTAAAGATTCGGCATCAAGCGTCCCAAATCCTTCATCGATGAGCATCGTTTCAAGACTCACACCCCCGCTCAACTGTTGCACCACTTCTGCTAATCCAAGCGCGAGTGAGAGAGACGCTTTAAAACCTTCCCCTCCGGAAAGGTTTTGCACACGGCGTGATTGACCGGTGTACGCATCGAATACAAGGAGTTCAAGTCCGGACTTAGCATTCCCTTTTGCTGTCTCCACTTTTCGTTCTAGTCGGAACTGCCCGCTCGTCATCTGGTCCAAATGAATGTTCGCCGCATGTAAAATCTGGTCAAAGAACGCCGTTTGTACATATGTTTCAAACGTCATCTTTTGCGGATTGATGCCCTTTCCGGTTTCTGCAATCAACTTGATCGTTTCTAACTTCTGTTCTTCTCGAGCTGTCTCCTTACGAAGCGTATCCCACTCGGAGACGATTTGACGGTGTCTAGATAAGACTTCTTGTGAGGTGACCAGGTGTTCTGATGCTTGCTCGTATAGTTCCTTGGCTTCGTTCACCTTCGTTTCAATCGACTGAAGGTCAGGTTGTGCTACATTTCCTAATTTCCCCTCAATCATCTGGATGCGATGTCGCAACCGGACGCCTTCCTCTTCTTCACGTTGTAAGTTCTCACGGATATTCGCACGCTGATCGATTCGATCGGCTAGTTGTTCGTACCGCTCCTGGTTCAACTGAGCGACTTCTAATTGCTTATTCCAGGTCGTCTTTTGTGAATCATATTGCTCCATCGCCTCAGAAAGCTGTTGCCGCATTAAAGTGAGCCGCTCTTCTTCTTTCCACGTTTCCTTTTTGACAATTTCAAAGTCATGGTCGAACGCTTCAATTTTTTTCGTAAGTATGGTGAGACGATGTTGTCGGTCTGTCCGCTCGGTCTGTAATTGTTCTAACGTTGTTTCCTCTGTTTGACCGAGCGCATTCAGTTTTTGTTGTATCGCTTCAAGTTCTGTGAGGACACGTTGACGCTCTTCAAATTGGTTACGTCGCTCTTCTTCAAGTTGTCGCATTTCACCGGTGAGTTGGCGAAGCGTTCGTTCATTCTCGAGACGCGTCCGCTCTTCACGTTGTAGGCGATCCACATGCGCTTGCCATTTCTTGACTTCTTCTGATAACACTCCATCCACATGAATATCTTTAGAAACCTCATCAAATTCTCGTCGAGTCTCTTCAAGCTGCGAATGGAGCGAACGGTAATCGGATCTCGCTTCAATCAACTGAGTCGTCAATTCCTCAAGACGTGCCTTCGCCTCCCCTTCTTCTTCCATAGATTCAAGCAAGTCTTCGAACTGTGGGACATCATGGTGACGTGAACCACATACTGGGCAAGGCTCACCTTCTTGAAGGGTCTCACTGAGTTGTTTTGCCGCATTCATTTGTTCTTGTTGTTTATACTTCGCCATCACTTCTTGCTGGGTGGCATGCTGTCGCTGCACTTCTTTTCCGGACCGCTCACAAGTGGTGAGCTGATTTGATAACTCATTCACCTTTGTCTCAAGTTTGACTAAATACATCAATCGGTCGACATGTCGCTCCGCATCGACTGCACGTTCGTCAGGTTCAATCGACAACGTGTTGACTAATTGCCGCTCAAGGTCTTGAAGTTCTTGGAGCCGAGCCTCTTTGGAAAAGGTGCTTAATTCCGTCGCACGCTTCATCAATTGTTCACGTAATGTTACGTATTCTGCCCGCTCTTTCATTCGGGGTAACATCTCATCAATTAACCGAAGTCGTTCTTGAAGGGATAAGATTTCTTGTTTATTCTTTTCAATTGCAGATTGCTGCTCCGAAAGTGAAGATTGCTTTTGTTGTAATTGTTCGAGTTTTTTAGAAGAGGCTTGTTCCTCCACCGTCAGTCGATGAACATGTTTCTTCATTTCTAATAATCGGTCATAGACTGGACGAATGTTCGCTGCTGCCTCTAAACGTTGCAACAACTCATGACGTTCGTTTCGTTCTGTCTCGCCTTTTAAAAATAAATCAAGAGCTTGCAAGGTTTCTTGCTGTTCTTGAAATAAACTGACAAACGCTTTCGCTTGTTCTAATTCGGTACGCGCCTGTTCGAGCTTCTTCGAATGATCCTGTTTCTGTTCTGTTGCGGACTCAACAGTTGTAATCAAACGTTGTTCGCGCTCGTCTAGCCACTGATGGATCACATCAATCGATTTCGTCGAAATCTCTTCGATTGCTTCATCTTCGAGCTCTAGTAACTTGAGACGGGTTCGCTCGACCGCCCATTCGACTTGTTTCCGGTATGTGCTGAGACGTTCTGCCCACTTCTCCTGGAAAACACGATACGCCTCCGTCTTGAAAATAGATTGCAAGATTTGTTGTTTCTCATTTGAGTTCGAATCGAGCAATTGTCTAAATTGGTTTTGAGGGAGTAACAAGATTTGACTGAATTGTTCATATGAAAGTTGTAAAATCGACTCGACTTCCTCTTGAACCTCGTTCACTTTTGTCGCGATCGGCTTCCAACCACCTTCCCATTCATAAAGAACGGCCTCATGTGGGATCGGTGTCTTGTTTTTCGGGTGAGGTTGTTGAGGTTGTCTCACGATTCGATAGTGGTCACCGCGAATCGTAAACGAAAAGTCGACCTCCGTCTTCAACTCAGGTTGTGCGAATTGACTTCTGAAATCACTCGCATTGCGCAGCGTCCCGCTGGCCCGTCCATATAATGCGAACGTCATCGCATCAAAGATGGTCGTCTTCCCTGCACCCGTCCGACCACTCACGACAAACATCGAGCGACCAACTAATTGTCTGAAGTCAATCGTTTCTCGTTCCGCATACGGTCCGAATGCTTGAATCTTCAATTCGACCGGTCTCATCTGACATCACCTTCTTCAATCATTTGTTTGACGGCATCCGAGGCCGTTCGGTCGTGTACAGCTTCAAAGAACTGTAGATACACCTCTTCGACGGATTGTCGTTCTAGCGTTTCCCGTTCAAATGTGGACGTCTGTTCTTGGCGTCGTAACAGCTCCAGTTCAAGATGAAGAATATTCGGATAAACGGTCCGAAGCTTTGCCATCGGATCAAAAAGTGCTTTGTCATCGGTCAACACGATTTTCAAATAATCATCGGTTTGTTGTTGTTGATAAAACGAAGGTACGAGTAACTCATCCAACGTTCCTACGAGCTGTCTCATGTCCCGTTCTGGCGTCAACGTTCGACGTCTACGCTTCCAGTGTCCGTCCCATTCCAAAATATCTACCGATTTCTCATGATTGACCTCAGAGAAAGAATATTTCATGAGAGAACCACTGTATGCAATCCGTTCTGAATGGATTGCATCACGATTATGTAGATGTCCAAGAGCCGTGTATGAGAACGGGTCATAGAGCCCTTTCGCGACCTGTCCGGCGGTACCGACCGATAACTGGCGCTCCGAGTCGGTCTCAAGTCCTCCTGCGACAAAACTATGGCCCACTGAGACCGCATTCTTCTCAATCGGTCCATATGCTTCAATGACAGCCTCTAATGCGTCATGGTGCGTGCGAATCGTTTCGTTTCCTAGTATGTGCCGAACACGTGCCGGCTCAAGAAACGGGATTGGGTAAAACGGAATTCCGGCCACTTCAAGTGGACCAGCATCTGGGTTTAATTTACCGATGATATGTAATCCTACTTGTCTCAACAATTTTGAACTATATTCGAGACGCTCCGCTGAGTCATGATTTCCCGCGATAGCGACGACCGGGATTTCTCGCTTCAACACCAACTCTCGCCACATCTCATCGAGCAAATCGACAGCCTCGACGGGTGGGACGGCCCGGTCATACAAATCACCTGCAATGATGACTGCATCTGGCTTCTCCTCATCGACGATTTGTAAAAACGAATGGAATAAAATATTTCGCTGATCTTCTGTCATATGACGACCATGAACAATCTTACCTAGATGCCAATCGGCCGTGTGAATCCATTTCATCACGTATCACCTCTCTTTCTTATTCTAGCATGACTCAATCGTTCGATTCGACGTCTTGACACCCGTTTTTGAAACAGCGAAAGTAAAGAGAGAGGAGGTTTGTTCAAAATGAATTCATCAACGTGGAAAACGTTTTTCCAACTTTTTAAAATCGCGAACCCTCCTAAAGGATTGTTTGTTGGAGCTATTCTGATTTCGCTTCTTCAAGCCGTCGCATCGCTAGCGATTCCACTCATCCTGCAACGTGTCGTTGACCGTTGGAGTAGTGACCTGTTGACGCCTGAATGGATTGCATACTTTATCATTGCCTTTCTCGTCCAGGTCATCACGAGCGCGTTATCGATTTACTGGCTACATATTGTCGGTCAACGTGTCGTCGCCAATCTTAGGACGACATTGTGGGACCACCTCATCAAACTGCCCATCCCTTTTTATGATGGGATCAAATCGGGAGAACTCGTCTCCCGCTTGAACAATGACACGACGACGCTGCAACAGCTGTTGTCCGAGCAAAGTGTCCGCTTGTTGACCTCTTTCGTCTCGGTCATCGGTGCCGTCGCCATCTTGTTCACGCTCGATTGGCAAATGACACTCGTCATCTTGTTTTCAGTGCCGACGACGCTTGTCATCGTCATCCCACTCGGCCGAAAGCTTCGAGTGATTGCAAAAGAAACGCAACAGGAGCTCGGTAACCTGTCAGGATTCTTTGCGGAACTGCTCGGTGAAATCCGTCTCGTCAAATCGCAGGCGACAGAACAAATGGAAGTGCGGACCGGGAAAGTGAAAATCGAAACGTTGTTCGATTATGGTGTGAAAGAAGGACGAATTCAAGCCATTCTCATCCCTCTCCTTAACGTGACGTTGACAGGGATGTTGATTGCCATACTCGGATTTGGAGCATATCGTGTCTCGACAGGGGCCTTATCGACGGGTGAACTACTCGCATTCATGCTCTATGTATTCCAAATCATCACTCCTCTGATCACAATGAGTGAATTTTTGACGAGACTACAAAAAGCTCGTGGCGCAACTGAACGAATCGCTGAATTATTAGATGTCCGTCCTGAACCGTACAGCTCATATCAAGAATCCATCGAGCAGGCTGACCTCTCTTTCGAGAATGTGACCTTTCATTATGGGACGGAGCCCGTTCTTCAAGGACTCTCTCTTCACGTTTCACCAGGCGCAACGACCGCCATCGTCGGTCGAAGCGGCGCCGGCAAAACGACACTTTTTTCGCTCGTCGAACAATTTTACACACCAACGGAAGGATCAATCCGGTACGGTAATCGCGATATTCAAACATATGGCCGGGATACATGGCGTCAAATCGTCGGTTATGTCGCTCAAGACTCTCCCGTCTTGTCGGGTTCTGTTCGGACAAACATCGTCTATGGTCTTCAACGTGAAGTAAGTGATGAGGAAATCAAAGAGGCGTGTGAAATGGCAAACGCATGGTCATTTATCGAAGTGATGCCGAATCAGCTTGAGACGGAGATTGGAGAACGTGGTATTCGCTTGTCAGGTGGACAACGACAGCGTCTTGCGATTGCCAGGGCATTGTTACGTAATCCGCAAATTTTATTGCTCGACGAAGCGACGTCGAGTCTGGATTCAGAATCAGAACGCGTCGTCCAGGAAGCGCTCGATCGCCTGATGGTCGGGAGAACCACCCTCGTGATTGCCCACCGCTTATCGACCGTCAGACATGCCGACCAAATCGTCGTGTTAGAAGATGGACGCATCAGCGGGATTGGGAAACACGAGCAACTTTTAAACGAGAACGCCCTTTATCAGCGTCTCGTCTCACAACAATTACTAGGAGGACAATCTACATGAAAACAATCGGGTTTATCGGTCTCGGGGTCATGGGCCAATCCATGGTACGAAATTTGATGAAGCATGGCTTTGACGTAAAAGCTTATACGAGAACGAAAGAGAAGGCTGCCTCGCTATTAGAGGAAGGTGTAGTATGGTGTGAAACGATTCGAGAGGTGTGTCAAGAAGCTGATGCCGTCATCACCATTGTCGGTTATCCGTCAGATGTCGAGTCGATTTATTTCGGGGAAGGAAATATCCTTGATTCAGCAGAACCAGGTACGCTCTTGATCGATATGACAACCTCTTCACCAAAACTTGCTGAACGAATTGCCGAAACTGCCATTGAACGGAGTCTTCTTCCGCTCGATGCACCGGTCACCGGTGGAGATATTGGTGCAAAAAATGGGACACTTTCCATTTTGGTCGGCGGCGGAGAGTTCGCCTTCAATAAGGCAAAACCTTTGTTCGAAGCAATGGGACAGTCCATTGAACGGATGGGATATGCCGGGAGCGGACAATATGCGAAACTCGCCAACCAAATTGCCATTGCCGGAACGATGATGGGGAATGCGGAGATGTTAGCGTTCAGTAAACGAGCAGGACTTGACCCCGAAGCGCTCATCCGTACGATTCGTGGTGGTGCAGCCGGTAGCTGGACGCTTGAGAACTTGGTTCCACGGATGATTGTTGAAGATTATGCTCCAGGTTTCTTCATCAAACACTTTATTAAGGATATGACGCTCGCCATCGAGAGTGCAAACGAACTTCAAGTGAAATTACCTGGACTTGAGCTCGCTCATCGACTCTATTCGATTCTCGAAGAAAATGGTTACGGGGAGAACGGGACACAAGCGCTTATCGAGTATTACCTTCATCAAGACGTTTGAATCATGCCGTTTGTGGAATTAGTAGGAGTGAAGGAGGCGATTTTCGTGCCATGGAACATGAAAGATTATCCAGAATCACTGAAAAACTTCGATCCACTTGTAAAAAAGAAAGCCATTGATATTGCGAACGCACTGCTCGCACAAGGCTATTCTGAGACAAAAGCGATACCAATTGCCACTGAACAAGCGAAAAAGTGGCATGCGGATGCGTCTGAACAAGAAAAACAAGATTTTGAAGACGCCCCTAACCCGAAAAAGACAGATCAGCATTGAACGTAAACAACCGGTCGGATTATCCGACCGGTTGTTTTGCGAGATACGACGCCTTCATTTCTAGATAGAGACCTGAAATGGCCGTCTGTAAGTAGGGCGTGACAAAGATGTAAGCAAGTCCCCCAGTAAGAAGGACAAGCGCGTACCATCCGATGAAACTTGCGAATAGCTTTAACATCGTCTGTTTATGCCCTTTCATCATCAAACGACTTTTACGCATAGCTTGAAATGCTGAAAGTTCTGGTTCGTCCCGCATGATGAAAGGTGTGATGCGATACGTCAAATAAAACCAGACGCCAGGCACAATTAGGAATAACATCAACACGTTCAGTCCTAAATAAAACACCGCGTAATAAATCACCGCTCGTGAATAGTCTTTCAGTGAGCCGAACGCTTCAATCAATAAGCCAAACTTAGGCTTCTCGTCTTTAGCGACCTGAAGAAACACCCAATTCTTCCCGATCTCGATTGGCGCGAGAAGAACTGTCGCTCCGTACAAAAGTGCCACAGAAGTCATGAGAACTTCAGGGTCATTCGTTGATAGGTCAAGACGTGTCGTAATCATCGCCTGAATGACCATGACGGTCAAAACGACGAGTAATGATATGCCCCATTTTCCTGAGAGCATTCGAAGCGCATATTGTTTGTAAACGGAAGATTGCATGAGTTCACCTACACTTTGTATTTTCTTTCATTATAGCAAAAAAACAGTCTTTCGACTGTTTTCTGCTTTGACTCATCCACGAAGTTGTTTGAATTTAGCCCCATCCAACTGTCCGTTTGTTCGTACGCCATTCCCGACGTGTACCATATCGACATTGAGTCGTTCCCGTAAGGATGGCAAAGTTTCTGTCGTGATGCCGGCTCCAGGCAAAATAGTCATCTCTGCTTGCTCGTTCAGCCGAATCAATGTTTCGATACCCTCTAGCGCAGTGTTCGCACCGCCTGATGTCAATAAGATATCGATTTCTGGGAAATCATTTAAGACATCCAGCGATTCAAATACATCACGCGATGCGTCGAAGGCACGATGGAACGTTAGTGCCATCTCACCTTTATGTTTGATGACTTCTCCTAAAATCCGCTCATCGATTGCCCCGTCGTTTGTCAATGCACCAAAGACGATTCCATTCACCCCGAGTTCACGACATAGACCAATGTCTGCAAGCATCGTTTCCACATCATCTTCGTTGAAATGGAATGAACGTGTATGAGGTCGAATCATGACATGTACCGGGATAGATACATGCTCGATCACGTTCCGAATCGTCCCGAAACTTGGCGTGATCCCGCCATTTTCCATATCTGCAATCAGCTCGAGTCGATCTGCCCCGAGTTGCTCCGCCTCGATCGCTTCAGATAACGTTGTGACAATCACTTCTACTTTCATACCATCGCTCCTTTTACGGCGCGAACTTCCAGTCCACACCATGTTCGGCTAAGACGCCTTTAAATTCTTGTGGTTCCGGAAAATCTGAGATAATTGCCGTCACCTTTGAAAAGTCGCACACCCGATATCTTTTTTGTTGGTTCAACTGGGTATGGTCGGTTAATAAGAATGTCTCGCGACTTTGGGACATCACCGATTGTGTGATACTAGCGAGTCCGAAAGCATCGCACGTCAAACCAAGAGTTGAATCGACCCCCTCAACTGATAAGATGGCAAGGTCAAACATATAGGTTTGGAGTTGTGCGAGAACTTGTTCGCCTGTCGTCACGAGATGTTTCGGATCGATTGTACCACCTAACAACTGGATTTCGCCACCGAGCACACCTTTCGCCCGTTGTTCAAACAACGCTTTGGCGACCGTTAGAGATGGAGTTACCACCGTCACATTTCGTCCTCGTATACGAGACGCCACTTGTTCGGCTGCAACCCCATGACCGATATAGAGTAACGTATCGTCCGGAATCAATTGAAATGCCGTATACGCGATACGGCGGATCCCATCCATGTTGGCAATGACAATCGGCTGAAAAGACATGCTCTGATGAAGAACCGCACCCCCATAAACACGCTTGATCCGATGTTCTTTCTCTAGTTCTTCTAAATAACGTCGAATCGATTCCCCTGATACATTCAATCGTTCAATCAATTCGCTCGTCTTCACTTTACCTTCTCGTTCAATCCACTCGACAATTTTCTGTTTACGTTCTTCACCGATTAAAGACACGTCCCTGCCTCCTCCACTAAAATCTTTCCTTTTCTAGTGTAACGAACGCATGTAAATTTAACGTAAATTGAAAGTAAAGAACGAGCAAATCCAACATGATTTTGCTTCTTTTTTATGTAAATCAACAACAATGCACAAAAAAGTGCGTCTTGGTCGGACGCACCTGAAAGAAATTAAGATTTATTCTTGTTTTGAAAAAGTGGCACTTTTGGTTCTTTCCCTGCCCGTATTCGTTGCCAGTTCGTACGATGTTTAATGATGATAAACAAGGCGAGTGGAACGATGACAATGAGAGGTAGCCAATCTTTTGTCAATACACTGTACGTCGTTGCCGTCACGAGACCTACTGCAGCGGCAGCCATCGAGGAGAGGGATACCATCCGTGAAATGAGAAGTGTCACAATAAACGTGCCGACGACGACAAAGAAGAACCACGGAAACGCTGCTAGAAGTACGCCGCCGCTCGTCGCGACCGATTTTCCACCTTTAAACTTCGCAAAGATCGGATAAGAATGTCCAATGACTGCGGGAATTCCGGCAAGCAGCAGACTCATCTCACTTCCGAATAATAGAGGTAGTAGTGCTGCGACTAACCCTTTCCCCATGTCACCGAGTAGAACAAGGATTCCCGCTTTTTTTCCGAGAACTCGAAACGTGTTCGTCGTACCTAAGTTGCCACTCCCATGTTCGCGAACGTCTACTCGATAGCCGAGCTTGCCGATGATGAGCGCAAACGGAATCGCCCCGAGTAAATAACTTAAAATGATAATGATGATTTCTGTCATATAAGGCATCGCAATTCCCCTTACTTCATATATTCCTCAATATATCGGTCATATGGCTGATTCAATGTGTGTACCGCTTTCGCATGCTCAGTACCGATATAACGTAAGTGCCACGGTTCATACATATAGCCCGTCTCTTTCTCAAACGCTTTTTGATAGCGAATGATAAAGCCATACTCGTGAGCATGTTCTGCGAGCCATTTTCCTTCAACTGTTTCACCAAGGCTTTGTGTGAGTTGATAATTGACTGAAGCACTCGAGACGTCGATTGCAAGACCTGTCTGATGTTCAGAGTGTCCGGGTGGAGCGGAGTATTTCATGGCTTGTTCCTTCCCATCCCGTTCAACGTAAGCGTTGAATAATGTGACTTGATACCCGTATGAACGAAACGCGCTCGTCCCTTTCAAATCGATACCAGACGTTTTTGCGTCACTCATCAATTCTTCGATTGCACGTGCCGCCTCTTTTCGCATCATCCGCCGCTCACCGACCGCTGAATCGACAAAATCGATGTTGGCCTCAACCAAATCGCTCGGCTCATAATTAGCCGGCAATGCAATTTGTTTATTCACGAGAATCAACTCTTCTAACTCTAAGTTTGCGACACCATCGACCTCAATCGGTTGGACAGGTGTAGTCGGTTCTTCTGCTGCTGGCGGTGTCGGCTCAGCTGGTTGTTCTTCGACTTCCGGTTCAGACTCCGTTGTTTTTTCGTCTGTAGGTGACTCGGTTTCCACTTCTTGATCCGAGGTCGGTTCGTTTGGTTCTGTTTGTGGTTCATCTATTGTTGATGACTGTGTTGTTGGTTCTTTCGGTTCAACTTGCTCGTTTGTCGTACAACCGGCTAACATGAACGTCAAGGCGCCGCAAACCATCAAGACTGATGGATAACGCATGCGATTTTCCCCTTTCTAGATAACAAAAAGTACCGTCAAGATATGATACCATACTGACGGTACGAAGACAGAAGATTCTTAGACAGGATTCATGACGTTCATGTACATGTCATGCCATTTCGGGAACTCTCGATCGAGACGAATCGGTTTGAAATCTCCTCGCTTGACGACAACATGAGTCGTCTTGGCTGTTCCCACGAGCTCACCATCTTGGTTCGTCAACTCATACCCGTAAATCGTTCTGATTTTTGAGTATTGGTCGACCCATACGCGCACATGAACCGTATCACCAAACGTTACGCTTCGCTTGTAATCCATCGATACGTTCGTCACCGGCGAAACGAATCCTGCTTCTTCCATGTCTTTGTATTCGACACCGAGCTGACGTAACAGTTCGGTGCGAGCAATCTCTAGATATACTAAATAGTTGGCATGATAGACGATTCCCATCATGTCCGTTTCTTGATATCTTACTGGGATTTGAATCGTATGCATTGAATCATCCTTCTTTCCTGCTACTAGTGTATTATAGTTTACTCTTAATATCTACTACTAATAATTGTTGGAGTGATGTCTCGTTCTCTTCCTCCGACATGAGTCGGTACGATTGACGAGCGATTGACTCATCGATCACAGACAAAGCGGTCCGTGCATTTGCATGTTTGATTTCACTCAATCGAATCGATAAAGCTTCAATCGCTTGTTCGTCCAGCTCGTATCCAAATTGGTTCGCATAGTTCACAGCAATCTCGACTAGTTGTTCTTGCGAATAATCTTCAAAATGAATCGTGCGTTTCATGCGACTGCTTAGTCCAGGATTCGATTCAATCAACCGTCTCATCGGACCTTCATACCCCGCAAGGACGACAACAAGGTTTTCGCCATGTTTCGGCATTTCATCGACGAGTGTATCGATTGCCTCTCGACCGTAGTCATTCGCTCCTCCATTCAGGCTATATGCCTCATCAATGAGTAATACGCCACCGAGTGCATCACGAATCGCCGCTTTCGTTTTTTGTGCGGTCTGTCCCACATAGCCACTGACCAAATCCGCACGACTGACAACGTTGACATGTCCACGCTTCAAATAGCCTGTACGCTTCAGCATTTGGGCATACAAATATGCAAAAGTGGTTTTACCCGTTCCACTATTCCCTGTGAGTGTCATATGAAGTTGGACGGGTGCCGTCTTCAGACCGAGCGCTTTTCGTCTCTTTTGAATGTTCACGAGTGCTTCAATCTCTGCCAATTGTGCTTTGGCATCTTCCATACCGACAAGGTCGTCCAGCGATGTTGGACTCGCATCTTCTTCGGGTTGATCAAAGTCTTCTTCGGTCAAAAGTGCCATCTCGTCTAAAGGGGCATCTGCACCGAAACGAGATCCTTTTTTAAACATCGCATCGAGTAAGATGTTATGAACCGTTCGGGCGTTCCCGAACGTCGAATCGACTCGTTCACGGTCAATCCGTGTTAGAAGTGACCGCTTTGCTTCCTCCGTCAATACGTAATTGTTCTCCTGTGCCACTTTTTCACCAATTGCGACTAATTCCTCATCCCGATAGTTTGGTAACTCGTAGTGATTCGATTCTGGGAATCGTGAGCGTAAACCAGGGTTTGCAAGTAGGAAATGACGCATCTCTTCTGGATATCCGGCAAGGATAACAACAAACTTTCCGGCATATTCGCCGCTCGTCATCGCTGCGACGAGCGTGTCAATTGCAGCTTGCCCATAGTCACTGCCACTCGCATCTTGACGTTTTAGTGCATATGCCTCGTCAATGAACAAGACGCCACCTTCTGCTTCTTTCACTTTGTTCATCACTTGTTCTTCCGTCTGTCCAACGTACGCCCCGACTAGGCTTGAGCGATCTGCCTCAACGAGATCTGGACGACTGAGCAGGCCGAGTTCAAAATAAATCTCTGCCATGAGTCGAGCCAGCGTCGTTTTCCCGGTTCCCGGATTCCCCGTAAATACGAGATGAAGGGAGGGTTGGTGCTTCGATGAAAACCCTGCTTTTTCTCGTTCTTTCTGGAAGAGCAGGAAGCGGTACCATGCTTTCACACGGTCCTTAATATCGTCTAGACCAATCATTTCCTCAAGTGATTCAATGGCGCTCGAACGCGTCTCTATTTTACGTCCCGGTAACAACTGACAGATTGCATCGAGTCGCTCTTTGACGAGCACAACGCGTTCACCGAAGCGACGAAACGCTTCTCGACTGAAGTAGTTCCCTTGCATCGATGCGAGTAAAGATGCCGTATCATCCTCTAACGATGCGACTTCCTGCATCGCCTCGATGATGGCCTCGAATATCTTCTCGAGTTGCCCCCGCCATTCTGAGTCCCGCAAATCAGACTTGGCCGCCTCCACTTCATCGTGAAGTCGGTCGAGTTGGTCAAGTAGTGCAGATGTTTTTGACTCATATTCCGTCAAAATTTGTACCTTCATTGAGGCGTAATCTGCTTCGCGAAGTGTCGGCCAATCGATTTGAAGCGCTTGTTTTGAACGACGCAACTGCTCGTTCAATTGAAACAGACGTAATTCCGGAGGTAACGCATTCATCGACTCTAATTCTTTCACCCAGCGGTTCAATAACGGGTCCATCGACTCCTTCTGCTCGAGTCGATGTGTAGCAAGCAATGTCAATGAACGAATCAATTCTTCTTCATGCCCAGTCGCACGTGACCAGTGCGCATAAGATAAAAGCGCCGCCTCATTAATCTTTTCTCCAGCTTCCCAGTTCGTCAAATCCGTTTGAACTTGTTCAACTTGAATTTGTTTCATTCTGTTCTCCCTTTCAGACGAGAAGGGAGCCGACATGTTGTCTGCTCCCCATCGGATTATCTTGATTCAAAAGATGTCATCCGAATCGAATGGAACAACTTTCCGTTATTCCGCGATTCTGCCGCAAGCAAAATCCGTTCGTTCGCATCGACATAATATGTGACTGTCTCTTTATTTTCTTCTTCACTAAAAATAGATGGATAATTTTGAACCCATTCTTCAGGAACCGTTTCAGCCGCTTCAGACTTTACATAAGCTTGTGCGGTTCGACCGACTAAATCTGTCTCGCCCTCACTCGATCCGAGTGTTCCATCGTCTAGCCATTTACGAATCTGTTCGTTCGTGGCGCGGGATAGGAATGGATGCGGTGCAACCGCTCCTGAATTGGTCTCTTGTCGAAGAACCTCTTCTCCGTCCGGATTAAACTCCAAATACGTTTCTCCGTCCCACTCTGCTTTTGCACCCACGTTTGGCCCCATAACGACTTCTGAGACAAAATGTCCGTCTTCATCATACGTAACAAGGTACTCCCGTTCTTCGAGTGTTTCCCCTTCTTTCGGAAGTTTACGCTCTTGATACCCAATCACGACATTTGAGTAGAACGGTTCAACCTGTTCTTCCTCTTCACCATTCAGATTCATGAGTACGTAAAAATTATAAGCGAGTAATGCCCCGACAATGAGGATGCCGGCCAAAATGACCCAGCTCAACCGTTTTTTTATCTGTTGTTTCATAGCCTATCCTCCTCGTTTCTTCACTTACTATCCTACACTAGCTAAGAGGACAAGCAAAATATTTTTAACCGAAAAAAGGGTCTCATACGAGACCCCTCTAAATTATCCTAATTTATCTTCATCTTTCTTCTGTGCTTCGAGCCACTTATCTCGCTCGTCAGGTTCATCGGCCAAGTCTTTGAACAAGGCGACAATCATAAAGACGAGAACGAAGATGAATGGGAAGGCTGCGAGAATCGCAACAGCTTGCAGGGCATCCAATCCACCAGCGTAAAGAAGCACGGCAGCGATAGATGACTGGATCACACCCCATGTCATTTTAATACCCATCGGCGGGACAAGCTTCCCGTTTGAAGTGAGCATACCGAGTACATATGTCGCTGAGTCGGCAGATGTGATAAAGAATGTCGAGATTAGGAAAATCGCGACAATACTGAGTACTGTCCCAAAACCACCAAACGTATCGAATAACGCGAACAGCCCGACTTCTGTACCGATTTCGTTCACTTGTCCAATCAAGTCGTATCCACCGAACAAGTCAGCCCAGATAGCTGAGCCACCGAAGACGGAGAACCATAAGAGTCCGAACGATGTTGGGACGAGTAAAATCCCGATAATAAATTCACGAATCGTGCGGCCTTTAGATACGCGTGCGATGAACGTTCCGACGAATGGTGACCACGAGATCCACCATGCCCAATAGAAGATTGTCCAGCCATTGATCCACTCACGTTCAACCGGCTCGAATGCGGCCGTACGGAAACTCATACCAGGAAGTTGTTGCAAGTACGTCCCTACCGTTTGTGTGAACAAGTCGAAGATGAACGCAGTCGGTCCAGCGAACATTGTCGCGACAAGTAAGACGATTGCCAAGAAAATGTTCGTGTTACTTAAAATGCGAATCCCTTTATCAAGACCCGTTGAAGCACTGATCATGTAAAGTACCGTTACGACAGCAATGATGATCAACTGTGTCACGAAGGCGTTCGGTACCCCAGGGATGAGATAATGAAGGCCACCGGCAATCTGTTGAGCACCAAAACCGAGTGAAGTCGCTACCCCGAATGCCGTCGCAATGACCGCAAGAATATCGACCGTTTGTTTCACAGGTTGTTCGTAGCGGTTATGGACAAGCGAACCGATTGTCTCCCCAATCGTAGCAGGGCGCCCTTTTCTAAACGTTGAGTATGCGATTGCGAGTGCGATCATGGCATAAATAGCCCAAGGGTGGAAGCCCCAGTGGAAGAAGGCATAACGCATCGCAGTACGCGCGTCTCCTTCAGGTGTCAAAGCAGAGAACGGTGGTGAATGGAAATGAAGCAGCGGTTCTGCCGCTCCCCAGAAGATGAGTCCAATCCCCATTCCGGCACTGAATAACATCGCGAACCATGACAGGTAACTGAATTCAGGTCGGTCCGTATCTTTCCCAAGACGAATCGATCCATAGCGAGAAAAGATTAAAAAGATGGCGACGAGTAAGAATCCGGTCGCACTTAACAGATAGAACCAGCCCATCCCGTTTGAGAGCCAGCCTTGTAACGTACTCGTTACGTTCAATAGACTAGCATTTCCTAAGATGCTTTCGGGAAATAATCCCCAGATTGTGAATAAGCCAGTTATGATTGCAGAAATGACGAACACAGGCGTCACACGGCTTTTCCGTTCCATAAAATCACTCCTATTTAATTTTCTATTTTCATATACGTTTTCCACCCTAACATACTTTTTAAACAAGTCTCAACCCCAACTGTCCATAAATGTGTCATTTACTGAAAAATAGATAGGTGTCTTGTCAAGAAGTTGTTTCCTTCGGTTCAAGCGAGACAATCAACGTCTCATCCACCACGTAGTAAGGTCTTTTGGGCAGTGTCTTTAAGTAACCTCCCTCTCGAAGACGTGTCAAATCTAGTTGTAGTGCATTCTCAAATTTTCGCAGTGGCAATTTTTTCTCTTGGTCCATATACAAGTCTAGGGCACGCTGTACTTGGTCCATCTCATAGATGACATCACGCTCTTCTTCCGGAACGATATGAAACGTCTCTTTCGACATATAGAAACGCTGTTTTGGGATCCCAGATAAATGATGCTTCAATCGTTTTGTGTCAATCTCTTGTGTGTCATCTAGTAGGACGGTACGATTTACGCCTTTTGGCAACGTCTGTTCATACTCGTGAATCGCATGGCGCAATTCAGGTAACGTGATATCGATTTCTCGATCAGGCTCCACCTCTTTTTGCTGTGTCAAACGCTTCCACCAACTCTTACTCTTCTCTTCCCGCTCCATAAGCACACCCCTCCCTGTCTTCCTGTTCCCGATTCTTTTAAAACTTTCACCATAAATTCGCATATTCATGAAAAAAAACCTTCCTTTTTTCAAAGGAAGGTTTAATAAGCAGTGGCTTACTTAAGTTTGTTACGGAGAACCATTTGCAAGATTCCACCGTGACGGTAGTAATCAATTTCAACTTCAGAGTCGAAACGTGCGATGACTTTGAATTCTGTCACCGTTCCGTTTTCATGTGTCGCTTTTGCGTTCAAGATATCGCGTGGACGTACAGACTCATCGACTTGGATATCGATTGCTTCCTCACCAGTCAATCCGAGTGATTCTGCTGATTCACCATCTAAGAATTGAAGTGGTAGTACACCCATCATAACAAGGTTTGAACGGTGAATCCGCTCGAAACTTTGTGCGATGACTGCACGGATGCCAAGAAGGTTTGTCCCTTTCGCAGCCCAGTCACGAGACGACCCCATTCCGTAGTCGTTTCCAGCAAGGACGACAAGTCCAGTACCTTGTTCTTTATACTTCATCGCAGCATCGTACATCGGCATGATCTCACCTGTTGGCCAGTAAGTCGTGAATCCACCTTCTGTACCTGGTGCGACTTGGTTACGGATGCGAATGTTTGCGAACGTACCACGCATCATGACTTCATGGTTACCACGGCGTGAACCGTAAGAGTTGAAGTCAATCGGCTCTACCCCTTTAGAAAGGAGGTATTGACCAGCTGGTGTCGTCTTCGAGAATGATCCCGCTGGCGAGATGTGGTCAGTCGTGACCGAATCCGCGAACTTCCCGATGACGCGTAAGCCATTCAATGCATGAACTTCGCCCGCTTCTGGTTCGAGTTGTTCGAAGAACGGTGGGTTTTGGATGTATGTCGACTCATCTGAGAAGTCATACAAGTTACCTTCTGGAACGTCTAGCGCGTTCCAACGCTCGTTACCAGTGAAGACCGTTTCGTATTCTTTACGGAACGCTTCTGGTGACACGACGTCTTGTACGACCATCTTGATTTCATCGTTTGATGGCCAGATGTCTTTGAAGTACACTTCATTTCCATCTTTGTCCGTACCGAACGAATCATTCATGATGTCGAAGTTGACTGATCCTGCGAGTGCGTAAGCGACGACAAGTGGTGGTGACGCCAAGAAGTTCGCTTTCACAAGTGGGTGAACGCGTCCTTCAAAGTTACGGTTCCCAGAAAGGACAGAAGATACGAGCAAGTCGTTCTCCGTGATTGTTTCTTCGACTTCACGGTCAAGTGGACCCGAGTTTCCGATACATGTCGTACAGCCGTAACCGACTGTGTTGAAGCCGAGTTCATCCAAGTAAGAAGTCAAGCCAGCTTTGTCAAGATAGTCAGTTACGACTTTCGAACCTGGTGCGAGTGATGTCTTCACGTATTTCGGAACAGTCAAGCCGCGTTCTACCGCTTTCTTCGCAACGAGTCCGGCACCGACCATAACGTAAGGGTTTGATGTGTTCGTACAGCTTGTGATGGCAGCAATCGCGACATCTCCTGTGCTCATATCGACGGCGCCATCTTCATAGTTGACCTTCGCCTTCTTCTCGAGTTCAGAACGGTCAAGTCCAAAGCCACTGTTCCCTGCAGGAGCGCTCAAGCTATCGATGAACGATGTTTGAACGTCTGAGAGGTTGATTCGGTCTTGTGGACGTTTTGGACCTGCTAGTGAAGGTTCAACTTTTGACAAGTCGAGCGTCAACACTTTCGTGAATGTTGGATCAGCTTGGTCTGGCGTGTAGAAGAGATCGTTCGCTTTTGAGTATTCTTCAACGAGTGAGATCAACTCTTCAGAGCGGCCAGTTGTACGCATGTAGTTCAATGTTTCCGTATCGACTGGGAAGAATCCACATGTCGCGCCATATTCTGGCGCCATGTTTGCGATTGTTGCACGGTCAGAAAGCGGCATCGTGTGAAGCGACGGTCCGAAGAATTCAACGAATTTCCCGACTACTTTTTCATGACGGAGCATCTCTGTTACGACGAGTGCCACGTCTGTCGCTGTCACACCAGGGTTAACTTCACCGATGATTTTGACACCGACGACTTCTGGCACTGGGAAGTACGATGGTTGACCGAGCATACTTGCTTCTGCCTCGATTCCTCCAACGCCCCAACCAAGAACACCGAGTCCGTTGATCATCGTTGTGTGCGAATCCGTTCCGACGAGTGAATCTGGATAAGCCACAGTACCTGATGCATCGTTTTTCTCGAGGACGACAGATGCCAAGTACTCTAAGTTTACTTGGTGAACAATCCCCGTTGCAGGTGGTACGGCACGATAGTTGTCAAACGCCGTCTGAGCCCAACGTAAGAACTTATAACGCTCTTCGTTACGTTCGAATTCAATGTCCATGTTTTTCATCAATGCGCCAGCGAAACCGTACGCATCTACTTGAACAGAGTGGTCAACGACGAGGTCGACAGGGATTTCCGGGTTGATTTTGTTAGGATCTCCACCAAGGTCCGCCATTGCTTTACGAAGTGAAGCAAGGTCTACGACCGTCGGTACACCCGTGAAGTCTTGAAGTACAACGCGTGCCGGCTTGAACGGTACGTCAATGTCTTTCGAGACGTCGGCAGTACCCCATTTTGCCAAGTTCTCGACATGTTCTTTTGTAATCGCGCGACCGTCTTGTTGACGGAGTACCGATTCGAGAAGTACGCGAATCGAATAAGGTAAACGGCTGATGTTCGTTAACCCTTCTTCTTCTAATTTTTTCAATCGATAAAAATCATACGATTGCCCATTCGCCTCGAACGATGTCCGAGATGCGAACGCGTCTAAAACATTCGTCTGTTCCATTGCAATTTCCCCCTTTTTGAAAGCGCCGACCACACGACAATGCGTAATCGCTTACTTTTCACATATTTATCATAATACAAGTATAGCGTGACGTAAAATACATTCCGTCACAAATTAGTCATAAGCAAAACTTATCAATTAGTTTAAAAAGGGATAAACGATAAAAAAACACCTCAAACCTGAGGTGTTTACAAATTATTCTTCTGTTCCAATCTCTTCGTTGACATCTAAAGCCTCAACGAGAGTTAAATCGTCCGCATGACGTTCAGCGAACCGCTCATACGTGAACTCGTTCGCGAATAGGAAGACCGGACGTTCCCAGCGGTCAGTGACGAGCATGTTCCGTGAGTCTTGGAAAGGTTTCAACGCTTTCAATTCTTTATCTTTTACCCATCGTGCAACGCTGTATGATACAGGTTCCATCCGGATGTCTACGCCATACTCATTGTTTAAACGATATTCAAACACTTCGAACTGGAGTTGGCCGACCGCACCGAGATAAATCTCATTGTATTCGTTGCGATAGACTTGAATCGCCCCTTCTTGCGCGAGTTGCTCAACGCCTTTGTGGAAGTGCTTCGACTTGAGCGAGTTGACTGGCGATACACGCATAAACAACTCAGGTGGGAAAGTCGGTAATGCTTCAAAGGCGATTTTTTGTTTGGATGTCGTGATTGTATCCCCGATTTGATACGTACCTGAATCATAAATCCCGATGACATCTCCTGCGAACGCTTGGTCAACCGTCTCACGATCATTGGCCATGAGCTGCGTAGACTGGCTCAATTTTATTTTCTTACCGGTCCGGGTGAGTGTGACGTCCATTCCACGCTCGAACACACCCGAACAGATCCGGACGAATGCGATGCGGTCACGGTGCGCCGGGTTCATGTTCGCTTGAATCTTAAAGACGAACCCACTGAAATCTTCTGATGTCGGATTGATTGGACCGACGTTCGATTTACGCGCCTCTGGAGCTGGAGACATCTCCAAATAATGATTCAAGAACGCAGTCACACCAAAGTCAACGAGCGCCGTTCCAAAGAATACGGGCGTCAATTTACCGCTTTGGATCGCTTCCACATCAATCTCATTCCCCGCTCCGTCGAGAAGATCGATTTCATCGCGAAGATTCGTCAAGTTCTCTTCAGAAAGATGGTCAGCGAGCACCGGGTCGTTTACCCCGTCCTCACTTAATTGAAGGGTCGACTTGTCTCCGCGGAACAAATGAACTTCATTTTTCATTCGATCATAAACGCCTTCGAACTGCATCCCACTGCCAATCGGCCATGTGATAGCAACTGAAGGCATGCCGAGTACTTCCTCAAGTTCTTCCATCAATTCAAGCGGATCTTTTGCCTGACGGTCCAATTTGTTCATGAACGTAAAGATCGGAATACCACGCATACGACAAACTTGGAATAGTTTCTTCGTCTGCGTCTCGATCCCTTTCGCGGCATCGATGACCATGACCGCGCTGTCGACAGATGTCAATACGCGATACGTGTCCTCACCGAAATCGTTGTGACCAGGTGTATCCATGATCGACACGACTTTGTCTTGATAGATGAATTGCATGACAGACGAGGTAACCGAGATTCCACGTTGCTTCTCAATTTCCATCCAGTCTGATTTGGCATGCTTTGAATTTTTGCGCGCTTTGACGGTACCCGCTTCACGAATCGCACCACCGTGCAAAAGTAATTTCTCTGTTAATGTCGTTTTACCCGCATCCGGGTGAGAGATGATTCCGAATATTCGACGTCTCTCGACTTCTTGTTTCAATTGGCTCATATACGATAGACCTTTCCTTTCTCGACTCACTTCATGCTTATTCTCGTAGCAACGCTATCTATTCTAACGAAATCGATTGAGTTCGTCTATCCTAACGAGACGTACGCCTTTTGCAAATGGATTCTTTTTTGTATACTAACGATGACAGTAAGTGAATGTATAGAACGGGGGAAAGACGATGCCAGAAAACTTGATGATGTATTTCATTGTATTCTGGGGATTCGTCATGATCGGACTCATGACGATTGGCGGGTACTTCATGTTTCGTAAGTTTTTAAAACGAATGCCGAAAGAAGACGGGCGTTCCCTTTTAGACATTGAGGATGATTATATAGAGAGAACGCGTCACTTATGGACGCCGGAAACGCGGACCCTGTTAGATCGACTCGTTTCACCGGTTCCTGAACTATTTCGAGACGTCGCCATCCGAAAAATCGCAGGTAAAATCGGTCAGTTTGCCCTCGAATCTCGTGCAAAGAAGATGACGACCGAACTCGTTGTAAAAGGATATATTGCCGCAACGCCGAAGCGAGACCACAAATTCCTTAAAAAAGCGCTAGCCGAAGAACAAATCGACTGGACACCTTACGAACACTATTTTCAGCAGTAAACTCTTTCCATTCAGGTTAGAGTTTTTTTATTTTGTCGAATTGTGCATTTTGCCTATTGGGTCGA
Source organism: Exiguobacterium sp. s35 (assembly GCF_018617535.1). Lineage (NCBI taxonomy): Bacteria > Bacillati > Bacillota > Bacilli > Caryophanales > Exiguobacterium > Exiguobacterium sp. s35. The sequence goes on from NZ_JACSKI010000001.1 coordinate 888,892, forward strand.
AAGTACCTTTTCTTCCATTTTTCATTATGTAGACATAACGTTCAATATTTAGACAATATTGAAAACGCTTACAACAAATTGGTATGACCAATATTGCAATAGTATTAGTGAATTCGACATGAAAAAAAGGCATGACTCCTCTCATTTTCACACCGCATAATGGATTTATCTTACAGCTTAGGAGGGATTTTATGCATGACGTGACGCAAGTTACCCAAACGACCAGTAGTCATTCCGCTCAGTCAATCACAGAACACGAGACGTTCCATCAACTGATGCGTGAAAAAAATCGTTTTATCGTTCCCGCTATCATCTTCTCACTTATTTTCTATTTCACGCTCCCTGTTTTGACAAGTTACACAACAATCTTGAATACAAAAATTGTTGGTGACATCACTTGGGCTTGGGCGTTCGCCTTCTCCCAGTTTATTATGACGTGGACACTGTGCGTGCTCTATAGTCGTCGTGCCCAGCGCTTTGATGCACTCGTGAGACAACTGAAGGAAGAGGTGAAATCATGAACTGGACAGCAATTGCCCTCTTTACCGCCATTGTCGGTCTCACCCTTGTCATTACATATTTCGCCGCTAGAAAAACGAAAACCGCTAGTGATTTCTACACGGCGGATGGTGGATTGACTGGTTTCCAAAACGGTCTCGCGATTGCGGGGGACTATATGTCCGCGGCTTCCTTCTTAGGGATTGCAGGCATGATCGCACTCGCTGGATTTGATGGCTTTTTCTATTCCATCGGCTTCCTCGTTGCCTATCTCGTTGTCCTCTATCTCGTCGCGGAGCCACTCCGCAATCTTGGGAAGTATACGATGGCCGACATGATTGCCGCTCGCTTCAATAAGCCACGCGTGCGTGGTGTCGCTGCAATGAATGCCATCGTCATCTCTATTTTTTATATGATTGCCCAGCTCGTCGGTGCCGGCGCATTAATTGAACTATTGCTCGGCATCCCGTATACGACAAGTGTCGTTGTCGTCGGGATATTGATGACAGTCTATGTCGTATTCGGTGGCATGACGGCGACTTCATGGGTACAGATCACAAAAGCCGTCTTATTGATGATTGGAACAGCCATCATCTCATTTCTCGTCTTTGCACGATTCGACTTCTCGATCATGACGATGTTCAATGAAGTGAGCAAAGCGACACCGCTCGGTAGTGATTTCTTGAATCCAGGCAACAAGTTCAAGCTCCCGCTCGATACAATTTCATTAAATATGGCACTCGTACTCGGTACGGCTGGTCTTCCACACATCTTGATTCGCTTCTTTACCGTCAAAGATGCACCGACGGCAAGACAATCGGTCGTATATGCGACGTGGATCATTGGGGCGTTCTACATTTTGACAATCTTCTTAGGTTTCGGGGCAGCAGCTTTTGTCGGACGAGACGCCATTCTCGCCGCGAACCCTGCAGGTAACATGGCGGCTCCTCTCCTTGCGCAAGTACTCGGTGGCGACCTCTTATTCGCATTTGTGGCAGCCATCGCATTTGCGACTATTCTAGCAGTCGTCGCCGGGCTCGTCTTGTCAGCCGCTTCTGCTTTCGCGCACGACTTCTATGGTCACATTATCCGGAAAGGGGAAGCGACAGAGAAAGAACAAGTAAAAGCCGCTCGGATTGCTTCTGTAGCCGTCGCCCTCGTCTCGATGGGGCTTGCGTTCTTCGCTCAATCGATGAACGTGGCGTTTCTCGTGTCTCTCGCCTTTGCTGTTGCGGCAAGTGCGAACTTACCAGTCATTCTCTTCACGATTTTCTGGAGACGCTTTAACACAGGTGGTGCAATCTGGGGAATGGTCGTCGGTTTGTTCTCTTCTTTAATCTTGGTCGTACTCAGTCCGAACCTTTGGGCACCGGACGGGTCAGCCATTTTCATTGGAGAAGCACTTTTCCCACTCTCAAACCCAGGAATCGTCTCAATCCCGCTCGGCTTCCTTGCAGCCATCATCGGTACACTCGTCACGAAATCCGACGAAGCCGCCGGAAACTACGAACGGATTCTCGTCAAAGCAAACACGGGAATCGATTCGGAGACGGAAGTGGCTGTCACAAAAGAATCGTAATCAAAAATGGAGCGGCCATGAGCCACTCCATTTTTACGTGATCGCAATTCGTTTATACTTTTGATACATCGCGATTCGCCATGGGACGATCATTCCCCAAGCAATCAAGTAGAACAATCCACCTGTCGAGAAGATATCGACTTCATGCCCAACCCAAACTTTCATTGCCGTACGAATCGCAAGTAGCGCGAACACGACGATGAAAAATGCTTTTGAGCGTGACAAGTACACTTCTCCATCCCGCTTTTCAAAATTCGATGTTTTGATGAGGAACAAACTAAAGATTAGCCCGACCGCTAACGCCTCAAGTACTTCGACCCACGATAAACGAAATGCAGGAATCAAGAACTGAATCATCCCAGTCGTCATCGCAAGTGGTGGAATTAAGATTTTTTTTGCATTCGTCGGTTTCGCTGATGCTTTCACACGAACGAAACTCGCCACGATACCCATCAATAACGCAACGAGAGTCGACCCCCATAACATTGACATCTCGGTCAACCCCTTAAAATCCGGTGAATCCGACAAGCTCGCTCATCCAAGCAGCGAACCGGTTCATCCCGTCAAAATATAATAATACGCCGAAAGCCATCATCAAATAGCCCCCGACTTTTGCAACTTTTGCACTGTTACGTGCTAAGTACTTGATCTTGCCTACAAACGCGACCATCACTAAGAACGGAATCGCGAAACCGATGACATACGCCAACATGTAACCGAGACCTTGGCTCGGGTTGGTTGCCGCAAGTGCAATCACACCTGCTAAAATCGGACCCGTACACGGCGTCCATCCCGCAGCAAAACCAATTCCGATTAATACGGTTCCGAAATAACCGCTTTTTCGTTCGCCAATGTTCATTTTCTTTTCGCGCATCATAAATTGCGGTTGCCATAGCCCGGCCAAAAAGACGCCGAACACGAAAATTAAAATGGCGCCGAACATCCGCAAACTATCTTTATACTGGATGAAGACGTCTGCAATTAACGAAGTCGATAATCCAAGCACAAGAAAGACAATCGAAAAGCCGAACAAGAACGAAAACGTGTGGAACCAAGCTGTACGCTGTTTCAATCCTTCATTTTTTAATTCAGATACGGAAACCCCGGTAATATACGAGAGAAACACCGGATATAACGGGAGCGTACATGGTGACAAAAACGATAAGACGCCCGCCCCAAACGCGAGCCATAATGTGACTTCCATGACGATTTCCACCTTTCACGACCATTATAGCGAAAACCTATTTAAATTGCTCGAATCTTTTCTTTCAAGGCGAAACATCATTTTGTAATTTTTGAAATGGAAATGAAACTTGTCATCTGTAAACGTAGGTGCTAAGATTTGGATATTCTAGTTCGCAAAATTCTAATTTACATGATGGGGGAACGAACGTGGCAGTCACCGCAGCAGATACACTACACCAGGCCATTGAACAGAAACGTGATGAACTGTATAAAATCGCGTCAAAGCACACTTGGACCTCACCAGAAGTCATTCTGGTCAGTCAAGAACTTGACTCTCTCATTACTCGTCATGTCCTATCAAAGCATAAAAAAGATCAGCATTCAAATTGACCTTGATGGCTCGTCACTTTCCGTGGCGAGCTTTTTTCCATGGAAAAAGGACACCCTAGTAGGTATCCCTTCCAATTCAAGACATCAGACGTTGTCCAGACTGTAATTCATACATTTTTTTGTACAGACCGTTTTGCTTCAATAACTGTTGATGATTCCCTCGCTCCACGATTTCTCCTCGATGCAGTACTAAAATCAAGTCAGCATCTTGAATCGTTGAAAGCCGGTGAGCGATGGCAATCGTTGTACGACCACGGCGCATACGGTCGAGCGCCGTCTGTACGCGTTCTTCTGTCTCGGTATCGATCGAACTCGTCGCCTCGTCGAGAATAAGTACTTTCGGATTACGGCTGACCGTTCGCGCAAATGCGAGCAATTGTCGCTCACCGCTTGAAAATGTCGCGCCACGCTCTCCGACAATATGTCCGTACCCGGCATCTAACTTCTCGATGAACGTGTGCGCCTGAACAAACTCAGCGGCTTCACGGACACGTTCTGAATCGATACTTGGATTGAATAGCTTTAAATTATCTTCAATCGTCCCAGTGAATAGAAACGGATCTTGTAGCACCAGTCCGACTTGTTGACGAAGCTCTTGCTCTTCAAATTGTTCGAGAGGCTGCCCGTCAATGGTGATACGACCCGAACCATATGGATAGAAGCGGGTCAATAAGTTGATAATCGAACTCTTCCCGCTACCTGTATGACCCACGAGCGCGACCGTCTCACCAGGTTTTGCAACGAATGAGATTTGCTTCAACACATCGACTTCCCCATCGTAGCTGAACGTCACATCCTCGAACCGCACTTCACCTTCTGTAATCCGAGCCTCGCCCGGCATTTGTTTTCCTGGTGCCGGCTCATCTGTATCCAAAATCTTAAAGACACGGTCTGCCGATACGACAGCTTGTTGGAACTCACTCAATCGCTGCATGATATCGAGAACCGGTCGGAAGATCCGTTCGATATAGCTGATGAATGCGTAGACAACCCCGACCTGTACTTGCTCACTCATCGAGAGCACCCCGTAATATCCGAGTAGACCGATGATTGAGAAAGCAAGTAAGAGCTCGATGATTGGGCGTAGCAACATACTGTCGAGCTTTAAGTTTCGATATCGTGCCTCTTGATGCGCCTCATTCGTCTCTTCAAACTGACGGATGAGCCGCTCCTCTTGACGAAACTGTTGGATGATCCCCATGCCGTTGATCGATTCATTCAACTGGGCGTTGAGCTGCGACAACAGGTCCCTCACTTGCGCAAAATATTTTGTCGAGAAACGACGATATGCCCAAATGATGAGCCAGAAGAGTGGCAATAAGACGAGTCCCATCGTCGCAAGCGGAGGTTCTAATATGTATAGGAAAATATACGTCCCAATCAATTGAACAGCCGACTGGACGAACGTACTCATCACACCGACATACAGTTCTTTGACCGCCTCGGTATCATTCGTAATCCGTGACACAAGGACGCCCGCTGGTGTTCGGTCGAAATAGGCGAGCCGCATCCCCATGACGTGACGGAAAATATCCATACGTATGTTTTGAACAATCTTCAACGCAATCTTTTGAAACGAAATCGACTGCAGATAATCAAACACGATTGCGGATACATGAAGAACCATATAGACCGCGAAGAGTGAGATGACCCAGTTCGTCGGGTAGACACCTGGCGTGACGAACTCATCGATAAACACTTTGATTAAAAACGGACCGGCCAATTTGGCACCTGTCGCAATCAACAGGAAGACGAAAGCGATACTGAGCGACTTCCCGTATCTTGTTGCATAACTGAGTAGCCGTTTAATGACCTGCCATTCTTGAACATCATGCTTCATCGTGTCCACCCCCTTCTACTATCGCCTCAAGTTGTTGACGATCATACGTCTCTCGGTACCAACCGGCTTCTTGCAGCAATTCATCATGGCGACCTCGTTGGACGATTTTGCCGTCTTCAATCACGAGAATCTCGTCTGCATGTTCGACAGCAGAGAGGCGATGCGCCACAATCACACGTGCCTGTTCAGGGTTTCCGACACGGAAGTGTTCGATGATCGACTCTTCCGTCTTCGCATCGACGGCAGATAGCGCGTCATCCAAAATCAAGACGTCCGCTTCAGTCATGAGCGCACGCGCGATGGAGATCCGTTGTTTCTGTCCTCCTGACAACGTCACACCGCGTTCCCCGACAAGCGTCGCGTATCCTTCCGGTAGCCGGATGATATCCTCATGCACTTCCGCGACTTTAGCCGCCTCGATGATTTCTTCCATGCTCGCATCGGGTCTTCCGAAAGCGATATTGTTCGCAATCGAATCGGAGAACAAAAAATGATCTTGTGGCACGACGGCAATTTTGTCCATCAATAATGATTTTTTCACTTGGCGAATATTGATGCCTCCGATTTTAATCTTTCCGTCTTTCACATCATATTCACGGGTCAACAGACGGACAATCGTCGTCTTACCCGCACCTGTCCTGCCGACAATGCCAATCGTCTTTCCGCGCTCAATCCGAAAATGGACATCACGGAGTACAACGGTTTCGTCATAGGCGAAGTGTCGCACATCGACTTCCACTTCTGAATGTGCAAGTGTCGTCGCGGCCATCCGGTCATCTTGAATCTCCGGTTTGACGGCGAGCATTCGCTCGATTCGGTCATACGATGCTCGTCCACGTTCGACAATGTTGAATAACCATCCGAACGCCAGCATCGGCCACGTCAACAACGCTAAATAGGCTGTGAAGCTGACAATTTGTCCGATCGTCAATTCACCTTGTTCAATCAAGACGGCGCCATACCCGACCGAGAGGATGTAGGACAAGCCAACAATCCCGAAGATGGTCGGATCATATAGAGCATCAATTTTGGCGACTCGTACGTTTTTTGCCATGACCTCACTCGATAAGTTCTCAAACGAATCCACGTCTCGGTCGACTTCCCCGGTCGATTTCAAGACACGAACCCCACTGACACTCTCTTGCACTTTGTCATTCAATTCTGAAAATGCTGCTTGGGCGACGCCAAAGCGGCTATGTAACATCTTCCCATACCGCGTCGTCAGAGCGACCATGATTGGCAGAGGGAGTAAAGCAACAAGTGTGAGCTTCCAACTGATCGTCGTGATCATCGTAATGATGACGAACGTTCCCAACGTCACGCTATCGACGAGTGTCAATATTCCCGCACCTGCCGTCATCGATACGGCCTGCACATCATTCGTCGCGTGGGCCATCAGGTCGCCAACACGTGACTTTTTGTAAAATCGTTGATCGAGATCGGTAAAGTGCCGATACAGTTGGCTACGTAACATTCTCCCTAGTCGAATCGAAGCGCCGAAGATGAAATAGCGCCAAAAGAAGCGGGCAACATAATTCCCGATCCCGACTGCTGCGAGACCCCCGAGTAACATCCAGAGCGTATTTGACGAGAGTGAACCACGGTTGATTTCGTCGACGATTCGACCAATGATACGCGGTGGAATCAATTCTAGCCCTGCCACGAATATGAGTAAGACGATGCCGAGTGCATACGTCTTCCATTCGAGACGCAAAAACCAGGACAATTGTTTAAATACACGAATATGAAACGCCTCCTTTGTCTTTATATGAAGATTATTCATTAATCGTAGCGAAAGTCTGTTCGATTGTCTAACAAAAAGAGGAAACAAAAAAAAAGCACTTCGGATACCGAAGTGCTCTCGTGATTGATTATGATTTCTTTTCGTTTTTCATCTGCACGTTCATGGCGCGCATCACTTGGTTAACTTTCTTCTGTGATGGCTTTTGACCCATTTGCATCATCAACGTACGAATCATATCTTCATTGATTGGCGGGTTCTGTTCAAGGTAGTTCATCATGTATTTACGCGCGATAAAGAATCCGATCGCGATACCCCCGATGAGTGCTGCCACGACAAGAAGAATCCAGAATAATGTACTCAAGGCTTTACCTCCTCTACCATATGAAACATCGTTTTTTACTATACACTAAATTGACCAACTTCGCTAGTCGTCCAGAAAAAAAGTGACGACCAAACAAATGGTCGTCACGAGATTTTCGAATTCGATTAAAGTGATTTTACTGCATTGACGACGTTGTCGACTGACATGCCGTATTCTTTCATGAGGAGGTCCCCAGGTGCAGATGCTCCGAACTTGTCGATTCCGAGTACTTTTCCACCGAATCCTACATATTTATACCAACCAAGTGTCGCACCTGCTTCAAGTGATACACGCTTCGTGATTGAAGATGGAAGGACAGACTCTTTATACTCAGCAGATTGCGCTTCAAAGAGTTCCCATGATGGCATCGATACGACTGCCGCATTCACGCCTTCAGCCGCAAGTTGCTCACGCGCTTCAACGAGAACGTGTACTTCAGAACCCGTACCGAGCAAGAGGACATCTGCATCTTTCGATTCACCTGCAACGACGTATGCTCCTTTTGCTGCCGTTTCAACCGATGTGCCTTCAAGCTCTGGTAACGCTTGACGTGTCAAGACGAGAAGTGAAGGTGTCGTTTTCGATGTTACCGCCTGTTTCCAAGCAGCGATTGTTTCTTTCCCGTCTGCCGGACGAAGAACAGAGAGGTTCGGCATCGCGCGGAAACTCATCAAATGTTCAACTGGCTCGTGTGTTGGGCCATCTTCACCAACTGCAATTGAGTCGTGCGTCAAGATGAACGTTGACGGAAGTCCCATGAGTGCAGCAAGACGAACTGCCGGGCGAAGGTAATCCGAGAAGACGAAGAATGTCGCACCGTAAGGAAGGACGCCGCCATGAAGTGCCATTCCGTTTACAGCTGCTGCCATTGCGAACTCACGAACACCAAACCAGATGTTACGTCCAGCTGGATCTTCATCGAAGTCCACTGCACCTTTAATCATCGAGTTGTTTGACCCGGCAAGGTCAGCAGATCCACCGAAGAGTGTCGGTACTGCTTTCGCGATTGCGTTTAAGACTTCGCCGCTCGTTTGACGTGTTGCTTTTTTCGAACCGATTTCGAATGTTGGCAACTCGCTGTCCCAACCTTCAGGAAGTTCGTTATTCATTGCACGCTCGAACTGTGCACCGAGTTCTGGATGTGCCGCTTTATATGCTTCTACGAGTTCGTTCCAGTCTGACTCATATTTCGCGCCAGGCTCGACAACTTTCTCGTTGAATAGGTCATATACTTCGTTTGGTACGTAGAATGGCTCGCCTTCCCATTTATAGAACTGTTTCGTCAATTCGATTTCCGCATCTCCAAGTGGAGCACCGTGTGATGCCGATTTACCTGATTTGTTCGGTGAACCGAATCCGATGACCGTTTTCACTTCGATCAATGTAGGTTTTGACGTTTCAGCTTTCGCTGCATCGATTGCTTTTGCGATCGAATCGATATCTGTTCCGTCTTCGACACGAATGACTTGCCATCCGTACGCGTTGAAACGGTCTTCTACGCTTTCAGAGAACGATTTGTGAAGATCGCCATCGAGTGAGATATCGTTTGAATCGTAAAGAACGACGAGTTTACCGAGCTTCAAGTGACCAGCGAGTGATGCCGCTTCTGCCGATACACCTTCCATCAAGTCTCCGTCTCCGCAAATCCCGAACGTGTAGTGGTCAACGACGTTGAACTCGTCGCGGTTGTAAGTCGCTTCTAAGTGCTTCTCGGCCATGGCCATCCCGACAGCCATTGCAATCCCTTGTCCAAGTGGGCCCGTCGTCGCATCTACACCAGCCGTATGACGGTATTCTGGGTGACCAGGAGTCTTCGAGTCCATTTGACGGAATGATTTAAGGTCGTCCATCGACAAATCATATCCAGACAAGTGAAGGAGCGAATACAAGAGCATCGATCCATGACCTGCCGAAAGAACGAAACGGTCACGGTTGAACCAGTTCGGGTTTTTCGGGTTGTGACGCATTTTGTCTGTCCAAAGTGTAAACGCCATAGGTGCAGCACCCATCGGCATCCCTGGGTGACCAGAGTTCGCTTTTTGGACCGCATCAATTGAGAGCGTCCGGATCGAGTTAATCGCTAATAATTCTTTAGTAGTTGTTTCCACTAATTTCATCCTCTCTGTGTTAAGAAGGTTTTCTACCCGTCATATTTTATCACACTCATTCGTGTGTCACAACTAATTAATTAGTATAACACATTTGGTGAAATCGTTTCCTTCAATTGCCTTGAAAAAACAGCAATCCGTTCGTCTGATGACAGTTCGTGTATAACAAAAATGCACATCCTATACGAAATAGGATGTGCATTCAGCATCACTCGCCACGATAGCGTTTTTGATCTTCTTTCAATTTCTCTGGTGTGACGTCGTTTCCTTCTGGATCGACGACCTTCATACCCATCATTTGCGATTTGAACGATTGACGGAACGCCTTCAAATATTCTTGGCGTAAATCTTGTTGTTCGTTCATCTCATCTTGAGACAGTCCTTCTGTCTTCGCTTTGTTGGCGAGGAAATTGATTCGCTCCAATTGTCCTGGTGCTAACATCTGACTCGCCCCCTCTCTAGTGAATTTGTTCTTATACTTTACAAAATCAGAGAGGAAGAATCAAGTTTCAGCTACTGACTGGTGCTCGAGATACCGTCGATTGACGGTCGCTTTCGACACTTCATAACCGAATCCACGGAGTGTTGCCGCAATCTCAGCAAACGTCAACCCACGCTCGCGCAGTTGGATAATCTCCTCAATCGGCACTTCGATTCGATGTCGTCCACCTTGATCATTGTTTTGAATATTACGCTGTGGATTGAATCCGTTAGCGACAGCACGGCGCATCCCGCGAGAAATTTTAGCGTTGTGAATTTTACGTTGATACTCTTCCACAACACTGACAATCTCTAATACCATTTTTTCGGCATCAGAAACGACATATTCCGACGTCGATTGCATCGTCAGCAACCGAACGTCATGCTTCATCAATGTATGCAAGATGGCAATCTTGGCATTCCCTCGTCCCAGGCGACTGTCGTCCGTGACAAGCACGGCATCCAAATCAGACATCGACACATGGTCAAGCAAATCAAGGAGCCCCTGTCGATTCACATCATATCCACTCTCTTGCTCCGTGATGATCTCTATGACTTCTGCCCCTAGTTGCGAAGCTAGATGCTGTAATTCATCGACTTGCCGACTGAGTGATGTCTCTTGGGTGGACTTGTTCGTCGATACCCGACAATAGATGACGACTCGCATCGCATCACTCCCTTTCATCGCATTCATTCCTTACGATACACAGTTCCAGAACGGTTCGCAACGATCAACAATCACTCAGCGGCATACCATTTTGTTTTTCGTTCATTATGCTCTTCTCGCTCTGCCATAATTTGCGCTTCGAGTGATTCCGCTTGGGCATAAGCGACTTCTTCTTCAATCGTACGTTCCGTAGTGACGACCGGTTCGACTACCGCCGGTTCCCCCCGCATCTCCCCTGCCAAATAAAAAGCGAACATCCCGACCAAGAGCATCCCGACTAAAATGATTCCGTTAAGTGTATCTTTCATGATTGCATTGCCTCCTGTATAAGAATATACGTTCGTTAGAACGTTTGTTCGTTTATCTGTTCTCATCATAAAACAAGAACCCGTGTTCGGTCAACACAAAAAAAACGAACGAATGTTTGTACGCTCATGTGTTCTTGTGTTACACTAGACACATAAAGAATAGGATGCGTTTGCAGGTTATTCGATTACATCGAGGTGAACATAATGAAAAAAATGTCAGCGCGACAACAACAGATTCTTGATTTCATCAAAGACGAAGTTCGGGCAAAGGGATATCCGCCTTCTGTTCGTGAAATTGGAGAAGCCGTCGGCCTTGCTTCTAGTTCGACCGTACATGGTCACTTAGATCGTTTGGAAAAACGCGGGTTGATCCGTCGAGACAAGACGAAACCTCGCGCGATTGAAATTTTGACTGAAGATATTCCTACAATGGAAGAACAAGAGTCCGTCATGTACGTACCGGTCATCGGGAAAGTCACTGCCGGGACACCGATCACCGCCATCGAGAACGTGGAAGAGCACTTCCCGCTCCCAGCACATATCGTCGGTTCAGATAATGTATACATGTTGTCTGTCTCTGGGGATTCGATGATCAACGCAGGCATTTTAGACGGAGACCGTGTGCTCGTCCGCCAGCAGAGCACGGCCGACAATGGAGAGATTGTCGTTGCTATGACGGAAGAAGGCGAAGCGACTGTGAAGCGGATTTATAAGGAAGCTTCAAAGGTCCGCCTTCAACCGGAGAACGACGAGTTAGAAGCGATGTATTTTGACAACGTCTCGATTTTAGGGAAGGTCATCGGTGTATACCGGACGATTCATTAATGGCTAGTGGCAAGACCCATACCCGAACGAATCTCGTGGCAACCGGCGCACTTGCGGTTGCCACGCCTTTTATTGAAATCGATATTCCGTTCGCATTGATCATCGGTGCGATTATCGGTACACTCTGGCTCTCCCCAGACCTTGACTTAAAATCAGACGCCTATTACCGATGGGGTCCACTTAAATTCATATGGCTCCCTTACGTAAAGCTCATGCCGCACCGTTCGCTCTTTTCGCATTTACCTGTTTTGAGTGACCTAATTCGGATTGCGTACATCGGCTTTCCACTCATTCTACTTTTGCCTTTCACGGCATATGAAACAGAAATTCGGTCGTGGGTGGACGTTCACGGCATGTCGTTCTTTTTAGGTCTCGTATTTGCAACGACGCTACACACGATGCTCGACTATACATCAACATTTTTTAAGAAAGCATTCTGAACAATTAAAAGGACCACCTGCCGATTTTTTCGCGGAGGTGGTTTTTTTTACTTAAATGGCATAGTAAATGAAAGAGCACGGAACAATCTTCAGATGAAGGTCATTCCGTGCTCTTTTTGCATATTTCTTCTATTAGTAGAGCGTCATGTACTGATCGCGTTCCCACTCCGTGACTTGCATACGGAACATATCCCACTCGATTTCTTTCAATTCGAGGAAGTGTTCGCCGATGTGCTCACCGAGTGATTCCATCACGACTTTGTCCGCACGAAGGACTTCGAGTGCGTCGAAGAGCGTTGCTGGGAGATCGTCGATTCCGTTCGCAACACGCTCTGGCTTGTCCATCACGTAAATGTTGCTGTCGATTGGTTTTGGTGCATTCAAATCTTTTTCGATTCCGTCAAGACCTGAAGCCAAGAGAGCAGCAAGTGCGAGGTACGGGTTCGCTGCTGGGTCAACCGAGCGTACTTCGATACGAGTTGAGAGACCACGTGCTGCTGGTACACGTACGAGTGGCGAACGGTTGCGTGCGCTCCATGCAACGTAGCAAGGTGCTTCGTAACCAGGTACAAGACGCTTGTAAGAGTTCACAGTCGGGTTACATACTGCTGTGAACGCACGAGCGTGCTCCAAGATACCAGCTGTGAACGCGCGAGCTGTGTCTGAAAGTTCCATGTCGCCATTCGGATCGTAGAAGACGTTTGTGTCACCTTTGAAGAGTGACATGTTCGCGTGCATTCCTGAACCGTTTACTCCAAAGAGTGGTTTTGGCATGAATGTCGCGTGAAGACCATACTTCGCAGCAATCGTCTTAACAACGAGCTTGAACGTTTGGATGTTATCTGCCGTTGTGACAGCATCTGCATACTTGAAGTCGATTTCGTGTTGTCCTGGTGCAACTTCGTGGTGTGATGCTTCGATTTCAAAGCCCATGTTTTCAAGTTCGATGACGATTTCTTTACGGCAGTTTTCACCGAGGTCAACTGGCGCCAAGTCGAAATATCCACCTTGGTCGTTAAGTTCAAGTGTCGGACGACCTGATGCGTCTTTCTTGAACAAGAAGAATTCTGGCTCTGGTCCAACGTTGAACGCTGAGAAGCCAAGTTTTTGCATTTTCTCAAGGTTACGCTTGAGTGTACCGCGCGGGTCACCACTGAATGGTGTACCGTCTGGGTTATAAATATCACAAATTAAGCGAGCGACTTTTCCGCTGCCATCTGTCCACGGGAAGACAACCCATGTGTTGAGGTCTGGATATAAGTACATGTCTGATTCCTCGATGCGGACGAATCCTTCGATTGATGATCCGTCAAACATCATCTTGTTATCAAGTGCTTTGTCCAATTGGCTGATCGGCACCTCGACGTTTTTGATTGTTCCGAGGATATCCGTGAATTGAAGACGAATAAAGCGTACGTCTTCCTCTTGTGCGATGCGTTTAATGTCTTCTTTTGTGAACGTTTTTCTGGCCATGGTAAAATGTCCCCTCTCACATTGTGTAATGGTTGATGTGTGCGGCGTTATCGATAAAAACGTGAAAGCTCGCCTTGAATGAGCGACGTCTTATTGAAACGACCGGCTTCTTGAAGCTGTGTTTTCAACAAATGATGTAACTCTTTTTCCGAAACCTTTGGTGCTTCATTGACCGGTGCGGCCGGAGCAGACGCTTCTGCTTCTTTTTCACCTTCTTGCTCTAACATGTGACGAATTGCCGCCAGATTAAAGCCTTGATCAATGTAATCCTTGATTGCGAGTAGACGTTCGACATCATTAAAGGAATAAAGCCGTCGTTTCGATTCCGTCCGACTAGGCGAAATCAGACCCTGTTCTTCATAATACCGAATCTGCCTACCAGTCAGTTGCGTCAGATCTTGGACGATTCCAATCGGAAACAACGGGTTGGAGCGACGAAATTGATCAGCCATCCTTACCCCTCCTTTTCTGTCTCACAATGTGAGAATAATACATGACAACAATCCTGTCAATAGATGTTAAGAAAGTTAACATGACAGAACGGTTACAAATGCGCTTGCTGATTTTGGTCGTTGAATTCGACCAGTCCTTTATCGTGTAATTGGCTCAACGCCAACATGAGAGCGACTTTAACATGAGCATACGTCAGACCACCTTGAACATACGCTGTGTATGGTGCTCGAAGCGGTCCATCCGCTGACAACTCGATTGATGAACCTTGAATGAACGTGCCTGCTGCCATGATGACATCATCTTCATATCCAGGCATATAGGCCGGAACAGGTAACGCATGAGCGTTTACTGGTGATGCCATTTGGATGCTTTGACAAAACGCAATCATCTTCTCACGGTCGCGGAACGTCACTGACTGAATCAAGTCCGTTCTCGGAGTCGAATAATGTGGATCAGTCTCGAATCCAATCAACGATAAAAGGCTTGCCGTCAAGTGTGCCCCTTTCAACGCTTGTGCGACAGTATGAGGAGCCATATAAAAACCTTGGTACATTTCTTGAAGCGAGTAGAGCGACGGTCCGGCTTCACTTCCAATACCTGGAGTGGTCATCCGGAACGAACAACGTTCAATCAATTCTTTCGTTCCTGCGATATACCCTCCCGTCTTCGCCAATCCGCCTCCTGGGTTTTTGATCAGAGAACCGGCCATCAAGTCGGCTCCGACGTGCGTCGGTTCAATTGTCTCGACAAATTCACCGTAGCAATTGTCCACGAACACATACACATGCGGATGCGCCGCTTTGATGCGTTCGATGGCAATCTTGATTTCTTCGACTGGAATACTGCGACGATTCGCATATCCTTTCGAGCGCTGAATCCCGACGAGTTTCGTTTCTGGACGAATTCGTTCGATGACGCGGTCGATGTCGATTTCACGTTCTTCTTTTAATTCAACAGTGTCGTAATGTACACCGAGTTCTTTTAATGAGCCGCGACCGTCTCCACGGATGCCGACGATTTCCTCCAGCGTGTCATATGGTTTCCCTGTGATATACAGCAATTCGTCACCTGGTAGAAGGACACCGAACAAGGCAATCCCAATCGCATGCGTACCCGAGATGATTTGCGGTCGGCATAATGCGAGCTCTGCTCCGAACACGTCTGCATAAATCGACTCGAGCGTGTCACGACCGAGATCATCATATCCATACCCCGTCGTCGGATTAAAATGGAAATCCGATACTTTGTGCTTTTTAAACGATTCGAGAACACGATACTGGTTGAACTCAGCCGTCTCTTCAATCTTCTCAAAAAATGGTTTCACTCGTGCCTCTGCCTTTTTCACATACGGCGCGAGTGCATCATAATGTTCAATCTTTTCTTGCCACATACTTACACCTCAAATTGTTTTAGCGTCGCATATAGACGCGTGTCTTCTCTCATATAGCCTACCAACTCGACAGAACCGTCATCCAAGAAGTTTTCTTCAAGACGGTACATCGCCTCTTTGGCTGGGTGGTAATGTTCAAAAGCCGTCACCGGTAAGACGACGTGGACTTTTGTTAAAATGTCCGAGATTTTATCTTCGAGTGCACCAATCAACTGTTCGATATCTTCTGATGCGATCGCAGAGATCAACAACGGTCCACCGACGAAGTCTTCCGTGAGCCGGTCTTTCTTATTATATACCTCGAGTTGTGGGACCTCACTTGCACCGAGTTCTTCCAATACCGCATTCGTCGTATCGATTTGGTTCAAATAATGTGGGTTCGATGCATCGATGACATGAAGGATCAAATCAGCACCGACCACTTCTTCCAAAGTTGAACGGAAAGCGGCAACGAGTTTCGTCGGTAAATCACGAATAAATCCTACCGTATCGGTAATCAACACTTTTCCACCGCGTGGAAGTTCGAGTTCACGCGTCAACGGATCAAGTGTTGCGAACAACTCATCCTGCTCATACGTATCTGCATCCGTCAATCGATTAAAGATTGTCGATTTCCCGGCATTCGTATACCCGACGAGCGCGACCTGGAAGACGCGATTTTCTTTCCGACGTTCCCGGTAGCGATCCCGGTGTGCGACCGTTCCTTCGAGTTGTTTCGTAATCTCATCGATGCGACGCTTGATGTGGCGACGGTCCGACTCAAGTTTTGTTTCACCCGGTCCACGAGTCCCGATTCCACCACCGAGTCGCGAGAGCTGTGTCCCTTGTCCAATGAGACGTGGTAGTAAATAGTTCATCTGCGCGAGTTCGACCTGCAATTTCCCTTCGCGCGATTGCGCACGGCTCGCAAAGATATCTAAGATGAGCTGCGTACGGTCAATCAGCTTCATCTCATCCGGGTCGTTCAAGGCGATGCGAATGTTCTTCGACTGCGCCGGTGTCAACTCGGCGTTAAAGATTAACAAATCCGGCTCGAACTGTTCGACGAGCATCGCGAGCTCTTCAATTTTTCCTTTCCCGATAAAGGTACGACGGTCGACTTGTTGACGTTTTTGGTCGAGTCGTGCGACGACTTCACCTTGCGCCGTATCCACGAGTTCGACGAGCTCGCCCATCGACTGTTCATATGTCCAATCATCGACATTCGGTAACTGACAGCCGACGATGACAACTTTTTCACGTTCTATCATGTAATCCCTCATTCCATAAAGTCTCACCTTTCATCTTACCACGAATCAACGTATAGAGAACGTCCGTTTGTGGTAGGATAAAAGAAGAAGGAGGCTCGACCATGACGAAACGTAGAAAAGACTATCCGCTCCCGGAATTTATCGAAACGTACTTGTATCATCTCGGAGCAAGCGGCCGTCAACCCTCGACGCTAAAACGATATCGCTACGACTTGATTGACGTGCATAAATACTTTCACGACCACAATGTCGAACTGAACGAACCGACGGACTGGTTAGACGTCCCCATCGAATCGTGGAAGACGTTTGTGAATGATTTTTTAATCGAAGAGAAGCACTATCAACAGGCGACCGTCGCCCGAATCGTCACGGTCATCAATAGCCTGACCCACTTTTTAAATCCTCTTCGGAAGAAGATGCTTGCCTACTCGCAGCCGGCGCATACATTGTCCATCGACCAGATCGCACTCGAGTCTGAATTCGACCGACTCGTTCATACGATTCGTTCGACGAGGGGATTGAGCGAGAATCAGTTGCAAGCCCACCCATATCTCGTCAATCGGAACGAATTGATTGTGACACTCTTCTATAAATACGGTTTGCGAGTCCATCACATCATTCGCTTGCGTATGAGCGACCTGCATCTGGCTGATCATACTTTTGACGTGTATGACCGTCTCGGGAACCAGTTCACGTTGAAGCTCTCGCAAGAAGACCAATCGTTACTTATGAATTATTTGGCCGACATCCCGACACCGGTACGACCACGCTGGTACTCAGAAGATCCGGTTTTCGTCTCATTCGATTTTGCACGGATGACATTCCGCTGGGTATATGCGAAAAATCAACCGAAGCAACTAACGATTGTCATGATCACGAAGATGATGCGGCAACTAAACGAACGGAGCGGGCTCGCGCGTTCTGTCACCCCGTCAATGCTTCGAAACGCCCATGTGTTAAAGACATATGCGAGCGATATGACACCATCCGAGCGGATGAACCTTACCTGTATGCATAAAGAATCTTCCTTGCGTCGCTATGAACAGGCGTACGAAGAGTTCGGAACTGAATTATTCGAGTCAGACGAAAGACCCGCCCTCTCGTGAAGGGCGGGTCTAGTTCTGTTAATGAACTTAAATATTCTATTAACATACTTGTTCAAAAAAAGATTTAACATGGAGTTCTGACACTTCGTCAAGTTTGGAAGGATTCCATTTCGGAGTACGATCTTTATCAACAAGTACCGAACGGACTCCTTCATAAAAATCATGGGATTTCATAAAATTCATTGCGAGGCTTCGTTCCATGTCAAAACACGCTTGAAGAGATTGTCCCTTCCCTTTCTGTATTTGACGAAGGGTCACCTTTAGTGAAGTCGGTGATTTGGATAAGAGTGTCTTCATCGTTCTATCAGCCCATTCATCCCCAGTTCTCGCAGCTTCATTAAGAGATGAAATGATTTCTTCAATCGTTTCAAACTGAAAGTGATGATCAATTTTGTCTTGTACCGATGATATTGACGAAGGAAGAGAAATCGGCTTTCGGAACGTCCCCAATAGCTGTTCAAGTTCCATATCAACCGAATCCGGCATCCAACGTTTTTCCATCATCTCTTCTTTTAACTTCGGCCAATCTTTGCTCTCAATAAAATAGTCAGCCGCTCCAATATAGAGTACATCGGATGCCTGAAAAACATTAGCGGTTAGAGCGAGGTATTTACCAACAAAACCAGGCATTTGATTTAAAAAATAACTTGCCCCGACATCAGGAAAAAAACCGATGTTCATTTCAGGCATTGCCCACTTTGATGATTCTGTGACAATCCGGTGCGAGGCACCAATGGATAGTCCAACACCACCTCCCATGACTATACCATCCATAAATACGACGACTGGTTTTGGATAATGATGAATCTCATAGTCTAACTCGTACTCAATCGAAAAGAACTGATTGGCGTAAGCTTCAATACCTTTTTCTTTTAGATCGTATAAGGTTCGCATATCTCCACCTGCACACAAACCTTTTTCGCCTTCTCCATAAATACATACTAATGAAACTGTGTCATCTAGCTTCCATTTTTTTAGCTGTTCATTCATCGTATCTACCATGTCAACGTTTAAAGAGTTTAACGCACGGGGGCGATTCAGCTTGATCCACCCAATTCCATTTTGAAGTTCTGCGACGACACTTTCTCGATCATCCACTATCAATCACCGCCTTGAAGATTATATTGGTTAATATAAATTAAACACGACATATACATACTGAAAACAAATTGAAATGTTCAGATCATTATTTATCTTGGAATTCTGCTTCACGTTTTTCGATAAAAGCATTGACCCCTTCTTTCATATCTTCCGTTGTAAACAACCCTGCCCAAAGGTTTGCTTCAATCGCCAGACCTTCTTCTAATGTTGTTTCCAAACCTTTATTTACCGCCTCCATCGTTGCCGCAATCGATGATCGACTCTTTTTAAGAGCAATGGTTTCGGCAAGTCGTTTCGCTTCATCCATTAATTCGACAAGGGGCACTGATTTGTTCACTAAGCCAATTGATTCCGCTTCTTTCCCACCAATGATTTTACTAGTCAAAATCATTTCAAGAGCCTTCGACTTATTCGTAAGCCGTGCCAAACGTTGCGTACCTCCAAAGCCCGGTATTAATCCTAAGTTCAGTTCAGGTTGCCCAAGCTTGGCTTCATCTGCAGCGATCCGCATATGACAACTCATTGCAAGCTCCAAACCCCCACCTAAGCAAGCTCCATTAATCGCAGCAATGACAGGTTTGTTTAATTGTTCGATTTTATTTAAGACAGATTGTGCTTCTACAGATAGAGATTTTCCTTTTTCTTCACTATCGAACGCAGATACAAATTCTTTGATATCAGCACCTGCAACGAAGAATTTCCCTTCCCCTGTAATCACGACTGCCTTTATCTCTGAATCATTCGCGACATAATCAACACAGGCTGACAATCCGCGAACCGTCTCTGAACTGATTACATTTGCTGGTGGATTATTGATGAAGAGATAGGCTACGTGATTTTCGACTTTTACATAGCAATTTGAAAATTGAATTTCATTACTCATTTTTTGTTTTCCTCCTCATTTTGCCTCACTATTAATCATGAAGTTGATTTCTAGCTGGTAAATCTTGATTCGTATATAAAATTATTCGGTACCAAAACTGTTTCACCACAGAATTTAACATGATATGATGAATAGTGTCAAGATAAGGGGAGAACGATATGGAATTGAAAGATTGTATTAACTTTTTACTAAGCGCTAGCCAGAATAAGGTTTTTAAAATTTTCAGCAAACTACTAGAAGAATATGAAGTGACTCCAGCTCAATATGGGGTATTGAATTGTTTGTGGAGGGAAGGACAGCTTTCACCGAAACAGATTGGGGAAAAGTTGTATCTAGAAGCTCCGACAATTTCAGGAATACTCGATAAAATGCAAAAATCAGGACTCATCGAGCGTTCGATTGATCCTGATAATCGTAGAAACGTATTGGTTGTACCTACTCAAAAAGCTGAAGAATTGAGAAGTGGAATCGAAGCTGCGACAGTAGAACTGAATGAAAAAGTTTTCGAAAATTTATCGCATCGAGATGTGGAAATTCTAAAAAATTCACTAGAAATAATCATCCAAACTGATTATTGACCTGCACAAAGGACATTCTCCCATCATGAGAGAATGTCCTTTCTATTTTTATCTTACCCACTCACTCCGTAGCAATCCGTAAACGACATGGTCGACATAATGATCATATAACCATTCCGCATCACGAATGGTCCCTTCATCTTTGAAGCCGAAACGTTCCGGAAGTGCCCGACTCTTCAAATTCTTTGTCGCGACTCGAATCTCAATTTTATTTAGTTTAAGGTCTCGGAATCCATACTCGATGATGGTCCCGAGTGATTGACTCATGATGCCCTTCCCTTGAAAATTTTGTCCGAGCCAATACCCAATCGTGCCACATTGGATTCCACGATCGATTTCATTAAATCCGATTGTCCCGGCAAGCACGCCTTTATAAATCACAGCGAATGATTTTGGGAATCCACCCGTCTCAATCAGTCCTTTGATTCGTCCTTCTATGTTCTGCTTTGAGTCTTCTACTGTTTCAATGTAGTCAAGCCAACCGAGCCACTCTCGCAGATAAGGTTTCGATACCATCGTTAGTTTGAATAGTGCTTCTGCATCGTCTGTATTGAACATTCTCAATGCGATCTCGTCATTTATTTTATAATCAAGCATATGGATTCATCCTTATCATTCGTTATTTATCAATTCGCCTTTATACGTCACTGCAACCTCAATTGGATTGATGACATGTGCACTTAGTCTTTCAAACGTAGCAATTAAGCTATATTGATCAATGTTCAACTCAAAAATCTCTTGTATGTATGAGGTTTGCCAACTCGCTTCAAAAAACCACTTGAAATGTTCTCTATAGTCCCAACCGTCATTTGATCCGACGATATGTAACTCTTTTTCATAGAATTGCGGAAGCTCTGCCCCAACACTAATGGCTGTAGCGATGGTTTCAATCAAAGCTTGATCTGCTTCAAGAGCTGGTACACGTGTTGTAACCCACTCCAACTTCTTTTTACCGACTAGTTTCAAAGCTTGTTGATTCATTCCCCCCTCCTAATATTTACAATTGCGATCATATGACAAGTTTACAGAATTAATCAAATTTTGTATAATTATTTTCATATTATTTTATGAAGAGGTGTAAATGTGTAAAAACGATTCTTCCAACCCACCCAATTGAATAGATTCGGAGGAGATTTGTGATGAAATCGTTTTACACATTGCTCGTTAGCCAATGGCTCGCAAACATTGGCGATGTCCTATACATCGTCGCGCTCATTGCCTCGTTGTATCAACAAACCGGGTCCGCTTTCATGGCGGCCAGCTTCCCGATTGCCGTGACTGCCGGTATGACACTCAGCGGACTCTTTTTCGCCCGTATCCTCAGCCGCTACTCGCTAGGGAAAACGCTCGTCCTGTCACAACTGATGAAGACGGTCACCCTTGTTCTCGTCCTCTTAACGGATTCAATCTTTGTTCTCGGACTTGTCGTGTTGATCGCTTTCCTCGATGGGTTCGCGCGTCCGATCCAAGCGTCATTCATCCCAAGATTGACGAAGAATCGTCAACAAGCAAACAGCCTGGTTCAAGGGTCCAACCAGTTCATCCAGCTCGCCATGTGGCCACTCGGGACGATGCTCGTCTCTTTCACGTCGAGCGCTTTCGCATTAATCGTTTCCCTCGTTCTCTTCGTCCTTTCCACGATTGTGACGATTTACTTCAATCAATCGCTTACGGAAGACATCGTCAATGATGGAGCGGAAGAATCGATTACCTTACGCGCTAGTCTTACTTATGTAAATACGTCACCATTCGCCCGTCATGTGACATGGTTTGTGACGTATGAATCATTTGTCAGCACGCTCTGGATTTCGGCATTGCTTCTCGTCTATCTCGAACGACATCTACAAGTCGATACGGGCTGGTGGGGGACGCTCAACGCAACATTTTTGATCAGTATGATTGCGGCGAGTGCCCATCTTTATCGGTCTCGACGAGCGCCATCGTTACCGTCGACCGCTATCATATCCATTGTTGCCGCCCTCTTGTTCGGCATGACTGCACATCTCGCGTTTGCGATTTTGGCGTTAGTCATTCAAGGCGCAGCTACACAAATCCGCATCATCCAGACGAACACCGTCATTCAAGAACAGATTCCGGCTACACAGCTTCCTTATGTATATAGTGTGCAACAGACAGGATACGCCCTTGCATTCAGTGTGGGGAGTTTACTGTTCGGTCTTCTCGCGGACGGACTACCGATTGATTCGGTTTACCTTCTCGGAGCACTTTTGACCCTTCCGTTGATTTGGATCGGACGATTAACTGAACAGTCAATGTTAACCGTATCATCTGTATAAGCAACAGGCGCCTTCTCTAAAAGAGGGCGCCTGTTGTATAGAATTTTCCACCGAAATAAATAGTTGGACGTTCTATTCAATTACAATCCAGTGTTTAATTTTCCCTATTCGTCACTCCCGTATTGAAATACTCCTACGCCATAGCCTTGCTTCATATCTCCTAAAATAAAAAGTGACAGAATACACGCTTCGGTCTTAATCAAAAAACGAATTCCTTCTAATTCTCCACTTGCCTCAATCATCGTAACCAATTGAAGAAGTTCAACTTCAGATACATTTGAAAAATTACAGGTCATCATATAGTCATTCGACCACATCCATTTTTCATTATGTTCAATACTGTACTCACACTTTGTCTGATCTGCCCATTTTTTGAGATCAGATAGAAATCGATTATTCTTCGACAGCACCTGAAAAGAAGAGACGTCTAGGAATGTAAATAGTCGGGAGATGAACGATGGGGCCGATGTCACTTTTGGTAACCCAAATTCCCTCCAGTTGCTGTCCGACGGTAAGTTAAACACTCTTTCACTCTTCAGTGAATACGAATCAGGATCATGAAAGTCGTGACTATGAGCACATAAGAAATCAACAGTCGAGATACTTTGTTCATTTGGATAATCGACTCGTGCATGTGTTGAATAAATCTGACGACGATACGGATCATACAAAAAGAGAAGTCGACCCTCTATATACACGCCCAACGGTAAGCTTAAATCAACGTACCGAAGTCGTCCTAATTGTGACTTTGTGACAATCACATCAAGTTCACAGTAGTCTGTGACTCGATATGAACCGACAGGCAATCGACTCAAATAGTCTGTTTTCAATGTGAACAGATCAATTGTCTGAAATGAGTTTACCTTTAGATGCTCAACGTTTATTTCATCAAAATTCAATTTGGATTCCCCTTTCTCACAATAGAATAGACAAACAGTATCGACTCATATCGTATACTAGAAGAAACAAATGATCGGAGTGATTCCCATGTCGAAGCTTTCACACGAAGAAACACTCGAGTTATTAAATACGTTAGAGTCTCGCTTTACCGAAAACGTTGAACGTCATCCTGACCTCATCTGGTCAGACGTATTGGAACGAATTCAAGTTAATCAGGACAAGTTGGCTACACTCTCCTTAATGGAACAGACCGGCGGAGAACCAGACGTGATTCGTCTCCCAAACGGAGATCTCGCTTTTTGCGACTGTTCAGTCGAGAGTCCGAGCGGTCGAAGAAGTCTCTGTTATGACGAACCCGCTCTTGAGGCACGTAAAAAGAATAAGCCCGTCGGAAGCGCGGTCGCCCTATCTGAACAGATGGGCATAACCCTTCTCGACGAAAAAACATACCGACATTTACAAACGCTCGGTCAATTCGATTTGAAGACCTCGAGTTGGATTCTGACACCGAATGAGATTCGTCAAAAAGGCGGCGCCCTGTTCTGCGACCGCCGTTATGATCACACTTTTGTCTATCACAATGGTGCAGATTCTTATTATGCGTCTCGAGGATTTAGAGGGATACTCATGATTTAAGCAAGGCAATGCGCCTTGCTTCTTTTTTATCGGATTAACCAACTAAGGAATTGCGGAATATACATGATGAAAAACAAACTGACAGGAATCATTGCAATTAATCTTAACACCCACATAATTCTACTTTTCAACTTCCGAGAGTAGAACAACAATGCACCAAACGTAATCGCATTCGCTGTCAAATTCGGTTCTTCTATCCCGTTCTCAATCCATTGCTTGAAAAAAACCTTCCATCCAGGAAAGGATTCGAGGGCGAACGACTCACTGAAACTCGGTGTAAGGTTGTATTTCAGCCTCACAAACCAGGCTCCTATATAGACAGAGATGAATAAGAGCGCGTAGCACATTAGTACAACGTTCCACAATTTCTCTTTCCAACCCTCACTCCGAAAGTACAAGACATATACCACAATCAAGACACTAAAAATCACATTTATGATGAATGGTGGTGAAATCGTTAGAATGGAAAACGTCTCTCGATCTAACACCATTCCCACTTGAAATATTCCTTGCTGAAACATAGCTTTTCCTCGCTCTTTTTGATTTATAAAAATCTAATAATACGGTAATTGAAATATCAAAGAAAATGCTACATTTCTCGTTTACCCTATCTATGCTCTATCTGAATATAATCGATTTCGTGTACAGATCCCATCAAAAAACTGCAGACAGATTGTCTGCAGTCCTCGTTTATGCGTGTAGTGTCACATTCAATTCTTCTGCGACTGTTTTGAACGCCTCAAGTGCACGTTCGAGGTCATCTCTTGTGTGCTCCGCTGTGACGATGGTCCGGATGCGTGCTTTTCCACGCTCAACCGTCGGGAAAGCGATACTCTGAGCGAATACGCCATGCTCTTTCAATTTGTCTGAGAACGTATGCGCAAGCGTCTCTTCGCCAAGCATGACCGGGGTGATTGGTGTCGTCGCATGTCCGATATCGAAACCGAGGTCACGTAGGCCGTTCTTGAAGAATTCCGTGTTCGCCCACAACTTGTCGAACAACTCTTCTTCCTCTTTCATGACACGGATCGCTTCACGGTTCGCCGCTACGACTGCCGGTGGATGTGATGTCGAGAAGAGGAACGGACGACCTTTGTGGATCAAGTAATCGCGTACGTCTTGTGAACAGGCAACATACCCGCCTAAGACACCGATTGCCTTCGAGAGCGTCCCGACCTGTAACGCGACACGTCCGTCTAAACCGAAGTGGTTGACCGTTCCGCGACCGTTCTTCCCGAGAACGCCAGATGCGTGCGCATCATCGACCATGACAGCAGCGTCATATTTCTCTGCAAGTTCGACGATTGCCGGAAGTGGTGCGATGTTCCCGTCCATCGAGAACACTCCGTCCGTCACGACGAGACGCGTTCGATAATCCTGTGTCTCTTTTAACGCCTTCTCCAAGTCTTCGAGGTCGACGTGCTTATAAATGCGTCGCGCCGCTTTCGTGAGACGAATTCCGTCGATGATTGACGCATGGTTGAGTGCGTCACTGATGACGACATCTTCCGGTCCGAGAAGTGCAGACAAGACCCCGAGGTTCGTCGCGAATCCTGATTGGAAGACGAGTGAGGCTTCCGTATGTTTGAACTCGGCGAGTTCGCGCTCGAACGCTTCGTGCATCTCGAACGTACCAGCAATCGTACGCACTGATCCTGTTCCTGCGCCGTACTCTTCGACCGCTTCAATCGCTGCCTGCTTCAAACGTGGATGATTCGCAAGTCCGAGGTAGTTGTTTGATGACAGCTGGACGAGTGACTTCCCGTCGATTGTCACTTCGTTCCCTTGTGCCGATTCGAGTGGGACAAGCTTACGGAACGTCCCCTGTTCTTTCATCTCATTGATTGCTTCTGTAATATGTTCAAATGCCATGTTGTTTCCCCCTTTAAGGTAATAAGACGACCTTCCCACATTTCCCTGCCCGCATGAGTTCGAACCCTTTTTCGAATTCTTCGAGCTTGAAAACGTGCGTAATGATCGGTTCGACATTCAACTGACCTGTCGCGAGCATCGTCGAGACTTGGCCCCACGTCTCGTACATCTTCCGTCCTGTAATACCTTGGACACGGACACCTTTAAAGACAACATCACGCGTAAGGTCGATGGCGACCGGACGAGCCGGGAGCGACAAGACGTTGACATCCCCGCCTGCCGTGACCATTTTGAACGCCTGATCGATGGCAATCGGATGACCGCTCATCTCGCAGACGACATCGATTCCGTCTCCTTCCGTCTCCCGTTCAATCAATTCGAGCGGATTCTCTTCTAAACTGTTGATGACGACATCTGCCCCCATCTCTTCTGCGAGCTTTAAGCGATACGGATTGACATCAATCGCATAGACGCGACTCGCACCAGCTGCTTTGGCAACGCCTACCGCCATGAGTCCGATTGGTCCGCATCCGACGATGGCGACCGATTTGGCAGACACGTCACTTGCTAGCACCGTGTGTACCGCGTTTCCAAGCGGTTCTTGAATGGATGCAAGTTTTGCCGGCATCGTTTCCGGGTTTACCCATAGGTTCTCTTCAGGCATAACGACGTATTCTGCAAAACAACCTTGCGTGTCCACACCGATGATTTTTGTATTTTTACAGATGTGATACTGTCCACGCAAACATTGTTTACACTGATGGCAGACGATATGAGTCTCAGCGGATACGGTCTGTCCGATTTTGATGCGTTTCGTCCCTTCCCCGAGTGCCACGACTTCTCCCGAAAATTCATGACCGAATACATACGGTGGTTTGACACGGCTTTGTGACCACTCATCCCACTCATAGATATGAACATCGGTCCCGCAAATCGATGTCGCTTTGACTTGAATGAGTACTTCTCCAGGTCCTGGCGTCGGAACTGGTACGTCGACCAGTTTTGCCCCAAAACCGGCCGTGTGTTTTTGAATCGCTTTCATTACTGGTGTCGTTGTTTCCTTCTCTGTGGTTGACACGAGTTGTTCCATTGAAAACGTCCCCCTCTTGTCTCTTATGATCGAACGATACGTTCTTTATCATCTTGTCATAAAATGACGAAACTGAGAAGACGGAACGTCCATTTTCCACAAAAAAAGAGGAGCCATCCGCGCCGATGGCTCCTCTTCACAAGAATAGGACCTATGTCCCGACCGCTCATCGTGGCTCAATGATGAGCTTGATGGCAGTACGTTCCTCTCCGTCAATCATAATATCGGTAAAGGCTGGAATGCAAATCAAATCGAGACCGCTTGGCGCGACGAAGCCTCTGGCGATCGCGACGGCTTTGATGGACTGATTCAGCGCACCTGCCCCAATCGCCTGTATCTCACACGTTCCTTTTTCACGTAGCACACCCGCTAAAGCACCCGCAACGGAGTTAGGGTTCGATTTTGCCGAAACTTTGAGTACGTCCATTCTTGTTTCCCCCTCGGGTAGGTTGTTCAATCAAACCAGACGGTCTGATCATCTAGGTGTATTCGTTCGATTTTTGTCGCTCGTTTCGTCTGATCATCGATTGTAATGAAAACTCCATTAAGTTGTTCCCGTCCCTCGGCAACTTCAAACCGAACTGGGAGTTGTGTCATAAATTTTTTTAAAACAACGGATGCATCCATCCCGAGTACCCCGTCAAGTGGACCCGTCATCCCGACGTCGGTAATATACGCTGTCCCGTTCGGCAAGACACGTTCATCTGCCGTCTGTACGTGCGTATGCGTCCCGACTACGGCTTGGACACGCCCATCAAGGTGATACCCCATCGCAATCTTTTCACTTGTCGCCTCGGCATGGACATCGACGAAGATGGCGTCTACCTCGTCACGCACTTCTTCAACGAGACGATCGACGGTACGGAACGGACAGTCAAGGGATGGCAAGAAGACATTGCCCATGACGTTGATGACGGCCAATTTCTTTCCATTTTGTTTTAACTTCATCATCCCGACTCCAGGTGTCCCGTCCGGATAGTTTGCTGGACGGACGATCCGGTCGGCATCGTCGATCCAATCAAAGATGTCACGGTTATCCCACGTATGGTTCCCCATCGTCACCCCATGGAAGCCGAGTTCTAAAAACTGTTGATAAATCTTTTTTGTGAGACCACGACCGTTTGCCGCATTCTCACCGTTGACGAGCATGAACGTCGGGTTGTATTTGTCTTTCAACCGACCAATTTGATTGCTCAAAATATCTCGTCCGGGTTTCCCGACGACATCACCGATAAATAAAATTTTCATATAAAATCCTCCCTCAAACAGAAAAAGCGGAGAAATTCTCCGCTTTGTTTACTTCGCATAATCGACGGAACGTGTTTCACGAATAACCGTCACTTTAATTTGTCCAGGATAATCGAGTTCATCCTCGATTCGTTTACAAATATCGCGTGCCATCTTACCGGCGACGACATCGTCGACGACGTCAGGGCGAACGATAATTCGAACTTCACGTCCCGCTTGAATCGCATACGATTTCTCGACACCTTCAAACGACTCACAGATTGACTCGAGTCGTTCGAGACGGCGAATGTAGCTTTCTAGCGTCTCTTGACGAGCTCCAGGGCGAGCTGCCGACAAGGCGTCAGCTGCTGCGACTAGTACTGCAATCGTCGATGTCGCCTCGACATCCCCGTGGTGGGAAGCAATCGAGTTGATAACGACCGGATGTTCCTTGTACTTCGTTGCAAGCTCTACTCCGATTTCGACGTGACTGCCCTCGACTTCGTGGTCGATCGCTTTTCCGATATCGTGCAAGAGTCCAGCTCGCTTCGCGAGTGTGACGTCTTCCCCGAGTTCGGCTGCCATCATCCCGGCAAGATGTGCCACCTCGACCGAGTGAGACAAGACGTTCTGTCCATAACTCGTACGATAGCGCATGCGACCGAGTGTCTTGACGAGGTCTGGATGGAGTCCGTGAATACCGGCTTCGAAAGTCGCTTCTTCTCCGTACTCACGAATGCGCTCATCGACTTCACGACGAGACTTCTCTACCATCTCTTCAATGCGAGCCGGGTGGATGCGCCCGTCTTGAACGAGTTTTTCAAGCGTCATTTTGGCGATTTCACGGCGAACCGGATCGAAACCTGACAAAATGACCGCTTCTGGCGTGTCATCGATGATGAGGTCAATTCCAGTCAGCGTCTCGAGCGTACGGATGTTACGTCCTTCACGCCCGATGATGCGACCTTTCATCTCATCACTCGGTAAGTTGACGACAGATACCGTCGTCTCCGCGACATGTTCAGCAGCGTATCGTTGCATCGTGAGAGATAAGAGGTGTTTCGCTTTTTTATCCGCTTCTTGTTTTGCTTTTTGCTCGATTTCTTTTTGAAGGAGAGCAGCATCGTGAAGCGCTTCCTGCTTCGCTTCGTCCATG
Source organism: Exiguobacterium sp. s35 (assembly GCF_018617535.1). Classification (NCBI taxonomy): domain Bacteria; kingdom Bacillati; phylum Bacillota; class Bacilli; order Caryophanales; genus Exiguobacterium; species Exiguobacterium sp. s35. Next base: position 918,729 of record NZ_JACSKI010000001.1, read on the forward strand.
ATGATGGTACGTGCTTCATCTTTCGAGAGGGCTGCCACGCGTACAAGTTCTTGGCGTGCCTCTTCGTATAAGTCCTCCACTTTGCTTTCGAGCATTTCTGCTTCACGTTTGCGTTTTTCGAGCCCGCGCTCCTGTTCATCTAGCGAATCTTCTTTCCGCTCGAGCATATCTGCTTTGCGGTCGAGAAGCTCTTCTTTTTGAACGAGGCGATTCTCTTTCACTTTCTGGTCTTCGCGACGTTCACGCAATTCTTGTTCCGTCTCATTACGAAGTTGAATCATCTCTTCTTTTACTTCAAGCCGTGCTTCTTTTTGCATCGCTTCCGATTGTTGTTTTGCTTGTTCTACAATCTTAGTCGCTTCCGTCTCGGCACCTTGAATCTTCGCTTCGGCGATCGATTTACGCACAAAAAAACCTGCAACAAAAGCTATCGGCAAAAGGAGGATCAGAATAAGCCAGTATAGCCATTCCATCATGTTCACCTCCCTTTCGCAAGGTTATTTTATTTTTTTAATAAGTGAGTAACGCAGGCAAGCCCGCGCATAACTTTATTGTACTTATTTAAGAGAGAGAATGCAATGCACGGACAGGATAGAACTACCAATTGCCTAAAAATTATACTAAAAAAATCTCACTCGGATGATTCCGAGTGAGACCATGTGCTTATTCGTCATCAAGAAGTGAGAGAACTTCGTCGTCTTCACCTTCAACTGTGACTGTTTTTTCCCCGTTCAAGCCGTAGTGATCACGAATTTGACGTTCCACTTCGGCCGCGATGGCTGGATTTTCTTTCATGTATTGTTTCGCATTTTCACGACCTTGACCGAGACGCTCCTCGTTGAACGAGTACCATGCACCGCTCTTTTGAACGATATCGAGGTCTGCACCGATGTCGATGAGTTCCCCTTCACGTGAAATCCCTTCACCGTACATGATGTCTACTTCCGCCGTCTTGAATGGTGGTGCGATCTTATTTTTTACAATCTTGATCTTCGTACGGTTACCGACCATATCTTGACCTTGTTTGAGCGTTTCTGCACGACGTACTTCGAGGCGTACTGAAGAGTAGAACTTCAAGGCACGACCACCAGGTGTCGTTTCCGGGTTACCGAACATGATTCCAATTTTCTCACGAATTTGGTTAATGAAGATGACGATTGTTTTCGATTTGTTCGTTGCACCAGACAATTTACGAAGTGCCTGAGACATCAAACGAGCTTGAAGACCGACGTGCGAGTCCCCCATCTCCCCTTCGATTTCGGCTTTCGGTACGAGTGCTGCAACCGAGTCGACGACGAGGATATCAACTGCTCCCGAGCGAACGAGCGCTTCAGCGATCTCGAGCGCCTGTTCCCCTGTATCTGGCTGAGAGAGCAACAACTCATCGATGTTGACGCCAAGATTTTTAGCATACTTTGGATCGAGTGCATGCTCGGCATCGACAAATGCAGCTTGACCGCCACGTTTTTGAACTTCTGCAATCGCATGAAGGGCAACAGTCGTCTTACCTGAAGATTCTGGTCCGTACACTTCAATGACACGACCGCGTGGATATCCACCCGCTCCAAGTGCGACGTCGAGGGCAATCGACCCAGAAGGGATGACCGATACTTGCTGGTCTGTATTTTCACCAAGGCGCATAATCGAGCCTTTACCGAATTGTTTCTCAATTTGGCGCAATGCCATTTCTAACGCTTGTTTACGATCACTCATAGATAAATGAGCCTCCTTTAATTGATACTTTCATTATACGTGAACATATAGCGATACACAAGTTTTTTACGAACATTTATTCGCCTTTTTTAATTCGTTGTATGAGGGCCCATAGTCCATCTTTTGCAGCCCGCAGCCGAATGACGTTACGTTCTTGATGCGGATAAATACGCTCGATGACCTCGATTCCATCCGGTGTTTTCACCCCGATGTAGACGGTACCGACGGGACGTCCTGAATTTGAGGTTGGTCCAGCTTCACCGGTAAACGAAAGCGCGTAGTCCGCATTTGTTTGTTTAACTAATCCATCTACCATCTCATAAGCAACTTCTTTTGAGACGACTGAGTGCTGTTCAATTGTATCAAGAGCGACCCCTAAATACCTATTTTTTAGCTCATCTGAATAGGTGACGACCCCCCCTAAAAAGACAGCCGATGCTCCCGGAGTCGATGTGATCATCGATTGGACTTCTCCTCCGGTCAATGACTCAGCAATTGCGAGTGTTTGGTGATGACGTGTCAATGATTGCACGAGGTGTGAGGCAATCGTTTTATCATCTGACCCAAAATAATACGAACCGACACGTTGTAAGATTTCATCTTTCATTTCTTCAATCATCAGTCGTGCAGCCGTATCATCTACCGCCCGAGCACTGATTCGAAGTCTCGCTTCTCCTGTCTCAGCATAAGGTGCGACAGTCGGGTTAGACCCGTTCAACAAGTCTTTGACGGCATCATCAAGTGCCGATTCTCCAATTTCATAAAATCGTAACGATTCTGAGACGAGCGTCGCGCCTGAAAACTTTTTCGGAAACGTCGCATCGATGAGCGCCCGCATCTCGCGTGGCACACCAGGAAGTAGCATCCACGTCGTCTCCCCTTCAATCCACATACCTGGAGCCAGACCGACCGGATTTTGTAAAACGTCCGCACCTGACAAGACGTCCGCCTGACGAGCGTCCCCTTCATTCATCTCACGGTTACGTGACTGAAGAAATTGTTGAATCGTGTGAAACGCCTCTAAGTCTCGAACAATCGGGCGTTCGAGCAGATCAGACAAGACTGTCTTCGTGACATCATCTGCCGTCGGTCCAAGTCCACCCGTAACGATGACAAGGTCTGAACGACGACGCGCAATCTCGAACGTCTCCCGCATTCGTTCCGCGTTATCCCCGACAACTTGATGATACAAGACCGAGACACCGTATTTCGACAGTTGTTCCGATATGTAACTCGCATTCGTATTGACGATTTCTCCTAAGAGCAACTCGCTTCCTACCGCAATGATTTCGGCTCGTTTCATCTTATTTCCTCCTCGACTTCAAAAAAAAGACGAGCTAGATCAACCAACTCGTCTTTGTCGACTTACATCGACTTCACAATAATCTTGTAATTTTGTGCGAAATACTCGGCACCTGAGTAAATCGTGAGTGCGAGTGCCAACCACATCGCCCATTCCCCAAACGGGATGCCGACATAACTGAAAATCGGGTTACCGAATAGGAGGAAAATGATAGCGAACAGTTGCACCCATGTTTTAGCTTTGCCTGACTTACCCGCCGCGACGACAATCCCTTCGTCGGCAGCGACAAGTCGAAGACCCGTGACCGCAAACTCACGAGAAAGAATCACGACAACGACCCACGCAGCCACGAGGTCCATCTCGACGAGCAACACGAGCGCCGCTGTCACGAGTAGTTTGTCCGCGAGCGGGTCCATGAATTTCCCAAAGTTCGTGACCAAGTTGTGTTTCCGCGCCAAATGACCGTCCAACCAGTCTGTAATGGCCGCGATGGTAAAGATGACACCAGCGATAAATTGGTGTAGCGGGATCTCAGCACCTAAAAAGGCAATGTTTCCCCAATCAAAATCAACAGCGAGTAAGACGACGAATACGGGAATCAACACCACGCGTAACATCGTCAATCGGTTAGGTAGGTTCATGTAGAACGCCTCCTCTTAGAAGGAGAGTCGACTTATTCTGCGTCGACTCTCTTTACAAATATATTTTGTGTGACCGGAGACTCTTGAAGCTCGAGCTCGCGACCGTTGACGACGATTTTCTCAACACCTGCGATGAGTCCGATCCGGATTCGTAACGTGTCCGTTTCAGCATCTTCAATGACAATCGGATTCTGTTTCGATTGGTTCGGATATTCCGGCGCAAGGAATGGACCTTCAAGTGACGTATCACGAACACCGACATATGAGGCTGGCGATTCTTTCACATAAATCTCGGTCGATAGTTTATCGCTCGTCGCGAGCTCATATGTGATGTCCGCTCCGTTCGATTCCGTTACCGCAATCGGACCAGATTCTGCTGATGGTTCTTCCTCAGCAGGCTCCTCTGATGCAGGTTCTTCCTCGGCTGGTTCATCCGCTGGAACATCCTCGTTCTGGTCGAGTGTGACATTTGAACTCGGTGGTTCAGCCGGACTTGCGTCTTGTCCACCGAAATCGATGCTTCTCACGGCAAAATAGATTGCTGTAATAAGCAAGAAGACGGTGAGAGCGAGAAGTACTTTCGGAACCCATCTCGACACTCGACTCGTCGACTCGGACGCTTTTGAATACGTCTTTTTACGAGAAAGTTGAACGGATGGCTGTGCTTCGATTTTTGGTAAATCTTTTGCGTAAGTCTCATACAATTCATCCACATCGAGACCGAGTGACTCCGCATACGTTTTAATGAACGCCCGTGCATAGAAAGAGCCAGGGAGATTTTTGTAATCACCTTCCTCGATCGCGATGATATAGCGTTTTTGAATCTTCGTCGTCTGCTGGATTTGGTCGAGCGTTAATCCGCTCTCCTCACGCTTTTGTTTCAAAAAAGTCCCTAGTTCTGTCACAGGGGTCCACACCTTCCATTCACATAATTATTCAAACCATTCTGACTCACGATGCGTTTCTTGTGGGATGACAATCGTCTCATCCGGATTGTTTCTCAATTCAATAATATAATCAAAGTCTTCATACACGCAATCGGTGTTTCGGACATAAAGATCAGGGTGTTCAATGACTTTCACGGCAGGCAACCGCATGACCTCACGGATCAGTTGGCGGTGTCGCTCGTCCATCGTACGCGTAGAGACGGCTCCATCGATTATGTATACATGATCGCCTTCCCGCTCTTCTTCAAACAAAGAGGTTCGGACAGTCTGTTTCATGAGTGTCGATGACAAGAACAGCCACCGTTTGTTCGCGCACACACTGGCGGCGACGATGGATTCTGTTTTGCCAACGCGCGGATTCCCCCGAACGCCAATCAATAGATGACGTTCTTCTTTCATCAGTTCTGCTACGAAATCAACGAGAATCCCTAAGTCTTCTCGGACGAAACGGAACGTTTTCTTATCATCACTGTCGTGGTCGATGTATCGACCATGTCGGATTGCAATCCGGTCTCTTAATTTCGGACGGCGCAATTTGATGACTGCGATTGCTTCCATTCGTTTTAAAATATGCTCGAGTCGATGGACATGATCAGCGGCTGGAGCTTTGAGCAACATGCCACGGCGCTGCAGGTCGACCCCATTAATGGTGACGATGGAAATCTGAAGCATTCCCATGAGAGACGCGATGTCCCCAAGGATACCTGGTCGATTTTGACACAATTCATATTCGAGATACCACTCTTCGAATTTATGTTCCATCCCCATCCATCCTTTCGAGCGAGTTCGCTACCTTGCCTATTTTAAATTATTTTAGAAGAATTGAAAAGAACTGGTTTATGCATCATGATGAGATCATTGCCAACCGCCATCAACACGTAATACTGTGCCGGTCATATATGAAGCATCCGATGAGCATAAAAAGCGAATCGTCTTCGCCACGTCCTCAGTGGTACCAAGACGCCCAAGTGGAATATCATCCATCACGGTTTGTTTCGACTCTTCTACCGTATCATTCATTGGCGTATCAATCCACCCTGGTGTGACTGCATTGATTCGAACTTGGAACGGTCCTGCTTCACGTGCAAACGCTTTGACAAACCCTAGTTGTGCCGCTTTGACGGTAGAATAGAACACTTCGGCTGCTGCCCCGACTTCACCCCAAACGCTTGAAACGACGACAATATCTAGTCGATGGTCATACGGTTTACGCGCAACAACTGACTGAATCAACCGAACCATGGCACGTACATGCACCTCGTAAAGTCGATCCAGCTCATCTATCGATTGGTCGACGACAAGCCCATGTAGCGCGTGACCGGCGACGTATACGATGCGATCAACGGTATCGATTGACGACACCCACTTCTCTACTTCTGCTCGGTCCGATAAGTCACAGATAATCAGTTCAGCCTGCAACTTTTCCGCCTCAATCATTCGAGAAAGCGTCTCACGCCCCTGATTCGCATGTAGCAAAAGCTCATCCTCACGAAAAGCGAGCGAGACGGCACGTCCAATCGCGCCGCTCGCTCCAACAATTAACGTCTTCATGGTTTTTTGACAACGCACACTGTTCGTTGCTCACTTCGGAACAATCGCACGTATGCTTCTTGAAGTTCATCTAATGTGATGGCATCGATTAAATTCGGAATCTCGAACAAGTTTCCATCATTGAGTGCATAGCGTGAGAACTGGTTCGCGATAAACTCTGGCGAATTCAGTGCTTTTAAAAATTGTCCCTGCATCATCCGCTTCTTACGATCGAGCGTCTCTTGATCAAGATGAAGCGGACGCTCCAACGCACCCGTGACACGTTCGACAAAAGCATCGACATGGGACGTTTCCATCGACAGGGCGGCGAAGGCGAACGTCTCTTCTGACGTATAATCAAATGAGAACGCATCATCAATTAACCCTTCTGCGTACAACTCCGTGTAAAGCGGTGCTGTCGTATCGAAGAGCGCGTGCATGAGGAGTTCCACCGTCAATTCTTGTTTGAGACCAGCTTCTCCAGCTTGTGGGAGATCTTTATAGCCAATCATCACTTTCGGAACCGAGACATCCATCTCAATGACCCGTTCTGACAGACGAACCGTGGTCGGCTCTTCCACCGTCTCACGTGCGCTCAAAAGTGGCGCGTCAAAAGATTTAGTTGCCTGATTGTCACGAATCAATTCAAGCATCTCATCCGGCTCGATGTTCCCGACAACGAACAACGCCATGTTGCTCGGATGGTAGAACGCCTGATGACACGTATACAAATCTTCTGCCGTGATTTTTGAGATTGATTCGATTGTTCCGGCGATATCGATTTTGACGGGATGCGTCTCATACATCGCTTCAATCAATCCGAAATAAAGACGCCATCCCGGATTGTCTTGATACATTTGGATTTCCTGACCGATGATGCCCTTCTCTTTCTCGACTGACTCTTTTGTGAAATATGGTTCTTGAACGAAATCGAGTAGGGTTTGCACGTTTTCCGGCACATTCGATGTCGCCCCGAACAAGTATGCTGTCCGCGTGAATGAGGTGAAGGCATTCGCTGACGCCCCTTGACGACCGAACTGTTGGAAGACATCGCCATCCTCTTTTTCGAACATCTTATGCTCTAAGAAATGTGCGATTCCGTCTGGCACCTCTACCCAATCCTCTAATTTGAAGCAACGGTCAATTGAACCATATTTCGTCGTGAACGTCGCGAACGTTTTCTCATACCCAGTCTTCTTCAGCAAATACACGGAGAGGCCATTATCGAGAACGTGGTGATGTAATGTCTCTCCGACGTTTGGAAAATCTAGTTTCATGCTTCTCCTCCTTTCAAGCAATAGACAGCTTCGAGCGTGATTTCATTTGCGAGAGCGATAACATGGTCGCGTGTCGTATTTTCAATGACGGCCATCTCTTCGTCTAATGAGAATGGGCGAACGTCCGCGCCACTCATCCAAGCAATCAACTGACGAGGGCTATCTCCGAGTTGACGACGTTGGTGGAACAACATTTCTTTCGTCTGTTGTAACGTCTCGTCTTCGAATTCACCCGCCTGAAGCGCTTTTAATTGCTCTTCAATAATGTGCTCGGTCTTATGCTGATTTGATGCGTCAATCCCCGCATACACGAACAGTTTTCGACTGAGTGAACTGTATTGTGAAGCGGCGTAGTAGGCCAAACTTTCCTTTTCACGGACGTTCATGAACAGCTTCGAGTGCGGGAAACCACCAAATAATCCGTTCACGACTTGCATACGGATGGCATCTTCTGTCCGCGGGTCGACGTCAATCGCGTAGGCGAGATGAAGTTTACTTTGCTTGATGTCTTGATGCTCTTCTAAGCGTTTGAACTCACCACGGCTCGGTTCGGGCAGACGTCTCGGCTGACGCGTCCCGAGCGATTCGAGCGGGTTAAATGCCTGTTCGACTTGTTGACGGTCGACATCGCCGACGACATAAATGTCGACACGATCGTTCTGAATCATCGATTGATAAGCATCGTAAAGCGATTTGGGTGTAACGTGGTCGAGTTGTTCGAGCGTACCGAGAGACGGGATGGCGAGCTCGCCTCCGAGCATCTCTTGCAGACGCTGTTGAGCGAAACGCATCTTGTCATCATAGACTGACTCGATTCGCTGACGCTGCAATCGGCGTTCTTGCTCCACGATGAGCGGTTGAAAGGCGCCATCATAAACATTCGGACGAAGTAACACTTCCTCCAGTAATTGAATGGCCTGACTCAAGACGTCTTCACCAACAAGATTGTCATTAACGACTTCGAGTTGAAATTGAATGACATGCTCTTTCCCAATTTTTGATGCGCCTGCATACAAGTTTGTATCATATAAATCTTCTAGCGGTGTGTGAAATAACTCAATTGATGGATAAGCTTCTGTCGATTTTTCCATAATGAATGGAAGCAGTGCCCGGTCTGCCACCGTGTCCTGAGACAGCGGGGCCGCAAACGAGACGAGGCAAGTCGTCGTTTTAAATTTTTTGGTCGGATAGACCGAATAGTGCAATTGATGTTGGAACTGTTCGATTCCTTTCATCAGCCGATCACTCCTTTTTTCGTTTTGGTTGAAACACGGCAGCGCCGCGTGCATATTCTTGGTCCGGTACGCCTGCGACAACATTCGCATACCGTGCGACCGTGAAAAGATAGTCACTCAATCGGTTAAAATATGGAAGTTGTCGGTCGGCGACACCGAGTGCGGTCAAATCTCGTTCGACACGACGGCAAACGGATCGCGCCACATGAAGGCTCGCCGCTGCGACACTTCCTCCCGGTAAGATGAAACGCACAAGTTCTGGACATGATTTTTCCCATTCGTCCATCCATTGTTCAAGTTCCGTCACAATCGACAAATCGACCGTTTTCGGGGGCGCGTCCGTATACATCAGCTCCGAACCGAGGTCAAACAAGTCGTGCTGAATCTTCGTCAGCTGTTCCCGGAGCGACTCGTCGGTCTGTTGCGCAATCGCTAATCCGATGTGACTGTTCAATTCATCAAGATGCCCCATCGCTTCGATTTGAGGATGGTGTTTGTCGACACGGCTACCGATTAGAGACGTTTCACCCGTGTCACCCGTGCGTGTATATCGCTTCATTACGGCTCCCCCTTTAAAATGCCACAAATGGTGACTCAGACGAGTCACCATTATGAGATGTGTGGTTGTTCAAATGGTAAGTAAATATCAAACGTCGTCCCGACACCGAGTGTGCTCGATACGCTGACTGTACCATGGTGGGCATCGATCACATTTTTCACGATGGCTAAACCAATCCCGGTACCGGTCTTCGACCCGCTCGTCCGTGCTTTGTCGGCTTTATAGAATCGCTCAAACACGAACGGCAAGTCCTCTTTCGGGATCCCGTGTCCTGTGTCGGACAGTCGAATCTGCAACCCATCAGGCATCTCGGTCGCCTCAATTCGAATCTCTCCTGAATCGGTATGGGCAATCGCGTTGCCGATCAAGTTCGTGAATACTTGCTCGAGTCGGTCACCGTCTGCTTCAATCTGTCGATGCGGTATGTCCGTTTGTAATCGAATCTCTTTTTCAGATGCCATTTGATTGAACTTTCTCATGACACGTGGCAAGAAATCACCGATATCGAACGAACTGAATTGCATCGTTTCTTTACCCGATTCGATGCGGGCCAAATCAAGTAAGTCGTTGACGAGTCGCGCAAGTCGAAGAGATTCGTCATAAATGATTGACGCAAACTCTTTCGTCGCCTCGTCACTTTCTGTCATCCCGTCGATGATTGCCTCTGAATAACCTTGTAGCGTCACGAGCGGTGTCCGAAGTTCATGACTAATGTTCGCCACGAAATCGGTCCGCATCTTATCGAGACGGTGGCTTTCAGATGTGTCGCGAAGGACGACGACAGCTCCTTCAAAATCATCTTCTCCGATGAGCGGCGTGACCGTTAACGTATAGTAACGGTCATCTTGTTTCACTTCAATCGTCTTCTCAGCCGTCCCTTCCATCACTTCTTCATACAGTGACAGTACGACTTCATGCGGCTGACCGTCTTGAAGCAATGGACTAGCCTGTGGATTCGTGACAATTACGTTTGCGTGACGGTCAAGCGTGATGACACCGTCCGCCATCGAACGAAGAATGGAGGCAAGTTGCAGACGTTCTCGGTCTAAAGCGTCGACATATTTCGCCAACTGGCTACTCATCGCGTTGAACGAGGCGGCAAGTTCGCCGATCTCGTCTCGAGTCTTCGTCTCAAGACGCAAGTCAAATTGACCTTTCCCCGTCTTATTAACCGCATCCCGCATCGCTCGGAGCGGCGCCGTGATCCGTGTCGATAAGAAGAAAGCGAAGACGGTCGTCACGATGATGGCCGAAGCGACGGTCCAAAGAATGATTGTTCGAGCACCGGCATTCGCACTCGAAATCGCATCGAGTGGTTCAAGTAAGTAGAGTGTATATTGACCGGTCGATAACGAAAACGTCGTCCGGTAGGCAAGAGCAGCTTGGTCGTCAAAAGAAGAGAAATTACCGATGGCCGTCTCCCCGACTGCCTGATAGGTTTCCCAATCCTGACGCTCAAGTTCAACCATCAGCCCATCCACTTGATTCCCGAAATTTGAGCGCGTGGTCCCGTTTTCTAAAATATAGTTCGCGCCATATACTTCGATGATTTGATCGATTGTCTGGGACGTGTCACCTTCATTCAACAACACCGACTGAACTTGTCCGCCAAGTTTGGCGAGATGACCACGTTCTTGGTCGATGTGAAAAGAATTGAAAAATTCAAGCATCAATACCGAGACGATGAATAAGATGACGCTGACCAAAACGAGAATCGTCAGCCACAGTTTCGTGACGATGCTGTTTCGACGAATCATCATTCACTGGCAGCTTCGAACTTGTACCCGACACCCCATACAGTCGTGATCATATGAGCCGCATCAGGCGAGACACGATTCAATTTCTCACGAAGACGTTTCACATGCGTATCGACGGTCCGAAGGTCTCCGAAAAATTCATAGTTCCATACTTCTTTCAATAACTGCTCACGAGAAAAGACTTTATCAACCTGCTTCGCAAGGAAGAACAGCAATTCATATTCTTTCGGTGTGAGGGCAATCTCTTCTCCGTCGACCGTGACGCGGTGCGCATCATTGTCAATCGTCAAGTGCGGGAACACAATCAAATCTTTTGATTTCTCACTCGTTTGCATGAATTTAGTCGAGCCAGAACGACGAAGGAGTGCCTTCACGCGAAGGACAACCTCACGAGGACTGAACGGTTTCACGATGTAATCGTCTGCTCCGACTTCAAATCCTTGGACACGATCAATCTCTTCACCTTTCGCCGTAAGCATGATGACCGGTGTCGCTTTCGTTTTCCGGAGTTCTGTACATACTTCGACTCCGTCCATTTTCGGCATCATCAGATCAAGTAAGATGACGTCGTATTCGTTTTCAAGAGCGAGTGCGAGTGCTTCTTCTCCATTGACCGCTTCTTCAATCACATACTGTTCACGTTCTAAGTACATTTTCAAAAGTCGGCGAATTCTCTCTTCGTCGTCGACTACTAAAATCTTCGTTTTCTCAGCCATACTTGAAACCCTCCTAAGACCCATTACGAGTTGTAGCGAATGTTGCACAATTGTGAACATTCCACTCTCTGCCATAACTATACCACTCTATTATTTCGCTTCACAACGATGATTTGATGGACCAAATGAAAAAGAAGTCACAATTGTGACTTCTTTCGCGTCATGCATATGAATGAAGACCGGCGATGACCAAGTTGACGAAGACGAGGTTAAACATGATGATGGCAAAACCACCGACACATAACCATGCCGCTTTCGTTCCGGTCCAGCCGCGCTGGATGCGCATATGCAAGTAATAAATATAAATAAGCATCGTAATGAGAGCCCATACTTCCTTTGGATCCCAGCCCCAGAAACGGTTCCATGCAATCTGCGCCCAAATCATCGCAAAGATGAGTCCGCCGAGGATAAAGACAGGCAATCCGATTGCGACCGAGCGATAGCTGATCTCATCAGCAAGGTCGAGGTCGACCTTTTTCGCAAGCGGTTGAAGCGCTTCAGCAATGCGTTTTCGCAAAATCACGAAACGGAGCAACGCGTAAATCACGACACCACCGATGACCGACCAGATGAGCGTGTTCAACTTGAGGGTATTGATCCAATTCGGCAACTCAAGTGACAAACCGCTCGCTCCTGACAAGAGCTGTGCCCCTTCTGGTACGAATAGGATTGGCATGAAGTATTCATACGTCTCGACTTGACCGCGGTCATTCGTAAATTCGACGACTCCACCGGCACCGATTCCTTTGAAGAGCATCGACACGATGATGAACCCGAGTGTACACATGAGAACGAACATCGTCACTTCAAGCCACGTCCTTGACTTAGACTGTTCTTTCATCGATGTCTCATTCAATAAGAAAATGAGACCTGACGCAAAACTGATGGCCAAAATCCCTTGTCCGAGCGCTGCCGTCGTGACGTGGATTTTTAACCAGACACTGTTAAGTGCCGGAATGAGCGGTGCGACCTCACTTGAAAACATCGAGGCGAAAGCGATGACGAGTAACGCCACTGGCATCGCGAACAAGCCGAGTACATCATTTTTATAAATCCCGTATACGACGAGGAACCCGAGCACCATCATCATGCCGAAGAACGTCGTATATTCATATAAGTTTGATACCGGCGCATAGCCGACACCTGCCCAACGCATAAAGAAATATGTCATTTGGGCGATAAATCCGATAATTGCCAAGATGAAGGCATACTTCCCATAGGCGACACGGTTGACGTTCCGATCCTTACGCATACCACTAACGGCAATCGTAAAGAGAACCGTCGAGATCGCGTATAGGAAGAATGCGATAAACAGCATACGGCTGCTCCATTCAATCCATTCCATCAAGATTCCCCTCTTTCATCTGTTGACTCGTTCTCCGGCTTCGAAGTAAATCTCGCCTGGTCTTCCCACATCGGTAAACCGGCCTGTTCTAATAACGGCGAAACCTCTCGACGGAGCGAGGACGGGTTTTTGTTCGTAAAGCCTGCAACGAGTACCTCATCTTCATGACGACGAATCCAGACACGGCGGTGAGGCCAATACATGCCCATCACAATCCCAATCATGAAGATGGTCGCACCGACGATCAGAATCGGGTACGTCGAGTCACTCTTCACTCGAAGACCGCTCGTGCTCGCCATCTCTGTGCCCGCAAACTTTACCTCGTACCGGTTTTCTTCATCAGCGACGTTAAGTCGAATACCGATCAAGTTTGATTCCGTCTCGCCTTCAGGTGATTCGACATCGAAGAAGAAGGCAGGATTCAGTGCACGTGGTGATTTCGTGTTCGGTTGTCCATCCTTCACCTCAAAATCAGGATACAAGTCTTTCAATGTGACCGTGACACCATCTAAGTCATACGACTTTTCTGGATTTTCGAGGTCGACTTTGAACGGTCCATACTCGTCACCTGTCTGTTTATCGGCGAGCATGAACGACATTGACAAGAATTCCGGACGACTTGAATATTGCTCTTGATACACTTCATATTTTTCGAACTTAAACGGGTGGTTGACTTTCGTCGAACCGACATCGACTTGTTCGAGTTGCGGCGATCCGTCCTCGTTCGTTCCCGTCTTCTTAAATAATGTCAGTTCCGTCTCATAGTTTTTTGGAACGGCTCCGGCTTTTTCAATGGCAGCTGCGAACTTCGCATCTTCCTCATTGTTCTCCGGGTCATACATTTCAAGAATGAACTGGTCGTTCCGTAAATAGTATTCCCCATCTGTCGCCTCTAGTGAGACCGTATCTCCTTCACGAACCCACTCGAGTGTATCCGTGTGGAATGCCGGGAAGACGCGGAGCATCGCCCCGAGGAAGAAGATGACGAGGCCGACGTGGTTCACATATGGACCCCAACGACCGAAACGGTGTTTTTCAGCCAATAAGGCATCTCCGTCCCGTTTGATTTGATACCGTTTTTTCTTGAGCGACACTTCCATCTCGTCAATCTGAGCGTCTGTTCCTTCGCCTTGTCCGAAGAGGCGTTGTCCTTTCATAAAGCGCTCTGTCCGTCTAACCGGCTGATTCTTTAGCGCTTTATAGAGCGGGACACCACGGTCAATCGATACGACGATGAGCGAGAGCGTCAACATGACGATGAGACCGATATACCACCATGACGTATATAGGTTGTGGAATCCAAGTGCATAATAAATCGAACCTGGCGTCCCATATTCCTCCAAGTAATATTGCTCTGGAGGTAACTGTTGTGGGATGTACATTTCTTGAGGGAAAATCGTCCCGATTGCCGAGCCGACAATAATCAGCGCAATCAACCACAATCCCACTTTGACCGATGCGAAGAAGTTCCACACCCGATCAATGACCGATTTAGGACGACGCTTCGACCGTAAATCAGCGCCTTCGTATTTCATATCTAGCATCTGTGCGTCCCCCGTTCGCTTACAATGACTTCTCGGCTAGCTCCATCAATTTCTCTTTCGTGAGTTCACCTTCATATTTTTCGATTACGTTTCCTTCACCATCGATGACGAATGTGACAGGTAAGTTATAAATGCCATAGGCTTTCTCGACTTCACTCTTCGTGTCCATCAAGATCGGATAATCGAGACCGACACCGAGGTCGTTCACAAAGTTATCGACGCGAAGCGGCGTCTCACCGACGTTCACCGCCCAAAAATCGACACCCATGTCTTGGAGTGTTGCGTAATTTTCTTGTACGACTGGCATTTCTTTCTTACAAGGTTCACAGAAAGTACCCCAGAAGTTGAGAAGCATTCCTTTTCCTTCGTATGTGTCACGTTCATAAAGGGTCGAACCGTCGAGTGTAACGAGTTTGAAGTTCGGTGCCTCGTCACCTGCCTCGATGCGTCCGTCATTACCAGCTTGGTCGAACAATTGCATGACGGTGATGGCTCCCGCAAAGAGAACGACCGTCATAATCATCAAGCGCCAAAATGACCTCTTTTTCTTTTTCGCGACCGCTTGTTCCATGCGGTCGTCTTTGTTTTGATCTTTTGTCATCGTTTTCACACCATCCTTCAGTTGCTATTGTACTGAAAAAACATTAAAAACGCACATTAACAGACTTTTTTCATTTTTTTGTCACACAATTTACACAATCAAAAAAATCATCCTATTTCAGGACGATTTTTTGTTGTTATTTTTTCTTCTTTTTGCCTCGTGGTTTAGGTGGGACCGTCGGATTCGCGAGTTCACGAAGCTTGCTGATTTCTTTGTGTGAAAGTTCACGCCAGTCGCCAGTGTTGAGACCGTCGAGCGTCAAGAAACCGAACTGTTCACGCTTTAGTTTGATGACCTCAGAACCGATTGCTTCGACCATGCGACGGATTTGACGATTGTGTCCTTCCGAGATGACAATCTCAAGGATGGCCGTGTTCTTTTTCTGGTCGACAGACTTCATCTTCACTTTCGCACTACCCGTTTTGAATCCGTCATCGAGCTGAACACCTGACTCTAGTTGCTTGATTGCCAAGTAAGAAGGGATGTTCTTCACTTTTGCCACATAACGCTTTTGAATCTTATATTTCGGATGCGTCATCATGTTCGAGAACTCTCCATCATTCGTCAAGATGATGAGTCCTGTCGTGTTATAGTCAAGACGTCCGACCGGGAAAACACGTGCCCCTGGTGGCACGAGGTCCGTGATCACTTTACGTCCTTTATCGTCTTCTACCGTCGACACATAGCCGCTCGGTTTATAGAGCACGTAGTAGACATGCTCTTCTTGCTCGATTTTGACGCCATCGACCTCAATCTCTGACTTCGGTCCGACTTTCGTCCCGAGTTCACGTACCACTTTTCCGTTGACGCGGACGCGACCATCCAAAATCATTTCTTCCGCTTTACGACGCGAGGCGACCCCCGCTTGTGCGATTACTTTTTGCAAACGTTCCATATGATTAATCCTTCTCCAATCTCTCTTCTTGCTTCGGTGATTCCTGACCGAAGAACAAATCGCCTTCGTCTGTCAGTTCATCCTCAAATGTTAATGGTGGTAATTCCTCGAGTGAGTTAAATCCAAAATGGTCGAGGAAGTGCTCTGTCGTTCGATACAACTTGGCACGACCAATTGTTTTTGCACGGCCAGCTGATTCGATTAACCCTTTTGATAATAGTGTATGAATAACTCGCTCCACTTTGACACCGCGAACCTCTTCGATGTCCGCCCGCGTGACCGGCTGCTTATAGGCGATAATGACGAGCGTCTCCATCGCCGCTCGTGAAAGTGCCTGTTCAGCCATCGTCCCGACATACTTTTGAATGTAGGGAGACACATCTGGAACGGTCACAAGTTTGTACACACCTGCCGATTCCATCAGTTGGAACGGTCGGTTCGACGTTTTGAACGAGGCTTCTAACTTACTGAGCTGTTCTCGCGCAGCAGCCTCTGAGATGTTGAGCGTCTCTGCGAGCGCCCGGACTTCCATCCCTTCGTCCCCAACGACGAATAGCAATCCTTCGATAATCGTTTCATAGGACAGCAACCGCTTCATCCCCTTTCTTTGATGATTCGATGAACGAGATTTGAATGTCTTGGTCAAGTTGTTTCGTTTCGACGACCCGTAGCTTGATCAGCTCAAGAAGCGCCATAAACGTCACGACGAGATCTGAGACGTTCGGTCGTTCTACAAAGAAGGCGAAAAACGATGTCTGTCGCGTAGAAGAAACGTGTTCATGAAGTCTCGTCATCTGTTCCTCGAGCGTTCGCTCTTCGCGTTTAATCGTCTTTTTGCGTCGTTCTTTCCAACGTTTCCGTTCAATCATTTTAGAATAGGCATGAAGAAGGTCTGAGAAGTTCAGCGGTCCGTCGTACTTCGACACTTCCTCTGACATGTAGTTCGTCAAATCTTCTCCCGGTCGTGTATACAATTCAAGACGATGTTCTTCCTGTTCACGCATAAAAACGACTGCTTCTTTATATGCTTTGTATTCGATCAATTGACGAATGAGCCCCTCACGTGTTGGTTCTTCGCTAAAGTCTGGAACATCCTCATCCTCGACCTGAACAGGCGGTAACAACTGCTTGCTCTTTAACTGGAGCAACGTCGCCGCCATGACCAAGTATTCACTGGCCACGTCGAGTTCAAATTTTTGCATCGTGCGAATATAGCCGACATACTGGTCAGTGACTTCTGCCACGGAAATGTCGACGATATCAATCTCCATTTTTCCGATCAAATGGAGCAACAGGTCGAGTGGACCTTCGAACGTATCGATTTTAACGTTATAGGCTTCCATAGAGACACCTGCCATTTTACATTTTTGCGCTTTAGTATAACATGTTTTATAACACCGTGGACACGAAAGGAGAAAAATGATTCATGACCCCTTTTATTCATTATACGTTGCTTTTTGAATGTCATGCCGATTATTTCGAATGTCATGAGGTATTAGAAGAAGCGTGGCAGGCAGACGGACGTCGTCATCACGGCTATGCGGCACTCATCCAATACGCCGTCATTCACTATCATCTACGACGAGACAATCTCATCGGCGCGAAAAAGAGCTTGCGACTCTTACGTCGAAAGATGGACATCGCTTCCCCCTATTTACATGAGCTCGGTCTGGATGTCGACTCCTTCATCGCACAGCTTGATGAATGGCCGTTACACACGAAGCTCCCATTACAACAGGATGTTCGTGACACGGTCGAATCACTAAAACCGACGTTCCCATCGACAGACCTGTCGTTCGAGGAATTGGTCCACAAGCATCTTCACCGTGACCGGAGTGAGGTCATCACGGAACGGGAGTTGGCACTTTTAAAAAGGCAACGTGCAAGAAGTTGACGTCAAGATTCAAGACGTCTCCTTTTCATAATCAATGATGATCTTTTTTAACTTCTTAAACGCCGTCACCCAACTTTCGAGATCGCTCCGATTATGTAAATATTGGGAAGGTGTTTCAAGTAAATCCATGCCATAGATTGTTTGTAAGCAGGACCAAATCACCTCGTCGGAAGCTGTCCAATCAAAACTATCTATATTTTCATATTGTTTCATCCACTGATATGCCCAGTCAGAGAATTCTTCTCTCGTCCGTTCATGCCTGAGCACTTGCTCCAATCGATTGATCAGTTCATCAATCGTTACTCGATTCATGAATCCACCTCATTTAACGGGTTTTGTGATTTAGTCCCTGCAATATGTAAAACCCCCGTAATCACAATCGTGATTACGGGGGTTTTTGTCATCAGACGACTAGTTGATTCCATTTATCCAATAAATCGCCCGTCTTGCCTGTACCGGTTAACGTCAAATCAAGTGGAAGTACGTTTCTCACCTCGTCTAGAAGCTCGTAAGAACGTTTCTCGCCACGGAATGATGGCGACAAGGCGATATGGTCGATGACCATCGTCGTTCCTTGCTGCTCCATTCCAATGATGCCGACGAAGTCTTCACCGACTTTCCACAAATAGAGGAACTTCGACTCTTCCTCGTCATACGATCGGACGAGTTCAAGCAAGCTAAGCGGAGATTTGTCACTGCATGAGAATGCGAGTAGACCCATCGCCGTCTTTTCATAAGAACGTTTATATTTGACCAGCATCGCTGGGTTCACCACCTTTAGTCATTCAAGTTTCACGATGTGAAGACGTGAGAGACATGGTTCATTGTGCCATAACCTTCAGGCAAAAATCAATTCTCGTCCCAAACCTTCACTTCTGCCATCTTCGTTCCTTGACGAAGTTTGACGGCATGTTCAAGACCAGATGTCACTTTACCGAAAACTGTATGGACGCCATCCAAGTGTGGTTGTGGCTCATGGACGATGAAGAACTGTGAAGACCCTGTGTTACGTCCTGCGTGTGCCATCGAGAGTGATCCCGCTTCGTGTTTGTGTGGGAAAGATGTCGATGTCTCACATGGAATCGTATAACCAGCGCCACCCATTCCAGTACCATCCGGGCAACCGCCTTGGCTGACGAATCCAGGAATGACACGGTGGAATGTTAATCCGTTATAGAACCCGCTGTTCGCAAGTTTTTCAAAGTTTTCAACCGTGATTGGTGCCTCGTTGTGGAATAAATCAAATTCAATCATTTCGCCATTTTCAAGTTTCATAGAACCTTTTTTCATGTTTCAAGCAACCCCTTTATTTGAATATGTATCCTGCTGTTTTTCACTCACATTACCCATCTTATCAAAAAAACACGTCTGTCTCCACTTTTTTTGTGGAAACAGACGTTCTGCCTTATTGGATGACAGCGTGAACGAGTGGGCGAGCTTCTGGTTTCGTCGCACCGATTGTATACGCGTGATCTAAACGTTCGACAGCCGAAGACATGTCTTCCATGTTCGAGCGGAGCACGGCAATCACATCGCCCGCCTCGACACGGTCGCCAACTTTCTTCTCGAGCGTGATGCCTGCCGCGAAGTCGATCTTGTCTTCTTTCGTCGCACGACCCGCTCCGAGAAGCATCGCTGCGACACCGACTTCGTCAGCAATGATTGACTCGACATAACCTGCTTCTTTTGCGACGAATGTCGTCTCGTAGGAAGCTTGAGGTAATTTTGTCACGTCATCGACGAGCGACGCGTCTCCACCTTGTGCTTCGACGAACTTACGGAACACCTCGAGGGCATGACCGTCAGCAATTCGTTTTTCAAGGTCTGCATATGCTTCGTCAAACGTTGGATAGAAATCACCGAGTACAGCCATATGACCTGCAATCGTGAGCGCGATTGTTTTCAAGTCTTCTACTTCCTTACCTGAAAGGACTTCAATCGCTTCTTTCACTTCGTTCGCGTTCCCGATTTCAAAGCCGAGCGGTTGGTCCATGTCGGTGATGACAGCGACCGTCTTACGACCGACGTTCTTCCCGATTGCGACCATCTCTTCTGCGAGTGCTTTCGCATCATCGAACGACTTCATGAACGCACCAGAACCCGTCTTGACGTCGAGGACGATACTGTCAGCTCCTGCTGCGATCTTTTTCGACATGATTGAACTCGCGATGAGTGGAATCGACTCAACGGTAGCCGTCACATCACGTAGCGCATAAAGACGTTTGTCAGCTGGCGTCAAGTTCCCCGTCTGACCGATAATCGACATCTTAATGTCGTTTACTTGTTTCGTGAATTGTTCTTCCGTCAATTCGACGTTAAAACCTGGGAACGATTCGAGTTTATCGATCGTACCACCCGTATGTCCAAGTCCACGACCACTCATTTTCGCGACCGGGATCCCGATTGACGCGACGAGTGGTGCGACGATCAAGCTGATCTTGTCACCGACTCCGCCCGTTGAGTGCTTATCGACTTTCTTCCCTTCGATGTTCGAAAGATCGATCGTATCGCCCGACTTCACCATTTCCATCGTCAAGGCTGCCGTCTCGTTTTCAGTCATCCCGTTAAAATAGATGGCCATCGACAATGCCGACATCTGATAGTCAGGAATTGTTTCGTTCGTGAATCCTTCGACGACGAAGCGAATCTCCTCTTCGTTCAATTCTCCACCGTTACGTTTTTTCAAAATCAAATCGACCATACGCATAACTGTCGTCCTCCTAGAAATAAGTTACTTACATGCTTTTAATCGTGCCGCGCACGAGTGAAAGGAAGTCTTGACGGACACGTTCCGTCGTCTCAATGACTTCTTCATGGTTAAGTGGTTGATCTAAAATCCCTGCCGCCATGTTCGAGACACACGAAATCCCGAGAACGCGCATATCCGAGTGACGCGCGACGATGACTTCTGGTACCGTCGACATCCCGACGACGTCACCACCGAGAAGACGTGCCATTTTCACTTCTGCTGGTGTCTCGTAAGTTGGACCTGTGTTCCCGAAGTAAACCCCTTTTTGGACAGTGAGTCCGAGGTCAGAAGCGACGCGTTCTGTCAATTTCACGAGTTCTTTATCGTACGCTTCTGACATATCTGGGAAGCGAGTCCCGAATTCACTCGCATTTTTTCCGATAAGTGGGCTCGTCCCGAAGAAGTTGATGTGATCCGTGATGATCATCAAATCACCTGGGTTGAATGACTCGTTACACGCGCCTGCCGCGTTCGTGACGATGAGTGTCTCGACACCGATCAATTTGAGGACACGAACAGGGAACGTCACCTGTTCCATCGAGTATCCTTCATAGAAGTGGAACCGTCCCTGCATCGCGACGACGCGTTTTCCTTCAAGTTCCCCGAACACGAGTTGTCCTGCATGTCCTTCGACGGTCGAAACTGGGAAGTGTGGAATCTCCTCATAAGGGATTGCAACCGGATTCTCAATTTCGTCCGCAAGGACCCCAAGACCTGACCCGAGAATAAGTCCGATTTCTGGTGTATCGCCCATACGCTCCTGCAAAAACGCTTTTGTTTCGTTCCAATTTACCATGAATATTGCCTCCTCAAATTTCGTTTAAGAAACTCTTTCCGTTTGATGGTGCCACAACGTCAAAGTTGTCAGCTACTGTCGCTCCGATATCTGCGAACGTACCTCGAATACCTAGATCAACTGCTTTCGCTCCAGTGTGATGCACGATGAGCGGTACATATTCACGCGTGTGGTCTGTACCAGCATGTACTGGGTCATTCCCGTGGTCTGCCGTGATGATGAGTAAGTCGTCTTCACGGAGACGCTCCATCACTTCAGGTAGACGGGCATCATATTCTTCAAGCGCGACGGCGTAGCCTTCCGGATCACGACGATGACCGAACAATGCGTCAAAGTCGACCAAGTTTAAGAAGCAAAGCCCTTCGAAATCTTCTTCGAGTGATTCGACCAACTTGTCCATCCCGTCCATATTCGATTTCGTACGGACCGCTTTCGTCACACCTTCACCGTCGTAGATATCACTGATTTTCCCGAGAGCGATGACATCTTTCCCAGCCTCTTCGAGCGTATTCATGACTGTCTTACCGAAAGGTTTGAGTGCGTAGTCATGACGATTTGCCGTACGTACCCATGCACCCGGTGTGCCGATGAACGGACGGGCGATAATACGACCGAGCATATACGGGTCTTCACGTGTAATCTCACGCGCGTATTCACAAATCCGGTACAACTCGTCGATTGGCACAATCTCTTCGTGCGCGGCGATCTGTAAAACCGAGTCTGCTGATGTATAAACGATGAGCGCACCTGTCTCGACATGTTCTTTACCGAGCTCATCTAAGATGGCTGTACCTGATGCCGGCTTGTTTCCGATGACTTTACGGCCACTGAACTCTTCTAGACGATGAATCAAATCGTCCGGGAATTCTTCAAAAACACGGAATGGCGTCTCGATATGAAGACCCATGATTTCCCAATGACCTGTCATCGTATCTTTACCTGCCGAGATTTCTTCCATACGACCATATGCACTTGGCGTCTCCGACACGTCGATTCCTTGAATCGGTTTAATGTTCGCGAGTCCGAGTTTTCCCATATTCGGCATGTTCAATCCGTTATGTTCACGAGCGATATGTCCGAGCGTATCGGCCCCTTTGTCACCGAACTGTTCAGCATCCGGTGCTTCACCGATACCGACCGAGTCCATGACCACTAAAAAAATACGTTTAAACTTCTTCACAAAAAATTCCTCCTTTTCAATGTCTAGGCACGAGGGTGATGCTTGCGATACACATCATGTAGCCGCGACTTATTGACGTGTGTATACACTTGCGTCGTCGCTAAATCCGCATGACCGAGCATTTGTTGAATGGCACGTAAATCAGCGCCGTTCTCGAGCAAGTGTGTCGCAAAGGAATGACGGAGAACGTGAGGTGTGATCTCCTTATCAATTCCGGCAAGCTTGGCACGTCGTTTGATCATCTTCCAAAATCCTTGACGACTGAGCCGTCCACCTCTGCCGTTTAAAAAGAGCGCTTCGGTCTCTCTGCCGCCGAGTCCGTTTCGAGCTTGTTGAATATATCGCTCAACAAACCCTTGCGCGACCGACGAAACCGGAATGATTCGAGCGCGCTCGCCTTTCCCTTCACATTGTAGATACCCCAATTCGAACTGCAAATCATCCAAATCAAGACCTAAAAGTTCACTGACCCGCATTCCGGTCCCGTAAAGCAACTCGAGCATCGCACGGTCCCGAAGTGATAGGGGGTCGGATGTCGGGACGCTATCTAAGAGACGCTCGACTTCCGCTTGTGACCAAGTATCCGGAAGGTGTTTCTCTGCTTTCGGCGTCTCTAGATAAAGAGACGGATCTGTCGTCGTGACCCCGGTCATTTTTAGATGATGATGGAACATGCGGATTGAACTGACAGCCCGTCTCAAAGAAGACGAAGCACGCCCCGCCTGTGACAGCTCTTCGATATGCTTAACGATATGAGAACGTGTCACGTCGTTCCAATCCTCCACCCCCAACTGGGTCAAAGTCGATGCGTATTGCGTCAAGTCGCTCGCATACGCTTGTCTCGTGTTAGCGGACATCCGCTTTTCAACCGTCATGTACTGAAGAAATGACTCGATATGCGAACGCATCATACCCTCCTCCTTCCACATTTCGCCTGAATACGCTTACAGCATATCACTTATGTAAACCGTTGTGAAGATGTCTGACCTCATTTTTTATTCACTTTTTTGTGACAAGATTAAGTGAGCCTTTTCTTTAAAAGAACATTAGAAAAAACCATCCTTATAGAAAGAATGGTTTAAAGTAATCGTTATCCGTTAATTACTGCTTTATGACCTTCGAGCGTGACGCCTTTTGCTTGGCACACTTTACAGATGCCGTGAAACGTCAAGCGATGGTCTTTAATCAAAAATTCATATTTGCTCTCGACTTTTTTCTCAACATCGACGAGCAAGTCTTCCATGATTTCCTCAACCGATCCGCATTCGACACAGACGAGATGGTGATGCGAATGATTCGCCCCTTCTGGGCGCAAATCAAAGCGTGCGACCCCGTCACCGAAGTTGACTTTATCGACAACACCGAGCTCAGTCAATAACTCAAGTGTGCGATACACCGTTGCGAGTCCAATCTCTGGTGCGATGCTCTTGACGAGCATAAAGACGTTCTCGGCACTCAAATGGTCACTCTCATTCTCAAGTAAGATGCGAACCGTTGATTCACGTTGCGGTGTCAATTTATATCCTTTGGCGCTCAATTGCTGTTTAATTCGTTCAATTCGCGTTTCCATAAGGCGCCCCCTCTTTACATAGTTCACTACACAAAGCATACCGAAGTTTTAATCAATTTTCAATTTAAAATCATTACTATGTAAGTTTACCATATAAAATTTCAGATTAGAATTATTTTAATCTAGACAATTGCCACCATTGTATCGCCATGATTGTCTTCGCATCGGTGATGACACCTCTGTCTAACAAATCAACCGCTTCTTCAAAAGAATATCGTTTCACGTTTAAAAACTCATCCTCGTCAAGATTCATTTCACCCGCTGATAATCCTTTCGCGACAAACACATCGACTCGTTCACTGCAAAAACCTGGGGCTCCGTAGAAAGAGAAAATCTTTTCGAGCGACTCCGCCGTATATCCGGTCTCTTCAGCTAACTCACGTTCGGCACTCGATACCGGTTCTTCCCCTTTTTCAAGTTTGCCTGCTGGGATTTCAAGCGACATCGATTCAAACGCTTTTCGATACTGCTCTACCATGACAATTTTGTCCGATTCATCGATGACGAGTACGGCAACAGCACCATTGTGATAGACGAGTTCTCGCACAGACGTGTTTCCATTCGGAAGGGAGACGACATGCTTTTCCACATCGAAAATCTTACCTTCGTAGATGACTTCCCGCTCAATCGTTTTTTCTTCCATATGATTACTCCTCACTTTTCGATATACTCTGATTATGAGTCAAACCAACATTTCGAACAAGGAGGAATCCATATGAGTGAACTCGGACTCGGAACGATGACGATTTTGAAACATGGGGAGATCGAGGCGAAGAACATCCTCGAGACGGCCATTCAATCAGGGATTCGTCATATTGATACAGCAGATGTCTATGCGCGACAAGCTGTCGAGCGTGTAATCGGTGAAACGTTAGGTCAGGAACGAAAACAACTCTTTTTAGCGAGTAAAGGAGGCAATGAACTGACTGAGGACGGGATGCGTTGGAATCCTGATCCGTCCTACTTAGAGGAAGCGTTACACGGATCGCTCGAGCGATTACAAACCGATTATCTTGATTTATATTATATTCACGGCGGTACGCTCGAGGACAATCTCGACGCAACGATTGAATGGGCGCAAAAACAAAAGCGTGACGGTCTCATCCGACAAATCGGACTCTCGTCCATTCGACCGAACGTCATCAAATATTGGGTCGCTTCTGGAGCTCTCGATGTGCTCATGACGCCGTATTCCCTTCTTGACCGACGACCAGAGACGCTTGAGTTGTCGATTCCAATCGTTGGACGTGGTGTTCTTGCCAAAGGATTACTAACGGATGAATGGGAGACACGACTCGGGGATAAAGGATTTGAGTCGTGGCGAAAAGAGGAAGTTGCCAGTGAATTGGCGATGATGCCTAATCCGATTCAGGCGTATGCACTCGAAGCCGCTAAGCGGTTCTGTGACGTCGTCTTACCTGGTGCCTCTTCAGTGAAGCAATTGAACGAGACGATTCGCGCGTTCGAGACTGAAATCGATGAAGATGCGCTTGACCGACTACTCGCCCGTCTGCCGATTCATCCTTATACAAAACACGTGACCTGAACTGTTTCAGGTCACGTGTTTTTCATTACGTTCTTTAATTTGTTCGATTGCCCAGTCTGCCCATCCGGCATAGTTTTCCATCATCCGAATCGCATATTCACTCGTCAATAAATAGCCGAGCGTATCTTCATCTGATTGATGTTCTTCTTGAAACATCCGAATTTGTTGGGCAACTTGTTCGTGATGGGCTTTTGTCTCTTCGATATATCGGACCGCTTCTTCGACCGGAAGCAATTGAAGCAAACTGACTCGCAATAGGTTCTCATCTTTCATTTTTGGTTGAAACGTTGTCGGTTGACGTAGCCAGTTGATCAACTCCTCACGTCCTTGGTCCGTGATCGAGTAGATTTTCTTATCTGGCAACTCCTGTTGCGAAATATGCTCCGCTGAGACAAGGTCATCTTCTTCCATCTTTAACAGTTCCCGATAAATCTGTGTATGGTGTGCGTTCCAAAAATGAATCATCTGCGCCTTGAACGTTGCGTTCAGGGCATACCCGGTCGCAGGCTGATGGGTCAATAACCCGAGCAATGCGTGACGTAACGCCATATCCATCACCTTTTCCTTATCATGCTATTTTTATAAGTGTATCACATTCTTCTATGGATTCGAGAATGCCAATCTGTTGACGACTCGTTTAAAACCCGACAAAATAGATAGAAGAAAGGAGAGTTGTCTATGCAACCGATTCATTCATCACAACAATTTGACGAAGCCACAAAAGATCATGGAATGGTAGTCTTCACCACATCATGGTGCCCGGACTGCAAACGTCTGGACATGTATGTCGACGAGCTCGTCAAAGACTATCCACAGTTTAACTGGCATGTTGTCGACCGCGACGAACTACCAGAATTATCTGATGCTCAAGAAGTTCGCGGCATCCCTTCACTTCTTTACTATAAAGACGGGGTAAAACAAGAACACCTCCACTCGGCAAACGCCAAGACGGAGATGCAAATCCGTTCATTCCTCGATACGATTCAAGCATAACCTGATTCCTGCAGACCTATCGCGGCTGCAGGATTTTTTTGTACATGCCTGTCTCATCTCCGACTATACTGTAAGAAATAACCAAACGAGAATGGAGAATAATCATGATTCAAACTCGCCTTTTTACCGCACTTTGTTTCACCATCTTCATGTTAGTCGGTTGCAAACAACCATCCACCTCATCACCTTTGCCACCTGATGGTGAGAAAGTCATCATAAATCATGCAATTGAATATCTAAACAATATGGATTGGCTACCAACCGACGAAGATGGCAAACAGGTCACGGTTCAAT
This sequence comes from Exiguobacterium sp. s35, assembly GCF_018617535.1. Lineage (NCBI taxonomy): Bacteria > Bacillati > Bacillota > Bacilli > Caryophanales > Exiguobacterium > Exiguobacterium sp. s35. The sequence continues at coordinate 945,814 of NZ_JACSKI010000001.1, forward strand.
CCATCACAGTCGATGATCGTTATGAATTAGTTGATTCAAGTTTTGAAGGAACACGGGCCTGGCTCGTCACGTTCCCTTCTGATTCACAACGCACGGCCGAGATTCCACAAGTGCTCGTTGAATCAAAATCGAACGAAGTGATCGGCTATATGCCAAGCGAATGACGCTTTAGACCTCCGACTACTTGTAGTGCCGGACATATCGCGAGTCAATGAAACGCTTCACATAATACGGAAGTCGTCCATGCCAGGTGAACTGTCCAAATGTCAGCAAGGCATGACCCGGTGTCGTCAATAGTATATTCATCGATTGACGTCTTCGAAATGGTTGGTTCGTCTCACCGAGTAAGCGCTTGGCGACATAGCGTCCCGACCTGACAGCATCGACGCCTCCATTTAAGCAGGATGCCATATCTCCTGTTATATATATATTTGTAAACTGATGATGACGTAAATATTCATCCGTCTCTATAAAATTGTCAGGTTTTGCAAGCCCGGATTCAGCCCACCATTCTACGGGAACAACGCCCGTCGCATCTAGCAGGAGCCCCTCCGATGCGTCATCTTGAAGCTGTTGTTTCACGACCATAATACCTGATTTGACTAAAAGACGTTCAATTTGCTTCTGTCTATAGAGCGGCACGTCTGGCAAAATCTTTTTCGCATACAGCGTTACGTCTTTCGTCCTTGCGCACGTAAACGCCAATTCTACACCGGCCTTGCCCCCACCGACGATCGTCACTACCGGACTCGAATCGATACGGCCAAGTAAAGCTTGTGACATCGGTTTAAGCGGTGTCCCAATGCCTCTACTCTTTGCACCAGTCGCCAGCACGAGTTGATCGTAGTGAAACAATCCCTGTTCTGTTTGAACGGTTTGCTGTTGAGGATCAATTGAAATAACCCTTTCTGCGACCGGTTCAAGTCGAGGCAATTGGACTGTCGCGGAGTTCATGAACCCAGCAATCACTTGTGGGAAGGCACCTGTATACACCGTCTGACGTCCTCCGATGAATTGAACTTCGTAATGCTCTCGAATCTCATCAATACGGTCCAAAATTTCAAGCTGGCCGTGACCGAGTCCTGCCAACATCAATACTGGTTTCATCGCAAAATTCTCCGCGCCTCGATGAATCGTTGCGTGATTGTCATCACTTCAAGTACTAAAAAGATGAGCGCAATCACACCGACCCAGTTCGGGAAGAGAATCATCAATGTGAACAAGATGAAGCATTCCGTTCGTTCAATGATTCCAGGCTGATAATAAAATGTCTTCTCTGATCGCCTTGAACTACTTGCACCAACAGCCAAAAATAGCGTCATCGCAATGACAAATGATCCAATCAATATGAGAAAGATTGGCATGTATTCCGGATAGCGAAGTGCGAGGGCAATCACGACCGATAATTCGACGAACCGGTCTAAGACGAGGTCGAGCACCGTTCCAAAACCAGTCGTTTTGGATTTTCGTGCCATCGTTCCATCCAAGACATCAAACAAACCGGATAGCCACAATAAGATAACGGCCGTCCAGTGCATGTCATTATAAATAAAGATTCCTGTCGAAACCCCTATGATTCCGCCTAAAATGGTTACTTCATTCGGTGTAAAGTTCCATTTGAGCAGTCGATTCGCCCCCCGTTCAATGACAGGTTGGACGTAACGACTCCCGTACGTATCAAGCATGGTATTCCTCCTTTCGTTTGATTCGATATGACATTCCGATTTGAAACCATTCATGCGTCGGTAACATGACCGACCTCCCATCCTCGAAATGATATTCTCCAAAGCACTGACCGAACCGATAAATTTTCTTCATCAATTGCACCGGTTCACCAATCGTTTCGGATATTTCCACCTCGGATAATGGTCGAAGTTTGCCATCGAGCATGACAAAGTCTCCGAATCCAGGTGCGGAGTCATACAATTCCTCTACGGTCCCTGTCTGCGTCACCTTGCCAGCTTCAAGCAGTGTCACTCGATCTGCCATGAGCATCGCCTCTTCTCGGTCATGGGTGACCAATACTGCCGTGAGGCTGAGCTCTTTGACTAAGTCACGGATGAAACGTTGCAAATCAAGTTTTAGCTTCGGGTCAAGGTTTGTGAACGGTTCATCCAATAACAGAAGTTCCGGTTCTGCTGCTAGAGCCCGGGCAAGGCTCACACGTTGCTGTTCGCCACCCGATAGTTCGTGTATTTCAGCATCGTACCGGTCAGTGAGGCGAACGACTTGTAACCAATGTTCTGCTTGTTTACGTGAACGCCCAGGTGTCGCGAGTGTGACGTTCTCCCCTACCGTCAGATGTGGGAACAACAATGCAGTCTGCGATAGCATCGTCACGCGACGTTTATGGGCAGGAATGTTGTTTAAGGAGCGATGATTCCACCACACATCACCTCCATCAGCCGTCTCGAGACCAGCGATGATTCGGAGAATTGTTGATTTCCCTGAGCCGCTCACCCCGACGATTGCATGAATGTCATGAGGTGCGACCTTAAAATCGACACCGTTTAATATTTGTCTTGATCCAAAATGTTTACGTAAATCGTGTACATTCAAACTCATTGCAAACGTCCTTTCAGCATACGCACCATCCACCGATTCCATCCAGAAAGCAGGAAATAGATGGCTACGGGGAATAAAATGAGCATCCAAGTGTTCGAGAGCGCGAGACTCCTATTGTTTCCCGCGTAAGATTGATACAATTCTGTCGTCACTGTCGGAATCAATCCTGCACCGATTAGCTGAATGAGTGCGAATTGACTAAGTAAAATGACGGTCGTGAATAACGCGATGGTCCGCATCGTTCTCGAGAAGAGCGGATATAATACATAGACGACTCGTCGACTCATCGGCAATAGTCGGGCCTGTTCTAAAAGAGGACGACCGATGACCGCCATTCCGTTATAAGCGAGACGGATTGAATATGGAATCGTCACGACGAGCAAAGCAAGTATGACTCCGACATACGTCCCAATCAGTCCCACTTCAGCCAATATGAGGTAAAGCCCAAACAGTGTGGCAAGCATCGGAATGAACAACGGTAAAAACACGAGCCATTCTATGACACTTTTCCATCTCGATTCTGTCCATAAGAGCCACCAGGCAAATGTCGTCGCTAGCCACACATTGATTCCAGATAGAATAATGGTTAATCCAACCGTATGAACAATGGACTCAACATTCCCGATTTCCATTGACGGAGCGACTAAAAATAAACTGACGAACGGGAATAACGCAATAAATAGGATGAATCCTTGAGGAATCATCGCCTCACCCCCCGTTCAATCCGTCGACGAATAGATGCGGTGATCACGTAAGACACGAATACACCGAATCCGACAAGACATGTCCAAATAAGGGCGACGGCATACGGTTCTGTCGCCTCCAAATAGAGTCCCGTAGAGAGTCGTTCGTAAGCGAGGACACCGATTAGTTTCGGATAGGTCACACCAAGCAGTGCCGGAACCTCATACGCAAATGAAATAAAAGCGATTAAAATCCAGGTCGAGTCGAGCAACGGTTTAATTAAAAATGGGAACTCTGCATGTTTGAATTGTGCAAAGGGAGAAAGTTGCAGCGTTTTCGCCGTTTCTACGTAACCCCGATTCAATTGTTCATACGTTCCAATCATCATTAAAAAGACGAACGGTGTCTCCTTCCATATGTATGTCAGGATGACCGTCACATAATCTCGCTCGTTCGTCTCAATCCCCCAAAAACTATTGGACCCACTAAATAATAGCCAAAACAAATACGCCGCTGCGATGTGAGGAACGAACATTGGGATTTTCAAGATTGTCGATGTGAATCGCCAATTTTGTTTTACAACCGTCCGTGCAACCCACGTTCCGAAGAAGAGTGATAGAGTGGTTGACACACTGACGACATAAAGCGTTGCGAACAAACTATCTCGCCACGTTTCGTCCGTCAACAGTGCGCCCCAATCCGTCCCTAGCGCCTCCATTCCTAGAAAAAGGAGGGCAGCGAGCGGCAAAAAAGATACGAGAATCGTTAACGCGACACTACTTCGCAACACGCGGCCACTCCTCGCGTACGACATCAATGATGTTCGGTCCGTAATCTGGAATCGACCGTTCGAGTAACTGTTCCGGATTCGGATACGTCACGCCGTCTCCTAGCTCTTCGAAGGCTTGTTGGTCGTTTGCGTCAAGTTTTGTCAAATCGAGTGACGTCCCATCTCCCCAATAATCAGGACCTTGTTTCACGAGCTGAGCTTCTGGCGACAACAGTTCTTGAATGAGAACGAGCGCCCCATCTGGATTTGGTGAATTGAAGGGGATAGCCAAAAAGTGCGTCGAGGCAATCGAGTGATCTAAGAGAAGTGCACGTGTCTCTTTCGGGAAAATGCCTTCCATCACTTCCGCTTCTGCTCGACGTTCATTGAAGCCCATCGTCATCCACACTTCCCCGGATGCATAGAGTTGATCGAGTTGTTCAAGCGTCTTCGGATACGTCTGTCCTTCTTTCCATAAATTCGGGGACCACGCTTTCAAATCATCCCAGAACGACTCTTCAACGTTCGCGTTTTTGTTCAATTCGTCACCGTAGCGCTCATATAAAAGATGGCGGACAAAAGCATTTCCAGTGAAATCTGTGACTTCAGGATACGTGAAACGACCTGGGTTGTCTTCGGTCCAGCGACGTAATTCCTCAAACGATTCTGGAGGATTGTCTACTTTCGCTGCATCGTAATGCAAGATAAACTGTACATTTCCCCAAGCGAGTTCCAAGTCATCTGTCGGTATACCGGCATCTGATTGTTGAGCCGTTTCATTTAATAACGTGGCATTTGGGACACGCTCCATCAGTCCATCCCGAAGGAGTTCTGCTTCTTTCGCATTTCGGAAATTGTCGCCGTTAATCCAGACGACGTCGATTGTTCCGACTTGTCTGTCCGCTTTTTTGTCGAGCGATAGCTGACGTACGAATTCAGCCGTATCCATAGCGACACGATTTAACTCGACATCGTAAGATTCCTCAAGCCGGGGTGCCACATAGTCATCAATATAGCTGTTAATTCCCTCGTCCCCACCCCACATATATAAGTTGACGGTCGATCCGTTCGCTGACTCAGCCGCAGCTTCGAATGTGTCCGAAAACTCAACTGCTTCTTCATTCCCACATGCTGCAACGAAAGTGAGCATAAGCGTTGCGAGCAATACTCTCCATTTCTTCATCGTTCTCCCCCTTTTTTACTTTTTCTCAAATCCCCGTTTTGCAAGCATTTCGAACATATTTGGGCAGATTGCATACACATTCGCACCGATATTCATCCACCACGGTGCATTTATTTCGCGTTTGCGCATAAAACTCCCTTTGACAATCGCGTCGGCTAATCGTTTCGGATTGAGCATGATTCCCTTAACACTTTGGGCATATGTACCACTCTTGTCGGCCCGATCAAAGAATGGCGTGGCAATCGGTCCCGGATTGACAGTCATAACATGGACGCCACGTGGCTTTAACTCGAGTCGAAGGGCGTTTGAGAACTGAAGAAGTGCCGCTTTCGATCCTGCGTACACGGCTGATTTTGGAGTTGGAACTTTCGCTGCTTGCGAACAAATGTTGATGATGACACCTCCACGTCCTAACACTCTGGCAGCGTTTCTCGACAACAACATCGGAGCGACGGCATTCACATGCATCGTCTCTTCCATCACATCAGTCGATTGTTCGGTCACGAAATCAAATTCAGCCATTCCTGCATTATTGACCCAAATGTCAAACTTCCCAAATCGCTCGATCACATCATCGACAAGAGCATCCGCCTTCGTGACGTCCGCGCGCATCCATCCCCCCTCACACGTGGTCGCAATGGTTTTCAAACGTTCTTCATTTCTTCCAATCAATAACACGCTACATCCTTTTTCATAAAAAGAATGCGCCAATGCGGCACCGAGTCCGCTTGACGCACCTGTAATGACTACCCGTTTCATGACATCGCTTCTTTCTTTGTATAAATCCATTTTCGGTCATCCCGGCGTCTCTCGATGTCGCCACGCTCTTCGAGTAAACTGAGTCGTGCGAACACCTCGCTAAAGACGAGTGGCATACCACTTCGCATCTTTCTCCCATATAATTTCATCGACCAATCAAAGACACTGAGTCCATCTTCCCATTCAGCGAGCAATTGTTCACTGCGTTCATACCGTTGTCGGATCCGGTTCTCAATCAAATCGTTCGGATGATGAATCGGTTCACCATGTCCACTGACGACAAGTTTCAAATCGATTCCACGCAACTTTTTAAGTGAATCGATGTAGAGAATAACCGGTGAGGCAAACCCTTCATCCTCATACGGTTGTTCAATGAGTGGATTTGGTTCGACCTTATCAATCAAGTGATCCCCCGCAATCAAAACGCCTCCAGGACCGATCAATCCGAGCTGGTCACTCGCATGTCCCGGCAAATGAATCGTTTGCCACGCCCCGTCCGGTGTCACAGCTTGTCCGTCACTAAACGTCATGGTGACGGTCGTCGGCCCAATCCAACGTAATGCTTCCCGATAGTCTGGCAATTTTTCCACGAGTGGCGCCGGTGCTCCAAATGAGAGCGCCAATTCATGTAAAAAGTGGTTGCCCCTTTTTAGAAAATTCGGGGTTTGTTCTAAGTATCGAACGAGCTTCTCGTGCCCATACACCGGAATCGAGGCATCACGAAGTCGCCACGCCTGCCCCGCATGGTCGGCATGATGATGCGTCAAAAATAAAAAGTCGATGTCAGACAACGATAGTTCAAGCTCTTCAAGTTGCCGATTCAATGAAGTCCACGCTTCTTCCGTATCTGGTCCACAGTCGACCATAAAAAAGCGATTCTTATGTTCAACGATATATACGTTCACGTTTCCAACTTCGAACGGTGTCGGAATATCGAGTCTTGCCAGTTGGCTTGAAATCCAGTTCGCCACGTCATCACCACCCCTTCTTCCTGTCTTTCTCCATTATACCCGTCTGAAAGATGCGTTTTCAATCAAACAAAAAAGAGGGGGACACCTCCCCCTCACGAATGTTGAATATTATAAGTTGATAACCGTCACTTTATCGCGCGTCATCGTCTCGAGGCTACGCCCGATTCCTTGAACGCCAAGTCCCGATTGTTTCACGCCGATGAATGGGAAGTGGTCTGGACCACGTTCCGTACGTCCGTTCACTTGGACCGTACCGACTTCTAGCTTGTCAGCGACTGTAAAGGCGCTATTCACATTTTGAGTGAAGACACTCGCTTGAAGACCGAACTCAGATTCGTTCGTGAGTTCAATCATCTCTTCGAGTGATTTCACGCGGATGACAGGAAGGACTGGTCCGAACGGCTCTTCCCATGCGACACGCATGTCTGTCGTCACATGATCGAGTAATGTCGGATAAATAAGGTTTCCTTCACGCTCATTTCCATGAACGACCGTCGCCTTTTTGTTAACCGCATCGTCAATCAAACCTTGAACGTAATCTGTCGTTTTCGCATCGACTAAAGGAACGATGAAGCTGTTCTCTTCAGGTGAACCGACCGAGAGTTTTGCGACGCGTTCTTTCAACATGCCAACGAGCTCATCCGCTTGGTCTTCGAGGACGAAGACACGTTTGATGGCTGTACAACGTTGACCTGAGTATGAGAATGCACCGCTGACAATTTGATCTGCCGCAAGTGTCAAATCTGCATCCTCAAGGACGAGAGCCGGGTCTTTCCCACCGAGTTCGAGCACGACCGGTACCATTGACGCTTGTTGTGACAAATGTTGACCTGTACCTGTTCCACCTGTGAATGTGATCATGTCGATTCCTGGGTGAGACGTCAAGTAATCTCCGATGACCGAACCGCGTCCTGTCACGAGATTCAAGAGACCTTTTGGAAGTCCTGCGTCATGAAGGGCTTCGACCATCTTGATTCCGCTGATTGCACCTTGAGTCGCCGGTTTGAAAACGACCGCATTCCCCGTGACGAGAGCTGGCGCAATTTTTGCCGCTGCCAAGTTGACCGGGTAGTTGAACGGTGAAATCGCGAGCACGACACCAAGCGCCTCTTTCTTGATGATGGCCATCTTGTTTTTCGAACCACCAGGGAACGAATCACCTTGCATGAATCCACCATTGAAACGAATGCCTTCTTCCGCTGTGTAACGGATGATTTCAGCTGTGCGAACGACTTCTTTTTTCGCGTCGTTCAAGTTTTTCCCGACTTCTTGCATGATGATTTGACCGATCTCATCGACGCGTTCTTCGAGTTTCTCTGCCCATGCATACAACAATTCAGCGCGCTTGTTGACCGGAAGCGCCGCCCATTCTTGTTGTGCACGTTTTGCGCCATGGATGGCTGCATCGACTTCGTCGCGTGACATCGCCTGAACGCGACCTACGACTTCGTCTTTATATGGTGAAACGAGTTCAATCGTTTCCTGACTTGATGATTCCTGCCATTGACCATTCAATAAATATGGATATGTGTTCATACTCATCATCTCTATCTGCCTCCTGAGTAAGCTGTAATATCTCGTTGCCAACCCCATTGTATGCAGATTTTTTTGCATTGGACAACTATAACGATTCAGTTTATAAGATGTAAACGGTTACTATGAAACTTTTTGTGAATTCTGACGACAGTTCGACAATTTTTCACTATAGATTTGATGATCTGAGACCGATAGTAAAGGAGAGAGTACGTGAAATAGGAGGGACAACCATTGAGCACTGATCATAATATTTTACTTGAGGCTGGTACGAATGAACTTGAAATCGTCATTTTCCAAGCTGGACCGTTCTTATTCGGTATCAACGTCATGAAAGTACGTGAAATCATCACGATGCTTCCATTGACACCTCTTCCGGGTACACCAGAGGCAATTATGGGACTGATCGAATTACGGGGCGAGGTCATGACCGTCATCGACCTTCCAATGGTCATCAATCACCCACGTGAGGTCGGAAGTGACGATCGATTGATTGTCTGTGAATTTAACGGGGAAAAATCAGTTCTTCGTGTCGACCAAGTGACGGAGATTAAACGCATCTCGTGGGAGCAAATTGATACGCCTTCTGACCTTGCACGCGGCGTCCAAGGGATAACAAACGGTGTCGTCAAAACAGGTGATCAAATGATTATCCTGCTCGATTATGAGCGAATCGCACTCGAACTTTCGCGTAAAGATATCATGGCCCGCGAATCGGTTAAACGTCTCGGTGCTCGTGAACGCTCAAACAAAAATATTTGGATCGCTGAAGATTCGGAAATGCTCCGGACTCTTATCCTCGATACGTTAGATGATGCCGGGTATTTCAATACGACCGTCTTCAACAACGGGAAAGAAGCACTCGATGCGTTTGAACAAGATGGTGTAGAGTGCGACCTTCTCATCACGGACATCGAGATGCCGCAGATGGATGGACTCCATTTAACGAAGCGTCTCCGGGAGATGGACCGTTACGCGTCCCTTCCAATCATTATCTTCTCGTCGCTCATCTCAGACGACTTGAAGCATAAAGGCGAGGCCGTCGGTGCGAATGCTCAAATCACAAAACCAGAAATCGGGATTTTGATTGCGACGCTCGACGAATTTGTAGGGTAACAAAAAAAGTTTGCGACTTCACGGTCGCAAACTTTTTTATGTCAACTGCTCAAAATGATTATTCCATTCGACTAAAAAGCGCTGACTATGCGACTCGATTGTCGCAAGCGTTTCATGTGCACCTTCAAGATGTGCATTCTCGCCTGCCAGTTCAAGGTCATGAAAAAGAAGCGCGGTCTGTTCCAAGCCGACCGAATAAGAGGCCCCTTTTAATAAATGGGCGAGTTGTTCGACACGTGAATAGTCGTTCGACTCGACAGCTGCGTACAATTCAGGGTATTTTTCTTCGAACTGCTTAATATATGTGGTTGCAATTTTATTCAAAAATTCCATGTTTCCATTTGCGATTTGGTGGAGCTCCGCTAATTTATCTTCATTGAACAGAGCGTCTTCGGGCATTCTTGTCAATATAACCCCTCCTCAATAAACAATCATCCGATCGTTCCCTTTCACTGTAACATGTTTTCTAGAGAAAACAAAAAATCTCCTGCTTTGGATTGCACTCTTCATTTTCGCTACCTATAATAAGATTGAGTTAAGGTAGGAGGAAGATGCATGCTGACGATTTACCGTACTGACGCATCAGGCCATGTGGATGAAATCGAAGACTTTGATAAAGGAAGCTGGATTCAACTCGTGAATCCGACAAAAGATGAGGCCGATCAAGTCATCGAGGCGTCCGGCATTCCAGAAGACTTTGTTTATGACCCACTTGATATCGAAGAAAAACCGCGTTTTGAAAAAGATGATGAGGGACTTCTCATGATCATTGACGTCCCGTACGTGGAGGAAGATGATACGGGGCGAACTTATAATACAATCCCACTTGGTATCATCGTGACTGGACGACATTTCATCACTGTCTGCTCCCGAGAGCTCGACGTTTTAAATTTATTCGCAAACGGCAAAGCACGACTGTTTCGGACAAATTATCGAAGTCGTTTCGTCTTTCAGATTTTACATCGTGTAAGCATGACGTACTTACGTTTCTTGCGACAAATCGACCGAAGAATGGATGAGCTTGAACAGGAACTACAACGTTCGATGCGAAATCAAGAGATCTTTCAGTTGATGAACCTGCAGAAATCCCTTGTTTACTTCATGACCTCTTTGAAAGCGAACGATAGTGTCTTAGACCGAATCGTCAAGACACCAAGTTTGGAGAAACATGAAGAGGACGAAGAACTATTAGAAGATGTGTTCGTCGAACACCGCCAGGCCATGGAAATGGCGTCAATTTATAATGATATCATCAGCATTAAGATGGAGGCGTTCGGGTCAATCATTTCGAACAACGTCAACTTCGTCATGAAGTTCTTGGCGTCGATTACGATTGTCCTCAGTATCCCAACGATGATTTCTGGAATCTTTGGGATGAACGTCCAAGTTCCATGGGAAGGACAGCCGTTCGGATTCATCATGGCAATCACAATGATGATCGGGTTTTCTGGTCTCGCCTTTTACATCCTATGGCGAAAGCGATATTTCTAATGAACAAGAGTATAAGACTGGATTTGTTCACTACAATTTTTCAATAAAAAGACAAACTGCTCACCGAAAATTGATGACTGGTTTGTCTTTTTATTCTTCCTTTTATTCATAGAAGATCTTCACACTAGTATGTTTTATCACAAATCAGTTCTTCTTATTTCATGTCTAGAGATGAGTAATCATTATTTATGGAAACAGATTTTCGTCTTCGATATATGCTAAAAATAAATCTTGTAAATCACCTTCAGAATCAATTGAATCCAGTAATAAAGTGGGTTCTACTTCAGCGTCTACAAGTCCTGAACTTCCATCAATAATTCCAAAAACATGCGAAATGGTATCAATCATCGTTTGTTTCATCATTAACATCAAAACTTCTTTTTGTTCACTGTTTAGTTTATTGTAGAATTCATCTTGTTTTTTCCAATAAACATCTATTTCTGATTTGCTCAATTTTGCGTGATCTAGTCTTTCTTCATACATTTCTTTATATGATGCTAAGTTGCCTTCAATAATCGTTTTATAAATCGCCTTTACAAATACTTCATTCTAACTACTCATACTTTCGCCCCATCTCCTTTTGATTTGATTATAGGATTAACAATCGTCTGGTCTGAGTAACCACTACTTAACAAACATACCAAAAAACCTGACGCATCATACGTCAGGCTCTTTGTTATGTGATCTTGACCGTGACGAGACAAAGGTCATCCTCAATTTCAATTTTCGGGACGAGTTGGTCTGCAACGTGACGACTATAGTCGAGACCGTACGAGGCGATATCCTTCTCAAGCCAGCGAATCCCATCGTCGATATCTTTGCTGTAACATTCCATGAGTCCATCCGTGTACATGTGAAGTGTCATACCCGGAGCAATATCAACTTCTTTAGACTCATAATTTGGTTCTTCGAACATGCCAACAGGCACTCCCGTCGTCTCAAGACGACAATTGCCTTCTTCTGACATCACAATGACTGGAGGATGCCCTGCATTCACATACTCGATTCGACGCTTCGTTGTATCGATATAGCAATACACCGCTGTAAAGTAACTATGCATATCGTCACCCGAGAATAAGAACGTCATCTGTCGATTCAACTCGGTCATCACGTCCACCGGATATTGAACATTTCCAACAAGTCCTGGAAGGATCGAGCGAATTCCCATCGTAATAAGTGCCGAAGAGACCCCATGTCCCATGACATCAAAGATGATGACCCCATACCGGTCCGGTGCGACCTGGAACCATGCATACATATCCCCCGCTAATTTTTTCGAAGGTAAATAGAGAGCACGCACATCAATCTCTTCGTTACTAATTGGTGGAGTGAGCGCACTTTGTTGAATTTTTTGCGCAAGATCCAAATCGTATTGGAGACGGGCCTCATAGATTTTCCGCTCATCGACGGCCGCTTTATAACGGAGAGCAGAACGGATCCGAGCGAGTAACTCCGTTACCTTGATTGGTTTCGTCGTATAATCCGACGCTCCTGCATCTAGTCCTTCTGCAATCTGCTTTTCATCTGTACGACCCGAAACCATGATGACTGGCATTTCTTCATAATCGGCCATCTGACGAATTCGGTTACATGTCTCAATCCCAGAAATTCCAGGCATCTCGACATCCAACAGGACGAGATCATACAGCGATGCGGCTTGTGGGGCCATTAATAAATCGAGCGCTTCTTCTCCGCTCGAGACCGATACCGTCTCATAGTCGTGCTGGTGAAGCAGTTGCTCGAGAACGAGCGTATTGACCGGTTCGTCGTCCACAATCAAAATCGCCATGACTATCCCTTCCTTCTCTACGTAGTGTTCTACATCGTATTGTACCATATCTTTTCAATGTGACACGAGATTACCGTCTGTTCATTCCAGTTGAAGAACCAACTCACTATTTGGCATACTGAAGAGAGAAAGTGAGGGGTTCTTATGGCCTGGATTTTTGCCGTCAGCGGTTTGATTATTTTACTCGTCCTCATTGCATCTATCGTCGTCATCCAAAAAGGATACGCCTACAAAGATAACAAAGACGACATCGTTCTCGACTATGACGAAATCAATCGTCGCATCGAGGACGACCAGAAAAGAGAGAAGACTGACAAGACAGAAGGGCCGCTCTAATTTGCGACCCTTTTTTTATTTGAATTCGAATCGGAGCGTACCTTTTTCAAGATATAAAGAAGCATTGAACGTCTTCTCCCCTTTTTTGAATGTATGCACGTTCGATTGACCTCCGTTAATCATTTGCTTCAACTCATCTTTGACAAGTCCGACGCCGAGCACCTGTTTGGAGACCGTGAAGCGACATCCTTCCCGGTAACCACTACAACCGATGAATTTCGGATGTTCGACGAGTCCTTTGCCACAATTGGGACAGACTCCGAACGACGGTTTCGGTCGAGTCGCTCCCTTTTTCCCGTAACGCTTCGCCTCAATCGTATAACCTTCCGGGTTTGCTGCCTCGACTCGTGACTTTGCCTCTTCAACCAAATGAATCGACATCTTCTTCGCTTGTTCAATGAATTCAGCTGCAGATGCCGATGCTTGGCCGATTTCGTGAAGTCGTTTCTCCCATTTCGCCGTCATGACAGGCGATGCTAAAATACTGTCGCCGAGCACATCAATCAATAGACGTCCTTTATCTGTCGGAACGAGTTCTTTTTTCTGAAGTTGAACATAGCCGCGCTTTTTCAATCCGTCGATAATGTTGGCGCGTGTCGCCTCAGTGCCGAGACCTTCGACTTCTTTCATAATGTGAATCAGCTCTTCGTCATCGAGCTGTTTTCCTGCGACTTTCATCGCCATGATCAGCGACCCTTCCGTATACCGTTTCGGCGGCTCCGTCTGTTTTGACAACACTTCAACTTTCTTCTCTTTCAATTCTTCGCCGATTGTCAATGCAGGAAGCTCGACATCTTTTGATTTCATCTCGACGACTTGACGATAGCCTGGACTCACGACGACGGTACCTTTTGCCCGATACAAATCGTTTCCATCAATCAAGTCAACTGTCGTCTTCTCGAGCTTCGCCGCAGGTGCAAATGCCGCGAGAAAACGCCGGTTGATCAAATCGTACAGCTTTGCCTCATCACCGCCGAGACGTGTGACGTCACCACAAGCTTCGGTCGGAATGATTGCGTAATGATCACTCACCTTTTTCGCATTGACGTAACGACGATTCTTTGACGGGTCCTCGGTTAAGATGTCGCGAAGACCCTCATAGGCGGCTGATTTCAGTAGTCTCGCCTTCGTCTGAGGGAACAGCGTTGCCTCATCTGGAGTGACGAAACCTGAATCCGTCCGAGGATAGCTGATCCACCCTTTCGTGTAAAGCTTTTGAGCGATATCGAGCGTCTTTTTCGCCCCAAAACCAAAACGTTTCCCTGCTTCTGCCTGAAGCCCGGATAAACTGAACCAAAATGGGGGTTGCTCAATCTTTTCTTCATTGTCGATTGTTTTGACCGTTGCGGTGCCGGAAGCTCGTTTCACGACAGCGTCTGCTTCCTCACGTGTTTTGAGCTTCGTTGTCTTTCCGAATGAATACTTCGCTTTGAACGTGCCCCGACCTTTTGCAAGTGTCGCCTCGACTTCAAAGTACGGTTCTGGCACGAACTGCTTGATTTCTCGTTCGCGATTGACAATCAAGGCGAGTGTCGGAGTCTGGACACGACCGAGCGAGAACACGTCCTCGATCCCGATTGTTTTCAACAAGGTCGTATATGCACGGGAAGCGTTCATGCCAACGAGCCAGTCGGCACATGCGCGACTCATCGCCTCATGATAATAAGGGACTGTTTGCTCACCCGGTAACAGTTGAGAGAATCCACGGTCGACCGCTTGTTCCGTCAGACTCGAAATCCATAGTCGCGCTAACGGTTTTTTGTTTCCGGCGAGCCGAAGAATTAATCGAACAATCGCCTCCCCTTCCCGCTCTGCATCCGAAGCGATAATCACATCGGTAATAGAGCGGTCATGTAGCCATTTCTTGATAGCGTAAAACGGCTTTGATTTTCCTTTCGAGATCCGATAATCGAACCGTTCCGGAACAATCGGAAGTGCCTCGTATTTCCAAGATTTCCATTCTGGACGATAGTGTGACGGTTCCTGTAGTTCGCAAAGGTGACCGACCGCCCAAACGACAATCGCCCCTTCAGGGAAACGTGAGCATGGTGAGATTTCAATCTCATCTTTTCTTTTTTTAGATGGATAGGGAGCCGCCAACTTTTGTGCTTGTGATGGCTTTTCCGCAATGATTAGTCTCATAAGAAC
This sequence comes from Exiguobacterium sp. s35, assembly GCF_018617535.1. Classification (NCBI taxonomy): domain Bacteria; kingdom Bacillati; phylum Bacillota; class Bacilli; order Caryophanales; genus Exiguobacterium; species Exiguobacterium sp. s35. Next base: position 961,158 of record NZ_JACSKI010000001.1, read on the forward strand.
TCCTTACTTTGCCTTAAGTTTCTTGGCAAGACGTACGTGGTGGGATTGCTTCTTCTATGTATTTTACTATACCAAGTCGAGGATGGACATATCGAGAGGGGAGCATTTGTTTGTATTCCATGAATCATAGCTTGCCACACGGCTGTTTTTCGATATGATTAACAGAGAACATACATATGTGAAGGAGTGTCGTCATGTCTTACCTCATTTTATTCGCTGCTGTTTTTTTCTTGTCGACGAGCGTCTTGTTTGTCAAATGGACGTCGGCTCCAGCCGAGACGGCTGCGTTTTACCGCATGCTGATCACATGTCTCATGCTACTTCCATTCGTCGATTTCAAATCACTCATCACAACGCGATTGATGACACGATATGCTTTGTTACTTAGCGGAACGTTGCTCGCGTTTCACTTTTGGCTCTGGTTTTTATCACTCGATTATACGACAGTAGCCAGCTCCACTCTTTTTGTCACATCGAGTCCGATTTTCGTATTAATTGGAAACGCCTTGATCTTTAGAAAGAACCCGACGCGAAAAGGATTGGCATACGCGCTCGTAGCTGTCCTCGGTGGGATGCTTGTCGCTGCAGGTGATATTCAGCTCGGACGAGAAGCACTATTGGGTGACCTGCTCGCTCTGATTGCCGCCCTCCTCATCGCAGGGTACTGGCTCGTCGGTCAACATGTCCGGACATCGATGAACACGAATACGTACTCTTTTAGCGTCTATCTCGTCGCGACGGTCGTCCTTTGCTTCATGCTCCTCGTACGCGGGACGACTTTCACGGACTTTGAAACGGTCAACTGGTGGTATTTCCTCGCCCTTGCCTTCTTCCCGACGATTTTAGGGCATAATCTGTTCAATTATGCACTCGCTCGGGTCAGTGCGACCGTCGTCAGTATTACCATCCTTGGAGAGGCCTTATGGGGAATGCTATTTGGGTACGCCTTTTTCGGTGAGCGCCTCGGTCCGTTCCAGTGGCTCGGCGCCATTGTCTTGCTTGGCGGGATTTACTTGTTCCTAAAAGAAGACGCCCGCTCGACACGAGCGGACGTTTGATTATAAGTTTGTCGCTTTCGGATTTACATCATGCGCTTCTTGATCTTCTTCTGAAGGACGGAACAATAATTTACGGTCCCAAAATGCCAAGGCGACTGCCGTCAAAAACGTCATCGCATCGGCAATCGGAAACGCCAACCAGACCCCGAACACTCCGAGGAACGACGGGAGTATAAAGACGAGCGGAATCGTATAGAGCGTCTGACGTGAAAGGGACAAGAACATGGCGACTCGCGCTTTCCCGAGTGACTGGTAAATCCCGTTGACGAGCATTTGAACACTCGGTAAAAACGAGACGGCGAACAAGATGTGAATTGCCGTCACGCCTCCTGCAATCAATGCCTCGTCCGTCGAGAACCATCCCATCAACGTATTCGGGAATACCTGCAAGATGAGCCAGATGATCACAGCGATTGCAATCCCTGCCCGCATCGCTGTCCATATGGTCTCACGCATACGATCATACCGTTCGGCACCATAGTTATATCCGACAATCGGTTGCATTCCTTGGACAATTCCCATGATTGGCATGCCGACGAGGGCCATGAACTTATTGATGATGGCGAAAATCGCCAACTCCTCTGTCCCACCGTATGTTCCGAGCATCACGTTGACGCCAACGAACAAGATGGATTGGGACACCATCATGATGAATGAAGAGGAACCGATTGCCATAATCTCTTTCATCTCATCGAATCGTATCCGGAACTGTCGCCATTTGAAGCGCAGTTCCGTTTTTGGTTTTCGGGCGAAGAAGAATCGAAGCATCAATATGGAACCGATGACTTGAGCGAGTGCCGTCGAAGTCGCTGCACCGTACATCCCCCAGTCGAACGTGAAGATGAAAAGTGGAGTCGTGACGAGATTGACGAGAACGGTCGTCAACATGACCTTCATTTGATACGGTGCCTGACCTTCGGCACGAACCATCGCACTCGAAGCAAGTGTGAACATAAAGAATGGTGAACTGATCAAAACAACTGATAAGTACTGTCTACTGAGCTCCATAATCTCGGACGTCGCCCCGAAGACCATTAAAATCTCATCCAACATAAAGAAAGCGGAACTCACCGCGAGGGCAGCAAACAATCCGACGAGGACGAGCACATTCAAAAATGTGACAGCCGCACCGGCATCGTCTCCTCTACCTAACTTCCTAGAACTGATGGAGGCGCCACCGAGACCAACAGCACTCGACACGGCCATTAAGATCATCTGTATGGGAAACGCAATCCCGATGGCAGCGACGGCCGAAGCGCCAATGCCACGAGCGACAAAAATCGTATCAATGATATTGTAGAGCGCCGTCACGAGCATCCCGATCATCGCGGGTAGCGATAACTTAAACAGGAGTCGGCCGATGGGCTCTGTCCGCAATTGCTCCGTATTTTGGTTCATCCTTCCATCCCTCCGTCTCTATCTCTTAGGGTAGCAGGATTAGACAGTTCGGGCGACTATGTTGGCTCGGTGGATGTGTCAGGCGAGGACGCGCGCCAGGACACCTTTTCGCTTGCGCATGATGTAATCGGTCGCGACGGGGTTTTCCACTTTGACTCGAATCGTCATCATCGCTTGATTGGCGGATTCAATCGGTTGACCGTCGACATCCTCAATTGTCTCGATGACTTGGGAGAAACGGACGAATCCAGGTCCGAAAAATTCAACTTCTTCACCTGTTGAGAAGTGATTTCGCTGTTCGAGTGTCGCCATCCCGGTCGACGGGTCGTATGCAATGACACGTGCGGCAAAAGCATACTGAGGAATTGAGCGCGGTTTCCCAAACAATTGTTCTTTCTCGGTCGGAATCCCGTAATAGAAACCATTCGCCAGTTCTCGTTGTGCCGCTTTCCAAATCTCTTCTTCCCAAGCAGGGTCGAAGACGAAGTTCTCAGGGTCTTCACAATATGCGTCAATCACTTGTCGATACACATTACACACGGTCGCGACGTAATGAATCGATTTCATTCGTCCTTCGACTTTCAAGCTGTCAACTCCAGCGTCCACCAAGTCAGGAATATGTCGGACCATCGATAAATCAACCGAACTCATCGAGAACGGCTCTTCATCTCGTGCCTCCATCTCTTCCGTCAAGAGATCACCCTCTTCAAAAAAGCCATATTTCCAACGGCACGACTGGGCACATCCCCCTCGGTTGGCATCACGCAATGTCATATGATTCGACAGCGTACAACGCCCTGAGTATGAGATGCACATCGCTCCATGTACAAACGTCTCAATTTCAACATCGACTTCTTGTTTCATTTGCAAAATCTCATCCATCGATACTTCACGAGCCAAAACAACCCGCTCGAGTCCTTCTTCTTTCCAAAAACGAAGCGTCTCGTAGTTCGTCGCGGAAGCTTGTGTCGACAGGTGAACCGGCAATCCTTCCGCTTCAGATAGACACGTCTCAATCATGGCAGGATCAGAGACAATGACCGCATCGATCCCGATATCGCGGAGCGTTCGGAAGAAGTCACCAGCTCCTTCGATATCTCCTTCATGCGTCACCATGTTTGCAGCGACATATACTTTTGCACCGCGAGCATGTGCGAAAGCCACACCTTCACGCATCTCGTCATAACTGAAGTTACCGGCACGCGAACGTAACCCGAATTGTTGACCGCCGATATAGACCGCATCGGCACCATAATGAATCGCCATCTTCAATTTTTCTAAGTTTCCTGCTGGCGCTAATAATTCTGGACGTTGTTTCATCTTGATCCCTCACTTGATCTCTTCTGGTTTGCGTAACAATAATCCCGTTCCGAGTCGAAACGCTTCCGGTTGTAATTCTCTGAGGCGGTGCTCCATCTCGATTCGGTCGAATCGACCATTCAATAGATTCGTCCGTGCGATGGTAAACAACTGAACGATTTCAACAAACTGTTCTCCCGCGTGCCAGCCGTCAAGTTTCCACGTATGCAGACCGTTTTTGACTAACGTCGGTAGCTGACCCATAAGCGTCAAATCTTCTGAGAAAACATGTGTGCCATTCTCGTCCTCGTAGATGGGATATCGACTCGTCTCATCTGCTGGCTCACTCATATAAAACTCACGTTGTTTCGCCTCTTCAGAAGGGCGTCCGAGTTCATTGAAATAGTTCGTCACGAGCGGTCGCTTCGAATGATGAATACACGTCGGACCGTACACTTGTACTTCTACCGGGAGACCGATTTGTTGCTGAATCAACACCAATTCCTCGAGAGTGACTTCTCGAGCGACGACCGCCCCAATAGCCTCACGTTTCCCCCAGAATTGAATCTGTTTGGCGGACGTGACGAGCGTTTGGGCATCGTACCAATATGGGATTTTCGCTTGACGGATCAAGCGGATGGCCCCGGGATCTCCAGCTGTCACATCGTCGACTCCGATTGCTTTCAACGTTTGTAAATAATCCGGCAATTCTTGAATGTGGTCGTTATGCATCAAATTGTTGACGGCCACCGTCACTTCTTTTCCGTATCGATGGGCAAGCTGTGTGACTTCCCTCACAGCATCGATTGTCCAGTCTCCCTTTTGTCGCAAGCCGAACCTAGAATTCCCGATATACAATCGGTCCGTACCCGCTTTAATTAACGCTTCTGCTTGTTCGACGCTTTGCGCCGTAGTGACGAGCTGAATCATCATATTTGTTCTTCTCCCTACTTTGTGAGTCTAATCACATTTTCTTGCTATACTTTAGCATAGGATTGAATGTGCAAACGGGGCAGGATTTTAACAACTCGTGAAGAATTCAGTAACAATGTATGACTTTTCATTAAAGGAGTGGATCACGTTGTCAAAGACAGCTTTAATTACCGGGGCCTCGATGGGCATCGGTTTAGACTTGGCCGTACTCGCCGCACGAGACGGGTACGACTGTATTCTCGTATCCCGAAACGAACCTCGCTTACACGAACTGAAAAAAGTCCTTGAAACGAGATATCGAATCAATGTACATGTCTTCGCGCTCGATTTGGCGAAACATGACGCTGCCAAACAATTGACCTCGATGATTGAAGAAGCCGGACTAACCGTCGACTTTTTAATTAACAATGCTGGATTTGGAACGTCTGGTGCGTTCGCTGATCTCGATGCTGAGACAGAGGCGGACGAAGTACGATTGAACGTCAACACATTGACCGAACTGACAAAAGCCTATTTACCGAGTATGCTCGAACGAAATCACGGCTATGTGCTAAACGTCGCTTCCGTCGCTGCGTTCCAACCCGGTCCGTACATGGCTGTTTACTATGCGACGAAGGCTTATGTCCTCTCACTTACCGAGGCGTTGCATGCCGAAGTGAAAGGGAGCGGTGTTCACGTCAGCGTCCTCTGCCCTGGTCCGACAGATACGAATTTCTTTGATCGCGCCGGTAGTGAATTATCCTTCTCAAAAATGCCATCTCACCTCGTCGCCTTCTTCGGTTATAAAGGTGTCATGAATAATAAGCGCGTGATTGTGCCTGGTCTCTCGAATCAACTCCTAGTCGGGGTGGCTAAGTTGATGCCACGTGCTCTCAGTCTCGAAGTATTGCGTCGTGTCCAAAAACCAACAGACGGGTCAGCCGCTGAATCAACGACATGAAAAAAGGAGCGACCATCGCCGGTCGCTCCTTTTAAGATTCTGAATGTAATCGCGAGACACTTACGAGCCGATGTAAAAACACACCTGCTGGAATCATCGTCATGAGCGCTGTCGAGAGGACGACCCCCCACGCAAGCACAGCATCTAGTGACCATTCACCCGAGGTCAATTGATCCATCACGCTCAACTGTTCTACTGATAGAACAATCATCAGCGCTGGCCATACACTTGCCGCTAGAATGCTTAGCATGGCGAAACGGGCCCTCGTATAACGTTTCACTAAAAGAACAAGGTTTAATAAGATAAACAACAACCCTACAAGTAGAAACATGCCGACTTCAGTAATGTTAATATATGCACTCATCCGTCGTTCACCTCACTCAATATGATAGGAATATTGTATATTTACCCGAGTTGACGAAGGAATATGCGCTCAAATAGCGGACGAATCATGATTAAAAAGACGACATTCGAAATACCGTGGGCCAGATCAAATGGAAAACTGAGTAACAACAACTTCACGACATCCGTACCGACCACTTCAATGAACGCCAAGTTTGTCGTCCACCCATATAAAAAACCTGATAGTAAACCGAGTAGTAAGAAGAGGATTGTCGATTTCAATAGAATCGGACGAAATAAACGGACGAGCACAACGACAAGAAGCCACCCTAAAAATTGAAAAAATACAAACGGACCAATCCCGAGCAATAGTCCTGACAAAATCGGGACAAAGAGCGCGAGGATGGCGGCCCCGTTCAAACTGACCAGTAAGGCCGTCAACATGATCATGGCTGTCGTCGGTTGAACATTCGGTATCGTCATAAAGAGCCAGCGTCCAATGACCGCAAGTGCTAACAATTGAACGAGTGGTTGAATCGGGATTCTAGATTTTTCGAACCGGTACAACACGACGATTGCAATCAGGATGGCGAGGACGTATGTGACCATAAGGTGCTCCGATCTTGAAAAAGGTTCCGATCGCCTTGAAAGACGACTTGACCGCTCGCTAGATAAATCACATCCGTTGCAACCTGTATGAGACCCATGTCATGTGTTGCACAGATCACGCGGGCCGACTTTGCTTTTTGTTGAAGCGCACTGAAAAACGCATCCCGCTCTCTCTTCGTCAAATCCACGGTCGGTTCATCAAGTAAAAGGACACTCGACGGATCGTGTAGGACGGATTGAAGTTGGGCGACCCGTCGCTTCCCTTCTTGTGGGAACGGACCAATTTCTGGATTGGCAGGAAGATAGACTGCTCGTTCTCCCTTTTTCACTCGTCCCTGAAGTGGACGTCTACTTCTAGCTAATAGTTCGAGTAAAGTTGACTTCCCACTCCCGTTCGTCCCGACACAAACTGTGAGTCCAGGCTCAGTCATCTGAACTGTCACATGATCAATCGCATAGGTCGAATGCAGAGGATGCCGATAAGATACGTCGGTCGCATCGATGGAAGGTGTCGTTCTCGATTCGTTGAACGTGAACGTTGCTTCTCCTGAAGGTTCTTTCGCTCGCTCGGTATAACCGATTTGTACCCCGATTCCAGAAATACGGCGGAGCAACATCTCTAAATGCTCTCTTCGAAATTGGTCTAGATGCCGAAATGGTTCAATCAGGACGATGGAGTCCGGTCGATTTAACAGGGCGTAGGCGACTCGAACAATCTGTTGTTCTCCACTCGAACATGCATCAAACCGCTTCGGATAAAGCGCGTCGATTTGTAATAGTGTAGCGAGTTCCGCCCCTCGAAAAGGGTCGACATTCGAAAGTAAGTGCCCAACCTTTCCCGAGAACGATTGCGTCATCTCAATCACAAGTGGGCGGAAACGTTCGACGTAATGCTCGAACGAACCATCAACGGTAGATAACCATTGCATCACGCATCCCTCCTTTCGTGAGATATGGATAGATTAGCCAAAGTCCGACAAACAGATGGATTGAAGCCAGACCGATCATCCCAATGAGGACGATTTGCAACAAATCCTCTAAACGAAAGCGCCGTATCGGGTCAACCGCAAACTTCGGCTCAGTTTGCTGACTTTCAATCCCGATTTGCACACCCTCTCGCCAAGATGCCCTCGGATGACTCCTGACTGCCTGACGTACCGCCTGCTCCATTGACGGAATGAGTGCCCATGCGCCGTATAAGAGTGAAGACGATCGTGGAAAGTTCGATAAGAGCGGGAGCAATCGTTCGAGACGCATGATGCGTGCAATCCATAACATCCCTAGTAAAAAGGCAGCCAATTTCAAAAGCTGACGCCATATGTATGAATAAGAAATTTCCCAACCAATCAGGATGGGCATGATTGAAATCAATCCAAACGCAATCAGTATGGATAGCATTGACCAAGGGAAACGACGTTCAATGATGAGCAGCAAGAGGAGTCCAACCACAAAAAGAGTGACGTCTTCGACATTCATTAATATGTAAAGGTGACAGAAGAGATAGAAAAGGAGCGTGACAGGATGTCTCCGCTCCCAATCTGCCTCATTCGAAGAAAGCCACTGCATCTTCTTCGAACCGCCATTGAATGACATCCGTCGATTCCACTTCTTTGGCGCCCGCACCTTCATCCCCGGGTGCACCGTTGAAAGCAAATACCCATCCTGACGATTGTCCTTCAGATTTTTCTTCGATTCCTTCGATTGCCGTCACATAGGACATATCACCGCTCCCTGTCACCTCAAGGTCGAGTCCTGTTGCTTTTAATGCATCGAGAACAGTCGCATCCTCTTCTAAGCAGACACTTTTCTCTTGATAGAGCGTTTCCTCAGTCGCTGCGTTATAGACCGAAATAGTCGGACTCACTCCGCACGATTCTTGTTGCGCCTCTTCCCCGCCACATCCGGCAAGTAGCGCCGTCGCTAGTAGAGCAATCGTTACATATGATTTCATTGGTCTGTCAAATCCTCTCGTTGGTGTATCGAATAATTGTAAAGAATCGCATAGCGTTCACCTGTACTACGACCCTCTTGCGTCAGTCCGACGAGCTGGATACTGTTAGCAAGGACGGGTTCACGTTGTAGCCAGAACTTAACGAGTTCATTGTCACGGTTGATCATGAGCATCGACTCATTCTCGAACGTATACATATCATACAGCCCATCGTAAGAGAGTTGTAAGATTGGCGCGGCTATGACATCTGTATATTCTTCCCATGAAGGTTCCCTTAAAGTAGATAACATATGGTCAAATTCGACGAGTTTTTCAAAGAATGCCTGACCTGATTCTTTTCGTAATTCATCGACCTGTTCATAAGATAATTGTCCGTCTGCATACGTCACGCGAATTTGTTGGAACGATTCGGCTCGTTCGACCATCAGCAAATATTCAATCGTTTGGACGTTCCCTTCCCGATTAATTTGAAGTTTACCTCGGTCAAGTTTGATGGAGTCACTGTTGACTCGTTGCAAAATTTTCTCTGTCATCTCGTCGAAAGATTCATCCGTGACGGAGACGACGCCAATTTGTTGCGATTCCGCACGAAACCCAGATTGGTCAAACAAGGGTACGAATAATAAGACGATAAAAAAGAAAAATCCTAAAAGCGCTCCATACCATTTATAGCGGCTGTTCTGTTTCGGGAAGAATAAAAAAGACAATAAAAACCCGATTGGGATATGAAATCCGCCGATTGGGAACGAAACGATGCCAAGCAGTGAATAAAATAAGAACTTCGGAAAGAAATTGGCTTCCGGTTCTTTCAATTGGTTCAAGCGAACACCTAACAGGACGCTGATCACTAAAAACGCGGCCCAAACATAGAGTTGAATGGTCACATCAATCCCCCACTGTATATTCTAAAAAGTCGGTCGCAACTAAACTCGATGGAAAATCCGAAACGACCTCTTGTTCAAATTCTTCCTCTCGTCCGACATAGCGAGCGGAAATATGTGTGACAATCAATTGGCCGACCGCAGACGCTTTCGCAAGTGTAGTCGCCTCACGCGTCGTCGAGTGACCATATTTTCGTGCGAGCGGTTGTTCACTTTCCATGAATGTCGCCTCATGAACGAGGAGGTCGGCTCCTTCTGCTAACAATCGCGCGTTTTCACACGGTGTTGTATCCCCAAGAATCGCAACGACTTTGCCCGGAGTCGGTTCAGTGACGTATTCTTTAGAATCGTACCATTTTCCTTCATATTCGAACCGTTCTTGTTCTTTGATTGTTTTATAGATGGGTCCACTCGGGATTCCAAGCTCTCTTACCCGATCGACGCGTAACGTTCCCGGTTTTTCCGGACCTGTGACACGAAACCCATAAGAAGGGAACCGATGCTCTAATTTTCGCACAGTGATCGTATGACCGTCTTGCTCAAATGTGTCTCCGTCCGTGAATTCAATGACGTTCAACTCATAACCGAGATGAGAACCTGTGACGCGAAGTGTCGCTTCGAGCCATTTTTTCAATCCTTTCGGACCATAAACCGTGAGAGGATCCGTTCCGTCTAGCGCAGAACGGGTCGATAAAAATCCAGGTAATCCGAACACATGGTCACCGTGCAAATGTGTCACCCATACCGCTGTCACTTTACGTGGTTTGACTTTCGTGTAGAGCATCTGATGTTGAGTCCCCTCTCCACAGTCGACCAACCAAGTGACTTTTGGCAAGACGAGCGCAAGACCTGACACGTTGCGTTGTTTCGATGGCATACCCGAACCAGTTCCTAAAAACTGTAACTTCATAAATAAATTAGTCCTTTCTTCAAGTCCGTTCCATGCTATACTTGTGGTAATCGCTGAAAAGGATGTGATTTGTGATGACCAAGGCAGAACAACCCGAATCCATTTACGAGACGATTCGAGACCGTGCGGCTTTGATAAATCGCTTGCACCAACAGGAACAAGGCACCTCTATCCGCATTCACGACATAGCGATCGAACTTCATTGCACAGACGAGTTGATTTTGGAGTCTTTGGAGTTCGCAGCATAACGAGTACGAACACATACGAAGAGCCGACGAATGGTCGGCTCTTTTTTATCAAAAATAGGCGAGAATACTTCCACTTCTAAACGTTCAGTGCAAATCCCTAGTGAAAGTGGGAGATGAATCGCCTTCAGGCAAGGTGTGTCTTGAGACACATCAATTGCCCGACAATCTCGGCTTAAAAATACTTAGAATCGGGAATAAAAGTATGTCATGTTCTTTGAAAACTGAAGATATAGGGTTGTGACAGGAAGTTCGTCTGTCACGTAAAATCTTCAACGTTCACCTTGCGGATGACCGAAGTAGCGAAAACCAAGCAGAGTAGGCATCCGCGGAAAAGAAACTGACAAGATTGACTTTCAACCGTCGGGACGACGGGGTTAGCCTGATAAGGTTCCGAACGTTAGGTCGGATAACTCAGGAATCCTCCATCTCTAAGCAAAGCGTAGGTGGAGGTAGTTCAATGCTTAGGTGATGCGACTTCTTCGACGATTGTAACGACATACTCGACGAGTTTATATAGCTCTTCAAGTGGCATCCGCTCGTTCGTCGTATGAATTTCTTCATAACCGACTGCTAAGTTGACTGTCGGAATCCCGCCACCGGCGATGACGTTCGCATCTGAACCGCCACCTGAGTGCAAGATTCGTGTCGGACGTCCGATTGTCGCCGCTGCACGTTTTGCGACCTCGACAACTTCATCGCCTTCTTCAAACTTGAATCCCGGGTACATGATATCGATATCGACTTCAGCACGACCACCGAATGACTCCGCCACTTCGATATAGGCTTGCTTCATCGTTTCCGCCTGTTTCTCCATTTTCTCATGAATGAGCGAACGAGCCTCAGCTAGTACTTCGACATAGTCACAAACGATGTTTGTGGCACGTCCCCCTTCGAAGCGTCCGATGTTCGCCGTTGTTTCTTCATCGATTCGACCGAGTGGCATCTTCGCGATGGCTTTTGCTGCGATTTGAATCGCTGAAATCCCTTTCTCAGGAGCGACACCCGCATGAGCCGTCTTGCCATAAATCTTCGCGTTCACTTTCGCTTGTGTCGGTGCCGCGACGATGATGTCGCCGACTGGACCGTCCGAGTCAAGCGCAAAACCGAACTTCGCGTCGATTTTTGATAAATCCAAGACTTTCGCCCCGACGAGTCCTGATTCTTCCCCGACCGTAATCACGAATTGAATCTGACCGTGTGGAATCTGTTTTTCGTTCAACACGCGAACAAGCTCGATCATCGCCGTGAGACCTGTCTTATCATCCGCTCCGAGAATCGTTGTACCATCCGTGACGACATAACCATCTTTGATGCTCGTCTTGATTCCCTTACCAGGTGTCACCGTATCCATGTGAGCTGTGAAGTAAATCGGATCAACATTCTCTTTCGTTGCAGGCAACGTGATGATCAAATTGTTACCAGAATGTGCTGTCTTCGTTGATGCATCGTCTTCATACACATCACATCCAAGCTCTGTGAATACCGCTTTCAAGTGTTCACAAATGACAGCTTCTTCCTTCGTTTCTGAATCGATGCCGACCAATCCTAAAAATGTGTCAAGCACACGTGTCTCGTTTACCATAAACAACATCCCTCCATCCAAACATTTCTTGACCATTATAACAAACTCCCTTAGATTGCACGAATCTTTTCCATTCTGTACAATGATGGCAAACACGTACATGGAGGCAAGTTATGAAGAAAAAGCAAAAAAGACGACAACGCATCATTCAAATTGGCGTCATCGTCATCGTCTCAATCTTTTTGATCAGCACGTTTCTCTCGAGCATGACCATGTTCTTTTAAGAGCAAAATATAGCGCTCTTTCAAGATCAAGTAACTTTTCACATCCGATAAAATATTCAACAAGGATGAGCGTACCTCAAATTCTTCACGTGTTGTGGGGAGAGGTACGTTTTTTCGATAGTGTTCAATCATTTCTTCAAGTTCTTGCAGAAAAACGGAAGCGTCCGCCTGCTCGTTCACGTGGTCCCCGACACGACGCAAAAATGTTGCAACAGGTTTTGCTTCATTAACGACCATGGTGATTTCTCTTGCGTTATCAGCGACCCGCTTCAAAATATCGTATTGTCGCTCCCGCATCCGGAAGTAGAGGTAATCCATATCTTCATTTCGTTTCCCAATGGAGTTACCCATACGTCGAAGGGCCAAATCTTTCCCTTCTTTCAAATAGTCCCGTGTCTTGATGAGCATCATCGAATGGTTGTTATACACACCGGTCTCGACACATGCCGCTACATCGTAAAAAAGTACGGCAAGCGATCGGTCGATACTATCTTTGATACGCTCGATTTCTCGATCTAGCGTCGGCATATACATGTTGACGATGAGTCCGACCCCGACACCAATCGCGATGAGCAATAACTCGTTGATGAACAATTCAAGCGAGAACTGCGCCTCGGTATAGAGATGCGTCAAGATCACGACACTCGTAATGAGTCCATCTTGCAGTTTCAGTTGTTGTACGAGCGGAATGAAGATGACAAAATAAAGTGTGAGCGTCACCGGTGAATAACCGAGTAACGTAAACATCGCGGCGCCCATCCCGATGGCGAGAAGACTCGCCATGACACGCTCATACGAGGCGCGAATAGACTTTTTCCGTGTCTCTTGAATACTCAAAATGGCGATAATAGCAGCAAATACAAAATAATCAAGATGAATCGTCTCGGAAATGAGCATTGCGATACCCGCTGCGACCGCGGTTTTTAACGTCCGCGTTCCAATTTTCATACTGATTTCCCCCTTCTCCATCAAATTGTTGACTAAATCAACTCGTTTGGCAATTCAAAAGTTTGGAAGTGATCTGATTGAAACAAAAGAAAAAACGTACGATTTGGCCGATGATTGCGACGCTTGGTCTTGCCATCGCCGCATTTTTATGGATTCAGTCTGGCCGTGAAGACACGTATATTGTCGAAACCGTCACGAACGGGGACCGTGTCACACGGTCGTTCGAATCTCTTGCTGAGGCAAAACGCTATATGGCAGCGGGAAATAACCGCACCTTATTCTCTCCTTCTGGAGAAGTTCTCGACTTCACAGGCACCGGTGTGGCCGTGACTCCAAGCGATGCCATCACGAACCTTTACGAAGATCAATCGTTTAAAAAACGTCAGTCTTATGTCGCTGGTGGTACAAGACTTCAACTCCTTGAACGAGGCGAAGACCATTTGAAAGTACGCATATCAGGCGCAGACGTCTACGTAAAACCTGATCAGATGGCATTGTTCCCAGAAGCCGTCGTGGAAAGACGTGGATATTACGAGATTCGAGATGGTGATGTGTATCATTCCGTCGAGGCGAATGCGAATCTCGCCGGCACGTTTCTTGTCGGACCGACAGAGAAGCGCTCAGAAAATCGTTTTTATACGGAACGTGTCCGAGACGTCTTCGACTCTCCCTATCAATTCGCTTCAATCCGATCATCGTCACCGTATTCCGCCAAAGCGTTCGATCAGTATTTACAATCCATCGACTCGCCTCTCGCTGGAGAGGGCGACGCCTTCAAACGTGCGGAAGAAACGTATGGAGTCAATGCCTTGTTCCTACTCGCGGTAGCCGGTCACGAGTCACGGTTTGGAACGTCCGACATCGCACGGGAAAAACGTAACTTGTTCGGATTCCGGGCAACAGATGACGACCCGAGCGGCAACGCCACAACCTTTGAGACGGTTGAAGCGAGCGTTGACGCGGCTGCCGAACTGTTCGCCACAAAATATGTAAAAGGACCATACGCACGCGGAGATTACCCTGGTAACAAACAAGAAGGAATTAACATCTTTTACGCGTCAGACCCGTATTGGGGTGAGAAGGTTGCCGGTACGATGTATGCAATCGATCGCGAACTTGGCTTGGAACAGTTAAAACAGATAAAATGAACAATAGCCCAGCTCAGTTGAGTCGGGCTATTATTCATTTATAGTGTATCACTCACTTCAATTTCGTAAAGCTCGATGAGTCGATTGTTGTCGAGCACTTTCTCACTTGCCTCTTCATACCGTTCCGTGACGAGCGGGATCAGTTTTTCCCACACGACCCACTTCATATATTGATCACGATCATAATTATGATTCAGCTCATATACACTCATTTCTTTTGCCTCGGCATACCGTCTCTGTGACTCGACTTCCTCCGCATCAGGTCCTCGTTCAATCCAACCATCGACTTCTTCATCTGTTACGACGACCCCATACTCGTCTTTCGCATGAGTCAACCAAGCACGTTCAAAATCAGCTTGCTCTGAAGCGCGCGTTATGAGCTTGTTTATATCAATACTTTCATCAAATATACTCATCTCCACGTACATTCGTTCCGCCAACTTCCGTTCGAAATCATTCTTGATTTGCGGGGCCACATCGCGTTGGAAATCAGTTAAGATACCTTTTAGTTCGCCCACAGTCATCTCAGGAGCTGTCTTTGTTTCGACTTGAGAATTCGTCACCTTTTCAATCGGTTCGGACAAATCATCATCTCTCATATTCGTAAAAACGAGCGCTATCACAACTAGAATACTGAAAATAGATATCCCCATCAGTCGCCTCATGGCTTAGCAGCTCCCTCCAATTGATTGACATCATCTTACGCACTTCAATCGTATCATATTCTATATATGCATCTTGTCGAAGAAATGATTCAACACCAAATGACATCTGATTGAAGGAATTTCAAATCAGAAGACGAATATATAGAATGAACGACCATTCATTTTCAAGGGGGAATCAATATGAAAACGATTTGGATTACCGGGGGATCGTCTGGTATGGGGAAAGCCATGGCCTTAAAATTTAAGCAAGAAGGATGGAATGTGGCGATCAGTGGTCGAAACGAGGAACGACTACTTGAAGCGATGAACGAACTGAACGCAATCGAAACAGGTCAAGCGATGAGTGTGCAGCATGATGTTCGTGATTATGAAGGATGCGCTCAAGCACTCGCTGACATCGTATCCGCTTACGGACCGGTTCACGCACTCGTCAACAACGCGGCAGGTAATTTCGTCTGTCCGACACTTGATTTGTCTCCGAACGGTTGGGCGAGCGTCATTGACATCGTCTTGAACGGCACATTCAACTGCACTCATGTTCTCGGGAAACATTGGGAAGCAGAAGAATTACGAGGCGGTTCAATCATTAACATGGTCGCCTCATATGCATGGCAAGCAGGTCCTGGTGTCGCACCGAGTGCGGCAGCGAAAGCGGGCGTCCTCAATTTGACGAGAACGCTCGCAGTTGAATGGGGCTATCAGTTCGGGGCTCGTGTCAACGCCATTAGCCCAGGACCGATTGAACGGACAGGCGGTGCGGAAAAACTCGTGTCCCATGTCAAAGAAGTAGAGCGGATTCGCCGCAATGTCCCACTAGGACGTTTTGGGACACCGGAAGAAATCGCCGACTTGGCCTTTTGGATGGCCTCTGACGAGATGCGTTATTTAAACGGGGATTGTATTTCTCTTGACGGCGGCCACTGGCTCAATAAACATCCATTTTAATCAAAAGGACGACCGAGACATATGTCTCGGTCGTCCTTTTAAATGTCTACTCCATCCCACTCTTCGTGAAATTGCACCAAAAAGCGCTCCATGAACGCATGCCGTGACATCGCCAATTGTTTCGCTTTAGCGGTATGCATCCTAGACGCCAGATTCAACAGTTTATCTTGAAAATGTTGTATTGCACTTTCTTCCGACAGATTGAGCGGTGTTCCGCGAGAACCAGCGAATTGGAATGTTCGCGCAATCCCAATGGCCCCGATGGCATCAAGACGATCGGCGTCCTGCAAAATTTCACTTTCGCGAGTCGTAGGCTGAATCCCTCTTGAGAAAGACACTTCATCGATTAAGGTCAGCACTAAGTTTGCTTGCTCTTCAGTGATTTCTAGAGAAGTCAAATGTTGTTTGACGAGCCCCTTCGGTCGACCGAGCTTATGGTCTTCCACGTCATGTAAATACGCAGCAAGGATGAGCACTGTCTCGTCGACAGGCTCATCCTTCATCAAGCGCTTCACCAGTCGGACGACGCGCTCAATATGAGCGGTGTCATGCCCTGTATGGTCTTCTGCATGAATCTGTTCGACGAACGTTTTCGTCGCTTGTATCACATCCACGCTTAAATCTCGATCGTCGTGTTCGGTTCAATCAAAAGACCACGACGATGTAACTGGTCACAGAATGCCTGAGCGTCCTGCTTGATCGGCGGGAACGTATCAAAGTGGATTGGGACGACCCGTTTGGCTTGGAGCCACTGCGCCGCGTCTAATGCATCTGCAGGTCCCATCGTAAAATTATCTCCGATTGGAAGGAATGCGACATCGATTTCGAAACGTTCTCCGTACATTTTCATATCCGAGAACAGGCTCGTATCCCCAGCGTGATAGAGCGTCAGCTCATTCGTCTCAATGATGAATCCAGCTGGCATTCCCATATAGATTGGTGTGTCACCCATATCGAAACTCGAGCTATGAAATGCTTGCGTCATCGTGACACGTCCGAACGGGAAGGCGTGTCCGCCACCGATATTCATTCCGTGTACAGAAAATCCTTTTTTCTCATAGTAGGTCGCGAGCTCATGCGTCGCCACAATCGTCGCACCCGTCTCTTTCGCGATCAATTCGACATCTTCGATATGATCAAAATGAGCGTGGGTGAGCAACAAATAGTCTGGGCGTAGTGTAGAAGGGTCTACTTCCGTATGAGGGTTACTCGTCAAAAATGGATCGATCAACACGTTTACGCCATCGATCTCAAATCCTACTGTCGCGTGTCCGTAATAAGTGATTTTCATGTGCATTCATCCTTCCTTCGTAAGTTCAGATTACAACACTTTTTCTAAGAATCGTTTCGCACGGTCTGTCTGCGGGTTCAACAATAGGTCGGCCGGTTTTCCTTCTTCCATCAGAATTCCTTCATCAAGGAAGAGGACACGGTCTGCCACTTCACGAGCAAAGCCCATTTCGTGTGTGACGACGACCATCGTCATCCCTGTCTCAGCTAACCCCTTCATGACATCGAGTACTTCGTTGACCATCTCAGGGTCAAGTGCCGATGTCGGCTCATCGAATAACATGACGTTCGGTTCCATCGCCAAAGCACGTGCAATCGCGACACGTTGTTTTTGTCCACCTGATAATTGGCTCGGGTAGGCGTCGATTTTCTCAGAGAGGCCGACACGTTCGAGCAATTTTTTCGCACGTTCAAGAGCTTCAGCCTTACTGACTTTCAAAACATTGACAGGTGCATACGTCAAATTGTCCAATACGCTCATATGCGGGAAGAGGTTGAACTGTTGGAACACCATCCCGATATTTTGGCGAGCCTTCGCGACGTTCGCCCCTTTTTTCGTAAGTTCGAATCCATCCACACTGACCGTCCCGCTCGTCGGGATTTCTAGCATGTTCAAGCAACGCAGAAATGTCGATTTACCAGACCCAGACGGTCCGATGACGGCGACCACTTCACCACGTTCAATCGTCGTCGTGATTCCCTTCAATACTTCTAAGTCACCAAATTGTTTGTGTAGGTCTTTAACTTCGATCATCTTCCATCACTCTTTCTTAACCGTTTTTCTAGACGTTGTCCAAGATACGTCAAGATCATCACTATCGTAAAGTATATCACACCGGCGAATAGAAGCGGTTCGAAGTAGATTGCCTTCTGCCCACCGACAATCTGTGCCCGGCGCATAATGTCGAGTACGCCGACCGTCGAGACGAGTGCCGACTCTTTCGTCAATGTAATCATCTCGTTGACGAGGGCGGGCAAGATATTCTTGAACGCCTGTGGCAAGATGATTGAACGTAATTGTTTGACGTATGGGACACCTAAAGCATCAGATGCTTCCCATTGGCCTTTATCGACCGCTTGAATACCAGCACGAATAATCTCTGAAATATACGCCCCTGAGTTCAATGAAAAGGCGATGACTGCCGATTGATATGGCGTCGTGATATAGCCAGTCAGTTGTGGCAACCCGAAGTGAATGATGGCAAGTTGCAAGATAAGTGGTGTCCCACGGAATACAGCCGTGTATGCATGTCCAATAAAGTTGATGAGACGATTCGGTACGATTTTCAGTGTTGCAACGACAATACCAAGTGAAATCCCGATTAATGCCGAGACGATGACCACTTGGAACATGACTGGAATCCCTTCAAGTATGTAAGGGATCGAATCATAAATCCGGCTAAAATCCATTGTAAGTTCCTCCTAAAAAAAGGCTGACCGATTCATCTTCAGTCAGCCTCGTACGATTCATTATTCGGCTGGTGCAGCCTCTTCTTCAAACCATTTTTGTGCTAACTCTTCGATTTCTCCACTGTCGATCATCTTCTTCAACTCTTCGTTGAATTGATCGCGGAGTTCATCGTCTTTACGGAAGGCAGCAGCAGAGCCCGCTTCTTCTTCGTCCACGATTTCAAATGTTGTCAATTCGCTGTCTTGCTCGAGGTATTTCTTCGCGACCGTATCTTCGATGACCATTGCGTCAATACGTCCTGTCTTGATTTCCTGGATGATCTCAGGAATCTTGTTCAATGAGACGATTTCAGCGTCTGCGATTTGATCCTGTGCGATTCCTTCTTGAATCGAACCAAGCTGGACACCAATCTTTTTGCCTTTCAAATCTTCAAGTGATTGAAGTGAATCATCTTTCGATAAGATCAAGTTCACCGCTGTGAAATAGATATCCGAGAAATCGGCATTTTCTTTACGTTCTTCTGTCGGTGTCATACCAGCCATGACGAAGTCGACACGACCCGCGTTGAGGGCTCCGAGCAAACTTCCGAAATCCATATCTTCAATTTTCAATTCATATCCCATGTTTTCTGCCACTTTTTTGGCGATGTCGATATCAAATCCGACGATCTCGTCGCCATTCGCTGTGTCGACGAATTCATACGGGAAGTAATCGGCACTCGTACCCATGACGATGACTTTGTCATCCTCACCATCGGTCGATGTCGATCCTCCTTCGTTCACGTCTGCTCCACATGCGACTGAGAACGCGGCCAGTCCTGCTAAACATAATGCTAGAAAACCTTTTTTCATCTTCATCTCCCTTTCGTAATTGAATGATAATTATCAGAACTTTAACAAAATTATGACATATGTGTGAACGTAGCTCAACTGTTCTATGACACATCAGTTGTCCGACTTGTGTCTCCAACCACTATATACACATAATTATTACTTGTAAAGTATATTCATGCAATTTATACAAAAAAAGAAGGTCACATCCGCTCGAAAGCGAAATATGTGACCGTTCCGTTGTCGCGAGACCCATATGGTTGGACCTGTTTGACGGATGACATTGGGATGGCACTATACACGTGCGGATAACGTTCCCCGTCCTCATCTAACTCATAATGTAACAGTTGCCCAAGACGATTGACGTAAAGGGAGACGAGAACGACCGCTTCTCCCGCATACGACGCTTTGACGACCTTTCCAATCTGTTGCGGCGTACAACATTTAATCGTTCCTTCCGATTGAAGAGACGGTTCATTGATTTCACCGCGTGACAGGGCAATCATATATTCTGCCTCCGTCATAATTTTGATGACTGGTTCCATATACACTGCCCCTTTTCACAAAAGCGCAAAGGCAATGCCTTTGCGCCGTTGCTTGATTATGCGAAGTAGATATCGAACAATGTTTGTAATTGGTCGACAAGTTCTTCCGCAGTTGACGACTCGATTTCACTACGCTCTACCATCGTCACGATGTTTCCATCCTCGAGGAGGGCAATCGATGGTGAAGACGGTGCATATCCTTCAAAATACTCACGTGCACGATCTGTCGCTTCACGGTCTTGACCTGCAAACACGGTCACGAAATGGTCAGGTTTTACACCTTCCATCTTGTTAACGTAAGCAGCGGCCGGACGAGCGATCCCGCCTGCACAACCACATACCGAGTTAACGAGTACAAGTGTCTTCCCTTCTTTTTTCAGTGCCCCGTCTACTTCTTCCGGTGTCGTGAGCTCTGTGTATCCTGCAGCACGCACTTCGTTACGCGCTTGTTCGACTACATCTTGAAAATATAATTGAAAATCCATGTTGTTTCCCCTTTCGACATTTCGTCTATACTCTCTTATTTTACGTCTTGTTCTACCTCGAGGACAAGTCTATCGCTCAATTCACGTTCTAAGAACGGATCTGCCTGTAACATTTGTTTAAAGGCGAGGTAGCGCGCCTTCGTCTCAGCACTCGCTTTACGATTCGTCAAATACGCACGAATCATGATGTTCTTCGGTGTATGCTCGAGGTCGATGAACTCCAGTAACTGAGCTTCATAACCAACAAGCCCAAGAAGTTCAGCCCGAATCGAATCTGTCGCCAGCGAAGCGAACCGTTCTTTGATCAATCCATGCTGAAGCATCACGTCTAGATTCGGTGCTTGAAGTTGACGATTTAACTCCTTCTGACAGCAAGGAACACTCAAGATGACTTTCGCCCCCCACCGGACGGCACGGGCTAACGCCATATCAGTCGCCACGTCACATGCATGAAGTGTCACGACCATATCAACAGCTGTCTCCCCTTCATATTCATTGATGTCTCCGACTAAGAATTCGAGCCGCTCATATCCTAAGTCTTTTGCAATCGATGCACATTCTTCGATGACTTCTTTTTTCAAATCGAGACCCGTGATATGGACATCATACCCTTTCATCTCGTGTAAAAAGTGATAGAGCGCGAACGTCAAATACGATTTCCCTGAACCGAAATCCAAGATTCGGACGGTACGGTCTGTCGGCAAGTGTTTAAGCGAGTCTTCAATGAACTCAAGGAAGCGGTTGATTTGTTTAAACTTGTCATACTTTTGTCGCTTCACTTTTCCATCACTCGACTGGATGCCGAGTCGAATCAAGAATGGGACTGGTTCGTCGAGTGGTAGCACATATTGCTTTTCCCGATTATGGCTCAACTGAATTTCTTTTTGAGCTGTCTGTCTCTCTTTAAAGGTCACTTTAAATTTTTTGGATAACTGAAATTGAAGGTCAGACTCTTTTAATTGAAACTGTCCTTGTCTGAACGTTTCAAGAAGGTCGAACAATTCTTCTACAGCCTCATCCGGTGATAAGTTTTTATGGTTCATCACCCGTTCGTACTGATATTCAAACTGGATGTGGTATGCATTCCGAAGCATGACCGGTTTCAATTTGACCCGTCTGAGATCACTTGATTTTTGACGGGGTTGACTGATTGTCGCCGACACGAGATGATTTGATTGGATTACGTCTTCGAGACGTTCTTGTAACGCTTTATATTCCAATGGATTCAATCCTTTTTTAGAAATTTTGAAACATATCGTTTCACCTGTCCGTACATACTATTACACGAAGACGACGTTACGTCAAAGGAGGATACACATATGTTTAAAAAGATTTTATCATCAATCGGAATCGGTGCCGCAAAAGTCGACACACGCTTGAATCAAAGCCATTGCACACCCGGTGGTGAACTTAATGGAGTGGTCCATGTAGAGGGCGGTTCAGTCGAGCAGTCGGTCGACAGCATCTATCTTTTCTTCAACACGCTGTATAAACATGAGGTCAACGATAAAACGACTCATTCGACCTTTACAATTGAAAAGATTTTATTGAATGAGGCTCCATTTATGATTGGACCAGGAGAAGTGAAAGAGATCCCGTTCACGGTCAACGTCCCGTTCAATACCCCACTCTCTGTCAGTCAATCGAAATCATGGATTGAGACCGGGCTTGATATCGCCCAAGCCGTCGACCCAAAAGATGAAGATGCGATTACCGTTCAACCGAACGCTTCACAACAAGTCATTTTAGATGCGATGGACGAACTCGGTTTTCGTCTCAAGAAAGCCGACACAGAGATGCTCCCGGCACGCCATCGTTCAGGTCGTCTTCCGATTGCACAAGAACTCGAATATTCAGCGAACGGCTCACGTTTTGGGCGTCAGTTAGATGAAGTCGAAGTCGTCATCTTACAAGAAGAGGATTCGATTGAATTACTCATACAAGTCGACCGCAGTGTCCACGACCTCGGAAGTCTTTTCGCTGATTTGACGGGAACGGACGAGTCGACGCATCGTGTCCGCTATGATGCTGCACGTTTGTCACCAGCTGAAGTTCGTCGCGACATCGAATCGATGATTGAACAATCGATATAAAGAACTTACCGACACGCCATTTCTATGAATGGCGTGTTTTTCTGAGATGTTGAATTTTACCATCCATTATTTTACAATAAACACATAGAATCAACCCTTTTTTTGGAGGTGACTACATCTTGTTCGCTTTAATAATCATCGGGAGTTTAGGTCTTGCGACGCTTGCCTCACCCATTCTAGAAACCAGCTTCTCTGATTCACTCGCCTATTTCACGCTTGGTGGACTCGAGGTGTTGATCGGTTTGATCGCGATGAGTTTAATGCGTAATCCGTCGACAAATGCCTTATCATTCATGAAGTTCGTACCTTATCTTGTACTCTTTATCCATTTCCCGGCCTCTCTCTGCCTGCTTTGGATTTCCTCAGTCAGACATGATGGTGTTCCCGAATTTACATTAGACTATATCTTTGTATATTGGATGTTTCTTCTCGTATTTATTGTAATCAACAAATCGATGTACCGTGTTCATCTACGACAATTTAAGAAGGTTCATGACTAGAAAGGACGATTCAACATTGGATCCATTTTACCTTCTTTACGACCGATCAATCCCGCTCACGCTATTCATGACGCTCGGCATATTTAGTCTTGTGTTTGCGTATGCGCTCTACAAAACCAAACAACGACTCTCGAAAAGACTCGTCATCACCGGCATGTCCATGTCGTTCCTTCTCTTACTCATCTCAGCCGCAAGTTTCTTCTTCACGCTATTCATTGGCTATAACTCATGAAAAATGGAGGCGATCCCACCGGGGGCGCCTCCATTTTTTTTGAATCAATACACTGTATATGTGTTCGGGTCGATCGACTCGAGCGACTGTTTGATTGCTTGCAAGAATTGCCCTGCGACGAGCCCGTCGAGGACACGATGGTCGACCGACATACAAAGGTTGACCATATCGCGTGCCGCGAACATTCCGTTCATCCAGACCGGACGCTTCACAATCGACTCGACTGATAGGATTGCCGCTTGTGGGTAGTTCAAGATTGGTGCCGATTGGATTGAACCAAACGCACCCGTGTTGTTGATGGTGAACGTCCCTCCACGCATCTCCTCCGCCTTCAAACGGTTCTCACGCGCACGTGACGCTACGTCTTGAAGGGCCACAGCGAGTCCTTTGATGTTCTTCTCATCCGCTTGGCGAATGACCGGTACATACAGGGCGTCGTTTGCCGCGACGGCCACAGACAGATGGATGTCTTGGTGAACTTTGATGTGGTCGCCTGCCCATTCTGAGTTCATCATCGGATACTTCTTCAATGCCTCGATGGCTGCTTTCATGAAAAACGGCATGAATGTCAATTTGACGCCTTCCCGTTTCATGAACTCATCTTTCAATTTCGCACGCGCCTCGACGAGATTCGTTACATCGACCTCAATCATGAGCCATGCGTGTGGTGCCTCATGCTTCGAGCGAACCATATTGTTCGCAATCGCTTGACGCACACCAGCTGTCGGAATCGTTTCGTATCGACCTGTAGATGTCGAGGCAGCTGATTGTGAAGGTTCGACGGCAGGACGTGGTGCCTCAGTCGGAACGTCCATTTTTGTTTGTACCATTGTCTCTTGGACAGGTGCTTGTGTCGCTTTCTCAGGAGTTGATGCAGGGCGTCCTTCTGATAAGTAACGAAGAATATCTTTCCGCGTAATCCGACCGCCTAGACCGCTTCCGCTCAATTCATTCAAATCGATGTTGTTCTCATTCGCGAGTCGGATGACGGCAGGAGAATATCGACCGTACCCACTCTGTTTTTTCGGAACCGTCGCGACAGCTTGCTTCGCTGCTGCCGGTTCTGCTGGTTCCGCTTCGGCGACCGGTTCAGTCTTCGTCTCAGTCACAGCTTCCTCTGCACTTTCGACTTCCATCGTCAGGACAGGTGTCCCGACACTGACCGTCTCACCTTCTGGAATGAGAAATTCTTTTACGATTCCTGCACTTGTTGCCGGAATCTCGGCCGTGACTTTATCTGTCATCACTTCGGCAAGTGGTTCATATTCTTCCACACGATCGCCCGGTTTGACGAGATATGTCGTAATCGTGCCTTCCGTCACACTCTCACCGAGTTGGGGCATTGTAATCGTTTGTTCCATGGAGACGCCTCCTTAAAACGCGGCGAGCTGACGCGCCCGCTCGGCAATTTTTTCTGGGGATACGATAAAGAATTTTTCCATCGGTGGTGCATATGGCATAGCCGGAACGTCAGGACCCGCTAAGCGTTCAATCGGCGCATCGAGTTCAAAGAGTGCCTTCTCTGCGATAATCGCCGCTACTTCTCCAATGATGCTTCCTTCTTTGTTGTCTTCTGTCACGAGTAACACTTTACCGGTCTTCTTGACCGACTCGATGATTGCACCCTGGTCGAGCGGATAGACGGTACGAAGGTCGAGAATATGCGTACTGATTCCTTCCTTTTCGAGTGTTTTCGCAGCTTCTTGTGCCATGTGGACACAAAGACCGTACGTGATGATTGTGATATCGTCACCTTCACGTTTGACAGCAGCCTTACCGATTTCAACCGTGTATTCGTCCGTTGGCAAGTCCGCCTTCAAAAGACGATAGGCACGCTTATGTTCGAAGAAGAGGACAGGGTCGTTCGAACGGATTGCTGCTTTCAACAATCCCTTCGCATCGACTGGGTCTGATGGAATGACGACTTTGAGACCTGGCGTCGAACTGAACATCGCCTCGACCGATTGCGAGTGATAGAGTGCCCCGTGAATGCCACCCCCGAAAGGAGCACGGATGACCATCGGACACGTCCAGTCGTTGTTTGAGCGGTATCGAATTTTTGCCGCTTCCGATACGATTTGGTTCACTGCTGGCATGATAAAGTCTGCGAATTGCATTTCTGCAATCGGTCGCATACCGTACATGGCAGCCCCGACTCCTACACCGGCAATCGCACTCTCAGCGAGCGGTGCGTCGATGACACGGTCTTCTCCATACTTCTCAATCAAGCCTTGGGTGGCACGGAATACACCACCACGTACGCCGACGTCTTCCCCGACGACGAAGACGTTTTCGTCGCGCTCCATTTCCTCATGAATCGCTTCATTGATCGCTTCGATAAACGTTTTCATCATTTTTCCTCCTCATAGACGTAATCCAATGCAGATTCAGGTGATGCGTACGGTGCTTTGTCCGCATATGTCGTCGCTTCATTCACTTCAGCATCGATTTGTGCATCGATTTCGGCAAGTGTATCCGCTGTTGCAATACCATCGTTCACAAGTCGTTGACGGAACAATTGAATGCCATCTCGCTCTTTTAATCCGGCCAATTCTTCAGCTGAACGGTATGCTTTGTCATCATCATCTGATGAGTGTGGGACGAGACGTTCGACTTCTGCTTCGATTAGCGTCGGTCCTTCTCCGCGAAGTGCACGTTCGCGCGCTTCCTTCACGACCGCATATACAGCAATCGGGTCTGTCCCGTCGACTGTCACACCTGGCATCCCGTAACCTTTTGCACGGTCTGATACATGCTCACATGCCAACTGTTTCGTAAGTGGTACCGAAATCGCATACTTGTTGTTCTCACAGAACAAGATAACCGGTAATTTATGGACACCTGCAAAGTTTGCCCCTTCGTGGAAGTCACCTTGGTTCGATGAGCCTTCTCCGAACGAGACGAACGTGACGAGTTCTTCTTTTTTCATCTTCGCCGCAAGTGCAATTCCGACCGCATGAGGGACTTGTGTTGTAACCGGAGATGAACCCGTCACGATGCGATGTTCTTTCGAGCCGAAGTGACCAGGCATCTGACGACCGCCCGAGTTCGGATCTTCCGCTTTCGCAAATGCCGACAACATCAAGTCTCTTGATGTTTGACCGAAGTGAAGAACAACCGCCACATCACGATAGTAAGGCAATACGTAGTCGATTCCTTTCTCGAGCGCGAACGCCGCACCGACCTGCGCCGCTTCTTGTCCTTGACATGAAACGACGAACGGGATTTTCCCGGCGCGGTTCAACTTCCACATCCGTTCATCAATCTTACGGGCGCGTACCATCGTTTCATACATTGCCAATAAATCTTGTTTGGTTAAACCAAGCTCTTCATATGAGTTTACAGTCATCTGTTCCATTCTTGTTCCTCCTTAGGCGTGAATCGGTAATCCATCAACGGCAAGTGCCGCTTCCTGGAAGGCTTCGCTCAATGCAGGGTGTGGGTGCACAAGTTGTCCCATCTCCCAAGCCGTCGCGTTCAAGACGAGCGCGAGTCCACCTTCTGTGATGAGTTCAGTCGCTTTCGGTCCGACGATATGAACACCGAGAAGGTCATCTGTTTCTTTGTCCGAAACGAGTTTGACGAATCCGTCTGCTTGTCCTTCAATTCGCGCTTTCCCGAGTCCGTTGAATCGATATGTCCCCGTCTTCACATCATGTCCGGCATCTTTTGCCGCCTCTTCCGTCAAGCCGACCGAAGCGACTTCAGGAACGCTATATACACAACGTGGAATGAGCGCATAATCGAGTGGTGTCGGCTCAAGTCCAAGAATCGTTTCGACCGCCTTCACGCCTTCTGCAGACGCGACGTGAGCGAGTTGTAACTTCCCGATGCAATCACCGATTGCGAAGATATGACGTTCTTTCGTCCGATACTGACTATCGACTTGGATGATCCCGTTTTCTACGACGATGGAAGTGTTTTGAAGTCCTAAGTCTTCCGTGTTGGCAACTCGACCAACCGAGACGAGGACACTGTCTACTTGTAACATCTCTTCCCCGACAGCAAGCTCCACTGTATTTTCGTGAATCAATGTTCGTTCGGCGTCGACCGTCACGCTCTTCTTCACACGGACACCACGCTTCTTCAATAAGCGTTCCACCTCACGAGAGACCGCCTTGTCCTCAAGTGGAAGTAATCGATCTCCTACTTCGATCAACGTCACGTTCACATCTAAATCGACGAGCATGGACGCCCATTCGACTCCGATGACACCTCCACCGACAATCGCAATCGATTCAGGAAGTGTCTCAAAATTGAGGAGGTCGTCCGAGTTTAAGATACGTTCGTGATCGAACGGCAAACCAGGAAGTTCACGCGGAATCGAACCTGTCGCGATAATCAATTGGTTTGGCAAGATGAGCTCTGACTCACCGCTTTCATCTTCAACGGATACGGTCCCAGGTTGTGGCGAGAAGATACTCGGTCCAAGGATCGAGGCTTTTCCGCGAAACACTTCAATTTTCCCTTGTTTCATCAAGTGCTCGATTCCTTTTTCAAGACCAGCCACAAGATCGCGTTTATACGTTTGAGCCCGTTCCATGTTGAACGTCACACTTCCCGTTTCTACGCCGTACGTTGCCCCCTGTTTCGCCGTTTGATAGACATGGGCAGCTTTTAGAAGAGCTTTCGTAGGGATGCAGCCTCTATGTAAGCAGGTGCCGCCTAATTTTCTCGCCTCGACGATTGCGACAGATTTACCAGCCTGTGCAGCCTTGATCGCAGCCACATATCCTCCTGGTCCTCCACCAATGACGACAACATCAAATTCTCGTGCCATGTGTATCCCCCTCATATTCTCTTGCGGTCTCTTCCTTCTCGATGACGCGAAGTGCACCTTCTGCCAAGGCTTTCAATTCATCTTCACCTGGATAAACGTATACCGGCGCGAGGAATGCGACACGCTCTTTAATCTTGTCAGTCAGCCAGTCAGAATAAGCGATTCCACCTGTCAATAAGATGGCATCCACTCGGCCACTGAGCGTCGCACCATGTTTTGAAATCTCTTGTGCGACACGGTATGCCATCGTCTCATAAAGGAGTCTCGCCTCATCATCTCCCGATTCCATCCGTTGCTCAATCTCAATCGCATCGAATGTACCGAGGTGTGCGAACAACCCACCTTGACCGACAATTTTCTTTTTCATTTCCGATTCTTTACACCTGGTACTATAACATAGTTCTACTACCTGTCCAACAGGAATTGAACCTGCCCGTTCTGGAGCAAGTGGTCCATCACCGTCGAGTCCATTGTTCACATCGATGACGCGGCCTTGTGCATGAGCACCGACCGTAATCCCTCCGCCCAAGTGAGCGACAATCAAATTCAGCTCATTGTAATCGCTTCCATTTTCAGTCGCAAAACGTTTGGCGACGGCCTTTTGATTCAGGGCATGAAAGATACTACGGCGATCGATGTCGGCCATTCCGGTCTTTCTTGCCAACTCATGCATCTCATCGACAACGACAGGGTCAACGATGAAGCTTGGGATTCCTTCATTCTCGCCTATTTTGGATGCAATCAATCCACCGAGGTTAGACGCATGCATACCGAATCTTCCGCTCGTCAAGTCCTCTCGCATCAAATCATTGACGGTATACGTTCCTGATGTCATCGGTGCAAGCAAGCCACCACGACCGACAATCGCGGTCAAATCGTTGACCGCGATGCCAGTCTCTTCTAACAAGGCACGTACTTCTTGCTCACGATGAGGTAACTGCTCAGGAAGGGTGAGACCGGTCACATCAATCTCATGGCGGACCGTACGTGTCATCACTTCTTCCTTCCCATCAAACAATCCAACTTTTGTCGAAGTCGACCCAGGGTTGATCGCAAGAATTAGCCGTTTTGTCATCTTAGCGTCTCCCCAGAATACTTTTTTCAACTTTGAGGAACTGACTACGTGAACGTGACATCATATGAATCCGCTCTTCAGCCATCTTGTCAGCCGCCACATGCGTCGGTACTCCATCACGCTCCGCAATTTCAAAGACACGCATCATGTTGTCATAGATGAGTTCGACTTTCTTCATTGCCCGTTCACGGTTATAACCTTCGAGTTCGTCCGCGACGTTGATGACACCACCGGCGTTGATGACGAAGTCTGGCGCGTAAAGGATACCGTTCTCGTCAAGTACATCCCCATGACGATCTTCAGCCAATTGGTTGTTTGCGGCACCTGCAACGATTTGTGCTTTCAATTGTGGAATCGTTTTGTCGTTGATGACTGCACCGAGTGCACATGGAGCAAAAATGTCACACTCGACCGCGTAAATCTCATCTGGTTTGACGATCGTCGCACCAAAGTCTGCTTCTGCACGTTTGAGCGCTTCTTCGTTGATGTCTGTCACAATCAAATGTGCACCTTCTTCATGGAGGTGGCGGCATAAGTTATAGGCTACGTTTCCGACACCTTGCACGGCAACCGTCTTCCCTGCGAGTGAGTCTGTTCCGAACTTCCATTTTGCAGCGGCTTTCATACCGCGGTAGACGCCATATGCCGTTACTGGTGAAGGGTTACCACTTGAACCGAACGCAGGACTGACTCCTGTGACGTAATCCGTCTCCATGTGAATGAAGTCCATGTCAGCTACCGTCGTGTTCACATCTTCAGCTGTGATGTAACGTCCACTTAGTGATTGTACGTATCGACCGAATGCACGGAAGAGAGCTTCTGACTTGTCCGTCTTGGCATTTCCGATGATGACAGCTTTCCCACCACCAAGGTTGAGTCCGGCTGCAGCATTTTTATAAGTCATTCCTTTTGCGAGACGCAACACGTCTGTGAGCGCTTCTTGCTCTGACTCATAATTCCACATACGAAGTCCGCCAAGTGCTGGACCGAGTGTCGTATCGTGGATCGCAATGATTGCTTTTAACCCAGAAGCTTGGTCTTGGCAAAATACGATTTGTTCGTAATCCTCAGATTGTAAGACATCAAAAATACGGAAGCGTGGTTCTGTGTTTGTTTCCATCATGATCAATTCCTCCTGTTAAGTACGATTAGTTTTTGGCATGTAACAAAGCGAATGCGAGGGAATAAAGTTTCGCCTCCGCTGTATCGGCACGACTCGTCAATACGACAGGGGCAGATGCGCCAACGACAATCGCCGCAACGCTCGCCTCTGCAAAGTACATGATTGATTTATAAAGGACGTTGCCGACCTCTATGTATGGTACGACTAATAAATCTGCTTGCCCCGCCACTTCACTATTGATTCCTTTTTGTTTCGCTGCGACCATATCGACTGCGTTATCAAGGGCAAGCGGTCCATCTACGATACAGCCTTTGATTTGTCCTCTACGATTCATCTGACTGAGCAACGCGGCATCGAGCGTCGCATTCATCTGAGGATTAACAACCTCAACAGCCCCAATTGCTGCGACTTTTGGCGATTCGTAACCGATGTCATGCATCGCTTCTACCGCATTATGAATGATTTCGACCTTTTCTTCGAGCGATGGCGCGATATGGATTGCTGCATCGGTCACACCAATCAATTTTTCCCGATTTGGAATTTGAAATAATGCGATATGACTGAGCGTCCGGTTCGTCCGAAGGCCAGCCTCTCGATTGAGGACGGCTTTCATGAATGTCGATGTCGACACCATTCCTTTCATGAGCACATCCGCCTCTTTGTTTTTCACGGCTAGTGCAGCACGTCTGGCAATCTCTACGTCACCTTTTGCATGTAAAATATCGACATCTGACTCATCGATTCCATACTGTTCACATAACTTTCGGATTTCCCGAGCTTCTCCAAATAAAATGAAACGTGACAATCCATGATCCGTGGCAAGTTTTACGGCTCGGATCACTTCTTCATCCGCTGCCCCCGCAATGGATACCGTACAACCCTCTAGTTGTTTTGCGTTCTTCAGCATCCGTTCAAAATTCATCATTGTCCCCCCTTGCTCTCTACACTATAACATAAGCAAGTTTGTTTCCTAAATTGTAAGCGCTTTATTATGCGGATGACTATGCAAAAAAATGCTTACCATGCAATTATTTTCATGCATATTATTTCATGGTTTCTAGTTTATTGTATAAAGTCCGAATCGAAATTTTTAATCGACGGGCAGCTTCTGACTTATTTCCACCAGCCTCTTCGATTGTTCGCTCAATCAAATCACGCTCATATTTCGCCACCGCCTCATGGAGCGTTCCAGACTCGACGACTTTCTGACTCGGCGTACGCGGTGATAATTGAAGGTGATGTGGAGCAATCCATTGTTCCGCGCTCGCCATATAAATCATCGCCCGACCAATGACATTCTCAAGTTCTCGGACGTTCCCTTTCCAATGCTGACTTTTTAGAAGCATCAGGGCATCTTCATCCACACCTTGTACACTCCGTCCATATTCTTGATTCAACTTCCGAATGATACGATCACAGAGTGCCTCGAGTTCATTCAACCGTTCACGAAGTGGAGGGATATGGATTGGCATGCGGTTGATGCGATAGTACAAATCTTCTCGGAACGTCCCATCTGCCACTTTCTGTTCAAGGTCAGCATTCGTCGCGGCGATGATGCGGACATCAATCGGAATCGCCGTCGTCCCACCGACTCGGACAATCTCATTTTCTTGAAGCACACGTAGAAGCTTCACTTGGACATCAAGTGGCAGTTCTCCGATTTCGTCCAAAAAGAGCGAACCGCCATCTGCCTCCTCAAAGTAACCGGTCTTTCCGCCACGCTTCGCGCCACTGAACGCTCCATCTTCATAGCCGAACAGTTCACTTTCGAGAAGCGTGGGTGAAATGGCCGCACAGTTTACCCGGATGAACTTTTTGAATTTCCGAGGGGACTCCCCATGAATGGCATGGGCGAACAGTTCTTTTCCTGTTCCCGATTCTCCGCGAATCAATACTGTTACCGGGGTCACAGCTGCCAATTTCGCTTGATCGATGACGAATCGCATCGTATCACTTGTCGCGATGATATCGGCAAACTGATATTTCGCCTCTAGATTTCGAATGCGTGTTTTCGCTTCTTGTAATTCATCACGCAGCGCACGTATTTGAGACACGTCTCGAATGACGCCGACCGAACCTCTCAACTTCCCCTCAACGATGATGGGTTCGGCATTCACAAGAATGTCACGTCGCGTCGCCCCGATTTGCATCCGAATGTCTCGGACCCCCTGCCCCGTCGATAGTACTTTCAAATGTACACTCTCCTGCATCCCGATGTCGGCAGTGGCGGGTTTATCGACGACATCCTCCTTTTTGAATCCCGTCAACCGTGTGTAAGACGGATTGATTAATATGGTGTTGCCGTGATGATCGGCTACCGAAATTGCCTCACTCGTACACTCGATGATTGCCTCAAGCATTTGCTGATTCTGCTTCAATCGTTCGACAACGATCCGAATAAACTCTCCTGGCAACACAACCGCATCTTGATAATGATCCTTCAACTCTTCAAACGTTTGATGCTGTCCTGTCGTCTCAATGACAAAGTCCAATGATGCATCCGCATATTTTGTCCAATTGTCCGTCACGGCGATGCCATAACTTTTGGCAAGTGCAATCCCTTCAGCCGATGCATCGGAGTCCACGACCGCCACGATCGTAGCAAGCGGAGAGTCCATCAACATGTTCAGGACTTCCGTCCCCCCTTTTCCTGCCCCGACAATCATCAATCGTTTATTCATACGAATTCCCCCATCTTTCTCTCTTCTCATCTTCATGCTACTGAATACAAACATGATGCGCAAGCCGCCTAAAAATAGACAGTGTAGAATGAATGAATTTCTGTTAAAATAATGTATGGTAAAGGAGGAGATTGCATGCGTTTCATCGCGCTTCTAATCTTAATCGTCCCTGGCTTACTCGGTGTTTACGGAATCAAATTACTTCGTGATAGCTTCTTTTTGAAGACGAGTGGACCATTCACATGGATTGATTCACTCGCTGCCGCCTCCATGTTGCAGGGGACTTTTGGACTTCTGCTCGCCATGGGCGGGATCGGATTTGTAGCTGGCTATATATTTAACCGCGATAAAAAAACAGGTAAAGTTCAACGACTCGACTCATAAGCGCACAAAAAAAGGTTCCCTAACTTGACTTCATTTCAAGTGCGGAACCTTTTATTCGTATTGAATTGTGATCACTACGGATGATCTCCTTTCCAACTACTTTACTTCCATTGACATGAGATCCAACGTCTTCTTAATGAAGAAGTATGAAAGAACTTTAGTAACTGCCGTCTTGCGTGAACGGAACGCTTCCATTCGAGTTACTAACTTTTTTTGTTATCGGATCATGTCCAACCATCCATCGTGAAGTCGAACGCTTGCCATAAACTATTCAACGGTTGACAACACTCCTTTTGGTTAACTGAACGATTCGTTTTTCCTATATCAACCCCTAGCTTCGAGTTGATGATAGAATCGTCTCGCGAATGAGCGACTGTCGCGACCTCACGTCGGGACATTAACGACTTGAGATGTCGTTCCCACCTCTGAGCTATTGTCGGATAGCGAACCGAGATGATTTTGTTTCTTCAAACATTGCTCCGGAACAAGTTTGAAAAGCGTTCATCTGACGCTTGTCCAAGTAACTTGGTACACCTTTATTATAACAAACCACACTCGTTTTGCAAGCGCTTTCTTTCATAAAGTAAATAAATTTTTTTATTGATTATTTTACAAAAAGGACTAAACCATCAAACGGCTTAGTCCTTCTGAAAGATTCAATTACTTTTAAACGACAAGTAGGTGACGAAATACGAAATAAACTCCGAGTTCTTCGGACTCCGCTCACGCTCAGGTCGCCCTTCAAACATCTCATGATCGCGCATGCCATTCTCCCACGCCGTCTTGATCGCGTGACGCATCGCCCGCTCTACACGTGAGGAAGTCGTATCATGCTCTTTTGCGACCATCGGATACAATTCCTTTGTGATTAATCCGAGCAAATCTTGACGCTCGCGTACGTAAATGACGGCTTGGCGGATATACTTGAATCCTTTGATTCGAGGGGAAATGCCAAGCTGTTGGAGCAAGATCGAAATTTCAATTTCATCTGGGGACATTCCTTCGAATTCGCGATTCGCACCATCCGACAACTCACGAATTTTCGTCAACAGTTGTTGGATATTGAAAGGTTTGACGAGAAAGTAAGAGGCCCCCAATTGAACCGCTTGTTTCGTCACTTCATCTTTTCCGAACGCACTCAACATGATCACTTCCGGCTTATCATCACCGAACTCTTCATGTAAACGTTGCAATACTCCGATTCCATCCAAATGAGGCATGATAATATCGAGTAAGAGTACATCCGGTTGGTGTGTCTTGACGACCTCCAAGCACGCTTCACCATCGTGCGCTGTTCCAACGACACGGAGATCAGGCTCAGATTCTAGTTGTCGGCTCAACAAATCGACGATTTCTCGATTGTCGTCCGCAATACATAATGTAATCACTTATGACACTCCTTTGATGAACTTCTGTTTTACTTGCTGTGACATTTCGAGCAACTCTTCAACATGTTGCTTCGTCAAGTCTGTCATTTGAATACCAGCAATCATTCGACCTAGCTCGTCGATCCGGCTCTCGCGGTCAAGAGTGGCAACGTTCGTCTTCGTCCGGTCGTCTGTTTCCGTTTTCGTGATGTAAAGGTGTTGATCTGCCATTGCAGCAACTTGAGCTAAATGCGTGATACACAGCACTTGCGACCCGACAGACAGACGGAAGATTTTTTCTCCCATCGCTTGTGCGACACGCCCTGATACTCCTGTATCGACTTCATCGAAGATAATCGATGCGACTCCGACCGTTCGGGAAAAGATTGATTTAAGGGCTAACATGACACGGGAAAGTTCACCACCTGAAGCGACTTTCGCAAGCGGCTTGAACGGTTCTCCGACGTTTGTCATCATATAAAATTCGACATCATCAAAACCGTCTTGTTTCAATGTCGTCGTACTGAATCGAACTTCAAACGCTGTTTTCTCCATATATAATTCTTTTAGTTCTCGATGGATGTCGTGTTGAAGGGACTCGGCCGCCGCTTTACGTGACGCCGACAGCCGTGCACCTGCCTCTTTTGCAACTTTCTCTAGTCGGACAAGGTCCTCAGACAGTGTTTGCAGCAACTCCTCACGATTCGTCATCGATTTCAATTCATCGGATACTTGTTCCCCATAGGCGATGACTTCTTCGATTGTCGTGCCATATTTCCGCTTAAGCTGTTGGAACAGCGCTAGACGCGACTCGATTTCATCCAAACGAATTGGATCAAACTCAAGTGAGTCGAGTTGATCCCGTAACTGAAACTTTGCATCTTCGAGCAAGTAATAAGCGTTCGAGATTGTCTCTGATACTGATGCGAGGGAAGAGGACAATTGAGAAGCTTCTTCCATCTCGCGCATTGCGACCCCGATTTGGTCAAGTCCGTTTGACTCTTCAGAGACTGCCTCATAAGACAGACGAATGTGTTGATGAATGCGTTCAAAGTTCGCTAATTCATCCCGTTCTTCCATTAATGCCTGTTCTTCACCCTCTTTTAGTTCAGCCGCTTCAATTTCTTTCGTTTGAAACGATAATAAGTCCATGCGCTGTGCAAGCTCTTGTTCACTTTGACTGAGTCGCTTCAGTTCATCCGCGACTTGCTTCCAAGCTGCGTACGCTGTCTGATATTCCTCTAATAATGGAGCGATTTCCTTTTCGGCATAATGGTCGAGAATGCCCAAGTGAAATTCTGAGTCCATCAAGTGTTGATGTTCATGCTGACCGTGAATATCTACAAGCAAGCGACCGAATTCACGTAGCGTCGAGAGTGGCATCATCTTCCCATTCACACGGCAGACGCTTTTCCCGCTACTATGTAAGTCTCGGCGCAAAATAACTGTCCCGTCCTCGATTTCGATGCCGTATTGTTCGGCCGCCTCAATGACCGGGTGATCCGATTCAACCATGAACATTCCTTCGATTTCGGCCTTATCCTGACCATAACGAACGAATTCGCTCGATCCACGTCCTCCAACAAGCAACCCAATCGCATCTAACAAAATCGATTTACCGGCACCTGTCTCACCCGTGAGAACGGTCATGCCCCGATTAAACGGAATGTTTAATTCGTCGATAATCGCAAACTGTTTGATTGATAGTTCTGCCAACATACGTACTTTCACCTCATAACATTCCGAGTAGTCGATCGATGATTTGTTTCGCTTTCTCCTCATCGCGAGCAATCATGAGAATCGTGTCATCTCCACAAACTGTTCCAATCAATTCGTCCCATGACAGATGGTCAATCAAGACACCGATTGCATCGGCATTACCTGGTAGCACTTTCATGACAACCAGGTTTTGAGCTGAGTCGACCGAGACGAAGCTGTCACCGAGGATGCGCTTCATTTTTCCGTATGGGTTAAAACGCTGATCCGCAGGCAAGCTGTATTTGTATCGTCCGTCGTTCAAAGGAACTTTCACTAAATGTAATTCTTTAATATCCCGAGATACAGTCGCCTGTGTGACGGGATATCCTAAGCGACGAAGTTCGTCTACTAATTCATCTTGCGTTTCGATTTCACGATTCGTCACGATGTCTCGAATTTTAATCAATCGCTGTCCTTTATTCATAAGCGCTGACACCTCATTCTTCGTTTCACATACACATTATCATTCTAAAGTATTGTCGAAAAAAGGTCTAGCATTCCGGTGGGTATTTCCACCATTCTCCATCTCTTCTTCGTCGATAAGAAAAAGCTACAGACAAAGCTGTCTGTAGCCATTGCTCATCCCTTTAGTTTGGCATGCGCCGCATCCACCACGTCTTCGACTCGAAGGGATGGTTCGACTCCACCTACCCCCGTATAACGAGCGAATAAGAGGAATTCAATGTTTCCGTCCCCACCCGTGATCGGGGAGTAGTCCAATCCTTCGACGAAGAACCCTTCCGATGCAAAATAGCGGACCATATCACTCGCCACTCGCTCATGTACGTCACGGTCTCGCACAATCCCTTTCTTCCCGACATCGGCTTTACCGGCTTCGAATTGTGGTTTGACGAGCGCCATGACGACACCCTCCTGGTTTAAAATCGCTTTTAGAGGTGGCACCATGAGACGAAGTGATATGAAAGAAACATCAATCGTCGCAAAATCTGGTTTGACCGGGAATTGATCGGCTGTCGCATGACGGAAGTTCATCCGTTCCATGACGATGACGCGATCATCGCTACGAAGCTTCCATGCGAGCTGGTTGTAACCAACATCGACCGCATACATTTGCGTCGCCCCGTTTTGAAGCGCACAGTCCGTAAAACCTCCCGTAGAGGAACCGATATCAATCCCCACACGGCCTTGAACGTCGAGCGGGAACACTTGCAGAGCTTTCTCAAGCTTCAGCCCGCCTCGTCCGACGTACGGTAGAACTTGACCTTTCACTTCAAGAGGGATATCATCAAACACTTTATCGCCCGCTTTATCCAGACGTTCGGTCCCGCTGTAGACAAGCCCGGCCATGACAGCCCGTTTCGCCTTCTCTCGTGTTTCAGCGAGACCGCGTTCGACGAGTAGTACATCTAATCTTGTTTTCGTTCTTTTTTCCATAATCCCTCACACATTCTGTCGATTTGTCTCCATCACGAACCGTTCAATCGATTCCGCCATTTGGGCTGGTCGGAGACCAATCTCTTCTAAAAGTTGGTTAACACCGCCGTGCTCGATATATCGGTCTGGAATCCCGAGGCGTTGAATCCGCGGGAACGCTCCTGTTTCATTCGCATGTTCTAACACACTGCTTCCAAAGCCACCTGCGAGTGCTGCTTCTTCAAGTGTCACGAGCGGAATGCCCTCTGCATATAAAGAAGTGAGCATTGCATCATCGAGCGGCTTAATCGTGCGACAATTGATGACGCGCACACTGAGCTTGTCCTCTAATAATGAGCGTACTTCCAACGCGTCTTGAACTTGTGGTCCGAACGTCAAAATGGCGACATCCGTTCCTTCCGCCTCGACTTCCCAATCATCGAGCGAGATTTCTTGGAGCGTATCACTCATCGGCACCCCAATCCCTTCGCCACGAGGGAAACGGATTGCAATCGGTCCATCATCGTAACGAAGCGCTGAGTAAACGAGTTGTTGTAACTCTTCTTCATCTTTCGCCATCAAAATTCGAATATTCGGTACGTGACGCATGAAGGCGATATCGAATACACCTTGGTGCGTCTCTCCATCTGCCCCGACAAGTCCTGAACGGTCAATCGTGAATACAACGTTCAAGTTTTGACGACAAATGTCATGGACGAGTTGGTCGTACGCACGCTGGAAGAATGTTGAGTAAATCGAGACGACCGGTTTCAAACCTTGTGTCGCCTGACCTCCCGCTAGCGTTACCGCATGTTGTTCGGCAATCCCGACGTCAAACATGCGTTCCGGGAATTTTTTCGTGAAGCAGTCGAGTTTTGAACCAACACTCATTGCCGGCGTGATCAAAGTCACCCGCTCATCCGATTCTGCCACTTTCGTGATCGTCTCAGCGACGACTTTTGAGTAGCTCGGTCCTTTCGGCTTCCCTTTGATCACTTCACCTGACTCAATTTTATAAGGTCCTAAACCGTGCCATGTTCCAACACCATCTAACTCAGCGGGACGGTAACCCTTTCCTTTTTTCGTGATGACATGAACGAGAACAGGTCCATCGATTTTTTTCGCATACTCGAGTGTCTCAAGCAAGTCTTTCAAATCGTGACCGTCAGTCGGTCCAAAGTAAGTGAAACCGAGTTCTTCAAAAAATGTGCCTGGAATGAGTGCAGACTTCAACAAATCTTTTACTCGCTCCCCACTTCGTTCGAGTGAATTGCCGACGAGTGGAATATGCTTGATGATTGATTCCATCTCTTCACGTGCATGTTTCAATTTGCGTGACGCACGGATTCGACCGAGCATATTATGCATCGCCCCAACGTTCGGCGCGATGGACATCTCATTGTCATTCAAGATGACAATGACATTCTGCTTCTCGGCACCGATGTGGTTCAGCGCCTCGAGCGCCATTCCCCCTGTCAATGCTCCATCGCCGATGATGGCAATGGCACGATCATTCGCGCGTCCTTTTAACTCATTTGCGATCGCAATCCCCATTGCTGCTGAAAGCGACGTCGAACTGTGGCCAGTCTCCCATACATCATGTTCACTCTCACAACGTTTAGGAAAACCACATAATCCGTTGTATTGTCGAAGGGTATCAAACTGGCTCGTACGTCCTGTCAAAATTTTATGAACGTACGCCTGATGACCGACGTCCCATACAAGTTGGTCTTTCGGACTGTCAAATACACGGTGCAGGGCTAGCGTCAACTCCACAACTCCTAAGTTTGGCGCTAAATGCCCTCCCGTCACTGCCAATTTTTCAATCAAGAATCGTCTAATGTCTGAGCCGAGTGATTCGAGTTCGGTTACAGACATCCTTTTCAGGAATGACGGGTCTTGAATGGATGTCAAGTCCATAATGACCATCCTTTCTCCTCACATTTTACTGATTCGTACCTTACATTTTACAAGAATGTGACGGTAGATGCCACACATTCCCCAAAACAAAGGTGACACGATGTGCTCATCGTGTCACCGGGGTCAATGATTTCGTTTCACCACAAACGCCAACAAGTCTAATAATAGCGGAGCTTGAATCGAAAGTGACTCAATCGCAAAGGTCGCTGCCTCTACTTCTGCATCGAGCGCACGCTTCGCCCCGTCTAATCCGAGCAGTTTCGGATACGTCGTTTTTTCGTTCTCTTCATCCGAACCGACACGTTTCCCGATTGTCTGCTCGTCCCCGACGACATCTAAAATATCGTCTTGGATCTGAAATGCGATGCCAAGGTGTCGGCCGAACTGTTTTAATTGTGTTCGATCTTCCTCCGATACACCGGCAAGGATTCCACCTGCTTCAAGCGCATAGACGAGCAGTGCACCCGTCTTTCGTTCGTGAATCGACTGAAGTTCCTGTAACGTGACGTCACTCCGTTTCTCAGCAAGCATATCGTCCAACTGACCGCCGACCATGCCAGAGCTACCGGCAGCCAGACCGAAAACGCGGATGATTTCGACGATTTCTTCAGCAGGGAGCGACATTTGTGCGAGAATGCGAAACGCATCCGTCAGAAGCGCATCCCCTGCTAAGATGGCAGTCGCCTCATCAAACTGTCGGTGATTCGTCGGTCGACCTCGGCGAAGATCATCATCATCCATCGCCGGCAAATCATCGTGAATAAGTGAATATGTATGGACCATTTCGAGCGTCGCCGCAACCTCACTGCCTCGCTCGAGTGGTACACCGTACGTTTCTAGAACAGCATAGACAAGCGCGGGGCGGATTCTTTTTCCGCCCGCTTCTAAAGAATAGACCATCGCATCGCGAAGTCGCGACGGCATGTCACTCGTCTCAATGAGCGAACGCATCGACTCTTCGACAGTTCGCTTCCACTTGTTCAAATCATCCGTGCGATTCATGCAGATCCCCCTTTTTCACGAAGGGTACCGTCTAACTCTAGTATTTCGTCCATTTTCTTTTCAGCGGCCGAGAGTTTTGTCTGGCACAAAGCAGATAACCGGACACCTTCTTCATATAAAGTCATCGCTTCCTCTAACGGTACGTCACCGGTTTCGAGTTGCGCGACAATCTGTTCGAGTCGTTCAAGTGCCGCTTCAAACGTCTGTTCTTTTTTCGTCACCAACAATCCTCTCCTTCACCTCAGCGACAGCATGACC
Organism: Exiguobacterium sp. s35; assembly: GCF_018617535.1. NCBI lineage: Bacteria > Bacillati > Bacillota > Bacilli > Caryophanales > Exiguobacterium > Exiguobacterium sp. s35. The sequence continues at coordinate 1,002,347 of NZ_JACSKI010000001.1, forward strand.
GTCCCGAAAACGAATCGAGATGTTCCCATCGCGTAATTCTTTCACATTTTGCACATATGCTCCATCTTGTTCAATGAAGGTGTAGCCCCGTGATAGGACGGCGAGCGGACTGACCGCATGCAATCTTCCTACCTGTTGCGCAAATTGTCGTTTTGATTGTTCTAATGGTTTCGTCCGACGAAGTCGATCGACCATTTGATTGACCTGTTCTCCTTGTTGCGACAAGGTTTTTGAGAACCGTTTCACATCAAGGTGTTGTGACAACTGACGGAGCTGATGAGTCGCTTCGGTAAGATGTCGTTTCATCCCTTGCTCGAGGCGGATTTCCGACTGAGCAAACCGTTCTCGTTTTTGAGAAATCGTATATCGTGGTGATTTCAGGCCATAACTGTTGATCATTCGCTCTACACGATTCCGAGAATCATCGAGTTGAATCCTGACGGCTTTATGCAGATGGTTGTCAAGACGCTCTAAATCTTTCCGCTGTGAGTCAATCATCGCTGTGGCGAGTTCAGCCGCCGCTGTCGGAGTTGCCGCCCGAACATCTGAGACAAAATCAGCGAGCGTATAATCCGTCTCATGACCGACAGCAGAGATGATCGGGATGGTCGACGCATAGATGGCTTCGACCACGACATCCTCATTGAACGCCCACAATTCTTCAATCGAGCCGCCACCACGGCCGACGATGAGTACATCACAGTCGGTCCGTTCATTCATCCACCGAATGGCAGATGCCACTTGTGGGGCAGCCATTTCGCCCTGTACGGCCACAGGGGCAAATGTGATGGAAACGTGGGGCGCACGACGCCGAAGTGTAGTCGCGATATCATGTAGCGCTGCACCTTTCGGAGATGTGACAATTCCAATCCGCTCAGGAAACGTCGGAAGGAGTTGTTTTCGGTCTGCATCAAACCACCCCTTCTCCTCAAGTTCACGTTTTCTCGCCTCATACTGTTCGTACAATAAACCGATTCCGTCTTGACGCATCAGTTCGACGTACAATTGAACGTCACCGGTCGCTTCATACATAGTCACTCTTGAGACGGCGATGACCTTCATTCCATCTTTCGGTTCGAATTGAAGCTGTTTCGCATCTCGAGAGAACATGACGGCTTTCATGCGGGACGCATCATCTTTCAAGGTGAAATAACAATGACCAGATGAATAGCGTTTAAAATTCGAGATCTCACCGATGACCGCGACTTGTCGAAGCAAGACATCATCATCGAGTTGTCGCTTCACATATCGAACAACTTCGGAGACCGGAAGTGGATTAGCCACGTGACGCTACCTCGACCGTGTTATGCATAAGCATCGTGATCGTCATTGGACCGACACCGCCAGGAACCGGTGTAATCGCACTCGCCTTCTCTTTGACGGCCTCATAGTCGACATCGCCAACGAGACGTCCTTCGACACGGTTGACGCCGACGTCGATGACGAGCGCACCAGGTTTGACCATTTCTGCAGTAACGAGACTTGCACGCCCAACTGCGACAATTAAGATGTCAGCCTGTCTTGTCATTTCTCCAAGGTCTTTCGTTTTCGAGTGACAGTACGTGACCGTAGCAGATTCATTCAAGAACAACATGCCGACTGGTTTTCCGACGATTTGACTGCGACCGACGACCACGACGTGTTTCCCAGCAATCTCAGTTTGTGTCTTTGCGAGATGCAAAATGCCGTGTGGTGTACATGGAAGCAACGTATCAAGACCGAGCATCATCTTTCCGACGTTCTCAGGATGGAAGCCGTCAACATCCTTCTCAGGAGAGATACGCATGATGACTCGTGATTCGTCAATGTGTTTTGGTAGTGGGAGTTGCACGAGAATCCCGTGTACTTCCTCATCCTCATTCATCAAGTCAATCAAGTCGAGCAATTCTTTCTCGCTAATCGTTTCATCAAAACGGAGCACTTGTGAATCGATTCCGATTTCTTGTGCTGCCCGTTCTTTCCCGCGTACATAGCTATGACTTGCTGGGTCATCCCCAATCAATACTACTTTTAATTTCGGTACGATGTTGCGTGCACGAAGTGCTGTCACACGCTCTTTTAACGTTTCTCGATATGATGCTGCCACTTGTTTCCCGTCGATCACTACTGCCATCTCTCTCATCCCCCGTTGTCTTTAGGTTTTTCTGTAGTTGGTCTGGTGTCTTATCTCTATTTTTTAGTCTTCTCTAATAATGTTGCCGAGTACGCCATTCACGAGCTTACCGGCTTCTTCGTCTCCGAACGATTTCGCGAGTTCGACCGCCTCGTTGATCGTAACGTTCTCTGGGATCGTTTCGACGTATAGCAATTCAAACGTCGCCATTCGTAAAATCGTACGTTCGACATTGCCAAGACGATCCAAACGCCAGTTTTTCAAGTTTTCGACGAGTAAAGCGTCGATATCCTCTTGATGCTCTAGCGTTCCTGTGACGAGCTGTTCGTAAAACGGATCAGACTCTTGACCGTCCAATGCGAATTCGATGGCTTCGTCCACCTCTAATTTAGATACTTCGATTTGAAAAAGCGTTTGAATCGCTTTCTCTCGTGCTTCATGACGTTTCATTCAGTTACTCTCCTTTTACATGCTTTCATTGTGATAGTTTAGCATAAAGCACTCATAAATTCAGTACAAAAAACCAGGAAGCCGAAATAATGTTCGGGCTTCCTGGTTGTTGTTATTTCGCCAATGACATTTCTTTTTCGACAAATTTCGTGTCAAATGTACCGATTCGGAACTGTTCATGTGCCATCACTTGTTGATGGAACGGAATCGTTGTTTTGATTCCCGAAACCGTAAACTCGTCTAAAGCGCGTAACATCTTTAAAATCGCCTCGTCACGCGTCGGCGCATGTACGATCAACTTGGCGACCATCGAGTCATAAAACGGAGGAATCATCGCTCCTGCATATAGACCGCTGTCCACCCGAACGCCCATACCACCTGGGACGATGTATTGATCGATTTTTCCGGCCATCGGACGGAAGTCCATGAACGGGTCTTCTGCGTTAATCCGACATTCAATCGAATGTCCAGAGAACGTGATGTCTTCTTGTGAGATGGCGAGCGGATGTCCGAGCGCAACTTCTAATTGTGCTTGTACGAGATCGAATCCGGTGATCATCTCCGTGACCGGGTGCTCGACTTGAATCCGTGTGTTCATCTCCATGAAATAGAATTCATTGGATTCTGGAACATAGATGAACTCGATTGTTCCCGCTCCAGAATATTGAATCGCTTTCGCCGCCTTGACTGCCGCATCTCCCATCATTTGACGTGTCGCTTCGTCAATCGCAGGTGACGGGGCTTCTTCAACGAGCTTTTGCATCCGTCGTTGAATCGTGCAGTCGCGCTCTCCTAAATGAATCACGTTCCCGAATTGGTCAGCGAGTACTTGCACTTCTACGTGACGGAACGACTCGATAAATTTCTCGAGATACACATCTCCGTTACCGAACGCCTGCTTCGCCTCTTTGCGTGTCGCAATCAACCCTTGAATGAGTTCGTCTTCGTCTCGGGCGACCCGAATACCGCGTCCCCCACCACCTGCCGTCGCCTTGATGATAACCGGATAGCCCATCTCGCGCGCGAGTTCCACTGCCTCTTCATCCGTGACGACACCGCTAGAACCCGGGACGACCGGCACACCTGACTCGATCATCGTTCGTTTGGCCTCATCCTTGATTCCCATCTTGCGGATAGCATAGCTACTCGGCCCGACGAATTGGATACCACACGCCTCACACATCTCCGCAAATTCAGCATTTTCAGCTAAAAATCCGTATCCAGGGTGTACCATTGTCGCATCCACGGCACAGGCGACCGACAGGATGTTCGGAATATTCAAATACGAGTCTTTTGACGGGTTTGGTCCAATACAATATGCCTCATCGGCCATATGAACATGTAACGCTTCACGGTCTGCTTCTGAAAAAACAGCGACCGTCGGAATATTCAATTCTTTTGCAGCACGTATGATTCGAACCGCGATTTCTCCACGGTTAGCGATTAATAATTTCATAACGACCTCACTTCACGCTGAAGAGCGGTTGACCGAATTCGACGAGATCGCCATCTGCGACGAGCACTTCTACGATTTCGCCACTGATTTCCGCTTCGACATCGTTAAACAGTTTCATCGCCTCTAGAATACAGACGATTTGTCCTGACTCCACTCGGTCACCTACATTGACAAAGGCTTCTTTATCCGGAGCTGGGCGGGAATAAAACGTTCCGACCATTGGAGAGGTGATTGTACGATAAGACGCTTCTTCTGGCGTCGATTGTTCTTTATTTTCTTCTGCTTGAGGAGAAGGCGCAGGTGGCGCGATCGCTTGTGTCTGCATCACAGGCGCACTCATGACCGCTTGCGCTTCTTTCTTTAATGACAGTTTGAAATCAGATGTTTCAAGCTCCATTTCATGAACCGTTGATTGGTCCAATAGTTGAATGAGCTCTTTGATTTGATCGATTTGCATCTTTCTTACCCCCTGTTTATACCTGGTACTAATCTCCTCTTCACTATAACTGGTCAGACCAATGAATGCAACGAGAAAAAAAGAGTGCCCATTCATTCGAATGAACACTCTGTCAGATTAACCGTTGTAACGACCCATGAACTCTCCAGTACGTGTATCAACTGTCACTTTTTCACCTGGCTCGATGAAAAGTGGTACTTGAATCACATGACCTGTTTCAACTGTCGCGTTTTTCTTCACGTTCGATGCTGTGTCCCCTTTGACGCCTGGGTCTGCTTCGATGATTGTCAATACGACGCTTGTCGGAAGCTCGATTCCAAGAATCTCACCATTGTAGTCCGCGATGCTGACTTCCATGTTTTCAAGCATGTAAGGAAGCGCTGCTTTCACTTGTTCGCTCGTCAACTCAAGTTGCTCGTATGATTCATTGTCCATGAAGACATACGTGTCGCCCATTGGATAGAGGTATTGCATACGCTTACGCTCGATGTGTGCACGTTCGATTTTTTCTCCACCGCGGAACGTTGTCTCTTGAATCGCTCCGTTGCGCAAGTTACGCATTTTTGTACGTACGAATGCTGCACCTTTACCTGGTTTTACGTGTTGGAATTCGATGACTTGCCAAATCGAACCGTCAGAAGTTTTGACTGTCAATCCTGTTTTTAAATCGTTTACTGATACCATGTTAATTTCCTCCTAAATTCAGATGAGACTCAAGCCTCAATCGTAATTAACTCTTTTGGCGACTGCGTCAGACGGTAACATCCGTCTTCCGTAACGACGACATCGTCCTCAATTCGGCAACCGCCGACACCGTTGATGTAAATACCCGGTTCAATCGTGACGACCATCCCTGGCTCGAGTACTGTTTCCGAGCGGAATGATAATCCAGGTGCCTCGTGCACTTCCATGCCAAGGCCATGACCTGTCGAGTGGCCGAAGTATTCACCATATCCTGCCTCTTTAATGATGTCTCGTGTCAATGCGTCAGCTTCAATCCCTGTGATGCCAGCACGTGTACCTTCCACACCAGCGAGTTGGGCACGAAGCACTGTGTCATAGATTTGACGCAACTCGTCCGAAATCGGTCCGACCGCGAGTGTACGCGTGATATCTGAGCAGTACCCTTTGTAGTATGCACCAAAATCAAGTGTGACGAGTTCGCCAGATTCGATGACCTTATCGCTCGCAACTCCGTGCGGAAGTGCCGAGCGGAGACCAGAAGCGACGATCATATCGAACGATGACGAATCAGCACCTTTTGAGCGCATGAACATTTCGAGTTCGTTTGCGACTTCTCTCTCGGTACGTCCCGGACGAATGAATGTCTGGATATGTGCATACGCTGCATCAGCGATTGCCGCAGCTTCCTTCATAATCTTAATCTCTGATTCATCCTTAATCAAGCGCAGTTTTTCAACGATTCCAGACGTCTCGATTAGATTTGCATCCACTTCTTTTTCATAAGTGCGATATTGTCCGACTGTCATCGCGTCTTGCTCGATTCCAAGGCGTGCGATTGACTCACGTGACACAACATCTGCCACCGATTTGATGAGTGACGTATCAAGTTCAATGATGTCATACCCTTTTACTTGATCGTTCGCCTGTTCCGTGTAACGGAAGTCTGTGATAAAGCTTGCAGATTTCGCCGTGATAACGATCACACCGCTTGATCCGGTGAAGCCTGATAAGTAACGAATGTTCTCCCGTTTTGTGACGAGCAATGCGTCAATCTCGTTTGCCTCTAACTGTGCTTGCAGTTTGTTTACGCGTTCAATCATGTCGATTCCTCCAATGTTCGATTAGTGCATGCAGTGCCAACGTGTAACTCGTCAGTCCAAAGCCGGTAATGACACCTAGACATACGCCTGCGAGTTTTGACTCGTGGCGAAACGATTCTCTAGCATGCACGTTCGAGATATGTACTTCAACGACCGGGGCAGCGATTGCAGATATAGCATCGCGAATCGCGATCGATGTATGCGTATAAGCACCCGCATTCATAATGACACCATCATAGTCGTAGGCATCATGTAGCGCATCAATCAACTCTCCTTCGTGATTAGATTGAACGAAAGTGAGTTCGACGTCATCCGGTGCAGCAAGCATCAATTCGGCAGCTAAACCTTTTAACGACACGTCCCCATACACGTCCGGTTCACGGCGACCCAATAAATTTAAATTCGGACCATTCAACACTAGAATCCGCAATCTTCTTCCCCCTCGTTCGTCAAGTCTTATCTATTGTAACAAATTTATCGAAAGAACGTGAATCGAGCCTTCCGCCCTTTCGTTTTTTTTATAAATCGCGGTATAATTCAAGTACAACTCTGTAAGAATCGAGGAAAGTGAATGAATTCTAAACCAAACATTCCTGTCGGAGGACAGGCACTCGTGGAAGGCGTCATGTTCCAAGGCCGCTCCGAGAGCGCATCCGCCATTCGGCGAAAAGACGGATCAATCGAAACGTTCGAGCAAGCGCGCATCCTCGTCCCGTGGGTCCAATCGTTGAAAAAGGTACCGTTTTTAAGAGGGATTGTCGCACTATATGAATCACTGAAGAACGGGTCAGCGCATATGAATTTTGCAAGTGATCGCTATGACGTCGATCCGAGTGAAGATGTCAGCACGAACGAGGACCAGAAGCAGAGCATGTGGATGATTGCTTTCATCGCCATCATCGGTGTGATTTCTTATGTTTTTGGGAAGTTGATTTTTAACGTGACTCCAGCTCTTCTTGCCTCGATGTTTCAAGACGTGCCGTTATTTTCCGGACACGTGGTTCAAAACCTCCTTGAAGGGGGAATAAAATTAGTATTGTTGCTCAGTTACCTCTATTTGATATCGTTGACGCCTCTTATTAAACGCGTCTTCCAGTATCATGGGGCTGAACACAAGGTCATCAACTGTTATGAGTCCGGACGTCCGATTACGGTCGAACAAGTTCGAAAGAGCTCACGTCTTCATTACCGTTGTGGCTCGAGTTTTATTTTGTTCACCGTTTTCGTCGGGATTGGCGTGTACATGATCGTCCCAATCGATCCGCTTTGGCTACGACTCGTCAGCCGAATCGCGCTCTTACCTGTCGTCATCGGAATCTCATTTGAAGTCCTTCAATTCACCAACCGTTTCCGTGAACATCGCTTTCTTTCATTCCTCGGAAAACCGGGTCTGTCTCTCCAGCTATTGACGACTCGAGAGCCGAGCGATGAACAGATTCAAGTCGCAATCGAAGCATTCGAGACATGGGAACGTAAAGAGTTAGGAGAATCGGTCATTCATAGAGAGGGATAAGAGGAGGAAGCACCATGATCAGACAAAGAATTGGTTCGACCGCTGCAACAATCGTGTTTATCTTAGGCTTCATCGGGGTCGGGCATATGCTCGCCACCGATCCTGGTCGATTATTTAGACAATTGTTGTTCATCGGGATATTCGGGTTAGTCTTTTATGTGATCTATCGCGTTTTCATCGGACGACGTATGTCCCCAGAGGATATGCGCTATCGTAAAACCGCTCAAGCCTCTAAGAAACGTATGCAAGGGAACCGTGGACCTCAGGTCAAACCTTCCTCATCCGTGAAGAATAAGAAGAACAAGAAGCCGGGATCGAACGTCACGAAGTTGTCCAAACGATCGAACGTTCATCGAAGCAATCCCCCGCATCTCACTGTAATCGAGGGAAAAAAAGGGAAGAAGAAAAAGAAAGCCAACATGTAAAAAGGAGCGCCGCGGCGCTCCTTTTTACGTTGTCTCTACATATCCGATGTAGGGTAAGTTGCGATACTGTTCCGCATAGTCGATGCCGTACCCGATGACAAATTCATCCGGAATCTCAAAACCGACATAGTCTGCATCTAATTGTACGAGACGTCGAGCCGGTTTATCAAGAAGCGTACAGATTTTCAGCTGTTTCGGTTGATGTAGTTCCATATGCTTGCACAAGAACTTCAACGTCTGTCCTGTATCGATGATGTCCTCGATGATGACGACATATTTTCCTTCGACATCCAAGTCAAGGTCCTTACGTAATTGTACACTCCCACTCGAAACGGTCTTTTTCCCGTAAGAAGACGTTGCGACTGTGTCGAGTTGTACACTTCCTTTCATATAACGCATCAAATCAGCAGCAAACACCATTGACCCTTTTAAGACCGCAACAATGACAATAGGTGTCCCGTTAGCGTCTTTCTCAATTTCTTCTGCTAATTCTTGTACCCGATTTCGAATTTGTTGCTCATCAAACAGTTTTCCTTTAATTTGAATGTCCATCAGCTCGGCGAATGTTCGCCGTCACCCCCTATTTAGTGAATCCACGATTCATCTTATCATATTATCGACTTAAAAATATACATTAGAAGATAAAATAGGTTTTTCGTTCGTATTTAACCCCTATTCACCCTATAAAAAAACGTCAATCGTAAGAAATTGACGTTTTTCCTATACATTATTCTTCTGCAGCTCGCTCTTGCTCACGAAATTCTCTAAATTGATCCATTAGTTCGGGTTTGTCTTCAAAAAACTCTACAAACTGCGTCATGCAATCGAGCGTATTTGAACTGAGGTGATGTTCGATTCCTTCCACATCCTCATATACATCCGCTTCGTCGACTCCAATCAGACGTAAAAAAGACTCGAGCATCGCATGGCGCTCGACGAGTCGTTTCCCTACTTTTTGACCTTTCTTCGTAAGCATGAGGCCGCGATATTTTTCGTACACCAAATATTCTTCACGGTCCAACTTCTGGACCATTTTGGTGACAGAGGAGGGATGAACTCCTAAATGTTCGGCAATGTCAGAAACACGCGCATATCCTTTTTCTGACATGAGTAAATAAATCCGTTCTAAATAATCTTCCATACTCGGCGTCGGCATGGGCACGACCTCCCCTAATGTTCCGGTTTCCACTTTACATTTTATCCTAACTAAGCTGAAATCGAAAGGGAAAGCCCCAATTCATTCAGTCAATCATTGTCTCGTGACCTTAAATTCATTATAATGAGATATGGTAACTTTGAAAGAGAAGGGAAGAACATCTATGGGAATCGAAACAATCCTCGTCATCCTCCTATGGGTTGCCTTGATCGCCTACATCGTATGGCGCTTCATGCCAGCTCGCGGGTTGAAAAAAATGAAACAAGAAGAATTCCGTGCTTCACTCCGCAAAGGACAATTGATTGACGTACGTGAACCGAATGAATATAAAGGTGGTCACATCGTCGGTGCTCGAAACATCCCGGTCGGTCAACTCAAGATGCGCATGAAAGAATTACGTAAAGACCAACCGATCTTAATCTATTGCCAAGGAAGCTCACGTTCTAACCAAGCGGCCAAACTACTCATGAAAAATGGATATAACAATATCTACATGCTTGAAGGCGGCTTCAAGAACTGGAAAGGCAAAATTAAAAAAGCATAAAAAATGGGCGGGTCGATTGAATCGACCCGCTCCTTTTATTTCACGGATGACGCCTCACGACGTTCATATTTTAAAACAGGCTTCCGTGCAGCGAGCGTCTCATCCATACGTTTAACGACCGTCGTATGCGGGGCCGTCTGTACGATTTCTGGATTTTCTTCCGCTTCTTTTGCAATCTGAAGCATCGCATCGCAGAATGCATCAAGCGTTTCTTTTGATTCGGTTTCAGTCGGTTCCACCATAATACACTCTTCCACATTCAATGGGAAATAGATTGTTGGTGGGTGGTACCCGAAGTCGAGCAATCGTTTCGCGATATCCAGTGTACGAACACCAAGTGCCTTTTGTCGCTTACCTGACAAGACGAATTCATGTTTGCAATACGTATCGTACGGTACGTCGAAGGCATCTTTCAATCGAGCAAACATATAGTTCGCGTTGAGCACGGCTTCACGCGATACACGCGTCAACCCTTCTGCTCCCATCGTTTTAATGTAGCTATACGCGCGAACATTGATTCCGAAGTTTCCATAGAACGGCTTGATTCGACCAATCGAGAGTGGACGATCGTAATCCAAGCCAAACCCTTCGTCTGTCTTCGTGACGATCGGTGTTGGCAAGAACGGAATCAAATCACGTTTTACCCCTACTGGACCAGAACCCGGACCACCACCGCCGTGAGGACCCGTGAATGTCTTATGCAAGTTCAAGTGAACGACATCAAAGCCCATGTCTCCTGGACGCGCGATTCCAAGAATCGCGTTCGAGTTCGCACCGTCATAATAAAGCTTTCCACCAGCCTCATGAACCACTTTTGAAATTTCGAGGATGTCCGCCTCAAACAATCCGAGCGTATTCGGGTTCGTCAGCATGAGAGCAGCCGTATCTGCACCAACTTTTGATTTCAAATCATCCAAATCCACAAGACCACGCTCATCCGACTTGACCGTCACCGTCTCAAATCCAGCAACGACGGCAGAAGCCGGGTTCGTTCCGTGTGCCGAGTCTGGAACGAGTACTTTCGTACGAGCCGTATCCCCATTGCGTTCATGGAACGCTTTGATCAACATGAGCCCCGTCCATTCGCCATGCGCCCCTGCTGCTGGTTGCAACGTCACTTCATCCATCCCCGTGATTTCAGCAAGTTGCTCTTGTAAGTCGACCATGAGTTCAAGCGCACCTTGAATCGTCTCAACGGGCTGTAATGGGTGAATGTGCGCGAATCCAGGAAGGCGTGCCATATCTTCGTTCACTTTCGGATTATATTTCATCGTACAAGAACCAAGCGGATAAAACCCTGAATCTACTCCATGGTTTCGTGTAGAGAGCGCCGTGTAATGACGAACGACGTCGAGCTCAGATACTTCAGGAAGTTCAGCCACTTCTTTTCGAATCATCGTCGCCGGCAATAATGATTCGAGGTCAACTTCCGGAACGGTAGGTGTCGGTAAGTTATATCCTGTTCGTCCTTCACGTGATACTTCAAAAATTAGCGTTTGTTCGTGTTGCATCATTTCATCCCCCCGACCACTTCGACAAACTGATCAATCTCTTCTTTCGTACGTAACTCTGTCGCACAGACTAGCATCTGTGACTGGCGCTCTTCTTCATACGTTCCGAGCGGAAGTCCACCAATCATTCCATGTTCAAGCAAGTGACGAGATACTTCTTCTGCATCGCGTCCGAAATCGACAACGAATTCATTAAACATCGGTCCCTCGTCAACGATTGTAAATCCTGCTGCTTTCAATGCTTCTTTCATGTAATGAGCTGTTTGGATATTTCGAACAGCCATGTCACGAATGCCATATTTCCCTAAAGCGGACATCGTGATCGAGGCGGCCAATGCGTTGAGCGCCTGGTTCGAACAGATGTTTGACGTTGCTTTGTCACGACGAATGTGTTGTTCACGCGCCTGTAACGTCAAGACAAATCCACGTTTTCCATCCTCATCTACCGTTTGCCCTACGAGTCGACCAGGTAGTTTACGCATCAATGACTTCTTCACCGCAAAATAACCACAAGACGGACCACCAAAACTTTGTGGAATCCCGAACGGTTGAGCATCCCCGACCGTAATGTCCGCCCCAAGCGCACCTGGTGATTCCAAAATGCCTAATGCAAGGGGGTTACTTGATACGACAAAAAGTGCACCTGCATCATGCGCTTGCTTCGCCAATTGCTCCAAATTTTCAATTCGACCGTAGAAGTTTGGGTATTGTACGACGAGACATGAAGCGTCTGTTAAATCGAGATCAGCTACATCCGTCACCCCATTTGTGACGTTTGTATATTCGACAGAAAGTCCTGGACCATCCGCATACGTGCGAATGACATCTTTCGCTTCAGGATGTACCGCTCCAGAAACGACGACGCGTTTTTTCTTCGTCTGCGCACTCGCTAGGTAAGTCGCTTCAGCAAGAGCCGTGATGCCGTCATACATCGACGAGTTTGCAACATCCATTCCGGTTAACTCACAAATCATCGTCTGGAACTCGAACATCGCCTGAAGCTCACCTTGTGATATTTCAGGTTGATATGGCGTGTACGCCGTATAAAATTCAGAACGTAAAAGCATATGGTTCATCACGGTTGGTGAGAGATGATCATACATCCCGGCACCGAGGAAACTTGGATAGGACTTCGTGTGTTTGTTTTTATCCGCTAGTTTCGTCATGTGACGAACGAGATCAACTTCCGGAAGTGGTGACCCGATTGCTGCAAGCGACGCTTTTTCGCGAAGCGACTCTGGAATATCCGCGAGCAACGATTCGATGGAATCCACTCCAATCGTTTGAAGCATGTCTCGCTCATCTTGTTCGGTCATCGGTAAATAACGAAATTCCATTCTGTTCATTCTGAATCCCCCTGTTTCATTTCGTTCGTTTATAGAAAGGTGTCGGTACGCGTTCGGCTTCAATCTTTTTGCCACGAATGTCGATGACAAATCGCTCTTCATCTTTGTAACGTGCATCCACACGTGCCCATGCAATCGACTCGTTTACTGTCGGAGGCATCGTACCGGTAGTAACGACCCCAATGACGTTCCCGTCGATTTCTACTTGCGCACCTTGACGTGCGATTCCGCGACCAAGCAATTTCAAGCCCACCATCCGGTTCGGAATGTTTTCTTTTTGTGTAGCGAGCGCCTCTTTCCCAATAAAATCAGTATCTAATTTAACCGCAAAATTAAGGTTCGCCTCGAACGGAGTGACCGACTCATCTAGTTCATGCCCATAGAGCGGAAGGCACGCTTCAAATCGTAGCGTATCTCGTGAACCTAACCCACAAGGTGTAACACCCTCTGCTTCAAGCGCTGCCCAGATTGCCGAGATTCCTTCTGCCCGCGCATAAATCTCGAATCCGTCTTCTCCTGTATAACCACTACGCGAAATGATTGAAGCAACACCGGCCACATCACCGTTTATAAATTTAAAGAAACCAACTTCGTCAAGCGCTACATTCGTAATCGTTTGAAGAACAGCTTCCGCATTTGGACCTTGAATGGCAATTTGGCCATATTCATCAGACTCATTCGTCACAGTGACGTCACCACTAACAAATTGACGAATATGCGCCTCGTCTTTTTCGATATTCGAGGCATTGACGACGAGCCAATAAGCATCTTCATCTAATCGGTAAACGAGTAAGTCATCCACTACGCCACCATTCTCGAGGCAGAGAAGGTTGTACTGAGCTTGACCGACTTTAATCTTTGAGACATCATTCGTCACAAGATTCTGCACTTGTTCTAGAGCGTCCGGTCCTTCAACCCGAATTTCTCCCATGTGAGATACATCAAACATCCCCACGTTTTGACGTACAGCCTGATGCTCTTCTTTGATCGAAGAAAACATAATCGGCATTTCGAACCCCGCAAAATCAACCATCTTCGCCTTCGGTTCAATCAATTCGAACAAAGGCGTACGTTTCAAAGTAACCTTTTCCATAATATCCCCCAATCCCGAACATAAAATGCTTTTGTTTTTGAAATCTTTCGTTTTCCATTCCACTTTAACAATTTTTATTCTTTCTGCATAGTTAAAAAAGCGAAAAAGAAAAAGGATGAAAAACGAAAACGTTTTCATCCTCATTATTTCATATTTTTGGCTCGGTGGAAACGTCAGAGCGTTCGATTCCCGCCGTACGTTTGATTTCATGTGTCAGCCCGACTGCCGCCTGTTTCAACTCAATCGATTCGTCTTTAGCTTTGATGCCGAAATCTTTGATTTGAGTAATAGATCGGTTAACCGCATCCACATGTCCTTTAATTTCAGTGACTTGTTGGTTGATGACGTCAGCACGAATTTTAAATCGTTCCGTCAAACGGTTTAATCTTCCGAACGTCGGCTTCATCTGTTTTTTAAATAACAAATATCCATATACACCAAGTCCAATGATGGCGAATAAAAGAATTGCAAGGTTAATCCAAATCATACTTTTTCCTCCTTCATACGGATAATTTGCTCTGCAATACATTGCGGTGTCCGGGACGCATTAATCGTCTCGTCCGCTTCTTGATAAAGAATGGTCCGTCGGTTGTACAGCGTCCGAACTTCCGCCTCTCCTTTTTTCACAAGCGGTCGATTCGAATCTTTGATCCTTGCCCAGCATTCCTCAAATGGTAAATCTAAATGAATGATTTTACCGTGTTCGCGCATCCAATGAATATTTTCAGAGCGTTCGACAATTCCACCACCCGTGAGAACAAAGTCAGCATCGATTTGCTGAAGTACTTTTGTTTCCACTTCGCGAAACGCTGACTCCCCGTATCGGTCAAAATATGTAGCGATGTCGGTTCCAATCCAGGTTTCGATTTCTTCATCGAGGTCCACGACGTCTCCATGTTCTTGCATAAAAGTGAACAAGGTAGACTTACCTGTACCCATAAATCCCACGATATAAAACGGTTTCTTATTCATAAGCAATCACCTCTTTATGACGTTCACCAGATGTCAACACCATTTCCACTTCCGTTCGATTCGGTGCAATCGGACGACATGTCACCGTCCCCGTCGGTTTGGTGAGTGTTACTGGTTGATTGCCACAACGTTCTTTTGCCAACAACAAGTGGGATTCAAAACGTATGGCCAATATCTCATCTGAGATTCGTCTCGTCGTTCGTTCTACATCAGTATACCAAAATAATGCAGTACCAAGTAACCACACGACGATTGTCAACGTGGTGATTAGAAAGAATCCTCTTTCATACACATGACGTACCGCTCCCTTTCGAAAGTTGAATCTTTCCATGAAATTCGAAATCCCGTACCGACCGTTTCGACGCGATACTGATCGATTCCTCTTAATAATAACAAGTTCCCTCCTCCGTCTCCAACCATGACCAAGTTCCCATTCAACTGTTTGATTGTCCATGGCCACACTTCTTCATCTGCCTTAAGAAAATCGCCTTTTAATCGCCCCTCATCGACGCGACAATTTTTGCTGTTCTGCAAACGACGTACAATGAGTTGGGGAGTCGTATGGTGCTCCCACTTCGGTTGTTCGTAAAGGCGTTGACCAAGCGTGAGCAATTCGACCAACAATAATAAAAAAATGGGGAGGATCAACAATACTGCCGTCATTTCTAGCATAGTAAACCCCGGATCAAAGCGTCGGTAAGCAAAAACCCTTTTCACACACTTCTTCACGCCCAGTCGGTTCAGCGGCTTCAAGCAGCACCTCTCCTTGTAATCGTTCATAAATGAATAACGTGTCACGCAACCGTGCTACTTGTTCATTCCCTTGCGTCACAAACGACGTCAAAATGAGTACCCACCCCATCACGACCGCTAGGCTCACACTCACTTCCCATAACGAGAATCCTTTTTCATCCCCCTTCATGGATGATCACCTCCGGTTCATACGTCCCAAGCCGAAACTTAAACGTGACAGATGTTTTCCCACTGACAAATTTCCACTGTCCTGCATAGGAAGCTGTTGCCTGGGAGAAGGTGATGGTATTGTAGGTTGGAAGATAAACAATGATTCCTTCCGGTACGTCTACTCTTCGCACTAAGGTCATTCCACACATGATTAAATACCTTCTCTGTTTAGCCACCCAAATCAACTTCGGCACGCAACTTCCATTTTCCGAAATGTACGGGTATTGTCCTGCTTCTTGAATGTTCGTCACTAACGTATCTGTAAAATCATATAGTTCAAGTCGCTCAAAAGGCTTCACTACAGGACTACTGATCAGTAGCAGGAAGGAAATGATCACGAGTACCCACGCCATCTCGACAAACGTATAGCCTTTCATTGTTTCTTCAGCGAACCATCAAGTGGAGAATACGTGTAGGCTGACGATTGACAACTATACACAAGTGGATCCGATGCAGAAGCACGCCCAATTACTTCTAATGTGGCAGGGTACGATTTATGTTCGGCATAGTGCAAATTGATTTCTGACTCGACAATTCGGACACTTCCCTCACAACTTACTTGGTCCGCCCGTGACTTTCCTTCTGTCAGCGTCGGTACGAGCAATAACAGTAAAATTGAAATAATAAGTAAGACCGCAGCCATCTCAACGAGAGTGAAACCTTGTTCTTCCTTCATGTGAATTTCCCCTTTCATAATTGAGCCATAATGAGTTTTACCGGCAAGTAAAGCGTATAGAATAAGGTGCCGACCATGACACTGAGCACACCATAAAGTGCCGGTTCTACTTTTTCAATCAATTGACGACTATATTGTTCCATTTCTTCGAATACAAGTTCTCGATGAAGTGACATCAATTCACCAAGTTCTCCACTCATCGACCCTACCCCTAACAAACTGACCACTTCATAGTCAATAAACCGTTCCTGTTTGACTGCCATTTCGATTCCTTCACCAGCAGATAACCGTTTGTGAATCCGATTTGCTATTTCAGCCATCTCCCCTTTTTCATTGGCGAGACGACTGATAATTTGCCTGATGTTCGTTTCCGTCTGTTGTAACAACGACAATTCGCTGACAAACAAATAAGTCAGGTACAGAGTTTTGCCACGGTTCCATATGTAAAACGGTAGCTCTACACCTTGTCGATGTAGCATGTAGACCGTAATCCCTAGCATCACAAATACAGAAAATAGTGTTGGGAAGAACCATTTCGATAGCAAAATTGAACCTGCCCCATCATACGTAGAGACATCAACCATCCCCATCAGCTTCGGGAAAATGTACAATGCATAGACCATCCCAAGACTGAGCAAGATAAAGAATATGATTAAAGGATATCGAATGAGTCGCTTCAATTCTTCCTTCAGCCGCATCCGCATTTCTAAAACTAAAACGACTTGAGATAACCCATCCATGAACCGCCCGTTCCGCTCGGCTGTCATCAATATCTCTTGCATTTGGCGATTTGTGATGATTAGCGAGAACACGTCCGCTAAGGAAGTACCAGATTCGAGTTGTGCCCTCATCTCCTGAACGTCCGCTTTCCTGTTTCCTTTTTCATGATATTCAAGTGTCTCCATCGTGGCTTTCAACGATACGCCTCGGGATTGAAGACGCAGAAAACGGTGAATCAATTGAATCGGTGGTTTTACTGAAGCGTTGCCCATTCACACGTCACCCCCTGATCACGCGTTAGTACACACCAATGTCTTGTCACTGACGATTTTCCGAGCAATTGTTCGATCCGTTTCTCCCCATCTTGAATCGTCGCTGTATGAAACGTAGTAATCGTCAAATGCCCACTGAGTGCAGCATCATAGGCGACGTTCAACTCCTCTTCTGTCCGTACCTCCCCAATCACAATGATGTCCGGGTCGGCACGTAACGTTTCTTTCAATAACTGTCGATGACTCAACCCTGCATTTGCATTCACTTCAAGTTGAATCACCCCATCAATCTTTTGTTCTGGAGGGTTTTCAATCGTGACAATCCGCTCACGCTTTAAGTGATTGAGCAGCGCGTACAATATTGTCGTCTTGCCCGCACCAGTTGCGCCTCCGATTAATAAGAGGCCATGTCGCGATTCTGACATTTCTTTAAAACGTTCAACGTCTTCTGGTCTCAACAAGTGATGAAGCTCAAATGCTTGATTAGGTACCCTCCAGGACATCAATGTTTGCGCAAATGATGGAAGAAATGTTACGCGAATGTCTTCTTGATCAAGTTCGTACACGCCCGACTGAGGCACACGTTGATTCGTGTCCGGTAACGAACACCAATATCGCATATGAAGTGTGAGACGATCGTATTGATTGATATCCATCGACTGAAGATCAAGCAGTCTCATATCTGATCGCATTTGGATCTTCACTTCATGTGTACTCGGTATAAAATGAAGATCGCTTGCACCCGCCTCTCTCGCCACAATCATCAGTTGTTCAATAAGCTCCTTCATTCCGTTCACCTCGAGAACAGCATAAAAAAAAGCCCACTCTGTTGAAAGTGGACTTGTCTTATGAAACTTGTGTCGAAACGACATGATGACGACGTGCATATGTTTCGATTGAAACCTTGTCATAACCGACAATGACTTCTTTTCCATCTGTTAAAATCGGACGTTTTAACAACTTCGGATTTTCACTCATCAGTTTGAGTAGTTCGCTCAGTTTCAAATCCTCAACATCAACGTCGAGTTGTTTGAAGGCTTGGCTTCTAGTAGCAAGAAGAGAATCTACACCTTCTTCACTAATCGCAAGGAGTTGTAGTAATTCATCGACAGTTGGTGCATCTCTGAAAATGTGACGTTCGCTCACTTGAAGTTCTTGTTCCTGTAAAAACGCTTTCGTCTTCCGGCAAGAAGTACAGCTCGGGTACGTGTAAAACATTAATTCTGATGCCATTTTATGTTCCTCCTCATTTCAACTTTTCACTTCGCTCATTTTGTATAAGTTGATTATACATCTCTTATACCCCGTTTGTACATATTTTGTACAACTTTTTTATAAATTTTGTACAACTTTATTTCCCGCATTGATTTCACATATTTTTCACGATTATTTTGCTCAATTCTCACGTTTCCATAGCATTTTTTCGAATGTGTTGGTAAAATAGTGAATGAGAATGGAATAATGCACGTATGGGGGGATTAACATGGCAAGAATGTTTCGTGTCCTAGGCTTCTGGACTGGGTTAGTGGCGGCACTTGCTTTCGTAGGCGCACTAGGCGGCGACCAAAGTAGTAGTGAACATACTGGTGACTTTATCGTTATGGGACTTGTCTTCTTAGCACAAACGATTTTCTTCGTCGCACTTGGCTACTTAAAGCTTACTGAAAAAACATATGTATACGTCTTCGGCGCGTATTTGACAATTTTCTTCGTTGTCTTTACGTATTGGAGCAACTTCCAAATGTAAAAAAGATTGTCTCGTCGGAGACAATCTTTTTTTATTGTTTGAAGAATGGATTCGTTTGCTTTTCTTCTTCGAGCGTCGTCTTCGGACCATGACCTGGATAAAGAACCGTCGCACCCGGAATCAAGTGTTTCATGCGATCAATAGACCCCATCAACGTTGCTTGATCGCCTCCGAACAAATCGGTACGCCCGACTGATTGTTTAAAAATCAAGTCACCACAAAACGCTATCCCTTCATCCGCCATGTATAACACGACACTTCCCGGAGAATGACCCGGGGTGTGATAAAGATGGAATGTAAAATTGCCGATAGTCAACGTATCGCCTTCATATACCTTTTCAGCCGGTTTCATCGCCGGTACAGGAAGATTGAAAGCAGCCGCCCCGTTCTTTTCTCCATTCGTCAACCAATCGCTTTCAAGACGGTGGACATACACAGGAACTTCATAACGTTCACGGAGTGCATCGACTCCTCCAATGTGATCGAAATGGGCGTGAGTCAGCAAAATCGCAGCGGGTGTACCAAGACGATCGATCACCTCGAAAAATCTTGGGTCATCCGTTCCTGGGTCAATGATAACGACACTTCCTTCTTTTTCAAGGACGTATCCATTCTCTTGCGCTAAGCCAGACGTAATCTTCTTCACTTGCATATGATTGATCCCCCTCTCATTCAAAACAATATTGTGGCAAAATTGTATCGATGTCAACCTTTGCTCGACAGCGCCTCAATAATCGGATAAAATAATAATGATATTTCAGTGAAATTTTTATGAATTTCATGACGTATAATTAAAGGGGGAACTCGTCATGCATTTGTATGAACCGTTCGGATGGATTTCTGTCATCGTCGCGATTGTGGCTGTATGGGGAATGATTCGTTCATTCAAAAAACGCCAATTCTTTCCACTCGCAGTTGCAGGCTTAACTGTACTCGTATTCGGATTCTTTGGTGTTGCCACGTTGATCTACGGCGGTATTCCAGGTTAATGGATTCGTATCAAGCAATCATCAAGCGACTTCGGTCGCTTTTTTTGTGCCTATAATTCCTCAACATAAAAAAAACGAACCAAATCACATTGTGGTTTGGTTCGTTTTTAAATTATTCATTCGTTTGTTCTTTAAAGCGGAGAAGGTCGGAATAAATCAAATCATCGTTCATTTGTAAGATTTTTTCCGCTTCTTCCGTCATTGGACCACAAAGCGTTGTGTCCTCAACCACTTCTCCAGAAGTAGCATTGTAACAAGTTGATTGTGTCCATACATATTCATCCGTCACAACCGTACCATCTCGGAAGATTGCACGACTATTTCGGTTTTCAGAGAACAAGTCATTCCCAAAGCCGATTGTGTCCGACGTGTCAATTCCAAGTAAGTGCAAGATTGTCGGTTTCATGTCGACGTGACTTCCGATCGTTTCATGCACTTCACCTTTATCTTGATCCGGCAAGTGAATCGCAAACGGCACCTGTTGTAATTTCGCCACATCATATGGTGTCAACTCTTCTTTACCGAGCAACTCTGCCATCGCATTGTTGTGGTTTGTCGAGATACCGTAGTGGTCACCATAAACAACGAAAATCGTATCCTCCCACATTCCGTTCTCTTTCAATTGATCGATGAAGAGACCGAGTGCATAGTCTTGATATGCAAGCGCCTGCGGGAAGTTGTTTAACGTCGTCGAACTTGTCTCGAACTTCGGTACGAGTTCATAGTCTTCGCTTGGCATCGTATATGGGAAGTGGTTCGTCAATGTGATGAACTTCGCATAGTATGGCTCAGGCAACTCTTGAAGCATCGGGATCGATTGTTCGAAGAAACTATCATCTAGGAGGCCCCATTCTGTCATGTCTTCTGGGTTACCGAGATCGTAGCTCTTTTCATCGAAGAATTGATCGACACCGATATTTTTATACATTTGGTCGCGGTTCCAGAACGATTTATTGTTCGCATGGAAGACGGCCGAATAATAGTTATCTTCTTTAATCAACTCTGGAAGAGCTTGATATTCGTTGTCCGCGTTCGTAAAGTATACAGCACCACGCGGTAAGCCATATAGCGAGTTATCGAGCGCAAACTCGGCATCTGATGTCTTCCCTTGACCTACTGTATGGTAGTAGTTTGGCCAATAGTGAGACTCTTCAATCAGCTTGTTCAAGTTTGGCGTGATATATTCACCGTTCGGCGCTTTCATGTTATGCGTGAAGTTTTGTGCAGATTCGAATGACACAACAATCACGTTTTTTCCTTTATACTTACCAAACAAATCAGGGTTCGGTGCAGCATAGTTTTGACGAGTGAATTGTTCGATTGTTGCAAGCTCTGATTCGTCAGCCATCGCTTTTTGAGCAGATGTTTTCGTTTGAAGCATCGCGTCATACACATGGAAGTTAAATGTTCCGATGTTTTTCACTAATAGCTCACGGTCGAATGAACGAGTCAACAATTCAGGACGTTCTGTTTCAGCCAATGAAAGGTTGAACAAGAATACCGATACAGCTGCAACGAACGTTACGAGCGCGCGACGATGTGAAGCGGCATTCTCTTTCATATTCATACGCCATAAGATAAACGGTAAGACAAAAACGTCACCAAGAATGATCAAGTCTTTCCATTCGAGAAGTGATGTGAACGATGTCGATAGCGTCTCCATGTTCGATGGTTGCATAATGACCGGCATCGTTAAATAGTCCGTAAATTCACGATAATATACGGCATCCGCAAACAAGATGAAGGATGCGAGCGCGTAAAGCGTGTAGAGCACCCATTTTTGTTTGTTTCCTTTAAAGAAGAAATGGAAGGCAAACAAGAATAATGTCGAACTGATCGGGCTGATCAGTAGGATAAAAGCTTGTGCGGTGTTTTCAATCGGAATGTTGAAGAAAAATTGGTAGACGATATACGTCTTCGTCCAAAGCAATAACGTAAAAATCCAAAATAGACGATATTCTTGAAACGAAGCGCGGACCGTATCGTTCAGTCTCGTCGATAGCTTCGAGAAGCGTTGAGATGAATTCATCTGACGGTCTCCTCCTCTTTTCAGTTTTCGGCATGTTTTTATAGCCATTATTTTTATATTTGTTTATACATTGTACAATTCGATCTGAATAGTACACGTCCAGTATCAAGTCCAAATCTTACCCCTTTTTTAATAAAAAATCAACTGTGACGTTACAAATTTTACAATATCCCATACCCTTTCCCATAAGAAAACACGCCTGCAATGTGCAGACGTGTCAGTTTTATACGCGTGTTGGAAGGAAGTGTTTGCGTGCTAACCAGCCACAACCGATGACTCCGGCATCATTTTCAAGTTCAGCGATTTTAAACGTCGTCGACTCATAGACACGTTCGAGTGCAAAGCGCTTGAACTGAGCATCGAGCGGTTCAAGCAATGACGTCCCTGCTTTTGAGACGCCGCCACCGATGACGATCATTTTCGGGTTGAGTGTGTTGGCGATATTCGAGATTGTTAATCCGAGATATTCTGTCATCTCGTCAATCACTTCTGTCGCGATTGTATCCCCAGCTTTATAAGCTTCGAATACGTCACGTGCCGTCACTTCTTTCAATTCGTTCAACGAAGTATCTTGATTTTTCCGTTTTTGCAACGCTAAACGTGAAATACCTGTCGCAGAGGCAATTGTTTCGATACACCCTAATCGGCCACAACCACATTTTACAGCTTTCGCCTCATCTCGCTCGACGGTGATATGACCGATTTCTCCTGCCATGCCAGCCGTACCATGAACGATGTTTCCGTTCGTGATGACGCCACCACCGACGCCTGTACCGAGCGTGATGGCAAGTAATTCTGATGCACCTTCACCTGCACCCTTCCACATTTCCCCGAGGGCAGCGGCATTCGCATCGTTTTCGAGGACCGCGGGGAGTCCGACCGCCTTTTCGAACTCACTCACAAGAGCGAAGTCTTTCCATCCGATGTTCGGTGAATATTCGACAATACCTTCAGAGAAATTGATGAATCCAGGGGCTCCAATACCTGCACCTGCGAAATCTTCTTTCTTCTTACCTGACGTCTCTAAATACGTTTCAAATGAGGCTGCGATGTCTTTTGGAATATGTACACCGTTTTCTCGAATATCCGTTTTAACTTCCCACTTATCAGAAATGATGCCATTCATGTCTAAAACAGCCATCTTCACCGTTGTACCACCGATGTCGATTCCTAATAACCATTTCATACCGTTCACTCCTCATCTCAACTAAATCGCTTTCATTGAATAGTGTACACTATTATCCCCTCAGTGCAACCCTTTGCACTAAGGGGATTTCTGTCAATCTGTTGAATTTTTCAATTCGTGGGTCAAAATGATTTTTGCCGTATCGTATACACGCTGCTCGATGATGCCCCCTTCATACAACTCGTCGAGTTCCATCATCATCAGTGAGATTTCAGCATCCCGCTCCCCGATGTAAATAATGGTACCGAACGACTTTAAAAACTGTTGGACATCATAAAAGTTTTTCATGCTTCTTCCTCCATCGTTGACAAGACATAACGATTTAACAATTCTCTTGTCGCTTCCATAGACGTCACATGTGTCCGTTCGTAACTATGACTTGACTCAATTCCTGGACCAATCAAAGCGTGCTTCACATCGTAGCCAGCCCGAATCGCAGCCGACGCATCCGAACCGTAATAAGGATAGATATCGACTTTATAAGCGATGTCATGTGTCTTACATAATGAAGTAAACTTACGGCGCAAGTTAATATCATAAGGACCAGATGAATCTTTGGCACAAATCGAAACCGTATATTCATCTGAATGTTGCCCATCTCCGAGCGCACCCATATCGACGGCGATGTACTCCACAACATTTTCAGGAATACCGGCATTTCCTCCGAATCCGACTTCTTCGTAATTCGAGATTAGAAAGTGGACCGTGTGGGGTAACTCGTAGCTAACCAAATCTTTAGCTAAGTCTAATAAAATGGCCACAGACGCCTTATCGTCCAAATGACGAGATTTCACGTATCCGGAAGCCGTCACCTTGAATCGTGGATCAAATGATACAAAGTCACCGATTTCAATTCCAAGTGCCGTCACATCTTCGCGAGAATGGACTTTCTCATCCAATCGAACTTCAATGTTTGATGCAGAGCGCTCTGCCGAATTCGTGTCCTTATAAACATGGATACTCGACTGATGGACGAGAATGGTCCCTTCGATTGCCTCACCCTCCTCGCGATGAATGAGACAGTTTTCTCCTTCAATCGCCGTCCAAGCGTATCCACCTACTTGCGTGAGTCGTAAGCGCCCGCTCGGCAAGATGTCTTTGACCATCGCCCCAAGCGTATCGACATGCGCCGTCAAAAGACGCGCCTCCTTCGAACGTCCTGGGAACGTTGCGAGCAACGCCCCTTTATGTAAACGAGACGTCTTCACACCGAGTGCTTGAAGTTCATTTTCTGCAAATCCAATCGCCTCCTCCGTCATGCCAGACGGACTCGGGATTTCAACTAATTTTTTCAGTGTATCAATCATCATATTCTCCCCTTACCAAGATCCATACCCGTATAGTAGACCAAACAACATGGCCGTGAGCACAGAAAATAAGATGCGTTGTGTTCGATTTTTCTCATCAGGCAATCCGACGACACCAGAGACGACGAATCCACCTAGTAAACCACCTGCATGTGCAAAATGGTCCAAGCTCGCGCCTAATACGAACGCGAGTCCCACATTTAATCCTAACATAATAAAGAGCGGAGGTCCGAGCGTCTTCATAAAGAGCGAACGATCCCGTAGTCCAAAATAGAGTAATGCACCGACCAAACCAAATAAGGCTCCTGATGCCCCGGCTGAAATGGATTCACTGAACGCATACGATGCCGTCGTCGCTAGAATCCCACCAACTACGTATATGATGAGAAAGCGGATGGAGCCATACATCCGTTCAACGAGCGGACCGAGTGACCAGAGCGCAAACATATTGATGGCAAAATGGAACCATCCGATATGCAGAAACATTGGCGTAATTAACCGCCACCATTCCCCTTCTTCGATGAGCGGGTTCACTTTCGCACCAAATGCGATCAACGTATTCGGGTCGAATGTCGAACCGACTGATTCAGCTAGCCACATGACTAAAAAGGTGATGAACATTAATCCGTACACTATTTGCGGTTTACCAAAGGAGAATCGTTTCTTTAACTCCGCTTTCTTCTTTCGATCCATTGCGACCGCGAGCAATCGAAAACGGTCGTCCTCCATCGTAGGTGTACAAATCGAGCGAGATAATGTCACTCTCGCCGGAATTGGGAACGTCATGGAGTCGACTCGCTCTTCATCAACGAGACGGTCGCCATATATGTGAATCGTCAAACGCTTTCGTCCAATACGAGATAGACGAAAAGCGCTCAAGATTGCGTTAATGTCAGTACCGACATGATTCGCCCATGCTTTTTCAGTTTGAACGTATAAGTCATAGCGATCACCTGCTTTTGTATCAAACAAGATGACTGCACGAGACGGCTCTAATATCCCTTCAATCCGCCCACCGTTCTCGATCGCTTGATAAATGCCTTCCCAGAAGCAAGTCGCCAACAAAACCCCTCCTCTCTCATTCTATTGTAAATCACGTTGTACCTCACGACAAAGTCACGGCTTGCCCAAAACGTACAAAAAAAACCCACAACCTTTAAGGCTGCAGGTCATTCAAATACGACAATTACAAGACAGGCTCCATCGTTTTCATGAGAACGTTAGCTGAATGTTGCATTTTTTGATGTTCTTCTTCTGACAACTCAATCTCAACGACTTCTCGCACGCCCTGACGGTTAATGATGGCTGGTACCCCGATATGAATATCGTGTAAACCGTATTCCCCATCAAGGTGAGCACCGACTGTCAGCAATGTGTTCTCGTTACGAAGGACCGCTTTGACCAGACGGAGTAATCCGAGGCCGATGGCATAGTATGTCGCACCTTTACGTTCGATGATGTGATAAGCCGCATCACGTACGTTCACATAAATGTCTTCAAGGTCTTGCCAGTTATATTCATCATGCTCTTCAAGCAACTGCTCAACAGACTTTCCGTAAATACGAGCATTGCTCCAAGCAGCAAACTCGGTGTCACCGTGCTCACCCATGATGTAAGCATGACAGTTACGTGGGTCGACATTGAAATAGTCGCCAAGCATATAACGTAAACGAGACGTGTCGAGTACGGTACCTGAGCCGAAGACGCGATGTTTAGGAAGTCCTGAATACTTCCATGCCAAATGCGTCATAATGTCGACAGGGTTTGAGGCGATAATGATAATGCCATCAAAACCAGAATCCATAATATCTGAAATCATCGACTTCATGATCTTCGCATTTTTCTCGACAAGGTCAAGACGAGTTTCCCCTGGACGTTGCGGTGCACCTGCAGTAATGACGACGATGTCTGCTACACCACAGTCTGCATAATCTCCTGCCCACACACGCATCGGTGAAGAAGCGAACGAGACGCCGTGGTTTAAGTCCATCGCTTCTCCTTCTGCTTTTGCCTTGTTGATGTCAATGATGACGAGTTCTTCACAAAGGCTTGCTGTCGTTAACTGGTACGCGAAACTCGCTCCAACTGCCCCTGCCCCTACGAGTGCGACGCGCGTTACTTTAGCATGATTTAATGTTTCCATATTGATTCTCCACCCTTCGATCAATCTGTTTCATGTTTTTGTTATCTCTGTTACAACAAGATTGTAACATCATTCACAAACCCTAACTACAGTGGAAACCGTTTTCACTTTGGCGATATTGTGACAACTTTCACATTCATTTGAAACATCTTCATTTTCTGTACTACCCTCATCCGAACACCAAAAAACAAATAGACGTCGCTCCAAGAACGGATAAAAAATTGACTGCATCATTCCCTAGCACACGCCATCCTGACACATACGTTGTAGGAACTTGATGATGAACTTTCTTTTCCGTCAGCTTTCCACAAACCGTACAGCGAAACTTCCGTTGAACAGTCGCCCCGAGCAATGTATCGATGACGCTCCCGCTCAGTCCGATTCCCCAAAGCGTCAACAGTAATGCCATATCCAATTCGACAAACAGAAGAGAAGAACAGACGATCACGAATGCCCCTAAAATCGACATGACTGTCCCAAACGTTGAGACAGCACCGCTCGTTCCCGGCTCAACTTCTCTAAAAGTGAACATGAAACGCGGTTTACGTTTTGCGAGGACACCGAATTCAGACCCCCATGTGTCACTCGTCGCTGCCGCAATAGACACGATGTACATATAAAGGTAGACGAGATTATCTGTCAGTAAGTAACCGAGGGCACAAAGAATCCCTACCCCACCGTTTGCTAACACTTGAATGGCGTCGCGTGCTCCCGTTTTTTCGACAATCTCATCTACATTTTGCTTATCGCGAGATCGATATTTCGATGCAAGAGAAGACGTCGAGAAAAACACACCGAGTAAATAGAGGCCGAACCAACCAAACGATAACCCGATCAACACCCCTGTCACTATAGTCAAGATGGCTCCCGAGAGCGTCAAAGAGCGCAACCGATACCCGAGAAAGGCGACGATACAAGTTACAACAAAAATGGCGAACATTGAATCATCTCCTTTTCTGTCACAATCCACTGAACAGGTAGATCATGTGGTTCCGTCGGTACTTGATCGACAAGTTGAACCGAGTAAGCCAATGAAACCGTCTCCCCTTCATATGTACGTAAAAAACGGTCATAGTATCCTCCGCCCCAACCGATTCGATATCCTGAACGGTCAAATACTCTTCCCGGCACAAGACAGAGGTCGATGGTTTTCGTTGTTGGCGGGGTCGTCGGCTCCAAAATATTCATGACGCCCGTCTCAAGGTCATCTACCGAATGAATAATATGAAACGTTAACCCCTGCTCCGTTACTTTCGGGACGCACACCGTTTTTCCTGCTTCAAACGCCTCATGAATGATTGGCGACGTATCGATTTCAAGCGGTAGTGACGATGTCACAGCAACCGTCTGGCTTTCTTTCCATATCTCTGTTGCGAACAACCGATGATGGATGACTTGATCCACTTGTTGTCGATTGTTCATTTGTTTAATGTATTGATGGACAGTTCGTCTTAACGCTGCTTTGTCTTCCACAACGCATTCCTCCTTACAAAAAAAGCCGCCACATATGTGACGGCCGGTCCCTCATTACTTCACTTCGCGGTAAAGCGTGTGACGACGGAGACGTGGGTTGTATTTGCGCAACTCAAGGCGCTCTGGGTTGTTACGTTTGTTTTTCTTCGTGATGTACGTGCGATCGCCTGTTTCTGTGCAAGCTAATGTAATTTTAACGCGCATTTCTTTCACTCCCATCTTAATGATGTTGTATCAAGTGCTTTTGCTTTACAGTCTAAGCATACTCAATTATCCTACCAAGTTTCTTATGAAAAAGCAAGGTTATTTCACGTTCTTTTTCATTGATTCCTGTCCGTATGGAGAAGATTCAAGAGGTAGGCATGTGTTGACATTCTCGCTTACTTTATACCATTGTTTCAGGTCGTTCATCGAGAGCTCTTCGCCGACATAGACGTACTCCGCTGACGAGAACACACTGTTTTCAATACGATGGATTGCATCGAATAAACCACCGTGCCCGTGCGGGTTCCGTGTCGCTTCAAAGGACAACATAGTTGAGTATAACGGAAGCGCAAGTGATTGCGCAAGTTCTCTTGCAGCAGGAATTGTCATCCAATCAAAGTGATGAATTACTTTGAATGATACCCGTTTCGAAAGTTCATGAACGAGTTTGACATACGCAATATTTTGCGTGGCAACCTGATTCATGACGTGCTCTAAAAATGGACTAGTCGGACGAACTCGATACACATGAACGTTTCCGTGTCGTTCGTATTCCGGTAACTCATCGTGATACGGCGTCAGCACATAGACGGTTTCTCCCTCATTTGCTCTCGCCTCCACTTCCTCGACGACACGATGACCAAGTCCACCGACGATATGACCGTGATATTCGGGTGTCAGCATAAGAATTGCTGACTCTTCTGCATCTCGTTCAGTCGTCACGTAATAGTCGTGCGGGGAGAGGAATGAATCGACATCAAGGTCTTCGTCTTGAAGGAATGGATACGCCGCATAATGATCATCGAGCAACTTGTTCGAGACAGTGCCTTGATAAAGCGCCGTTTCAAGTTCTGCGAAGAGACGTGTATGCTCCCTGAAGCGTTCAGCCGCATACTGTGCTGTCGTTTGCCCATCTAAGATAAACGCCCAGTCACTCGATACAGCCAACACATAATGGCGAATCAATTGCTTTAACGCACGATTCGTCAAATCCGATTGATCACGATAATCTGCTACGTCTTTGACGAGTTGCATCTCCATCATGTGCAGGTGACGGAGCATCCATTCATTTCGTTCATTGATCCAAACTTCACCGTAGCCTTTTCGTCCCCATGTGTTCATGGAAACATGGACGGTTTGTAAATCTTTGAAGTGACGCTCAAGGAAGATTGCTGGCGTGATCGTTTCGATTCCAAATTCTTCGAGTCGCTCAGCGACTTTCCCAAGAAATTCAGGACCTTCAAACCACCAGTGGCCAAACAATTCCGCATCGAACGGTGCTGTGACCAAGAACGGTGGGAACGTTTGTCCGCCATGTGCCTCCAGGTGCCCTTCTAACGTTTGGGCGAAGTCTGTCGCATGGTTCTCGATTTGATGTTCAGCCCACTCACGTACATAAAAGTCTTTTTGATCGGTGTCACCTGTGATGCGGTGCATTTTTAATCCTGTGTCGAATCGAATGCCTTCCGGATGCATGAACGATTGAATGTAGTCCCAATCTCGGTCGTAGGCCAAATCTCGATAAAACTCTCGATAGTCAGGGTGACCTGGATATCCAATCATCGAACTCCAGATTTTACCCGAGATGATTTGGTCTCGTGGGAACAATGCGACACCGTGTGGAGAATAGACCGGAGCACCAATGCCTTTTTCAGGAGTCGGGTCCGCATCGAGCAATGCATGTTCATCGACAAACGTGTATCGGATTCCTTCCTCGTAGAGAATTCGGTCCACGCCTGGTGTATACGCACACTCTGGCAACCAAATCCCTGTCGGACGGAACCCGTAGTGACGTTCGAAACAGTTGAGACCTGTCCGAATTTCAGTCCGTGCCGCCTGCTCCGTGAAGAGATGCGGGTTGAAGCCGTGGGTCGCTGTACAAGTCACCATATCGATATATCCCGCTTCACGATATGTACGGAACGCTTCATTCAAGTTTTTATTCCAATGAAGGAACGTGTTTTTCAAGTCGTGATAACGCTGTTCATAGAATTGTAACGTCGACGTCTCCTCGTCCGTTCTTCCTTCTGAAAGTTCTAACGCAATCAATTCAAGCATCTCATCGATATGCTCGACATAACGGTCTTGGATGAGCGGGTCTGCGAGCATTTCCACAACTGGTGGCGAAATACTGACTGTCCAATGCAATGGCCGCTTCAAGCGGTCAACTTGCCAAAGGATTGGAATATACGTTTCTGAGATGGCTTCATATACCCATCTTTCTTCTAAACGGTGCTTCTCTTCATGCCTAACGTACGGTAAATGAGCATGAAGGACGAGTGAAAAGTATCCTGGTTTCATGTAAGAATGTCCTCCTTAACGTACGTGACGGTATGCCGCATATTTTGGTAATGTATCTAATAACTCAGGAGAATCTACTTCCCCGTACTGCCAACGTCTCACTGGTTCCGCAAAACGTCCGATGCCGGCTGGTTCTGCACGCGGTGTATCAAGCGGTGCTGATGCCACGATTGGTAAAAATTCTCCCTCCATCGTGCGAATCCCGAATTCGAAGACATATGTCGTATTCGGATCGAGAGGACGAACGAACCAACTATTCGTCATTTCAGGTAGGTCGAACGTATACGATCGATTCGCATGACCACTCGCATAATCCAATAAGGTCACGTCTAAAATACGGAATGCTTTCGGTAGCTCTTCCCATCGTCTCATAAACTGAAGCTCTAACGTCTCTTTAACCAAATCAGACACTTCCCAACACACATAAACCGAGTTCGGAGATTGTACGACCGCATGTAAAAAGTCTACATTGTATCGTTCCGGCAACTGCCAATATCCTTCAGGCCCTTTCGCAAGAAGTGGCGATACGTTCACATCGACCGTTTCTTTCGCTGTGGCGACTTGTTTACGCGAAGTTGCTCCTGGCGCTTTAGCCTTTGCTTTCTTATTACTCTTTTGTTTCACAGGGACAACTTCCTCCAACTCTTGTTGCTGATTTCTCCATTTTCGCCATGCGTATTGGACTTTGCCAATCGGGACGTCTAGTTCTGCCGCAATCTGTTTCAACGTAAGTCCTTGTTGCTTCAAGGATACGATTTTCTCTTCCATCTCTGTATGGCTCCCTTCATGTAAAAATCCATGTAGACTAGTATTCGCTCATTCTTTATAAATTCCTGCCCAAAAAAATAAAGAACAACAGCACTGTTGTTCTTTACCACTAATCTTATTGGTTCAAATCATAATGTTTCCCTTTTTCAAGGAAAATTAAATGTTCACCGAAGTTCGTCACATGGTCACCCATCCGTTCGAGGTATCGAGCGATGTTCGAGAATTCATATACATCGTTCGTTCCAACCGTCATCGCAGGAAGTGAACCGATATATTGTTTGATTACCGTTAAATTGATGTCGTCAATGACACGGTCCATCTCGTTGAGTTCACGAACACGACTTACCTCGCCTTTACGATAAGCGCGCGTCGCAAGTTCGAGCATGTCAATCAACTGTTCAGCCATCTGCTTGAGTGGTTGAATGTCATGTAAATAAGGAACATGTTCAATTCTCGTCACAGCTTTGGCGATGTTCGTCGCGTAATCCGCAATGCGTTCTAAGTCTGTCGCCGATTTCATCGTCACAATCAGACGACGTAAGTCAGTCGCAACTGGCTGTTGCTTTGCAATCAATAAAATCGCTTCGTCGTTGATTGCTAACTCTAAATCATCGAGTTCGTTATCGTTGTCGATTACCGTTTGCGCCAACTCAAGATCATGTTTTTCTAACACTTCGATTGCCGTCGCCGTTTGTCGCATCGTCAAGTTTGCTAAACGGACTACTTTATCTTCTAATTCAGTTAATTTCGTATCAAAAAATGTGCGATTTTGTGCCATCAATCTAGTCTCCTCCTTAACCGAAACGGCCAGAAATATAGTCTTCCGTCCGTTTGTCAGATGGATTCGAGAAAATCTTATCTGTTACATCGAACTCGACAACTTCTCCATTTAAGAAGAAGGCCGTTTTATCCGAAACACGGGCAGCTTGTTGCATGTTATGCGTGACGATGATGATTGAGTATTGCTCTTTCAACTCTTGAACGAGTTCTTCCACTTTCAACGTAGAAATCGGGTCAAGGGCAGAGGTCGGCTCATCCATCAAGATGACGTCAGGTTCAATCGCCAACGTACGAGCGATACAGAGACGTTGCTGTTGTCCACCAGAAAGTCCATAAGCGTTCTCGTTCAAGCGATCTTTTACTTCATCCCAGATGGCAGCGCCACGAAGTGAACGCTCGACAATCTCATCGAGTACTTTCTTATTTTTGATGCCGTGCGTACGAGGACCGTATGCCACGTTATCATATACCGATTTTGGGAACGGGTTTGGTTGCTGGAATACCATACCGACCGACGTACGTAAATCTTCTACTTTATATCCACGATCGAAGATGTTTCGACCATGATACAAGATTTCACCATTCGTCCGAACGGATGGCACGAGTTCTACCATACGATTCAACGTTTTAATAAATGTTGATTTCCCGCACCCAGATGGTCCGATGATGGCCGTGACTTCATTCTTTTTAATGTCGAGGTTGACGTCAATCAAAGCTTGATCTTCGCCATACCATAAGTTCAAATTGTTGACGACATAAGCGCTATCTTTTTTCATCTCAGTAGTTGTCGGTTCTGTCGTTGTTGTGTTCACGTTTTGATCTCCTTTATTGAGCTCTTGTTGTTTCATCATCTCGAGCTTCCTCCTCATTCATCTGCAAGAACGACTTAATGTCGGTTCGTATATTTGTTTCGGATATAAATCGCTACAGAGTTCATCGCAATGAGCATCGTCATGAGTACGATGATTCCTGCCGCGGCCAAGTTTTGGAATTCTGCTTGCGGTCGGCTCGTCCAGTTATAGATCTGGATTGGGAGCGCCGTAAAGTCAGAGAAAATACTGCTTGGTGTTGTTGAAATAAATGTTGCTGCGCCGACCATGATCAACGGTGCTGTTTCACCGATTGCACGAGACACGGCTAGAATGATTCCTGTGATAATCCCAGGAATCGCTGACGGCAAGACGACATTGAACGTGGTCTGCCATTTTGAAGCACCTAGTGCTAAAGAAGCGTGCCGTAACTCCATTTTGACTGCCCGTAAAGCTTCTTGTGAGGCTACAATGACAATCGGTAAACTCATGAGTCCGAGCGTTAACGCACCTGCCATAACCGAGTTGCCTAATTCCATCACACGAACGAATATCGTTAATCCGAGCAATCCGAATACGATCGAAGGCACACCAGCCAAGTTCGAAATATTGACTTCGATAAATGAAGTCATTCGATTCTTCGGTGCGTACTCTTCTAGGTAGATGGCTGCACCGACACCAATGACGAACACCATTGGTACGATCAATAACATTAACCAAAATGATCCGATCAATGCAGGATATAGACCAGCATCTTCAGGACGACGTGACGGGAAGTTACGTAAGAAATCAAGGTCGACCCAGCCCGCACCTTTTGAGACGATGTCATAAATCAAAGTCGATAAGACGACTAATGCAAAGACAAGTCCTGCCAAAAAGACGTATTTGAAAATTTCATTCAGTTGTAAGCGGCGTTTGATTCGTTCAGACACCGTTTCACGATCCATCAGGTTCTTCGTATTCTTGAACTCACTGTTCGGTAAAGCCATATTAGTACTCCTCTCTGAAGCGGCGCGTCACCCAGTTTGCGAGCAAGTTCATCAACAGAGTGAAGACGAACAACAACGCACCGACCGCATAGATACTGTAATATTCGATTGTTCCGTAACCTGCGTCACCTTTTGCGATTTGAACGATATATGCCGTCATCGTCTGAATCGCATTGAGCGGATTGAACTCGAAGTTCGGTTGCGACCCACCCGCAATCGTTACAATCATCGTCTCCCCGATTGCACGGCTCATTCCGAGAACGATTGAGGCAATGATTCCAGACGTCGCTGCTGGCATGACGACCTTTGTCGCCACTTCAAGGCGTGTTGCACCTAGACCGAGCGCACCATCTCGAATTTTCTTCGGCACCGCACTCATCGCATCTTCAGAAATCGAAGCGATCATCGGAATAATCATGATCCCGACGACAATACCAGGACTAAGCGCATTGTAAATTTGAAGTCCTGGAATCAACGCTTGCAAAATCGGTGTGATGAATGACAACGCGAAGAAACCGAATACGATGGTCGGTACACCTGCCAACACTTCTAAGATCGGCTTTAATACTCGACGCGCTCGCTCCGAAGCGTACTCACTCAAATAAATCGCAGACGCCAGTCCAAGCGGCACGGCAACGATCATTGCAATTACAGTAATTTGGAGTGTTCCCATCACAAGGGCCCATACCCCGAAGCGCTGGTCTGCACTAAGCGGGTACCATTCTGTCGTTCCTAAAAATTCAGCGACAGGCACTCGTTCAAAGAACTTAAATAGCTCAAAGCCAAGTGTGAACGCAATACCGATTGTGGTGACGACCGATACGAATGCGCTCAAGAATAATAAGAACGGCATGATTTTATCAAACACGTTCGTCGTACTATATTTCTTTTGTTTATTTTGTTGAATCATCTCTCGAATCGAGAGCTCTTTGTTTGGTTCATTCATCTCGTGTATCGCTCCCTACCTCTTCATACTAGAAAGCATGGCGAGAAGGTGAGAGTTACTCTCACCTTCTGCCACGTATCATTTTATTCTCCAGCGATCTCATCAATCATCTTCATGTTTTCGTCGTAACGCGCTTGCTCCATTTTTACGTAACCAACCTCTTCAGAAAGGTCAGCTGCATTTTCGTTCATGAAGCGTGCGAAGTCAGCTACTTGCTCTTTGTCTTTCAACGAAGCGTTGTTGACATACGTGTAAATTTCACGTGAGAGTGGGTAAGACAAATCGTTGATTGTATCATGCGTTGGCTCTACTCCTTCAACATTCAAGGCACGGAGTGTGTCTTGGTTCTCGAGGTAGTAAGCAAATCCGAAGAATCCGATTGCACCTTCTGTCCCAGCTACACCTGTTACGAGTACGTTGTCATCTTCAGACAATTGTGCGTCTTGACGAATATCTGTCTCATCAAGAACTTTCTCGTCGAAGAAATCGTACGTACCTGAATCTTTTCCTGGTGCGAAGAATGAGATTTCTTCATCTGGCCAGTCTGAACGAACATCTTTCCACGTTTTCACGCTCGTATCTGTCCACATTTTATTCAATTCTTCAATCGTGATATCTTGAGCCCAATCGTTCGCCGGGTTCACAACGAGTGAAAGACCATCAAGTGCGACTGAGAGTTGTGTAAATTCCACACCATTTTTCTCAGCTTCAGCTGCTTCTTCTTCTTTGATTTCACGTGATGCGTTCGAGAAGTCTGTCTCTCCCGTCACGAAGCGTTTGAAGCCACCACCCGTACCAGAGACACCAACTGTCACTTCAACTTCTGGTTGTTCAGCTGAATATTCTTCTGCGACTGCTTCCATGATTGGGAATACAGTTGATGATCCGTCCATGACGACTTTTCCTGAGAGCGCATCGCCTTCAGCAGCGCCACCTTCTTCATTGTTCCCACAGGCTGCACCTACGAGTGCGACCGAAGTGATTGAAGCGAGTAAAGCTGATTTTTTCATCCAAGACATTTGTGACGTCCTCCTTGAGTTTGCTTTGATTTTTGTTGTGGATCTGTTGTTCTGTCCTACAATTAATATCCTAATGAACTTCTATTAACGAGAAATAAACGGAACGTAAAAGAATTGTAAAGACAAAAAAAGAAGCCACCGAAGTGACTCCTTTCATTGAAGCATTGCATTCACATCTTCTAAGTTAAAGTAAGCTTTCATAATATCGTGCGCGACACGTGTATTGATTCCTTCCGCCTCAAGTCCAGGCATAATGATTGCCCACGCGATTTCAGGATCATCATATGGTGCCCAACCGACGTGATTTGAGTTCAGCGTCTCAATCGGCTTCCCACTTGTGTCTCGTTTCGCTCGGCCATCTTCGCCTTCAGCGATGGCCTCTGCCGTTCCTGTCTTACCGGCCGCAGTCATCCCTGTCTGTTGCAAGATTCGAGATGAACCAGACGAAGATTCGACCCCTTGACGATATCCTTCACGAACACGTTCGATGTACTCGTCTTGAATATCGACTTTATTCAACGCGTTCGGTTGGAACGTGCTAACGACTTGTTTATTGTTTTCATCGAGCGAACCCGGCTCAATAATTTCTTTTAGTAAATGCGGCTGAATGCGATAACCGCCATTCGCTAACGTAGACGTATATTGTGCCAATTGGATCGGCGTGTACGAGATATACTGTCCGATCGACATATCCATGAGGAGCGTGACACGATCGGCAACGCTACGGAATCCGGTCGACTCGAACGGTAAATCTATTCCTGTCTCGATTCCGAGACCGAACTGTTTATAGTAATGTTCCATCGTCTCAAAGGCCTGTGTGACGTTTTCCCCGACGATTTGTCCAGTCGAATAATAGTCAGCCAAACGTAACGCGATTTGGAACATATAAATGTTTGACGACATCGCGAGTGCATCTAAATCATTAATGTTCCCCATGTCCCGGTAAGAGGCTTTAGTCTCAGTTCCGACTTTAATCGGCGCATCATAAATATATTCTCCCGGCTCGACGACGCCTTCTTCAAATCCATAAGCGACCGTCGCGCCTTTAATGGTTGACCCGATTTGGCTGGCACGGAGCACAGTTCCAGTCGAGACGTCTTTGAACTCATTCGTCTCTAAATCAAGTTCCTGACCTGACATAGCGAGGAGTTCACCCGTCTGCGGATTCATGACGACAGCGAATGCACGGTCGAAATGAGGACTTCCCGATCGACCAGCACGTATCGCCTTTTTCAAAATCTCGTCGACTTCTTTTTGGAATTCAATATCAGTCGACAATACAATATCTTTCCCCGGGTTCCCGCTCACGCGAGTCGGTTCCCCAACCGGTTCACCTTTATACGTCGTGAACACATCGTATGCTGGCGTTCCGCGAAGGACGTCTTCATATTGTTGCTCCAAATAGGACGTCCCGACACGGTCATTCAATCCATATCCTTTTGCCTGATAAGAAGCACGTTGTTCGGCCGGAATTTGACGATAGCTTCCTAAGAAGCTTCTGAACGTCTCATCGAACGGATAGTCCCGTTGATAGTATGGCTCGACGCTCACTCCTGGCAACATTTCTAAGTTTTCTTCAATGACTGCCATCTCTTTCGGACTTGCGCCGATTTTGATGACTTGTGGGTCGAGCGCATAGCCACTCTCCATGTTATGTTTGATTGCGATGATTTCTTCTGTCGCATCATCGAACGTGATTTCTTCTTCTGTAATGGAGTCGAGTAAGAGCCGGTCCACATCTTGGTTGGACAAGGCAGCCCGCTCATCTTCTGGTAACTCCTCCAACAATGCTTGTGTACGTTCTTGTGCGAGTTCTGGATTCGTTGCAATCCAGTAATCCTTGCGGTCACGTTCCGTCATTTTGCGATCTTCTTTCGGAATATCGACGATTTCCGACAACTTTTTGGCGACATCTAAGCGTTCATCCGCTTTCGTCACTTGCGAACGACGGTACATGATCGAGTAGTTTGAAATCGTATCCGCGAGCACTTGACCGTTACGGTCATAAATCTTCCCTCGTGGTACCTCGTATTTAATCTTACTTGACTCAGTTTTTTGAACTTCACGTGCAATCAATTCCCCATTCACGATTTGAACGACGCCTAATCGAAAGATCAAGGTCGCAAATAGAACGAAGACGATGAAAAATAACAAATTCAAACGTAACGGTAAGTGGTTTCGCCGTTTCTTCGGCACTTTCACACGATTTTTTGCCAAGTCCGTTATCTCCTTCCACAATCGATTCCTTCTATAGTATAGCGTACACGGTCATCTACTATTTTGTCCGTTTTTCACTATATCATAATTTGTTTACAAATTAATGAAAGACACAAAAAAAACCGAGACTCTATGAAGAATCTCGGGACAAACGACTTATTTTGCGTCAGCGTACAATTTCGCAACATAATCCCAGTCGATGACGTGGAAGAATGCATTGATGTAGTCAGGGCGACGGTTTTGGTAGTTCAAGTAGTAAGCGTGCTCCCAAACGTCAAGTCCGAGGATTGGCGTAACGCCTTCCATGATTGGTGAATCTTGGTTTGGTGTAGACGTCACTTCGAGTTTGCCGTTCTTCACGACGAGCCATGCCCATCCTGAACCAAAACGAGTTGTTGCAGCTTTTGTGAACTCGTCTTTGAATGCATCAAAGCTACCGAATGACTCGTCGATTGCAGCAGCGAGATCGCCAGAAGGTGTCCCGTTCTCGTTTTTCTTCAAGAGTTTCCAGAAGAACGAGTGGTTCCAGTGACCGCCACCATTGTTACGGACAGCAGTTTGAATGTCAGCAGGAAGTGAATCGATTTTTTGAAGCAAGTCTTCGAGTGAAGAGTACTCCACGTCTTTTCCTTCGAGTGCATTGTTTACGTTTGTGACGTAAGTGTTGTGGTGTTTCGTGTGGTGGATTTCCATCGTGCGTGCGTCAATGTGTGGTTCGAGTGCATCATATGCGTAATCAAGTTGTGGTAATTCAAATTTAGCCATTACTAAAATCCCCCTTAAAAGTGTTTTGAACAACGTTCGTTATAAATGTAACAGATTTGTGACGGTCGACTCAATTGTAATGCTTCACTCTACATCTTCTTCTGGTAACGCCCAGACTGAAATAGATCCCGCCGCCACTTTAAATACCCCAAATCCTTCATCATCAATCTCAATTTTATCTTCTCGTGTATTCGTCAAGTCGACCCATGTTTCTCCAGCTCGCTCTTCCCCAACGAACATTCGCTTTTCAGCCTCGTCCGAAGTGGAGATGAGAACGGCACATCCTGAACGCTCGATCTCCTCCACACCTTTGCGTACCCAACCGATGACGTTTGCATCATCAAAGTAATCATCCTGTTCCCCATAAGCCTTTTCCCGACGAGCATAAAGAAGCGTGTCAATGGCGAGTTTCATCCCATCAGTCGGGTGGGGACCGTCGATGCCGTAGTAATCCCCGTAGAAGACACATGGATAGCCATCTTTACGAAGCAAGACGAGACCGTATGCGATTTGTTTGAACCAATCTTTTACCCACGACTCAAGCGCCTCTTCCGGTTGCGAATCGTGATTGTCTACAAACGTCACTGAATGGAGCGGGTGTGACTGGACGAGCGTATCATCAAAAATGGTGCGCATATCGAATGCGGCCCCTTCCTCTGACGCCTGATGTAATTTATAGTGGAGCGGAACATCGAATAAATCGACGTGGTAATCGATGTTATCAAGAAATTCACGGCATGCGTCAAGATCTGACTTCCAGAACTCTCCGACGAAATAAAATTCATCTCCCTTTTCTTCACGCATCGTCTGACTGAATTCTTTCACGAAGTCATAGTTGATATGTTTGATTGCATCCAATCGGAATCCGTCACATTTCGTTTCCTCAATGAACCATTTACCCCAGCTCAATACTTCTTCCCGAACTTCAGGATGATGGTAATCGATGTTCGCAAACATCAAATAGTCATAGACACCGAATTCGTCATCGACATTGTCGTTCCATCTTTTATTCTCTCCAACTATAAAGAAAATGCCAGAACGGTCTGTCGCTGCATCATAATCCGTCCCGTTAAAATGTGTGAAGTCCCATTTAAATGTAGAATACTTCCCATCACGAGCTTCATAATCAAACTTTGTCCATCCTTCGATTTCAAAAGGCTCGTCAGACAGCACTTTCGTACGATCGTTCGGATCCACTTCGAGCACGTCAAACTTCTCGGTCGCATCTGCTCCTGCTTTATGATTCATGACGACATCCATATAAATTTGCATCCCGAGTTCTTGCTGACAATAGGTTGTCGCTTCAAGAAGCTCTTTTTTCGTTCCGTATTTCGTGGCAATCGACCCTTTTTGATCGAATTCTCCTAAATCATATAAATCATAAATCCCGTAACCCGTATCTTCGCCACTCTGTCCTTTCGTGACAGGTGGTAACCAAAGCGCCGTAATCCCAGCTTTATTTAAATCTTCCGCTCTCTCTTTTAACCGCTTCCAATGTTTTTGATCCGCTTCGACATGCCATTCAAAAAACTGCATCATGGTGTGATTTCGTTCCATTTTGTCCGCCTCATTTCATATTTTTCAAAAAACAAAATGCTAACGACTATTTACCCACGAATTTTAGATTGAAAACAAAAAAACAACTTTCACAAAATGAAAGTTGTTTTGAATGGACCCTGTAGGACTTGAACCTACGACCGGACGGTTATGAGCCGTCTGCTCTAACCAGCTGAGCTAAGGGTCCTTATAAGTAGCGGCGGAGGGAGTCGAACCCACGACCTCACGGGTATGAACCGTACGCTCTAGCCAGCTGAGCTACACCGCCATGTTGTTATACAGTAATAATATACTGAATATGCTCCATACTGTCAAGGGAAATTCCTTTCCATTGAAAAGAAAAGCACTCCAACGTGGAGTTGGAGTGCCTCATCTTTATACCGTTACTTCGTTTGCATCTTCGAGTGTGATTTCTGTGATGTTCATGGCATGGTCACCGATACGCTCAAGGTTTGAGAGCATGTCGACGAAGAACATACCTGCTTGTCCATCACAAGCACCCGTGTTCAAACGAACAACGTGGTTTTTGCGGAATTGACGCTCGAGCATATCGAGTTTCGCTTCCATTTCGATGACTTTACGTGCTTCGACCATGTCACCGCTCGCTAATGTCTGAAGTGATTTCTCTAACGTTTCGCGTGTGAGGTCATACATTTCAGTCAATTCTTTTTGAGCATCTGCCGAAAGTGTCACTTTCGTAGCAGTCTTATAGTCAATCAACTCAATGATGTTTTCAACGTGGTCACCGATTCGTTCGATGTCGTTGATCGCATGCATGAGCGTCTTGTGCTCTTGTGATTCTTGCTCAGTCAAATCAACCGCAGCCAATTTCACGAGGTAGTCTGTGATTTTCGCATTCAACGAGTTTAACGCTTCTTCGATATGCGCAGACTTTTCAGAGTGTTTCTTATCTCCTGTTGTCAAATAGTTACGCGCTTCGTCGAGACCAAGTTTTGCGAAATCGCCCATACGGATGACTTCGTATTTTGCTTGCTCCACTGCAATCGAAGGCGATTGCTGAATGAAGATTGGGTCCAAGTGCTGTGCTTTCGTATCGACGATTGAATCCTCACCAGGCACCAATTTCGTCACGATCCAAGCAATCGTTCCAATGAACCAGAACTGAATCAATGTGTTGACGATGTTAAACGTACCGTGAGCGAATGCAATTTGCATCTTGTCTTCAATTGCCAAGAAGTCTGTAATCCAATAAATATAGTTTGTGAACGGAATCAACAAGATCATGAAGATCGTCGTTCCGATTAAGTTAAAGATAACGTGTGCTGCAGCTGCGCGACGTGCGGCAACCGATGCACCGATTGATGCCAAAATGGCAGTGATCGTCGTACCGATGTTGTCACCAAACAATACTGGAAGAGCGGCATCCAAGTCGATTGAACCACCTGCATAGAGCTCTTGCAAAATTCCGATTGTTGCAGAAGATGACTGGACGATGACTGTAAATACAGTACCAACGATGACACCGAGGAACGGATTGTCACTCATTGATTGCGTCAAGTCGATGAAATACTCACTTGAGCGGAGCGGACGCATGCCGTCTCCCATCAACTCAAGACCGTAGAACAATGCACCAAGTCCAAAGATGACTTGTCCTAGATGTTGGTATCGCTCTTTCTTAAAGAAGAAGAGTAAGACTGCACCGATTGCAATCATCGGGAGTGAATACTCACCGACATCGAATCCGATGATAAATGCTGTCACCGTTGTTCCGATGTTTGCCCCCATGATAACCCCGATCGCTTGACGGAGTGTCATGAAGCCGGCGCTAACAAGTCCGACCGTAATAACGGTTGTACCTGAAGAAGATTGAATCAATACAGTAACGATAATCCCGGCGAGTACACCAAGGAATGGATTCGTTGTATACTTATCTAGGATGTCACGCAGGCGATTCCCTGCAGACTTTTG
Organism: Exiguobacterium sp. s35; assembly: GCF_018617535.1. NCBI lineage: Bacteria > Bacillati > Bacillota > Bacilli > Caryophanales > Exiguobacterium > Exiguobacterium sp. s35. The sequence goes on from NZ_JACSKI010000001.1 coordinate 1,044,956, forward strand.
GAGTCCGTCTCCCATCGATTTGATCCCGAAGAGGAAGATCCCTAGACCTCCAAAAAACATGAATAACATTTCTTGCAAATTGTATTCCACGATTTTTGTACTCCTTTTAATTAAGAATTGGTTGGATTTGCTTGGTTTTTAATGCCCTACTCATTATGCCTTCATCGGCATCTTCATGTAAACACGTTTTATGTAAAAGTTTTATTAAAACACTGTACTAATTTTATCGTTTATACGCATACTGTAATATAACAGATTGGAGTTTTTAGCATGTTGTCCACCATTTTTACGTTTATTCGAACGAGCGTAGTGCCGTCAAAACGAGCCCTCCGCCTCCGCCTCGCTCCGCTTCACGCCTATATGGGAGCCACTTTTGTGTTGACGTTACTCATTACCGTCTTGGACTTTATTGTGATTCGTCCTGACTTTTTCATTCCGATGTGGCTCTTCTTACACGGATTCGCCATCTTCTTTTTCTATTTAATCTGGGTCGCCTTCATGGCTTTATATGTTCAATTATTTACAAGAGTCTATTCCAAAAACATGTGGGCTTACCGCCAAGCTTGGCCATACGCAGTGTCGATGACACTCGTTCCAACGATTTTATTAGTGATTTTGTATCACATGAACCCTTCATTGATATCGATTGGCTTTGTGATTGGACTTGGATATATCACTTATCCATTAACAAAAGTGCCTCAAAAAAAACAACGACGAACGTTTTCGTGAACGCTCGTCGTTGTTTTTATTTTGGAGAAAGTTCCTTAAGCGTTCGATTTAACGCTTCACTTTGACCTTCTAAGTCTGCGCCTGCTGAACGTAAGGCAGATTGAACGTATGACCATCGATCGACTCCCTCGCTCAGCTCTCCTAATTTTTGTTCAAGTAACGAACTGATTTCTCGTAGTTGCTCATTTGATTCGATTAAGTGTAAAAGCTGTCTACCTGTGTGTGAGGTATGATCCGTAATGGTTTGAAACTCACCTAACTGCACTTTGATTTCGTGATCAATCGTTCCAATTCCGCTCTCTACTCGTGAAACGGCATCTTTTAATCCATGTACTTGATTGATAAAGTCATTGACTTCCACTAACAAATCCTTTCGCTCCTCGTTCAGCGCTTCGATTGCATGTACCGCGAGAAGTGTCGCTTCATTTGTCATTTTCGCTAAGTTCCCCACCTCACTGGCAACAACAGCAAATCCTTTCCCATGCTCGCCCGCTCTTGCCGCTTCGATTGATGCGTTTAGCGATAACATCTTTGTGGCTGCCGAAACCGAGAGGATACTCTTCAGCGCTTCATCCGCTTTTGACGAGTTGGCTTCGCTTTCGATTAGTTTTTGCTGAATATTTCCCACTTGGTGTTCAACATACTCACTTGCGTTTTTGACAGAAGAAAATGTTTCAAGTTCTTCATGTAAAATGGACTTCAAGCGATTCCCCCGCTCATCGACACTGTCCATTTGACGTCCAAGCATTTCGATTTGTTCGGTCACTTCCTTCATTTTTGATGTAGAGTCGCTCGTTACCATCTGATAGGAATCACTCGTATGTTCTACAGTGGTTGCGACTTCTTGGAACTGTTCCACTTGATGATGACTATTCATCAATTCCCGTTTAAAGACAGGAAGACTTTGATGGAACGCATTTGCCGTCTTCCCCATCATTTCCATAGATTGATTCCATAAATGAATGAATATATTGAACTCGGTTTCGAGAATATGAATCTCCTTTGATTTTGCTCCGAGTGACACATCATCGAATCGGCGCGATTCTACGGCATAACGCAATGAATTGGCAAGTATACTCAACGGTCTGACTTCGCGCTGAATCAATCGTGTAAATAGGATTGCCATCCCGATCATCGAAATCAATAAGATATAAATGATCAATCGTCGTAGCTCATTCATCGGACCAAGTGTCGATTCTTTCGTTACGACGAGAACATAATCCGCTTTTAACTCAGGAATGGAGATAGATGCCATTAAGTATCGCTCCGTTTCTGTCACTTCCGGTTTCGTCTTCGATGCGACTTTCTCCAGGCTTTCTGTTCTCTCCATCCCTTTTGGTCCACTCAATTGCTCAATAGACTGTCCACGCACTAAAAATTGTGCGGCTTCGAATTCATCCCCCGATAGAATAGAAGCTTGTTGCATATAAGTAGATTTTAATGAACGATTCAGTTGCTTTTCGTTTGCAACGTATGCACTGTAGGATGTCTTTACCGCTTCTCGCATGACCGTGACTTCCCGGACGAGACGTTGCTCGATTTCTGCGGACAAGAGTTGTTCAGACTTTAATGCGAACCAACCAAACGTCATGATAAAGACTAGTAAAATAAGCGGCATGAGCGTCCATTGGAGGCGGTGTGCCATTTTATAATGTCGATTCGGTCGATTGTTTTCTCTCGCTTCCTTCATTTGATTCCGTTTGAAGCCCCATTTCATATGTTGCCACCTCTTTTTCTATTCTCGCCTTTATATCGGTCTTGAGACGGTGGAAAATTATGAAGTAGATGTTAAGATAACGTTAGAGTTTGTAAAGAGCACACATCCGTTACGCATCCTAGATGCTTTTTCACATTCTTTTCGTTATGATAATGAAGAAACCTTATTTTCTTAAATCGATTGGAATCTTTCCAAAAGAAGGAGATTACGTATATGTCAGAAATTTTGCATCGTTCATTAACTCGTCCGATTCGCGTCGGTAATTTGATTATCGGAGGATCGAACGAAGTCGTCATTCAATCTATGACTACAACAAAAACTCACGACGTCGAGGCAACTGTCGCCGAGATTAAGCGTCTAGAAGAAGCTGGGTGTCAGGTTGTTCGCGTGGCATGTCCAGACGAACGTGCAGCTGACGCACTCGCTGAAATCAAGAGCCGCATTAACATCCCGCTCGTTGTCGATATTCACTTCGATTACAAGCTTGCCCTAAAAGCCATCGAAAGTGGCGTCGATAAAATTCGAATCAACCCAGGTAACATCGGTCGCCGGGAAAAAGTAGAAGCGGTCGTAAACGCCGCGAAGGCAAAAGGAATTCCGATTCGAATCGGTGTTAATGCCGGGTCACTCGAGAAACAATTCCTTGAAAAGTATGGTTACCCGACTGCACAAGGAATGGTCGAGAGTGCGATGCACCACGTGAAAATTCTCGAAGATCTCGGATTCTATAACACAATCATTTCACTCAAAGCTTCTGACGTGAACTTGGCGCTTGAGGCGTATACGCTCGCCGCGAAGACGTTTGATTACCCGCTCCATGTCGGGATCACAGAATCAGGTCCACTTTTCTCTGGTTCACTTAAATCAGCAGCAGGACTTGGGGCAATCCTCTCACTCGGAATCGGTTCAACGGTACGAGTATCACTTTCAGATGATCCAGTCGAAGAGGTAAAAGTTGCGAAAGAAGTGCTCAAGTCATTTGGTCTTGCAGCAAATGCCGCAACATTAATCTCTTGTCCGACATGTGGTCGAATCGAAATCGATTTGATCTCGATCGCGAAAGAAGTAGAGGAATACATCCAAAACATTAACGTCAACATTAAAGTTGCTGTTCTTGGTTGCGCTGTAAACGGTCCTGGTGAAGCACGTGAGGCTGACATCGGTATCGCCGGTGCCCGCAATGAAGGTCTTCTTTTCCGCCACGGTAAGATTATCCGTAAAGTTCCTGAAGCAACAATGGTTGAGGAATTGAAAAAAGAAATCGACGCGATTGCTGCTGAGAAGATCGCTGAACGCGAGCGCGAAGAACAAGAGCTTGCCAATCAATCAAACTAATGAATCACCTTACCCGCACGGTTGCAACCGTGCGGGTTTTTGATAGAATAGAGGGCATGTGAGGAGGAGTGATGAGATGCGAATCGGCATTGATTTAGATGGGACCGTAACAGACCCTAGAAGTTGCTTTATATATATGAATGAATCACTTGGGTATTCCATTGATTATCATCGTGCGACGGAGTATGAGCTGCATACGTACACCACGATGGAACAGCATGAGTTTTGGAAGTTTATGATTGAAGAAGGACATGAGGAAGCAATCTATCGTCGATCCCTTCCCCATTCCGATGTATTGGACGTATTATGGGAGTTGAAACAACAACATCACCTTCACTACGTCACTGCAAGAAGCGAGGCGGTTCGTCCTGTTACAGAAGAATGGATTACGAGTCACCGACTTCCACTCGATTCACTCGTGATGACCGGATCACACGATAAAATCAATGTCGTCAAAGACTTGTCACTCGAATTATTCATGGAGGACCGTTATGAAAATGCGGTATCGATCCACGAAGAAACGTCTATCCCCGTCCTATTGTTCGATGCACCTTACAATCGGAAAGTGCTACCTGAAGGTGTGACACGTATCTCAACATGGCGTGAAGCGCATCACCAGATTGCGCATATCGAAAAACAAATACTTCTTAACCAACGCTAAAAAGACATTCCCGTTCAGCTAACGGGAATGTCTTCTTTTTATATACGACCAAGTTCTTCAATCACGTCGCTTGCGAGTACACTTGCTGGATGAATCGTTTGACTGATCGATTTAGCTGCGAGCGCGTGCCAAAGGACTGCTTGTTCATTTGGTGACCATGACCCACCTTCTCTCGCCCATAATGCGAGCAAAATTCCTGTCAACACGTCGCCGCTCCCTCCTTTGGCTAAGGCAGAAGCATCCACTGTATTGACGGCGCCTGTTCCGTCAGGTGCCACGATGAGGGTATATGTGCCCTTTAGAATCAAATGGACACGGTGCTGTTTCGCAAATTCGGCAGCAATGGTGAAGCGGTCACTTTCAATTTCTTCAACTGATCGACCTGTCAATTTTGAAAATTCACCAGGGTGCGGCGTGAGGATGAGCGGTCCTCGTGCTTCAAGTCGCCTTGTCGATAGTGCACCTGCGTCAACGATGAGGGGGCACGATTGCCGAGTCACTTGTTGCCAAATCAAGTCCAAACCCTCGCCTTCCACCATTCCAGGACCGATTGCAATCGCGTCGTATGTTTTTTCTAAACGGTCCGTATGTTGGTCGTACATCGCTTCGGGTAACGTCGAAATGAGAGGACTTGCCTCCCTTGGAATCGAGAGGTTTAACAAGCCAATCCCGGAACGAAGTGCTGCGCGACCCGCCATAAATGGGGCTCCGAGGAGATGACGACTCCCCCCAATCAATATGCCGTGCCCATAATCCGTTTTATGACTGAATCGGTCTCTCTCTAAAAGCGATTGATCAAAATCAGATTCGGTCAATACGTTCCAGTCCGATGTATGCGGGAGCCCGATATCGATTCGTTCGAGCTGTCCAAAATAAGGGGCAGTGCGGTTTAAAAAAGCTGTCCGCTTATAGCCATGTAAAGAATAAGTACGGGCCGCCTGAACAGCCAGACCATCAAACTCACGAGCGTGGTCACTCGGCATACCGGAAGGAATGTCAATCGACAATACCTCTGCCGATTGTTCATTGATCCATTCAATGACGTCTCTCGCTTTTCCTGAAACGGGTCCTGAGAGTCCGACACCGAACAACGCATCAATGATGACGTCCGTAGCAATCGGTTGCTCAATAATTTGAACGAATGATGCCGCATAAGTCGCGTGTGTCGATGCCGCATCAGATTTACTTTCACCGAGTGGTGACCAAACGCTCACGTTGTGACCTTTCACCGCAAGTTCTCTCGCGACAACCCATCCGTCTCCGCCGTTATTGCCTTTCCCACAAATCACTAGAATTGTTGAAGAGGAATCTATCTGCATCTTCGGCACGATTGCCGAAGCCGCTCGTTCCATCAATACTGTCTCGGGCATCCCGTTTTGACTGGCGGTTTGATCGATCTGTTTGATTTCTTTCGCTGTGTAAATCATCTGACTTCCCCCTTTCGATACAAAAAAGGGATTGAATCAATTCAATCCCTTTTGCTTACATTCTTTACAATACCCATATATCTCAAATTTATGATCGACCACTTCAAATTCAGGATCCACTGTCTCTACAAAACGCATCGGACACAAATCAAGTAGTTTTGTCTTTCCGCAACTTCGACAAATCAAATGGTGATGATGGTGCGATGCGCTACATGTGACGCGAAACGACTTTTCGCCTTCAAGCTCTGTCGCTTCGAGTAGCCCTTCCTCAGCAAAAGATTTGAGGTTTCGATAAACTGTATCAAAACTCATCGTCGGATGCTTATCGCGCATGTATTCCAGTACGTCTTTGGCGCTGACATAGCGATCTTCTTCAGAGAGAAAGGCGTACATCTCAAGACGTTTCGGCGTAACTTTTAAAGAAGATGCACGAAGACGATTCAATTGTTCAGTCTCATTCATGTTGTACCTCCTTTTTCCTGAAACTCATCACTTTCTCAAGAATCATGACACCCGCCAAGATACCGACCGCAATCAATACGATGACTCCACCTGGTGCGACATCAAGGTCGTAAGCGAGGACGAGTCCGCCGATTGTCGCAACTTCACCAAAGATGATGGACCAAAGGATTGTCTGTTTGAAACTTGAAGTGAAACGTAACGCCGCTGCGACAGGTAGCGTAATCAAACTTGATACGAGAAGCGTACCTACGATTCGCATACTGACAGCGATGACAAGTGCCACTATGAACATGAACAACATATGGAGCATTGTGCTCGGAAGTCCCGAGACTTTCGCTTGTTCTTCATCAAATGACAAGAACAATAACTGTTTATAGAAGATAAAGATTACAAGGACCGTTAAAATCGCCACACTGACAATCAAGGTGATATCTGACTGACTCACTGCAGAGATAGATCCGAATAATAACGTCGACAAATCCACGGAGAATCCTCTTGAGAGCGAGATGAAAATAGCACTCAGTCCCATCCCAGCTGACATCATGATGGGAATCGATAATTCTTGAAAGTGAACATATTTACTTCGTAACCAATTGAGCCCGAGCGCCGCCAATACCGAAATCAACGTTCCCATATAGAGCGGGTTGAGATCAGCAAATAAGGCGATGTATTGCCCGAGAAATAAGCTGAATGAAATACCGGCAAGCGTCATATGGGACAGGGCATCAGCAATCAAACTCATTCGTCTGACGACAATAAACGAGCCGATGAGCGGTGCTGTAAAACCAATGACAAGCGCTGCAATGAACGCATAACGTAGAAAACTGTATGTCCAAAGGTCTGCAATCATGTTGTACCCTCATGGACAAGCACTTTCACGGGATATGGCTTAATAGATGACGCCAGTTCACCGAGTTCGCTATATTCTCGAAGACCACAATTACACGCCAAACGCCCACGGTCGAGATGGACGACTTTCGTGACGAGGTCCGTCACGACGTTTAAATCGTGGGTGACGAGGACGAATGTACACGTCGTATGTTCTCTGAGCATATGCAGCACTTCATAAAAGTCTTGTAAGTGTTTCTGGTCCACACCAACCGTAGGCTCATCTAAAATCAATAAATCAGGTTGATTGACCATTGCCCGCGCGATAAAGACACGTTGTTGTTGTCCTCCTGACAAGTCCCCGATTTTACGATGGCGAAACTGCCACATGTTGACTGTCTCAAGCGCATTTTGAATCGCTGCCTGGTCTTCTATTTTTAGACGTCTGAATAAACCGAGGCGGCCATATCTCCCCATCGCCACAACTTCTTCAACGGTAACCGGGAATCCCGAGTTAAATGAAGCCGCTTTTTGGGAAACGTAACTGATACGAGACTTGTCTTTAAACTGCGAAATTGGCTTGCCGAACAGTTCAACGGATCCTTGTTGTGGTTGTAGTAAACCAAGAATCGTTCGAATTAATGTCGACTTCCCAGAACCGTTTTCTCCAACGATGGCGACGAAGTCCCCTTGTCGAATATCAATCGAAACTTGTTGTAAGGCCGGTGTCCCATCATAGTAATAAGACACATCATTTAATTTGACGACGGATGCTGTCATCTAATCCCTTCTCTCATTTTATAAATCGTAATCATTTCTACTTTCTAGGCGTTTGTATTATACAGAATATCCGACACGCCTTCAAGCGAGACCGTTTTCGCAAATCAAAATGTTTTAAATTCACGTAAATCATATGTTCGTTCAAAACCTTGTCGATTACACTAAGGATATGAAGGGGATGGTTTTATGGAAAAGAAACTTGCAGTCATCGATATCGGATCCAACTCGATTCGGAATGTCATCTTTGAAGTCAACGAGGAAGGACAATATTTCGAGCGCCTAAATGTGAAAGAAGTCGCTCGTTTATCTAGTCATATTAGTGACTCGAATGAAATGACAGAGGACGGAATCGCTGCTTTGATCGATACGCTACGCCATTTTAAAGAATTGAACGATTATCACACCGTTACCGATGTGCTTCCTGTCGCGACAGCGGCCATCCGAAATGCAAACAATTCGGATGATATCTTACAGCAAGTGAAAAACGCTACGGGTATGACGATTCGCTTGCTAAGTGATTATGAAGAAGCATTCTATGGGTACTCTGCCATTGTCAATTCGACGTATGTTGAAGACGGTTACTCTGTCGACATCGGCGGGGGATCAATGGAGGTCACCTATTTCCAGAATCGTGAGCTTGTCTTTTATCATAGCTTCCCGTTTGGTGCTGTCACCTTGACGAAAGAGTTCATGAAAGACGATACGATGACAAAAGACGAACGCAAAGCGTTGACCTCATACTTAAAAAAAGCATTTAAGGAAATCGAATGGTTAGAACCTCATGGTGTTCCGCTTGTCGGCGTCGGAGGAACAGCACGTAACTTAGTTCGCGTCGAACAGACCATGTCGAATTTCCCACTTGAAGGAATCCATCAATATACGATTTCATCCGATCAACTCGAAGAAGTCGTGGATGAACTCGTCGGCATGTCGAGTAAGCAACTCGGACGATTAGATGGATTGTCAAAAGATCGGGTCGACATCATCGCCCCGGCTGTCACAGCCATCGGTGAGCTTGCGAAATATTTGAAAGTTCCGGAATTCACGATGAGCAATAACGGACTTCGAGAAGGATTGTTCTATGAGAACTATTTACATGAGCATGATAAAGTGCGGTTCGCCGATGTGAAAGAAGAAAGCTTTCGACATTTTGAAAAGCAATATGATGTGAACCCGACCCGTCACCAACACTTGATTCGATTGGCTCGTCAGCTGTATACCGGACTCATTGAAGAGAAAGCCATCAAACCAAAACCGTTCGAGCCGGGTCTACTCGAGGGTGCTTGTCGTCTCGCCTATGTCGGTGAATATATCGACCATAACAATAAGAGCGATCACACATTCCATTTGATCACGACGAATGATTTTAAAGGGTTGAATAATGAAGACCGGCTCGCACTCGCGCTCGTTACATCATTTAAATCAAAACGCGTGTTAGAACAACATATCGAGGCCTTTCCGAAGTGGTTTGACCACAAGTTGTTGAAGAGTCTTGAATTACTCGGTTCGATTGTCAAACTTGTCGACGCGCTCGATTTGACCGAGCGTCAAATCGTCACGGACATCCACGTCTCTAGCTCAAAGGATGGTCTTACACTCTCACTTGATACGAACGGGTCTGCCCGCTTTGAGTTGCAACGAAGCACTCGACATAAAAAACACTTAGAACGCGCAATCGACCAATCGATTGAGATTGTTTTGAACGAGGAGGAATAAACATGCCCGACTATACGTACGAACATTTCAACAATCGGGAACTTAGCTGGCTCGATTTCAACGAACGTGTCCTCGAAGAAGCGGTGGACGATCGAAATCCGCTCATGGAACGCTTGAAGTTCCTAGCAATCTTCAGTTCAAACTTAGATGAGTTTTATATGGTTCGTGTCGGAGGTTTAAAAGATGAGGTGCTCGCAGGGTTTAACCGTCCGGAAGACAAGACAGGACTCACTCCGAAGCAACAGATTAAAGCCATCTCGATGCGTGCTCAAGAACTTGTCGAGACACAATATGCGACGTATAAGAAAATCACGAAACAATTATCCAATCAAAACGTACGCTTTTTGCGCACGAAACATCTGAACAAGACACAACAAGAATTCGTGAAAGAGTATTTCCGTACACACGTCTTCCCGGTTCTCACACCGATTGCAGTCGATGCCTATCGTCCTTTCCCGATGCTATTATCAAAATCATTGAATATTGCCGTCGAAATCGCTTCGAATGGCGAAGGAAAAAAACGACTCGCCCTTGTGCAAGTTCCTTCCGTCCTTCCACGATATCTTGAACTGCCTACGGACGACGAGGAACATACCGATTTGATTTTACTGGAGGATTTAATTATTCAATTCATCGATTCCTTATTTAAAGGGTTTGTCGTCGAATCGACGATGCCGTTCCGAATCACCCGTAACGCGGATATGCCCTTCCATGAGGAAGGGAGTCGTGATGTGTTGAAACAAATCGAAAAAGAGCTGAAAAAACGGCGTTATGGGGTCGCCATCCGACTCGAAGTGCAGCAGCGCTCATTACGAAAAGAGCTGTTATTCATGCTTCAAGACGTGCTTGATTTGCACGATCGTGACATTTTCATTGTGGATGGTCCGATTGACCTGACCTTCCTGTTCGGTATATATAGTCAAATCGGGATGGAATATGACGACATGATCAATGAGACGTTGATTCCATTTATCCCGGAAGGTCTCGAATCTGGAAAAGATTTATTCCAAAGTATCGCTAAACAAGATTATCTGCTTCACCACCCGTATCACTCGTTCGATCCAATCGTACGATTCATCGTCCAAGCCGCTAAAGACCCGAACGTATTGGCGATTAAACAGACGCTGTATCGGGTCTCTGGAGACTCCCCAATCATCAAAGCATTGACCGATGCAGCCGAGAGCGGTAAACAAGTGACCGTCCTCGTCGAATTGAAAGCACGATTTGATGAAGAGAAAAATATTCAATGGGCCAAACAACTTGAAAAAGCGGGCGCCCACGTCATTTACGGCTATAAAGAACTTAAGACGCATTCAAAAATCACACTCGTCGTACGTATTTTAGAAGGTGGTGTGTTGCAACGATTCATTCACCTCGGAACGGGCAACTATAATGACTCTACAGCAAAACTGTACACGGATATCGGACTCTTGACGACAAACGAAGAGCTTGCCGAGGATGCCACAAACTTTTTCAACTGGCTATCCGGTTATGGAGAACGACCGTCTTGGCACCAATTCGAGACGTCACCTGATGATATGAAAGACTTCTTCCTCAACAAAATTGAAGATGAAATCAAATTACACGAGAAGTACGGGAACGGTAAAATCGTTGCGAAGATGAACTCGATTACAGATCGGGCCATCATCACAAAATTGTATGATGCTTCGTCCGCAGGTGTAAAAATCGACTTAATTATTCGAGGAATCTGTTGCTTACGACCAGGAATCAAAGGCGTCTCTGAAAACATTCGAGTCATCTCCATCATTGATCGGTATCTCGAGCACTCACGTATTTTTTATTTCTATCAAAACGGAAAAGAAGACTTGTACTGTTCTTCCGCAGACTGGATGACACGCAACATGAAGAAGCGAATCGAGATTCTCTTTCCAATCCTCAATGCATCGCATAAAACGTACATCAAAGATATGATGGCACTTCAACTTGTCGATAACGTGAAGGCGAGAAGACAACGTTCTGATGGTCGTTATGTATATGTAAAACGCGAAAATAATGAAGAAGAGATTCAGTCTCAAATTATCATTCATCAATATACCGGAGGGCGTTGGAACAACATTCCTAGCGTATTTGAACGAGAGCCTTCAAATTGGGCTGAGCGGGAAGTTTTACGACTCCGAGCTGAAAATGAGAAAATGACGGATGACTGATGTTAGACTTCTCAAAAAGAGAAAGTCATTGTATAATAAATGCGGTTCAGTCATTATAAAGCGCTTTCATCAGAAGAGACGGAGGAATTATACATGCAAGAAATTCTACTTTCATTACTCGCTGGCTTGATTTGTGGTGCCATCTTCACGGCACTCAAATTGCCATTACCTGCCCCACCGGTGTTGCCAGGTGTCGTCGGAATCTTCGGGGTTTTCCTCGGGATGAAAGTGTATCAATTCGTCGTGGCAAATTGGCCATTCTAAAAAACGATGCCTCACAGGCATCGTTTTTTTAGTCTAACGTATGAATCGCTTTATGACAGGTCGGACACACCCAAATTCCGTGGTCACCTTGCAGATGATATTCCATCAGTTTCGATGCATCGTTTCCGTATCGTTCGAAAAGATTGATTTCACAAACCGAACATGTTGTCACCGGAGCATAGGGAGCGACAAGGTTCTCCCGAAACAAATGCGCTTCATAACCCTCTTTTGTCCATTTCGATGAGGGAACATGGTATCCATCCATCCATTTCTGATGAATCGACTCGTACGGTTCATCCGCCTCATACATCCCTATTTTCAAAAGCGGATGGTGGAAATGAAGTTGGATTAAATCGACCAAGCTATATGTCGCCACCTCTTCCTTCTCAGCGCTAAGCCAGTATGGATCGTCAGGTTGCTCAATCATTTCCTCTAACAATACCTCTGCCTCTGCCACAATCCCATGTCCCACCACTTCGATGAACGCTGTCGGGGTCGTCACGGACCCTTTCACATAAACGGGACTCTGTTCAAGAAAATAGGTCGGGAATGCATTCCAGACATCATATCGATTCGGATCGACCTGAAGGATCGCCATCGCTTATTGATGAGAAAGCGTGAAGCGTTCACGCCATTCAGGATCAAATTGATTCGCACGGAACATCTCGATTTCTTGTTTATATGGTGCCACTTTCGTTTTTTCACTAACCGGGATGTATGGCGTCTCTAAAATTTTTGGAAGATGTGCAAATGCCTCATGATGAATGATTCGATTTAATGTATCGAATCCAATCTCACCATACCCGATATTTTCGTGCCGGTCTTTTCTCGCACCGCGCACGTTTTTTGAATCATTCACATGAATCACACCGAGACGATCAAGTCCGACGATTCGATCGAATTCTTCAATCACTCCGTCTAGGTCACCGACCAAGTCGTATCCTGCATCATGGACGTGACACGTATCAAAACAGACAGAGAGACGGTCATTGTGTGTGACGCCGTCTATGATTGTTGCTAATTCTTCGAACGTCTTTCCGAGCTCGCTTCCCTTCCCTGCCATCGTCTCAAGCGCAATCTTAACCTGTTCGTCGCCAGTTAACACTTCATTCAGTCCTTCAATGATACGAGCAAGACCAATTTCTTCCCCGGCACCAACATGAGCCCCTGGGTGAAGAACGACATGTCGAGCAACCTGGAGTGCTTCAGCACGCTTCAACTCTTGTGTCAAAAATGAAACGGCCAATTCGAACGTTTCAGGTTTTGTCGTATTTCCGAGGTTAATGATATAAGGTGCATGGACGACAATCTCTTCGATATCATGAGCAGCCATATGTGTGAGTGCAGCCTCGATATTCAAATCCTCAATCGGCTTTCGACGTGTATTTTGAGGAGCTCCCGTATACACCATCATCGTGTTCGCCCCATATGAAACAGCCTCTTCACTACCTGCAAGTAGCATTTTTTTACCTGATACCGAAACGTGTGAACCTATTTTTAACATCATCATCTTCCCTTCATAAGCTTCTATCTTCAGTTTACACAAAAAGAAGAACCGACTCCAAGAAGTCGATTCTTCAAACGATTAACGCTTGTTTTTCTTACGAGCGGCACGACGATCCGAGCGCTGCTGTTGCATGTGCTCGCGTGAAGCCGTTTCTTTTAACTTATACTTGAATTTCTTCTTATAGCCAGGTTTGACTTTCTTCTTCGCCTTCTTGATTTCACCGGCCATACGACTGTGTGCCGTATGCGAAACTTTCATCTTCCGGTCCGTTTGGCGACGACGACGTGTTTTGATTGGCTGAATCGAACCATTGCGCAAGTCCACGTGTGTGAATTCGAACCCTCGTTCTTCAAGTCGGTTGATCGGTCCATTTTCATGGTCTTCATACAACGTATACGCCTCACCAGAAGCGCCCGCACGACCTGTACGACCGACACGGTGCGTATAGAAGTCAAGGTCTTTCGGAATCCCATGGTTGATGACGTGAGAAACGCCTGAGATGTCGATTCCTCGAGCTGCCAAGTCTGTAGCAATCACGTACTGATACTTCGCATCGTTAATGTCCTTAATGGCTTGTTTACGGCGACGTGCCTGCATGTCCCCGTGTAACGTACCGACATTCAATCCCGCTTCACGGAATGATGTCTCTAATTCATCCGCTTCTTGCTTCGTATTCGTAAATACGAGACAGACGAACGGATTGATTGCTTTCGCAATTTCGACAGTCAATTCCTTACGATCACGGTGACGTACCGGGATGACATGGTGCTTGATTTTTGGTGCGACACGATGTTCTGGGCTCGCTTCAGCGAAACGTGGATCATGCAAGTATCTCTTCAAGAACGGCTCGAGCTTCTCAGGGATTGTCGCTGAGAAGACCATCGTTTGAAGTTTTTCTGGAAGTGATTGCGCGATGCGGTCAACTTCCGGCAAGAATCCCATATCGAGCATTTGGTCAGCTTCATCGACAACGAAATGCGTCACTTTATGCGGGAACAATGCTTGTGCTTTCATCAAGTCAAGGATTCGTCCCGGTGTCCCGATAATGAGTTGTGGTGGATTTTTCATCTTATCGATTTGACGTTCGCGGTCCGTTCCTCCGACAATCAAACTTGATTTGATGTAATCCGGATTCTTAATGAGGATTGATTTTAATTCTTCATGAATCTGCCATGCGAGTTCACGTGTCGGTGCGACAACAATCGCTTGGACAGATTCCTCTTCTGGGTTGATTGCTTCTACAATCGGTAATAGGAACGCAAGTGTTTTCCCCGTTCCTGTTTGTGATTTCCCAATAATATCTCGACCATTCAGTGCAGCCGGAATAATCCGTGCTTGTATATCGGTCGGTTTCGTGATGCGTTTTTCTGTTAACGCATCGATCATAAACGGTAGCAATTTGAACTGTTGGAAGCTGTTCAATCGATACACCTCCTGTTTCTTTCCACTTTTCCTAGCATAGCGGAATCAAATCATTTGTCAATCAATCTTTTGCCACGCCTTCATATAAATAACTCGACGAATAATAATGCTTGGCAATTTTCTTTCCATTTAAATGTTGTTCGAGCGCTTTAAAGCCGACTTCCATCATCTCATTCGGGGATTGTACGACAGTCGCATTGACCTTTCCATTTTGAATGAGTGGATAAATATCAGAAATGCCATCCACCGATACAATCGTTTTGTCCGTTAAGTCATGACTTTCTAAAGCTCGAACGACACCGAACGTATTATCGTCATTGTGCGAAAAGACGGCATCAAACGGAATTTCTTCTTCTAACCAACGTGACATCTCAATCTCTGCTTGGAACGTATCATAGTTCCCCGTGATGGAGGCAATGATTTCGAATTGGTCGGCATTCGCTTTTTCATACTCCCGAATCCCAAGACTGCGGTCCATCGTGGAGCGTACCTTCGGCGTACCCCTGACTTCGACGACACGAATCGGTCGATCGAGGTCGCTATATTTCGCGGCAATTTGTTCCGCTGCCATCCGGCCGATATCGACATTGTCGGAGACGACCGAAGTCAAGATACTCGGATGATCAATCATCCGGTCAATCGCAATAATCGGAATATTTTCTCGTTTTGCACGTTCTAACGACGGTTGGATGAACGTGTCATCGAGCGTCGTCAAGAAGATGGCCTCGACACCCCGGTCAATCAGGGAGTCCAATTTTTCTTTTTCTAATACGCGTGAATCTTCACTCGTCGTAGGAATCGGGATAAATCCTTTTTGGTTGGCCGTATGAACGAATGAGTCTAACAGCTTGTTCGCATGCTCATGTTTATCGCTGACGAACACGAATCCGACTTCTCTTTCATCTGTTTTTTGCTCCGGTAATTGAATCGATGTGATCAGTAGGATCGTCATGGCCCAAACGATTGGTAACCAGAGCCAATAGTGTTTGAGCGTTTTCATGATGGATCTCTCCTTGGAATTTTGATCAACATCGCCGTTCCTTTGTCGACGACGCTATCAATCTCCATCGATCCGTTCACGCTCTTCAAGTATTCTTGAATCATGTAAATCCCAAGACCGTTTCCGTTGTCTTTCGTCGTGTTGAATGCCGAACCGACTGTCTTGAGTTGTTCTTCCGTCATGCCAATCCCGTTATCTTCAATTAAGAATCGATATTCCTGCTCCGTAAAGAGGACGGTTACGACAACACTTCCCTCTGCGCCTTTTGACTCGACAGCCTCGACCGCATTTTTGAACAGGTTATAGATGATTTGAACGAGCATATCGAACGAGGCATAGAAAGGAGGCATGTCATTCGGAACGAGTAATTCCCACTTGGTCGGACGCTTGTAACATTCAGCATCCATCAAGAATTCGAGTCGTTTCGCAAAGTCTAACATATCAATCCATTCTTCGTCTCTTCCTGCCTGATCGGGTTTAGCGAGTGTCAGCATTGTCGAGATTAAATCATTTGCCCGCTCTAACTCTTTGATGGCGACGTCTACCATGTCTTTATTGCTTTGTCCTTCTCGTGCCAGCTGTAAGGTAATATGCACCGGTGTGAGCGGGTTTCGAATCTCATGGGCAATCCCGGCTGCCAGTTGACCGAGTGACGCTAGCTTTTCTTGATGCAAAATCAATTGTTGTTGGCTCAACTGTTCACGCCTTGACGTTTCCATCCGTTGGGCATAGTCGTTATACGTATCCAGTAACGTCTCGACTTCTTTTGACCCGGTTCTCTCTAACGTGATGGCACCGAGCGACTGTTGCTTCTTGATTTGATTGACAAGTTCGACGAGCGGGTTAGTCAACGTTCGCGAGAGCAACAATCCGACAAGGATGCTCAAGAAAAATGTGACGAGTGCAATCATCAAGTACTGCCAACGAGTATCGTAGACCGTCTCATATACGGAGTCGTTCTGATGTTTTGCAAGCATACTCCAGCCACTGACTCGTGCATCTGGTTCATACATCATCGTGTCTTCTTCCGTACTTAGAATCGTACGTGTACTCCGTCCTAGCACGTCGTCAATGACTTCACGCGATACACGGCGCTCTGCATCTGTGACCAAGTTGAATGAAGTCGTCAACACTTCTCCTTGTTCATCTAACAGGTAAAGAATCATGTCATCATTCGCTGATTCTAACGACCGACGGTACAAATCAGAGTTAAGTACACTGATGCTTCCGCCAAAAATACCGATTGGTCGGTTGTCTTCAATGACAGGAACGTATAAGAACGTTCCCATGTCCCCACTAATCATGATGGGGTCACTCATATATAGTTCTTTTCCGCTCGCAGTCAATACTTCTGCGAACTTGGGATCACGTTTGATGACAGATGAGGAGACTTGACGCTCAGAATACCATTTAAACGAATTCTCGCTGACATCAAAATAAAAAATCGATGTAAAACCAGTTCGTTGATTTAAATACCCTGTTCGGATGCGCTCTTCAATCCACGGTTCGTTTCCGACGTAAGCTCCTAGATAAACCAGGTCCTCATACAATTTTCCAAGTCGGGACTCGACATTTTCAATACTATCGTCAATCGCATAGTCAAATTGCTCTTTCGCGAGCTCTTCTGCACGAGACACCGTGACGCGATCAGCAGAAAAGGCAAGCGACGAGATAACAAGTGCTAAAATGATGATGATGATAAACGTAATTTGGAAAAAATATGATTTTCTTAGTTCACGTAACTGTTTCATTCGATTCACGATGTCCCTCCTTTCCAACCTAAAAATTATAGCATGAATACACGCAAATCTTTTCGTATTTTCGAAACAATGTTAGACTAATACGTATGAAAGCACTTCGAAAGGAGCCTTCGTCTTCATATGAAAGTTAAAAAAATTAGTCCACGCGGATATTGCTATGGTGTCGTCGATGCCATGAAACTCGCAAATGAGGCGGTTGCAAATCCAGATTTGCCACGCCCGATTCATATACTCGGAATGATTGTCCATAACCGTCACGTCACACAGGCGTTCGAGGATCTCGGCGTCAAAACGGTTGACGGTGAGGATCGGATGCAGGCGCTTGAAACAATTGACCGCGGAACGGTCGTCTTCACGGCGCACGGAATTTCCCCACTCGTTCGGAAACGTGCCATTGAAAAAGGTTTGACGATTGTCGATGCCTCTTGTCCTGACGTCCTCGTCACACACGACTTGATTCGGGAAAAAACGGCCGAAGGATATGATGTCATCTATATCGGCAAACATGGTCACCCAGAACCAGAGGGCGCGATTGGGGTCGCCCCGAATCATGTTCATTTGATTCAATACGACCATGAAATCGATCAGTTACCGAGTCGATTATTCGATCGGAAAATTCTCGTGACGAACCAGACGACGATGAGTCAATGGGATGTCTCCGCATTGATTGAGACAATTCAGGCCCGCTATCCACACGTTGAAGTGCATAACGAAATTTGTAATGCGACTCAAGTTCGTCAAGAAGCCGTGGCCGAACAAGCCGGAGACTGCGAATTATTAATCGTCGTCGGCGACCCAAAATCAAATAACTCGAATCGCTTGGCGCAAGTCTCTAAAGAGATTGCCGGCACAAATGCATATCGCATCGGCGATTTGAGCGAACTCGATTTGAACTGGCTCGAGGGTGTGGAGACTGTTGCCGTGACATCTGGTGCCTCTACACCGACACCGATTACGAAAAAGGTTATCGATTTCTTGTCGCAATATGATCCAGACGATTTGAGTACACATGATAAAACACCATATCTCGAACTTCGCAGTATCTTACCGAAAGTAAAGGCATTGCGTAAGTGAAGGAATCCCCCATTCTCAACGAGAAAATGGGGGATTTTTTGATGTCATCTGAATTGGAACGGATTTGTATTCGCTTCGGAGATCATCAGCTCGACATCGATTTTCGCTTTCTGAAACTTCTCTGCAAGCACATCGACTACGCCGTGTTTCATGACACTCTCCACGTGGTGTCCTGGGTCGACGACCGCGAGCCCTAGCGCCATCGCATCATGCGCCACGTGGAAGTATAAATCACCCGTTACGTAAGCATCTGCACCTTTGAAATGTGCAGCGGAGACATATTTGTTTCCGTCCCCTCCAAGTACAGCCACTTTTTCAATCAATCGTTTCGGGTCTCCGACGAAACGGACACCTTCCACTCCAAAGCTCGTCTTCACATGGTCAGCGAACGCTTCAAGTGTTACAGATTGTTCGAGTCGGCCGATGCGCCCTAACCCATATACGTGTCCTTCAATCTCATCTCGAATCAAGTCGTATGCCACTTCTTCGTAAGGATGAGCAACTTTCATCGCTTTCAAGACCCGCTTCTTCTGACTTTCGCGGACGACCGTCTCGATTCGAATCTCATCGACCTGTTCTGTCTCGTGAACTCTACCAATGAATGGAGTCGTTCCTTCGAGAGGAGTGAATTGTCCTTTTCCAGAAACACGGAACTGACAATCCGCATAGTCTCCGATATGTCCGGCACCTGCTTTGCCTAATGCACGTGACACGTCTTCTGCGTGTGATTCCGGCACGAACACCGTTAATTTATAGACTGGCTCCTCATAAGTTGGTACGAGTACTTTTGTGTCGTGCAACCCGATTGCTTCACTCATCCAATCGTTCACACCGCCAACACAGACATCTAAATTTGTATGTGCCACGTAGACCGCGATGTCATGCTGAATACATTTCATCGTGATTTTCCCTGCCGTAGAACGGTCATTGACTTGAGATAACGGACTAAAGATAGGCGGATGATGGGCAATGATCAAATCCACCTTTTTCTCAATCGCTTCATCCACGACCGATTCAAGCACATCGAGTGTCACCATGACCCGCTTCACCTCTTTATTGAGCGATCCGATTTGCAAGCCGATTTTATCTCCTTCGACTGCTAAGTGCTTTGGCGCAAACTCTTCAAACAACTGGATCACTTGATTGCCGTTCGCCATTACTGACTCACCTCTCTCATTTTGTCACGCATCCGTTTGAATTCGATTTGTTTTTGAACTAACGCCTCTGACTGAATGCCATCTGCCATTTGACCGAGTACGTATTCGAGCTTATCCGCTTCACGACTCCACTTCAGTTTGAACGCCTCAGGGCGTTCCTGAATCAAATATGGACCGAATAATAGTTGCCAAGTCCGTTCTGTGAGATTGTCACTATACATCGTCTCAGTCCCTTTTTCGCCGACGAGAATCTCATATACCTTATCATTCTCTTCGACAATCGCTTCTTCAACGAGAATATATCCGTTCTCAAGTAGCCAACTCCGAACGTGTTGTCCGTCGACATTCGGTTGAAGAATCAGACGCTCGACTGCACCAAGCTTCTCCTTGCCTGCTTCAAGAATCGAACGAATCAAGCTGCCTCCCATCCCACAAATCGAAATACATGTCGCTTCGTCTTCTTGTAGTACAGCGAGACCATCACCGAGACGCACATCGATGACTTCTCGGGCTCCAATCAAGTCCACTTGTGCTTTCGCGGCCTCCATCGGACCAACATTTACTTCGCCAGCAATCCCTTTTGAAATGATTCCTTGTTGAAGAGCATAGCATGGCACATATGCGTGATCTGATCCAATATCAGCGAGCACGCTTCCTTTCGGGATATAATCGACAACTTGCTTCAAGCGTCGATCCAAGATGACACGTTCTTGCATGTAAGACAACTCCTTTGTTCTACTTCTTCCCTAGCGTATCGAATTCTTTACACTTCGACAACAAAAAACGCACCCCGCTACGGAGTGCGCCACTTCTTATTGTTCAATCAACCAGTTCGCAAGCACTTCTGCTTCTTCAGCTGATGCAAGACCTGCAGGCATCGCACCTTGTCCGTTGACAATGATGTTTGCGATTTCTTCTGGTGAAAGACGATCGCCAACACCAGTAAGTGCTGGACCAACGCCACCTTCAAGGTTTCCGCCGTGGCAACCTGTGCAACCCTTCGCTGCATATAACTCTTCTGGGTTCATTTCAGTGACTGCTGGACCTTCAGCCGCTTGTTGCGCCTGATTCACACCAAAATACGATAATGATACCATGGCAATAATTGCGACGATTGCGATTGCCGCAAACGGTAACAATGGATTACGCATTGTAGTTCCCCCTCATGTTCATTCCAAATTTCTATCCAACACTATTTTACTCAAAAAATAATAAAGAAGGAAGGAAAATCACTCATTTTCCTTCCTTTCTTCTAAAACTTCACACTTTATTCAAATATGAGCTTAATCGAGGAAGTCTTTCAAGCGTTTGGAACGACTCGGGTGACGTAATTTACGAAGAGCTTTCGCTTCGATCTGACGAATCCGCTCACGCGTGACGCCGAACACTTTCCCGACTTCTTCAAGTGTACGGGTACGACCATCGTCTAAACCGAAACGAAGACGAAGGACGTTTTCTTCACGATCCGTCAATGTATCGAGAACGTCTTCTAACTGTTCTTTTAACAATTCATAGGCTGCCGCATCTTGTGGGGCCATCGCATCTTGGTCTTCAATGAAGTCACCGAGATGTGAATCGTCTTCTTCCCCAATCGGTGTTTCAAGTGACACCGGTTCTTGCGCGATTTTTAGAATCTCACGCACTTTTTCAGGTGTGAGTTCCATTTCTTTCGCAATCTCTTCTGGAGAAGGTTCGCGTCCGAGATCTTGGAGCAATTGACGTTGAACGCGAATCAATTTGTTAATCGTTTCGACCATGTGAACCGGGATTCGGATTGTACGCGCTTGGTCAGCAATCGCACGAGTGATGGCCTGACGAATCCACCATGTCGCATAAGTCGAGAATTTGAACCCTTTCATGTAGTCGAATTTTTCGACTGCTTTGATGAGGCCCATGTTTCCTTCTTGAATCAAATCAAGGAAGAGCATCCCACGACCGACGTAACGTTTCGCAATCGAAACGACGAGACGAAGGTTCGCTTCCGCAAGACGTTTTTTCGCTTCTTCGTCTCCTTGCTCGATTCGTTTCGCAAGCTCCGTCTCATCTTTCGCACTGAGAAGGTCGACACGGCCGATTTCTTTCAAATACATTCGAACCGGGTCGTTGATTTTAATTCCAGGTGGTACCGATAAGTCGTTTAAGTCGACTTCTTCATCTTCTTTTTTCGCAGGTGTTTCTTCTGCGTCAGCTGCGTCCTCTGTGACACGGATATCTTTCGCTTCTAAATCTTCGATGAAGTTATCAATGAAATCCGAGTCCACCTCAAAATGACTGAGGCGGTCTTGAATTGCTTGCATTGAGACGACGCCTTTTTTCTTTCCTAACTTTTCGAGCTCTTCTATGGCGTTAAATAAATCCTCTTTCTTCTTCTCTGCCATTTAGCAGTTCAACTCCTTCCAAACTTCATCCACGTTCATCGTTCTCGTAGACGACGACTACGGGCAATCAATTCTTGTAGCTTAGACGCCTGGTCAACAATACTTTCGGCGTCTTGAGCGATTTCCCTTTTTGCACGCTCGATTTGACGTTGCTCCTCATAACTGTTTATGACCCGAATGTATTCGTCTAAAACCTCTTCAGACAGTTCATCCGGTCCAGTCATCAGTCGGATCTCCGCAAAACGCATCGCATAATCGGGACGTTGGTCGCAGTAACGCTCCATAAACGGTAACGTCACTTGATCGAACTCATCTTGTGTCATCGTCTCAGAGACGATTTCATACAATGCCGAACCTAGCATACGATGTGTCTCATCCTGATAACGTAGCCCTAGACGATCGCGTACAAAGCGGACTTGTTCCGGTCCAGTCAACATGGCACGTAACAAATACTTCTCTGCTTTCATCCAGCGTGGTTCACCCGTTTTACTCGAACGCTTTCGTACAGGTTCCGCAGGCTCCACCGTACGGACGGGTGTCGATTCGCTTGACGTCGGACGAGGGATTCTCGAACGAAGCGTCTCAATCGAAATCTCAAATTCATCCGCCAGCTTTTTCACATATAAATCTCTTCGAATCGAATCATTTGTCTTACCGATCTCTTCAAGCATAGATTCAATAAAGCGAATCCGTTCTCCTTCTCGGTTCAAGTTTTTTCCTCGTCTGAGCATGCGATTCATAAAATCAAGCACACTCAACTGTTCCGTCTCGACAAACTGTTGCCAATGCGACGCCCCGTGTTGACGAATATAATCATCCGGGTCTGTCTTTTCAGGTAACGGTAAAACCTGTACATCGAGCGGGGATGACTCTAATAAGCGAATGACTTTTTGAGTCGCCTCTTGTCCCGCATGGTCTCCGTCATAACAGATGATGACTTCCTCCACGATTCGTGACAATGCTCTTGCATGCTGTGGAGAGAAGGCAGTCCCAAGTGATGCCACAACTTCTTGTGTACCCGCTTGCGCGACTTGTAAGACATCTACGTTTCCTTCTACGAGGAGGACTCGTTTTTTCTTACGCATCAGTGCCCGGGCTTGAGAGAAGCCAAATAGCAATTCACTCTTGTTGAATAGCGGTGTTTCAGCCGTATTCACGTATTTTGGTTGACGGTCATCAATCGCACGTCCGCTGAAGCCAACGATGGTGCCGTCTCGATCCGCAATCGGAAAGACGACCCGTCCTTCAAATCGGTCAAAATATTCACCGGATTTGGACTTTGAGATTAAACCGGCCTCAACCATTACTTCTAAATCGAACCCTCGCCGCTCCAACAACTCGACAGTAAAGCGTCGTTGGTCTGGGGCAAATCCAATCTTGTATTGCGCAATTGTTTCTTCCGTTAAATCACGGTTTCGCAAATACGACAATCCCACTTCGCCAGCTTCCGTTTTCATCAAGACTTCATGGTACAAGTCCGCAACGAGTCGATGTGCATCACGCATTTGTTTGCGCCATACTTGTTCACGTGTGAGTTCTTCGTCCCCTTGTATACCCTCTACTGAAATATTCGCGCGCGTTGCTAAGCGCTCGACTGTCTCAGGAAAAGATAATCCTTCCGTCTCCATCACGAACGTGAACACGTTCCCTCCGGCACCACAACCGAAGCAGTGATACATCCCTTTTTCAGGTGAAACGGAAAAAGACGGTGAGTTTTCGGAATGAAATGGACATAACCCGACAAGCCGATGTCCTTGTTTCTTTAATTCGACACGCTCGCCAATCAATTCGACGATATCGGTCGCTTGCTTCACTTCTGCGATGACTTCATCTGGTATCCGTGGCATCTTGACCACTCCCTGTTTCCAATCTCGCAACGAAACGGAACGCTCATCACGTTCCGTTTCACTGTACTGTCAATACTCTATTATACCCTCTCAAAGCAACGATTACTAATTGAAACACTTATGCACATTAGTCGTCTTTTGATTGTTCAAGATGACGTAAGATGATGCCCGCCGTCTCTTCGACCGCCTTGTTCGTCACATCGATCACATCACAACCGATTCGTTCATAAATCCCGCGAGCATATTCGAGTTCTCGGTTGATTCGTTCAAGTTGTGCATAATCCGCTTCCGGTTTTAAACCGAGTGACTTGAGGCGCTCCATTCGAATCGAAATCAACTTCTCTGGAGAGATGATTAACCCGACACACCGTTCTGCCGGTAGATCAAACAGTTCTTCAGGAGGTCGTGATTCTGGTACGAGCGGGACGTTCGCGACTTTATATCGCTTCAATGCTAAATATTGAGACAGTGGTGTCTTCGATGTTCGTGAGACACCAACGAGTACGATGTCGGCTTTCTTCAGACCACGCGGATCTCGACCATCGTCATATTTAACGGCAAATTCCATCGCTTCGATTTTGCGGAAATAATCATCGTCCAAGCGATAGATGAGTCCCGGTTTTTCACGTGGGGCTTCTTTCAGTTGTCCCGATAAGACATCGAGTAAATCACCAAGCAAGTCAACCGTCTTGACCTGGTGTTCTTCCCCGAGCCTCATGAGAAGCGCGCGATGTTCTTCATTGACGAGCGTGAATGCAATGATTGCTTGTTGCGCCTTCGCTTGTGTGACCACATCGATAATCGTCTGCTCATCCTCAACGAATGGGATTCGGAGCGTTTCGATTGCATTCTCATGGAATTGGATACTCGCTGCTCGGACTACGAGCTCACATGTCTCTCCGACCGAGTCACTTACCACAAAAACGAGTTGTTTCGTAGTCAAATCGGTTTCCTCCTCAAATCGACTCATCGTTCGCTAACGCAATGAGCACTTTCGTCATGTTCGTTTTCGTCATCCGACCGAGAACAATCAATTTACCATCCTTTTCTTCAACGACCGGCATGGCATCGATTTGTTTCTCAATCAATTTCATTCCCGCACGAATCAATGTCTCACTTTTCTCGCAAACCGTGATATTCGGCATGCGTGTCATAATGACGTTGACCGGTAATTGATCCAAATCCTGATTCCCAATGGCGGCGCGAAGGAGGTCTTTACGTGACAATACCCCTACGAGTTCTCTGTCACGTCCGACAACGAACAACGAGCCCACATCTTCTAAGAACAGCGTAACAATCGCATCATATACCGTCATCTCATCCCGAACGACTTTCGCAGAGGACATGAAATCCCCAACGGTCAAGGAATCTAGCTTTTCGCGGAGCATCGACGAATTCCGTTTGCCAACAAACGTGTAGCCGACGCGAGGTCTTGCTTCAAGTATTCCTGTCATCGTCAAAATCGCAAGATCCGGACGCAAGGTCGCACGCGTCAGCGATAATTCCTGCGCGATTTGCTCCCCTGTAATCGGTCCATTTTCTTTTACAATCTCGACGATTTTTTGTTGGCGTTCATTCAGTTGCATAGCCAACCCCCTCTAGTTTGTTAGAGTACGAGCGCGTTGAAGTCTGCGACACTCTTAATCGTCGTAGCAAGTCGGTTCATTTCGTGGAGTCGGTTTTGGCGTACCGCCTCGTCATCACTCATAACCATTGTATGTTCAAAGTACATCATAATTGGTGATTCAAGCGTCTGAAGAAGTTGAAGCGCTTTGTTGTAGTCTCCTGTTTGAACGGCATTCATCGCATCAGGAGCAGTCTGTTCGATCGCTTCATGTAAGGCAACCTCTTGGTCGTTTTCAAACAATGACGGATCGACGTCTCCTGGCTCACCTTTTTTCGAGATATTGACGACGCGTGACAATTGCTCGATCAATGACTTCGCGTCCGCCGTGACGAATTGTTGAATCGCATGTGCACGAGCATCAAGACGGTCAACCGTAAGCGTAGTCGTCAACACGGCATCAATCACATCATAGCGAACCTGCTGTTCTTGCAAACGATATTTCAAACGAAGTGTAAAGAACTCCACGAGCTGTGCCTTGACTTGTTCTTTATCGGCATCATAGAGTCCTGCCTCCAGTTGTAATTCGACAACTTTCGAAAGAAGTTTGTCGATTGAGAGATCAATCTTCCAATCCCCAAGGATTTGTACGACTCCTTGTGCTTGGCGACGAAGTGCGAACGGATCTTGTGAACCACTCGGGATCATGCCGATACCAAAGAACGCAGCAATCGAATCGAGCTTATCTGCGAGAGCAAGCACGGCACCTGTTGCCGTCTCCGGAGACGAATCACCCGCGAAACGTGGCATGTAGTGTTCACGAATAGCCGCAGCCACTTCCTTGTCCTCACCTTGTTGAAGGGCATACTTCTCCCCCATGATTCCTTGAAGTTCTGTGAACTCGTAAACCATCTGGCTGACAAGGTCAAACTTATGAATCGCACCAGCACGATTTACTTTTTCAAGGTCCGCATCAAACAAAGGAGCAAGGGCTTGTGCGATTTCGGTCACACGTCGCGCTTTCGCACCAGTCGTTCCTAATTTTTCGTGGAAAACGATTCGATCGAGACGTGCAAGCTGATCATCAATTTTTGTTTTCTTATCTTCTTCGTAAAAGAAGACCGCATCCGCAAGACGCGCACGGATGACCTTTTCGTTCCCGCGTGCGACGTTTTCGAGATGATCGGCGTTCCCGTTTCGAACGGTAACGAAATAGTTTTTCAACGTTCCATCAACATATACCGGGAAATAGCGTTGGTGCTCTTTCATCGTCGTAATGAGGACTTCTTCCGGTAAGTCAAGATACGTCTCATCAAACTCACCAAAGAGGGCAGTCGGCCACTCGACTAAGTTCGTGACTTCCTCTAACAAGTCGGCATCAAGCGGAATCGTCCACCCTTGATTTGTTGCGAGCGTTTGAATTTGACGTTCGATTTCGGCTTTACGTGTCCCGTAACTTGCCATGACAAATGCAGCCTCTAGCGCTTCTACATATTCAGCAGGTGACTCGACGACGACATCTCCCTTGCTGAGGAAACGGTGACCTCTCGTCACATTACCTGTTTTCACGCCTTCAATCGTAAAGTCGATGACGTCTTGACCGAAGAGGGCGATCAACCAACGAATCGGACGCATGTAGCGTAAACTGCTCGTTCCCCACTTCATGTTTTTTGGGAACGTCAAGCTCCGAACGACATCTTCAAGGCCATTTAATAACGACATCGTATCTTGACCCGCCTCATGGCGTTCTGCGAAGACGTATTCAACACCTTTTTCTTCGGCGAAGTATAAGTCTTCTACTGTTAATCCACGACCACGAGCAAAACCTTCTGCCGCTTTCGACCAGTTCCCTTCAGCGTCTTGAGCAATCTTCTTCGCAGGCCCACGAAGAGTTTCCGTCAAATCTTGTTGTGTTTCTGCCACATCGCGAACGATTACAGCTAAACGACGAGGTGTAGAATACACATCGATTGAACCGAATTCAACACGTGCTTCTTTCAAGAACGCATCGACGCGCTCTGCCAATTGCTTCTCTGAGCGTAAAACGTATTGAGCCGGTAGTTCTTCTAATCCAATCTCTAGTAAAAGGTCACGCATTCAAGTCACCTGCTTTCTCTTGTTTCAAAAGCGGGAAGTCAAGGCGTTCCCGTTCTTCAATAAATTTAGCAGCACATGCACGTGACATATTACGGACGCGTTGGATGAATCCAGTACGTTCTGTCACGGAAATCGCACCTTTTGCGTCTAACAAGTTGAACGTATGTGAACACTTCAAAATGTAATCATACGCAGGGAAGACGAGATTTTCTTCGAGAGCACGTTTTGCTTCCTTCTCATATGTGTCAAATAGCGTGAAGAGCATATCGACGTCTGATAACTCGAACGTATATTTTGAGTGTTCGAACTCAGGCTGGTAGAAGATGTCTCCATACTTGAATCCATCCGTCCAAACGAGGTCGAATACGCTCTCGACTTCCTGAATGTACGAAGCGAGGCGTTCGAGACCGTATGTGATTTCAACCGCAATCGGGTCACACTCGATTCCTCCGACTTGTTGGAAATACGTGAATTGCGTGATTTCCATCCCGTTCAGCCATACTTCCCAACCGAGACCGGCTGCTCCGAATGTCGGATTTTCCCAGTTATCTTCGACGAAACGGATGTCATGCTCGAGAGGGTTGATTCCAATCAACTCGAGACTTTCTAAGTACAACTCTTGGATGTTGCTCGGTGACGGTTTCATGATCACCTGGAACTGATGGTGTTGATACAAGCGGTTCGGGTTTTCCCCATAACGTCCGTCAGCCGGGCGGCGTGACGGTTCCGTGTAACAAACGTTCCAAGGCTCTGGACCAAGGCTTCGAAGGAACGTCATCGGGTTCATCGTCCCTGCTCCTTTTTCCACATCGTACGCTTGCATCGTCAAACAGCCTTTCGATGCCCAAAAGTTTTGTAGCGTGAGAATAATCTCTTGCACAGTCATGTGCTTCATAAATGACACCTCCAATAGTATTGAAACGACAAAAAACGCCCCTATGTGCCTAGCACATAGGGACGGGATTGATTCCCGCGGTTCCACCCTACTTGCCCCAACAACGGGGCCACTCTTAAAAAGATGTGGGCGCTCTGGAATCGCCATTCACTCTCCTCATGACGCTCGGCTCACACCACCCCGAACTCGCTTCATTCATGACAGGAAGAGTTACTTTTTTCCTTCATCGCGCACGCTATTTCATTTGTCTAATCGTAACTCATCGTATCGAATTCGGTTTAAAAAGTCAATCCTCATTCAGATGAAGGCGGATCATTTGGTCGAGCACTCGTTTCGTCTTTAATCGCAGCCCACTATACGACTCCATATACGCATCAAAGAGTTGGCGCAAGAGGAGTCTGGACTCGTTCGACAACGGTACGTTCCGAAATTCTGACAGTTCGTGTTTGCTCATCAAGTAAAGCAATTTGGCAAGACGTTCTGATAATCGAACCGCTCCCTCTTCTCGATGCCGCCCACATAAAAAACCGCCAGAGGCGACCGAGAAATACATCGGGTCCGTCACGTCTCCACAGCGGACACACCCTGTCAGCACCGGGGAAACACCTAGAAGATGCAAGATGCGCAGTTCGAGATGATGGGTAATCACATCTGCATCCATGCCCGCATTCAATGCTTGAAGCGCGTCCTGTAAAATCCGAAAGAGCGGACGATTTTGTACCCGATCCTCGACAGACCGGTCGACGAGCTCCAACCAGTACATGGCGTACGCCATCCGGTCGACATCTTTCCGGATTTCCGGATAGGACGTCATGACATCGGATGATTTTAACTGAGCGAGCCCACGGCTAGAAGGGAAAATATACACACCTTCTACAAACGGCTGGCTCGAGGCATGAAACCGGCTCCCCGGTTTTTTTGCGCCTCGTGCCATAATCGCAACTTTGCCAAGCTCTTCTGAAAACAATGTCACGACTTTATTCGATTCACCATAATTGACGGTACGAATGACGATTCCCGTGACTTTTTGTAACATGGCTTAATACTCGTCGTCGCGGAAACCGAGGTCACGAAGCTGACCCATCTTGTTACGCCAGTCTTTCTGGACTTTGACCCAAAGGTTCAAGTACACTTTCGTGCCGAGAAGCGCTTCGATGTCTTGACGCGCGTCTGTCCCGATTTCACGGAGCATCGCCCCTTTTTTCCCAATGATGATTCCTTTTTGCGAATCACGTTCCACCATGATGACGGCTTCGACATCAATCATCTCCGAGTTATCACGTTTCTTGATCGATTCGATTGCCACAGCGATCGAGTGCGGGACTTCGTCTCTCGTCTTATGCAACACTTTTTCGCGAATCATCTCTGAGATAATAAACCGCTCCGGGTGGTCCGTCACTTGATCGGCCGGATAGTACATCGGTCCCTCAGGTAATAGTTTCTTAATCTCTCCTAGGAGTGGTTCGACGTTATTGCCTTGTAAAGCCGAGATTGGGACGTACGCTGCAAAGTCCAATTCATTTGTATATTGCTCGATCACTTTCGGCAGTTCATCCGGGTGAATCAAGTCGATTTTATTCATCACCAAAATGATAGGTGTGTCGAGTCCTTTCAATTTTTCAATGATGAAGTCATCGCCGGCGCCACGAGGTTCCGTCACGTTCACCATGAAAAGAATTGCATCGACTTCGCGAAGGGCGTTCGTCGCCACTTTCATCATAAAGTCACCGAGGCGGTGTTTTGGTTTATGGATTCCCGGTGTATCGATGAAAATGATTTGGGAATCATCCGTCGTATACACACCTTGTACTTTATTTCGGGTTGTTTGTGGTTTATCCGACATGATGGCAATCTTTTGACCGATTACGCGGTTTAGGAATGTTGATTTTCCGACGTTCGGTCGACCGATGATCGACACGAAACCAGATTTAAAATCTTCTTGATACATAGTGCACCTGCTTTCTCAATTTCAGAACTCTTAGTATAGCACGTTCCATAGCCTTGGACCGAATATAATGAGTGCTGTCACAGCCGCTCCGATTGAAGCGACGAGTACGGCACCCGCGGCCACATCTTTCGCCTGTTTCGCGAGTGGGTGGACATCTTTTGTGACAAGGTCGACCGCCCGCTCGATTGCCGTGTTCATGAGCTCTAAACTTAGGACTAGCGTCACCCAGGCAAGTAGGACGAGGTTTTCCATCCTTGTCGTTTGTAGCCAAATCGCGACAGCAAATACGAGTAAGGCGGATATGAGATGGACACGCATATTCCGTTCTGTCCGAATGGCATGGAGGATTCCCTCACATGCCACACGAAACGGTCTCACACGTTGCCTCGCTTCAACTCGAAATGAGTGAGAACTTCCTCTTGTCTTGCGGTCATTTCCGCCTCTTCCTCTGGTGTCATGTGGTCATATCCTAAAAGATGAAGGAATCCATGGATGGCCAAGAAACCGAGTTCCCGTTCAAAGGAATGTCCGTAGTCCGCTGCTTGTTCACGGCATCGTTCCACCGAGATGACCAAGTCTCCGAGGAGATGCGGTTCGTCTTCATCGAGTGTGAAGTCCATTTCGTCTTCGCCCATCTCATCAAAGGCAAAGCTGATTACATCGGTCGGAGCATCTTTGCCTCTCCACTCCCGGTTCACCTCATGGATTTCTTCATTCGTTAAATAGGTGACCGATAATTCACTCGGCTCTTCGACCTCTTCTAATTGTGCGGCATGTTTTAGAATCGACTCGACAAGCTCGATTTGAGACACCGTCAACAATTCATGTTCATCGTTCGAGATGATTTGCATGTAGTTCTCCCTCTTTCTTTAGTTCTGGATATTCAATTCGCTCGTGGAACAAGCCCGTCAACGTCTCGCATGCGCTCTCACCGACGCGCCAAATTTCTTTTGTCGTCAAGTCGCAGTCTTCAAACTGTCCGTCTGCCAGTTTATCACGGATGATGGCACGGACGAGCATCCGGATTTTCTCCGGTGTCGGTTGTTTTTGCGAACGAACGGCCGCTTCGATTGAGTCGACAATCATGACGACCGCCGCTTCCCGTGTTTGAGGCTTTGGACCAGGATAACGATATCTGGACTCCACCACGTCTTTCTCATGATCTTCTTTCGCTTTGACAAAGAAGTATTTCAATAAAGATGTCCCATGATGTTGCTCAGCAATATCGATGATTTCCTTTGGTAATTTATAGCGTCGCAACAGATCGGCCCCATCATAAGGGTGAGCCATGATGATGTCAGCGGACTCTTCTGGTGTCAGACGATCGTGCGGATTCCCTCCACCTTGTTGATTTTCAATGAAGTGAAGAGGACGTTCCGTTTTCCCGAGGTCGTGGTAATAGCTCGCCACCCTTGCGAGCAAACCGTCTGCTCCAATGGCTTCACAAGCCGATTCCGCCAAGTTTGCCACCATCATACTATGATGATACGTGCCAGGCGCTTCCATCAAGAGCTTTCGGAGCAATGGATGTGTCGGACTCATCAATTCGACGAGTCGACCAGACGACAAGACGCCAAACCATGGTTCTAAGAAAGGCAAGAACCCAAATGTCAATACGATGGATAACAAAGCACTGATGACGGCAAACCCAGAAAGGTACATCGCCATTTCCCAAGTCACTTGGACGTTTCGCAATAAGAGCAATGCGATGACCATGATGATGTTCACGATGCCGAGTAAGACGCCCGACAAGAACAAGCGCTTCCGCTGAATTTTCGGTTCGACCAAAAAGACGGCTAAGAAACTTCCAGTCGCGACATATACCAATGTCATGAAGTTCGTGCTTTGTCCAAATGTGACGACGATACTTCCCGCAATCATAGTAATGAACGCCGATGCGAGGGCGACACGCTCGTCAATCAAGATACGTAGTAATAATACGACGAAGGCGGTCGGTGCCAAGAGATAAGCATATGTCGTGTAGTCGACGCCGATGTATCCGACGCCAAAGAAGATACCGAGTTGTAACAGAAGCAACCCGTAGACGGTCACTAATATTTTCGGGCTTAGTAATAAATCTTTGATTTTCGAGCGAATGAGCATGAACAAGAAACCGCCCGTCAACAACCCGCTCAATAAGAATGATCCGAACAGTGGAGCGAGTGACCGGTTCGGATCGATCGCTCCAGTGAGTTCTAGCTTCCGATAAATCTCACGCGTGACGACTTCCCCTTGACTGACAAGAAGTTGCCCTTCTTGGATGATGACAGGATCGACTGCATCGACGGCTTCTTGTTCTTTTTGACGAGTCGCCTCAGAGTCAAACACATAGTTTGGGACGATGAGTTCATCGCTTAATGTTTTTGCGATTGCACGGAATTCAAACGAGAGTGGTGATTGATCAACGATTGCAGCCGCGCGGTCTCTGGCCGCTGCGACCGCTTCATTACTCGCCTCAATCCGGTCGTCCATCACTTGTTGCAAAGCCGTTACCGTCACGTCTTCAACGGTTTGGCGCGTATCTTCCGTCGCCTCTAGGAGTGAGTTCAGTTCTTCGTCAGCGAGTACCCCGCTCGCTTCTGTCGAGTTCAGACGGTTCTTAATATCTGCAAGTTCCGTCTCTTCATCGGTCTGGTCGAACGCCGCGAACAATTGCTCGACTTTAGCAATCTGTTGGTCGGCAAATTCCCGCCGAAGCGAAAACTGACTGCCGACGCCGTTCGTTACTTCTTGTTTCAACCGTTCAGTCGCCACTCGATCCTCGACCGTAATCGGAGACCGGATGTCCTGTTCGGCAATCCCTAACGGTTCCACACTAATAATGGACGGGCGCACGGTGAAGTATAGAATGGCACCTAGTAAGAGAAAGAAAATCAGCGAAATCGTCGCGACTGTCCAATGTTTGGCTTGCTGCATTCGTGTGCCCCCCTTTCACGATCATTGACCTCACTATCGTCCTTATGTGAGGTCTGTACTATAGGCGTTGATTATTTTCTTAACGAGTGGATGACGGACGACGTCAGACGCGCTGAAGTGTTCAAAATGAATCCCATCCAAGCCCTCTAATAAGCGTAACGCCTCTTGTAAACCTGACGCCTTGCCTTTCGGTAAATCGACTTGTGTCAAATCCCCCGTGACCACCATCTTCGATCCGAAACCGAGTCGCGTCAAAAACATCTTCATTTGTTCTTTCGTCGTGTTTTGTGCCTCATCTAATATGACAAACGCATCTTCTAATGTACGTCCACGCATATAGGCGAGAGGAGCCACTTCGATTGTCCCTCGTTCTAATAAGCGATTCGTCTGTTCAACGCCGTAGACGTCGAATAAGGCATCATATAACGGTCGAAGATAAGGATCCACCTTTTCTTTCAAATCACCTGGTAAAAACCCAAGATTCTCCCCTGCTTCAACGGCAGGTCGCGTCAAGATAATCCGTTTCACCTGACCTTCTTTTAGTGCGCGCGCCGCTAGCACGACTGCCAAATACGTTTTACCTGTTCCAGCCGGTCCGATTCCAAAGACGAGGTCTCGTCGTTCGATTGCGCGAACATAACGACTCTGCCCAACTGTTTTAGCACGAATCGGTTTTCCCTTGTTTGTCGTGAAGACGACACGCTCATAATGTTCGAGCAGTTCGTCACCCTTTCCGACTTGGATATGTTGAATGACACTGATGGCGTCGCTCTCGTTAAGACGTGCACCTTTTTTCACTAACGTCTGTAACGTGAGGATGACTTGCTTTGTCAATTCTAGCGCTTCTCCATTATCAGCTTGGATAATCAATTCCTCGCCTCTTGGAATGAGTGCCACTTTCAATTCTGTCTCAATCGCTTGGAACACTTCATCTTTCGGTCCGAGTAAAGCTTGTGCTTCATTCGCATGTTCCATGACGAAAGGTATTTTATCAGTCATAATCAATGGATACGTTGCCCCCTCTAAATATCGGTTATTCCTCTTTTACTTTAGCACTATCACGCCTATCGTGAAAGAAAGACCGTGTATTTTCCCCATGCAAAAGGCAGTAACGCGAGGTTACTGCCTTTGCCTTACTTCTTTCGTTTCGAGATCGGAGGTTGTAATACCTCGCTCCAAATGACAGCTTCCCGCATTTGTTTTTTCGAAACTTTCAGTTGTCGCGGTTTAATTTCCTCCTGAATTGGAGGGATTTTCACCGCTTGTTCAAACTGCGCACTCACTTTCGGCATCTCGACTTGACGTTCCCGAGGAGCTGGTCGCTCTTCGGTACGCGCTATCCGACGTCTCACCTTTTGTGGTGCTGGCTTTTGTTCTGATTCGGAGTCGTCAAACGCCGATTCAATTTCCTTCATCACGTCTCCGACCGAATCCAAGTAGCGTTTCAGTTCACTGCTTTGAGGACGGTCGCCTGAAGACGATGACTTTTCAAGCCGCTTCATCACCGCCGAGGCGATTCCGAAGGCTGCTAACAAAAGTACCCATAGTCCATCCATATTTATCACTCACTATCTGATTCAGAATCGATAGGTGACCCGATCGCTTTACGCATTTCCGTATCTGCTTGAACGTTCAAGTAATTCACGTAATCCATGACGCCGAGTTTACCGTTACGCAACGCCTCGGCCATCGCGAGTGGGACTTCCGCTTCGGCGCCGACAACTTTCGCACGCATTTCCTCTACAGAAGACTTCATTTCCTGTTCGCGAGCAATCGCCATCGCTCGGCGTTCTTCCGCCTTCGCTTGAGCAATCTTTTTATCTGCTTCGGCTTGGTCAGTCTGAAGGACCGCCCCGATGTTCTTACCGATATCGATATCTGCAATATCAATCGAGAGAATTTCAAACGCCGTACCTGAATCCAAACCTTTTGTGAGTACGGTACGTGAAATCATATCTGGGTTCTCCAGTACGTGCTTATGATTGTTTTGAGACCCGATCGTCGATACGACACCTTCTCCGACACGGGCGATAATCGTTTCTTCTCCTGCACCACCGACGAGACGATCGATATTGGCACGCACTGTAATACGCGCTTTCGCCTTCACTTCAATCCCGTCCATTGCCACACCGGCGATAAACGGTGTCTCGATGACTTTCGGGTTAACCGACATTTGTACGGCTTCAAGTACGTTACGACCTGCCAAGTCAATGGCAGCGGCACGCTCGAACGATAATTCGATGTTTGCGCGGTGTGCCGCAATCAATGCGTTTACGACACGGTCAACATTACCACCCGCTAAGAAGTGACTTTCCAGTTGGTTCGTGTTTAAACCGAGACCGGCTTTGACTGCTTTAATCAATGGGTTAACAATTTTTGATGGTACGACGCGGCGAAGGCGCATCCCGACCAATGTGAAAATCGAGACGTGTACACCTGCTGCGAATGAGCTAATCCATAATCCGATTGGTACAAACGTGAAGAAGACGGCAAGCGCAATCAATCCTCCACCTGTAATGAGTAACGTCGTCAATAGTTCTGGTGTCATTCTGTTACATCCTCCTTCGGTTCTATAAAGGTCCGAACGACAATCCGCCCTGAATCCACTTTATATACCTGAATTTTTGTCTGCTGATCGAGATAGCCACCCTCTGTCACGACGTCAATACGTTCTCCGTCGATTTCGGCAGTACCGGCCGGGCGAAGTGGTGTTAACGTCACACCGACTTTCCCGAGAAGTTGTTTACGGTCATCATGGGACAAGTAACCTTTTTCGGTCGATGTCGAATCCGTCAAAATCAACCCTTTATAAATGAGAGGACGATTCGTACTTAATCGGCGGTATGCCCAGAACCCAAGTCCAGTGAGCACCGCTGCCGCTAAACCGATGGAAAGCCATAGCTGACCGATTGTCGCACCCGCCATAATCAAACTGGCAACAACCGCTCCGATCCCAAGTAAACCGAACAATCCAAACCCTGCAACGAACACTTCAATTCCAAGAAGGACGACTCCGACAAAAAAGACTGTCAGAATCACTCCGAGACCAAATGTCATCGTCTTACTACCCCCTTCCAAATTCAAAGCTATCTCCTATCTCTAGTGTATACGAAACAAGAATGAATGTGGTTTCAGAATACGCAAAAAAAGCAGAAACTTTCGGTTTCCCGAAAAGTTCTGCTTTTTCATCAATTCGTCAATTGTTGTTTGACGATTCGGTTCACAAGACCACCGTCTGCCTTGCCTTTGACTTGCGGCATGACGACGCCCATCACCTTACCCATATCAGATGGAGCGGATGCGTTCGTTTGAGCAATTGCTGCTTGGACGATCGCAGTCACTTCATCTTCTGAAAGTTGTTCAGGCATATAGGCTTCTAGGACGACAATCTCTTCTGCTACTTTGGAAGCAAGGTCTTCACGACCAGCGCTTTCGAATTCTCGGAGGGAGTCTCTGCGCTGTTTCATCTCTCGGTTGAGCACCGTGAGTTCCTCTTCCTCGGTAAGATCTTGACGACCTAGTTTGATAGCCTCATTTTGGAGCGACGCTTTTACCATCCGGATCGTCGTGAGACGATCTTTTTGTTTAGCGCGCATGGCTTGCTTCATGTCGTCCGTCAAGCGTTCTTGAAGACTCATGAGCCAACACCCTCTCTACACAATGAAACTGGAATCAGAATTTCTTACGCTTACGCGCAGCTTCTGATTTCAATTTACGTTTTACGCTTGGCTTTTCGTAGTGACGACGTTTACGAACTTCGGCAAGTGTGCCATCTTTCGAAACACCGCGTTTGAAACGACGAAGAGCGTCTTCAAGCGATTCGTTTTTACGGACACGAGTTTCCACTAGTTTTCCCTCCCTCCGAATTACACGACTAAGGAAACGTGTTTCACACGTCATATCATATTATAGTGAAATTAAGTCGTGTGGTCAACCACTTATTAATAGTCGCTGTCTGAACGTCCGCCTGTGACGATTGCGATACCAGCTGAAGCACCGATGCGTGTCGCACCAGCATCGATCATCGCTTTCGCTCCTTCGAAGTCACGAACACCGCCTGAAGCTTTTACGCCGAGGTCTGGTCCAACTGTTTCACGCATGAGACGAATGTCTTCGACCGTTGCGCCACCAGTTGAGAAACCAGTTGATGTTTTGACGAAATCTGCTCCAGCTTTCACTGAAAGTTCAGCAGCTTTCTTGATTTCTTCTTTTGTAAGCATGCACGTCTCAAAGATGACTTTGACGAGTGTACCGTTTGCCGCTTCGACAACCGCACGAATGTCACGCTCTACGAGGTCGTAGTCGCCGTCTTTGAGTGCTGCGATATTGATCACCATATCGACTTCATCCGCACCGTTTGCGATCGCGTCTTTTGTTTCGAACGCTTTCACTTCAGGCGTGTTCGCTCCGAGTGGGAATCCGATGACTGTACATACTTTGACGTCGTCATCTGACTTAAGTTGCTCCGCAGCATATTTGACCCATGTTGGGTTGACACAGACACTTGCGAACTTATATTCGAGTGCCTCTGCACAAAGTTTTGTAACTTGATCTTTTGTTGTTTCAGCTTTTAAAGCTGTGTGGTCGATATAACGGGCTAATTCCATTATTCATTTCCTCCTCTGACAAATAAGTCTGACATCTAACATATTACCATGTTTTTTCGAGATGTAACAGCTTTCAAATTCAAATGAGCTGACGACGTTTACGAGCGACGACCCAACTGTTCCAACTGAAAAAGAAGATGGCCAGCCAAATACAAGTAAATGCGAAGACATGATACGCTGTGAACGGTTCATGATACATGACGACTCCGATAATCAGACTAAGTGTCGGTGCGATGAATTGAAGGAATCCGACGAGTGTGAACGGGATATGTTGTGCCCCGTAACCAAACAAGAGAAGCGGAAGCGCCGTCACCACACCCGTCCCTAGCAATGCGACCCAAATCATCGGTGACATGTCGAAAGCAATCTGATCCGTGACGACCTGATTGCTGAGAAAGATGAGCGCGACAGGCACGACAGCTAACGTCTCAATCCCGAGACTCACTGTTGAAGCGAGAGGTCGCCGTTTTTTCACCATTCCATAAAAACCGAACGTACTCGCTAATACGAACGAGATCCACGGAAACGAGCCATACCCAAGCGTCAAGACGAGGACGCCGATTGACGCGATCCCGACCGCCATCCATTGGACTCGGTTTAATGATTCCCGAAAGACGAGCACCCCTAACACCATACTGACAAGCGGGTTAATATAATATCCGAGGGATGCCTCGATGATATA
Source organism: Exiguobacterium sp. s35 (assembly GCF_018617535.1). Taxonomy (NCBI): domain Bacteria; kingdom Bacillati; phylum Bacillota; class Bacilli; order Caryophanales; genus Exiguobacterium; species Exiguobacterium sp. s35. The sequence continues at coordinate 1,083,897 of NZ_JACSKI010000001.1, forward strand.
ACCGTGATTGACAGCCCATATGTACACGAACCAGTTTGCACTGACGATGAATCCATTCAACATGAACGCGTTTCGTGTGGCAGGGTGGCGAAGAGCGTAACCGAACTCTTTCCACTGATTCGTCCATCTTAAGACGAGTAAAATAAATAAAAAGGACCAAACGATACGATGTGCCAAAATTTGCCCACTCGGCACTTCCTGCAAAAACTTCCAATAGATTGGGAGGACGCCCCACATCACGTAGGCCCCGATTGTCGTCCATACTCCCTTGTTCACACGTTCACCCGCTCTCTTTCAAGATAAAAATAGTTTAGTCGATGAATGACTTCTGATACAAGGCTTTTGTTTCATGAAAAAAGGACGCGAAATCGCGTCCCCTACTGTTTATTGCTTTATCTGTTCGATGGCAGATAGAGCTTGTGCTAAATCTTCAACTAAATCATCGATATCTTCTAATCCAACTGAGATTCGAACGAGTCCGTCCGTGATCCCGAGTTCTGCACGTCGCTCAGCCGGAATCGACGCATGTGTCATGCGAGCCGGAACACTGATCAAGCTTTCAACTGCACCTAGGCTCTCTGCGAGCGTGAAATACTTCGTCTTCGCGACCATCATTTCAGCCGCTTCGGCCGAACCGACGTCAAACGCAATCATGCCACCGAACCCACGCGCTTGCGACAAGTGGACGCGTTTCGCTTCTTCACTAGAGACACTTGGGTGGAGTACACGTGACACGTTCTCGTTTGATTGTAAGAATTCAACCAACGCCCGTGCGTTCGATTCAATCTCTTCCATTCGAACGGCAAGTGTCTTAATCCCACGTACGACGAGGAAGCTGTCTTGGGGTCCGAGGACTGCACCGACCGAATTTTGGAGAAATGCCAACGCTTCTCCTTGTTCTTCCGTACGTGCGACGACTAAACCTGCCACGACGTCACTATGACCGCCTAAATATTTTGTGGCGCTGTGTAAGACATAGTCGGCACCAAGGTCGATCGGATTTTGGAAGTAAGGTGTCATGAACGTGTTGTCTACGACGAGCAAGACATCTGCCTCATCCGCAATCGTGCGCATCGCTCGGATATCCGTCACGTTCAAGAGTGGATTTGTCGGTGTCTCCACATAAATCATTTTCGTGTTCGCTTGTAGCGCATCACGAACCGCCGTTTCATCGGATGTATCGACAAAAGTTGCCTCCAAGCCTCGTGACTGAAATACTCGATTGAATACACGGTATGTTCCTCCATATACATCAGACCCAACGATGACGTGGTCTCCAGATTTCAACAACATGAGTACGGTCGAGATGGCAGCCATCCCAGACCCAAATGCAAAACCTTGCACACCGCCTTCGATATCCGCTATGAGTGTCTCAAGTGCGGTACGTGTCGGGTTTGCAGATCGAGAATACTCATATCCTTCCCGTAAGTTACCGATTCCGTCTTGCTTATATGTGCTCGTTTGATAAATCGGTGGTGTGACCGCCCCTGTTAATGGGTCGGTCGTTTTACCGCCGTGAATGAGTGCTGTCTTTGTACGCATGTTCTGCCTCCTTGACAATTCCTTGACTTAAATATCGTTCTGCACTGTCTGGCAAGATCGTCACAATCGTGCCTTCTGACATTTGATTTGCTTCCTTTACACATGCTGCGATGGCAGCACCAGAAGAACTTCCGATGAGCAATCCTTCCTGTTTCGCAAGATGCGCAACGTAATAGAAGGCTTCCTCATCTGTGATGGTATGAATCGCATCGACATAAGACTTTTCCAAAAATGGCGGCCATTTTTCGACGCCAATTCCTTCTGTTTTATGTGGACCTGGCTCACCGCCGTTCAAAATCGAACCGACCGGCTCCACGACAACAGTTTTCGTCCCTTGTGGTTTTAACGTTTTGGCGACACCAGTGAACGTACCTCCTGAACCCGCCCCCGCTACAAACACGTCAATTTGTGGCACGTCTTTCAACAATTCTTGCGAAAGAATATCGACATAGGCATCCGGGTTGTCCGGATTTGAAAACTGTTCCGGCACGTATGCATCATATTCTTCAGCCAACTCGAGCGCATGACTGATTGCGCCTTTCATTCCAAGCTCGGTCGGTGTGTTGACGACGGTCGCTCCTAGAAGACGCATCAATGCTTGCTTTTCTTGACTAAACTTTTCAGGGGTCACGGTAATCAGACGAATGTCGTATCGCTGACAAGCGAGCGCGAGTCCGATTCCCGTATTCCCGGCTGTCGGCTCGATCACCGTACCACCTGGTGCCACGTCTCCACGTTTCATCGCCCGCTCAATCAAATTCATGCCGAGTCGGTCTTTGACACTTCCTCCCGGATTCATCATCTCCATTTTCCCGTATACTTTTACCGTAGCTGGAACAGGTAACGAACGGAGCTCGATGAGCGGTGTGTCCCCGATGAGTTCATAGACGTCACGGACAATCATCTTACGCTTCGTCCTTGAAGACGATATGCCACTCGTCACGTTTTGCAAGCATGTCAGCTGCTAATTTTTTTGCTCCCTCAAAATCATGATGATTCGCATTCCCGCACTGTACCGGATTTTGTGCTGGCAACTCTTCTGCGTTCATCGCATCGCGTAATGTCGCTTCTACGAGGTCGAGCATGCGTTCATAGTCTCCATCATTCAACATCGTCCAATAGAAACCTGTTTGGCATCCCATCGGCGAAATATCCACGATGTCTTCTGAATGATTACGGCTGTTTTCGGCAATCAAATGCTCGAGAGAGTGAACAGCACGCATTGGCATGAGTCCTTCGTTTGGTTGGATGAAGCGAATATCATACTTGTAAATCGTATCCGCCGTTCCTTCTTTCACACCGGCGAGACGAACAAATGGAGCCTGCACTTTTGTATGATCCAAGTTAAAGCTTTCAACGTTATAAGTTTTCATGAGTAATTCCTCCTAATTATTTTGTCGCGACTACAAGCCAAACAAATTTATTTTTCTGCGTCATCGTCACGTTATATCCATTCGCCTCTAACATCGTACGAATGGTTGTCGTATATGGATAATATTCACGATTTAAATCCTCTACCAAGTCTGAATAGCCTTGTGCCGTAGCCCAGTCAATAATCTCTTGGCGCTCGTGTGGAGATTCAAACATCGTATCAAGCAATACGAATTTCGGATGTCCCCAATCGCGAACATATTGACCAATCGCTGTTTCTTTTTCAGAGTCCGTCAAGTGATGGAAAGCGTACGAGGAAACGACCGTATCGACATGTGAGAACTTTGGATAACGGATAAAATCTCCGTGTTCTACCGATATGCCCAACTTCTCAATTGCAATCTGCCTCATTTCTGGAGAAGGTTCGATTGCAATTAAAGGATGTCCCTTTAAAATTCGGGCACTCAAGTTGCCTGTGCCGACACCAAATTCCAAGACCGTTCCTTCAACGTGTAACGCAACGTCATCAAGCATTTGATCATATCCGACAAATACTTCATGATATTGCTCGTCATGTCCCCCGACTGCCGTATCGTAATCTTTCGCCCAATCCTTGAAGATATCCATGAATGGTAAATTCATAGCGCCACCCCATCCTTAATTCTGACTAAATTGATATGTTTTATTGGTATTTAACATTAACGTTACATTAACAGGTTTTTTTGGACATTTCAAGTCATTCGCATGATTCTTCCGATTACCAAAATTTGATATAGGTCTTATGTTTTAGGTCTTTAGTAATTGTCTGAACATTAAAATTTGTGCAAAAACACTCCCCTGATTTACAAAAAAATCCACTCCTTTTTGTCTGAACAACGATATGATAGTTCACAATGCAAGGGAAATCTTTATTTTTTACAAGTAATAACAAATATTAGGGGGTAAACACGTTGTCAAGAAGAAAAGTCTACTTAAACGCTTCACTTGCTACATGTATTGCTTTAACACCTGTGTTGATTCAAGCAGGTACGTCATCTGTTTCAGCAGAAGCTTCTATCAAACCAAAAATTGAGCTCGAAAAGAAACAGAAAAAAGTTCGGGTCGTTGTCGAGCTCGTCGGTGCACCTGCAATCGCAGAAGCAGCGCAAAAAGGGAAAAAATTTAATGAGTTGACGAAATCAGAACAAAACAAGGCGCAACATTCTGTTCAGTCTGAACAGAAACGCGCAAAATCCGCTTTGAAAAAACAAGGTGTGACTGTTACACCGATTGAAGAGTTCACGACCGTCTTTAATGGCTTCTCCACTTTCCTCTCTACAAGTGAAATCGCTAAAGTTGAAGCGCTACCTGAAGTAGCGACTGTACATGTCGTGAATGAATATGAACGTCCTGAAGTGAAACCAGATATGGTTACAAGCAACGGAATGGTACAAGCCGAACAAACATGGGGAGATTACGGATTTGCCGGAGAAGGTACCGTCGTAGCTGTCATCGACTCGGGAATTGATGCCAACCACCGTGATTACCGAATCACAGATTCGAAAACGGCAGAATTGACGAAATCAGAAGTCGATCAGGCGATCACTTCGTTCGGTTTACCTGGTGAATATGTGAATGAAAAAGTTCCATACGCCTATAATTACTATGACGAGAACGATGATATTAAAGATGACTCACCGGGGGCTTCCATGCACGGTCAGCACGTCTCGGGAACGGTCGCTGCAAACGGTGATCTCGAAAACGGCGGGATTAAAGGCGTCGCACCTGAAGCTCAAATCCTTGGTCTCAAAGTATTCAGTAACGATCCGAACTATGCATCTACATACGGAGATATTTATATTAAAGCGATTGACGATGCGATCAAGCTAGGAGCAGACGTCATTAACATGAGCCTTGGTTCAACAGCAGGCTTTGTCGATGCCGACTCTCCTGAACAACAAGCCGTTCAACGCGCTGTAGACAACGGTGTCTTCATGTCCATCTCTGCTGGGAACTCAGCATACTTCGGACATGGATTCGACTTACCAACGGCTTCAAACCCTGATACGGGTGTCGTCGGGGCGCCTAGTGTCAGTCAAGCATCGACATCGGTCGCTTCACTCGAGAACGATCAAATTCAATTGGATGCTTTCCGCGTCGGTGACGAAAAAATCGGATGGAAGAAACAAGATGGACCTGCATTCTCGGAAGGTACATATGACGTCGTTTACGTCGGAGATGGACAACCAGAAAACTATGCCGGGAAAGACGTGAAAGGAAAGCTCGTTCTCGCTGTTCGCGACGGAGGATACTTCTACTCGAAAATTCAAAAAACGGCTGAGGCACAAGGGGCAGCCGGTGTCATCGTACGAGGCGCCGTCTCACACGGAGACTACGTGTCGATGGCTCTCGATCAACCGCTCATCCCGATGGCATCACTCAGCATCCAAGACGGGAACGAGTTAAAAGAGAAATTAACGGAAGGACCACTCCAACTCACGTTTGCCGGTGACCGGATCAGCGTCAACAACCGCTCGGCAGGCGCAATGTCTGATTTCACATCTTGGGGTGTCACACCGAACCTTGACTTCAAGCCGGAACTTTCAGCCCCAGGCGGTCAAATCTTCTCAACGTTCAACGATAACCAGTACGGTTTGATGAGCGGAACATCGATGGCCGCACCTCACGTTGCCGGCGGTGCAGCTCTTGTTCTTGAACGCGTCGATCGCGATTTCGACTTGAGCGGAGCGGCTCGTGTGACGATGGCAAAGAACTTGCTACTCAATACGTCGAAACCTGTCACAGACATCGGACCGTATAACCAGGAATTGAAGCAGTCTCTTCCATATTCACCACGTCGGGCGGGAGCTGGTCTCATGCAACTCCATGCGGCCGTCACATCTCCGGCAGTCGCGTATGAGAAGAAGACGAAAGAAGCGAAAGTCGCTTTAAAAGAATTGTCGAAGAGTAAGGCGAAGTTCACGATTGTCGTTGAAAACATGTCTGACGAATCACTCACATACGATGTGGCCGCTTCCCTCCAGACAGACCTTGCCGTCACTAACAAGGATGGCGTCATTCAGAATGCGATGGAAGCTCAGGCGCTTCAACAAGCAATCATTAAGATCAATGGAAAAAACACAAGTAAAGTCACGTTGATGGCAAAACAAAAGAAAGAAATCACAGTCTCGATTGACGTCTCGAAGGCACAAGTACTTAATCCTGAAACGTTAGAAGGAACGGTATCTGCAAAATCAGTCTTTGAGAATGGTTACTTCGTCGATGGATTCCTACGCTTGACTGACCCACGTGGGACAGACGGCAATCCGTCACTCGTTGTCCCATTCGTCGGATTCGAAGGCGATTGGGGCAAAGCACCAATCTTTGACGAAACGATTTATGAAGATGGTTCATTCTATGGAATCTCTGGATTGGTCGATGCGGCCGGGAACTATTTAGGAGAGAAACTTGATGAGTCTGTAGCTGAAGAGGCGGTAGCGATTTCGCCTGACGGAGACGGTTCAAAAGACACGGCTACCCCGGTCTACTCGCTCTTACGAAATGCGAAAGACATCAAATATCGCATTGTCGATGAGAAAGGAAACGTCCTCCGTACCCTTAAAATCGAAGAGGAATTGAGAAAGAACTACTTTGATGGCGGAAGTGGTGACCCATACTATTACACGTCAGATAACGCTTGGGACGGAAAACTGAACGGAGAAATGGCGCCGAAAGGAACGTACTACTACGAAATTGAAGCGAGCATCGACTACATGAAAAAACAAGCCCAGACGCTACGGATCCCAGTGAAAGTGGATTACACGGATCCTCGCTTCACGATTCGTTGGAACGAAGGTGTGGCTAGTGTCAAAGCATCCGACGACTTTACAGGAATCAACGGTATCGAATTCCTTCTTAATGGGAAAGTCGTTGCGAAAGAAGCAAAAGATACAGCAAACTTCACACTCGATGCACCACTTGAATCAACGGACCAACTATCGGTTCGCGTTTCAGATAATGCGGGTAACGTGATCACACGCGACGTATCTACAGAAAATGACACAGATAAACCAGGAGTTTTTGTCGATGCACCGCTCGCCTTATCGCCATACGGTTCATCGATTGTACCAATCATCGGTCAAATCAAAGATGCCTCTGACGTTGTATCGTTCACTGTCGACGATGTGAACGTACCACTCACGTATGACGCAGCTGCAAAACAATACACGTTCAATACGACACGTTCGTATGAAGATGGATTCCACAAGATTCGTTTCATCGCGGAAGACACGTCTGGTAACGTGACGAACTTCGTCCGTCCAATCTTTGTCGACTCGACAAAAGCCGCGCTGTTGATCAGCAACGTTCCGAAAAACGTTTCGGCGAAGCAAAACTCTGTGAACGTGAAAGTTCAAGTGACGGATAACTTCGACGACATCAAACTTCGTGTCAACGGAGATTTGAAATGGAGTCATACGTTGAAAGAACCTTATGCGATGCGCGCATTCTCACGTACCGAAACCATCTCACTTCCTGTAACGAAGGGACAAAACACTTTCACATTTGAAGTGACTGACCTCGGTGGCAACGTGACGAAGAAAGTCATCACGATCAATAAAAAATAATTTTTTCACGAAAAAACGGCTGCCCACGTGGGTCAGCCGTTTTCTTATCCTTTCGCCAATTCAAGCGCGTACGAGATGGCAGACAGTGCATAAAGAGGAGCCGTCTCCGATCTGAGAATTCGAGGTCCGAACGCGCAAGCGATCGCACCAGCCTCTATCCATTGCGTGACTTCCGCTGTGTCAAATCCGCCTTCCGGTCCCGTGATAACGAGGAGACGTTGTTTTGATTGAAGTCGATTCAATGTGTTGGCAAGTGCCGACTGCTCGCCTTCTTTTGCCGATTCTTCATATGCGATGATGACTTCGTCATACTCTTCGAACTGCTTCGAAAGCTGTTTCGAAGTGAGGAACGTACATGAAGGGACAACGGCTCTATACGATTGCTCAGCCGCCTCCTGCATGATTTTTTGAATACGTTCTACTTTTTTCGGCACTTTTTTCGAGTCCCATTTGGCGACTGATCGGGAAGATTCGAACAATAGAAGATGATGAACGCCGAGCTCGGTCGCTTTTTGAGCGACAAGTTCGACTTTGTCTCCTTTTGGCAACGCATAAGCGAGCGTCACTTCAATCGGCAGTTCGGTCTCTGATTGACGAGTCGACAATACTTTAGCCTCTCCACGCTTCTTTTCAAGTGACGTCACGACACATGCGTACTCATTTCCCGTCCCGTCGAGAAGCACCATTTCGTAACCCGGTCCTTGTCGTAGGACCGTTCCAATATGATGAACGACATCTGAAGGAAGTGACACAGTATCTCCTGTAAAAGCTTCTGGTGTCAGAAAATAACGTTGCATAGCTTACCCTTTCTTGGCGATGATTGCGACCCAGTCTTCCATCACGCGTGTCTCTTCAATCTCGAAACCTGCAGCCATCAGAGCGTTCGTAACTTCCGCCCGTTTCTCTCCAATGATACCGGATGTGATGAAGCGACCACCCGTTTTTGTACGAGCATATGCATCTTCGATGAAGAGAAGAATGACATCGGCAAGGATGTTTGCCACGACTAAGTCATATTCTCCATCTACACCTTTTAATAAATCTCCCGTATCCACTTGAACAAGTGATTCAACACCGTTCGTCTCTACGTTTTGACGAGCAGCTTCAACAGCAACCGAATCCAAGTCTAGCGCTTTTACGCTCGTCGCTCCAAGTTTTGCAGCCGCGATCGACAATACGCCCGATCCTGTACCGACATCAATGACGCGGTCGCCTTCCTGGATGTAGTTCTCAATCGCTTGAATGCATAGCATCGTCGTTGGGTGTGTACCTGTACCAAACGCCATGCCCGGGTCAAGCAAGATGACATTTTCTTCCGGTTGTGGTGTGTACTCTTCCCACAAAGGGACAATCGTCAGCTGTTGTGAGATTTTGACCGGCTTGTAATACTGCTTCCAAGAATGCGCCCAATCTTCCTCATCAATCTCTGCGACCGTGACCTCACCTGATCCGATATCAAGCATGTTCCGGAGTCGCTCGATTTCTTTTTTCAAGTTTGCGAGCACATCTTGGAAATCACCTGAGGCCGGCACGTACGCTTTGACGTGTACTCCAGAAGTTGGATACGTTTCACGATCCGAAACGTCCCAAATCTCTCCGAAATGGTCTTCCGCCATCATTCGGTCGAAGTCTTCAACGTCCTCGATGACGACACCTTGTGCGCCCACTTCGTGTAATAAGTTCGATACGGCTTCCACCGCAAGCTGTGTCGTGTGGACACAAATTTCAGACCATTTCATCGTTTGTACACACTCCTTTTAGTGACTAAAGAACTTTTTCATTTTTTGGAACATGCCGTGTTCCTCTTCGACACCCGATTCGCCACTGATTTCTTCGAATTCGCGAAGCAATTCTTTTTGACGGTCTGTCATATTTTTCGGTGTCATGACGATGACGCTCACGTACTGGTCGCCATTCGCGCCACCACGTACACTTGGCATCCCTTTTCCGCGTAAGCGGAACTTCGAGCCAGTTTGTGTCCCGGCTGGCACTTTCAAACTCACGTTCCCGTGAACCGTCGGAACTTCGATCTCTGCGCCGAGTGCCGCTTGTGCGAACGTGACCGGCATTTCCATCGCAATGTGCTGGTCGACACGTTCAAAGATTTCATGAGCTTTCACGCGTACGACGACGTATAAGTCTCCCGCTGGTCCTCCGTTCACACCAGGACCGCCTTTTCCAGATAGACGAATCTGTTGACCGTTATCGATACCGGCTGGAATTTTTACCTCGACGGTCTGCTTCTTCTTCACATGACCTGAGCCGTGACAAGTCGGACATTTTTCTTTGATTGTCTTACCGCTACCATGACACTTGCTACAAGGACGTTGATTGACCATACGACCGAGAATTGTGTTTTGCTCAACCGTTTCAACGCCACTGCCGCCACATTGGTTACACGTTTCTGGTTTCGTTCCAGGTTTCGCACCGTTCCCCATGCACGTGTCACACTCGACTTCAATTTCGAGCTCGATTGTTTCCGTTTTGCCTGTCACACTTTCCATGAAGTCAAGGTCGACTACATATTGATAATCTTCCCCACGACGCGGTGCGTTCGGGTCTTGACGGCGTCCACCGCCACCGAAGAACATGTCAAAGATATCTCCGAATCCACCTTGGAAGTCGCCGCCGCCTCCGAATTGGTTCGCCCCTTCAAAACCGAATCGGTCATACTGGGCACGTTTTTGTTCGTCAGAAAGCACTTCATAGGCTTCACCGATTTCTTTAAACTTATCCGCCGCATCTGCCTCTTGGTTGATATCCGGGTGATATTGACGGGCCAACTTCCGGTATGCCCGCTTGATTTCTTGTGCTGAGGCCGACTTGTCGAGCCCGAGCACTTCATAATAATCTCGTTTCGCCACTATTCTCGCTCCTATCCTTACAATCTACGTATCGATTTTACCGATTCTACCTTAACATGGAAAGAGCCAAAGCAGAAACCTGCTTTGGCGCTCTCCTTTACAACGGCTGTTTATTTACGGTCGTCGAGATCCTCAAACTCTGCGTCCACGACATCATCGTCCTGTTTCGCTTCTGTTTGTGGTTCTGCGCCTTCAGCACCTTGCTGTTCAGCCATTTTAGCATATACTTTTTGCGTCAACTCTTGAACGACAGCTGACAATTCGTCTTTGGCTGTACGGATCGCCTCAAGGTCTGAACCTTCGAGAGCAGTTTTTGCTTTTTCTTTCGCAGCTTCTGCTTTTTCTTTGTCCGCCTCTTCCACTTGCTCACCAAGGTCTTTGATTGCCTTGTCTGTCGCGAAGACGAGTTGGTCTGTTTCGTTGCGAAGTTCCGCTTCTTCTTTACGTTTGTTATCTGCGTCTGCGTTCGCTTCAGCTTCTTTCACCATACGCTCGATTTCTGCCTCATCGATACCTGAAGAAGATTGGATTGTGATCGATTGTTCTTTGTTCGTACCGAGATCTTTCGCTGATACGTGAACAATTCCGTTTGCATCGATATCGAATTTAACTTCGATTTGTGGCACACCACGTGGTGCTGGCGGAATGTCAGTCAATTGGAAGCGACCAAGTGTCTTGTTGTCTGGTGCCATCGGGCGTTCCCCTTGAAGGACGTGGATGTCAACAGCAGGCTGGTTATCTGCAGCAGTTGAGAACACTTGTGATTTCGATGTCGGGATTGTCGTGTTACGATCAATCAATTTCGTCATCACGCCACCCATTGTCTCGATACCGAGCGAGAGTGGAGTAACGTCGAGAAGAACGACGTCTTTTACGTCTCCAGCAAGAACTCCACCTTGGATTGCCGCACCGAGTGCAACAACTTCATCCGGGTTTACCCCTTTGAATGGCTCTTTCTTCGTGAAGTCGTGGATTGCTTTTTGGACGGCAGGGATACGTGTCGAACCACCGACGAGAATGATCTTATCGAGGTCAGATGGTGTAAGTCCTGCATCTTTCAAGGCACGACGAGTTGGTTCCATTGTGCGTTCGACAAGGTCAGCCGTCAATTCTTCAAACTTCGCACGCGTGAGTGTCATCTCCAAGTGGAGTGGACCTGCTTCACCTGCTGTGATGAACGGAAGGCTGATGTGTGCGCTTGTGACGCCTGAAAGGTCTTTCTTCGCTTTTTCAGCCGCATCTTTCAAACGTTGAAGTGCCATCTTGTCTTTCCCGAGGTCGATGCCGTTCTCTTTTTTGAATTCTGCAACGAGGTAGTCGATGACTTTTTGGTCGAAGTCATCTCCACCGAGACGGTTGTCACCAGCTGTAGCGACAACTTCGAATACGCCATCACCAAGTTCAAGGATTGAAACGTCGAACGTACCACCACCGAGGTCATAGATCAAAATCGTGTGGTCTTCACCTTTATCTAATCCGTAAGCGAGTGCCGCAGCAGTTGGCTCGTTGATGATTCGCTTGACATCAAGACCAGCGATTTTACCAGCATCTTTTGTCGCTTGACGCTCAGCGTCATTGAAATATGCAGGAACTGTGATGACTGCTTCCGTGACTGTTTCACCGAGGTAGTCTTCAGCATCCTTCTTCAACTTCTGCAAAATGATTGCCGAGATTTCTTGTGGTGTGAATTTCTTGCCGTCTACGTCAACTGTATGTGACGTTCCCATGTGACGTTTGATTGATTGGATCGTGTTCGGGTTCGTGATGGCCTGACGTTTTGCGACCTCACCTACTTGACGCTCTTCTCCTTTGAATGCAACAACCGAAGGAGTCGTACGGTTACCTTCTGCGTTTGAGATGACGACTGCTTCGCCACCTTCCATTACTGCCACACATGAGTTTGTAGTCCCTAAGTCAATACCGATAATTTTACCCATCGTTTATTCCTCCGTCTCGTTAAGTAGTATTATTCTGCAACTTTTACCATGCTTGGACGAATGACTCGACCATGCATCGTATATCCTTTTTGAAGCTCCATCGTCACGATGCCCGACTCGAACTCGTCGCTCGGCTCTTGCATGACTGCTTGATGGAAATTCGGGTCGAACGGTTGTCCGACTGCTTCAATCACTTCGACTTGCTCAGCATTCAATACGTCAAGCAGTTGACGATGAATCATATCAACGCCTGATTGAATTTGCTTTGCATCCTCTGAAGTTGCTTGTACTTGAAGTGCACGCTCAAAGTTATCAATGAGCGGAATCAATTTTTCAATGACAGACTGTGAAGCAAACTTGACGCGTTTTGCGTTCTCTTCATTCGTCCGACGACGGAAGTTGTCAAAGTCGGCACGAATACGGAGTTCGCTCGCTTTCAACGCTTCGATTTCTTTTTGTAAGTCCGTCCCCTCAGAACTTTCTTCCACAATCTCAGCATTTAAAACCTCATCTTCATTTGATTCAGTTGACTCGTTCTCTTCTGTCTGTGCCGAGTCTACAGATTTTTCTTCAAGCACGTCTTCTTGTTCATGCCCGTTTTGATGATCTGCTGTCATAGTAAAACTCCTTTCCGTCACTCATCTAGTTTCGTTCGTCGCAACGCTTCGATAATTTGTCCCATCATTTGGACACCGTGACGGTAATTCATTCGAGTCGGACCAATCATGGCAATCGTTCCGAACGTTTTTCCATCTAGTGTATAATCCGAAGTGATGACACTACAATTTTGAAGGGCGACAATTCCGTTCTCGCTCCCAATGCTCACATAAATCTCGCGATTTGGCAACGATTCGAGCCAGTGCGTCAATCGTTCTTGCTCATCAATCCATTCTAAGAACGGTCTGAGCGTGTCTAACGTCTGAAACTCAGGTTGGTTGAAGATATTCTTCTTTCCTCCGAGATAAAGCGAAGACGGCGTTTGAATCCCAACCGTCGATTGAATCAGTTGCATCATATTTTCATATTGCTGTCGCTGCGCGAGTTGCAATTTTGCAACCTCTTCTCCGATTCGGACTTTAAGTTGTCCGATCGCTGTCCCGATGAGACGATCGTTTAACAGTCGAATCGTCTCCTCAATGACTTCAGGAGCTACACGTGATTCGAACATGACAGTACGATGCTCGACATGACCTTGATCCGTGACGATGAGAACGACACCTCGTCGCTCATCTAATGGCATAAAGTCCACACGTGCCAATCTTTCAGATTGGCTATTGGGACCGAGGGCGACCGTCGTATAATTGGTCAAATCAGAAAGGAGATCTGCAGCTTGGCGAATCAGGATCTCAGACTCTTTTGAAGATTGTTTTAAACGCTCTTCTAAGCGACCTGTTTCCCGCTCGTCGATGATCTGCATCTCGACGAGGTGGTCCACATAATATCGGTATCCGACCTCTGACGGGATTCGACCCGCGGAAGTATGTGGTTTTTCAATCAACCCCATGTCTTCCAAATCGGCCATATCGTTCCGAATCGTTGCCGAACTAAACGTCAAATCGTCTCGTTTCGATAACGTACGTGAACCGACCGGTTGAGCCGTCTGAATATAATCGTCAATGATGGCTCGAAGAATGAGCAATTGTCGATCTGTCAGCACAACATCACTCCTCTCTGAAAAAATTACCTCGCTTTATTAGCACTCATATTTAACGAGTGCTAATCACACTTCAAATATTATCACGTTCTCACTATTTGTCAATTCATACACTCGGATTTTTTCACCTTTTTTACAGACGGCAAACCTGAAAAAGAAACAGTGTTTCGTTATGATAGAACTTGAGGTGATAATATGTTTACAACTAAACAATTTAACGTATTCAAACAGGACGGACTCGACGAACGCATGTCTGGCATCCGTTCGGATATTCAACCGCTCTTCCATCGGATTTATGACGAGGTCGGACCACAACTCGAGGCAGATGTCGGAATCCCCCTCTACCTGCATGTCGCAAAACATGCACGTCGTACGGTAAACCCTCCGAAAGACACATGGATGGCCATCTGTCACGATAAGCGCGGGTATAAAAAACATCCCCATTTACAAGTCGGACTTTTCGACGACCGCGTTTTCATCTGGCTCGCATTCATCTATGAGATGCCGAACAAAGACGCAATCGCGAAACATTTGCAACAAATCGATTTCAAATCAACGTTTACTGATTTCCATATTGCAGGCGACCATATGAAAAAAGATGCGTTCCTGATTGAAGAGATATCAAACGAAGACATCCAAGCGTTGCTCGAGCGATTCGGCACTGTCAAAAAGGCTGATTTCTTAATCGGACGACAACTTCCTGCCGATGCATCGATTCTTCAAAACGAAGACGCTTTTCTCGCTTTGGTCGAAGACACGTTCGCTCGGCTCACGCCTCTCTATCGTGATCTCGTCTTATAATGCTAAAAAATGGACAAATCCCAAATAAGGGACTTGTCCATTTTTTATGACTCGGTATGCTCCAGTTTTGCCTCTCCGATAAATGCCGCGAACGCTTCGTTCGCGAGTGGTAGACCGGACGCAGTCAATCGGATATGGGAGTCTGTCCGTTCAATCAATGACTTCTTCACCAAATCGTCGATGACGTGACCAAACACATGATCGAGTGCCACGCCATATTTCTGTTCAAATGTCTGAAGGGAGACCCCTGAACGCATGCGTAGCCCGAGGAACAGCTCTTCTTCCATTTTTTCTACTTCTTCCAGCTCAGTCACCCGTTTCACCGGGATGCCTTCCGCTTTAATATAGTGAGGAATCGGTGCGATATTGGCACGACGTGTCCCATTTAAATAACTGTGCGCACCTGCCCCGAATCCATAATACTCTTCGTTCCGCCAGTACACTTGGTTGTGACGACTTTCTCGACCCGGCAACCCATAGTTCGAGATTTCGTATTGCTTCAGTCCATACCGTTCAAGTGTCTCCATCACTTTCAGGTACATCTCGACCTCAACATCCTCTCCCGGTAGACGGAGCTTACCTTTTCGGTCCTGAATCGCAAACACGGTATGCGGCTCAAGAATTAAGGAATAGGATGAGACGTGTTGAATCGGAAGCTCGAGCGCAAGCTTCAAGTCTCGGTCAATCTGCTCGAGCGTCTGTTCTGGTAACCCGAACATGAGGTCAATCGAAATATTATCAAAGCGCTTCGCCGCTTCATTCACCGTTTCAAATACGTCGTCGGCGCGATGGGTTCTTCCGATTCGTTCGAGTCCACCATCGTCGAACGTCTGGACACCGAAGCTGAGTCGATTGACACCACCAGCTTTCATCGTGTCGAGTTTTTCCGTACTTACAAAGTTCGGGTTCGCTTCGACAGAATACTCTAGGTCGTCTGAAGCGAACGGGAGGAGGTGTCGACGGACCATGTCCATCAGGCGACCCATCTGCGCTTCATTGAGCGCCGTCGGTGTGCCCCCTCCAATAAAGATGGTCTCAATCCGTTCTGTCGGAAACGCTTCGAGCGTCAATACCATCTCTCGTTCTAATGCATCTAAATATTCATCAACAGGTTGGTTTTTTAAAAACACCTTGTTGAAATCACAGTAATAACAAATATGTTCACAAAATGGAATGTGAAGATATACGGCTTTAGCCAATTTCGGCCACCCCTTTCTTCTCATTCCATTTATAACGCTTTTCGTCCGTTCTTTCCAGCCTGCGCCATCAATCGAAACGATGAATAAACAGACCGCTCTTTAATTTTGGTTCGAACCACGTCGATTTAGGCGGCATCTGCCCACCCCCATCGGCCACTCGCATCAACTGTGACATCGTCGTTTCATGGCACGTAAACAGTAATTGGTCAGGTACTTGCGCGAGTTGTTGCAATTCTTCGATTGACCTGTTCCCTCCCACAAAATCGACTCTGGCATCCGTACGAATATCTTCAACGTTGAAGTAAGGAGCAAGGATATCACGCTGTAACACGGCGACATCGAGATCGGTTTCATCTTTTCGTTTCGATAACCTGTAATAATTCCCTCGATACGCAGCGCCGAACACGCCATGACTTTCAGGCAAGACGAGTTCATCTACTTCTGTCACTTCATACGAGAACGAAAGTCCTTCCAACATATGTTCTACTTCTTCAGGTGCGATGGTTGTCAACAGGCGATGATATGGCAAAATCGTCAACTCGTCGCTCGGGAAGAGGACACCTAAAAAGTGTGTTCGTTCATTCTTTTGAGAATGTTCCCCACCCATTTCAGAAACAACCGCTGCCGCTTTTGCACGATGATGACCATCTGCGATATAGATAGACGGGATCGTTGCACCAATCATCATGACGCGCGCAAGTTCTCGGCTCGGAATCATAAATCCTTCGTGCAACACGCCACGATTATCCGTAAACGAGAACAGCGGTTCTTCTTCCGTCGCACTCGTTAAAATCTGTTTGAGACTCGCATGTGGCGGGTGGCTGAGCAAGATCGGACCGGTATGCGCCCCTGTCGCTTGGACATGTTCAACCCGTTCCCGTTCCTTCGTTTCACGGGTATGTTCGTGAATCTTGATTCGCCCGGATTCATAGTCTGCAACAGAGAATGTGGCGACTAAGCCCGTTTGCTGACGTTCGTTCCGGGTCAATCGATATACGTAAAATCCACTCGGACGAACCGTCAGCTCTTCTTCGTATAGACGTTCAAGTTCCTGACGAGCACGCTTTCCCCAGTCTTCGAGTGAGAGGTTTGCTTGAAGTGCTTCTGGCTTATCTACTTTCAAAAATGAGTTCGGTTGCTCAGCGATGATCGCCTTCGCCTCTTCTACAGAAACGACGTCATACGGATCTGCGGCAACATTTTTAGCAAGTATTGGCATATATGGACTAAACGGTTTAAATACGACCATAGGATCCTCCTTAAAATTCCCGGACGCGAATGACGCCCTTGATATCATACAGTGCATGAATCGATAACGGTTCATGTTCGTTGTTGTCTAAATCAATCAACGTATACGCCATATCACCTCGGCTACGGTTGATCATGTTATCGATGTTCAATCCATGTGAGGCGAGCTCTCCCGTAATTTGTCCGACCATGTTCGGTACATTTTGATGCAAAATCGCAAGGCGACGTTTGCCGGTATACGGAAGTTCGGCATTTGGGAAGTTTGCAGATGAACGGATGTTACCGGTCTCAAGATATAATTTGAGCGTCTCGACGGCTTGAATGGCACAGTTGACTTCTGATTCCTTTGTCGAAGCACCGAGATGAGGCAATGCCATCACTTGAGGATGCCCGATGAGCGAATGTCGAGGGAAATCAGTGATATATAGCCCAACATGATGATGGAATGCTTCAACTAAATCAGCATCTTTCACGAGCTCCCCGCGTGCGAAATTCAAAACGGTCATACCAGGCTTCATCCGTTCGAACCAACTCCGGTCGATACTGAAGCGCGTCTCTTTCGTCAGCGGCATATGAATCGACAAGAGGTCAACGGACCCTAGAACCTCACTCAAATGCTTGGCTCGTGTGACATGTTTTGAAATGTTCCAAGCGGCATCGACCGAGAGATGAGGATCATATCCGATGACATCGACCCCGAGTTGGAGAAGGTCGTTAGCAAGTGAAGCCCCGATGGCCCCAAGGCCGATAATCCCTACTTTTTTCCCACGTAACTCCGCTCCGAGGAACTGCCGTTTCTGTTGCTCCATCGCTTCTTCCAACTGAGATTGTGACTCGGTCGCCTGTTCATTTACCCAGTTAAAACCTTTGACAATCGGTCTGACCGAGAGGATCATGCTGGCCAAGACGAGTTCTTTCACCGCATTCGCATTCGCACCCGGAGTATGAAACGCCACGACTCCTTGTTTCGCAAGTTGATCAAGCGGGAGATTGTTGACACCGGCACCTGCCCTTGCAATGGCGAGCAGATGGGGCGGAATTGCTTCATCGTGCACGTTATGACTTCTGAGTACCCAAGCATCAGCTTGATCTGAAGCATTGATGATATATTCATTCGGCTCAAAACGCTTCAGACCCGCTGCAGCGATTTGGTTAAATGTTTTGATGTGATACATTGTTTTCCTCCTCAAATGCTCTCATGACGTCGACAAGGCGCACAGCACCTTCTTTTGGCATCGCGTTATAAAGACTCGCCCTCAGACCACCGACGGAACGATGACCGCCGAGTTCGAGTAATCCGCGTTCAAGGGCAAATTGTTGAAAGCCCATGTCTCGATTAGGGTCACCCGTCGTGAACGGGATGTTCGTCAAGGAGCGGCGTTCTCCCGACACGAGAGAAGAAAATACATTCGATTGTTCAAGGAACGAATAGACCGTATCGCTTTTTTCACGATTCAGTCGCTCCATCGCCTCGACACCTCCTTGATCTTCGACCCACTTGAGGACACGTTCTGCAGCATACATACTGAACGTCGACGGCGTATTGAATAACGTATCGACATGAGACGCGTAACGAAGATAACTTGGTAGCTCGATCGATTGAATCAAGTCGCGGCGTATGATGACGACCGTCAGTCCTGCTGGACCAATATTTTTCTGGGCACCAGCATAGATCATCCCGAAGCGCTCAACGTCAATCTGCTCGGCAAGAATGTTCGAAGAGGCATCCGCAATGAGCGGGACATCCGTTTCGGGTATAGTCGTAAATCGGGTTCCTTCAATCGTATTGTTCAACGTCACGTGAAGATAGTCGACATCTTGAGCGAGTCTCGGTTCAAATGACATCCCACCCGTCTCATCTATGAGCGGATGGATGACGTCGACCTGCCCGAAGTGCCTGGCATCTTCCATCGCTTTTTTAGACCAAATCCCTGTATCAACATAGGCGAATCGATTTCGATTCTGCAAATTCATCGGAATCATGGAAAATTGCAGTGTTGCCCCACCTTGTAGCCAAAGAACCGCATAGTTCTCGGGAATGTGCATGAGTCTTCTCAGTCTCGCCTCGAGCGAGTCGACTACATGCTGGAATGCCTCTGAGCGATGACTCGTTTCGATAATCGAGACCCCTTCATATTCGAACGTCAGCAGATGTTGTTGAATCTCTTGCATCACTTCTTTTGGTAGCATGCCGGGACCCGCAGAGTATGTATACGTCGACACGGTGTTTCCTCCTCTTTTGTCTGTCTAAGGGTGTACTCTTCCTTAAGCGAAGTGCCATTTCCTGCCTAAACAAAAAAATCACCCCGATTCGAACATCAGGGTGATTCAATCCAATTATTCTTCGTCCATTGATAGAACAGACATGAACGCTTCTTGCGGGACTTCGACAGACCCGACCATCTTCATGCGCTTCTTACCTTCTTTTTGTTTCTCAAGGAGTTTCCGCTTACGCGAGATGTCTCCCCCATAACATTTAGCCAAAACGTTTTTACGAAGTGCTTTGATTGTCGAACGTGCGACAATTTTTGTTCCGACGGCAGCTTGTACCGGGACTTCGAACTGCATCCGTGGGATGAGTGCTTTCAACTTCTCGACGATCACTTTTCCGCGCTCATACGCAAAGTCGCGGTGAACGATGAAGCTGAGGGCATCGACCACTTCGTTGTTGAGCAAGATGTCCATCTTCACGAGACGTGATTGACGATAGCCGATCAACTCATAATCGAGAGACGCATACCCTTTCGTGCTCGACTTCAATTGATCGAAGAAGTCATAGACGATTTCACTCAGTGGGATCTCATACGTGATTTTGACGCGTGTCGTGTCGATATACTGCATATCGATGAACGTCCCACGTTTCTTCTGGCAAAGTTCCATGATGGCCCCGACATAATCGTTCGGTGTCATGACGGCCGCTTTGACGTAAGGTTCTTCAATCGATTCCACTTTTTGTTGTTCCGGCATCTTCGATGGGTTATCAACGTGGACGACTTCTCCTGAAGTTGTCGTCACGTGATAGATAACCGATGGTGCCGTCGTGATCAAGTCGATCCCGAACTCACGCTCAATCCGTTCTTGGATGATTTCCATGTGAAGCATCCCTAGGAATCCACAACGGAAACCGAATCCGAGTGCCTGTGACGTCTCAGGTTCAAACTCGAGCGCGGCATCAGAAAGTTGAAGCTTTTCGAGTGCCTCACGAAGGTCGTTGTAGTTGGCTGCATCGATTGGATACAATCCACAGTACACCATCGGGTTCATTTTACGGTAACCCGGAAGCTGACTCGTGGCAGGATTTTTCGCAAGTGTGATCGTATCCCCGACACGAACATCTCCGACTGTTTTGATTGATGCAGAAAGTGTTCCTACATCACCGACGTTCAATTCTTTGACCGAGACAGGCTTCGGTGTCGATACACCGAGGTCCGTTACTTCGAACGTCTTCCCTGTCGCCATCATTTGAACTTTATCTCCTACTTTGACCGAACCGTTGACGATTCGAATCGATGCGACGACACCACGGTAGGCATCATAGTACGAGTCGAAGATCAAGGCTTGTAACGGTTCTGACGGATCACCTGTCGGAGGTGGAACAAGTTCGACGATTTGCTCGAGAATCTCTTCGATTCCAATCCCTGCCTTGGCAGAAGTCGGGACCGCATCGCTCGCGTCGAGACCGATGACGTCTTCAATCTCTTGACGCACGCGATCGACATCCGCTGACGGCAAGTCGATTTTATTGATGACCGGAATGATTTCCAGGTCGTTATCGAGCGCTAAGTAAACGTTCGCAAGAGTCTGCGCTTCAATTCCTTGTGCCGCGTCGACGACGAGAATTGCACCTTCACATGCCGCAAGCGAACGCGACACTTCATACGTGAAGTCGACGTGTCCTGGCGTGTCAATCAAGTGAAGAATATACTCTTCTCCGTCTTTTGCCGTATAGTTCAATTTAACAGCGTTCAATTTAATTGTAATCCCACGCTCACGCTCTAAATCCATCGCGTCAAGCGTCTGCTCTTTCATCTCACGAGCCGTGAGTGCACCAGTTTTCTCAAGAATCCGGTCAGCGAGTGTCGACTTTCCATGATCGATGTGAGCGATAATCGAAAAGTTACGAATCTTCTTCTGACGATTCTCTAATTCTTGTTTATTCATATATGGGTTCACCTATCCTTCTCATGCATACCGTGTCATTATATCAAAATCCTAAAGTAATGTGTACGACCTACTACAACAATACCACATATAGTTTTCAGAATAATCATCAAGTGGTTGCTTTTCATATAACCGTTTGCTACAATTGTGCTTGTTCTGTTGAATGATTACTTGAAGTAATAAGAACATACACTTTCTTGTTTCAGGAGGTGACAAACAATGGCAAACATCAAATCAGCAATCAAACGTGCAAAAACTTCTGAAAAACGTCGTGTTGCGAACTCTCAAGAGAAAGCGGCAATGCGTACAGCAGTAAAACGTGTTGATGCTCTCGTACTCGAAGGAAACAAAGAAGCTGCTCAAGAAGCTTTCGTCCTCGCTACGAAGAAGCTCGACAAGGCTGCATCAAAAGGCCTTATCCACAAAAACAAAGCAGGTCGTGATAAATCACGCCTCGCAGCTCGTATCGCTGCTCTCTAATTAGAGACCAAACGAAACAGCCGCCTCCTACTCGGAGCCGGCTGTTTTTTTGTATACCATGACGTAGTGAGGACCAATCCCAGGAATATCGAACGGTTCACCAATTCGCTCGAGACCGTTTCGTTCGTAGAAGCGAACAGCCACTTCTCGGGCGTTACACCACCACGACCCATCCAACTCTTCATGTAATGCCTGTAGGAAACGCGACCCGATTCCTTGTCCGGCTAGATCCGGATCCGTCGCCATTCCCCGAAGTTGATACGGCACAGACATGCCTTCGATTTCTCTTGATGACAACATGACAGTCGCGACCGATTGCACGTGGTCTCTTTCGACCCAAGCAAAATGACGTGTCGTCGACGTCTCATCCCCTTCAAAATAACAAGTCTCAATCCCTTTTCCCGGTCTGAGTACAATGTGCCGAAGCGGAATCACATCTTGCAGAGATACTTGTTTCAATCCCATCTTCTCACCTCACAGTAAGGCCAATTGGCAAACGAGTGTATCGAATACGATTTGTTTATCGCCACGACCAGTTTTCATCGCTTCATCCGCATCTGCAATCAACGTCAACGCTTGCGCGAGCTGCGCTTCTGAAAAATTACGACTCGCTTGTGTTGCTAGTTTGACGGTATATGGATGAGCACCAATTTTTGAAGCGATTTGTTTTTCTCCGTACCCCGCTTCTGTCAACTGCTTTGATAGATACATGTTTCGGTATTGCCTTGCTAACAACCCGAGAAGTCCAATCAGTTCTTGTCCTTGCTTCTCTAAGTCACGTACTAACCGAAGCGCCGTATCTGCGCGTCGTTTGACGAGGAGCTCGGACAGCTGAAACACATTATCTTCTAGCGTACGTGGTACCAAATCATTCACGATGTCAATCGGAATCATCGCTCCTGTTCCAGCATATAACTGTAGCTTTTCTAATTCTCGGACTAATTTTCCCCAGTCATCCTGACATAAGAACAACAGTCGCTCCATGGTCGCACGTTCCATTTTTTGTTGTTCCTGACTAAGCTTATCATTCACATAACGCATCAATTCTGCTTGGCTCGGCTTTTTCGCTTCGAGTACGATAGCCCGTTCTTTCAATCGTTTTACGATTTTTTTACGTTCATCGAGTTTTTCTGACTCGACAATGAGGACGAGGATCGAGTAAGTCGCAGGCTGAACGACATATTCGGCGAGACGGTCGACGTTATGCTTTTGCTTTTCTTTCGCTCCCGTCAAAAATTGGGCATTCTTGACGATGACCGTCCGAAATTCACTGAAAAAAGGGACCGTTTCCGCTTCGTCGAGCGCAGTATCTAATGACGTCTCTTGGAGATCGAGTTGCATGACATCAAATTGATCACCGGATGGGTTGGCCGCCTTCACGATTCCACGTTCCCAATTCTCTAATAAATACTTTTCAGTTCCATGGAGAACATAGACGCTCGCTAGTTTACCATTATGTAACCACGGTTCATTCAAAACACACACCACTTTCACAATTTATTCTCATCTAAACATAGATTATCTTCGCATGATTCGCTATACTTATAAAGGAAGTATGATAAGGAGGGACCTAATATGCAAATCAACTCTGTACGCCCACCGAGTGAAAACCCGTTTGAAAATGATGTTCAATGCAAACGTAATGACGCGATCGACTCTGCGATCGGCTTCATCGTCCCATTTGGCTTTTTCTTCACGATTTTCTTCATCGGTGTCATCATCAAGTTCTTAAGCCTATAAGTTTTCAAACGATTGCCCCGGGGGAGCAATCGTTTTTTAGTGTATCATATTTATTCACGTGCTAGTCGATGATCCCCCGACACATTCTTTTTTCACAGATGATCATCCCATCGAGATCCGTTCGCAACAAGCGACGTCCGACAATCCGGTCTAACGTCTCCTGATGTGGGTGGCCATAACGATTGTTCGCTCCGACGCTCGCAATCACCCATTCCGGATCGATTCGCTCGAGCAACTCTTCCCCTGACGACGTATTCGATCCATGATGCCCTAACTTAAACACGTCGACATCAACCGTCGGTAAGTTAGTCTCTTCTTCTATAGGCAAATCCCCTGTCAATAAATACCGCATGCCACCTACGTTCATATAGAGGCAGATCGAATGATCATTTTCATCTTCATGCACTTTAGTCGGTGCGACAATCCACATCCAAGACATCGGTCGATCTCCTGCCTCGAGATAGCGAACGGATGCCCCGTATTTTACCGCCAACCGAAGAATCTCCTCACGCTTCTCTGCATTCGCCACTTCTTTCGATAACCAAATCTCCTTTACATGCACGAGCTTCAACAATCCTTCTAAGCCACCGATGTGGTCATGGTCTGCATGCGTCAAGAGGACAAAATCAAGTGCACGCTCCCCACGCTTCCATATATATGGAGCCACAACGTCCGCTCCCGGGTCATATATTGTCCGTTTTTGCTCGTTGGGATCCTGAAAGACGCCGCCGACATCAATCACACCAATTGTTTCTCCTGACTCTACAACAATCGCATCGCCTTGACCGACATCTAAAAATGTCACCCGTGGAGCCTCTGCCCATTCGGCCCAACCGGCAACGAGAATACACGTCAATATGGCCATACACCATCCGAACCATCGCTTCCGTTGGACAAGAAGTAAACTTCCCCAAATCCCAATCCATAAAGCGACTTGCTGCGGAAATGTCAGTTCATGCAACGGTAGCCATGGTCGATTCATATCGTGCATGGAGAATATTCCGTTAATGGCGTCTAGGATCACCATGAATAATTGTGCGGCTTCTGGAACGACCCAAACAATCAGTGCGAGCGGCATCATCACCCATGATATGCAAAACGCCATGATGATATTGAAAAGGGGTGCAGCGACGGATAGAATCGGTTGAACTTGCCAAAGGACAAATAATCCAAATAGTTGGGCAAACACGGACAACTCCAACAACCCGGTCCACAGTTGTCTCGTGACCAACAAGAAGAACGTCATCCCGACCGTTAACTGAAACCCTAAGTTTGAGAGAAGGTGTGGTTGAAAGGCAAGCATGGCAGCTGCGCACCAACTTAAGAGACGAATCGGGTCCCTTACCGATACACCAAATAAAGAAAGGATGAGCAACACATCTGCCACGAGGACAGCTCGTGCGACCGGTGGTGAAAAACCAGTCAGCCATCCGAACGCCGTAATCGTCAATAGAATCAATACCGTCTTCGTCTCTCGTCGAATCGGGATTGGCCGAAACATTGCTCGAAGCGCGACAATCAGCATGGCGATATGCGAACCTGAGATGACGAGAAGATGCAGGAGACCCGTCACTCGATATGAGAAAGAAGTCTGTTCGTCGAGCATCCGGCTCTCACCGAACAGTAAGGCCTCTATGTATAGCGCGACATCGGCGCGATATTGTTGTTCAATCTGTTGGAGACGTCTCTCTTTCCACCTCAACATCCAACCGTCCATCCCTGCTGTCGGACGGCACTCGTCGATTCGCTTGATCTTTCCTTTTAAGGACAAGTCCGCGCTAGCCGCCCATTTCTGTTCGTCAAATCCCCCGATGTTCCGTAACGGCTGAAACAGTTCTTGTTCCATTTCTACGAGACACGTCTCACCAGGTCTACCAATCGAGAGCTCCCTCCCCCGCAACACACCTTGATGAGTCCCCACGTTTCCATATAATCGGGTCGTCTTCCCGTTCTCTTTACGACTCTCAATCGAGAACACGACTGTGTCTGTCGGTGTCCATTCTGCCGGATTGGCATGTAGCCATGCAATCAGGATGAGGAGAATGACACCGAGTTTCGCATATAGATGTTGTCCGCCTCGAGACGCGAAGTATAACACACCGGAAACGATTGTGAAGAGGTAGATTCCTTCAGTCAATCCGGTCACCATCACGATCGCAAATAGTGGAAATAACGGCATCTCATGGTACCAATAAGTAAGGTTTCATACTTTCTAATGTTTTCTCTCCAAATCCTTTCACATCACCTAAGTCCTCGTATGTTTTAAAGGGACCATTCTCTTTCAGGTGGTTCAAAATCGCGTCTGCTTTTGCAGGACCAATACCAGGAACCGACATCAACTCGTCTTTCGTGGCACTATTCACGTGTACCCCATTTGCTTCTAACTCTGTGCTAGGTACCTCTTGTGCAATCGGCGCTTCTCCTTTTTTCGGTACGATGATTTTTACACCGTCCACGAGTAGTTGTGCCAAGTTCAATTGTTCCGGGTCGGCTTCATCTGTTAATACTGCCAACGAGAGAACATCCCCGACTCTAGCACCTTCTGGCACGGTATAGACGTTCGGAGATTCGACCGCGCCTGTGACATAGACGACGATTTCTAATCGCTCTACTGTCTCATCCGGAACTACTTCTTCTGATTCTACGACGAACTCATCGACGACACGTTCTTCTGGTTCTTTACTATAAAATAAATAACCAACACCTAAAAACAGGACGACGACAACACCGATGATGACCTGCTTCCACTTTTCCAAGACGATTCTCCCCCTGTTTCGACTATTGTATCTAGTATGCCGAATCCAGCGTGACTACACTTGTCCCGTTCCAGGTCTTAATTCATTCTCAACGGAGTCGTTTGCTTGCCTGCAACGTACCCGACCCTCATACAATATGAAAGATAATCGCTCATTTCCTTGCGACAACAGAAGAAGGAGCCCAAACATTCGAAACAGCAAAAAAACCGAAAACCAACGATGGTCTTCGGTCCTTCTGCATAAGGATCATTACTCTTCCTCGAAATGCTGGACTTGGTCAGCGAGTGCCGCAGCCTGTCCTTCTAGTTCTTGCATCAACGTAAAGATTTGATCAAAGCTTGCTTGTTGTTCTTTCATCGAAGCAGCCACTTCTTCATTTCCAGCTGCCAATTCTTCTGTCACGCCCGATACTTCCTCGACACGACGCAACACGTTGTTCACTTCACTACTAGATGTGCGCATCTCTTGCTCAATTGTACGGACAAATGAGGCGACATGGTCTGTACGTTCATGGATTCGGTTGAACGCTTCCTTCGTCAAACCGAATGCTTCAAGCTGTGCTTCTTGTTCGCGTTTTGATTCGTTCACCGTTTCTGTCAATCGCACGACTTCTTGTTGAATCGTCTCCACGACATGGAAAATCGAGCGGGTTGCCTTATTGCTCTCTTCGGCCAACTTTTTCACTTCGCTCGCCACGACCGCGAATCCACGTCCTGCTTCACCGGCACGAGCCGCTTCAATCGCTGCGTTCAAGGCGAGTAAATTTGTCTGGGCTGCCACGTCTTCCACGAGCTTCGCCATCGATTCGATTTCTGTCGTCTGTCTAGCAAAGTGATCCATTCTCGTGACAAGCACTTCATTCCGTTCGCTAGAGCGATCAAGGATGTGTTCCTGATCCGTCAACGTCTCAATCCCGGCTGCCACTTCTCGTGTCATCTCAGTCGTTTCTTCTGTCGTCTGTTTCGTTTGATTCAAGCTCGTCTCGAACGAAGTCGCCATCGTATGGACCGAGCTGAGTGTTTCTTGCAATTCATTGGCGATGGACTGCGCGCCATGTGCCATTTCATCCACTGCGTTCGTGATGTTTGACGTCGTGCTGACAACCGCTTCATTTTCAGCCGCTGCCGTTTCCGTCATCCCATTCACTTTCATCGATGTCACACGAATCGAACCGATGACCGTTTGAAGAGATGTCGTCATCTCGCGCATTGCGCGTTCTAGTCGCCCGATTTCATCATTGCGAGTTGATTCTGGCAATGTGATGAGGCGTCCTGAAGCGATGGCTTCTGCGACTTTCACGTTGCGCTCGAGCGGGCGTGTGATGGAACGCGCGAAGAAGAAGTTGTAAATGCCGAGCGCTAAGACAACGAGAATCGTCAACAAGATTGAGATGAATAATAGACGCTCTGTCTCATTTGCCGCCTCTACTTGAAGCGCCTCGTAGAACGAACCGTTCTTTGCAATCAGCGTGTTGATATCATTTAACAACCCTTCGAGCTTAGCAGCTTGA
Source organism: Exiguobacterium sp. s35 (assembly GCF_018617535.1). NCBI lineage: Bacteria > Bacillati > Bacillota > Bacilli > Caryophanales > Exiguobacterium > Exiguobacterium sp. s35. Next base: position 1,111,764 of record NZ_JACSKI010000001.1, read on the forward strand.
ATCCGAGCTCCAATCCCACCTTCTAATGCAGACTCGACATCCTCGTTCACTTGCTCATACTTCATCGTGGCACGGTCTAGATGATTCGAAAACTCTGGAATCAAGTAAGACTGTTTTAATTCATCAAACGTTTCCGCGTTCAATACACGGATGCGTTCAAGTTGAACGAGTGTAGACTGATTCGACTGTTCGCCAAGCGACGTCCAGAGCGATTGTTCTTGTAAGAGTGACGTCTCGAGCTGAGACAATTCAATCATTTGACTCCCGTACTGTTCATTGTATGTCTGCAGACGGTTCAAGGTCGACAAGACATAACTCATCATGAGAACGATCAAGACGACGGTGAACACCGTTGAGAAGATAAACCGTTTACGTAGACTCATTATAGCGTCCCCTCTTTCAGTTGACGTTCGACCGATTCATACTGAGTTGTCTCATTCTTATCCCACTGAATACGACGAAGTGGCGCTAAGCCGACGCCTCCTTCTTCAATACCTAGGATGACATGATCATTGAACGGCTGTTTTGTCACACGACCTGCGATTTCAACGATCGCCAAATCGACTTGTTTCAACATCGAAGTCACGACCGCATCAGGTGCAATCATCGATTGATCGCTATCGACTCCGATTGCCTTAATTCCATACTTTTCAGCAGTCTCCAATACCCCGACTCCTGTCAGTCCAGCCGCTGCGTAGAGGACATCTGCACCCTCTTTGATTTGTTTCTCCGCTAGTTCGCGTCCAAGCTCTGGTGAGGCGAAGTCGTTCGAGAAATCAACGAGCATTTCGACATCCTCGTTTACGGATTTCGCTCCACGCACAAATCCTGCCTCAAATTTCTGAATGAGTTCAATATCCATCCCGCCAATGAAACCGATTTTATCCGTCTCTGTCTCAAGACCGGCTACCGCACCCGCGAGCGCACTGCCTTCTCCTTCTTCAAACGTGACATTTAAAACGTTCGGTAAGGCTGACACGCCATCGATGAGGGCAAATTGTTGATTCGGATGTTTTGCCGCTACCGTCTCAAGATCTTCCTGACAGGCAAAACCGAGACCGACAATCACATCATGTCCCTCTTTGACCAACTCTTCAAACCCTGCCTGATATGTTTCTGTCTCGGATAACTCACGATAGTCGACGAACCATTCGCCCGTCTCACGTAACTCCCCCATGCCACGCATCGCCGCATCACTGAACGATTGGTCCCCGAGACCAACATCCGATAGGACGACGCCCATCGTCTGACGTTCTTCAACAGCGGCAGTCGGGTCATCGATGACCGACTGACAACCGGACAACCACAGTGTACAAGCTGTGATCGTGCTGATGATTATGCTTTTCTTCATGTATTCCATACTCCCTCTCTCTATTGGTCTGACAACTATTTTATCGACAGAGAAGGCATGGTTATCCATCATTATTTTTAAAAGTTGTGGTAATAAAATGTGGGAACATCTGAGAATGTTAGATGGTTCAAAAGGGAATTTTTTCTAATTGTTGAATACTCATATGAACGACTATGATGTCTAGTCCGAAGGGAAGGTTAAGGAAATGATTGAAAAGATGATTCGACATAGTTGGAACGTCATATCAGGATTATTTGTTCTCTTATTGTCACTTTGGTTGAGCGGTCCTGGTATAGCAGAGACAGATACCCCACAATATCGTTGGTATTTCATGCTTTGGTTTGTACTATGGACGGTTGGTTTTATTTTACAGTTCAGAACGCGAACAAAATGGTTGGGTCTGTTCATCACGCTCGTGCCGACATTGTATTATTTTATTTCTGTTCTAAAAGCTGCAGAAGTGATTTCATACTAGTCAATCATGAGCAAAAATCAGAGCCATAGACGATGTCTATGGCTCGTGTAATTTATTCTTTTGATGCAGCGACCGTCGTATCCGCTAACTCTCGCTCCGGTGCAGGTGCCTTCGCGACATTCCCTTTTCCGGCAAAGTTCTCGAGCAAGTCTTTCATATCGATACCCGAAGATGCTTTCAACGTTTGTTGCAATGAAGCCATAAGGTCCGTTGCATATCCCGTCACTTTCCCTGCTCCACCGTTTTGACCACCGCCTGTGTCGACGACAGTGATTTGATCGATGTTGCCAAGTGGTGCCGCAATTTCCTTCGCATAATCCGGAAGCATTTTGACGACCATATCAAGAATCGCAGCCTGCCCATATTGAGCGAACGCCTCGGCGATTTTCTCTTTCGCTTCCGCTTCCGCGAGACCCGTCAAGCGGATGATTTCAGCTTCCGCTTCACCTTTCGCACGTTCAGAATCGGCTTCAGCAAGACCAGCCAAACGAACTCGTTCCGCATCCGCTTTCGCTTGTGCTTCGATGCGATATTTCTCGGCATCTGCGCTTGCGATTTGACGTGCTTTATCCGCAGCGGCCGATTGTTCGATCGAGTAACGGTCCGCATCGGCTTTTTTCTTCACTTCTGAATCATACTGTTTCTCACGACGCATGATTTCTTTCTCTTCGAGCTCGATTTGCTTTTGACGCTCGATGATTTGAACTTGCATCTGTTGTTCTGTAACTTCTTGTTTCGCACGTGCTTCCTCGAGCTCGTACGCTTGGTCGGCCCGGGCTTTGGCAACGTCTTGCTCGCGACGGTATGCCGCAATCCGGAGCTGATTCTCTTTCTCTGCTTCTGCGATTTCTGATGCTCGTTCTAACTCTGCTTTTTTCGCATCTTTCATCGCTTCCGCCTGTTTGATGCGCGTTTCTTTATCCGCTTCCGCTGTTGCGATATCGGCATCACGCTTCACTTGCGCGATACGAGGTTTACCGAGTGATTCTAAATAACCATTTTTATCTCGAACATCTTTGATTGTGAAGGAGACGATGACAAGTCCCATCTTCGCTAAGTCTTGAGAGGCGACGCGTTGGACTTCTTGAGAAAACTTGTCCCGGTTTTTGTAAATTTCTTCAACCGTCATCGAACCAAGAATAGATCGCAAATGACCCTCTAATACTTCTTTCGCCTCGTTTTCTCGTTCAACTTTCGGTTTTCCGAGGAATTGTTCTGCGGCTGTCGCAATTTCACTGATTGACCCGCCGATTTTAATGATGGCCGTTCCGTCCGCCATGACCGGTACACCTTGTTCGGTATACACTTCAGGCGTTGTGACCTCTAGCTTGCTAGAGAGTAAACTGAGTGGTTCTGCTTGTTGGAACACTGGGAGGACGAACGTTCCTCCACCACGAATGATTTTGACACGATTACCCGAGGTGTCGCTATGTACATTTTTCTTGCCTAAATAACTACCTGTTACAATCAGCGCTTCGTCAGGTCCGACCGTGCGGTATTTCAAAACGAATACAAACACGAGTGCGAGGATGATGACCCCGACGATGATGCTGACTAAAATAGCCGTATTCATAAGTTATTTCTCCTCTCGAATCGTAGGTTCGTCATATGTCATGACGATGGCGATATTACTTTTCACTTCAATAATAATGACGCGATGGTCCGTGGAAATCGATGTCCCATCTAAACTTTGAGCTGTCTTCAAAAGGGACCCGGTCACTGTCTCAATCATGACCTCACCGTATCCGCCTTCTGGGATCGGTACTGTTAACCGTCCGACTTGTCCTACTAACGCTTCATCTGTCAATCCGATTGACTCTTCAGCATTGGATAATGGTAACAACACGAACAAATAGAGAAGTGTTGTCAGAGCGAGCGACCCGACCAATGCGACAGCAAGTCCAATCACCGGTGACACGTGCGCCAATGCGTTTAAAATGAGTCCGATTCCAGCACCGAGTGCTAAAAACGATAAAATAACTGCAGGGTTAAACCAGCCTTCAAACATGTCAAATGCATCAGAGAACATCATATAGATGAAGGTTCCAAAACCAGCGATGATCAACACCCACCAGTACAGTTGATCGATTGCCTCCATTACCACCCCTCCTCCTGTCGACGTTGCTGTTCCATTAATAACATACGTCGAAGTTGTTCGACTTCAAGGGCGAGCTGATCCTCAATCTTATCCCATTCGGATAGGGACGACGTGGATAGATCGTTCGCTTCTCGAACTCGACCAATCGATTGTTCAATGCGCCGTCGATTATATACATCGACGAGTTCTTGACGTTCGAGTCGCATCCTGTTTAAAAAATATTCAACTTCTTTTTGAACCTGAACTACTTGATCCGTCACGTCCTCCGAAGAATCTTGCATCAGCAGCCGACGCACTCTCACTTGATGAGCCACTAACTTGGCAATTCTCGCTTCGAGTTCGAGAATGTGCTTGTACAATTCCTCTACCTCATCTTGATGCGTGTCATCGCGCCACCACACGTCCATCTCACCTCACTTTACTCTAATCACTTTCATATACGATAAAACCTCATCATCGGTTTCAAAAAATCATAAAAAAATGTAAAATGAATTTGCCAGACAGAAAGGAAGTGCTCATTTTGGGCAACCAAGTCATCAAGCTATCAACTGCTGATCAAGAAAAACTAAAAAACATGTATCACACGTATGCAGTCACCCCCCCTCCTTACGCGACTTTCAGTGCAAAAACCCCTGGATTTGTCGTCACGATTTATCAATCGGGTAAAGTGATGTTTCAAGGTAAAGATGCAGATTCCGAGGCAGTGAAATGGGGAACCCCTGCCAAGAAAAAACAAGAATCTCCACCGAAGACGACACTACCTGAAGGCTTTTCAAATTGGTCTGTTGTCGGGAGCGATGAAGTCGGAAAAGGTGATTATTTCGGACCACTCGTCGTCGTGTCCGCTTTTGTATCACGCGATCAGATCGCACTCGTCAAAGAACTCGGCGTCAAAGACTCAAAACAGCTGTCTGATCCCGAAATCATCCGAATCGCTAGGGATTTACATGCGACAATCCCATATCAAAAAGCGACACTGCACAACCCGACGTATAATAAGATGCAACGCACGATGACACAAGGCAAAATGACCGCCATCGCACATAACGCTGCACTTCATGCATTGCTTGAAAAACTTGAACAGAAACCAGACGCCATCCTGATCGATCAGTTTGCGGAAAAGTCGGTCTACTATCAACATCTACGGACAGAGCGCGATGTCGTCCGTGATGACGTCTACTTTTCAACAAAAGCGGAAGGACTACACGTCGCAGTCGCAGCCGCGTCCATCTTAGCCCGCGCCTTTTTCTTAAAAGAAATGGACAAACTAAGTAAACAAGCCGGATTGACCCTTCCGAAAGGGGCAGGGGCAAAAGTCGACCAAGTGGCCGCTCAGATCATCCGACGTCATGGACAGGATTATTTACAAAAGATTGCTAAAGTCCATTTTGCCAACACAAAAAAAGCAATAAACTTAAACGAACGTCGTCTGTAGAGGTTCGATTTCAAATATGATATACTCATTTTATGGTTAAATGAACTTAAAATTTTTGGAGGATAGCGTTCATGTTGCATTATAAAACCTACACGATCAGCGATGACCATCCTTGGGTCGTCTTCATTCACGGAGCCGGTGGAAGTTTGTCACATTGGTATCGTCAACTTCGCCCATTCCGTAAGAAATATAATGTGTTGCTCGTCGATTTACGTGGACATGGTGGTTCATACGATGCTGAACAATCGCTTAAACAACCATTGAACGCCTATACGTTCGATGTCGTCGCGAAAGATGTCATCGAGGTCATGGACCACTTAGGCATCGAAAAAGGTCATATGGTCGGACTCTCTTTAGGTACGATTGTGATTCAGGCGATGTTTGAACATTATCCGGACCGGATCGCATCGGTCGTCCTTGGAGGCGCCATCGTCAAGTTCAACGTTCGTTCGACGCTTCTCATTCGACTCGGTAGCCTTGTTCAAAATTTCGTTCCATATATGTGGTTATACAAATTGTTCGCATGGATTTTACTGCCGAAAAAACGGCATAAAAAATCACGGATGATGTTTGTACGAGACGCTGCGAACTTGTGTCAACGCGAATTTATACGCTGGTTTAAGATGACCGAGAACATCAATCCATTACTAAATCAAATCACTTCGATTCAAACGAACGTCCCGATTTTATATATCATGGGCGATGAAGATTATATGTTCCTTGAAGCTGTGGAACGGACCGCAAAACACCAACCGACTGCCAATGTTGAAATCGTTGCAGACTCAGGTCACGTCGTGAATGTGGACCAACCCGAGAAATTCAATTCATTGTCGATGAAATTTATCGACGATCAAATTCAAGCACGCTCTCTACAAATGAGCTGATTCAGGATGCCACCATACATCCTGAATTTTTTTCAGTTTATTTTCAGAAAATATTGATTATTACAAAAATAGATGGTATTCTTTAGCAAATCCAACAAAGAGGAGATGCTTGAGATGTTCAAACCCGTACATATGAACAGCCTGCTGATTATTATTCGACTGAGGGACTGAAATCGTTTTGTTTTTGAAAAACGACTTTTCAGGCCCTTGTTCCCGTGGTAATCGGACAGGCGCCTGCACATGTAACCCGCGCCTATCCTAGTTGGATAGGTTTTTTTATTGGCACATAGACAAAGAGGAGATGATGGAAGTGAAGCAGTATATGATGGATCGAATGGTAAAAATTTCAGCAGGGATGGCAAACGCCGTACTCGTCACGCTCGGTGTTGGTCTATTGATTGAGACGATTGGTAATTTGACCGGGATCGCGATGCTTGTTCAAATTGGACAAGTTGCGAAATCTTTGTTGGCACCAGCACTAGGAGCCGGTGTTGCCTTTCAACTCGGAGGGAATACGCTCATCTTGTTTAGCGCCATGATTGCCGCAACGATTGGCGGTGCTGCTTTAAAAGCGACCGAAAGTGGGCTCGTCCTCGTCCCAGGTCAACCGATTAGTGCATTGATTGCAGCCGCAGCAGCCGTATGGCTCGGTAAACGTGTTCTCGGAAAAACAAAGTTCGACATGATGGTCGTACCCGTAACAGCCGTTCTCGGAGGTGGAATCGTCGGTGTAGCCGCAGCGGCTGTAACGACCCCTGTCATCAACTCCATCAGCCAAGGAATCACAGCATCCGTTGAAACGTCACCAATCGCGACATCTCTCGTCATCGCCCTTGTCTTCAGTGTCATGCTCATGTCACCTGCTTCATCGGCCGCACTCGCCATCGCTCTTCAATTAGACCCTGTCGCCAGTGCTGCCGCATTGATTGGTTGTTCTGCTCAGTTTGTCGGATTTACATTGATGGCGTATCGTCAAACCGATCCAGGTGGTTTGGTCGCTTCCTTCTTTGTCACGCCGAAAGTTCAGTTCCCGAACATCATCAAAAATCCGCGAATCGTCGTTCCACCATTCATTGCCGCGATGATCTCAGCACCGATTGCCACGTTAATGTTCTCACTACAAGTGCCGTATGAAATCGCCGGTCTCGGACTCAACTCTCTCATTGCCCCGCTTCAAATTTTAGCGGTACAAGGAATGGACGCGTTTCTCATCTTCACGATGACGGGTGTCGTTCTTCCTGCACTCATTACCTGGGCACTTTATCGTGTCACGAGCCTCGTCGGTTGGACGAAGTTCGGTGACCTTGCCCTTGAAATTCAATGAAATAAGGAGCGCTGTCCAAATCGGACAACGCTCCTTATTTTTACGCTCGTACTTCAGCGCCGTGTGCTGCACGGACCGCTTCGACGATTGTTTCATATGCTGCTGTTACTTCTTCATCTTGTAACGTTCGTGACGGGTCTTGGAACTTGAGTGAGAAGGCAATCGACTTCTCCTCCGGTCCAACATTTTCCCCTGTATATACGTCAAACAAGACGAGGTCGATCAAGAGTGGACCTGCCGCTTCACGGATTGTTTGCTCCACTGTGCCAGCCGGAATCGAACGTGGCAAGACGAGTGCCAAATCTCGTGAAATCGATGGATAACGCGGCACGTCTTGATAAAGAAGCGTCTCTTCCCCATTAAGTGCCAATAGGTCGAGTTCAAACACATACACTTCTTTCATCCCGTAGACTTCTTTTGACGTTCCTGGATGCACTTGTCCAACATAACCGATGACGTCACCGTTCATCAAAATGTTCGCCGTGCGACCTGGATGCATATCCGGCATCGATACCGCTTCATACGTGACATCAAGACGAAGTGTTTGAAGCAACGTGTCGACAATCCCTTTCGCGACAAAGTAGTCGACCGGAATCCGAGTGCCTTGTGAACGATGATCCATCCAAAGACCTGTGACAACTCCCGCCACTCGTTCTTTTTCACGTGGTAACGTATCACCTTGCTCTGTATAGACACGCCCTGTTTCGTAGAGTGCGACGTTTGATTGTTGACGCGCCGTGTTGTAACGTGCCGCCTCTAGCAACCCAGGGATGAGTGATGTGCGAAGTACAGAACGCTCTTCACTCATCGGCATCGCTAGACGGACGAGTTGATCGGCTTGACCACCAAAACGTGTCGCATGTGCCTCACTCGTTAATGAATAGGTGATCGCTTGTGATAATCCGACCCCTTGTAACATGCGGCGTGTCTTTCTGCGCAACACGTTGATTGCTGGTAAATAGCCTTTCGACTGAGATGCAGGTAACGTCGATGGGAGACTGTCATATCCGTATAGACGCGCAACTTCTTCCGTGATGTCAGCCGGCAGCTCTAAGTCCGGACGACGAGAAGGGATATGGACACTCAATACATCATCGCCTTCTGTAGCTAGACCGAGACGTTCTAAAATACGTTCAATCGTTTGACGATCGAGTGTCATCCCTAAACGTTTATTAATGTAATCGACCGAGACTTCAATTTGACGAGCGCGTGACTCTTTTTCACCAGAGACAGTCGCTTCCCGAATCTCGCCTCCACCGAGCTCCACAATCAATTGAGCGGCACGGTCGAGCGCAAGCATGACACGTTCCGGATCCACACCTTTTTCAAAACGAGCGCTTGAGTCTGAGCGAAGACCGAGCGTACGGCTCGTCTTACGAACTGAAGCCGGATCAAAGTATGCTGATTCTAAGACGATATCTGTCGTAGAGGCGTCCACTTCAGTGTTCGCACCACCCATGACACCTGCGATTGCGACCGGTGTCTGACCATCTGTGATGACCATCATCGAAGCGTCGAGCGTACGTGTCACATCATCCAGTGTAACCATCTCTTCTCCGTTCTCAGCCTGGCGGACCACAATCGATTGACCGAGTTTTTTCGCATCGAATGCGTGGAGCGGTTGACCGATCTCAAGCATCACGTAGTTCGTCACATCAACAATATTATTGATTGGGCGAACGCCCTCTGCAATCAAGATGTTTTTAAGCCATTGAGGAGATTCTGCGATTGTGACTCCTCGTACTTCACGCGCCGCATAGTACGGGCAGCTCGGTGTAGCGAGTTCAATCGACACTTCAGACGCAGAAGAGGACGCGACATCTGCTTCTGGTAACGTGTACGGACGTTCTAGAATTGCCGCCACTTCATGAATGATTCCATAAAGGCTCAAACAATCCGAACGGTTCGGCGTCAGGCCAAGCTCGATGACCTCATCGTTCAAGTCGAGTAAATCGAGTACGTCCGCTCCAACTTGGACATCTTCACGGAACGTGTGAATTCCGTCTTGCTCATCTTCTCGAATTTGCTTCTTCTCGAATCCGAGTTCCTCGAGCGAACAGATCATTCCTTGAGATTCGACACCGCGAAGTTTTGCTTTTTTAATCTTTAGTCCTGGTAAACGTGCGCCAACTTTCGCCACGATGACGTGTTGACCTTCGCGTACGTTCGGTGCGCCACAAACGATTTGAACGGGATCACATTCTCCGATGTCTACTTTTGTCACGTTCAATTTATCCGCTTCTGGATGCTTCTCACATGAAAGGACGCGACCGACGACAATCCCAGAAAGTCCTTCTGCACGGTTTGTGACACTTTCCACTTCAATCCCGTTTTTTGTGATCAAGTCGCCAAGTGCTTCTCCGCTCAAATCTGACACATCAATATATTGATTCAACCATTTTTTTGATAGTAACATCTGTCTTCCTCCTTAGAATTGCTCGATGAAGCGTAAGTCGTTTGTGTAGAAGTGGCGGATGTCATCGACACCGTGTTTGAGCATCGCCATACGCTCAACACCGATTCCGAATGCGAATCCTGACACTTTTGACGAGTCATAGCCTGCCATCTCTAACACATGTGGATGTACCATCCCGCCTCCGAGAATTTCAATCCAGCCGGTTCCCTTACAGACGTTACAACCTTTTCCTCCACACTTGAAGCATGAAATATCAACTTCAACGGATGGCTCCGTGAATGGGAAGAAGCTTGGGCGAAGACGAATTTCACGTGCCTCACCGAACAATTGCTTCACGAACACTTCAAGCGTCCCTTTTAAGTCTGCCATCGAAATCGACTCATCGACGACTAACCCTTCGATTTGCATGAATTGATGCGAGTGCGTCGCGTCATCTTCATCACGACGATATACTTTTCCTGGGCAAATGATGCGAATCGGTTTCCCGTTCGCCTCTAGCATCGTCCGTGCTTGTACCGGTGACGTATGTGTACGGAGCAACGTCTCCTCTGTAATATAGAACGAGTCTTGCATATCACGTGCTGGATGGTCTTTTGGCAAGTTGAGCATCTCAAAGTTGTACAAGTCCGTTTCGACTTCAGGACCTTCTGCGATCGTGTATCCAAGTCCGACGAATAAATCTTCCATCTCGTCGATGATCTGTTGCAAGAGATGACTGTGCCCTGGAGCCGATGTACGTCCCGGGAGCGTCACGTCAAGCGTTTCCGCTTTTAACTTCTCTTCCAGCTCGATTGCCTTCACTTCTTCGATTCGAGCGTCGAGCGTCGTTTGAATCGACGTTCGGACCGTGTTCGCCAATTCACCAATGACCGGACGTTCCTCTGCGGATAGCTTACCCATCCCACGAAGTACCTCGGTCATCGGGCCTTTTTTCCCTAAATATTTGATGCGGACGTCATTTAATGATTTTTGTGTGGATGCTTCTTTGATTTCTTCAAGTGCTTCCATTTGTAACTGTTCTAATTGCTCTTTCATGTGTTCACTTCCTCCTCTACATAAAAAAGTCCCTTCAGTCGTTGACTGAAGGGACGAATCATCGCGGTACCACCCTACTTGGCCAATAGTTGGCCCACTTGAGAGCATCGTTATCGAGATGCCAAACCGGTGTTGTCTCCAACACGACTCCAGAGTGAATTCAGCGACGATTCCGGCTTAGGCTTTCAGTCACGGCCTATGCTCCCTGAACGGAATCGATCATTCGCTTACTATGTTCTTTCAACGTCATATCTTATTCATCGATGTGTTTAACCTATCACGTTTTTCACGCGCTGACAAGATTATTGTAAAGCAATCCGATACATTAAAATACCGGCAGCGACCGCCGCATTGAGCGATTCTGCCTCACCGAGTACTGGAATATGGACACGTGTGTCACACAGTGCCAACACATCGGCATGTACACCTTGTGCTTCATTTCCGATGACCAAGGCTACTTTGTCTTCAAATGCTACCTGCTCATACGATGTCGCTTTCGAAAGGGCTGTTCCATACACATGGAAACCACCTTCTTTCAGTTCAGGTAGTTTTTCAAGCAAGTCAACCGAAGTCACGTTCACGTGAAAAAGGGAACCTTGAGTCGCACGAACGACTTTAGCATTGAACGGATCGACCGTCCCTTTCCCGAGGAGCACCGTATCAAATCCGGCTGCATCTGCCGTCCGGATCATCGTACCTAGGTTACCTGGGTCCTGTACCCGGTCTAACACGAGGACTTTCTTCATCTTACGCTCTACCGGTGTCATCTTCACGACAGCAAACACACCTTGTGTCTTTTCTGTCTCAGATAACAGGTCAGCGACATGATCAGATAACTCGAGCACCGGCATGTCCTCGATGCGCCACGTCTTTTTCGGCACGTACGACTCTGCCATGATGAGTTGTACGAGACGACCTGCTCGGATTGCCTCATCCACCAAATGCTCTCCCTCTACAAGGAATTGCCCGGTTTCTTGGCGTCCTTTTTTCGTCATCAATCGTTTTAATCGTTTAATCGTCTCGCTCTTCGTAGACGTAATCTTCGTCATATTATCCCTCTTTCAACCATTGGACCGTCTCGTGGTCTAAGCGTTTCGTTAATGCGACAACGAGTTCAATTGCTGCTTCGTAGTCGTCTTTATGGATGATTGACACGTTCGTGTGTAAATAACGAACAGGTACTGTTAACGCAATCGCCGGCATTCCAATCCCAGACAAATGGAATCGTCCTGCGTCTGTTCCGCCACCTGGTGTCAAATCAAGCTGATATTTGATGTCGTTTTCTTTTGCTACCTCAACAATGAGGTCGACGAGACGTGGATTTGTCACGGTCGTTGCATCAAAGAAGATGACTTGAACGCCATCGCCGAGTTTTGACAATCCTTCTGCCGGTGTCATTCCTGGCGTATCACTTGGAATTCCTGTATCGACAGCAATCGCCACATCCGGTTGAACCAAGTTAGCCGCTGTAACCGCTCCACGCAATCCAACTTCTTCTTGTACCGTCGCACCTGTATAGATGACACCTGGGAATGCTTCTTCTTTCAGGCGTTTTGCAGCTTCAATGGCAATGGCACAACCGATTCGGTTGTCCCAAGCTTTCGCCATCAAGAAGTTCTCATTTTTCATGACCGTGAATTCACAATGCGGGACGACCGTATCACCCGGACGAATTCCCCATTCGGCGACTTCGTCTTTTGATGTCGCTCCGATATCTAAAAACATGTCTTTGATTTCAACTGGTTTTTTACGTGCTTCAAGGGGAAGGACATGTGGTGGTTTCGCACCAATCACTCCCGGGATTTTTTCACCTGAACGCGTCACTACATCCATCCGTTGTGCCAATAAGACTTGGTTCCACCATCCACCAAGCGCTTGGAAACGTAGGAAACCACCTTCTTCCACACGCGTGACCATAAAGCCGACTTCATCCATGTGACCTGCAATCATGACACGAGGACCTTCTGATTTTCCAGTCACTCGACCAAATAAACTTCCGAGACCGTCTTGTTCAAATGATTCGACATGTGGTTCAAGGTATTCACGCATTAATTGACGGACTTCCCCTTCATTTCCTGGGACGCCAGTTGCGTCTGTCAGACGTTTTAACATATGTAACGATTCATTCATACCAATCCGCTCCTTTTCCTTAATAGCCTAATTGTTGTCGCTCATGATTCACTTCATTTTTGTTCATATACGCCATGAAAATGAGTTGTTCATTGAACCCAAGCGTATAGCCAAGTTCAAGATACGCTGCCATCAGCGTCTCGTACATCGCTTCTGTTTTCGAAAGACCAAAGTTCGTCACTTTTCGATAAATATCTAAAAAAGCATCAGTCGCATCAAGATATGAGCTCCCCGCCGGAAACGCGTCTCGTTCATACCCAAGTGCAAGGCCGAGTGACAGTAAGAAGTGAATGCCGTCTACATATTCTTCTAAGATCACATCTTGAGGCGACGGTCCTTTCTTCGACCAAAACTTAAAGCTACGTGTTTCGTTAGCCAGTTCACCGAGTTCGACAAGCAGCGCCAGTAACCGTTCATCGAATTGATTGCCGGATAATCCATGTTGTTCTTTGATCCGCTCGTCTAATTCGCGCTGCCGATCAAACAATGTTGTCCAGTTCACCGGATGTTCCTCCTCTATCTCCACTTATAGCAGTACTAAAATCATTAAAGACCAGCCTACCGCTAAAATCAATACTTGTAATTGGAGCAGTTTTGGGGCATGAACGGTCTTTTTTCGTGTCAAATGGAGACCGAACAAGGCACCGATGGCTCCTCCCGCATAGGCGTATAGTACGTTGAAATCACCTTGGCCATGCGTATAACGTTTTGCCTGGATATAGGTATATACGTTCAAGACGATCAGCGCAAGGGCAACGATGGCGACAACTGATTGATTCATACGCTTTCCTCCTTCTTTTAATTCTAAGAAATTCTGAAGAAAAAAGAAAGCGCCGAGAGAGTGTCTCGGCGCTGTCGATTGAACGATTACGCGTTCAATTTTGATTTAGCTGTTTCAGCGAGTGACGCGAATGCCTGTGCATCTGTCACAGCAAGCTCAGCAAGCATCTTACGGTTGATGTCGATTCCTGCAAGCTTGAGGCCGTGCATCATACGGCTGTATGAGAGACCGTTTGTACGTGCTGCCGCATTGATACGTGTGATCCAAAGACGACGGAAATCACGTTTCTTCTGACGACGGTCACGGTAAGCGTACATGAGTGACTTCATGACCTGTTGTTTTGCTACTTTAAATAGAATGTGTTTCGAACCAAAGTATCCTTTGGCAAGTTTAATTTGCTTTTTACGACGTTGACGAGTCGTATAACCGCCTTTTACGCGTGGCATATGGATTCCCTCCTAATTGTTTCTGTATTACTTCGCGATCATGTTGCGAATGCGTTTGAAGTCTCCAGCTGATACGATAGCGCCTTTACGGAGCTTACGTTTCGCTTTAGTCGATTTGTTTGCGAACAAGTGACTTGTGTAAGCGTGTGAACGCTTGAGTTTACCTGATGCTGTACGTTTGAAACGTTTTGAAGCACCGCGGTGCGATTTCATTTTCGGCATGAGTATTTCCTCCCCACTGAGAATCGATGATTAATCTTCTTTGTTCGGAGCCAGCACTAAGAACATGCTGCGTCCTTCCATCTTCGGCTTTTGTTCAACTGTTGCCAAATCGGCACATTCCGCTGCCATTTTGTCCAAAACACGTTTCCCGATTTCCGAGTGTGTGATGGCACGTCCGCGGAAACGAATCGAAGCCTTCACTTTGTTTCCTTTTTCAAGGAACTTGCGTGCGTTACGCAATTTTGTTTGGAAATCGTTGTCCTCGATTGTTGGACTGAGACGTACTTCTTTCATTTGGATGACTTTTTGGTTCTTACGCGCTTCTTTCTCCTTTTTCTGGAGTTCGAAACGGTACTTCCCATAATCCATAATTTTAGCGACCGGTGGATTCGCTTTGTCTGCGACCAAGACTAAGTCTAGTTCCGCTTCTTCAGCTAAACGTAACGCATCGTTACGCGATTTCACACCGAGTTGTGCGCCGTCTGCGCCAATGAGACGTACTTCACGGGCACGAATGTTTTCGTTGATAAAGAGCTCTTTGCTAATGGTTAGCACCTCCATCGTGCGATTGCACGAGATTTAGATTGACAAGACAACATGGCAATAAAAAAAGCGTCGGCAGTTTCCCACCCACACATCAGTTGAGGTCATAAAACGGCAGACGTTGCCGATTGAACCAAGAACTTGATGGACCTGCCTGATGACTCTCAGACGAGGTGAAAAGCGGGTGCTTCTGCTTTGTTGTTTTTAATCACTATGTCATCTTAGCACTAGCAGGAAAAGATGTCAAGATATCGCGCATGAATAATTGGTAGCTCACACTTTTATGATGATACCAGTCATTCTCTCGTTTCGCAATACCTTTTCAAAGGGAATAATGAATTATCAAAGGAGGGATTTACATGAACTGGCGAAAAGACGTCTCGCGCGAACATGACTATCACGACCAGGTTCAGCAGATCGTCAGTAAAACGATGCAGGCGCATGGCTTAGAAGATGAGAAGTTGCAGGCAGTATTAACGGACTTATTAGAAGAAATGAATCGTATCACATTAAAGATTGTCGATGATCACGAGTCGGCTCAAAACTATATTCATAAACGATGGTACTAAAGAGTGAGGAACTCTGTCTCTCTTATGTACTATGTAAAAACGTCCAGTTCCAAATCAATGGAATTGGACGTTTATTCATGTTTACTGTGCGTAAACCATCTGTCCCCCGAGGTGCCCGGCGTATGCAAGAAGTCCCGCTCCCACGAGCGCAATCACAAAACTAAGTGTGATCCATAGCTTCCCTTTCGCACGATATCCTACGGCAAGCAAGACAACAGTGATGCCAAACGCGATCAAGCTGTACAAGGCAAAATGTTCATGGTTTTCAATCATCGCCTCTGTGACCGAAGGAAGGTTTGCTTCCGCATACTCCTCGGCACTGTCACCCGATAGAAATGCCACTCCGCCCGATATCAATCCAGCGACGAGCGTGACGAGTGCAAACAGTCGAAAACTTGTCCATTTGAAGCTAATCAAAATCAAAAGCGTCCCAAACAGTAGAAGACCAATCGGAGCGTGCACGAGCAATGGATGTAGCGGAACACCACCGAGCATAACGATTCCTCCTTAAGATTAAGATAATGGATGAAAGTTATTTACCCCGTTTGATGATTTCCTTATCCAGTTTTCCTTCTTTTCAAAATGATACACAATTAATTCGTGAGCGACTTGAAGAAGTTACTGATTGCTTCAAACAATCTTGCGAAAAATCCTTGGACTTCCTCTTGTTCAAGAAAAGCCTGTACGTCCTGCCCTGCATCTTTTAATCCGTTACTGATCGCAGACCAATCCAGATTCGCTTGTTGCATGTTTTCAAATAGTGTCGTCAATTGGTCGAGTTGTCCTTCAGACAATTGAACGTTATTTTGATTTAACACTTGAATGACGATATCGCGAATCTCAATATTCGTCTCCGGCATTTGGTTCGCGATTTCCGCTTTGATTTCGTTCATGAGACCGGCTACATCTTCTTGACCGACCGTCTTTCCGATTTCAGACGTCACTGCTAACTCTTCCTGTGCAAGTTCTTTTCGCTCATCAGACAGTTCAATTCCGGTTTCGGCCGCCGTTTGATCATACGCCTTCATGATCCCTGTCAAAGCAGACGTACCCGTCACGTTGATTGGTGACGTGATATAGATGTCCGCATCCGTCACACCTGCCGTGACCAATGCGTTCGCATACATATCTTTCGTCACCCACGTCACATTTTCAGTTTGAATATCAAGACCTGTTCCGTCCGTTAATTTAATTCGTGCGGACGAATACATGCCACCCCCACGTTGCGCTTGTGGGACAGAATCTCCTAAATATTTTTCTTCATCCGCTGCCGTCGTAATAATCGGTTCGATTCCCTCTGGCGCGTCCATACGTTCAAGTACCCATTTTTGTTGTTCTGAAGAGAGCGACTCCCCGAGCGTCACAATCGTGTCATTGACGATTGCCTCTGCCCCGACTTTCGGAAGTGCTCCTGTAAATGCGACTGCTCCAATAGTAAGTGCCAATACTGGCTTCAAATAATTCATGAATTATCACTCCTTAATGTTTACGATACGTGGAGACGACAAAATACACATCCGTCTTTAGACCGAAAAAAGCCACCTTTCTAGATGGAAAGGTGGCTCCTTGCTTAGCGTGAACGGTTCGCGATCTCTTCTGTGAGGGATGCGATGAATTCGTCAAGTGATGCTGATACTTGTTCTTGTTGACCGTAACGGCGAATGTTGACCGCACGCTCATCACGTTCTTTATCCCCAAGTACGAGCGTCATTGGAATCTTCTTCATTTGCGCTTCACGAATCTTATAGCCGAGTTTCTCGTCACGAAGGTCCGTTTCGACGCGAACCCCACGCTTGACGAGTTCCGCTTTGACTTCAGCGACATACTCATCATGGACATGTGATACCGGAATCAATTTCACTTGTACCGGTGCGAGCCATGTTGGGAATGCGCCTTTGTATTCTTCGATCAAATACGCAACAAATCGTTCCATCGTCGAAACGACACCACGGTGCAAGACGATTGGACGATGGTCTTTCCCGTCTGGTCCTGTGTACGTCAAATCGAAACGTTCTGGGAGTAAGAAGTCAAGTTGAACAGTCGAGAGCGTCTCTTCTTTCCCGAGCGCCGTGCGTACTTGCACGTCGAGTTTCGGTCCGTAGAATGCCGCTTCCCCTTCCGCTTCGAAGTATGGAAGTTCGAGCTCGTCCATTGTTTCTTTCAACTGGCTCTGTGCCATCTCCCAAATCGCATCGTTATCGAAGTACTTCTCTTTATCGGCAGGATCGCGATACGAGAGACGGAAACGATAATCTTTAATGCCGAAGTCAGCATACACCTCTTGAATCAAGTGAACGATGTCTTTGAACTCTTGTTTCATCTGTTCAGGTGTCACGAACGTATGCCCGTCGTTCAAGACCATGTAGCGGACACGTTGAAGTCCTGTGAGCGCGCCTGACATCTCGTAGCGGTGCATCCCACCAAGCTCAGCGATTCGGAGTGGAAGCTCACGGTATGAGCGTGGCTCATGTTTGTAGATTGTCATGTGGTGCGGACAGTTCATCGGACGAAGGACGAGTTCCTCATTGTCCATCTCCATTTTCGGGAACATGTCATCTTGATAGTGGTCCCAGTGTCCCGATGTCTTGTACAAGTCGACAGACCCAAGCACCGGTGTATATACGTGTTGGTATCCGAGTTCGAGCTCTTTATCGACGATGTAACGTTCGACCGTACGACGAATCGATGCACCTTTTGGCAACCACATCGGAAGTCCCTGACCGACTTCTTGCGAGACGAAGAAGAGGTCGAGTTCTTTTCCGAGTTTACGATGATCGCGCTCTTTCGCTTCTTCAAGAAGTCGCAAGTGCTCGGCGAGTTGTTCTTTCGTTGCCCACGCCGTCCCGTAAATACGCTGTAACATCTTGTTGTCTGAGTCGCCACGCCAGTATGCTCCAGCCACGCTCATCAATTTAAAGATTTTTAACTTCGAAGTCGATGGGACGTGCGGTCCGCGGCATAGGTCGAAGAATTCACCTTGATGATAGATTGTAAGTGTCTGATCGGCAGGAATGTCTTCGATCAACTCGATTTTGAGCGGGTCTCCCAGCTCTTTATAACGAGCAAGTGCTTCGTCACGTGAAACAACTTCACGAGTGATTTCTAAGTTTTCATCGACGATACGTTTCATCATTTTCTCAATCTCAGGAAGGTCTTCCTCGTTGATTCGGCGGTCCATTTCGATGTCGTAATAGAATCCGTTCTCGATCGTCGGCCCAATCCCGAGATAGATGTTGTTCTCTTCTCCATACAGACGCTTGATCGCTTGTGCCATCAAGTGCGCTGACGAGTGACGCATCAAGTCGAGACCGTCCTCTGAATCTGGCATGACGAGCTCGATTTTGCCGTCCTGTTCAATCGGACGACGGTAGTCGATGAGTTCTCCGTCTAGTTTTGCTGCGATTGCTTTTTTGCGAAGTCCCGGGCTGATTGAGCCTGCGACGTCTTCTGCTGTGACGCCGGCATCAAATTCTTTTACCGCGCCATCTGGAAATGTCAATTGAATCATGTACATCTGTCCCCTCTCAAAAAATGAATATAAAAAAAGCCCATCCCTCAAAAAGGGACGAGCTTTGATTCTCGTGGTACCACCCTCGTTCCCAAGCATCATGCTTGGCTCGAACACACGATAACGAGTGTGAATCGCCGCACGATTGACCCGTACGGTGCTCTGAGGGAGTAAATGCATCGTCGTCGTTAGGAAGCTTCCACCGCCCTTCCCTCGCTAAAACTCGTCTCGATGATTCATATCCTCTTCTATGCATCACTTATATGGTTATTAGTATAGTCAACTCATCCGAGAAAAACAATCCTTTACCGACGTCGATTTTCACCCTTCAGTTCGATTTGTGTCGTCGTCGTTGAAATTCGTTGCATGAGACGCTGCGCTTTCATTTTATTTTGCGCGGACCCATCGATTGAAAAGTGAGTCTCGAGCTCCTCTCCGCTAAAGTTTGAACTATATAGCGTCGGCAATCGATGCATCATCCGATATTGGAGAATGATGCCGAACAGTTCGTCGCGCACCCACGGGCTGATCGCCTCAGCACCAATGTCATCAATTAACAAGACAGGCACGTGTTGAAACGATGTCAAAAATGAATCAAACGATTCCGTACGGATTTTGCGCTTTGCCTCTGATACGAATCCAGGGGCATGAACCAAAATCGTCTCGATATCCGCCACTTTTAATTCATTGGCAATGGCGGCGAGTAGATACGTTTTCCCGACACCGAAACTTCCGTGTAAATAGAGTCCGTTCACTTTTTGTTTGGACTTCATCCCCGTCACGAAACGCATCGCTTCTCGAAGTGCGATCTTGCGCGCATCATCCGCCCAATCAAATGACTCAAAGCTCGCCTCACGGACTTCTTCCGGTAAAAACAGGCTCTTAAACTTTCGGTCCATCTCTTTTTGGCGTCTAGCTTGTCGATGAGCGACCGTCTCTTCATAGCGAATGGCAATCTGCCCGAGATCGACATAGAGCACCGGTTGATGACCAGGGATGACGGCCTGTTCTTCGATGAACGTCTTTCCATCCATTTGCTCGGCATACTCACTCAGCTTCGTGAATCCAATTTCAATCGCTTTCTCTTCTAACTCAGGATGAGCGTTCAAAAAGGCGATCACTCCCGGATGATTGAGCGTTCGTCTGCGAATCGACTCATACGCTTCGCGGACTTCTTTTCGATTCATCAACTGCGATAACGACTGGTTGATTCGTTCCATCCCCTCACCCCTTCTCTTTCAATTCATTTAATAGTTTTACAAGTTCCGCATCATCTGGAACGGAAGATTCCAATTCTTTCTTCCTCGCTTGATCATACGATCGCTGTTGTTTCGCTTCATCTTCGAGCCATTTCGGCATCTCGCCTTGTTGGGGTTTCCGACGTGAACCGACAGTCGTCCGCTGTACATTTTCACGTTTTTGTTGCTTCTTCTCAATGAGCGCATCTTGTGACGCTTCTTGCTCTAACGCCTCTTTCGCGTTCGTATAACCAGCCGTCTTCCAACTCGTCGCGATGCGAAGGACATAGTTCTCGTTCAGACGAGTCTGTTTCTTCACTTCAATACAATAATAGAAGAGTGCGTTGATCACGCCCGGTGCGAGTCCGAGCGTATCAACGAGTTCGATGACCAACTGTTCGTCACTTTTCGACAGCTGAGGCGTCTTCCGAAGTGTCGATACGTACTGATGGGGGTGGGCCGCTTCCATTACCGCTGGATCATGTAAATCTCCCAATTTGGTCTCTTCGTGCTCCACCGTCTTCTCTTTTCGATGCCGCGTTTGTTTTTTCTTCAACTGGAGTACCATCTGACGACATCCGTCTCGCTTCTCCTGCTCACTGAGCGGAAGATAGGCTTCGTGAACAAAATATTCTTTCAACATTTCGGCCATCGTCTCTTCGTCGAGTTGAGACACATAGGCCAATTTTGTGATGGTTTCGTCTAATTTCTTTGTGAAAAACCCGACTGGGAAATTCGTCAGTTTCTTCACAATGTCCATATCGAACGAATAGTTGATTTCAATCTTCGCACGGTCTGGTTTTTCGTAGTTCTTTTGTGTGAACGCTCGATGGTTGACGCCTTTCACATCAAATACTTCATTAAAGTCTTTCGTCACCTCGACGATTCCCGCAGGCAAAGGGTCGATCGTGAAACGCCCTTGAAGTTGTTTAAATCGCACTTCCCCTACTTTATAGAAGAGAAAGCTCGATAACAGCCCATCGTTTAAAAACGTATGCGGTGCGAGCGGAACACGCAACTGATAGACGTATTGCGTCAATCGGGCATCTTTCGTTTTATACGTCCGTACCAATCCGATGGCTTCGAGGCGAAATAGATTATCCGTCAATTCATTGATGGAGTACTCCAACATTTCACACAAGGCACTATGTGACATATAGTTCGATTTCATCTTGCCTGGTTTCAATTCACTCCAAAGCGTCTGGTACAGTGCGAGTGCTTTGACGCCGATGACAGGTTGATACAAATGATAGAGGGACTGATATGATTCGCGGTCAACAAGACCTGTACTCATAATGAGCAGTTCATCCGTCCCAAAGATTGTACGTTCTTTCTCCATAGCTCTCTCCCCTGAAAAAGGGCGACCAGCAGGCCGCCCTTTAGTTGGTCGAATTTTCTTGCTTCATTAAATCTTCAAGTTCTTTAAAGAACACAGTGATATCTTTGAATTGGCGATAAACAGATGCGAAACGAACGTATGCGACTTCATCGACACGTGCGAGTTCATTCATCACCAACTCACCAACCTGCTCACTCGGAATTTCCGACTGTGCGAGGGCGCGAAGTTGTTGTTCGACTTTTGTCACGACTCCTTCAAGCTGTTCAAGCGTGACCGGTCGCTTTTCACACGCACGAATGATTCCACGAAGTACTTTTTCGCGACTGAATTCTTCACGGTTTCCATCTTTCTTCACAATGATGAGGGGTGTCTGTTCCACCGTCTCAAACGTTGTGAACCGATACCCACATTTTTCACATTCACGACGACGTCGAATCGAATAATGGTCTTGCACCGGTCGGGAATCGAGCACTCTCGTTCCATTGTGATCACATTTCGGACAACGCATGCTCAAGCCTCCTTATCGTTCGACAGATTTATTTCCGATAGCACGAAGCGGGAATTGTTGTGTGAGCGCCTCGTAATAGTGAGTGATGATTTGTCCAAGGTCTGCCCCGAGTCGTTGTTCGCGGTTCAATGTAAAATCGACCGCTGTACGACCACCATCCACTTGCACGACCGTAATGAGTCCGTCCCATCCTTCACCAATGAATGAGAGTTCGCCACGGTTCGAGTCGATTCGACGCACCGTCTGACCATTCGACTGAATCTGACTTTCTAACCATTGTAAGATTGCGTTCGGAGATGCCGCATAGTAACGTGTCCGAAGCGATTCATTTTTATGTGTATCTTTCGTTTCAATATGTGTTTGTAACTTATCTAACAGTCCCATAATCCACCTCAACGCCTGAGTTATATACGTTAAGCATATCAAAATTAAGGCAACAACAAAACAATTAAAAGGGCTGACCGTTAAACGGCCAGCCTCAAAAGGTTCTTCAGAATTATTTAGTTAGTGCAACTTGTGCTTCTGGAACACGAATCGGTCCCATTCCACGCTCAAGTTTCACATCTTCACGTACTTTTGCATCCAAGCCTTCGGCGATGTATTGCGATGCCGTAGCTGGATCGATTCGATCTCCACATGTGAACACGTCAACCGACGCGTAGCCATGCTCTGGGAAACTGTGAATCGTTAAGTGTGATTCTGAAATGATGACGACTCCACTCACACCGTGTGGCGCGAATTTGTGGAAAGCGACTTCGCGGACTTCAGCGCCCGAACGAAGAGCAGCATCGACGAACAAACGCTCGATGTAGTCGATATCATTCAATTTGTCGGGATTGCACTCCCAAAGTTCTGTAATAATGTGACGTCCCATAGTATCCATATTAGTGGATCCCCCTTTACATCAATGGTCTCAAAGTAGTTGATGATCACTCACTTTGTGCCTGAATCGCCCACAACCACGGGGGCAAGTTAGTCCTAAGAGGTCCTAACCCTTTAAGTTGCGTTTGTCAGACCAATTGAAGTTCACGAAACTGAGTGTAACGTGTTTGGGACGTCGTTACAAGACATTTGTTTAAAAAAAACAAAAATATTTTTTAGAGCGTAATATTTTTTAGGCGTGTGTTTCTTGTTGCCCAATTTGAAGGTAACTCGCCACCATATCTAACAAGTCGACGACACGGCACGAATAGCCCCATTCATTGTCATACCATGCGAGAACTTTTACATGATTTCCGCCGAGTACCATCGTCGAATCCATATCGATAATTGACGAGCGATCGTCTCCGTTAAAATCAATCGATACGAGCGGTTCATGAGAAACACCTAACACGCCCGTCATCTCTCCAAACGCTGCCCGCTCAAACGCTTCATTCACTTCATCAACGGTGACGTCACGATGAAGTTCAACAACTAAATCGACGAGTGATACGTTCGGTGTCGGAACGCGGAGTGCCATTCCGTTTAATTTCCCTTGTAGCTCTGGCATGACAAGTCCAATCGCTTTAGCCGCTCCTGTCGAAGTCGGGATGATCGAACTGCCACAAGCACGCGCCCGGCGTAAGTCCTTATGCGGGTTATCAATATTATTTTGGTCATTCGTGTACGCGTGAACAGTTGTCACTAAACCTGTCTCGATTCCGAATGTCGAATGCAATACCTTTACGACAGGTCCTAGACAGTTTGTCGTACACGATGCATTTGAAATGATGTGGTCTTCTTCCGGGCGATAGTCTCGATCGTTGACCCCCATCACAATCGTACGTAATTCCCCTTTACCTGGCGCTGTTAAAATTACTTTTTTTGCACCTGCATCTAAATGAAGTTTTGCTCCAATATCCGAGTTGAACTTCCCTGTCGCCTCGACCACGATGTCGATGCCAAGGTCTGCCCATGGTAAACGTGATGGATCACGTTCTGAAATAAGTTCGATTCGCTTTCCATCGACTTCAAGCGCATCCCCTTGCGCTCGAACTGTCAATCCGAATGGACCGTGAATGGAATCATGTTTGATGAGATGAGCGAGCGTTTCCGCTGGATAACTCGCATTGATTGCCACAACTTCATGACGCCCCTCAAGCATCAATTTCCGGAATACCATTCTCCCGATTCGACCGAATCCGTTAATCGCAACTTTTGTCCCCATGCTAAATCCCCCTTTTTCTACATTACGGTTTCATTATAACGGATAGCTGTAAGCGTTTTCACTATGATTCGTCACATTTTTTTCGTTTTTCTCTGTTTATTTTTTGAAAATGAGGGAAATTTCTTGGCGTAAAGCACATCAGAAAGGAGGCGTCACCATGTTTGATTGGGGAGATATCGATAAGTTCTTCATTTCATTTTTCATCATCTTACCGATTGTGACGTTGATTCACGAGTTCGGACATTTCTTTTTCGCAAAATTGTTTGGGGGCTCGCTCGACATGCAAATCGGCACAGGAAAAAAACTATTTAAAGTTGGACGTCTTCAAGTAAACCGCGTCTATTTTTACGATGCGTGGTGTCAATTCACAGATTTAAAATGGAGCAATAAGGTTACCCGCACGCTTGTATATGGCGGTGGGGCCATTTTTAATCTGGCGAGCATCTTGATTCTCAATTCATTTATTTTAAGTCGAGAGATTGAACCAACGTTGTATACGTATCAGTTCGCTTATTTCTCGTTTTACTATATTTTCTTTTCACTGTACCCGATCAATTATTCGAACGGTCATCCAAGCGATGGACGTGCCATTTATGATACGTGGAAGAAGGGTTCACCTGACTCCGATCCATTAAACTGACTAAACGAAAAGAAGGCGAATCATCATTCGCCTTCTTTTTCAATCATCTTAAATTGTTCGACCAAACGGTCAATTTGCGGTGGTAAGTCACCGAGTGAACCGTTGTTATTGACGAGAAAATCGGCCTGATGTTTTTTCTCCTCGATTGGGATTTGAGAATGAATGCGAGCGAGCGCCTCTTCTTTCGTCAATCCATTCCGCTCCATGAGACGCATCAGTTGAATCTCTTCGCGACAATAGACGACGACAGAATAATCGACGAGGTCGAGCATTGTCCCCTCAAATAAGAGAGGAATATCAAAGATGACGACAGACTCGCCGGCTGCTTCATAAGCACGCATCTGTTCCTTCATCTCTTCACGAATCGCTGGATGCATCAGCTGATTGAGATGTTGACGCTTCGTCTCATCATGAAAGATTTCACGCCCTAGCGCTGGACGGTTCAGGACATCACCGTCAAAACATTTTGGAAATGCCGCTTTTACGCCCTCGATTGCCTTTCCTCCAGGTTCGACGACCGTCCTCGCAATCAAATCGGCATCGATGATCGGAATCCCCTTTTTCCGAAAAAGTCGAGACACCGTGGACTTCCCGGTTGCAATCCCACCCGTCAATCCAATTTTCAACATAACGCCCACTCCCTAACGTTGTTGACAGTGTGGACAATAATGCGTGCCACGACCGCCTAGTTTCATCTTTTCAATTTCTTGTCCGCAACGGCGACATGGTTCACCGGCTTGTCCGTATACATATAGCGTCTCTTGAAACGTTCCCGTGGCCCCGTCTGGATTCGTATAACTACGAATGGTACTTCCCCCACGTTCAATCGCCTCATTTAGCACGGCTACCGCTTCAATGCGTACACGCTCCACTTCTTCGTGCGTCAAACTAGCAGCTGGTCGTGTCGGATGCACACCGGCACGAAACAATGTTTCATCTACATAGATATTCCCTAATCCGACGAAGATGGACTGATCAAGAAGCGCAGTCTTGATAGCGCGCGTCTTCATCCGTTCTAGACGCTTAAGCAACGCATCAGTTGTCACACGCTCGTCAAACGGTTCGTATGCAAGTAGTGACAGTGGTGGTGTCGTATGGACCGCCTCATTCGTCCGCAACTCCATCGTACCAAACTTCCGCACATCGTTATAATGTAGGGTCGATTGGTCCGTGAAGTTAATGACGATATGCGTATGTTTAGCCGGTTCTGTGATTGTCTCATGTGGGAAGAACTTCCCTTCCATCCGGAGATGAGAGACGAGATATCCGTTCGTTAATTTGAATAAAATAAACTTCCCTCGACGTTCTACATCAGTAATGGTCTCTCCAATCAAATGGTGTACCCATTCTTCTGGCTCGAGTCCCCGAATGATTTTAGGGTCGAGCACATCGACAGACTGAATCGTCTTTCCGGAAACGGCAGGTCGTAATCTGCGACAAACCGTTTCGACTTCTGGTAATTCTGGCATACTGATTTCCTTTCTATCTTCTTATTTCGTATCGAACCACGTCGTTCCAACGGCTCCATCCGCACGTAACGGTACATCGAGTGTCACTGTATGTTCCATCGCTTCCGTCACCAATTTTTCTAGCGCTTCCATTTCTTCAGCCGGACCTTCAAAAATCAATTCATCGTGTACTTGTAACAACAACTTAGATTGAAGTTGCGATGATTGAAGAGCGTGATCGACGTCAATCATCGCTTTTTTGATGATGTCTGCTGCCGTTCCTTGAATCGGCGTATTGATTGCCGTACGTTCAGCGAATCCACGCAAATTAAAATTACGAGAATGAATGTCTGGGATATTACGACGTCGTTTTAACATCGTCTCGACGAACCCATGCTCACGAGCCCGTTCAATCGCAGCATCCATGAACGTCTTCACTCCCGGGAATTGTTCAAAGTACGTATCGATAAACGTTTGTGCTTCTTTTCGTGTGATACCTAGGTTTTGCGAGAGCCCATAATCACTGATTCCATATATGATTCCGAAGTTGACGGCTTTCGCCTGACGACGCATGAGTGAAGTGACTTCCTCATTTGCGACTTTGAACACGTTCGCCGCCGTCGACGTGTGGATATCCTCATCATGCAAAAAGGCCGCCATCATTTTCTCATCTTGTGACATATGCGCCATGATTCGAAGTTCGATCTGTGAGTAATCGACCGCATAGAGTACCCAGCCCGGCTCACTTGCGGTGAACGCCTTACGAATTCGACGTCCTTCCTCTAATCGGATCGGAATGTTTTGTAAGTTCGGGTTGACTGACGAGAGTCGTCCCGTTTGCGTTAACGTCTGCGTGTAACGGGTGTGAATCTTGCCATCTTCCTTCACAACTTTCTGCAATCCTTCTACATAGGTCGACTGTAGTTTCCCGAGTTCACGATAATGCATGATTTTCTCGATGATCGGATGAAGCGGCGCCAACTTCTCAAGGACATCCGCCGCAGTCGAGTAACCCGTCTTTGTCTTTTTCACAGGGGGAAGCGCTAGTTTCTCAAATAGGACGACCCCTAGCTGTTTCGGCGAGTTGATGTTGAACGGTTCGCCGGCCAATTCATGAATCGTTACTTCAAGCGCAGACAGGCGCTCACGAAGATCTGTCTCCATGTGTTGAAGTGTTTCCACGTTTACATGAATGCCTGCCCATTCCATCTCGGCTAACACCGAGACGAGCGGTTTTTCAAGCGCCTCATATAATTCCGTCTGTTCGTTGTCTTTCAACTCTGAAGCGACACGTTCGAACAACGTCAAAATCGCATGTGCTTTCTCCGCAAGATGGGAATGAAATACTTCCTCATCAGGGACTTTTATTTTTGCGCCTTTCCCATAAACTGCTTCATCTTCTTCAAGAGGGTATGTGAAATGAGAAGCAATCGAGCTGAGTGACGTTCCACCAGATAAATTCAACAAATATCCGGAAACGAGTAAGTCTTCGTAACCACGAAGGAATAACTGATGACGTTTCAACTGAATGATTGTTTGTTTAGCATCGAGACAAATCGTCGTCTTCGATTCGTCTTCAATCCATTCCTTGACTCGTGCATCTTGTAACAGTGTCACGTCACCGACGGTCACGCCACGGTCTGATGCGATTGCAACCCCAACGATGTCTTCTTCGAAATAGTCATCGTGTAGTTGCTCAAGGAATAGGACAGCTCGAGACAAATCTTGTTCAGAAAGGTCGATTGTTGGCCGTACTTCTTTTTCGACCGTTTCTTCTGTAGAGCTGTCCGCTAATTTACCGATCAACGACTTGAATTGAAGTTCCATGAACAAAGGTTTTACGACAGAAGCGTCATAAGGTTTAAAAACGAGATCATCAACGGTCACATCAAGTGGCACGTCCGTATAAATCGTCGCCAACTGTTTTGACATCTTCGCCTCTCGCTCGTTCGCTTCCACTTTTTCTTTCTGTTTCCCCTTTAGTTCATCCGTATGTTCATAAAGGGACTCGACGGTTCCGTATGTTGAAATCAACTTGAGCGCCGTCTTTTCCCCGACACCCGGAATACCTGGAATGTTATCCGATTTATCCCCCATCAACCCTTTTAAGTCAATCATCTGAATCGGTTGTAGTCCCTCATAACGTTCCTGGAACGCCGTTTGGTTCATTGTCTCGACATCTGTGATGCCTCGTTTCGTCAAGTAGACGGTCACGCGATCATCGATCAGTTGCAGTAAATCTTTATCTCCCGTCACAATCGTCACTTGATCGTATGATGTATCCTTTGAGAGCGTGCCGATGATATCATCCGCCTCATATTGATCAAGTTCTAAGACAGCAATACCAAACGCACGACAGACGTCTCGTACGAGCGGGAACTGTTCGCGTAATTCCCCAGGAGTCTTCTGACGCCCCCCTTTATAGTCAGCAAACGTATCGTGACGGAACGTCTTCTTCGACGCATCGAACGCAACGGCAAAGTGCGTCGGTTGCTCATCTTCCATCAATTTCAACAACATCATCGTAAAGCCGTACACCGCGTTCGTATTTCGACCTGACGCGTCCGACATCGGAGGCAGTGCGAAAAACGCACGATATGTTAAGGAGTTCCCATCTAGGACTAGTAGTTTATTCATTCAATCGACCTCCATTCTTCTCTTCATTCATCATACCATACGGGTACAAGCGTTCGAAAAAAAAGACCCTTTTCTACGAATAGAAAAGGGCCAAATTCTCGACCGTGTGGAGATGAGCACCGATCGAGTCACGAGATGATGAAGAGGTCTCATTCATAAGAATAGCAAGGTTTTGTAAAGCAAATATGAATGGAATGGCAAGGTTTTGTAAAATGATTAATCACACGTGAGGTAAAGGATTTCAAACTGTTGGGAACGTGATGGTGAACGTAGTCCCTTTACCTTCGACGCTATCGACATCGATTGTCGCATGATGGAGATCGATGATGTGTTTCACGATAGCAAGACCTAGACCCGTGCCACCTGAATTTCGGCTTCTTGCTTTGTCGACACGATAGAAGCGCTCAAAGATTCGACTGACTTCTTTTTCAGCAATCCCGATTCCATTGTCCTTGACGCGTAACTTGTAGGCATCCTCATTCGCCTCGACAGAAATTTCGACACGACTTCCTTCCGGAGAATAGTTGATGGCGTTTGCGACGAGGTTCATGATGACTTGCTTCATCCGATTCAAATCGGCCTGTAAGACGGCCGTCCCATGATGCTTCGCCTCTAGATGAATCGACTTTTTGTCCGCTTTCTGACTGAGCAAGAGACATACCTCATCGACGAGCTGGTTCAAGTCGACGGATACCAGTTCCATCTGGAAATCATCACGTTCTAATCTCGACAGCTCAAGCAAATCTTCAACAAGCATCTGCATCCGCGTCGCCTCTTTTTGAATGATGTCTAAGAACTGGTCGCGGAGTTCAGGCACTTCTTTCGCCCCGTCGAGTAATGTCTCACTAAATCCACGAATCGAGGTGAGCGGGGTCTTGAGTTCATGACTGACGTTCGCGACAAAGTCTTTCCGCATCTTCTCGAGTCGCTTCAGCTCCGTGATGTCGTTGAATAATAATGTCGTCCCACGAAGCATTCCCGTATCACTAAAAATCGGTGCAGCAGAAACCATATACGTTTTCTGATTGAAGCCGGTTCGAATCGACAGCTGACGACGATGGACTTCTTCCGTCAAATAGACGTCTTCGATCAGAGTCTCGACATCAGGACTCGGTAACATCCCGTGATAAAATTGTCCAATCGATAAATCATCGTACTGGAACATCTCGCGATACGAACGGTTGACTAATGTGACAATCCCTCGCTCGTCCACGAGAAGGAGCCCTGCCCCCATATATTCGATGAGTGATTCGAGTCTCGCACGCTGAACCGATTCTCCGAGTGAAATTGACTCCAAATTTCGGGCGAGGACGTTGATTGATCCAGCGAGACTTCCGGTCTCCTCGTCATTTCGCAGTTCATAAACGCGGGCCCGATAATTACCATCGGCGAGTTCCCGTAAGACGATGGTCGCTTCATCGATTGGTCGTATAAATTGGTTCGTCAGATGCTGAAGGACGAATAAGATGATGAAAAATGAAAAGAACAGCGCGAGCGCAATCGTTAACCAAATTCGATCATACACGCCTTCAAGATCTGAAACGTAACGGATGAACGTTAAATAGACCGTCTCCCCTGTCGCAAGTTCAATCGGTTTTGTGAACTGAATCAGTTCATCTTCGTCCGCTTCACCAAACGTTCCGTCTTCGGGCACAAGACTTGGTTCAATCTTATAATCGATTGACCCGACACGAAACGGCGTCCCGGCGATGACTTCATTCCTGCTATTAAGTAGCAAAATGTCAAAGCTACTCCCGTCATCGATTTGACCGACATATTCTCGAATTTCGTCTAGCTCTCCTCCTTCAAGGTACAAAGCGGCGAGCTGAGCATCCTCTTTCAAGCGGTCACGTTCAGAATCCAAATAGAAATCTTTAAACAGTTGGCCGAGCACGATGCCAAGCGTCAAAAGTACGCCCGTGACGAGAAGAATGAGCGTCGTCATGAATCTAGAGCGATACGTCTTCATTCCGAAGTCGGCTCCTCCATTTTATAACCGAGGCCACGAATCGTTTTAATATATGTCGGTTTCTTCGTGACCGGTTCGATTTTTTCACGGAGATGACTGATATGGACATCGACGATTCGCGTGTCACCGACGAAATCGTAATTCCAAATAGCCGATAACAATTGGTCTCGCGTCAGCACACGTCCTTTGTTTTTGGCTAAATAAGCTAACAGTTCAAATTCTTTCGGAGTCAACTCAAGACGTTCGCCTTGTTTGAACACTTCGTAGTTCGAAGCGACAATTTTTACGTCACCGATTTGAATGACATCCTCTTCGACTGCTGTTTCTTGCGGCGCCGAGCGTCTTAAAATCGCTTTGACACGAGCCACGACTTCCCGGGGACTGAACGGTTTCGTCAAATAGTCATCTGCACCGAGCTCGAGACCGAGAACTTTATCAAACTCATCGTCTTTCGCCGTGAGCATCAAAATCGGCGTATTGACTTTTTGTTGACGGAGTCGCTTACATACTTCAAGTCCGTCCATTTCCGGTAGCATTAAATCAAGCACGATTAAGACGGCATCTTTCTTTTCAGCCAGTTCCAATCCTGTCTTTCCATCATGGGCGGTCTCCACCTCGAAACCAGCCTGTTCTAAATTAAATTTTAATAACGTCGCAATCGATACTTCATCGTCGACAACAATTACTTTATCAGCCACACTACTTCCTCCTCTTAATCCATCAAATGTCACTCTCTATTTTACAAATCAAAGCTTGCAACGACCAACCTCAAAGCAAATCTTTACAAAAACAAAACAAATCCACTTTCAGTGTAGCATGCCCCACATGATGGAAACCGCAAAAAAGTGCTTCCCACAAAATTGTAGGAAGCACTTTCTTCTTATAAGACGCCTAATACGGAGCGGACCGAGTCGGCAGAACGTGAAAGTGCTGCTTTCTCCTCATCCGTCAAGTCGAGCTCAAGTACTTGCTCGATGCCATGTTTCCCAAGAATAGTCGGGACGCCAAGATACAAATCGCTAAATCCGTACTCGCCTTCTAGATAAGCAATAGCAGGTAAGATTCGACGCTGATCTTTTAAAATCGCCTCGACCATCTCTACGATTGCGGCAGCTGGCGCATAATACGCCGAGCCGTCACCTAGCAGTTGAACAATTTCACCGCCACCTTTACGTGTCCGTTCGACGATTTGCTCAATCCGCTCATGTGGTATGAGTTTTTCAAGCGGGATTCCCCCGGCGTACGAGTAACGCACGAGAGGCACCATATCGTCACCATGTCCTCCGAGAACAAACCCGGATACATCTTTGACGGAAACGTTTAATTCTTGAGCGACAAACGTCCGGAAACGAGCCGTATCCAGCACACCAGATTGTCCGATGACGCGTTCTTTCGGGAAACCCGATTCTTTGAACGCCGCATAGGTCATTGCATCCACCGGATTAGTCAAGACAATCAAAATCGCTTCCGGAGAATAGCGAGCAATCTCTTTGACGACAGAACGCATCACGTTTGCATTCGTTGCAACGAGATCGTCTCGACTCATCCCTGGCTTACGCGCGATTCCCGCCGTGATGACCACAATGTCCGAATCAGCCGTATCGGCGTAATCCGATGTTCCTGTGACCCAAGCGTCAAACCCTTGAATCGGAGCCGTTTCTTGCATGTCGAGCGCTTTCCCTTTCGTCGGTCCAACTTTTTCTTCCATATCGAGTAGAACGACATCCCCTAGCTCACGTTGAGCCAGGTATAGTGCAGTGGTTGCACCGGTGAAGCCACTTCCAATTACAGAAATTTTGTTACGACGAATCATGAGCTCTCCCCCTCAATTGGCGACTTATTCGTTTGAATTACATGTTTTTGATCAATTCATCCGCAAATTCAGAACACTTCACTTCTGTCGCGCCGTCCATGAGACGTGCGAAGTCATATGTGACAACTTTCGAAGCGATTGTTTTCTCCATTGAGTTGATGATGAGGTCAGCCGCTTCGTTCCAGTTCATGTGGCGGAGCATCATCTCACCTGAAAGGATGACTGAAGATGGGTTTACTTTATCAAGACCTGCGTATTTCGGAGCTGTGCCGTGTGTCGCTTCGAAGATTGCATGTCCTGTGATGTAGTTGATGTTCGCACCAGGTGCAATCCCAATTCCACCTACTTGCGCCGCAAGTGCGTCTGAGATGTAGTCTCCGTTCAAGTTCATCGTCGCGACGACATCGAACTCACGTGGGCGTGTCAAGATTTGCTGGAGGAAGATATCAGCGATCGAATCTTTTACGATGATTTTCCCTTCAGCTTCTGCTTTCGACTGAGCTTCGTTCGCAGCTGCTTCGCCAGACTCTTCTTTGATGCGGTCATACTGTGCCCATGTAAACACTTTGTCACCGTATTCAGCTTCAGCGAGTGCATAACCCCAGTTTTTGAATGCGCCTTCTGTGAACTTCATGATGTTCCCTTTGTGTACGAGCGTGACCGATTTGCGGTCGTTCGCAATCGCATATTCGATTGCAGCACGGACGAGACGTTCTGTCCCTTCAGAAGAAACAGGCTTGATGCCGATTCCTGATGTCTCTGGGAAACGGATCTTGTTCACGTTCATTTCATCTTGCAAGAATTTGATGAGTTTTTTCACTTCGTCGCTTCCTGACGCGTACTCGATCCCTGCGTAGATATCTTCTGTATTTTCACGGAAGATGACCATGTCTGTATCTTCAGGACGTTTTACTGGTGAAGGAACACCTGTGAAGTAACGAACTGGACGAAGGCATGTGTATAAGTCGAGCTCTTGACGAAGCGCAACGTTCAATGAACGAATTCCACCACCGACCGGTGTCGTAAGTGGTCCTTTGATTGCAATCAAGTACTCGCGAATTTGATCGAGTGTTTCTGTCGGGAGCCACTCACCTTTTTCGTTATAAGCTTTCTCCCCAGCGTATACTTCCATCCATTCGATTTTCTTGTCGCCGCCGTATGCTTTTTCAACTGCAGCATCGAATACACGAACAGCCGCGTTCCAAATATCAGGACCTGTTCCGTCACCGATAATGAATGGTACTGTCGGAACGTTTGGTACGTTCAATACACCGTTTTCAACTGTAATTTTTTGTCCTTGTGTCAACATAATGAATCCCCCTAAGTACATTACTGTAGGTCGACGCGTACGCCGACCTACGTCACTTGTTAGTTTACCAAACTTTTGTCTAAAATGTGTCTCGAATTAACGTTCGTTCACAGGAACATATTTACGGCTTGTTTCACCGACATATTCCGCACGTGGACGAATCAAGCGGTTATCCGCATATTGCTCGAGAATGTGCGCAATCCAACCTGACATCCGTGATACGGCGAAGATTGGCGTGAATAAGTCTTCTTCAAGACCGAGCGCATAATACGTTGATGCCGAGTAGAAGTCGACGTTTGGTTTCAATCCTTTTTCTGTTTCAACGAGATGATCGATTTTTTCAGACATCTCATACCACTTCGGCTCGCCGATTTGAGCAGTCAACTGGCGGCTCATTTCTTTCAAGTGCTTCGCACGCGGGTCGCCGTCCTTGTAGACACGGTGACCGAAGCCCATAATTTTTTCTTTGCGCTCGAATTTACCACGTACATATTCTTCAACACGGTCGACCGAGTCAATTTCATGAAGCATTTTCATAACCGCTTCGTTTGCACCACCGTGAAGCGGCCCTTTGAGTGCTCCCATCGCCGCCGTCACACCAGAATACATATCAGAAAGCGTCGCCACACAGACACGAGCTGTGAACGTCGAAGCGTTCAGTTCATGGTCTGCATGAAGGATGAGTGCTTTGTCGATTGTCTTTTCTGCGACTTCACTTGGTTCTTCTCCATTCAACATGTATAAGAAGTTCGCTGCATATGAGAGACCTTCTTTCGGAGCGACAGGTTGCTCGCCTTTACGTAGACGTGCGAATGCCGTCACGATTGTAGCAACTTGTGCTTGAAGACGAATCGCTTTACGCATGTTTGCCTCGTCACTCATGTCTTCAGATTCTTCATCATATAGAGCGAGTTGTGAGAGCGCCGTACGAATCGTCGCCATTGCATTGGCTGATTTCGGTGCACGGGCTAACGTATCAATCACTTCTTCTGGCAACGTCGCTTCTTTCACGAGTGCCTCTGAGAGCGCTGTCAATTCCTCTGCATTTGGTAAGCGATCATTCCACAATAAGAATACAACTTCTTCAAATGTGGCGTTGTCCGCTAAATCATCAATGGTGTATCCTCCATAAGTCAATTGTCCGTCAATAATTGAGCTGACTTTTGAGGCTGCTGCCACAATACCTTCTAACCCTTTTGTCGTTGACATTCATAACTCCCCCTCAGTCTTGTTTGAAAGTAGTCGACCGTAAAAACAGTCTGTGTATAGGGAATAAGGATACGGGACGGGCTTCTCCCCTGCATTCACCCAGTCTCCGTTTACCCTGTCCTTTATATAGTATAAACAATTTATTGCAAAAAAGAAATGTAAGCGGCTTCAGTTGTCAGAAAATATCAAAACCATTTTTCAATGACTTGATATCCACCTAAAATCAAGGCTGCAATTCCAGCCCCAATCAACGGTCCAACAGGTACACCTTTCATGAATCCAACCGCTAGAATCGTGCCTGCGAGAAGCGCCGTCGTGACGACCGGGTCGACGCGCATCAATTGAACGCCTTGCGCCGCAGCTAAGGCTACAAAGATTCCTGAACCAAATGCAACGATTCCAACTGGGCCACGAATACTATTCCACAATTCTTTAAAACCGATATCACCGGTCGCAATCGGGACGAGTACGGCGATCGTAATAATCGTCACACCCCAATTGATTCCTTTCGATGCAAGTGTCGGAAATAATTGATCACCAAACCCTAATGCTTTAATGATGAGTAACGCACTGCTTGCGATAATGATTGACTGGTTTTGTGCAATGACACCAATTAGCACCAATAGAATTAAAAATAGATATGCACTCATACGTATTCCTTTCTTCGAACGGAAAAAGAACCGACCTTTGTAGAAGGCCGGTTCGATTGTCGTTCAATTATGCGTTGTAGATTTTACCTGTGAGTGGGTCGATTGAAATCATCTGACCGTCACGAAGTGAAGTTGTAGCTGTGTCTACACCTACGATGACTGGCTTACGGAGTGATGGTCCAACGATGCCAGCGTGGCTCGTCAATCCGCCGTCTTCCGTGATGATTCCAGCCGCTTTTTCGATGGCAGGCATCATTTCTTTATCTGTGAATGGCGCCACGAGAATCATGCCGTCTTTCGCTTTCGCGTTTGCTTCTTCCGCATTCTTCGCGACAACGACTTCTCCAACGACACCGCGCTCACCGATTCCACGTCCGTCTGCGAGAGCATGACCGACGATGTGGACTTTCATCATGTTCGTCGTACCAGCTGTCGCTGCAGGAATACCAGCTGAGATGACAACGAGGTCACCGTCAGTAACGAATCCAGCGTGACGTGCTGCTTCTGATGCTTGAACCAACATTTCATCCGTGTTGTTTGGCATTGTCTCAGCAACAATCGGGTATACGCCCCAAACGAGGTTTAACTGACGAGCAACGCGCTCTGATTCAGTGACTGCGATGATGTTCGCTTCTGGACGGTATTTCGCCGTACGAGCAGCCGTGTATCCTGATTGTGTTGGCGTCAAGATCGCTTTCGCGTTCAAGTTGATTGCTGTGTGAGCAACCGCTTGTGAAATCGCATCCGTTACCGTATGCTCACTGCGCTTCTGACGATCTTTCAACAAGTTTTTGTAGTCGAGCATGCGCTCAGTGCGCTCTGCGATTGCAGCTTGCATTTGAACTGACTCGATTGGGTAGTCCCCTGCAGCTGTTTCACCAGAAAGCATGACTGCATCTGTTCCGTCCAAGATCGCGTTTGCTACGTCAGATGCTTCCGCACGTGTCGGACGTGGGTTACGTTGCATCGAGTCGAGCATTTGCGTTGCAGTGATGACCGGCTTACCGAGGTCGTTACACTTCTTGATCAGTTCTTTTTGAACAGGTGTTACTTCTTCTGTCGGGATCTCGATACCGAGGTCACCACGAGCAACCATCAAGCCGTCAGAGATTGCCAAGATTTCTTCGATGTTATCCACACCTTCTTGGTTCTCGATTTTCGGGTAAATCTTGATGTGTGACGCGTTGTGTTTTTCAAGAAGTTGACGAATTTCTACCACGTCAGACGCACGACGTACGAACGATGCTGCGATGACGTCGATGTCTTGTGAGATACCGAACTCGATGTCCGAGATATCTTTGTCTGTGAGGGCAGGAAGGTTTACCTTGACGTTTGGCAAGTTAACACCTTTCTTCGTCTTGATGATTCCTTCGTTTTCGATTACACAACGGAGGTCGCGGTTCGGAAGTTTTTCAACGACACGGAGTCCGATGAGACCGTCGTCGAGCATGATGTGTGAACCGACTTCTACATCATCGTAAAGACCTTCATACGTTACAGAGAAACGATCTTTCGTTCCGACGATTTCTTCACTTGAAACGATTGTGACTTCTTTCCCTTTTTCAAGAAGAGCTTTTCCATCTTCAAACGTATGTGTACGGATTTCTGGACCTTTCGTGTCAAGAAGGACTGTGACCACTTTCCCAGCTGCTTTCGCCGCTTCACGGATGTCACGGATACGTGCACCGTGCTCCTCATAGTCACCGTGTGAGAAGTTGAGACGGGCAACGTTCATTCCAGCTTCAATCATTTCAGGAAGACGCTTCTCAGAAGCCGGTCCAATCGTACATACAATTTTCGTTCTACGCATAATATAAAAACCTCCTAGGGGATATAGTGCAACTTACATACAGAAAACGGGGGGCCATAGACCTGATCCCGTCTCCGCAACTTCTTAAATCGTTTAGATCGACAATTGGTTGACAAGGTCAATCAATTGCATATCAATCGTGTGCTTGTTGTGGTCAAGTGCCTCATCGATATCAAGATCCATCATCTGGTTATTACGGATACCGACGACGCGGCCCGCTTTCCCTTCAAGAAGAATCTCAACAGCGTAAGCACCCATACGGCTGGCAAGTACACGGTCTGCAGCAGTTGGGGAACCACCACGTTGAATGTGTCCGAGAATCGTAACACGTGTTTCTGAGTTTGTCTTCTCAGCAATCAATTTGCCGATTTCTTCAGCACTTCCGGCACCTTCAGCAACGATGACGATTGAGTGCTTCTTACCGCGCGCAATCCCGTGGTTGATTCGTTCCACGATTGCGTTCAACTCTTCTGGACGTTCTGGGACAAGAATCGACTCCGCGCCACCAGCGAGACCAGAATAAAGCGCGATATCACCAGCATCGCGACCCATTACTTCAATCACATACGTACGTTCATGAGATGAAGCTGTGTCACGAATTTTGTCGATTGCGTCAAGCGCTGTGTTGAGCGCTGTATCGAAACCGATTGTCGCATCCGTTCCCGGAATATCATTATCGATCGTACCAGGAAGGCCGATTGTTGGGAATCCGAGTTCCGTCAATTTTTGAGCTCCGCGATATGAGCCGTCTCCACCGATAACCACGAGGGCATCGATATTGAACTTCTTCAACTGTTCTACTGCTTTTGCGCGTCCTTCTTCTGTTCTGAATTCAGGACAGCGTGCAGAGCGAAGGAACGTACCTCCACGTTGAATGATGTCGCCGACTGATCCAAGGTTTAATTCGACTAAATCACCTTCGATTAATCCTTGGTAGCCGTTATACACACCGTACACTTCAAGACCTTCGAAAATCGCTTTTCGGGTCACGGCACGGACAGCAGCGTTCATTCCAGGAGCGTCTCCTCCGCTCGTTAATACCGCAATACGTTTTAAATTCACGTCACTCACCTCTTATGTGTTTTAACGAAATCTGAAAATAAAATACCATGTCTGACCTTTGTTTTACAACACAAGTATGTGAAAAAAATGCATAGGGTATGTTACAAAGCAGTCACTTGATGAATGAATAAATCTATATTCAAAGCCATTGTTACCGTTTTCACTCACTAATTGTGCCAATTTGATGATATTTGGTCGCACGTCCTTGAATGAGCTGAGAAGTCGACAGATCGAGCAACTCGTTCATGTGCTGTAATAATACAGGTTTCAAGAGTGATGACTGTAATGACACATCAATATGCGCGCCCCCATACACTTCCCCTACAACTTCATCCACGATTCCTAGGTTGAACAAATCTTGTGCTGTAATTTTCATTGTTTCTGCTGCACGTTCTGCTTGTTTGGCATCTTTCCATAAAAGTGCCGCTGCACCTTCTGGCGAGATGACCGAGTACGTACTATTCTCAAGCATCAACAATCGGTCGCAAACACCAATTCCAAGCGCACCACCAGAACCGCCTTCTCCGATTACAACGGAAACGATCGGTACTTTCAACGTCGCCATTTCAAACAAGTTTCGAGCAATCGCTTCACTTTGACCTCTCTCTTCAGCGGCTTTCCCTGGATAAGCCCCTTTCGTGTCAATGAATGTCAAAATCGGACGGTTGAACTTCTCGGCTTGCTTCATGAAACGCAAAGCTTTTCGGTATCCTTCAGGGTGAGGCATCCCAAAGTTCCGCTTCATGTTTTCTTTCGTATTCCGACCACGCTGATGTCCAATGATGGTCACCGGAACACCTTCAAATGTCGCAAGTCCCGATACGATTGCCGCATCGTCATATCCGTGTCGATCACCATGGAGCTCCATGAAATCCGGGAACATATGATGGATGTAATCGAGTGTTGTCGGACGTTTCGGGTTTCGCGCCAATTGTACGCGGTCCCACGGTTTCATATTCCCATAAATATCTTTTTCTAATCGGTCGAGCTTCAACTCCAGGTGACGAATCTCACGTGATAGGTCAATCCCTTTCGTTTCGGCTGTCTCACGTAATTTATTTAACTGTTCGGTCACTTCTTTGATTGGGTCAAACATGTCGAACACCCCCATCGTGTAATCCGATCATTTTCTTCAAGAACGAACGCATCTGTTCACGATGGATGACCGCATCCAATTGTCCAGACTCGAGTAAGAACTCTGCCGTCTGGAAGTTTTCCGGAAGTTTTTCCCGAATCGTCTGTTCGATGATTCGTCTTCCCGCAAATCCAATAAGCGCTCCAGGCTCTGCGACGTTTAAGTCTCCAAGCATCGCAAAACTTGCTGAAACCCCACCTGTCGTCGGATGTGTCAAATAGGCGATGTAGAGAAGGCCCGCCTCATCATGTTCTTTTAAAGCGATGGATGTGTTCGCCATCTGCATCAAACTGACCATCCCTTCTTGCATTCGTGCGCCACCTGACGCCGTGAATAAGACGACCGGGAGACGACGTGACGTCGCTTGGCGAACAGCAGAAGCAATCGCTTCCCCTACGTAAGCACCCATCGACCCCATTCGGAATCGAGCATCCATCACGCAAACGACGAGAGGTAGCCCATCAATCGTCGCTTTTCCGCAAACGACCGCTTCTTCAATTCCGGTCCGTTCACGGTCTTTATTCAACTTTTCTTCGTAATCAGGAAAATCGAGCGGATTCGCTTTGACAGAAGGTCCAGCAAATCGCTCGAACGAATCTTTATCGACAAGCATGTCAATTCGTTCCTGCGCATGAAGCGGGAAATGGTAGCCGCAGTCACATACCTTATGGTTTTCGTTCAACTGTTTTGTATAATGCATATATTTACAAGATGGGCACTTCGTCATCAATCCCTGTGGTGCGTCAATTTTTGGTTCTCGTTGACGCAACGGCATATATCGTTTCGGTTTCTTGAAAAAAGCAGTCATCGCTTCCCCCTCGTTCATTCCGGCATCCCCATTCCACGCCACGTCTCGACAAAACGCTTACGTTCTTCGAGCGTATACAACTCCCCAACATCTAGTCCCTCGAAAAATCGGTTCACTTCGCTCCAAATCCTGATGAACAAGTCATTCTTCAACTGAAAAATGAGTTGCTGACGAAACGTTCGATCCTCTTCGATCACTGCCTCTAATTGAGTCAGTCGCTCCTTCGTCGGCTCTACTTCCGAAAACGCCATTCGCTCTAACAGTTTAAGCATTTCGATGATATCGGTCGCTTTCGTCTGTTTCGTGACGATGAACTCCGACAAAAGCTCGATGTAGCGATGTCGGTCTTGTTCACATAGGAAAGTACCCCCGCCGCGTCTTGTTTCGACGATGCCTAAAAAGCTCAATGCGCGTAACGCTTCTCGAACAGAAGCGCGACTAATGGATAGCGTCTCCGCAAGTTCACGTTCGGATGGAAGTCGATCCCCTGGGACCAGTGACGATTGGACAATTAATTTTCGTATCTTTGAAATATTTTCGTGAAATGTGGATGCGTGTTTTTCATGCATCTGACCGTTCAACTCCCTTATTTGGATCACTTATCAATCTTAAGTGGTCAGACCAATTAGTGCAATTATATCACTATTTAGGACTTGGTACTAGTTTCTGGACCAACCATTTTCATATCAATTCGTTTTAAGACAACATTCTCTTCTCCGAATCGCCTCTTCGCCTCTGCCACATATTCCTCGTTCGGGTTGATTGAAAAAGCAGATGCTAATTGCTTCACTTCTTTTGAATCCGTGAATCGACAGACGACCGGAACATCTCCTTGTGCACGCTGAATCCAGTCTTCTAGTTCAGAGAATCGATCTAACGTTAACCTTACGAACAAAGCTTGACCATGTAATGGGCGCACTCGTTCGACAATCAATTGTTTGCGTCCATCTCGCTCGTTCGAATGGACTTCAAGCAACAAAATGTTTCCTACGTAGAGGGAGCGACTGAACTGGGCAAAGGTTCTTGGAAAGACGACGACTTCTTCTTGCGTCACCCCATCGTCTACCATCATGACACCCATCCGCTCTTGCTTTTTCGTCATAAACGTACGCACGTCATCCACATACACGACTAGATACCCGTTCGTCCCGTGCAGAACGTCTTCAATCGTGGAGGGCTCAATTCCCACGTCCGGAATCGTCGTAAGCGGCGAGTGCACAACCCATGTTCCGAGTGCTTCCCGCTCTTCTTCAGACCAGTTTGGTTCTTTCGCTTTTTTCTGCTTAAGCCCGAGTGATGATAGTTCATCTGGTAAGAAGTGCGTACCGGCCTCTTCACGTAAACGTTCGACTGCTTCAAACGCACTCGTCCGATCACCATGATACATTCGGTCAAGCGCTCCAGCTCCTAGCAAACGCCTCAACTTGAGTTGATCTTTACTCTTCCATTCCATCGTTTCTTGAAGAGTCCGGACGTCTTTTAGCTGTCCATTCAGCTCGATGAGTCGTTCTACGTCTCGTTTCGTCAGTCCTTGAATCGCTTTAAGCCCAAGACGGACGCCAGGACCTTCAAGTGTCGCATCGGCATGACCGTGCAATACGTCTGGCGGATACACAGGGATTTTGTCTTTACGCAATAGTCTCACGAGTTGACTTGTCTTCTCCGACGTCACGACATGGAAAACACGTGGATAATGCGCTTTGACGTAAGCCAATCGATAACTGATCAAACTGTAGGCGACCGCATGGGAACGGTTAAACCCATACCCTGCAAACTTTTCAATCCAAGAGAAGATTTGTGACAAGACATCTCGGTTCTTTCCTTCAGATTGACGTAAAAACCGCTCTCGTTCTCGTTCAATCGTACCGGTATCTTTTTTGGCAATCGCTCGTCTGACCAAATCCGCCTCGGCATATGAATATCCACCGAGTTTTCGAAGAAGTCGCATGACCTGTTCTTGATAAACGAGCACGCCATATGTCGACTTCATGATTTCTTCGACGTCCGGGTGAATCGGTTGATATGGCATACCATGTTTTCGTTTTGCATACGTTTCAATAAACTGCATCGGTCCTGGTCGATAGAGCGACATCGTCACGACGATATCCTCAAACTCTGTCGGTTTGACTTGGCGCAACGCCTGTTTCATACCCGACGACTCAAACTGGAAGATCCCGTCCGTCTCTCCTCTTGCTAACAATCGGTACGTCCGGGCGTCATGTAAGGGAATGGTCTTTAAGGAGAACATCGCGTCACTCTCGCGGACCAATTCCTCCATTTGACGAAGGCGAGTCAAGTTTCGGAGCCCGAGCAAATCAATTTTGAGTAGCCCGATTTCTTCCAAATCCTTCATATTATATTGGGTCACATGCTCATCGAGTTCGGGTTGGAGCGGTGTCACGTTTTCAATCGGTTGACGACTGAGTACAACCCCAGCGGCGTGTATGGATGATTGACGCGGCAACCCTTCTAGCTGTTTCGCAATCCGAATCAACTGTTGACGTTTCTGGCTACCTGCGAACCATTTCATCTGTTTTGGATTCGCCATCAATTCGTCCAACCCACCTGATTTCACTTGTTTACTTGCAGCCTGCCCTTCTTCTAACGTCATGCCGAGCGCCCTCGCGACGTCACGGATGGCCGCCTTTGCCCCAAAGGTTGCGAGTGTACCAATTTGCGCCGCATGAGCCTCCCCATATTTCGATAGCACGTATGAAACGACTTCTTCCCGACGCTCATCTTCAAAATCTAAGTCAATATCCGGCATCGAGACGCGTTCCGGATTGAGGAACCGTTCAAATAGGAGACCATAGCGAACTGGGTCGACTTCTGTAATGTGCAGTGCAAAACTGATGAGCGAGCCGGCCGCCGACCCCCGACCTGGACCGACCTCGATCCCGGACTCACGGGCGAATCGGATGATATCTTCGACAATCAGGAAATACGAAGAGAACCCGGTCTTGGCAATGACGTCAAGCTCAAACTTCGCTCGTCCGATATACGGCTCTTTCATCAGTTCCATCGCTTTTAACCGTTCACCGACGAGCCGCTTCAACTTTTGATCAGCGTCCGGTAACTCTGGAATCGCGCCTTCCGCTTGTGGAAGATGCTCGATTTGAATCAGTGCTTCAAATCGCTCAAGCTCGCCCAATTCTTCTGAAGTGAACCAGTCGTTCATCTCGCTTGGTAGCCGGACATGCAGACCTTTTTGACGTACATCCTCCTCTGACATCACTTCGCCTTCTCGAATGGCAGAGATTGCCCGGAAACCCTCCACATCTTCAGGTCGCATATATCTCGTTTCAGGGACCGGAATCAGTTGGACGGCAAGCTCTTCTCTCATCATGCGAAGTTGCTTTAACAGCTGTACCTGTTCTGTCGTCTGCGGTGCCGGGAGACCGAGCCATAGTCTGTTCTCGTCTACAAAAGACAGCAGTTGATGATAAAGACGACGTCGATGGACCGGGTCGCTCGCTTTCCAGTTTTCCGGTAGGACAATGAGGGGCATCGTCGTACGTTCATCGATCCCGCCTTTTTTGATGATTCGGTATTGCTCTTGTAGTTCTGCTTCGTTCGAAGCATAAGCAAGTACCGACACATCGAGCCCGTCTAGTCGAAGGACGGTTCTCAGTCCGATGAGCGGCTTCACCCCATAGCGTTTGCAGTAGGATAGAAACGACGGCACACCATAAAAGGCA
Organism: Exiguobacterium sp. s35; assembly: GCF_018617535.1. NCBI lineage: Bacteria > Bacillati > Bacillota > Bacilli > Caryophanales > Exiguobacterium > Exiguobacterium sp. s35. Next base: position 1,156,400 of record NZ_JACSKI010000001.1, read on the forward strand.
TCGTCTGCGATGGCGACCGCTCGACTCCCTCGCTCTGTCATCTGCATCACATATTGTTCTAGTCGAATCGTGCTTTGTAGTAAGCTATAAGCAGTTCTGACATTAAGATGAATCATCTTCGTCCTCCTCTCTATTTAATGATATTGTCAAACTCAATTCTCCACTTCTCTGATACAATAATTATAGACAAAACTCACGACAAAAGGGGGCAAAAGCGTATGATTATCAATCGGGGACAAATTGCGCGCGATAAGTTAGAAAAATTACAGAACGGTCAAACCGTCTTTGCGGACAGTCCTGAAATCATCGACCGACTTCGAAAGTATATTGCAGAATATCAACTCGATGTCGTCGAAGATGTGACCGACCGCGGCACGTGGTTTATCCCACAAGAAAACGGAGACAAATGAAGAGAGCTGACCGCGGTCAGCTCTCTTCATTTTCTTCAAACGTGAACTCTCCTGCCACTTCATTCAGAGCAGCAATGACGTCATCCATTTCATCCCACGTATCAATCGTGGCACCTGACGCCATCGGATGGCCACCACCACGGTAACGCTTCGCCACTTCATTGATGACAGGTCCTTTCGACCGAATCCGGACACGAATCTCTTCTTTGTTTTCGACGAACATGACCCAACATTTCAATCCTTCAAGGCCAGAGAAGCTATTGACGAGTTGCGATGCCGCTTCCGGGGACGCATGGAACGTCCGGAGCACATCTTTATCAATCTTCACATACCCGACGCCTTCTTCTGTGACATTGACGTGCTGTAACACGTACCCTTGTAACTGTAGCGTCGCTAAGTTGGTCTTATACATGTGTCGGTACAGTTTGTTCGTATCGATGCCTTTGTCAATCAATCTCGAAGCAATCTCAAACGTACGTGCCGTGGCATTACGGAACTGGAAGCGCCCCGTGTCACCTACGATACCGGCATATAATAAGAATGCCGCTTCTTGATCGATCGGATAATTCCAAATGTTCGCCAGCTCCACAACCATCTCGGACGTCGAACTAACCGTGGTGTCCACGATTTGTGTCATCGCATACGGGTCTTCATCAGGGTGATGGTCGATTTTAATGACTGTTTTTCCTTTTAACGCATATGGTCCATCGATTCGTTCCTGATTCGCTGTATCTAGAATCAAAACGAGCGCATCCTTATACATTTCTTCCTCAACGTGTTCCATCTTTCCTAAAAATTCAAGGTCGGGCACCATACCGCCGACTACATAGATCTTTTTATCCGGATGAACCGACTTTAAAATACGTTGGAGACCGAGCTGGCTCCCCAATGCATCGGGGTCTGGTCTGACATGTCGATGAATAAAAATGGTGTCAGCCGCCTCGATTTCTGTTTTGATTGAATCCGCTTTCGCCCATGCCCACATGATGATTCCTCACTTTCCTACACACTATTATGGTATGATGATAACAGATTACGAGAAAGAAAGGGGTTCCTTCACTTGCAACTTGTCATGATTGGACTCATTTTGTTCGCGCTCGGAGCGTACCTTGTCTTCAAGCGTCGTGCTTTTTTGACAAAGACGCCAAACCGTAAAGCCTTGTTCAATACACAAGCTTTAATCTGGTTAAGTTTATTCCTCGCGCTATTCGCCGCGAACCAAATGGTTGGTGGATTCGGTTTGAATTCATCGGTCGGTTGGATTGTCAGTATCGTCATGTTGGTCGTTGGCTTAGGCAATGCGGTCGTTGGATTTATCCGTTACCGGAAAATCTATCCGCTCGCCGCAGAAGAACCGACGAATACGCCTTCATAAAAAGAGAGCACCCGCTACTCGTGTAGCCGGTGCTCTTTTAAGTTACCGATCAATCAACTGTGCCGTGACAAGCGCCTTGGCGACAAGTTGTGTACCTTGTGTCATTTCTACGTCTACTTTCCCGAACTTCCGTCCAAGATCGAAGACGTTTGCCGACACTCGAATCTGACTCTCAATCTGAATCGGTTTCATGAAATAAACGGTGATGTTCTCGACCACCAAATCCCCTTTTTTCATATGACGCAGACTGCGCGTCGCCCCTTCCACTAACAAAGTCGTCAACACCCCTGATGACGCAGTCCCCATATGGCTCGTCATTTGCGGAGCGACCTCGACAGTGAACGCCGTACCGTTCGACGTAGGATCTTCTTTCAATTGGTTCGTGATCATGTTGTCGAACGTTTCACCGACTTGTGGCTGACGATTTGCAAGCTGTAACGCCTTCAACACATCTTGACGACTTATGATGCCGAGTAAGCGACCATAGTTATCGACGACAGGGAGCATCTCAATCCCTTCCCATACCATCTGGTGCGCAGCGTTGGTCACGCTCGTCTGGACGCCGACCGTGATCGGGCTCTTTGTCATGACTTTCTCGATATCATAGTCGTGCGATTTGTCGATGACATCTTTCGCAGTAATCACCCCGACCACCTTCATCTGCTCATCGATGACCGGATAACGATTATGCTTCGTCCGCTCATTCAATTCGTGCCAACGTTTCACCGTATCATCCGACTTCAAATAAAACGTGTCGTGAAGCGGGATGACGATATCCGAGACAAGTAGAATCTCTTTTTTGATGAGGCGGTCATAGATGGCCCGGTTGATCATCGTTGCGACGGTAAAGCTATCGTAAGAAGTCGAGATGACAGGCATATCATACTTATCCGCCATTCGTTTTACTTCATCCGTCGTATCAAATCCCCCTGTGATCAACACGGCCCCGCCGGACTGCAAGACGAGTTCATGTGCCTTCTCCCGGTTTCCGATGATGACGAGTGAATCGACATCGATATAACGCATCATCGCTTCTAATTTCATGGCTCCGATGACAAATTTAGATAATGTCTTATGCAGACCATTTCGTCCACCCAACACTTGTCCATCGACGATATTGACGACTTCGGCAAATGTCAACTTCTCAATATTCTCTTTCTGTTTACGCTTGATCCGAATCGTCCCTACACGTTCGATCGTAGAGACGAAGCCCAGGTTCTCAGCTTCTTTGATGGCCCGATAAGCCGTACCTTCTGATACAGCTAACTCTTTAGCGATTTGGCGGACCGAAATTTTTGACCCAACATCGAGTGACTCGATATGTGCTATGATCTGTTCATGTTTTGTGGTCATACGCGGAGTCCCTTCTCTCAATACATTTTCTACTCTTTCTAGTATACTGTATCAGTCGAACTTGTTCAAACTGTACTAATCAAATTGCAACATTTCCTTTCTGTTTTCGAAACAGCTATAATAGACGAGTAGTCAACGTAAGAGTGAGAAGGGAAGGGATTCATCTTGAATCAACGCACCAATCAAATTGCACAATCTTTAGCGACGAAAGGATTAGACGCAGCATTCGTCACATCAAAGGCATCTGTATTTTACTTCTCGGGAGTATACGCAGAAGCACACGAGCGGCTGATTGCCATCCTCGTCCTAAAGAATGGGACAACTGCCATCATTTGTCCTGCCCTTGAAAAAGGAATTGTCGAAGCGAGTGACTGGTCAGGTGAAATCGTAACGTACATGGACCACGAGAATCCGTGGGATAAAATCGTCAAGTTGTTCCTCGATAACCAAATCGTTCCTGAACGTATCGGCATCGAAGGCGAGCATTTGACATTCAATCGTGTCGAGCAACTCCGCGCTGGTTTTGCCGGATTGTCGATTATCGATTTGACAGACGAACTCCAAACGTTACGCATGATCAAATCACCGGATGAAGTACGTACAATGAAACGTGCCGCTGAACTTGCAGACATGGCAATCGAAGCAGGAATTCGGTCACTTCGTGAAGGCGTGACCGAGCTCGAAGTCATCGCGGACATCGAATATGCAATGAAACAACAAGGCGTTCGTGAAATGTCATTCGACACACTCGTATTGTTCGGTGAAAATAGCGCCGACCCTCACGGTGTACCAGGCAACAACCGTTTGAAGAAAGGCGATTTCGCCTTGTTCGACCTCGGTGTCGTCTGGCAAGGGTATTGCTCGGATATCACTCGAACGGTCGTCTTCGGTGAAGCGAGTACGAAACAACGTGAAATTTACGAAACGGTATTACAAGCAGAAGAAGCAGCGATCGAGATGGCGAATGTTGGCACGACGCTCGGAGCGATCGATATCGCAGCCCGTCAAGTCATCACGTCCGCTGGATACGGTGAGTACTTCACGCACCGTATCGGTCATGGAATCGGAATCGAAGTTCATGAACATCCATCGATGGCGGCGAACAATGACATGACAGCTCAAGTCGGGATGACGTTTACGGTCGAACCAGGTATTTATCTACCGGGCGTAGGTGGTGTCCGTATCGAAGATGACCTCGTCATGACGGAGAGCGGTCCGATTGCATTGACGAGTTATCCGAAAACACTTCAAGAGATCGTATAAGAAAAAGGTGGGGTCCAAGGACCTCACCTTTTTACGCATTCCTCAATAGAACAATCGGAACATGACATCGCGTTGCGGAACTTCATAACGTTCCATTTTCTCTAGAAATGTTCGTTTGTTATAAGGGACAGCCCGCAGATCAATCTGCATCCCGTTTTCCCCGTCTGACAAAATCGCGAACCGCGCAAGTTCATCTCGTGCGACACCGAGCGCACCCGGATTGACGTACCGCTTCTTCTCGTCTTCGAATAGGTGAACCGGGTGGTGATGCCCAAATAAGATGATATCCCCATCGTACTCTCCATACAACCGTTGCATGTTTTCAATTGTCGGTTCGAGAATGTCATGAAACGGTTCATCAACGATGCTGGCTTGACGCTTTTCGCTCGGGATATGGTAGTGGATACCGAACGCTTTCTGACTAGCCATCTCACTCGTAATCGTTCGTGGAAGAGACTCAAGAACATCCACATATCTAGAATCGAGATGACGTGCGACCCATTCGTGATGCGGTCGCGTATGCGCATAGCTTTCTGGGTGACCATGCCCGGTTAGGAGCGAGACGACCGCTTCATCGTGATTACCGGAAATCATGTGTGCCCCGCGGTCAATCAATCGCTCCATGACCGCGTTTGAGTCCGGCCCCATCGCAATCATGTCACCAAGTGACCAGATCATGTCGACCTGCTCTGTATCTAACGCATGAAGGACTGCCTCTAGCGCCTCTAGATTTCCGTGAACGTCAGTCACAACGCCAATCTTCATCGCTCTCCCCCTCACTTTCGATACTGATGAACAACGTTGACCCCGCCGGTCACATCGATGACGGCGCCCGTAATCATATCTGATTCTTCATGCAATAGGAAGGAAATGAGTCGAGCAATGTCTTCTCCAGTCCCGTGTCGTCCGACCGGCGTTCCTTCATCGATTTCCGCTTCCTCGATGCGCATCTCCTTTTGAGATCCGACGATGTTTCCTGGATTGACCATGTTTGCCGTAATCCCAAAAGGCGCCTCCTCAAGAGCGACCGATTTCGTCAAACTGACGAGCGCCGTTTTTGCTGCCGCAAACGCCGAGCGGTGAATCCACCCAGGAGCTGATGCGCTCTCCGGAAATCCGTATGAGATAATGCGCCCGAAACGATTGGAGCGCATCGATGGAATCGCGCGACGCATCAACCAAAACGAAGCAGACAGGTTACCTGTCACCACTTCATCCCACTCTTCATCTGTCAATTCAACGAGCGGTTTCCGTTCAAAAATGTATGGACCCGCATTTAAAATCAAAGCATCCGGTTCGCCAAACCGCTCGACCGCTTCCTCATAGGCCGAGAGCAGCTGTTTGCGGTCCGTCAACCCTGCCTCGATCATATGTATCCGCTCATGTTCCCAATCAATCGGATTCCGCTGCAGAATACTAACGTGCCAGCCATCTTGCAAAAGACGTTCTGTCACGACACGACCAATCCCTTTTGCACCAGAAGTAATCATTACATGTTTCATCGTCCAACCTCCTCCGCCTTATTTTACCCGTTCTTTCACGTGAATTCCAAACTTGGACATGTCGTGAACAATCCCATGAAAAAATTCACTCATTTTCATGACGAAAAAGCGTGAAATCCGAAAGAAGTGGTATACTATATATGTAAGCCGAACGTATAATTCGAGCGAAAGGTTGGGATTTACATGGCAATTGTATACAAACACATTCTATCTGCCGTTGACGGCTCTAAAGAGGCGGAACGTGCATTCGAAACCGCAATCGATGTCGCCATTCGTAACGAAGGGAAACTGTATGTGGGTCACGTGATTGACACACGTACATTCGCGACAGTTGAAGCCTACGACCGGACGATTACCGAACGCGCAGAAACGTATGCCAAAGAGTTACTCGAAGATTATGTGAACCGCGCGAAAGAACGTGGCGTAAAAGAAGTCGAGACCGTGATTGAATACGGTTCTCCAAAAGTGACAATCGCTAAAAAGATTGCTCCTAACCATGATATTGATCTTATTATTTGTGGCGCGACTGGGTTGAACGCCGTCGAACGCTTCTTTATCGGAAGTGTTTCAGAAAGTATCGTCCGCTATGCGAAGTGCGACGTGCTCATCGTTCGTCAATAATCGTTTATCCTCGAAAAAGGGGTCTTGCGCAATCGCAAGACCCCTTTTCTTTATTACAACACCTTGACCGTAACCGTTTTGCGACCGAATTGAATCGCCGCACTGTGCGAGTACATTAAGATATCGATTTTATTTCCTTTGATGGCGCCGCCAGTATCTGCAGCCGTATACGTTCCTAACAACTTGCTCCCTACGTATACTTGAACTTTCGTGCCAAGTGGAATGACACGCGGGTCGACCGCGATCACATTACGTTTTTGTGTACGAACGTTCCAACCGAGAGCCGTCTTCCCAGAACAGCCTTTGCAATAAGGTGTATACGCGGATGCTTTCATCGTGTACGTTTTGCCGACAGACTGTTTCTTCGCTCCTGTAGTTGTGACATAACTTGTCGCAACCCATGCTTTTTTCTTTTTATAATAAACTTGTGTCCAGGCTCCTTTTGAACCTAAACGTTGCAACTTTTGACCTTTGTTTAACTTACCCAAGATTTTTGTACCCATTCGTGCATCTGAACGAATATTTAAATCGTTCACTTTACTGACGACATAAACTTTATTTGAAGAGGCAGCTTGCACTTGCGATTGTGGCAGGAAAAGCGTTGAAACTAAAATCGTAATTAGCATCATCCATCCTAACTTTTTAAGCATGCAATCGTTCCTCCCTTAGTTCAGATCGTGTCATCGATGATTTGTACATCGAATGTTTCGTCCAGATAACTATATGATGAAATATGTAGCAGTGCCGTTACACTTACGGTTCATTTAAATGTCACGAACGTTACAACTTGATGTCAAAACACCCGACTCTTTGCTTTTATTCGCATCTTTGAAACGAAGTAGAGATATTTATATAAATTATCATCCAATATATGGTTTTTTAATGACTCAAATGTTACAAAACGATATATAACATGCACCTAATGTTACAAAGTGAAAATTCATTTGTCCTATTCATCCTCTAGCACGTTAGGAAAAAAGGCTCAAAAAAACCCCACGTTACGCGAGGTAACGTGGGGTTGAGTGATCTTATGCGTGCTCTTCAACGAGGTTTGCAATGCGAACCGTGTCACGTGCGATGACCAATTCTTCGTTCGTTGGGATGATGATGACCTTAACTGGTGAATGTGGGTAGTTGATGAACAACTCTTTGCCTCGTGCACCGTTGTTAAGTGAAGGATCCCAGTAGACGCCCATGAATTCGAGACCACGAAGGATACGCTCACGGATGACATCCGAGTTTTCACCGACACCTGCCGTGAAGATGATGGCGTCGACACCATTCATTTCAGCGGCATATTGACCGATGTAACCGTGAATACGGTTTGAGAAGATTTTGAGTGATACTTCTGCACGGTGGTTTCCTTCTGCAGCCGCTTGCTCGATGTCACGTAAGTCACTTGAAATACCAGAGAGACCGTAAACACCTGACTCTTTGTTCATGACGTTCAAGACGTCTTCAGCAGACTTACCTGTTTTTTGCATCAAGAATGGAATGAGAGCTGGGTCAAGCGAACCTGAGCGAGTTCCCATCGTAATTCCTTCAAGCGGTGTGAAGCCCATTGTTGTATCAATCGAGCGACCACCTGCAACGGCTGCGATTGACGCACCGCTACCGAGGTGACATGAGATTAAACGTAAGTCTTCGAGCGGACGACCGAGAAGTTCTGCTGCACGCTGTGTCACATACTTGTGGCTAGTCCCGTGGAAACCATATTTACGAACGCCGTGCTCTGTATAGTATTCATACGGAAGACTGTACAAGAAGTTCTCTTCTGGCATCGATTGGTGGAATGCCGTGTCGAATACCGCAACTTGTGGAACGTTTGGCAGAATTGCTTGGAAAGCACGAATCCCAGTCAAGTTTGGTGGGATGTGAAGTGGTCCGAGCTCTGTGAAAGACTCGATGTTCTTCATGACTTCGTCATCGATAACAACCGAATCCGCATACAACTCTTTCCCGTGTAACACACGGTGACCTACGCCAGAAATCTCATCGAACGATTGAATGATATCAAGTTCGATCAGTTTCTCTAACGTCAATTCAACCGCTTCTTTGTGCGTGTGAAGTGGTGTGACCACGTTGAACTTCTGTCCTTCACCGTACTTGATTGTAAAAATTGCATCTTCTTTCCCTACACGCTCAACCAATCCAACTGCGAGCAACTCTTCCGTTGGCATCTCGAGTAACTGGAACTTGAGCGATGAACTACCAGCATTGACTGCCATAATTTTCGTCATGTCATACACCTCTTACCTTTCGTTTTAAACGCGTTTCTTTATCTGTTCAATTTAAAACTGATAACTGTATCATAATGAAGATACTTGATTTTGAATACCTTTTTCAAGTATTTTGTCTATTATTTTTGCGTTGTTTTGAACCAATCATCAATCTGTTTCACTACATTGGCAACAGCTCGAACGTCTGTGAACGACGGAAGCTCAACGAATAAGGCTTGTTTCGGGCGTGTGACGCCTTCCCCTACTTTTTGTAGAAGCAACAAACTTTTCGCATAGCGTTCATCTTTGAACATCGTCGTCGGAAGTTGGATCACACCTTTGACAACCGCTTCACGGTCCATCCATTGTTTTAATTTCCCTTCATCATCCTGTTCAAACAAATTGTTCGGAATGACGAACAATCCGTGTCCACCCGGTTTCGTATGACGGATCGCCTGTTCCATCATCAAGAAATGAGAATAGGCATGTCCTTCATTACGTTTCATGTCGTATTCGGCCGCGACTTCATCATTTGGGTAGTAACCGATCGGCAAATCCGCAAGTGACAGGTCGCTCGGTTCGACAAACAAGGGGGCGAGCGCGTCTTGATGGAAGTATGAAACCGGCTCTCCTAATAAATTGCTGATCGAATAAGAGAGACGAAGCAACAATTCATCGACTTCAACCGCTTGTGCCGTCGCTTCTTTCAATTGCGAGAGGACAGCGTGTGTCAACGTGCCTGTTCCGCTCCCAAGATCGAGAATCGTCGCGCCATCTTTGAGTAGCTTCGTTGCCAAGTAGCCGATGAACAAACTGACCGCATCCGGAGTCGGTTGGTTGTTCGGTGGTAGTTGCGTCGTTTCTTCAAGCACGAGTAGACTGACGGCTTTCCGCACATCATCCATCTTCTCATTTTCGATGTCGACATGGTCAAACACTTGCACGAGTGCCTCAATCGGTAATACATCAAGGTCGTTGACAAGTTTTTTCGCTTCTTTCTTCCAATCACGATACAGTTGTTCAAAACGTTCCATTTTCGTTCATCCTTTCCATACAAAACCGGCCCCCCATAAGAGGACCGGTCGGTTCACGTACTAGTGTAAGCTATTTTAATCAATTTCGCCAAACGAATCAATTCGCTTGTTCGAATGCTTTGAGCGCGGCTTCGAAATCGACTTCGTCCGTCATTTCATCCATATATTGAACGTACTGGACGACACCGTTTGAATCGACGACGAACACAGAACGAGCGAGAAGACGCATTTCTTCAATTAATACGCCGTACGCTTTCGCAAATGATAGATCACGGTGATCAGAGAGTGTGACCACGTTGTCTAGACCTGAAGCCGAGCACCAACGACGTTGTGCGAATGGGAGGTCGTTCGACACAGTCAAGACCGTTCCGCCAAGTGATGATGCTTTTTCATTGAATTCACGCGTTTGTGCGTCACATACGCCTGTATCAATTGAAGGAATGACACTGATTAATTTTTTCCCCGGATAACTTCCTAATGTCACTTCTTCTAAAGCTGTCGTCAACACTCGGAAGTCAGGAGCTTGGTCTCCCACTTTCACTGGATTTCCTTGTAATGTCACGTTGTTCCCTTTAAATGTTGGCATGAACTCATCCCCTTTGTTGTAGTTACTTTCTCATCATATCGATGAAATTGAGCCTTTGACAAACTTCCTGCTTTTGGCTCTGTTTCAGTTTTCCCTATATTGGTTGAAGGAAACACGTTATAATAAGAGGGACACCATTGACAAAGGGGATGACTCAGATGAGAAATAACGTCTATTTGTACCATCGTAACGTCAACGAATTCACTAAAGAAGTGAAAAAGCTAAAAGAAATCGGGGAAAAACACGGGTTCAACATCGTCAATCAACCGGAAGATGCGAATATTATCGCTGCGGTTGGTGGGGACGGCGCCTTTTTACAGGCTGTTCGCTATACAGGTTTTCGTCAGGATGCTATCTACGTCGGATTCGGACGCGGATTGAACGAGTTTTATTGTGACTTTGACATACATAAACTCGATGAAGTCGACCGTCTCTTCTCAGACAACTCGACGCGAATCGAAGAAGGTCTCGAAGTACGCAAATATCCACTTCTCTCTGCATCAATCAACGAATCAACACCGCTTCTTTGCTTAAATGAAGCTTCTATTAAATCGAGTATCATCAAATCACTCGCGATCGAGGTTTATATCGACGACTTGCACTTTGAGACATTCCGTGGGGACGGAATGGTCGTGTCGACTCCAACCGGTTCGACTGCTTATAACAAATCGTTGAGCGGCGCGGTCGTCGACCCACTCATCCCATGTATGCAAGTCAGCGAGATCGCTTCGGTCAACAACAACCGTTATCGTACCCTCGGCTCATCGTTTATCGTCCACGAATCGCGCAAGTTATCGCTTCGCATCGTCGAGGACGGAAACGATTACCCGATCATCGGTATGGATAACGAAGCACTCAGCTTGAAGTACACTGATCGGATTGATATCGAACTTTCTGATAAAGTCATCAAGACTGTCAAACTTCGCACGAACTCGTTCTGGCATAAAGTACAACGTTCATTCTTCTAATCAAGAAGAGGAGCCGGTTGACCCTAATTGGGATCAATTGGCTCCTCTTTTATTTACGATGTGACGACTTCCGCCTCATATACCGGTTTTCCTTCGACAACCGTCATGACTAAACGATTGTGAAGAATCTCCTCCCCTTGTAATTGGAAGAAGTCCTCGTCCCACACGGTGAAGTTTGCGTTGTAACTTTGAATCAACAACCCGTTTCTTCCGTGTGTACCCGTGGCGACATGAGGTGAATACGTAAAGCTACGAAGTGCCTCATACATCGATAAACGTTCACTCGGATTTAACGTGCCCGAACCTTTAAACGACTGTCTCGCTACCGCTCCGAACAACCCTTTCCGAACATCGACGGATGAGATCGGGGCATCACTTCCCCCAAGCAACAACGCTCCCGTATCAAGAAGTGACTTGAAGCGATACACATCATGAACGCGGTCATTCCCTAACCGTTCAAATAACATATCTAAGTCGTCAGAAAGGAAGACCGGTTGCGCATCAATCAGAACAGGCAGGGATTTGATACGCTTGATTAAGGAATCGTTCAACAAGGAAGCGTGGATAATGCGGTCTCGCGTTCCTTTTTTAGCTGGATATTTCTCAAGCAGACTGACAAACTGTTCGACGGCCGCATCCCCAATCACGTGAGCCGCCACGTTCATCCCGTACGTACGTGCCTTTTTAACGAGCGCCTCTAGATGATCCGGCCGGTGCACTTCGATACCTCGCTGAGCCAGGTCATCGGCGTACGGTGCTGAGAGTAGTGCTGTCCGCCCCCCGAACGAGCCGTCTACGAACAGTTTCATCGCCCCAAAGTCAAACCGTTTTCGTTTTGTCATCGCATCATGTTGAATGACACGGTCCACCACTTGTTCATGAACGAGAAGATGCGCTTGGAACGGTAATTCATCTAGCACGTCCTCATACGCTTGAATCGTCTCTAACGGGTCACCATGATAAAACAAGTCCTCGGTGTGGGCACCAACAATCCCGTGTGCGAACAACGAATCGATGGCACGTCGGAGTGAGGCAGCATTTTTCTTTCGATTGCCACTCAATTCTTTATATAAGAGGTCGAGCGCGGCATCATACAGGACACCGTTCAACTTTCCTTCCTCGTCCCGGCCGAGTTTCCCGCCTTCGATCACCGTGTGATGAATCAGGCCGAGGCGCTCGAGTCCTTTCGAGTTCACGACCGCCACATGACGGCAGACACGCTTCAAGACGACGGGACGATCCGAAATGACTTCATCAATCATGTCTCGCGTCGGCATTTCACCGAGTAATCGATCATCAAATCCTTCTGCGACCACCCATTCATCATCTGACCCTTGTTGTTTCATCGTCTCAAGTAATTCTCGAAGGTTGGTCGCCTCGCTTGCATCGACACGGTCTAGCGCTTCCCCGTAACCAACAAGGTGAATGTGCGAGTCTGTGAAGGCAGGATAGACACTCTTTCCTTCTAAGTTCACAATCTCTTCAATCCGACCGGCGTATGTACGACGGAGATGACCCTCTTCGCCCATTTTTAAGATTCGTCCATGCTCCACGAACATGGCCCGCATCATTTCACCCGGTTTATTCAACGTATAGATGTTTCCATTAACCCATAACGTACCCATCTGACGATTCCTCCTTGATTGAAAAAAGATTGACGTCTACGTTTTTCCCGTTTCCGTCAATCTTCATGCATCGTTTATTTTTTTAGCAGTTCTTGCTGTTCTAACCCTTGATCGACACGTCGACGAATCTCATGCGCACCATCTTCTTCGAAGCGGCCGAGCACACGCTCACCGATTTCAACGGCAGTACCATACTCACCGTGCAAAAACTTGTTTTCTGCGAGTGTCAAAGCGATGTGCACTTCGTTGTCACGACGACGGAATCGGTTGGCGTATTGTAACAACTGTTCAGCATACGTCACTTGACGAATCAGCGCATGGACACGGTCGCGGAAGTGATCCATCATTTCTTCTACATCATGACTGAGTCCGACGATATAGGTCATATTAAATGGCGCTTTATCGAACTGTTCATCTAGAGACTGGACGCCTTTTTGAAGTTGACGTAAGTCGTTGGATAAATCGTTCGGGACGACAGGCATCGCGCTTTTCGCCAGAAGGCGGCGGTGCGCAGACAATTCTTTCTTCCACGTTTCGAGCTTATGGCGTACTTCAAGTTCTTCCTTACGTAACGAATTCGTGTCCTCGATGAATCGCTCATGCATGGCATTGAATTGATCGAGCGAACGTTTCGCTTCTTGGACTTTCGATTTAATCATGCTATACGGCAACATTTGGGCGACGAGCGCTTGCTCGATATCAAGTACATTCGCCGTGAGCGTCGTCCGTTCGCGTTCTAACTGTTCAAACTCCTCGCCGACACGAGCGTTGATCTCATAATTACTGACGAGTCGAGACATTTCTGTTTGCAGGTTGCCCATGATTTCGGAAGACTGACGTTCACGTTCCTGAATCGTCGCAAATTCCTTCTTCACATATTGGCGTGCATCGACTTCTGTTCGGAACGCCTCAAACAGCTGGTCGATATCGGAACTCAACTGTTGCATGTCCTCTTCGAAATGATCAAATTCCAATCTTTCGATGCGAGCCATCAGTTCCTCACGACGTTCTTCCGCTTGATCGATTTCTTCCATTAATCCGAGCGGTTCGAGCGCATACCCGTCCATTTGCATTTCTTTATGTCCAGCCCGTAACTGTTGAAGTTGTTGTTTCAACTCCACTTGGACCGTACGTACGAATTGCGGGATGATTCGAATCAATTCACGGATATGACCGACTTGGTTCGATAAGGCTTGTCCAGTCTCGAACGCCTCAGAGACTTGACCGACTTGTTTCAAGTTGATCATTTCACTGCGTTTCGCCTCAGCGGCGGCAATCTCTTGCTCGACAAGCGCATACGTCGGCCCGAACGCATGATTTTGTGAATTCAATGTTTTGCGGAACTGATACAATTCTTTCTCGTCTTGCTTCACGATGTCCATGAGCGAAGTGTGGTGTGTCGTGAACTCATCCATCTCATCGAGCATGGCGTGTACCATCGTCTCGAGTTCTTCGATGAGTTGTTCTGTCGCATTCAAGTCCGCCTTCACTTTCATAAAGCGATATTTGTCCAAGTCTTCCTCGGCTCGGTATAGCGCTTCATCGATTTGACCTGCATGCACACTGACCAACTCATCCCAAGATTGATGCCAACGATCGAACTTTTCTTTCGTTTCCCCTTCCATTGGCCATTGCTTGAACTTCTGAAGTTCAACCGGGATGCTCGCGCTGAGCACACTCTGTTTCCTCATATCCAAGTCATCGATTTTTTGGTAAAAATTCCTTCGAATGAGCATACTCCCCAACATGCCGCCTAATACGACGACGATGATTCCAATGATTAACCCATAAATTCCGTAATCCATCTTTGTCACAACCTCCAAGCCGCTTTCGTGGACTTATGTACCTTATATAAAAAAGAAGTATTTTATAAGAATAGATATACCTAATCATATTATAGAACCAATGATTTGCATAGGTTTTCCAATGGTTTCAGTGGAGATTGTTCATTTTTTCTGAACTTTCTAGCAAGACAAATCCGAAATTAGCGTGTACCATAATGCTAAATTCTAAAAACAAGAAAGATGGAGGGGATTCAATATGTTCCAAACAACATCCTATTCAGGTGATTTAGCTGCCGGTTACGATTTATTAAATAAACAACTCGCCGCTCTATTAGAAGGTGAAACAAATGCTGTCGCCAACCTTGCTAACGCAAGTGCTTTACTAAACCAATTTTTAGATCGAATCAACTGGGTCGGCTTTTATGTGACAGACTCTGAGGATAGTCTCATTCTCGGCCCTTTCCAAGGTCTTCCAGCTTGTGTGCATATCGCATTCGGAAAAGGTGTTTGTGGAACAGCGGCGTCTACACAGGAAACGCAGCTTGTCGCTGACGTTCATCAATTCCCAGGACATATTGCGTGCGATGCGGCTTCGAACTCTGAAATCGTTGTACCACTCGTACGAGACGGGAAGACAATTGGCGTCCTCGATATCGACAGTCCAGAATTCGATCGTTTCTCCGAAGTCGATCGTGTTGGACTCGAACGTTTTTGTGAGACGCTACTTCGCTTTATTTGATTGACAAGCATTTACTTTCATCGTATACTCATCTTTGTGCATGAAATGACGATAGCAGTCATAGACAAACGTATCCACCTTTCGGGCCTCGACTTAGTCGGAGGGGCATCTCGTAGCTTCGCTATCAAGTGAAGGTGCTTGCACCTTGAAAGGGGCGTTACTCGTCTTTGACACCGTTGTTCTTTTGTGCAAAATACATGAACAACAAGGAGGAGTCCAATCATGGCTCGTTACACAGGTCCAGCTTGGAAACTCTCGCGTCGCTTAGGCATCTCGCTTAGCGAAACGGGTAAAGAATTAGTAAAACGTCCTTACGCACCAGGTCAACACGGAAATGGTCGTAAGAAAATCTCAGAATACGGTCTTCAGCTTCAAGCGAAGCAAGCACTTCGTCACATGTACGGAGTGAACGAGAAGCAATTCCGCCGCATCTTCAACGATGCTGGTAAAATGCCAGGCATCCACGGTGAGAACTTCATGTTCTTGCTCGAATCACGCCTTGACAACCTCG
The DNA here is from genome assembly GCF_018617535.1 of Exiguobacterium sp. s35. Lineage (NCBI taxonomy): Bacteria > Bacillati > Bacillota > Bacilli > Caryophanales > Exiguobacterium > Exiguobacterium sp. s35. Next base: position 1,172,390 of record NZ_JACSKI010000001.1, read on the forward strand.
TTTACCGTTTCGGCCTCGCTCGCACACGTCGTGGAGCACGCCAACTCGTCAACCACGGTCACATCACAGTTGACGGATCACGCGTAGACATCGCGTCTTACCGCGTAAAACCAGGTCAAGTTATCGCAGTTCGCGAAAAGTCGAAAAACGTGAAAGCAATCGCTGAAGCTCTTGAAGTAGCACCAGCTACAAAAGACTTCGTATCGTTTGACGCTGAGAAACTCGAAGGTACATTCGTACGTCTCCCAGAACGCGCTGAACTCAACGACCAAATCAAAGAGCAACTCATCGTCGAGTACTACTCACGTTAATGCTTTTAATCCCCTTCTTTGCGAAGGGGATTTTTTATTTCTTCAGAATTTCTTGTCGAATGTGTCCCATCTGCGTATCGAGGGCATCGGCCATCCGTGACGCTTCAATGAGTTCTTCTTTCGACGACTCCGGTACCTCGTGCTGATATTTATATTGAAGTTTATGTTCCGTCGCCGCCCAAAAATCCATGGCAAGCGTACGAATTTGAATTTCAGCCGGTACCCAGATGATCCGCTCGGCCAAATAGACCTTTGTCTTCACGATGAGATGTAAACTCCGATACCCGCTCGGCTTCGGATGTTCGATGTAATCTTTGATTTCGATGATGTCCAAATCATCCCGTGCCTCTAAATGACGCAAAATCTCATAGATGTCATCACGGAAGCTCGTGACAATCCGAATCCCCGCCACATCATGGACGTGTTCCCAAAGTGCAGACACCTCTAGAGGTAAGTCTTTCCGCTTCATTTTGCGCACGATGGACGGTAACGTCTTCATTCTCGTCTTTACGTGTTCAATCGGTGAATAACCGAGTCGCGTCTGCCAATCCAAGTCAATGATCCCGAGATCGCTCTCGAGCTCCGTGATCGCCATTTCATAATATCGAAAGTGTTCGCGCCATTGATGGAACTGGTCGCCGAAAAATTCTTCAATTTCCATCGTCATCCCTCCTATCTCCTCATTTTATCAAATCCGAATAACATAGAATGTATAAAAAACGTCCATTCCTCAACAAATGAGGAACGGACGTGATGATTATACGTGACGAATCACGAAATATTTTTTCTTACCGCGACGAATGATTGTGAATTCACCGAGTGTGTCTTCGCGCGTGACGACTTTATCAAGCGCTTGTTCGCGTCCGCCGTTCAAGTAAATCGCTCCGTTCGTCACATCTTCACGTGCCTGACGTTTTGATGGTGAGATCTTCGCCTCGACGAGGAGGTCGACGATGTTGCGCTCACCGTCAAGCTCGAATTGTGGCATTCCTTTGAAAGCATCTTCCATGTCTTCTGGTTGAAGCGACGTCAAATCTCCGCTAAAGAATGCTTTCGTGATACGTTCCGCTTGTTCAAGTCCTGCTTCACCATGGACGAGCTTCGTCATCTCTTCTGCGAGACGGCGCTGCGCCATACGCTTCTCAGGTGCTTCTGCCACTTCAGTCGCAAGTGCTTCAATCTCTTCATGCGACATGAACGTGAAGTATTTGATGAACTTGATGACATCTGCATCGTCAACGTTGATCCAGAACTGGTAGAACTCGTATGGCGACGTCTTATCTGCGTCTAACCAAACCGCACCGCCCGCTGTCTTCCCGAACTTCTGTCCGTCCGACTTTGTGACGAGCGGAACCGTGAGACCGAACGCTTTTTCTGAGTGCCCGAAGCGACGAATCAATTCAAGACCTGCCGTGATGTTCCCCCATTGGTCACTTCCACCGACTTGAAGACGACATTTCTCTGTCTCGTATAGCTTCAAGAAGTCGTAGGATTGGAGCAACATGTATGAGAATTCTGTGTACGAAATCCCGTTCTCCATGCGTGAATCGACAGAATCTTTCGCAAGCATGTAACTGATTGGGAAGTGCTTCCCGATGTCGCGAAGGAAGTCGATGATTGACATCTCTTCCGTCCATTCGTAGTTGTTGCGAATCGTGATCGGGTTTTCCCCTTCAAGTGGAAGGAATCGGCTCAACTGATCTTTGATGCGATCCGAGAAAAGTTTAACCGTATCTAACGTGTTCAGTGAACGTTCATCCGAACGACCTGACGGGTCTCCGATCATACCTGTCGCCCCACCGACGAGCGCGATGACCTGATGGCCTGCTTGTTGGAAACGTTTTAGCGTCAAAATCGGGAGCAAGTGCCCGATATGAAGCGAGTCAGCTGTCGGGTCAAATCCCGTGTACAACGTCGTTGGTTGTTTCAGTTGTTCTTTCAATCCTTCTTCATCTGTCATTTGGTTGACAAGCCCTCGAAACTCTAAGTCTTTTAATAGTTCCATCTGTTCCACTCCTTCAATTGACATAAAAAAAACGCCCCTTCTCATATGAGAAGGGACGGAGATTCCGCGGTACCACCCTACTTGTCGCAATTTGCGACCGCTTGAGCGAGAGATAACGGTCTCGAACCGGCCTAAAGGCACGCTCTGAAAGTGTAATTCATCGTTTGGCATTGGCTAGTTCACAGCAACCACTAGCTTTCTGGACAAGAGGCCCACCGACTACTTCGCTTTCTTCATCGCGTCATGATATCGTTGACTATGCTATTCATTTTATAAGCATCGTTTTCGACTTGTCAACTCCCATATCGAAACTTGCATGAGACTTCGGTTTCAAGGTAAGGTGTAGGTTGAATTGTGCTATAATCGAATATATTACTGTCTAAAATAGTTTTACACCATATTAAGGAGGCTGTCATGCTGCAGAAGATTCGAGACTTATGGAATAATCCGACGTCCATGAAAGCACGTCGTTATGCCAATGTGATCTATGATGTGTCCTGGAACGTCCTACTCCTCACCATCATTTCTGTTGTACTAATCGGGTTTTTAGGTGCCGGAATCGGTGTCGGATATTTCGCATCCCTTGTCAAAGATATGCCGACCCCTGCCTATAAGACCATGACGTCACAAATCAATACGTACACGTCGACGTCAAATATTTATTTTGGGAGCGGAGAACGCATCGGGAACTATACGACCGATGAAGTTCGAATTCCGATTCCCGTAGAAAAAGTATCACCATATGTGGTCGATGCGCTTCTCGCGACTGAGGATGTCGAGTTTTATGAACATGATGGTGTCGTGCCAAAAGCGACGCTTCGCGCCATCTTACAAGAAGCGACAGGGTCAGAGGATCGCACAGGTGGTTCGACCTTGACGCAACAATTAATTAAAAACCAAATGCTGACGAACGAAGTCTCGTTCGAACGGAAAGCAAAAGAAATTTTACTTGCACTTCGTCTTGAAAAAGCGATGGATAAGGATGAGATTTTAAATGCCTACCTAAACGTCGTCTCATTCGGTCGTAACTCGATGGGACGTAACATTTCAGGAATCGAAGCCGCTGCAAACGGCGTATTCAATACATCTGCCGAGAAATTAACGCTTCCACAAGCAGCATTTTTAGCAGGTATTCCGAAAAACCCATTCTTCTATACACCTTACTATCAAGGTGGGGTCATTAAAGAAGATGTGTCAGGTGCGGTCAACCGAATGAAGACCGTCTTGAACCGGATGTATGTCGCTGGGAAGATTACACAAGAAGAGTATGACGCAGCGTATAACTATGACATTACGCAAGACTTCATGAAGACGCAGTCGAAACCACGGGATAAGTATCCGTACGTTATTGATGAAGCCGAGCTTCAAACACGACAAATCGTCACAGACTATTTGATTAAACAAGATGGAATCAATGTGAACGACCTTGAACCAAAAGAACTGAAAGAAATTGAATCTAGCTACGCAAAACGTGCTCACAACATGTTGCGGCAGGGCGGATTTAATATTCACCTGACACTTGATAAAAAGATTCATGAAGCGATGCAACAACCTGCCAAAAATGCAGGGAACTTCGGACCAAATCAGTACGTTGAGGAAAATGACAAAACATATCCTGAACAAACGTCTTCCATCATGATTGAGAACAAAACCGGAAAAGTTCTTGGATTTGTGGGTGGTCGTTATGTAAATGGTAAGCCGGATGATTTGAACAGAGCATTTTACGCAAACCGACAAATCGCTTCCACTGCAAAACCAATTCTAGTCTATCCGAACGCTATTGAAGCTGGTCTTATTACTCCAGCTACAGTTGTGGTAGATGAAGAATATTTCTACAAATTCACTGGTCCTGGTCAAGATAAAAAATCGGTCTCCAATGAGGGAGGAAATTTCCGAGGACCTGTCACAGTACGCGAAGCGTTAAAACTTTCTTTAAACGTACCAGCTGTTAAGATTTATGAAGAACACAATCAAAAATACGCGGACACTAAAAAATTGATCGACATGGGCATCCCTGTTTCGGAAGTTAACCGCAATGCTTCATCGATGGCACTAGGTGTAGGTGAAGTCACACCAATTAAGTTAGCCTCTGCATATGCGATGTTAGCTAACTATGGGGAACATGTAGACCCTTATCTCGTCGAACGTATTGATTATCAAGGTGAGACGATTTATGAGGCAAATCCAAAGAAAACACGGATTTACTCTGATCGCACATCATACCTTGTCGTCGATATGCTTCGTGATGTCTTCACATCTGGTACTGCCACTTATGCAAACTCATTGTTCAATGTACCTGGCGACTGGATAGGTAAGACAGGTACAAACAATGACCAAAAAGATTCATACTTGATTGGTTCGAATCCTGAAGTGACTTTAGCAGTATGGTCTGGCTATGATACACAATTAGCCACTATGAAAGATGGGAATGGATATGGTCGGTACTATCAACGTACGCAACGGATTTGGTCGGAAACGATGAACCTCGCGTATGCAGCTAATGCTGATGCTTTCAATGTCAATGCCCGCTTCAAACAACCTTCTAGCGTAACTGCAAAAGACTTCAAAGACTCTGGTTCATTCTCTGAGAAGAAGAAAGTAGAAGAGAAAGAAAAAGAAGAGGAAGAGAAGAAGAAGGAAGAAGAAGAGAAGAAACGAGAGGCGGAGGAAGCGAAGGAAGAGGCTGAAGAGAAGAAACAAGAAGCCGCTGCCGATGCTGCCGCTAAGAAAAAAGCTGAAGAAGAAGCTAGAGCTAAAGCCGAAGCCGAGGCAAAGAAAAAAGCCGAGGAAGAAGCGAAGAAGAAAGCTGAGGAAGAGGCACAACAAGAAGCTGAGCCACCAGCTGAAGAGAATGCCGATTCGGACGGTGCATAAGCAAACGGTCGACACATCGCGTGTCGACCGTTTTTTGTATATCTTAATCTTCCATCGTGGAGAGGTCACCTGTCTCAAGATTCAACTCCCAAGCTTTCAAGACACGACGCATGATCTTACCGCTTCGCGTTTTCGGCAACTTGTCTTTGAATTCAATTTCACGTGGTGCCGCATGCGCAGCTAATCCTTCTTTGACGAATTGCTGGATTTCTTGTTTTAACTCATCCGACGGCTCATAGCCTTTCCGAAGCGCAATGAATGCTTTGATGATTTCGCCTCGGACCGGGTCTGGTTTTCCGATGACACCCGCCTCAGCGACAGCCGGGTGCTCTACGAGTCGGCTTTCGACTTCAAATGGACCGACGCGTTCTCCTGCCGTCATGATGACGTCATCCACACGTCCTTGGAACCAGAAGTATCCGTCTTCATCCATGTAAGCCGAGTCGCCCGATACGTACCAATCTCCCCAGAAATAGCTCTCATACTTCGCATCGTTCTTCCAGATTTTCCGCATCATCGATGGCCAAGGCGTCTTGAGTGCCAAGTTCCCCATTCGGTGTGGCGGAAGTGGTTGACCGCGGTCATCCAAAATGGCAGCTTCACATCCTGGGACCGGTTTCCCCATTGAACCAGGTTTGATGTCCATCGTCGGATAGTTACAAATCATCATCGCACCCGTTTCTGTCATCCACCACGTGTCATGGATTCGGAGGTCGAACGCCTCGTGTCCCCAGCGAATGACTTCAGGGTTCAACGGCTCACCGACCGATAAAATATGACGCAATGACGACAAGTCATACTTTTCAAACGCCTCATCGCCCGCGCCCATGAGCATCCGGAACGCCGTCGGTGCACTATACCAGACCGTCACACCGAATCGTTCGATGACCGAATACCAGAACTCAGGGTTGAATCGGCCCCCAACGATGACGTTCGTCGCCCCGTTCAAGAACGGTGCAAAAATCCCGTAGCTCGTCCCAGTTACCCAGCCCGGGTCAGCGGTGCACCAGTAAATATCGTCCGGCTGAAGGTCAAGCACCCATTTACCGGTCATCATATGTTGAATCATGGCATTATGAACATGAAGGACCCCTTTTGGTTTTCCTGTTGATCCTGATGTATAGTGTAAAATCAGACCGTCTTCTCGATCGACCCATGTTAACTCGAGTTCTGTCGTCGCCCCGTTCGCCAATTTCCGATAGTCGAGCACTTTCCCCGACTCTTCGATATCGTCACCGACGAGCAGAATCGTCTCGAGGTGCGGCAACTGGTCGACCGGTACACGTGGCAACAGTTCTTTCGTCGTCACAATCACTTTTGCTTCAGAGTCGAGCAATCGATCGTGTACCGCCTGTTCCATGAACGCCTCAAACAACGGTCCAACGATTGCTCCGAGTTTGATGGCACCGAGTAAAATAAAATAAAGTTCTGGTTGACGTGGCATAAAGATAAAGACGCGGTCGCCTTTCTCCACACCAATCGACTTCAGAACATTTCCAGAACGATTACTTTCTTGCTTCATATCCGCATACGTGTAACGCTCTTCCCGATCCCCATCGAAATAGAGCAATGCCACTTTCGTCGCTAATTCACTCTCCGCATGACGATCGATTGCTTCGTATGCCAAATTGACTTTCCCCGTTAAGTTCCAAGAAAATAAAGCTTCTGCTTGTGTCCATTCAAACGACTGACAAGCCTCTTCATACGACGCTAATTGATGTTCCCCTGTTAACGCTTTCAATTTTTCCATCGCTAAAGATTCGCCTCCCCTGTAAAGATTGGTATAACCACTTTCAGTATAGTGTTAAAATTATGACAAATCAATGAATTTCCAATTTCATCAAAACAGGATGATTCCTGCTTCATGAAAGCGCTATAATAAGAGGTGGAAAAGGTGGTGACCCAATGGAAAAACAATATCATTCAAAAGTGTGGCAGACCTCACAAGGTGACGTCACGATTGACGGTCCGGTTGCGCCCAACGTGCTGCAGACGTATCGTCTTGATGAAGGATTGACGGCTTTTCGTGAACCAGAAGATCAGCACGAGGCTCTTGTCGATATTGCTGGGTTGAAAGAAGGAAGAATCATCGTCGCCAGACAGGATGATCTCGTGATCGGTTACGTGACATTCCTTTATCCGGACCCATATGAGCGTTGGAGTGAAGGAAACGACCCATACATCCTTGAACTTGGGGCAATCGAGGTGAGTCCCCGCTTCCGTGGTCAACGAATCGGAAAGCAATTACTCGAAGTATCGATGATGGACCCACATATGGATGACTTTTTAATTTTGACGACCGAATATTATTGGCACTGGGATTTGAAAGGCAGCGGACTCTCGATTTGGGATTATCGAAAAGTCATGGAGAAGATGATGAATCACGGTGGACTTGTCTTCTTCCCGACAGACGATCCTGAAATCGCCTCTCACCCTGCCAACTGTTTGATGGCTCGCATCGGCAAAAACGTGCGCCAAGAATCAATCGACCATTTTGATTCGCTACGGCTTCGCCGGCGATTTATGTACGACTAAGGAGGGATTTCATGCTAATCGAACAGATGATGAATCGACATGTTGTGACGATTCAACCGACCAATACGATCGCTCATGCCGCTAAATTGATGCGCGAGCATCGTGTCCGACATTTGATTGTGACAAATCCGGCCCGCCAAGTCGTCGGGATCGTCGGACAATTTGAGATGAGTGGTGCGACGAGCGTCTTTCATCCCGAAAGTGAAAATGCAGACTTTCAAAACCCTGTATCGAGTATCATGCGTTCAGAGGTACCGACAGCGCATCCTTTCGACTTCTTTGAAGATGCAGCTGCTTTGTTTTATGAAAACCGGCTAACCTGTCTCCCCATCGTCGAACAAGGGAAACTCGTCGGTGTATTAACAGAGACCGATTTATTACGCTATTTCGTACAATTGACCGGCGCACTCGAACCGAGTTCGCAAATTGAGATCCTCGTCGAAAATACGACCGGTACACTTGAAAAAGTAACCCGACTCCTCGCCAAAACAAACGTCAATATCATCAACGTCTTCGTTCATCCGACGAGCGATCCGTATAAGCGCATCATCTCCTTCCGCGTCCAGACGATGAACCCGCTCCGAATCATCGAACGGTTGAAACGCGAAGGCTATGATGTCCTCGGTCCGGAGATGTCGCGATGAGACCGATTTACATATTTGGCGAAGACGAGACGTCTTATCGCTTTCATGAGGATCATCCGTTCAATCCGCTACGGCTGGAATTGACGACGTCACTTTTGATTGCAGCCGGAAAACTTTCCAAATCGGAATGTGTGTCTCCTCCACTCGCCTCGGTTGAAGAGTTAGCGCTCGTTCACGACCTCGATTATATCGAAGCCGTCCAAGCTGCGGCTGCGGGAGAACTTTCTACGCTGAAAGCGAATAAGTTTGGTCTCGGTACGGAAGACACACCTATCTTTCCGACGATACATGAGGGGGCCGCTCGTCTTGTCGGTGGGACGATTCATGCACTCGATCTGGTCGCGAGCGGGAAAGCGGAGCGCGCCTTTCATGTCGGCGGCGGTTTACATCATGGCATGCGACGCAAGGCATCCGGATTTTGCGTCTATAACGACGCAGCCGTCGCGATCGCACATGTGCGAAAACAGTATGGCTCTCGTGTCCTTTACGTGGATACGGATGCGCATCATGGGGACGGCGTCCAATGGCTCTTCTATGACGATGATGATGTGATGACACTGTCGATTCATGAGACGGGACGCTATTTGTTCCCCGGCACCGGAATGGTGACAGAAAGAGGGAACGGCAAAGGATACGGCTACAGTTGGAACGTACCGGTCGATGCGTTCACCCAAGATGATTCTTTCTTGACGTGCTATGAGACTGTCTTGCGCGAGGCGTGCGAATGGTTTAAACCCGATATCATCTTGACCCAAAACGGTGCAGACGCCCATGTCTTTGATCCGCTCACCCATCTGGCATCAACAATCCGGACGTTTGAACAAATTCCTCAGATTGCCTCACGCCTGGCAGATGAATATACAGATGGCCGTCTCGTCGCCCTTGGTGGCGGCGGGTATGACTGGTATCGTGCCGTGCCACGCGCTTGGGCTCAAGTATGGGCTGGATTGACGAGAGAAGCACCCTACTCTGGAGATATCCCGCGCGAGTGGATTGAGAAGTGGTCAGGTATCGCTGGTCAACCGTTGCCTACTCGGTGGGACGACTCACTTTATTCGTTTGACCATATCCCGCGACGTCAACAAATCGAAGAAAAGAATTGGGAAGTCACGAAACGAGCCTTTTGGCCGTTTATCTCAAATGATCGAAAGTCAATTTACCTATAAAAATAAGCCTCCCCTTTCCCTCACATGACGTGACGGATGGGGAGGCTTTTCATTAGTCTTGGCGAAGCGAATCACGACGCTCAATCCGGTGAGGAAGCACGACGTTTTTTTCTTCGATTTCTTCTGCGTTCAAGATTTTTGTCAAGAGACGCATCGCAACGGCTCCGATATCATACATCGGTTGAACGACAGTCGTCAACTTCGGACGAATCATCGTCGCGAGACGCGTGTTATCGTGACCGACGACTTCAAAGTCGTTCGGAACCGAGTAGCCTGCATCTTGAATGGCATGGATGACACCGAGGGCCATCTCATCAGTCCCAGCAAAAATTGCTTTCGGGCAATCGTCTCGCTGCAACATTTTTTGCATCGCTTCAAGACCTGATGCGTATGTGTAATTCCCGAGAATCATATCGTTGTCGTGGAACGGAAGATCTGCATCTTCAAGGGCGCGACGGTATCCCGCGAATTTCTTCTCGCCATTAATCTGTTGCTCGAGTGGTCCAGTGATGAAACCAACACGGTCATGTCCGTGGTTGATCAACATCTGAGTCGCATCATATGCAGCTTGCTCATAATCGATGTTGACGGCCGGGAGGTCATATCCTTGGTTCAACGTCGCTGCGAGAACGATTGGAACCGGTGATTTTTTGAACTCTTCGACGAGATCTTCATGCAAACGTCCACCCATAAAGATGATGCCATCCACTTGTTTACCTAAAAGTGTGTTCAGTAAATGGACTTCTTTGTCACGACTTGAATCCGAGTTTCCAAGGATGATGTTGTATTTGTACATCGTCGCCACATCTTCAATGCCTCGTGCCAAATCGGCGAAGAAAATGTTTGAGATGTCCGGTACGATGACACCGACCGTCGTCGTTTTCTTACTTGCTAGTCCACGCGCGACGGCGTTCGGACGATAACCAAGACGGTCAATCGCATCTTGTACTTTCTTACGTGTCGTCGGTTTGACGTTCGGGTTTCCGTTGACGACACGAGAGACGGTTGCCATGGACACCCCGGCTTCTCGTGCGACATCGTAAATCGTTACGTTGTTACTATTCATAAACTACTCCTCCTACAAGTCCTGATTTTCAAAAAGTTTTCATAAAACGTCTTAAAAAAGGAAGACAGGTATCTGTCATCCATTTACCCTGTCTTCATGCGATATAAAACGTTTCCATTTGGAAAGCTTACTTTTTCACCAAATCAAGTTGGGGAAACTGGACCGTCAGTCCTTCCACAAATTGATCGAATTGATCGAAATCCAATTGTTGTTGCGCATCCGATAAGGCAATGGCAGGATTCGGGTGTACTTCGACCATGACACCGTCTGCCCCGATGGCAAGCGCTGCTTTTGCAGCCGGCAACAACAAGTCACGACGACCTGTCGAATGGGTGACGTCCACCATAACCGGTAAATGCGTCTCTTGTTTCAAAATCGGCACTGCCGTGATGTCTAACGTATTGCGAGTCGCACGCTCATACGTCCGAATCCCTCGCTCGCACAAGATGACTTGGCTGTTCCCACTCGCCATAATGTACTCTGCCGCATAAATGAACTCTTCGATTGTAGCGGATAATCCACGCTTCAACAAGACCGGTTTGTCTGTCTTACCGACTTCTTTCAACAAATCAAAGTTTTGCATATTCCGGGCACCAACTTGAATGATATCGACATATGGCAAGGCCGACTCGACTGCACCTGGTGTCATAATCTCCGTGATGACACGTAAATCATGACGATCTGCCGCATCCTTCAGCATTTTCAGCCCTTCAAAGCCTAAGCCTTGGAAGTCATACGGCGATGTACGTGGTTTGTACGCCCCGCCTCGCATCACTTTCACTCCCGACAAGGCGAGCTTCTCTGCGACCGCATTCACTTGTTCGAACGATTCGACGGCACATGGCCCCGCAATCAGTTGCGGACGTCCGTTCCCAATCGTCACGTCCTTCACATGGACCAACGTATCTTCCGGTTGACGTTTACGTGAAACGAGTAACGTCTTATCCCGGTCTTCGCCTTGTAGTTCAGCAGACGCTTTGAATACTTCTTTAAAAATATGTTGAAGACGTGACGTTTCGAACGGTCCTTGATTCGAAGCTGCGATGAAATCGAGCATCTCTCGTTCCCGGACCGGGTCGTATCGTTCGACGCCTTGAAGACGTTTGATCTTTCCAATTTCGACGGCAAGTGCACCACGCCGACTTAGCAAGTCGAGCATTTCATGGTTCAATTCATCCATTTCTCGACGTAATCGATTCAATTGATCTTGTGGACTCATTCGTTTCCCTCACATTCTTAAGCCGTTCTTTCCAGAAACCTAATTATATCGAACTTTGTGCGCTTTGTCATAAGGAAACCTTCTACGTCACAAAATCACCAAAAAAGGACCGAACGCGTTCGGCCCTTTTACATCATTCTTCTTTTTTAAGGTCTTTCTTCAAATCATTGAGTTCTTCTTTCGACTCATCATCGAGCATCTCATTGACAGGTGCTTCGAGTGAATCGTCCGACTCAGATTCAAGTGATGAGTCCGTCGTCTCTTCTTCAGCCGCGCGGTCCATCTGTTCTTTCACTTCAGATTCCGCTTCCGCGACGAGTTGATCTGCTTTCTCCATCGCTTCTTCGATTGAGAGGTCATCCTCGTCCATCTGTTGTTTCAATTCGGCCGCTTCACGCGCCTTATCTTTCACGATATTGAGGACCGGCGCCGCTTTATCGCTCGCCACTTTAATCCACTCGCCGACGACTGGTTCTGCCTTCTCACGCATTTCCTTCGATTTGACAGTCAATCGTTCACGCGATGTAGATGTCTTTTCATCTAGGTATGTTCTTACTTCACGTCCGCTTTTCGGTGATGTCAATAGTGCGACAGCCGCTCCGACGATCCCTCCGAGAATGACACCCGTCAAAAATCCACTACTTGATTGATTCTGTTCTGTTGGTTGCTTTTGGTCTGTCATGTGTGAGTTCCTCCCCGATGTATCGTTATTTGATTGTATCGTCCGTGTTAATCATGTCGGGCGATACAGGTGCTTCCTCTTTCTTTTCACGTCGCGTGCGACGACGTGGACGTTCTTTCGTAGTTGATGATTCTGGTTTGTTTTTCTTGAACAGTTCTACCGCGACCGATCCCCATCGAACCGCTTGAGCAATCTGTTCTTTGTTTTCATCTGCTGCCGAGTGGACAGAAGTTGAGACGGTACGGACCGATTCAGTTACCTCGTTCAGTGATGTACCTAATTCATCGAGTGCATGGGCAACAGGTGCGAGCAACTCTGTTTTTTCTTCCACGTTGTCGACGAGACGGTTCGTCTTATGTAAGAGCGCCGTCACTTCCATTGTGATTCCGTCGAGCTGGCGTTCTAAGTTTTCTGTCGTATTGGCGACGCTACCGAGTGTACGGTTTACATTCGATAAGACACGTGCCAAGAAGATGACGAGTACGACAAACGCGAGGGCCGCAATCAGGCCAGCGATGCCTCCTAATGTGATCTCCATTCAATCCATTCCTCCTATTCAATCGTTTCTTGTTTCATTATAGCACCATTATGACTGAAAAGATTTGCTACAACCGTTTTCGCCATTCGGTCTGATTATTCCTTTACCCGTTTTTATGTTTTCGATTACACTAAAATAGAAATTCATAAAAATAATTAGGGGTGGTCGTGTGAGAGATCCAAGAATTACACAATTAGCAGACGGTTTGATTAATTATTCCGTCAAGTTACAACCGGGGGAAAAAGTACTGATCGAGAATTTTGGTGTAGAGGAATCGCTCGTCGAGGCACTTGTCGAAAAAGCATATGAGGCCGGTGGACACCCATTCGTCTTGTTGAAAGAGAGCCGCATCTTACGCAAACTGTATATGGGAGCAAGTCGTGAGCAACTCGAACTCATGGCTGACATCGAACGGAAACAGATGCAGGCAATGGATGCGTACATCGGCTTACGTGCCGGCGATAACATCAACGAACTTTCTGACGTGCCGAGTGAGCAACAAAAACTCGTCGGTGCCACACTCGGTAAAATGCACACGGAAGACCGTGTCAAAGGAACGAAATGGGTCGTACTTCGTTACCCTTCTCCATCAATGGCACAATTGGCAGGTAAATCAACAGAAGCGTTCGAAGACTTCTACTTCAATGTATGTACACTCGACTACGGCAAAATGGACCGTGCAATGGACGGATTGGTTGAATTGATGAACAAGACGGACCGTGTCACATTGAAAGGACCAGGAACGGATCTCTCGTTCTCTATTAAAGATATTCCGGCAATCAAGTGCTCTGGTCAAATGAACATTCCAGACGGTGAAGTGTTTACGGCACCGGTAAAAGATTCGGTCAATGGTGTGATCACGTACAACACTCCATCTCCATACCAAGGATTCACGTTCGAGAATGTGAAGTTGACGTTCAAAGACGGCAAAATCGTGGACGCGACGGCCAATGATACAGAACGAATCAATGAAGTGTTCAATACAGATGAAGGAGCTCGTTACGTCGGTGAGTTCGCAATCGGTGTGAACCCATACATTCAACATCCGATGAAAGATATCCTCTTCGATGAGAAAATTGACGGCAGCTTCCACTTCACGCCAGGTCAAGCGTATGACGATGCCTATAATGGCAATAATTCGTCAGTTCACTGGGACCTCGTCAACATCCAACGCCCGGATTATGGTGGTGGTGAGATCTGGTTCGATGATGTCCTCATTCGTAAAGACGGACGTTTCGTCATCGATGCGTTGCTTCCACTCAATCCCGAAAACTTGAAATAATATAAAATGGTGCGCCTGTCGAAGGCGCACCATTTTTGTGGTTACAATTTTGTTTTTTTACCGAGTGCGGCAGACATCATCCAAATTTCTTTTTCGAGTCGCTCGATATGAGAGACGAACGTATCTTCAATCGCTTCATCCCCGTCTTCAAAGTTTTCCATCGCATCTTGCATCTCTTGGCGAATTTGTTTGAAGTCGTTGATGATATCTTTAATCATCTGATCCGTTTCCGCATGACGATCACCTTCTGTAAGCGTCGAGTGCTCCAAATACTCTTTCATCGTCGCAAACGGTTCACCGTCATTCATAAGAAGTCTTTCCGCTACGTCATCGTAGAGTTCCGCGACCAAGTTATAGAGCTCTTCGAGTTTCTCATGATACGTAAAGAAGTGAGGACCGCTAATGTACCAATGATAATTATGCAGTTTCACAAACAGTAACCCATAGTTTGCGACTTCCTTGTTTAACGTATTGAGTGCACCTTGACTAGCCATTCCAAACATCTCCTTTGTCATATTCATCGATACTACTATTACCGAGATTTTGGTTGGCTAAACATAAAAAAGGAGAGACATTCGTCCCTCCCCCGTCTTATGCTTCAAGTTTTACGATTTCTTCATATTCGCGCTGGTACGTTTGGATGTCACCTGCACCCATGAACAAAAGTACTGCCTTGTCATGATTGCGTAAGACGCTCGTACCACCACGTTTCAAAATATGCGCACCGTCGATTCGTGATTGAAGGTCCTCGATTGTGACAGTCCCTTCTTGTTCACGGGCTGAACCGAAGATATCACAAAGATAGACCGTATCTGCTTCAGCCAATGCTGTTGCAAAGTCATCCATGAATGATTTAAGACGTGTGTACGTATGTGGTTGGAAAATCGCAACGACTTCCCGCTCTCCATACTTCTTCCGAGCCGCTTCGACCGTCGCACTGATTTCACGTGGATGGTGTGCGTAATCGTCAACGAGTACTTGATTGTTAAGCGTTGATTCACTAAAACGACGCTTCACCCCGTTGAATGATGCAAGACGATCTTTCACCAACTCTTTCGGTAAGTTCTCGTAATCACATGTAGCGATGACAGCAAGAGCGTTCAACACGCTATGGTCTCCGTATCCAGGAATGCGGAACGTTCCGTAGAAATCATCACGTAAAAAGACATCGAACGTCGTTCCGTTCTCTGTCGACGTAACGTTTTCTGCACGGAAATCGTTATGCGTCCCAAACCCGTAATAAACGAGTGGAACGTTCGCTTGAATGTGCTGAAGATTCTCATCATCGCCACAAGCAATGATTCCTTTCTTCACTTGTTTTGCCATCTCCTGGAATGCATCGATGACATCGTCTAAACCAGAGAAGTAATCTGAATGGTCAAAGTCGATATTCGTCATGATGGCATAGTCTGGACGGTAATATAAGAAGTGACGCTTATATTCGCAAGCTTCGAAGACAAAGTTCTTCGAATCGGCAACACCTTCACCTGTTCCATCACCGATTAAGAATGATGTCGGTTCGATTCCACGCATGACGTGTGCAAGCAAGCCTGTAGTCGATGTTTTACCGTGTGACCCTGTGATGGCGACACTTGTGTAATGGTTCGCGAGCTCACCTAAAAACTCGTAGTACTTATAAATCGTCAATCCGAGTTCACGCGCGCGTACGATTTCTGGATGATCGTCGCTGAACGCATTTCCTTGTACGACGATTTGATCTTCAGAAATATTTTCAGGGTCGAATGGCAAAATTTCAATCCCTTTTCGTTTCAATGCTTCTTCTGTAAAAAATACTTTTTCAACGTCCGATCCACGGACCTCATTATTCATATCAAATAAAATTTGAGCTAAAGGACTCATGCCCGTTCCTTTAATTCCGACGAAGTGATAACGGTTCATCTGTAAATAGCCCCCCTAATTCATTGCGGCTCGTCAAAATGCGACAAACCTTTGTCATTATAGCAAAACTCACTGAGTCGTGCTATTACAGATTATTGTTTTTTTGCGCAAGTCGTCGGCTACGGTACATCGCCATGCGATCTTTTGGCGTCATCATCACGTTTACAGGTGGTTGGTCGGCTTTAAACGAAACTTGAACAGCCGGTGTCAACTCGGTGTCAGCCGGTAATTCTTCTTGTTCAGATGGCGTTTGTAATTTTTCTGCAATCTGCTCAATCGATTCCCCGATTTGTTCCACAGAACCGTCGATGTCTAAACTTTCATCTGGCGCTGCACTTTGATGAACTTCCACGACCTCTTCTTTTTTCGAGCGGGATAAGTCCGTTGATTGCATAAAGACGGACGAAAAACCGTTATCTAAAATCGAAACCTGACCGAGAATCGATTTTTCTTCTTCGGTCGTTTCCCCGGAAATGTCTTCAACATGTTCTGCGTCTATTTCAGGACTAGTAGTGCTAGTGGCATCTTCATCTTGAAGTGACTCTTCTGGCAGAACCACATCAGACTCTGTGCTCATTTCGAACGGTTCTCTCGTTTCAGGAGAATGCTCGACCGGTAGAACAATTTTTGGTTTTGGACGGGCATATCCGTAAATAGGTGAAGGAACATCAGTCGGAATGAATTCATCGGTGATATCTACCTTCGGGGGTGGTGAGACCGGCTGTCCTTCTCTCGACAGCTCTCGCTTGATTCGATCTGCTTGTTGTTTCAATGAACGTTCATATGCATCCATACTTGATTCCTCGCTTTTTCACTCAATCCATATTTAACAAAAAATCGGTCGAGTTTAGCGACCGATTTCAAATGCTGTACCTACTTCATATTCGTTATCTAATACTAAAATCCCTTTTTCTTGCGGGGCATTCGGAAGATTTAATTCACGCGCCGAGCAAATCATGCCATGCGAGCTCTCTCCGCGAAGTGCCGATGGTCGAATAATCAAACCGGTAGGCATGACCGCTCCTGGTTTGGCTACGACTACCTTTTGGCCAGTCGCGACGTTTGGTGCGCCACATACGATTTGAACAGTGCCTTGGTCGATTTGAACTTGGCAAACGGATAACTTATCCGCATCCGGATGTTTTTCCGCACTTTCCACATAACCGACGACAAACTTCGGTGTCACATCTACCCATGAGAAGTCTTCGTCAATTCCATGTTCCTTCAAGACAGCTTGTACCTGTTCAACCAATTCCGTCGTCAAATCAACTGGACCATTCCAACCTGTGACGTCAAAGTGCTCACTTGCTTGAAACAAATTGTATCCGTTGACGGCTCCGTCTACAGATTTGACGATGGCAACGTCACCTGTTCGTTCTACAGATTGATGGTGACGTTCTCCTTCTTTCAATAACACCATGAGTACATCGCCGATTCCTTCTCGGTTATAAAACACATTCATTTGCATACGTTCCTACGTCCCTTCTTTCAAACTCATCTCACTTATTTTATCAGATTATGTGTTCGATGGCGGGGTCTTTTTTCCGACAATAAAAATCGGTTCAAGTTGCCCTGCCTCATAATGAAAGGCGAGTGCAGTCACTGGGACACGACCATTGGTAAAGAAGTCAAACATCAATTGTTGCATCGCATCATACCCTTGGTCATTTCGGATATCGGCGATAATCATCACATCTTGATGCGGTACACCGACGAGCATATCCCCTTCGACTCGGCGCTCCATCATTCGAAGAAAATCATCGTTTAAAATGCGCGATGCCTCGTAGCCGTCTCGCGTCGATAAAAAGTAGAATGGGTTGCCGGCAACTTCATCTTGTTTCATCTCGGTCGGAAGTTTTTTGACATTTTCCCGGGCGATGCGCTCAATCATTTCAAGCGTCAAATCACCGGATACATGCTTCTCCTCGATTAAACGATAGCCGTTCCCGCGATCTAGCGCATAAAAGATGGCGGTCTCCGCCGTATGCGGACTGAAAATAAGCGGTTCCCCACTTTTCGTCGTCTTTGCGAACGAGTTCGAACGAATGACCGGATAGATGGCATCCAATTTTCCAGCGAGTGAGATGTGATCATCCGCCTTCATTGCCGACTCGATGTATTCGATGACTTCATCGACTGCCACTTTGCCCCGCGTTTTCGCTTTCGCGACGATTGGTGCGAGTCGAATATTCACACCAAAGCGATCAGTTTTCCGTTCGACGCGCAACACCTCATTCTCGCGGTCATAAGATGTGCGATAGTCCTCTTTGAAATTCGCTTCTAAATAGCGTCTTAACTCATTCCGTTCCATAAAGGGTCACCCTAATCCATTCAAGAATGCTTCGACCTGTTCCGGCGTCTTCCGTTCGCGACCGACGTAACGATCGATTTCCTTACCATTTTCAAATGCGACAAAGCTTGGGATCCCAAAAATATCGAGCTCTTGCGCGAGTTCCATAAACTCGTCACGGTCGACGTAATAAAACGTCCAGTCTTCAAATTTCTGTTCGATTTCAGGCATGAATGGGTCGAGGAAACGGCAATCTCCACACCATGTTGCCGAGAACATGAAAATACTTTTTGATTCTTTTGCTTCTGTATATTCTGCCATTGTTGATAATTGTTTCATGATTAACCACTCCTGTTCGTTTTTTCCTCACTTATAATAGCATAAGTCCTGTCACACATTCTGCTCTGCTGTTTGTTATAATCAAAGCCGAAACTAGTTGAAACAGGTGAAACCATATGAAATTGACACGAGAAAAATTGAATCCTGAAATGAAACATCCGCTCGAACAGATGGTCGGCGTCTTTGGTATGCTCGCCATCTTGCGATATGGATATTTATTTATTGATACCGATAAAACGAGACTCGAGATCTTGATTTGGCTAGTTGTGGGTTTTGCCGTCATTTATGTTCTTGAAAAATGGCTCAAGCAACTCGCCCGTCATTTACCGATTGTACGAAAACGGTATTTGATCCCAATCTATGTAATCGTCCTTCTACTGTTCCTCATCAGCTTCCGTGTCCCTCGCGAGACGGTTGATTCTGTCAAAGTCTTATTCGGTATCGGATGACACGAAAAGGCGCCGTTTGCTTCAAACGGCGCTTCTTTTAATAGTCAATTTTCATATCGTTTGGCTGAATGCGTCCAGTCCTTCTCAATACAGCATAGACCGCATAACTTAACAAGGCAGGTCCGATGAGTAGGAAGCCGAGGACGATGATAAACGTGTACCAACTGAAGCCCATCGTTTCAAGCATGACAATCGGACCGACGAGTCCACTCGTCCCCATCCCTGCCCCAGCTGCCACACTTTCTAATTCAAACAATAGAATCGCGATTGGTGCGAGGACAGCCCCAGCTAATGTAGGGGGTAAAAGAATCCAAGGATTTTTCACGATATTCCCGACTTGGAGCATCGACGTTCCGATTCCTTGCGCAATCGCTCCGCCGACTCCGTTATCGCGATAACTCGTAATCGCAAACCCAATCATTTGAGCTGCACATCCGACCGTTGCGGCGCCAGCCGCAATACCATTCAACCCAAGCATCAAAGCGATGGCTGCACTCGAAATCGGCGCAGTCAGTGCCAATCCCATGAGTGTCGCTACGACGACTCCCATGAACAATGGTTGTTGCTCCGTCCCCCACTCAATCCAACTACCGAGCTGTGTCATGAACATCCCTACATATTTCCCGATATATATCGCTGTGAAGAAACCAACTGCGATTGTCGTAAATGGCGTCACCAAAATATCAAGCTTCGTTGATTTCGATACAAGTTTTGATACCTCAACGGCTAAAAGTGTGGCGACGTAACTACCGGCCGGTCCAAACTCATATCCGAACGTCCCGACGACGAGTGCAGAAAATAGAATAAGAGGTGGCGCCTCTAGAGCATAAGCAATCGCAATCCCGATAGCTGGACCCGTCAGACTCATCGCCACGTCACCAATTTGAACGAGCGTAGCGCTTATTCCCGCAAGTGCGGTCCCTTCAAGCTGACCACCAATCGTCTTCATAATCAAACCGATAATCAACGTACTGAACAACCCTAGTGCCATATAACTAAGTGCCGTCACAAAATAAACAGACGGGCTAAGTGAGATTCCTTTTTTCTTGAACATATGAGATCCTCCTTACAATCATACAGGTGTATTGACATGAGTAAACAACATGTATAAACACCTCTATCAGTATAAGGTGTTTTTTTGAAATAGCAAGAACATCTATACAAAAAAACCGTCCACTCAACATCATGAGTGAACGGCATGTGCGTTTAGCGAGACGGACGAAGTGTTTCAAGCGTCGAACGGTCAAGTCGTTTGACCAACGCTTTCAGTAACGCTTTCGCCGCATCGTAGTCGTCTGTATGAAGAATCGAAGCATGTGTATGAATGTAGCGTGATGCGACACCGATAACGGCTGTCGGTACACCTTCGCCACTCATATGCACGCGTCCAGCATCGGTACCACCTGGCGAGACGAAATACTGCGTCTTAATATTTTCATCAGAAGCCGTGTCGAGCAAGAAGTCACGCATTTCAGGAGACATGACCATAACCCGGTCTAAAATTCGAATCAAGGCACCCTCACCGAGTTGTCCAAACTCCGTTTTACTTCCAGATGCATCGTTCGCCGGTGAAGCATCGAGTACGAGTGCCACATCTGGCTGAATCAATTCAGATGCCGTCTGCGCTCCACGTAGTCCAACTTCTTCTTGTACGGTAGCACCCGAGAACAAGATGTTCGGGTGGTCTGCTTTTGTCGTCTCTTCTAACAATTCGACAGCAAGACCGACACCGTAACGGTTGTCCCATGCTTTCGCCATAATTTTTTTCGGGTGATGAAGTGGTGTAAATGCGCTCGATGGCACTGCAGGAACACCCGGACGTACTCCCCATGATTCTGCTTCTTCTTTTGAATCCGCACCGATATCGATGAACATTTGTTTGATATCCATCGGTTTACTCATCGCATCTGGTCCGAGTAAGTGAGGCGGTGTTGAAGCGACGACGCCTGGGATTTTCCCGTTCGAAGTGATGATGTCAAAACGTTGTGCCATGAGCACTTGGCTCCACCATCCGCCAAGCGGTTGTATGTATAACATTCCATTTTCCGTGATGCGTGTCACCATGAAGGCAACCTCATCCATGTGACCGGCTACCATTACTTTAGGTCCCGCTTCGTCCCCGACACGTTTCCCAAAAATTGATCCGATGCCATCCGTGACGATTTCATCTGAGTGCGGTTCAATTCGTTCACGTACGAACTGACGAACTTCTGACTCGAACCCCGGAGCTCCCGGTAGTTCTGTTAACGTCTTGAATAAGTCTCTCGTCTTTTGATCCATCTTTTATCATCCCTTCTTAACCGTTCTTGTCTCATTATATACAAAAGTTTTGATAGGATGCGAATGCTTTTCATTCCATTCGGGTACAGGTTTTGGTACGATGTACATGATAGCCATAGTTCAAGGGGAGGTAGTCATATGAAAAAAAGGTATTGGTTTATTGGAATCGGGGTTGCCGTCATTGCCGCACTTATGACGAAAAAGGCTTTAGATGAACGTAGCTTATCTGCAGAAAACGCGTTGGAGTACACAAAACGTGCTTTCTCAGCGAAAGGTCATGTCCAAGGGGCATGGATTTCTGCATCACCTGAGATTTACACGTATGACGGTCGTGAATACGATGTCTACAAAGGTGGAATCTCGGTTCTTGAGAACGACGAAGAAAAAACGTATGAGTTCACAGTCGACTCTGAGACTGGCGCTTTACTCGAATATGCATGACACGAAACCGACGAATGATTCGTCGGTTTTTTTGTTTAGTTACAGCGAAAGAGTGGAAAATTGAAATTGGTAGTTTTCAATTTAAAAAAGGAGTGATCTCGCGTGAAAAAGCTAATCGGTGAGGCAAGTGAACTCGTATCGCAAATGGTAGAAGGAATGGTCCATGCCCATCCTGAACTGTACGGTCGTGTCGAAGGATTCAATGTCATCTGTCGGGCGAACGGTGCAAAATCCGGTAAGGTCGGGCTCGTCTCGGGTGGTGGTAGCGGACACGAACCGGCACACGCCGGTTATGTCGGAGACGGCATGCTCGATGCGGCAGTTTGCGGGGAAGTCTTTACATCCCCTACTCCGGACATGGTGCTTGAAGGAATCAAAGCAGCTGACGGTGGCAACGGTGTCTTGTTGATCGTCAAAAATTATTCGGGGGATGTCATGAACTTCGAACTCGCCGCCGAATTGGCTGAAGGAGACGGGATTAAAGTCGACCATGTTGTCGTCGCTGATGACGTCGCGATTTCAAACAAGGAAGACCGTCGTGGTGTTGCCGGTACCGTCTTCGTTCATAAAATCGCAGGTGCCGCTGCAGCAAGCGGTAAATCACTTGAGGAAGTTAAATCGATTGCGGAAAAAGTCGCATCACACGTCCGCTCAATGGGGATGGCGGTAGAACCTTGCTATATGCCAGTGAGTGGCAAGCCTGGTTTTGACTTGAACGAGGAAGAGATGGAAATCGGGATTGGTATTCACGGGGAGCGCGGTGTCGAACGTAAACCAACGAGCGATGTCGACCAAATCGTCGATGACCTTCTCAGCCATTTGAAAAAAGAAGTTGAGCCTGGCGAAGTCGCCGTTATGGTAAATGGAATGGGCGGGACTCCATTGTCCGAACTATATGTGACGTATCATTTCGTCGCGCAAAAACTCGAAGCTGCTGGATATACGCTGAAACGTAAATATGTCGGTAACTACATGACGTCACTCGAGATGCACGGATTCTCGATTACACTGTTACCGCTTGATGATGAGATGACCACTTATCTAGATGCTCCATCGGAAGCACTTGGATTTAAACTTTGATAAATGAGGTGTTTGTTTTATGTTGACGATTGATCGGATGAAGCAAGCGTTACGCGACACACAAGTCGGAATTGAGGACCAGAAAGACACACTGACAGATTTAGACCGTGCCATCGGGGACGGAGATCACGGGATCAACATGTCTCGTGGTTTCGACGCGGTCACTTCCATTCTAGATGAGGATTATGACTCTCTCGGAGCGCTCAGTAAAAAAGTAGGCATGACCTTGATGTCGAAAGTAGGCGGTGCGGCTGGTCCATTATATGGTTCTGCTTTCGTCAAGATGGCGACCAAGTTCGGGGATGCGACTGAAGCTGACTTTGATCTTCTCAAAGAAGCACTCCAAGAAGGTTCAAATTCGATTAAAGCGCGAGGAAAGTCAGAAGTCGGTCAGAAAACGATGGTCGACGTTTGGGACCCGTTCCTTGAACATGTAAAACAAGGGGACGACTACAAACATCAGTTAGACGAACTCGTGCAAAAAACGGAAGATATGGTGGCGACGAAAGGTCGAGCTTCCTACTTCGGTGAAAATTCGCGTGGAACGGTCGACCCGGGTGCCCTCTCCAGTTCGATTCTGTTAGCCGCGATTATGAAGGAGGTCGATTGACATCGTTGAATTGATTATCGTCTCGCACAGTGCAAAAATTGCGGAAGGGATCCAAGATCTCATGAAAGAGATGGCGCCATCCGTCCCCATTCATTTAGCTGGCGGTCTCGAAGACGGTTCGATCGGAACAGACGTCACCCGCATCTTGGCGGCACTCGAGCAAGTCGAAGGGGAAGCGCTTCTTCTCAGCGATATCGGTTCGGCCACAATGAACGCCGAACTTGCCATCGACATGTACGAAGGAAGTAAAGAGGTCGCATTTTTCGACGGTCCGATTGTCGAAAGTGCATTCATCGCTTCGGTTTCCTCAGGAAACGACATGTCTCTCACAGATATCGTCGAACAGTTGAAGCAACAATGAAAAAGCACCCCGTTCAGGAGAACGGGGTGCTTTTATGTCTTAACGTGGGTTGTCATTCTTTTCATATACGGCATTCATATATGAGCTTGTTGAATAGAAACGTGGTACGACCAAGAACAAAATGAGTGCTGGAATCGCAATCAATAGAAGCAATACCAATACCGGCAACCAGTAGACAATTTCATGACCGAGCATATCGATGTTCGCATCTGCGAATTCGGCTGCTCCTTCAACTTCTACGAGGTCTGCTGATGAGAGGATTTTGTTGTCTGTCGCATCAAAGTAATGGTACTCGGTTTTACGTGTGATGAAGATTCCATCACGAATCGTATCGAGTTCTACGACAGCCGCGATCACTTCGTTGCCATTTGAATGGCGAAGCGTCTCTTCTTTGATGATTTCAGCTGTTCCTTCTTTATAATCGTAATGCGTCGCTTTCAAATCCTCTTCGAGTGCGTCCAAGAACGCTTCGTTCGCTGAGGTATTCATTGGTGCGATTGTTAGAATGAAGATTACTGCAAGCAGGCTTGCCCATGCTTTTTTCAACATCCCCATGTTCCCCCTTCTCTTATTCCAGTTTAGCGTCATTCCTATTGTACCAAGAAGAAAGAAAAAAGTGTGAAGAAAATACTATTAAAATAAGAAAAAAGCGTGTCAATTTTTCGGACGGAATACAGCTTCCATTCGATAAATCGGCTGACCGAGCGCACTGAAGCGCTCTTCATACTCTGTTCGAATATTATCTTCCGGTTCATTTACATGCAAATCAAGTGAAATTTCTGTGAAGAACATCCCGTATTGACTCATGCTTTGAAGAGAATATTCAAAGAGTCCGCGGTTGTCTGTCTTGAAATGAATCTCCCCTGCTTTCGGAAGAATCGCTTCGTATGTCGCTAAAAATGTCTTGTACGTCAAGCGACGTTTCGCATGGCGTGTTTTCGGCCAAGGGTCCGAGAAGTTTAAGTATACGCGGTCGACTTCTCCAGCTTCAAAATATTCGACGAGTCGCTTCGCATCAACCGTCAGTACTCTCACGTTCGGCATCGGTGTCTCGACGAGCTTTTGAACGATTGAGACAGCTACGCTTTCAAATAGTTCGATTGCGATAAAGTTCACGTCCGGATGTTGTTTCGCCATCCCTAAAATAAATTGCCCTTTCCCTGAACCGACTTCGATAAAGAGCGGGTGGTCATTGCCGAACTCGGCGTCCCACTTCCCTTTTAATTGTTCAGGATGTTGAATAAATACGTGTTCTTGAGCTTCCATATATTCTTTTGCCCAAGGCTTATGTCGTAAACGCATGAAAATCCTACCTTTCGTTCATCAAATGTTCAAGTTTAATGGGAATATGCACGTTACGTACGAGCAGTCCTCTTGCGATTATACACGAAATCATAGTTTAATGAACGTGAATCATCCTTCACAAGGAGGTTATATACGATGAGTACATTAGATCAATTCTTAATTTTTTATGCGGCTCCACTTACGTTTTTCGCAGGCGTCATCGCAACGTTCGTTTGGGCTTACTTCATGAATCCAGACGACATCTAAACACATTCAAAAAGGGGTGGCGCACAGCCATCCCTTTTAATTGATTCGTTCATACGCCTCATCGATCAATTCGCGCAGTACATGAAAACCTTCTGTTCGTGCTGCATCGTTTCGTTCCCCATAGATCGTTAAAATCGTTTGGGCAATTGCATACCAATGCATTCGATTATGAAGCTCACTCGAAACCTCGATCCCATAATGCGTGAACCAACGCTCCCATTCCGTCTCTTCGACATAGCTATAGACTACCATCGCCAAATCAAAAGCACGGTCCGCGATGATCGCATCGTCCCAATCCGTCAAATAGAGAAGACCGTTTTCATCTTCAATCCAGTTGTTGTGATTTAAATCAGAGTGGCATACGACGAACTCTTTCTCGTCAACTTTCGGCAAATGGTGTTTTAACCATTGAATCGCCTCTCCAATCGTAGGATCTGTCTCATCTTGTTCATATGCCTCACACTGACGAAGCAATAAGTGCGGCGTCACCGGTGTCTGATTTAATTGTTGTAACATGAATAATAGCTCTTTCGAATCATGAATCTTTCCGAGTTGTGCCGCGACATCTGGTCGCTTCATATCTTCTGGTGAAAGTTCGCGGCTCTCAATGAATTGTTGGGCACTTAATACGTCCCCGTTAAACATCCGCTTTGTCCAAAGAAGTTTCGGAACAATTCCTTCCGCTGAAAGAATCGCCAAGAATGGAGAAGAGTTCCGTTTCACAAAAATCTTCTGTTGGCGCGTCGTCGCTACATACGCTTCGCCTGTAATACCTCCGGCAGAAGCGACTGTCCACTCTTTACCGAGCGCACCGACTATATCTGAATACATATTCATCACGCTCAAATCTTACTTGAAATTAAAGAGATACAATCAACATCTTAACACGCGAGAATCGTCATTGACAACGACTCGACTTGAATGTGTGACGGGTTTCTTTCGATCGGGACGAGGCTGGCAGTCTCCCCCTGAACGTAGACGTTCCATTTCGCATCGCTTTCGAATGTCACTTTTTCGAACGTTCCATTAATATATACGCGTACCCGCTGCCAAGCGTCATACGAGTGGCTCGCCGTCAGTTCATAAATAATGACGCCAGGCGGCGACGGTAAGAATGTGAAATGATCGATGACTTCCTGACGTGAATCGTAACGGAAGCATGTATGCAGTCGTCGCAGTTTCAATAGCGTCTTCACATACTCGATCTCACTGATTCGCGCATCGCGTAAGTCCCAATCGAAATGATTGATGTGGTCTGGTGAATTATAGCTATTCTCCACGCCATGTTTCGTTCGACCGAACTCTTGACCCGCGTGGATAAATGGGATCCCTTGAGACGTGATAACGACCGCATTGGCGAGTCGCTGCATTGCGAGGCGAGTCGCTTCATCAACCCCTTCACACGACAACTGTAATTTGTCATAAATCGTATAATTGTCATGGGCTTCGGCATAGTTGATTGAATACGTCGGACTCGGGAAACGTCCAACCGTCACGTTCGGGATATGGACGGCCCCGGTCAGACATTCACGGAGCTCCCATTCTCGCCATTCATTTCCTGAAATGAATCCACGTTCTCGGTCATTGAAGGTCGAGCCTTTTAGAGCATCTCGAATCATATCGTTAAAGTGTCCGATACGAGGCATTCGGGCTGCATTTTGCGAAGTCGCCTTCAAGGACTGTCCGAGAGGTGTCGCCAAGTCCCACCCTTCTCCATACACAAGGATGGACGGGTCAACTTTATCAAGGGCGGCTCGCACCTGATTCATCGTCTCGACGTCATGAATCCCCATCAAGTCGAAACGGAATCCGTCCACTCGATAAGTTGTCGCAAAGTATGAGACGAAGTCGACAATCATTCGCCGCATCATATAACGTTCGGATGCCGTATCATTCCCGACACCGGTCCCGTTTGCGACCGTTCCGTCATGCTCATAACGAAAATAATAATAAGGAACGAGAGCCTCGAGCGGAGAATGTTCACGAATATAGATGTGATTCATCACGACGTCTGTGACGACACGGAGACCTGACCGGTGAAGATCCGCGACAAGTGACGCGTACTCGAATACCCGACTCATCGGAACATCCGGGCTAGAGGCGTAACTTCCTTCAAGGCTGAACCAATGAATCGGGTCGTAACCCCAGTTATATGGCATGCGTGTCGCTTCATCGACACTTCCAAAATCATGAACGGGTAACAATTGGACATGGGTCACGCCGAGTTCTTTTATATAATCAAGTCCTGCACTGTGACCCTCTTTCGTCTGAACTCCCTTTTCGCTCACCCCTCCATATAGACCTTTCAGTTGGCTCAACGATGAAGGGTGGCTTGTAAAGTCTCGGATGTGCAGTTCATAAATGACGGCATCGGTCGCTTTCCAAAGAGGTGGACGCGGAGCTTCATCGACTTGTTCATTCACAAATCGTTCCACGTCCATCAATACCCCGTACTCTCCGTTCAAGCTAACGGCTCTTGCATAAGGGTCAACGACTTGTCTCGTATCGACGGGCGTCTTTACTTCTAAACGATATAGCATCCCTTCGAACGCTTTAGGCACTTCTCCATTCCATTCCCCACGTGTACCACGATTCATATGGAAGCGTTCGAGTTCACGGTGGTTCGTGTCGTCATGGACGGTAATCCACATCGAGAGTGCGACAGGCGACCAAACGGTCACTTCCATCCCGTGTGGCGTAAATGACAAACCGAGTTGCCCATCATATGAGAACCGACGCTCGAACTCTTCGGAGCGCACAATTTCTCGTGGGACGATGACCATCGTCTTTTGCCCCGGATGAAACACCGTATACATCATGTCCAAAGAAATGGGTTCATATAGTCGCAGAATTTGTTCAATCATCCCTGATTCGTTCACATGTTGTTGTTCGACCATGTAGTCGATCGGGCGTCCATTCTGTTCAATTTGTACTGGAACGGATTCATATTCGCGCACAATCTCAAGTTGTATGGTCTCAAATGATACGAAAGACGCGCTCTCAATCGTTACATGCGAGGCAGTCTTTTGATCTGGTGTATGATGCATATGCGTCCCTTCCTCTCAATCACTGATCCATAAATTGACGAAACGGCATCTTGGCTGTCACTTCTAATAATGTAGCGACATCGCGAACTTGTTGCGCTTTTACAATTGTTGCACGCCCATTCACTTGTTTCATCCACTCTTTATACTCATTTCGTCCCACATAATGCGTCGTCCGAACGCTTGGAACGTTATCAAAATAACCATCTGCTGCAATGACGACCTTTTGAAGGACACCCGCATAGTTCGGTACAATTTGTCGAACAAGTTCTTCGGTGCGTGTCAACGCAATGAGCGGGTTCACTACACGAGTATTTTCCCCTTTCAGCGGTTGATGAACCCACGTCTTCTCTTTCGATATGTGATAGATGCTTCTGTCTCCCTCGAGCCACTCTATGATATAGAGATGCGTCGGACCGACAAGGACATGACTTAATTCAACGGTCGCACCGTTCCACTCAATGACGGGACGATAAAAGAAGAAGTGTCGTTCATTCCATTCGGAACGCATCACGCGATATGCAAAATCTCTCGTGAATGCCAAATGTGGTAAATCCGCCTCAAGTACCCCTTCACAAGCAAATTGCAGTTTTTGAATGTGTCGGCGCTCTCGAAGTAATTTCTGATACTGTGATTCGGCGAGTGGTTTGGGTTCTAGTTCAATCCGTTCCGACTTCGCCCAAAATTTCCACCACGGCCGGTCGATTTCAAGCACTTCGACCGGACTCAGTCGATTGTTTTCATGAAGACGCTGCAATCGGGCCGTATCGGATTCTAAATATTCTAAATAGCGATTGTATTGATCTAATACATCACGTTCATATTTTGAGATTACGTCAAAAATTTTAACCGGGATTGCCATATGTCCTCCTCTGGCCGTCTTAACGGAAATACTTCAATCGCCCTATAGGACGGAGTATGATTCGGCTGCACTTCATACAGGATCACTTCTTCCACCGACTCGGTTACGTTGAACTCGGGTGGGACGTAAGCAATCCGTTCCCCTTTGTCCCACTTTTTTGCGAGAGTGACATGAGGGACGAATGTTTTTCGGTCTAAATTCGGAATCAATGCGACGAGCTCTTGACGCAGCGCCGTCGCAAATCGCTGAAGAGCATCTGACGCATCAGGTACAATCGTCAACACGCGTGGACGGTCCGCTCTCCCGAAATGGTCGATGG
Organism: Exiguobacterium sp. s35; assembly: GCF_018617535.1. Classification (NCBI taxonomy): domain Bacteria; kingdom Bacillati; phylum Bacillota; class Bacilli; order Caryophanales; genus Exiguobacterium; species Exiguobacterium sp. s35. The sequence goes on from NZ_JACSKI010000001.1 coordinate 1,202,237, forward strand.
CATGAAACGTCAACGTGAACGGAAGGGTTTCTTGACTGATTCTTCTAGTGATTTCTTTCACTTCATCCAGCTCTTCACCATCGATCCCCCCTAAAAATTGTATCGTCAAATGAAACTCGTCCGGTCGATAAATTCGCCGATACGAGTAATACGGTAAAATGGTTTGTTGCACAGCAGCGAGTTCGACCGATTCGATCGGAATCGCAATAAAATAATGCGTGCTCATCTGATTCATCCTTTCAGTGCGCGACGTGACAGTCCAATCCAAATCACTGCCCCGATTGCCGTGACGATCGTATACATCCAAAATACGCCGATGATGTCATCGAGTTCGATGATTGTACCACTCAACTTGTTGAATCCCGCTGTCGCAAGTCCCGAAGTCAACGCCATGTAAACACCGATTGCCGTTGAAGAGACTTGACGGTCGACAAGTTTTCGGACGAACTGAAGCGCGACCGGAATTAAAAGTCCGACGACGAGACCTTGTGCAATCGCCAGAAGCCAAACGACCCAAATGGGCGGCTCCAATGCAAGGATTCCATTTCGCATGGCCGAGATGGCTGCCGCCCCGACGAGTACCGGGACACTGCCGAAGCGTTCTACAAATTGTGACGCCACTTTCATGAAGGGAATTTCAAACAAAACCGCAACGAGGAATAATGTTCCAACGAGCGTCGTCGATCCCCCGCTACTTGTCACGTACAATCCAAAATAATAGTTGTTCGCATAAATTGGTCCGAAGACGAGCATGCCCCCGAGCAGAAAGAATAAGAAGGACTTATTCCATACAGCTGTCCATGAAATCGGAGCTAACGTGACGTCACGAATCGAGCTCTTTTCCGGAATCATTCGGACGAACACACTTCCGAGGATAAGTAAGACGGCACTTAATACGAACGTACTAGCAAGGCCCCACGTCGTATCGGAAATCCACCCCATCGCAAACACCGCGATGGCAAAACCTGCCGACCCATACAAACGAATCGCTCCATAATCCACTTTTGAACGTGTCGTATAGTCGAGTGTCATCATATCGACGAGCGGAATGTGTGCACATTGGAACACCGACCAGATGACCATGAGCACCACGATCCATACGTAAGAAGTCGCCACTAAAAAAGTAAACGAAATGAGGGCTGCGCTTAACATCGCTAACATGAGCCACGCCTTCACCCGCCCGGTGCGATCGGTCAACATTCCCCAAAGTGGTTGTACACCAATCGAAAGAATGGGAAGAATGGCCACGATATTTCCGACCTGACTCGGTGTGAGTCCGAATTGATCTTGTGAAAAATATAAAGCCATGTAAGGGATCAATGCCCCTTGCGCGAAGAAAATGGCGACATATACAGATTGAAACAATCTTTTTTGCGAATTCAATGATAACTTCCTTCCTAAAGGACAGAGAGCCGACTACATCAGTCAGCTCTCCACGGTTCTTATTTAGCGAGCTCGTAAATCGCTTCAGCATAAATCGCTGCTGCGCGTAATAAATCTTCTATCTCCATATATTCATCGACCTGATGCGCCACATCTTTAGCCCCTGGGAACAATGCACCGAATGCGACCCCCGCCTCGAGTGAACGGGCGTAAGTTCCCCCACCGATTGCCATCAAGTTCGCATGCTCCCCCGTCTGACGTTCGTACACACTCGCAAGCGTCTTCACGAGCGGATGATCTTCAGCCACGTGATGTGGTGGCATATGTTGACGCGTCTTCAATTCGAAACCGAGCGACAACGCGATTTCACGTAGGTTTTGCAACCGCTCTTCAAACTTCGCCGTATAAGGGTAGCGAATGTTAACCGTAGCCGTGCGCTCATCTTCGTGATAGCGGAACACACCACCGTTGATCGTCAAATCACCTGTCTCGTCACTCGCCTCAATCCCGAGTGAAATCCCGCGAGAATCGGCAAACACATGACGAACGAGTTCAATATAGCGTTCCCCTTGAATATCGAGAGGAAGGTGCAACAGGAATCCAGCGAGGACGTAGGCCGCGTTGATCCCGTTATCCGGTTCCATCGCGTGTGCCGCTTTCCCTTTCATCGTGAACGTATATGTCCCACGGTCATATACGCATGTCCCGTCTGCTTCATATTTTTCAAGATAAGCCTCGAACTTTTCTTCGAGTACCTCGTCTGTCTTCAATTCAGCTTTCGCGAAGTCCGGAACCATGTTCGGACGCTCCCCACTCGTAAATGAGAGAAGGTGATACGCCGACTCTGGTGCCCGTTGAATCGGAAGTTGTGTCAACACACCGTCATATAGCCCTTTCTCTGCGTTGATGATCGGGAAGTCCGCGTCTGGTGCAAAGCCGTATGTCGGCATCTGTTCTTGTTTAAAGTATTCGCGGACACAGCGCCATTCGCTCTCCTCGTCACAACCTGCGATCAGGCGGACACGTTTCGAGAGCGGTAACCCGAGTTCTTTGACGATGCGTAAACCATAGTAAGCAGCCATCGATGGTCCTTTATCATCATTGCTTCCGCGAGCGACGATTTTTCCGTCCGATGTAATCGTCGGATTGAACGCACCATACGTCCATCCTTCACCTGCAGGGACGACATCAAGGTGACATAAGATTCCGACGATATCCTCACCATCCCCATACTCCAAGTGTCCCGCATATCCACCGACGTCCTTCGTTTTAAAGCCATCTCGCTCACCAAGCTCAAACATGTAATCGAGCGCTTTTCGAACCTCTGGCCCGAATGGCATGTTCGGCGCGGCTTTTGATTCATCGAGCACGCTAGGGATTTGTAGTAATCCTTTTAAATCTTCTAAAAATGCATCTTTACGATTGTCGACTTCTTGTCTCCAATTCATGTTCATCTCCCCTTTTGCGAATGTTCTCTCCCTTACTAGTATATCCAAATGAATGAAAGACGAACATTCATTTAGAAAAGTTTTTTTCGTTCGTGTTTGACCTTGTTTTAAATACAAAAAAACAATCTTCATTCGATATTTACGTTCATAATCAAATCTTTACAAACAGATTGTTCGTGCTTTCTGCTTGCATTTTTGTACAGGAGCGGTATACTAAAGGTGTAATTTTAGAAAATAACAATTTTATATTTCATTTTGTCGTCTGTAGGTATGGTTTATCATTATTCTACACATTGGGAGGTTATCCAATGAAAGGCTCAACAGATCGGATGTTAACGCGCATCAAGTCCATTTATTTGTTCATCAATGAAAGGGAGACAGTTACCACTTCAGAACTAGTAGAAGAGTTCGGTATTACGTCGCGCACTGTGCAACGTGATTTGAACGTGCTTGAGTACAATAATCTTGTGGAGAGCCCTAGCCGTGGCACGTGGACTTCATCGAAACGTTCACTCAAGACGGCAAATTGAAACGTATATGTAGATTCAAGAGACCTGATGTTCAGGTCTCTTTTTTATGAAAGAAGGTCTTGTGGTTTTGGATTGTATCAAATGTTCAAGATGAGGTGATGATGTGAAAGAAGAAATAATGAAGTACATAGATAATCATTTTTCAAACCGCTCTGGAGAAGTCCATCTAAGATTCGAACTCGGCGAACCGTATAAAAACGGAACGGATGAGAGAATAGAGCAAGTGGTAAAAAGAGTGACAACATTGTTCGAGGAAGTGTTTCAATCTGATGATTACATCCATATCTTTATCAAGGATTGGAACGAAACAGAGGACATCATGTTCGGGAATACCACTCCCGAATATTTGTATGGTTTATTCATGAAGCAACAGATTGAAGAAGAAACGTTATTCGAATTAGATGAAGATATAGACGAAAAAACAGGGGAAATTATAGAAATCAAACATGAATATAAAGCGAAATTTGTATCCTCGCAGATAAAGTCAATCTCTTACGAGAAAATCCTTAGAGGTATAGGAAATTACGAGCAAGGAAGAGAACCTTCGATTGGACAAACGGTATACTTTATAAGCACTGAAAAGAACATCGTTTTTCATATGTATGATGATCGAGGTTGTACCATAAGTTCAAATGAAGTTGAACCATTAGTCCCTTTATATCACAAATACAACGACTGGTTAGTTAACTATTGGCGTGCTGATTTTGATGCCATTTTCAAAAAGATATGATCGAAAATTAGAGCTTTTTATACAAAAAGAGAATCCGCCCAATTGGACAGATTCCCTCTCACCTCTTTAATTATTGAAGAAACAATTGAACTTCTTCTTCCGTCAACTCACGATATGCCCCGAGCTCAAGCGTCTCATCGAGTTCAAGCTCCCCGATTTGTACACGCTCTAATCGCTCGACGTGTTTGCCTACCGCCGCGACCATTCGTTTCACTTGATGATATTTCCCTTCAGACAACGTGAGACGGATGACAGAACGACGCCCGCTCCGACTCAAAATCTCGAGTCGGGCCGGTTTCGTCGTATATCCATCTTCTAATTCGACGCCGTTCGCAAACGTTTTGACGTCCTCAGCCGTCATCTCCCCATCGATTTCGGCGATATACACCTTGTCGACATGTTTACGTGGTGACATGAGCGCATGATTGAACGCGCCGTCGTTCGTGATGAGGAGAAGACCTGTCGTATCTTTATCGAGCCGTCCGACCGGGAAAAGGTCGTAATGAGCATACTCCGGATCAATTAACTCGATGACTGTCGTCTCGACTTGATCTTCCGTCGCACTGATGACCCCTTTCGGCTTGTTCATCATGAAATAGATGTACGGACGATATTCAACGACTTCCCCAAAAACGGTGACCCGTTCTGATTCAGGATTGACGTGCCGCTTTGCATCCTTCACAGGCGCATCACCGACTCGTACCGCCCCTTGTTTTAATAGGATTTTTACATCTTTTCGTGATCCATATCCCATGTTCGATAGCAATTTATCAATTCGCATTATCCGTTCCTCCGATATTCAAAGCGTTTCCCTAATAATTTCCCTGCAAGATGGCTGCGCCAGCCGAGATATCCGTATACGAGAATCCCGACAATGACACCGACGATTGTCGCAAAGATGTCATTTCCCCAACTCGCTTCTTCTTGCAACGTGACGAGAAGAGAAAGGTAAACAGCCGCAAACATCGCCGCCCCCATCAAGAACATCAAGATGGTCCGACGAAGCAACTGCTTGTATGGGAAATGTAGAGACCGCTGAATCATCCATACCATGAGCACGATCGCCACAATGTATCCAGCAATCGTCGCATAACCCGCACCGATACCACCGAGCCAATAGACGAACGGTACGTTCAGGGCGAGTTTCGCCAACAGACCCATCGATGTAGCAAAGATGGTGAAGTACTGACGGTTAATCCCTTGGAGGATCGCAGCCGCGACCGAGTAATAGGCTAAGAAGAAAGCACTCGGTGCATAATGAAGCAAATACACCCATCCTTCACGGTCTCCCGGGAACAACGTCCCAAACAGCGGCTCCGCGAGAGCCACGAGACCGATGACAGCAGGAATTGTCACGAAGAACGAGACTTGGAAAATATGATTGACTTGATTTCGTACCTTCAGCATATCTCCTGTCGTGAAGGAACGGGTCACGAGCGGGATGGTTGCCATCGAGACACTCGCCGCAATCGACACGGGGATCAGTACAATTTTATGTGCGTTTCCGGTCAAGAATCCATAAGCCGAAGTCGCTTCGGATACGGTCGCACCCGAACTGAGTAACGTATTGACCATCGTCAACTGATCAATCAGCTGATAGAGAGGGGTCGATACCCCGACCATCACGATTGGGATTGAGTAGCTGAGCAACTCGAGTAACAACGACTTCATCGAACGGACAGGTGTGCCCGCTGGATTATCCGTCTGACGATGGATGTCTTTTCGACGCTTCCAGTACATCATGAGTACGACGAAACTACCGATCGCCCCGACAAAAGCACTAAACGTCGCAATCGTGACGGCGATGACTTTCAATCCATTCAATTCAGTCGTCTCGACGGATTGCGTCCCTCCAAGAGCGTTTGCGATTGGTCGAATGAAATCAGAGTCCGCAAAGACGAACAAGACGAGCATCGTCCCGCTGAGAAGGAATAGAATGCGCACGATTTGCTCGACGACTTGTGAGATTGCCGTCGGAGCCATGTCTTGATGTCCTTGGAAATAACCACGAACCATACTCATCGCTGGGATGAGTAGTAACGCAAAACTGACGCTTCTCGTCACGAGTGTGAGCGAGTCAATGTATTGCTGATTGTTCTCCGAATTTCGAACCATCAGCTCGGACAGCCATGGTGCCGCAAAAAAGAGTAATAAAAAAGCGACGACACCGGTCGCAAGCATCAGCTTCATTCCTTGTCGGAACAATCGTTGACTCGTTCCATATTCCCCTAGCGCATTATATTTGGCGATAAATTTCGAGACGGCAACAGGAATCCCTGCCGTCGATATGGAGATCATGATTGCGTAATACGTATAAGCCGCTTGATACAACGTCACTCCGGCAATCCCGACCATCGCTTGGAACGGGAATGTGTACAACAGCCCTAACATCCGGGAAATCAAGTTTCCCGCCGATAAAAGAAGCGTTCCTTTGACGAAGGAGGCTCTTCCAGAATCTTGTTTGGCGCTTGATGACATGAGGCACCTCCATCTATAAATCAACTATTCATATGAATTCGGTTTTACAAAACAACCGCTTCTCATTATACTCTTACTGTTACGGATAATAAAGTTACGATAATTTTACTAATCATATAGATGAAGAAATGAGGAGATTTTACATGAAAGATGTCATCGTCATCGGCGGAGGTCCAAGCGGACTTATGGCAACTTATGCGGCTGCAAAGAGCGGCGCATCGACCTTGTTGATTGATAAAGGGTCTAAACTCGGTCGGAAATTAGCGATTTCAGGTGGAGGACGTTGTAACGTCACGAACCGAAAACCAATCGATGAATTGATTCAGTTCATCCCTGGGAATGGCCGCTTTTTATATAGCGCCCTCGCTCAGTTCGACAACCAATCAATCATCGACCTCTTTACAGGATTCGGCATCCCGCTGAAAGAAGAGGACAACGGGCGCATGTTTCCTGTGACGGACAAGGCACAAGACGTGGTCAACACGTTACTTCGTGCCATTGAAGACCTCGGTGTCGAGATTCGAAAAAAAGCAGAAGTCAAAACGCTACATTTCAATGAAGAAAACGAGTTTCACGCGGTCGAGCTGATGGACGGAGAAATGATTGAAGCAAAAGCTTGTGTCGTCGCGGTCGGTGGACAATCCGTCCCCCACACCGGTTCGACGGGTGACGGTTATCCGTGGGCACAAAAAGCCGGGCATACGATTACGGAACTATTCCCGACAGAAGTACCAATCAAGTTGAACGATTCGTTCATCGGAACGAAACAACTTCAAGGATTATCATTACGTGACGTCGCGTTGACGGTACACGGCAAAAAGGGGAAAGCCATCAAGACGCACCAAGGCGACATGATCTTTACCCATTTCGGGATCTCAGGTCCAATCGCACTCCGTTGCAGTCAGTACACGATTAAAGAACGGAAACGCAGCAAAGAACAAGTCGTCCTCCTATCACTCGACTTCTTCCCGGACACGTCACGAGATGCGCTCGTCCAGGAATTGTGGAACCAAGTGCAGAGCCAACCGAAGCGTGCCGTTAAAAACGTATGGAAAGGCTATATCCCCGAGCGACTTCTTGACTTGTTGCTAGAAGAACTTGCATTTGGAGAAGAAGACGCCAGTCAGTTGAAGAAGCAATCCGTCATTGATTTCGCAACGCGTTTGAAAATGTTTGAGATGCACGCCGTCGGGACACTCGACTTTGACAAAGCATTTGTCACAGGTGGTGGCGTTTCGGTTAAGGAAGTTGCGCCACAGACGATGATGTCAAAGAAAGCACCAGGTCTCTTCTTTGCCGGTGAAGTGCTCGACATTCATGGATACACAGGTGGCTACAACATCACGGCCGCTTTCACGACAGGACATTGCGCCGGATCGCACGCAGCTGAACTGGCGACAGAGCGGTAAAGGGTTCGACCCAACGCATCGTCTGCGTTCTATCGTGATCACTAACAATCAAAAGGCTTGATCCTGTCTCATTCAGGGTCAAGCCTTTTAACATTCTTTTTCAACTTAATCTTCCAATTCCATCACATCTCGATACTTGTATTTTTCTAAAAGCTCATGATCTTCTTTGAAGGTCCATTCGGGAATCGACAGCTCTGGGTGCGCCGTCAAATAGTCATGAAGCACATCCCTCCCTAGAATATAGTTACTCCAACGTGGCAAATCTTTTTGATAATTACCAACCGCAAAATCGGTATAGGTTGTTTCATAATCATTCACTCGGCTCGCGATGTGTTCCATGGTCGCTTCATCAATCTCTACATTCCACGGGGGAGTCACACCTTTGACGATATGATCAGCAAACGTATCGGCTTTTCCTTCAATGATGACAGAATCGAGAATTGTTTTAAGACGGAACCCAGGGTGATTCTGAACAATCAGATGATGATACTCGTGAGCCGTCGTATAGGCTAGCACACCTTTATCAAAATCTGTATCGAGAAACAAGATGAATGCGTCCTTGTACGCCGCTCCTGCTACACCTTTCAACGGTTCACTATCGTAGAAAAATTCAGGATTATAAGGGGCAACAAACACCGTACCTTTCTTTTTAGGAAGGATTTGATTTGAATCTGCGTATGTCGATGCAATAATCTCTTTAATCTCGTCATGCTGATTGATCAACGTATCCAGTTGCTTCAGCAATTGTTGCTTATGAGGAGTCGGTTTTAGTGAAAAATCAGTTTTCAATATGGATGTATCAATCTTTTCTTCCTCTCCGACCTCTCCTATGTAATCTAATACATATTTCTTGAAGTTTTGTTTGTTCTCCTCCGCATCGGTTGTTTCAAGGGATGCATTCAAATATTGTTGGTATTGGGTGTAAAGTGGGACGATTGTCAATTCATTCTCTTCGTTGATTTTTATCGTTTCGATTGAAATATCAGGCTCAGACGTTTTAGATTCTGACGTTTTTTCATCATCACTACATGATGCTAACAGAAGTACTGAACTACAACATAGAATACCGAATAATTTTTTCAGCTGAATGACCTCCATCTCAATGATTAATATTCATCGTTCGCTTACTTATGTTAAATTATACCATTAATTACTCTCATGACCTTCCTAATCTCATCTAATACCATGATGTCATTATGACCTTCACAACAAAAAACGACTCAAACCCTTTCTAATGAGGGCTCAAGCCGTTTGTGATTATTCTTTCCCTGCAATTTGACGACGCACTTCTTTTTCGAGCTCCGGCTCCGGAGGCATCCATCCTTCAGGTTTCATAACTTTGTTGTCCGACTCGCGTAAAATCGGTTTCCCGTCCGGTCCAAGCTTCGCCATATTGGCACGCTGGACGATTTCAAACAACGGAACGGGATCAAGTCCGAGTTCAACGAAACTGCCCATCACAAAATATAACGCATCCGTTAACGCATCCCCTTGACCAACGAGGCGTTCCACATCATCTGACGGTGGTGCGTCTTGTAATGATTTTTGGACCGCGTTTTGGAAGCCTTCTTGGAATTGCTCGATGGCCTGTAAGAACTCTTCTTCAGTCTGTGACGATTGGTGTAAAAATTCAACGACCGCTTCCTCTGCCGTCCAAACCGATCGTTTTGTCGCACGATCAAGTGTCAACGGTTGCGGAGATTTTGCTCCTGGATGTCCGAAAGTCTCGTGGAATTGTTTCACTTCTTCAAAAAAGTAACGTTTGCTCATCTGTTCTTCCCCCATTGTTAGTCCACGGAAACGAATGCATCCAAATCGAATACTTCCGGGTGGACGATTGCAAAGATTTCATTGTCTTGTAAAAACATGCCGGTCGAGTCATACACGCGAGGTGTCACCATCTGACCGTTGATGGTACCTTCTTCCGGGTTGACCGTATAGAGGACGAGCTCTTCCGAGTCGAGCACGTATATTCGGCCTTGTCGCTCGACAAGCCCAACGCCTTCGAATCGCTCAAACTTTTGCTGGATTGAGGCGCTCATCCCGTCAGCCGATAACGCTTGACGCGAATCGAGCATCCATTCCGTTTCCGGTTCTTTTTCCTCGACTGCCTCATCTGGCGTATCCTGTTCATTCTCAGGTGCCTCTTCTTCCGCAACGGCTGTGTCACTAGAGACACCGTCACTCGTCGAAACGTTTTCTGTTGTCGTTTCTTCTGTTGATTCTTCAGTGCCTTCAACATTATCATCAGATTCTGTCGATTCTTCTGACTCGTTTTCTGCAGGCGCTTCCGGTTCAATTTCACGCTCTTCGATATAAAGGAGCTCAAGGTCCGGCGTGTCTGCTAATCGATTCATCATGAAGAGACGATTCGATTCTCGGTCATAGCCGAGACCAAAGATTCGGTCTTCCGATACGAGACCTTTGATTTGTTTACGCGGTCGTTCGACCCAACGCCCTTCTTCCCGCTCAATCGTGATGAGCGTCCCGTTTGCTGTCACCGCATATACGAGGTTCTCTTCGACCATCCGCATCCCGATAAAGTCATCGAGGCGCATCTGACCCGTATTTTCGAGTTGAAGCACTGAGTTAACGCGTGTGCCGTTTCCGCTCACTTCGAAAAACTCAGCCTGCTCGGTAAGCACGAGATAGGCCCCGATCGTATCGCTATAGTACACTTCATCGATCTGGTTGATTTGCTCGAGCGCATCGGTCGTATCAATATCTTCGTCATCTTGTGCTGCCTCCACAGGTGGGAGGGATGCCGTTTGATGACTCGTTTGAATGTCGATTTTTTCAAATGTCGAGGCGACCTGTCGCTGAATCTCTTCATCAGAGAAGACAAAGACGTAGCAAAGGATCACGCCGACCACGACAGCACATAGTGTCGTGTATAGCACATAAGAACGTTTCATGGACATGTCGTCCCCTTCTACTTCAGTATCGCCCTTTAGTGTATCAAAACCGACCGTAAAAGAAAATGACCTCACCAAAAAGAAAAGAATGTGCGACAATGTCACACATTCTTTCGATTATCCAACTACGATATTGACGAGTTTTCCAGGAACGACAATGACTTTACGAACCGTCTTGCCTTCTGTGAACTCTTGGACACGCTCGTTGCCGAGTGCCTCCGCTTCAAGCGCTTCTTTTGATGCGTCACGCGAAACGTGCATTTTCGCACGAAGTTTCCCGTTCACTTGGATGACGACTTCAATCGTGTCACTCACAAGTTTTGACTCATCGTACGTCGGCCAAGCCGCATACGTCAACTCTTCCGTCATGCCCATCTTCTCCCACAACTCTTCAGACAAGTGTGGAGCGACCGGTGAAAGCATCTTGATGAAGTCGACCATTTGCGATTTTGGCAACGTCTCTTGTTTGTTCGCTTCATTGACGAAGACCATCAATTGAGAGATTGCTGTGTTGAAGCGAAGTGCTTCATAGTCTTCAGTGACTTTTTTCACCGTCTGATGATACGTACGTTCAAAGTCGGCAGTCGGTGCCACGTCCGCAAAGTTCGTTTGATCGAACAAACGCCATACGCGGTCGAGGAAGCGACGTGCCCCGTCAAGACCATTCGTTGACCATGCGATTGCCGCGTCAAGCGGGCCCATGAACATTTCATAAAGACGGAGTGTATCCGCCCCGTGTGATTTCACGATATCATCTGGGTTGACGACGTTCCCACGAGATTTCGACATCTTCTCGTTGTTTTCACCGAGAATCATTCCTTGGTTATACAATTTTTGGAACGGTTCGTTCGTCGGGACGACACCGATATCGTAAAGGACTTTATGCCAGAAACGTGCATAGAGCAAGTGAAGAACGGCATGTTCCGTACCACCGATATACAAGTCGACTGGAAGCCAACGCTTAAGTTTCTCAGGGTCCGCAATCATTTCTTCGTTATCTGGATCGATGTAACGGATGTAGTACCAGCAGCTACCTGCCCATTGTGGCATCGTGTTCGTCTCGCGACGACCTTTTTCCCCTGTGACAGGATCTGTGTACGTCAACCACTCTTCTGCGTTCGCAAGTGGCGACTCACCCGTACCAGACGGTTTGATTTCATCGATGATTGGAAGTTCGAGCGGAAGCTCTTCGACCGGTACCGTCTTCATCGTTCCGTCTTCCATGTGGACGACCGGAATCGGCTCTCCCCAATAACGTTGACGACTGAACAACCAGTCACGAAGACGGTATGTCGTCTTCGCACGACCTGTACCAGCAGCTTCGAGTTCTTCAATGATCGTCTTGATCGCATCGGCTTTATTAAGACCGTTCAAGCTACCTGAGTTGACGTGTTCTCCGTCTTCGACGTAAGCCGCCTCTTCCAAGTTTCCACCTTTGACGACTTCACGGATCGGGAGGTCGAACGTTTTTGCAAACTCATAATCACGCTCGTCGTGTCCAGGAACGGCCATGACTGCACCTGTCCCGTATGTCGAGAGGACATAGTCTGCTGTCCAAATCGGAAGTTTCTCACCGTTTACCGGGTTGATTGCATAAGCGCCCGTGAAGACACCTGTCTTCTCTTTAGCGAGGTCTGTACGCTCAAGGTCCGTCTTCTTCGAAACTTCCTCGATGTAAGCCTCAACTGCCGTTGATTGTTCAGGCGTTGTGATCACTTTCGTAAACGGATGCTCTGGTGCGAGCGTCACATATGTCGCTCCGTGAAGTGTGTCCGGACGTGTCGTGAAGACTGTGACAATCTTGTCGTGACCGTCGACTTTGAAGTCGACCTCGGCACCGACCGATTTCCCGATCCAGTTGCGTTGCATCTCTTTTACGCTCTCTGGCCAGTCAAGACCTTCCAAGTCTTCAAGCAAACGCTCCGCGTATTCTGTGATGCGAAGCACCCACTGTTTCATCGGGACACGGTATACCGGGTGGTTCCCACGCTCTGACAAGCCGTCGATGACTTCTTCGTTCGCAAGGACCGTACCGAGTGCCGGGCACCAGTTAACGGCAACTTCGTCGACGTAGGCAAGGTCACGCTCGAACAATTGCGTGAAGATCCATTGTGTCCACTTATAATATTTCGGGTCCGTCGTGCTGATTTCACGAGCCCAGTCATACGAGAAACCGAGTTCTTTCAACTGACGGCGGAACGTCTCAATGTTACGCGCTGTGAATTCGCGTGGGTCGTTCCCTGTGTCGAGCGCGTACTGCTCGGCAGGAAGACCGAACGCATCCCAGCCGATTGGGTGAAGGACGTTATATCCTTGCATCCGCTTCATACGAGCGATGATATCCGTCGCCGTGTAACCTTCCGGGTGACCAACGTGAAGGCCGGCACCTGATGGGTACGGGAACATATCAAGGACGTAGAAACAATCCTTCTCCGGGTCTTCTGTCGTTTTGAATGCGTCTTTCTCTTCCCAACGCTTTTGCCATTTCGGCTCGATTTCTTGATGTTTAAAATAGCTCAACATTCTTCCTCCTCTGCATAATAAAAAGCCTTCCGTCCCCGAAAATGGGACGAAAGGCTTGAAAGCTCTCCGCGGTACCACCCATGTTGCATTGCTGCCACTTGAGACGCCGATAACGAGGCGTAACCCCGGTTTTCCCTACTCGGTTCAGGAAAACAGCTCCAAGGCGAGTTCACGACCTCCATTTATCGATTCGCACCAACCATCGACTCTCTTTGAAACGGAACGTTCGCTACTAATCCTCTTCATCGCTTGCTATTCATCGTAGTCTATTTTAGCCCATTCTGAAATTCAACGTCAACTTGATTTTTCAGCGACGCGAATGTCTTTCATAATGACGAATAGAGTAAGGGCGAACGTAGCGAGCAGAAGAAGCATGCCGAAGACCGCAGTAATACCGAACATGTCATAGACAAATCCAGACAATGTAGGCCCAATCATCCGGCCGACTGATGCTGCGATATTGACGAGTCCCTGATATTGTCCTGCTTTACCAGGCGGTGCGAGTTTCGCCGCAATCGTCGGGACTGCTGGCCAGACGAACATTTCCCCGATTGTCATGACGACCATCGCGACCATGAACATGCCAAATCCGCCGGCGAACGGCACGATTAAAAAGGCACCGAGGAAAATCGAGGCTCCGATAATCAATTGGCGTTTCAAGTCGTCCTCAAACTGTCGCAAGACACGGTTGAGTAACGGCTGTGCGAATACGATCATCGCCCCGTTCACCGTCCAAAGCAGTGAATATTGGCTGATTGTGACACCAAGGTCTTTCGAATGAACGGCGATCGTCCCTTGCCACTGAACGTACACGAACCAAAGCACGGCGTAACCGACGGCGACATACCACATCGACTTCATCGTTGCGCTCGAGAGCGTCGTGGCGGCTGCCTCTAACTGTGACTGAACGACAGGACGTGCCGGGTTTTTCAAATAGCGAAGTCCAAATAAAAGGACCACGACAAATAAGACCGACAAGAAGAAGTTTGCATAAAAAATCCACTCGATGTTCAAACGCGCGATTTGACCACTCATGGCCGTACCGAGTGCGACACCTACGTTTTGCGCAACGTAAATCGCGTTGAACGAACGGCGTCCACCTTCTGGCCAGATAAGTCCCGCAAACGCGTAAACGGTCGGAAAGACGAGTCCACCTGAGAACCCAATCATACCGAGCCACACCAAATAGCCGAAGAACGTGGCGTGGAACAGTAAAAATCCGAGTGAGCTCGCAAGCAACAAACCGACAGAAATCATGAGCGTCATCTTTCCACCGATTCGGTCGAATAATGTCCCTCCGATGTAGTTTCCGACGATTGCGAGTGCGGAGTTCACAAGAAGTGCCACCCCAGCAAGTGTCATCGACTCACCTAAAAAATCATGAATATACAGTGTGTTAAATGGCCATAAAAAAGACGCCGCCGTTGTATTGAGCGCCATCGCAATGACTAGAATCCATACCGAAATTGGCATTTTATTGTTCACACCAAGTCCTCCTTTCATTCCTCTTTCACATCAAAAAAAATCGGCACAAATGGCCGAATCGACAAGATTTCCTTATCAAACCTAAACGAATGCCAAAGAAGTGTCAAGAAAAATTACTTATTATGAAGTTTTGTCATTTTTCATTTGTGATAGCATGAGCAAGGAAGGAGAGAGATGTTGAATGAATCCATTTGGTCAAAACCGATATCATACGTTGAACGAGGCGTATCGCCGAGAATATGGAGGAAAGGTGTTCAAGGTCCCGCTCGATGGCGGATTCACCTGTCCGAACCGTGACGGGCGCGTTTCAAAAGGAGGATGTACGTTCTGTTCAGACGACGGGAGTGGTGACTTTGCAGGAAATGCTTGCGATCCGATTCCCGTTCAATTTGCCGAAGTGAAGGCTCGTCTTCACCGAAAGTGGAAGAACGCCAACTACATCGCTTATTTCCAAGCATTCAGTAACACGTACGCGCCGGTCGAACGGTTACGTGAGTTGTACGAACCTGCACTTCAAGAAGAAGGCGTCGTCGGTCTCTCGATTGCGACACGTCCGGACTGCTTGCCAGACGATGTCGTCGCCTATTTGGCAGAATTGAATGAACGTACGTCGCTTTGGGTGGAGCTCGGCCTTCAGACCATCCATGACACGACGGCGAAAAAAATCAATCGTGGACATGACTACGAGACATTTTTGAGCGGTCTTGCAAAACTTCGACGCCACAACATCCGTGTCTGTGTTCATATCATCAACGGTTTACCCGGTGAGACACTTGAGATGATGCTCGACACAGCCCGAGAAGTTGCTAAAATGGACATACAAGGAATCAAGATCCATTTACTTCACGTCTTGAAGCATACACCGCTCGCCCGTCAATACGAAAAAGGCCTACTCGACTTGATGGAGGAAGATGACTATGTCTCCCTCGTCTGCGATCAGCTCGAATGTATACCTCCCGAGGTCATCGTCCATCGTTTGACAGGAGACGGCCCACCTGACTTATTGATTGGTCCGTTTTGGAGCCGTCACAAGATGCAGGTGTTAAACAAGATCCGTGCAGAATTGGAACGACGAGATTCTTTCCAAGGAAAAAAGAAGGATGAGATGTATGGGATTAATGAGAGTACTACCTTTTGCAAAACAATTACTACATGACCACCTTGAAGAAGGTCATGTCGCCGTCGACATGACCGCCGGAAACGGACACGATACGCTGTTTTTGGCGAATGCAGTGGGCGAAACGGGTCATGTGTATGCATTTGATATCCAGTCAGAAGCGGTCGCGTCCACACGCGCACGTATACAGGAAGCCGGTCTCGATGAACGGGTATCCGTCATTCATGACAGTCACGACACGGTTCAAGCGGTCGTCGCGAACGAGACGCGCCCCATCTCCGCTGCCGTCTTCAATTTAGGTTATTTACCAGGAAGCGATAAATCAATCACGACTCACGGGAATACGACGATTGCCGCGTTATCTCAATTATTAGAGGTCATGACCGTCGGCGGCGTCATCGTCATCGTCATTTATCACGGGCATGAGAGCGGAAAAGTCGAACGGGATGAAGTGCTTCATTACGTGGAGTCGCTCGACCAAAAACAGGCTGGCGTCCTCCGCTACGGTTTCATCAACCAAATCAATCATCCCCCATTCATCGTGGCGATTGAAAAACGCGCATAAGCAAAAGGCGGCTCATTCGAGTCGCCTTCTGTCATTCTTGAATCAATTCATAAAACGTCATCAATGTCTCCGCAAACTTGGTGTTCAAACGTTCATATCCAAAATGCGGGAATCCTTCCAACCGACGGATGTACACTTGATCCCCACCAATCTTCCGGCAGACGTTTAACGTCAACTTCACGTCCGCAAATTGATCGTCTGGTGCGTAGAAACAAGCAAGCGGAAGTCGTGGTAAGTGCTTCTTCTCTTCTTGATGTTCCACGATTTCTTCTTCAATCTCTCGATATTGCGCATACGTAATCTCACCGAAGCGTGACGATTCCTCGCCTCCACCAGTGAATGTCATCATCCCGAGCGGTAAGTCTGGTCGGAAACGGTCGACAGCACTCGCGACGACTTGTTTCAATCCGCCCATTTGACGAGTGGCATGCCAATCAAATAAAGGAGAGATATACGTCAAACTCCCAAGCGGCACATCATACTCTTGCAAGAGTCGGTTCGTGAAAAGTGCCCCGAGACTGAATGCAACGACGTGGATTGGTAGTTTGTATTCCCCTGCCTCACGCAACGCTCGCTTGATGAGCTGTTTATGGTCATCTGCCGTCAATCCGACCGATTGGTCACGGACGACAATTACCTCGTACTCGTCTTGGAGTCGGCGAATAAAGTTCTCACTAATCCGAGACGTGAACTGTAGCGGGTACACGATGACGATGACCCCTTTTCGTGCTTCTTCATATGTCATGCTGCCGTCACCTCATTTATGGACTATGTGTATTGTATCAAAAAAACATCAGCCGCAACTGATGTTTGAAAAAAATCCGTCTGGAGGCTTAGCTCGGATGATATCGTAAATGAATGAGTTCCATCGGTTGGTCGTATACCTCTTCTTGGATCCGATTCACTTCTTTAAACGATTGATGCAAAAGGAAGGCAATCGCTTGGTCATTTGAATTTTCAACGTACACTTCCATCGGTTGTGTTTTTTTCGATTGGAGATAGTTTAAAAAGGCTGCCCCATATCCGTTCCGGTGATAATCAGGGTGAAGATAAAGACGAAGCATCTCCCACATGTCACCGCGATCGATGGCATGACAAAATCCGATGACATCTTCTTCGAACTCGCCGACGATAAAATATTGCTCTCGTGCTTCTTCACTCGAATTGATCGCTCGAACAATCTCTTCTTGTCGATAAGCGCGCTCCATTGCTTTCAAACGATTCAAATCATCCTCTGAAATCGTCGCAAGTGCAATCGTTCGAATTAATGCTGCATCTTCTGGAACTGCTTCCCTCATGTTCATGACAGCTTCCCCCTTTTGGCCAATCTATTTGTATCATTCCCTATCGTCACGTTTTTATCCTGCCATTCGTTTCTTTTTCATGACGATTCATAAGAAAACGTTATGTCCGCAATCGACTAGGGTATAACACTAGCAATGCCAATCACATGAAGGAGTGGAACAACATGGAACCAAAATTAGAGCATGACCCGAAAGTCGAACAAACAGAGAATCCGAACCGTCAATTTGACCAAATGGATGCAGGAGGTCCAAAAATCAGCGTTGTGACCGGGATGTTACTCGGTGCCCTCGTCGGTGGTCTCCTCGCCTTACTTAGCTCTTCGAATCGGGAGCAGACGAAACAATCGCTTACGAATGCAAAATCTTCGGTCGGAGGCATCGTGAACGAAGTCAAACAAGACCCAGCAGGGAAAGCATCTCAAGTCATTGAACAAGTAAAGACCGCTTCTGGAAAGATTCAGGAAGTCTCAACAGACGTTCAAAACGTATATGAAAAAGTGGTCGGAGAAGTCGATACAGTCAAAGAAGACGTCAATAAAATCGTCGAGACGGCCCAAGAAGCCAAATCAGATTTACAAGACATCGGTGAAAAAGTCGTCGAAGCGAAGGATACCGCGCTTGGACAAGAAAACACTTCAACTGATTCGTCATCGAATGATCATAAACAGACACCTCCAACGACTTGAACCTAAAAAAACGACCTTTCCGTGGAAAGGTCGTTTTTGTTGATTACGCGAAACGCTTCGCGCCTTCTTCAAGAACTGCTGCTTTATCTGTTTGCTCCCATGGGAGTTCGATATCTGTACGACCGAAGTGACCGTAAGCTGCTGTTTGCTTGTAGATTGGACGGCGAAGGTCAAGCATCTTGATGATGCCTGCTGGACGGAGGTCGAAGTTCTCACGAACGAGTTCAACGAGCTCTGTTTCGCTCAATTTACCAGTGCCGAACGTATCGACAGCGATTGATACTGGATGTGCTACCCCAATCGCGTAAGCGAGTTGAACTTCTGCTTTATCCGCAAGTCCTGCTGCAACGATGTTTTTCGCTACATAACGAGCTGCGTATGCTGCCGAACGGTCAACTTTTGTAGGATCTTTACCAGAGAATGCGCCACCGCCGTGACGTGCGTATCCACCGTACGTATCGACGATGATTTTACGTCCTGTAAGACCTGCATCTCCTTGTGGTCCACCGATTACGAAGCGACCAGTCGGGTTGATGAAGTATTTTGTTTCAGCATCGATGAGTTCAGCCGGGATGACTGCTTCGATGACATACTTTTTCAAGTCTTCTTGAATTTGCTCGAGTGTGATCTCTTCTGCGTGTTGTGTCGAGATAACAATCGTGTCGATACGAACAGGGTTGTTGTCCTCATCGTACTCAACCGTTACTTGCGTCTTACCATCCGGACGGAGGTAATCAAGCATACCGTTCTTACGAACTTCAGCAAGACGACGTGACAATTTGTGCGCCAATGAGATTGGAAGCGGCATGAGTTCAGGTGTCTCGTTTGTCGCGTATCCGAACATGAGACCTTGGTCACCTGCTCCGATTGCATCGAGTTCCTCTTCAGTCATCTGACCTTCACGTGCTTCGAGAGCTTGGTCAACACCTTGCGCGATGTCTACTGATTGCTCGTCAATCGACGTCAAGACTGCACATGTTTCTGCATCGAAACCATATTTCGCACGTGTGTATCCGATTTCACGGATTGTTTCACGGACAACTTTCGGGATATCCACGTAAGTTGACGTTGTGATTTCACCAGCTACGAGTACAAGACCCGTTGTGACAGACGTTTCTGCCGCAACACGGGCATTCGGGTCTTCCGCTAAAATGGCATCCAAAATCGAGTCAGAGATCTGATCACAAATTTTATCTGGATGTCCTTCAGTAACCGACTCTGAAGTAAAAAGTCGACGGTTCAATTTTGACATTCAAAAAACCTCCTATAATAAGGGTGATATGTGGACGGTACTCGTTCCCCTTACGCGTTGCTTTGGGACGGTAATGAAAAAAACCTCCCCCGATGACATACATGGGGAAAGGTTGAATCGTTCTTCCTTACCCTCTTATCGTTCGAAGCTAATGGCTTCGCTTCAGGATAGCACCTTTTCCGCACAAGACTTCATGTCGGACGGTTGCTGGGCTTCGTAGGGCCTTGTTCCCTCCACCGCTCAGAATAAGAGTATCCGTTACGAAAACCATCATATAAATGACGCTCGATTATGTCAAGGGAATCAGACGAATTCGTTAAAGTTTTCACCGACTTGCAAAACATTTCTGTTTGTGAATCGTCAAACATTTTTTTAATTCGTTTCTGTTTTTTAACACCTTGTGATAAGAGAATGTGATAAACTGTCTTTGTAAGAAAGCGCTTACTTAGAGAGAAGAAACGCTTGTGTTTGATTAGTGTGTCACATATAATTAAAAATGTCATACTGATTAATCGTAATCGCGGAAGTATGCGGATTTCATCCACATCTATTTAGGGGAAAGGTGGGATTCAGGATGGCGACAACGCTCCTGAAAATCGAAGAATTAATTAATGGTGCCGACATGAAACGGAACTTGACGGTTCCAGAATTGGTGGAAGAAGCCATCCAAAATGGTGAAGGTGTACTGACAAAAGACGGGGCTTTATCTGTCAGCACCGGTGCTTTTACCGGACGGTCACCGAAAGACAAATTCGTCGTACAAGATGAAGTCAGCAACAACCTTGTCGATTGGGGAAAAGTGAACCAACCGATCGCGGAAGAGAAGTTTTCAGCACTTCTCGACAAAGTACTCAACCATTTAGAAAAGAAAGACAAACTTTATTACCTCGAAGCGTCTGCTGGTGCCGATGAGCACTATACGTTACCGGTCCGTGCCATCACGGAATATGCATGGCATAGTCTGTTCGCAAAACAGCTATTTCTACGCGAATGGCCAACGAAAGGTGCGTTCGATCCGTTCACTGTGATTTATGCACCGAGTTATAAAGCAGATCCTGCAGTGGATGGCACGAACTCAGAGACGTTCATTCTCGTTTCATTCGCCAAGCGCACAATTCTGATCGGGGGAACAGAATACGGTGGCGAAATTAAAAAATCAATCTTCTCCGTCATGAACTTCTTGCTACCTGAGCAAAACGTCTTATCGATGCACTGTTCGGCAAACGTCAACGATGCAAACGAAACGGCACTCTTCTTCGGGTTGTCGGGAACTGGGAAGACGACACTTTCAGCTGATCCACAGCGCCACTTAATCGGAGACGATGAGCATGGATGGTCACCGGATGGGGTCTTCAACATCGAAGGCGGTTGCTACGCGAAGACGATCAACCTTTCGCGTGAGAACGAACCACAAATCTATGATGCAATCCGTTTCGGTTCATTGATTGAAAACGTCGTATTGAATGAAGATCGTACGCCGGACTACAAGAACATTTCCTTGACTGAAAATACGCGTGCGGCATATCCGATCGAATTCATCGACAACGCGATGCTCCCATCACGTGCCGGTCATCCAAATACGATCGTCTTCTTGACGGCCGATGCGTATGGTGTCTTGCCACCAATCAGCAAACTGACGAAAGAACAGGCGATGTATCACTTCTTGTCTGGTTATACGTCTAAGCTTGCCGGTACGGAGCGAGGAGTCACAGAACCACAAGCAACGTTCTCGACTTGCTTCGGTTCACCGTTCCTTCCGCTCGCTCCTGAGCGTTATGCGGATATGCTCGGTAAATTGATTGAAGAACACGATGTGGATGTCTACCTCGTCAACACGGGCTGGACAGGTGGAGCATACGGCGAAGGTTCACGTATGAAACTCGCCTATACGCGTGCGATGGTCAATGCCGCCGTCAACGGTCAGCTTCGTGATGTGGAGACGATGAAACATGACATTTTCAATGTCGAGATTCCTGTAGCCATCGATGGTGTACCGAGTGACGTGCTCAATCCGCGAGATACGTGGAGCGACCCAGCTCGTTATGATGTAGAGGCAAAAGCACTCGCCATGAAATTTAAAGAAAACTTCAATCGCTTCACGAAAGCAAGTGAGTCCGTCATCGCAGCCGGACCACTCGTCATCTAACACAAAAGCACTGACTCGATTTTTTTATCGAGTCAGTGCTTTTTCCTGTCGCAACATCCAATCCATCGCTTGTTCGGTCGTCTCCCATTTATCCCAAAACGGGAGCTGGTGACCGAACGGGAGCACCCAAAACTCTGCCTGTTCTCCTAATTTCTCGGCGACGGCTGTCGCATGACGTAAGCGAACTTGTTCATCGTCCGTACCGTGGATGAGCAGTGTCGGGGCGACCCATTCCTTGTAAAGCGGAGAACGGTCGACATACGCAGATTCTGCAGACTCGGGGTCCCCACCCGTCATCCGACGTAACATCTTCCGCATCGAACGCTGTTCTTCATACGTCCACTCGAGGTTTGTCACGCCAGCCCATGAAGTAACCGTCGTGACCGGTCGTTCGGAAGCGAGCGAGAGGGCCATCATGCCCCCTCTTGAAAAGCCGAGGACGTGAACCGGTCGTCCA
This sequence comes from Exiguobacterium sp. s35, assembly GCF_018617535.1. Taxonomy (NCBI): domain Bacteria; kingdom Bacillati; phylum Bacillota; class Bacilli; order Caryophanales; genus Exiguobacterium; species Exiguobacterium sp. s35. The sequence continues at coordinate 1,224,665 of NZ_JACSKI010000001.1, forward strand.
CTCATATGGACACGGTCGAATAGCGAGAGCACGTCCTCTAAGTCTTCTCCTCCAAAGTCTTCTTTTCCCGTCCCGCCGTGATTGCCACGATAGACCGGGGCGACGACATGAAAGCCCCGCGATGCAAACTGCATGAGACGTGGTAAACGAACATCCCCGATTCGCGCCGTTCCTCCTCGTAAGTACATCAACACTTGGCCGTTTGAACGTTTCGGCTCAATCGAATACGCCACGACCTCTTCCCCATCTGTCGTTGTATACCATCCTCGTGTCACTCGGTAACCCGCATAAGGTGGTAACACATCGATTCGGTCAAACCAGTTTTTGATCATAAAGAACCCTCATCGTTTCTGGTAGGACACGGTCTTTCATCATGAAGCTGTAGCGTGGATTGCGCAATAAGTTATCCGGCAAGGCATCGATCAAGACAGCCCCATCTGTCTCGTCAATGGCAGGATGATCCTCGAATCGCTCAATCTCCGCATAATAAATGTTTTTGATGACCGTATCACCTCTACCTAACACACGGTACTGTCCTAAATAGCGCAACGTTTTGACGACTCCACCGGTCTCTTCGTACACTTCCCGGATAGCGGCATCGTCCTCGTGTTCTCCTGGCTCGACTTTCCCTCCTGGAAACTCGAGTCCGCGCTGTTTATGCTTCGTCAATACCCACTTGTCTTCATATCGGGCGACGACCCAGACGTGGAGCGGCGTGTCTGAGAACGGATAATGGGTGAAGCTTAACTCGACTTGATTATGATAGTAATCCTTGAATGTCTTCATAGTCCATCCCTTTCTTTCCCCTGTCTACTCTCACTTTACCTTGTCTTCACCCAGTTTCAAACAAAAAAATCGGTCCGACGCGCGGACCGATTCGTTTTCTTATTGATTCAAACGTTTTTCGAGCTCTGCTTTTTGTTCTTCATACCCCGGTTTACCGAGTAACGCGAACATGTTCGCTTTGTAAGCCTCGACGCCTGGCTGGTTGAACGGGTTCACCCCGAGGATGTATCCGCTCATCGCACATGCTTTTTCGAAGAAGTAGAACAAGTAGCCGAGGTGATACGGTGTCATCTCTGGCAATTCGACGACCAAGTTCGGTACATCGCCGTCAGTGTGTGCGAGAAGTGTTCCTTCTGTCGCTTTGTCGTTCACGAACTGAATCGTTTCGCCTGCGAGGAAGTTCAAACCGTCCAAATCTTGAGCGTCTTCTGGGACGTTCATCGAATGACGGACTTCTTTCACACGAATGACCGTCTCGAACAAGTCACGACGACCTTCTTGGATGTATTGCCCCATCGAGTGGAGATCCGTCGAGAAGTCGACAGCCGCTGGGAAGATTCCTTTGTTGTCTTTTCCTTCTGACTCACCGTAAAGTTGTTTCCACCATTCTGACACGTAGTGAAGAGCTGGCTCATAGTTGACGAGCATCTCAATCGATTTTCCTTTCGCATAAAGGGCGTTACGTACGACTGCATACTGATACGCTTCGTTTTCAGCCAATTCTGGTGAGCTGTAAGCGTTCTGCGCTTCACGTGCACCTTCCATCAATGCATCGATATCAATTCCAGCAGCGGCAATCGGAAGAAGTCCGACTGGCGTGAGGACAGAGAAACGTCCACCGACATCATCTGGAATCACGAACGTCTCGTATCCTTCTGCGTCCGCAAGTGTCTTGAGTGCACCACGGGCACGGTCTGTCGTTGCATAGATCCGCTCACGCGCTCCATCTTGACCGTACTTGTCTTCCATGAACTGCTTGAGAACACGGAATGCAATCGCAGGTTCTGTCGTCGTTCCTGATTTTGAGATGACATTGATTGAGACCTCTTTGCCTTCAAGTACTTGAAGCAACTCTCTCATATACGTTGAAGAGATATTGTGGCCCGCATAGAATACTTGTGGTGCCTTGCGCTCTTCTTTTGACAATACGTTGAAGAACGAATGTTGAAGCATTTCGATCGCTGCACGGGCACCGAGGTAAGATCCTCCGATTCCGACGACGACGAGAACGTCTGAATTCTCGCGAATTCGTTCCGCCGCAGCTTTGATTCGTGCGAACTCATCTTGATCGTATTCGGTCGGAAGATCGACCCACCCAAGAAAATCACTTCCGGCACCGCTCCGCTCGTGAATCACCGAGTGAAGGGTTTTTACCGTTTCTTGCATTTGGTCGATTTCGTGCTTCCCTACGAATGAGAGCGCGTTTGAATAATCGAAACGTACAGTTGACATGTCATTTCCTCCTTTAAATCGCTCGTAAAAGAGCCATACATGACCCATCATAAACGGAAACGCTAGATTCGTTCAATCATTATTGCAAAATAGGCAATAAATTGCCTTATTTGCTGAGTTCGAGGATATGCGCGACATCTTCACGTTCGAGTGTACGGAAACGACCGAATGCGCCACGTTTCATCGCAGAATCGAGAATCGCATCGAATGTCGACTCATCGATATCGTAGTCACGGAGTGAGTTTGGTGCACCGAGCTGGTCGAAGAATGCACGAATCGCTTCGATTGTACGTTTCCCAGTCTCCAAGTCGTTTTTACCTGGCTCCACATCGAATACTTCCGTACCGAGTCGGGCGAAACGTGAAGCATTGTCTTCATCCAATACGTGCTCCATCCAACGTGGGAAGAGGATCGCGAGACCACCAGCGTGCGGGATATCGTGGACAGCCGATACAGCGTGCTCGATGTTGTGCGATGCCCAGTCCCCAGCAGCACCCATTTGAAGGACGCCGTTCAACGCCATCGTACCTGAGAACAAGATGATGGCACGTAAATCGACGTTTTCCAAGTCGTTCACGAGTTTCGGTGCCGATTCAACGACCGCTTTCAAGACACCTTCTGTCATGCGTTCCTGTACTGGCGCATGGTTCGGGTGGAAGTATTGTTCGAAACAGTGGCTCATCATGTCGACAATACCGTAAATCGTCTGATCTTTTGGAACCGAGACCGTGTAGCGTGGGTCAAGGATTGAGAATGTTGGGAAGACGAGTGGGTGACCCCAACCGAACTTCTCTTGTGTTTCCCAGTTCGTGATAACCGATCCTGAGTTCATTTCTGATCCTGTTGCCGCGAGTGTGAGGACCGTTCCAAATGGTACCGCCTCTGTCGGGATATGTTCGCGAAGCACGATGTCCCATGCATCCCCTTCATAAGGAATCGCTGCTGAAATCAGTTTCGTACAGTCGATGACGGAACCTCCGCCGACCGCGAGCAACGCATCGATGTTTTCTTCACGTGCAAATTTGACCGCACGACGTACTGTCTCAATACGCGGGTTCGGTTCGACGCCAGAGAAGTCTACGTATGAGATGCCTGCCTTTTCAAGCTCAGCCACGACTTCATCGTACGTTCCGTTCTTTTTGATGCTTCCGCCACCATAGACGAGCATCACTTTCTTCGCGTCGAGCGCGCCAAGTTCTTTCGATAATGTTTCGACTTGATGTGTACCGAAGATCAATTTCGTCGGGTTTTTGTATTCAAAGTTGTGCATGATTCATCCTCCTCGTAGAAATATGTAACACCTACACTATATACCCTGTTTTCAAAGAATGAAAAGTATCGTGCTTATGCGTAAATGCGATCGATGATGCGATGGAGTATGACGGCTTCCTCTGCTTGCCGATAGTTCGGTTCCTTTCGGCACGCTTCGAGAAACAGCTGAATTTGACGTTCATACGGATCATGCTCCGTCAAATAGGCAGGTCGTTCGTCAAACAACGCCCCATATTTTTCAGTATGGAGCGTGAGCGGGAATAGACTTGCCCCGGCATTCGTACCTCGGCACTCGACACGCATCGTATCTTCTGCTTCGACATTGGCCATGTAACTGACGTCGAGCAATAAAGAAGCACCCGTATCGAAGGTGATCATCGCTCTCGCCGTGTCTTCGACAGACAGCGATTCATGGTCCCATTTGCCCATCAAGCCCACACCCGGACGGTTCCCTAAATATTGCCCGACATGACCGACAACCTCTTTCGGTTCCGGATAACCCATCAAGTGAAGCGCGAGATCTAACATATGGACGCCGATATCGAGTAGTGCCCCTCCGCCTTGTAGTTCCTTGTTCGTAAACACGCCCCATCCAGGAATGCCGCGTCGGCGAAGGGCAAGTGCCGTTGCCGCATAGATGTCCCCCATCTCTCCTGCGTCAATCATCCGTTTTAGGAGAACCGTGTCGGCACGATGCCGATAATGAAACCCATAATGGAGCGTCTTTCCCGCTCGTTTCGCTGCTTCTAACATCTCCACCGCTTCATCTTCCGATATGCCCGGAGGCTTCTCACAAAGCACATGGCATCCCGCTTCTAGTGCAAGAAGCACTTGCTCTTTATGTAAGGCGTTCGGCGTACAGATGCTGACCGCATCGAGCTGTTCGTGCGTGAGCATCTCTTCGACCGTTTCATAGACGTTCGAAATGTTAAACTGTCGTGCGACACGTTCACCGTTCGCCCGTGTCCGATTCATGACCGCTACCACATCCACCCCTGCTTTTACATAATTCGGAATGTGAGCACTCGTCGCAATCCCGCCCGTTCCAATGATGCCAATCTTCATCTAATCTCCCCCTATTCGAATTACAGTTTCGTCATAAGCCCCATCGATTCCTGTAAAACACAAAAAAGGTGACCCGTTTAGAACGGGTCACCTTGGAACACTTACTTCTTGAAGTTTGTGTTTTTGATCCAGTCTTCAAGTTTGTCTTTGAGGACTGTGAATCCTGGAGCTTCTTCTTGCTTGAAGTTTGAAGATGCTTCGTTGCGGCGTGGCGCACGACGAGCTGGCTTCGCAGACTTCTCGCGTTTTGGAGCTTCTTGAGTCGCTTTCATTGAAAGCTTGATCTTTTTAGAAGCTTCGTCCACTTCAAGGATTTTCACTTCAACTTCTTGACCAACTTGAACGTAATCGTTTACGTCTTTTACGTAGTCGTGTGAGATTTCTGAAATGTGTACAAGACCTTGAGTCTCGTCATCGAGTGCTACGAAAGCACCGAAAGGTTGAATTCCTGTTACTTTACCTGTTAATACTTGATCTTTTTCGTATTTTGCCATTACAAACAACTCCTATGCTAAATTCATCAACTTACTATAACATACTTTTTTCGATAAAGTGTACAAATTAGTAAAAAAGATTATTTTTGACGTGTTGTTATGTTTTAAAGTCGAAGCGCGGGGTAAATACAAATCAAGCAAGACTTCAAGTATTCCCCCCTGATTCCGCTAGGCGACTCGCCTAGCCCTTTTTTTGTTCAAAACGTCGTGAACGGCTTTTGATGGCGAATCGGATAGACCGTTTCTCCAACCATTTCGTTCAACATCACCGCATTTCGATAGACAGCCATTCCTAGATTCGTCGCGGCGGGGCCATGGGAATGTTCCAAGTTCGTATGTGTGAACAACTTCCCACCTAACGACTCGCTCATCACCACTTCATATGTGTCATGCACTGCCCATTCTCCCTCTTCTTCCCATACTACCGGAAGCTTATCTACCCAAGATGGGATTACCGGGCGATACCCTGTCGCCACAACGACGAGGTCGTACTCTTTCTCAATCACTTCTCCTGTATAGCGCTGCGTCCCCTTCAAACGATGCGTCAACCAATCATAGGAAATGGATTCCACCTCGACTTGCGTCAGCATCTCTGCTCGCTTCGGCTCACCTTCTGCAGTCCGGTGATAGAGCGCCTCATAAATCGCCGTCATCGTCTCAGGGTTGACGCCATGGCGGAAACGTTCAAATGACTGAAGCAATTTCTGACGTGCTTCGTAAGACAAACCGTGAAAATATTCGATGTAGTCCACACTAAAAATCTCGTCCCCAATCTTTCCTGCTTCAAGTGACTCGAAATGATCGGAACGTGTAATCCAGTCGACACGTTGTTCATCCGTCGCTTCACGAAACAGATCAAGAAACACTTCTGCCGCACTCTGTCCACTGCCGACAACCGCGACGCGATAACGATCTCGAAGGACGTCCCTATAGGTCAAATACTCGCTCGTATGGATCACTTGTTCAAAACCTTCCGGCACAAACGGTTCTGCCCCAGTTCCAAGAACAACATGTGTAGCTTGAACTTGAGTCGTTTCACCGTTTGATTCGACCGTCACGAGAAAACCATTTTCCTCGACCGACACATCCGTCACCTCATGATTGAAGTGGACGGTCGACAGCTGTTCGGTGACCCAACGCAAATATCGATTGTATTCCGTCCGAGGTATCTTATCTTGTTCTTGCGTGATGAACGTCTGGAGACGCCCCGTCCCACTCAAGTAGTTCAAGAAACTCGATGGATTGGTCGGGTCTGCGAGCGTGACGAGATCTTGTAAGTAATGTGTCTGCATCGTCATCCCTTCGATAAGCATCCCTTCATGCCACATCATTTCCTTCCGCTTTTCAAAGCAAATCCCGCGCAATGATGTCTTTTCCGCGAGAGCCATTAATCCAAGATTATAAGGACCACATCCGATTGCAACAAAGTCAACTTGTTTCATTTTCTTCACCTCGCCCGTCTTTTCCCTCTCATTATATCGCTAAAACGGCAAAAGACCCTCACGAATGAGAGTCCTTGACCGCTGTGACTTCGAATTGCTGCATGAATCGATGGATGCGTCGAATCGCTTCTTGTAACTGTTCGAGCGACGTCGCATAGCTCGCCCGAACGAACCCTTCCCCACTCTCACCGAAGGCGTTCCCTGGGACGACGGCGACCCGTTCTTCAAGCAAGAGACGTTCCGCAAATTCTTCACTCGTCAACCCCGTGTGTCGAATCGACGGGAAGGCATAGAAAGCTCCACCCGGCACGTGTGTCGGGAGACCTGCCTCGTTCAGCGCCTGAATGAAATAGTTCCGACGTTGACGATAGCTCTTCACCATGTTCGGTACGTGTTGATGACGTGAACGAAGTGCCTCGAGTCCGCCGAATTGAACGAGCGTCGGGGCACACATCATGCCATATTGATGCACCTTCAACATTTCCCGCGTCACGACTTCAGGGGCACAAGTGAAACCGAGGCGCCATCCCGTCATCGCGAACGCTTTTGAGAAACCATTGATGACGATTGTCCGGTCCCGCATATCGTGAAGTGTCGCGAAACTCGTGAACGGCTCGTCATAGCAAAGTTCTGCATAAATCTCGTCACTGACAACCCAAAGGTCATACTTGGTCGCGAGTTCCGCGATTTGCGCGAGCTCGTCGGCGTTCATCGTCGCTCCCGTCGGGTTGGACGGGAAGCAGAGGAGAATCGCCTTCGTCCGCTCGGTAATGACGCGCTCGACATCATCACGGTCGAGGCGAAAACCCTTTTCAGGACGACAGGCGACAGGAACAACTTTCCCACCCGCCATCTCGATGAGCGGTCCGTAAGATACGAAGGCAGGTTCGACGACGATGACTTCATCTCCTGGGTTCAGGAGGGCACGGAATGCGATATCGAGCGCCTGTGAGGCACCTGTCGTCACAATTAATTCCGATGCCGGATCGTATTTGACTGAAAATCGTTCTTTCATATAAGTAGCAATCTCTTCTCGTAGTTCGATGAGCCCTGCATTGGCACTATACGCCGTATACCCTTGTTCGAGTGCGACATAGCTCGCTTCTCGTACGTTCCAAGGCGTGATGAAGTCCGGTTCCCCCACCCCGAGAGAGACCACGTTTTCCATCGTTTGCGCCAAATCAAAGAAACGGCGGATGCCTGATGGCTTCATGGAGACGACTTGATTTGATAATGACTTCATGGCGTGATGTTCAACCGCTTGTCTTCAGTTTGTGGGGTGAACAAAATCCCGTCGTGTTTGTACGTCTTCAATTTGAAGTGTGTCGTCGTCGATAAGACCGAGTCAAGTGGTGACAACTTGTCAGAGACGAACGAAGCCACGTCTTGGAGCGAGCTCGCTTGAATGACGACTTGGAGATCGTAAGCACCTGACATCAGATAAAGGGCCGTCACTTCCGGGAAGCGATAAATACGCTCGGCCACATCATCAAATCCACGTCCTCGTTTCGGCGCAACTTTGACATCGATAAACGCCGTGACATCATGCCGGTTGATTTTTTGCCAATTGACCATCGCCCGAAAACCAAGCAAAATGCCGTCTTGTTTGAACTTCTCGAGCATCGACTCAATCGTTTCTTCATCAAGCGCCAACAAATCAGCCAACATCTTCGTCTCCAAATAGCCCTTTTCTTCTAACAACTCTAATAGTTCAAGTTCTTTTGATGAATACATACTTATTCTCCTTCCGTCCGACCAGGTAACACGCCTGTGAACGTTCTCTCTGTCTGCCTCACATATGGACGTCGTTCCTCTTGGACCATATGGAAATTCTTCATCCCCATGTCTGTCAGCCCATGCTTCTGACAAAAGCGGTCAAAGTAACGACGTCTCGTTTCGTCTTGTTTCGCTGATAAGTTGTCTGTCCCATTGAATGCGTAGAGAACCGTTGCTCGAGCGGGATGGGACACGGTGAACGTCTCCATGACCCTCAAGAAAAAATCCCAGTCCCAATAATTATAGACATCTTCATCGAAGAGACCGATTGTGTCATGGATTGATTTGCGATACATCGTACCGGACGGGATGAACGTCGAGTCCTTTCGCATCCGCTCACGGTCGAAGTCATATGCGAACGGTTCCCAGTCCGTCACTACTCGACGACCGCCTTCCCATGTAAAACGGAATAGCTCGGCATCCGTATAGACGAAGTCCGCTTCTTGAAGATCGTGCAAACCGTCCTCGATGTGAGTCGGCATGAGCAAATCATCATCGTCTAACAGTAAGATGACGTTCCCTTTCGCTTCGAGTACGCCACGATTCCGCGCACGGACGTGATGATTCTCCCCGACTTCAATGACACGCACATCCAATTGATTCAAAAAAGGCGCCAAAATATGCTGTTTTGGCGGCCCTTCATTATTCATGACCAAGACTTCGAACTGCTGAAACGTTTGGACCGTTAAGCTTTCAAGCAGCTCCGTCAATTCCATCTCGCGCTTATAGGCTGGAATGACAATCGAGACAACCGGGTTCATCCGCGATATGCCGTCTCAACGTGTGGAAGGATTGCTTCCCAACTCACGCCATTCTCTTTTGAAACGGTTACAAAGTCGCCGTATGCGAATACACTCTCGACACCTTCAATCTCGACAAGTTTCGCAAGGAGCGGCTGATCTGTCGCTTCTCCTGCTTTCACACTTTGGCTTTTTGCGCCGAATACGTTCTCTGGAAGTGTGACTTTCATTGCATTCGGGTTTGGTGTTGGATCAATTCGTAACATTATTCTTCCTCCTTATAGTTGGCAAGATGACGACGCGAATAATTGCTGCGCCATCTTCATGATTTCTTGTTCAGGTGGACACTCATCGAACGCCTCAAGAAGCGTGCGGCGAATCACCTCGGTCAATTGTTCTGGGGATTCGACATAGGTCAATGCCATCATCACCTCATCGAACTCCGGTCCGTATGAACCTGTTCCATAACCGAGCGGGTCCCATGTTAATAATAAGTCTTCTGTACGCACTTGTTAAACCCTTCTTTTCGTTGAAATCCATGTCCTACCTCATCAATCTACCTTACTTTTTGTTCGGATACCAGCCTTGACAAACGGATTCATTCGTCACGATTTGACGAAACACTATATCTAGTGTCGACCGATTCATGCAGGTATTCTGATGATCGACGTCAAATACAATACATTCGTGCCTATATAGAGGTTCAAACACCCCTTCTTCGAAGATGAAATCGAATTCATTTTTCTGTGAAGAACTATGCAATTAGAATTCATAAAAATTTTTCATCTCATTTCTCTGTCTCAAATTGGGTCATGAAGCCCTTTTCGAACAAAAGCAAAACACCGCCCTGCACATTCAAGAATGTCAAGGATTGAAAAACTAAATATAGGTGTTTTATGATTAAAAAGATAAAAATGTGTCAATATATAGTTAACAGCTATTTTGGTCGTTGACACATTATTGTGACAGGTTAGGAAGTTCTTATTATACTTTCATAACGTCTATATCTATTAAAGGAGTGATCGATTTTGACATCCCCTATCCACCACGAGACGATGCTACCAGCAGCACCAACGCTTGCTGATGTTTCTTCTCTTATTCAATCTATCCAAACACGGTATCCTCATTTAAGTGTACAGCGTTACGAGGAACGCGCGATTCGGGCGCTCGATACGAAGACGCTGACACAAGATGTAGTATATGACTTATTGACGATGCATGCGCTCGATATGTTGAAAGCCGAAGAACCGGACTGGACGTTCGTGGCGACTGAAATGTATTTGAACCGTCTCTATCTAGAAGCGGCACGCAATCGCGGCTATGATGCGTCGATGCGCTACGGCAACTTCCATCACTTGATCGAGACGTTGACATCAAAACGCATCTTCACTTCAGCACTAATTGATACGTACTCAAAAGAAGATATGGACCACCTCGAGACCTTGATTGACCCGTCTCGCGACCGTCTCTTCACTTACATCGGACTTCGCACGTTATCGGACCGTTACCTCGGCCGCGACCATGTGAAGAACTTATACGAGCTTCCACAAGAGCGCTTCATGGTCATCGCGATGACCCTCATGCAAAAAGAGGATGAAAAAACACGCCTCAAACTCGTCGAAGAAGCGTACTGGGCGCTCTCAAACCTTTATATGACCGTCGCAACACCGACGTTATCGAACGCTGGTAAGTCATATGGTCAGCTCAGCTCTTGTTTCATCGATACAGTCGACGATTCGCTTCGCGGCATCTACGATTCCAACACCGACGTGGCAACACTTTCAAAAGGTGGCGGCGGAATCGGCGTCTACCTCGGTAAAATCCGCTCACGCGGAAGTGACATCAAAGGATTCAAAGGCGTCTCGAGTGGTGCCCTTCCTTGGATGAAACAATTGAACAATACGGCCGTTTCTGTCGACCAACTCGGCATGCGCCAAGGTTCGATTGCCGTATATCTAGACATCTGGCATAAAGACATCTTCGAATTCTTAGATGCAAAGTTGAACAACGGGGATGAGCGTCTTCGGACGCACGACTTGTTCACAGGAGTCTGTTTACCGGACCTCTTCATGCGTACGGTCGAGGCACGCGGTGAGTGGCATTTGTTCGACCCGCATGAGATTCGCACGGTGATGGGATATAGCCTTGAGGACTACTTCGACGAAACGGAAAACGGCGGTAGCTTCACAGAGAAATACATGGAGTGCGTCAACACACCAGAATTGTCTCGCGTGACCGTACCTGCCATCGATCTCGTGAAACGTTACATGCGCTCACAGCTTGAGACAGGTACGCCGTACATGTTCTTCCGTGACGCCGTGAACCGGGCAAACCCAAACAAACACGCCGGTATGATCTATAGCTCGAACCTCTGTTCAGAGATCGCACAAAACATGTCGGCAACGACGATTGAAGAAGAGTACACACAAGACGGAAAAATCGTCATCACGAAAACACCAGGTGATTTCGTCGTCTGTAACTTGAGCTCAATCGCACTCGCCCGTGCGGTGAAAGCAGACGTCCTCGAACGCCTCATCCCGGTTCAAATGCGTATGCTCGACAACGTCATCGACTTGAACACCATTGAAGTGCCACAGGCGATGATTACGAACCAGAAGTATCGTGCGGTCGGTCTCGGCACATTCGGATGGCATCATTTACTCGCCCTCGAAGGAATCCGCTGGGAATCGGTCGACGCCGTTCAATACGCAGAGAAACTTTATGAGAAGATTGCTTACCTCACGATTCAAGCTTCGATGGAACTCGCGAAGGAGAAAGGCGCGTTCGGCGTCTTCGAAGGATCGGAATGGCATACAGGGGAATACTTCAAGCGCCGGAACTATCGCTCGCACGATGATTTGGATTGGGATGGTCTCGCAGAAGCCGTTCACCAAAACGGTGTCCGTAACGCCTATATGATGGCTGTTGCACCGAACTCGTCGACTGCTATCATCGCGGGTAGTACCGCTTCGATTGACCCGGTCTATAAGAAAGTCTACTCAGAAGAGAAGAAGAACTATAAGATTCCAGTCACGGTGCCAGATTTGACACCTGAGACGAACTGGTTCTACAAATCAGCTTTCGAAGTCGATCAACTATGGAGCATCCGCCAGAACGCATCGCGTCAACGTCACATCGACCAAGCAATCAGCTTCAACTTGTACGTGAAGAACGATGTGAAAGCGACAGAGCTTCTCGCGATGCACTTAGAAGCTTGGTCTCTCGGTATGAAATCGATTTATTACACACGTTCAACGACCGTTGAAGTAGATGAATGTGAGTCTTGTGCCTCATAACTGATTAACTAACGAATTCGTCCGTTTTTATGAAAGGTGGTTAACGACATGAACATTGCAATCATTTGTCATTCGATGAGCGGAAACACGGAAGAAGTGGCGACGCTCATCGAGTCGACCCACCATCATCGTGGTGACCACGTTGTCCGCTACGACGCAGATCGGGTCGGATACCGGGAAGCCCAGTCTCTTGCGTCATGTGACCTCGTCTATTTCGGATCATATACGTGGGCAGATGGCATCTTGCCGGATGAAATGAAGGACACGTTCCGTCTCGTGCTGAAAGAATTGAATGTACCGATTCGTCAGGCAGCCGTATTCGGAACAGGTGATAAAATGTTTGTTCACTTCTGTCGAGCGGTCGATGAGATGGCGTACCACCTTTCAAAATACGGAATCCCACTCGCCGGTGAACTGCTCAAAATTGAGCAGTCGCCTCGCAACCAACCGTTCAACGTCCAGCACTGGGCAGAACGGATGGCTCAGAATGTAGAAGAAGGAGTCATGCACCATGTCGATTCAGAAAATCAAATTATTGTCGCCCAAACATCCTAACCGGGCAACCGCCATCATCGGTGGCGAAACAAGCTCAATCGTGAACTGGAACGATATCGCATATCCTCAGTTTTATACGATTTACAAACAATTGCTTTCAAACTTTTGGATCCCAGATGAGATCTCGATGTCGAAAGACATGCAACAATGGCCGCAGTTAACGGAACGTGAACAAGATGCGTTCAAACGGATCATCGGGCTGTTATCGATTCTCGACTCTGTCCAGACACGATATATCCTCGAGTCGTCGATGTTCTCATCAGATTCATCCGTACACGCCGTACTTGCCGTCATCGCGCAACAGGAAGTCGTACACAATCAATCGTATAGTTACGTTTTATCAAGCCTTGTCCCACTCGCTGAACAAAATCGCATTTTTGATATTGCGAAAGATGACGAGATGGTCATGAAACGTAACCAATTCATCTTGGACTTATATGAAGAGTTCCGCTACACGCCAAACGCAGAGAATTTCGCAAAATCACTTGTGGCCTCGGTTATTTTGGAAGGCATCAACTTCTATTCTGGCTTCGCCTACTTCTATAACTTGGCCCGTCATCAAAAGATGGTCGGGACGTCAACGATGATCAGTTATATCCAGCGTGACGAGATGCAACATTCTTACTTCATCAGCCAGTTGCTCCGTGCCGTCTTGACTGAAAATCCAAAGATTGATGCGGATGGACAGTTCAGCCAATTCGTATACGATACGATGGCAGAGGCCGTCGACCTTGAGATTGAGTGGTGTGAATACGTCCTTCGCGACCTCGATGGACTAGACGTCAGTGAGATGCGTGACTACGTCAAATACTTGGCAAACAAACGCTTACGTGTAATCGGTCTGAACGACTTATACGAAGGATATGACGAAGATGTCATGCCTTGGATCCGTGCATACTCAGACGACTCGCTCAACGCAACAAAATCTGATTTCTTTGAACAAAAATCGCGTTCGTATGCGAAAGTGACAGACGCCAACGGTTTCGACGATTTGTAAGATACGCGATCAACCGAACCTTTACATGGTTCGGTTTTTTTGTTGCATCAAAAAAACCTTAGACACGTTCGTCTAAGGTTTTTCGAATTAATGATAAGTTTGTACGTATTTAGCGATTCCTTCCGCAACACCCTCTGCCATACGTTGGCGGGATGCGTCACTGCGAAGATACGTCAAATCCGTTGGAGAAGAAATGAATCCGAGCTCTACGAGAGCTGATGGCATCGTATTATACGTAATGACGTAATAGTTTGCCGTCTTAACGCCTCGGTTTGACATCCCACTCATCTTTCCGACTAGGTTGCTTTGAATGTTCGAGGCCAACACGCTGCTACGTGCACTGTGGGCCGAACGTGTCGAATAGAATGTTTCCAATCCTTTTGCCGCTGACGAACCTGCTGCGTTGACGTGCATACTCACAAATAAGTCACCACGCAACGACTTCGCTGCAGCGACACGTTGATCAAGTGTCAAGTAAACGTCTGTCGAACGTGTCAGACGAACTGTATAGCCGTATTTCGAACGAAGATAGGCTTCCACACGTTGTGATACATCTAATACAATCGTCTTTTCATAAAGGGAACCGTTCAATGCCCCTGGGTCTTTCCCACCATGTCCAGGATCAAGAACGATGACAGCTCCAGAAGATTCACTCGGTTTCGACGACGAGACGAATCCTGAGGAAACGTAAGCATCTTTTCCGTTGTACTTAATCTTGTGGAAACCATTTACCGTTGCATAGTAGGCAACAGCCGTGCCGTGATCGAGTTTCCCTACTACGCTTGAGTTAAGGCTCGCTTGAGAACGAACATTCAGCACATCACCTGGTGTGTTGATATATACCGTTCCTTTTGGTGCCGCTTCAGGCGCAGCCGGAGCTTTTCCAGCCGTCAACCATGAACTTGCCGTGTAGTAGACTTTCGACCCGATGTGAACTGTCGACCAGCTTGCATTATACGATTTGTATGATACAGCTGTGTATTTCGGAAGCACAAGTTGCACTGGCGAACTTTGATGCGTTCTTCCGAACAAGTTGACGTTTCGGTTGGCATACCCCTGAGTCAATCCGTCGTTTGGTTCCGTTGTTGTAGGTGGTTGTGTTTCCGTTTTAGAAGTTGAGATCCAAGCTGTCGGTGTATAGTATGTCGCATTCCCGATATATACGGTCGACCAACTTGAATTGTACTTACTTGAAACGACTGCAGTATTGATTGGCAATACTTTCGCTACGCTAGAACTTTGGCTTCTCATCACGAAAAGTTTTAACTCTCGGTTTGCGTATCCATTCTCTTTGACAATCTGTGGTTTGAGCGATCCAGGCGTAATCCACGCTGTCGGCGTATAGTATGTCGCGTTTCCGATATACACGGTCGACCAGCTCGAGTTGTATTTGCTCGAAGTGACGACTGTATGTTTCGGTAACACCTTCTGCACAGCCGAACTTTGACTCCGCATCGCAAACAATTTCATTTCACGGTTTGCGTAACCTTCCGTTCGGTTCACTGTTGCATCTGTCAGTTTTGGTGCAATGTACATCTTCGCAGCATAGTATGTCTTTCCGTTCAAATAGACTTTCGCCCATGAAGAGTTATGAACGGCATACTTGACTTCTGTCCCTTTTTTTAACGTCGTGACAATGCTGGCTGCACGATGTGATGTGACACGGATGTTTAAGTTTTCGGTTGTCACACCTGTTGAAGTTGCTGACTGAGTCGTCAACGAACTCGAAGGAGAAGAAAGTTTGCGGATGTATTGAGCCGATGCATAATATGTACGACTATCGACATACACTTTATGCCAGGACTGATTATAAGTCCCGTATTTCACTTTCGTGCCTTTCGGCAATGTCTTGACGACTGTCCCGCTCAAACTTGGTGTTGAACGAATATTCAAATTCACAGTCGTCTCCCCATCGTAAGTTGCGGCTTCAACTGAAGGAAGTTGCATTCCAAATAAGAGAACCGTTAAGATGAGTGCGATTTTTACAAGCTTCATTTTCATCCAAAATATTCCTTTCTTCTAGCGGCATTTCCTACTAACAACAATTTCATATTAGCATAATGCTTTTTTAAAAAAAGTAAATATTTGAAAAAAAGATGAATGTTTTTGATAAAAAGGTAAATGTTTTTATTGATGGGGTTTGATGACTAAGAATTGATGATTTTCGTAAGTTTCTTCTACAATATGAAAGGTTTCAGGAATCCGATATTCATAACCATCTTCATATAAAAGACCATCTTTTGATTGTTGAATCACAAATCCATCAAGTCCCTCAATATGAGCAATTTTCAAAAAACGTTCGACGTGTTTCTCTCTCTCCATATATCGGTCAAACCGCTCAAAAGGTTTAGGGTCAATCCCACCCCAATAGCGTCCAGACTGATACGTGACGTAGGTTCTGACGGAAGTTTCCGTAATCGGATCCGGTGTATGATCGAAACGCCCAAAGTCACGGGTCGATTTTTCATCAATTAATGCATACAATGAGTCAAACAATTCATAGTTGCACTGTTCCCCTAAAGAAATCACAGCACGTTGCAGTTGCTCGATATGAAGCTGTAACGACTCTCCTTGGCGATTTGGCTTCAGCTTTTTATCTCCTTCGTAAGCATTCAATATCCTCGCCACTTCTCCGGCCTCTTCTACGATTTGAAAATATAACTGTTCTTTCGTCACTTCTCTTACATCCGCTTCTTGTTGTTGAAGTGAGATGGCATACTGGTTCGCGAGACACGTGGAAATGACGAGCACATCGAGCAGTTCTTCTTTTAGCTCCTCCGCTGATTCTCTCCGCATCGCCCCTCCCACTTCTCCTACTTCTTCTAATAATCGTGCCAGCCCCGATAACGGTCTCCAATAACCTCCCAAATGAAGAATCATCGTATCAATTTTTTGTTGAATCTCTCTCATGTTCATTCACCTATCTTTCTGCTTTATTTACCGTCTACATGATATACTATGCTCAATCTAACTGTCCGGAAAGGGTGGGTTTTTCATGTCTTCGGTAAGACTTTGGCAACTGCTTCGGTTCGTACTTGTCGTAATCGGCTTATTTTTGATTACATGGGTACTGAACATCCTCTTCGAATATACGTATCCTTTCGTGTTTGCCCTACTCTTATCACTCTTGACCGTTCCACTCGTCAATTTTTTCGAACGAAAAACCAACATGCCGCGTGCACTCGGGACACTGATCTCGTTGTTGATCGTCCTCAGTATCGTCGTCGGCATCATCACCATCGTCATCATCCAATTGATTCATTATGCGACAATCGCAGCGGAGCGACTTCCTGAACAAATCCAAACGTTCACTGAATATGTCCAGCGCTTGTTCAACGAAAAGATTGCACCACTCGTCAACGATGCGTACGAGAGCTATCAACAATTGAATCCTGGACAGACGACTTCATTAGAAGGCGGGATCACAGAGCTCGGTGTCCAACTCGCGGCCGCAATCGGTGTTTTATCCCGTGGTGTGGCAAGTGTCCTACAAGGCATGTTGGCAGCACTCCCACTCGTCCTGCTGCTTGTCGTCGTCATTGTGCTCGCCTGGTTCTTTATTACAAAAGACTGGCCCTCATACGTGACGTCTCTAAATCGCCTGAATAAACGCAAAGGTTTTAAAGAGTTCGAGGAAGTGATGATCAACCTGAAGTCCGCTTTATTCGGTTACGTTCGAGCACAACTGACGCTCATTTCCATCACCTTCGGAATCGTACTGGTCGGTATGTTCATTCTCCGAGTCGACAATCCGCTCTCATTCGCTTTACTCGCAGGGTTCTTCGACCTTTTACCTTATTTAGGTGTCGGTACACTACTCATTCCGTGGGCCGCCTATGCCGCAGTATCGGGCGATTGGTTCGTCGCCATCGGATTGATTGTGCTATATATCATCGTCATCGTTCAACGAAACCTGGCCGAACCGAAGATTGTCGGTTCCCACATCGGGTTGAATCCGCTTGCCGCACTCATCTCGATTTTCGTCGGTCTAAAACTATTCGGTGTATTCGGCTTCATCTTAGGTCCCGTACTCGCCGTTCTATTGAAGGCTTTATACAACGCCAAAGTCTTTCATTATATGTGGCGGTTCGTCGTCGGTCCGACCGCCACGACAGCAAAAGAGCGATGAAATCAACATTTCATCGCTCTTCTTTCATTTGAGGTACAGCTACTTTCGGCTCATTTGCTTCAGCCGGGTGTAACGAAAGACCACTCGTCCCCGCTTCATAGGCGGCTACTGCCAAGATGCAAGCATCGATAATGTCATCGATTTGGACGTTTGACATTTTCCATTTCCACGGAGTGCTTTTCGAGTATTTTCGAAGTAACTCGATTCGCTCATCCTGCCCTTCGACTGTCTTTTTCGAATGACTTGCCTCATGCCCCATCATGACCGAGAAGCATACTTCTGGGTGAGATTCATAAACGTCTTCCGCTAACACCTGCTGGAACTCACGGATACGCGGAACCAAATGCCAAGCCTGTTTGCTAATCCCTTTATCGATCAACAATCGACTTCGTTTGTTCGCTTCCTCGTATGTCTCTTCATGAAGCACTTCTTGAATCGGCGGGGTGAAGACGGACGATTTCCGCTCGACGAGTTGGCTCCGCATCCACGCGTCACATGCTCGACTCGGATGGTCGACCGTCCCTAAATCTTTCGGCATATCCACGAAATGCATCGCACCGTCAATGAGCAACTCCTCTAGCGTTTCTGAAATCGTCAAACATAAGGAAATGCTATCGTATGTGATGCGCACCCAGCCTCCGCGTGCGCCGTCAATTCCTACTCCTACCATGTCGTACCTCCTGTAACATCATCAACACGCCGAACACGGCGAAAAATACTGTACATCCTAACCAGATCCGGTTCGGCCAAACCGTGTACGCAAAGCCACACAGAATCGCCAAACCGATCAAGAGGAGCGCTCTTAGCGCTCCCACGTTTCAATCATCCGTGCAAGCGTTCGGACCATGACACCAGTCGGGCCTTTCGGGCCGAGGTCGTTCGCTGCAGCACGTTCGCTCGTTCCTGCGATATCGAGGTGAAGCCACGGTGTATCGCCGACAAACTCGCCGACAAACGCTCCACCGAAAATCATGTGACCGAAGCGACCAGGTGAGTTGTTCAAGTCGGCTACTTCTGATTTTCTCACTTTGTCGATGAACACATCAAAGTATGGCATTTGCCAAACGAGCTCATTCGTCTCGCGACTCGCTTCTTCGAGTGAGCGATAGAGGGTATCATCGTTCGTCAGACAGCCCGTCACGTCTGTACCGAGTGCGACGAGTACACCGCCTGTTAGCGTAGCTACGTCGATGATTGCTTTTGGCTCATACGTTCTCGCGAACGTGACAGCATCCGCTAGGACGAGGCGCCCTTCCGCATCTGTGTTGAGTACTTCGATCGTCTTGCCGTTCATCGCCGTGATGACATCATCCGGCTTGAAGGCATCGCCTGAAATCATGTTGTCTGTCGCACCAATGATTCCGATGACGTTTTTATTCGGACGTGTGCGTCCGAGTGTCTCGAATAGTCCAAGGACAGTAGCCGCACCACCCATATCGCCTTTCATTCCGACGATGCCGTCTTTCGGCTTGATTGAATAGCCACCTGTATCGAACGTGACGCCTTTTCCGACAACCGCAATCGGAGCTTCTTCCTCTGCACCACGATATTCCAACACGATCAATTTCGGCGGGATCGTCGAGCCTTGGTTTACGGCGAGGAGTGCACCCATTCCGAGCCCTTCCATTTCTTCTTTTTCTAACACTCGGTATTTGAAATCATGGCGTTTCGCTAATTCTACCGCATAATCCGCCAACGTCTCTGCTGTCAAAATATTAGCCGGCATCATCGTCAACGTTCGGGCGACATTGACCCCTTTCCCATAAGCAACACCTGCATCGATATCTTCTTGTGACACATCCCCAAGAAGTGTGATGTTTGGCTCTTCGACCGTTTGTTTCGGCTCTGACTTGTATGTAGGATGAGCATACGTCGCCATTTCAAATGCTTCTGCGAAGATGCGAGCCGCGTCGTTTGTGAACGTGTCGAGTGCGACTGCGACGTCCTTTAGTCCACGCGCATGGACGAGCTTCGCCACTTTCCCGAACCAGTTCCGTACATTCTCTGTCGTGATGTCGTTTCGTTGTCCAAGTCCGACAAACAAGACGCGTGCCGTTTCCCCAGCAAAC
This sequence comes from Exiguobacterium sp. s35, assembly GCF_018617535.1. Classification (NCBI taxonomy): domain Bacteria; kingdom Bacillati; phylum Bacillota; class Bacilli; order Caryophanales; genus Exiguobacterium; species Exiguobacterium sp. s35. The sequence goes on from NZ_JACSKI010000001.1 coordinate 1,244,738, forward strand.
GTCGGCAATAACGTCACTTCTCCTGTTTTCGTCGAAAGGTCTCCTGATTGAATAAGTGCTTTCACTCGTCCACCGAATAATGCGTCGAGCCCTTCATCGATTGAATCAGCCGCACCGATTCCAACGATCATCGTGTCATATGAATCTGTCCAATTTAATTGAGCAATTTGATACATCTTGCCACTTCCCTTCTTTATATATGGTAAGCATAGCGAACTTCTCCAAAATAATGAAATAGTATGCGTAAGAGTCAAGAAATCTTCGAATTCAGGGGCTATCTCCTCGTTGTGACGTTGTTTTATTTTATGATAGGATAAGAAAGTACGCAATCGGGCTTCTCTTCATCGTGAAGTGAGGCCAATTTGACTGGTCGAGGCTTCCCCTAGTCGTAGACCGTTGCTACTTTAACTTTCTTCGTTCTCGTTAATTCTTTTTTCTTTTCGGGTATGAAGTAACGAGGCAGGAAAGTACACTATTTCTTTGAAAAGAGGGACTACGCTTATGTCACACATTAAAGGTATTGGTGCATCTGCAGGAATTGCAGTTGCAAAAGCATTCGTCATGGAGACACCTTCATTTGATATCCCAACACACAAGATTGAAGATGTCGCTGCAGAAAAGGCACGTTTCCAAGATGCAATCGCACAATCTAAAACAGAGCTTGAAGAAATCCGCGAGCACACGCTTCGTGAACTTGGTCCAGACAAAGCCGAGATTTTCTCAGCTCACCTTTTAATCGTTGAGGATCCAGAAATCGTTTCGCAAGTGAACGATAAAATTGAAAGCGAAAACATGAACGCGGCGAAAGCACTTGACGAAGTCGCACAGACGATGATCATGATTTTTGAATCGATGGACAACGAGTACATGCGCGAACGTGCAGCTGACGTTCGTGACGTGACAAAACGTGTTTTGGCACACATTCTTGGGGTGACATTCGTGACACCTGCATCGATCTCAGAAGAAGTGATCATCATCGCTGAAGACTTGACGCCTTCAGACACGGCACAACTCAACCGTAAATACGTCAAAGGGTTCGCGACAAACATCGGTGGACGTACGTCTCACTCTGCCATCATGTCACGTTCACTCGAAATTCCAGCGGTCGTTGGTACGAAAGTGGCCCTTGAAGAAATCAAAAACGGTGACCTCGTCATTATCGACGGTACGGAAGGTGACGTGTTCGTCAACCCTTCTGAAGACCTCGTCAAAGAGTACGAAGGCAAACGTGCTGATTTCGAAGCTTACAAAGAAGAGTTGAAGCAACTCGTCAACGAAGAGTCTGTCACTGCTGACGGTCATAAAGTGAAGCTTGCAGCAAACATCGGAACGCCAAACGACTTAGAAGGCGTCTTGAAAAACGGTTCAGATGCAATCGGTCTTTATCGTACAGAGTTCTTGTACATGGACTCTGAAACATTCCCGACAGAAGAAGAGCAGTACACGGCATACAAAACGGTTCTTGAAGGTATGGAAGGCAAGCAAGTTGTCATCCGTACACTCGATATCGGTGGCGACAAAGAATTGTCTTACCTCGACCTCCCGAAAGAGATGAACCCGTTCCTCGGCTATCGTGCGATTCGCCTTTGCCTCGAAGAAACAGATTTGTTCCGCACACAACTTCGTGCCCTTCTCCGCGCATCAGCTCACGGTAACCTCGCGATCATGTTCCCAATGATTGCGACACTTGAGGAGTTCCGCGCAGCGAAAGCTATTCTCCTTGAAGAAGAAGCGAAGTTGAAAGAAGAAGGAATCGAAGTCGGTCAATACGAAACAGGGATGATGGTTGAAATTCCATCAACGGCTGTCATGGCGAAACAATTCGCAAAAGAAGTCGACTTCTTCTCAGTCGGTACAAACGACTTGATTCAATATACGATGGCGGCTGACCGCATGAACGAAAAAGTATCTTACTTGTACCAACCGTTCAACCCTGCCATCTTGAACCTTCTCCACAACGTCATCACAGAAGCACACAAAGCTGGCAAATGGGTCGGTATGTGTGGAGAGATGGCTGGAGAAGAACTCGCGATTCCAATCCTTCTCGGTCTTGGACTCGATGAATTCTCGATGTCAGCTTCAAGCGTCCTTCGTGCACGTAGCCTCGTGAAACGCTTGACGAAGACAGAAACAGAATCGATCGTCAACGAAGTCCTCAACATGGACACAGCTGAAGAAGTCGTGAACTTCCTTAGCGAAAAGTTTGACATCAAAAAATAACGTCAAAAGTCCTTCTCTCGAGCGAGAGAAGGACTTTTTTACATACCTATTTAGAAATCAAAGTCGTCCGGGTCTGGACCGACACGTTTATGCTGGTCGAGTGCATCAATTCGTTCCATTTGTTCTTTGCTCAACTCAAAATCATGCAGACTGAAGTTTTCTTCGATGCGATGCGATTTGACCGATTTCGGAATGATGACCCATCCTGTCTGAAGATGCCAGCGCAACACCACTTGAGCGACAGAACGCTCCACTTCTTTCGCGATTGTAACTAACGTCGGCTCTTCGAACAATCCACCTTGCATGAGCGGTGCCCAAGCGACCGGTACGATGCCATGCTCGGTCATATACGATGATAATTCGGTTTGACGAAGCAACGGATGCCGCTCGACTTGGTTCACGGCTGGAACGAGTTCACTGTTTGCAGCCAATGTCTCAAGGTGATGAATCTGGAAGTTACTCACTCCGACCGCTCCGACACGTCCGTCTCGGTACAATTGTTCAAGGGCGCGCCAAGAGTCAACGATTTTGTCTTCCACCGGCCAATGGATCAAATACAAATCTAATTGTTCTAAGCCGAGGCGTTCGAGTGAAGCTTCATACGCAGCGATAGCAGCATCATATCCTTGATCGGCGTTCCAAAGTTTCGATGTGATGAATAAATCATCCCGGGAAATATTCGCCATCTCCATCCCTTTTCGAATCCCGATTCCTACACCTTCCTCGTTCTCATAGACGGCTGCCGTGTCGATGTGGCGGTATCCTTGACGAATCGCTTCCACGACGGCATCGATGACCGTATCCCCGTCCTCTACTTTGAAGACACCAAGTCCAATCGCAGGAATAGCTTTTTGTCCGTGATTCAACTCTATAGATTGTTTCATTTGTACCCCTTCTTTCGTGAGAATTCTTCTTCACTATAAAAGGGATTCCTACTTTTCGGAATAAGGCACATTGAAGTAACTATACAAAAAGAGCCGCTCCATTACTGGAGCGGCGTGTGAAACTTGGTTACTCTGGACCTCTGTCATCGGCTCTAAAGTCGAGCGCTTCACCTGCGACGACCGTCTCACCGAACGGTACGACGACGACTTTTCCGTCTCCGTTCGTCCAAATGATCGGTGTGATGAGTGAAGGTACTTTATCTCGAATCGCATTGAGATCGACTTCGAGAAGTACGTCTCCCGCTTCGACTCGAGCACCTTCTTCTACTTTCGCAGTAAATCCTTCCCCTTTCAAATTGACCGTATCGAGACCGACATGAATCAGTAGTTCACGTCCATCGTCAGCCAAGATACCGATCGCATGTTTCGTTGGGAAGAATGTCGTGATTTGACCCGTCACCGGCGAAACGACCTGACCTGAGCTTGGTTCAATCGCAAATCCTTCTCCCATCATCCGACCAGAGAAGACTTGATCTGGTACATCATCAAGTGACAACAATACACCTGACATCGGAGCGAGGAAGCGATGATCAGCTTGTTCAGCCGCTTCCGGTGTAATCACCGCTTTTTCAACTTTTTCTTTCGGTTTATACTCGCCACCTTCGATGATGGTCGCGATTTGTGATTTGAGCGTATCCGACTTCGGTCCAAAGATGGCCTGAATGTTATCCCCTACTTCAAGGACACCGGCAGCACCAAGTGTTTTCAGGAGGTCTTTGTCGACTTGTTTGACGTCATTGACCGTAACACGAAGTCGAGTGATACAAGCATCCAAATGTTTAATGTTTTCAGGACCACCGAGTCCGACGAGCACTTCATACGGCAAGTCGTCCCCAATACCTGCTTTGTCCCCTTTCGCGGCGGTCTGAACGTCACGTCCAGGGATTTTCAGGTCGAATTTCGTAATAGCAAAGCGGAATCCGAAGTAATAGATAACCGCAAAGACGAGTCCGACCGGAATGACGAGCCACCAGGCTGTTCGGTTCGGCAAGACGCCGAAGAGAAGGTAGTCAATAAGACCTCCAGAGAATGTCATCCCGATCTTGACGTTCAGGAGATGCATCGTCATAAAGGAGAGACCCGCAAAGACGGCGTGAATTCCGAAGAGAAGTGGTGCGACGAAGACGAATGAGAACTCGACTGGTTCTGTGATCCCTGTCAAGAATGACGTGAGGGCAGCTGAGAAATAGAGACCTTCGACGTCTTTCCGACGTTCTTTCGGAACCGTGTGGAACATGGCGAGACAGGCAGCGGGTAACCCGAACATCATGAACGGGAATTTCCCGGTCATGTACGTACCGGCTGTGAACTCGACGCCGTCACGTAGTTGCGCGAAGAAAATCCGTTGGTCCCCTTGTACGAGATCACCGGCTTGGTTCGTATATTCCCCGAATTGGAACCAGAACGGAGAATACCAAATATGGTGAAGACCGAACGGAATCAAGGAACGTTCTACCAATCCAAAGATGAATGCTGATAAGGCAACGTTTGCCTCGATGACCGTACTTGAGAACGTATTGATCGCATTCCCGATCGGTGGCCATATATACGCGAGCGCAATCCCGATAATCAAACTGAATGCGGCCGTCGCAATCGGGACGAACCGCTTCCCGGCAAAGAATCCTAAGAAATCTGGCAACTTGATGTTGAAATACTTGTTGTACGCATAAGCTGCAACAAGACCTGCGATAATACCCCCGAATACCCCCATTTGGAGCGTCGGGATACCGAGAACAGACGCATACTGCGGATCGCCTTGAACGATTTCCGCGGTAATCCCGTTCCACGTGCTAATAACTTTGTTCATGATCAAATAACCGACAATGGCTGCCAGACCAGCAACCCCATCCCCGTTCGCCAGGCCAATCGCGACCCCGACGGCAAACAGTAACCCTAAGTTTGCGAAGACGATGTCCCCGGCATCTGTCATGACTTGCCAAATCAGGACAAGTGAGTCATTTGCCAGAAACGGGAGCAATTCAACGAGGTCCGGGTTTTGGAATGCGGTACCAAACGCCAAGAGAAGACCGGCTGCCGGTAAAATCGCAACCGGAAGCATGAGTGCTTTCCCGACCCGTTGTAAAACGCCAAACACTTTCTTCCACATCATGGTTCCCTCCTTTGTCAGAATACTTACTTTTTCCCTCTAACGTTTGGATGAAACCGTTTCATATAAAAGAAAAAGACCAACCCCGAAGGATTGGTCTAAATGATGATTAGTTTGCTTTCTTTTCGTTACCTGAAGCGATAACCGCTTGAATTTCTGATTTCAATGCATCCGAACGTGGTCCGAAGATTGCTTGAATGTTGTTACCAACTTCAAGGACACCAGATGCGCCAAGGCGTTTCAACTCATCTTTGTTGACTTGGTTCTTATCTTTTACTTCGACACGAAGACGTGTGATACATGCATCGAGGTGCTTGATGTTTTGTGAGCCACCAAGACCAACGAGGATATCTTGTGCAAGTTCCGAACCAGTAGCTGTTGATTGTTCAACAACCTCATCTTCACGACCTGGTGTTTTAAGGTTGAACTTACGGATAACGAAGCGGAATCCGAAGTAGTAAACAACCGCGAACACGAGACCAACTGGAATGACGAGCCACCAAGCCGTACGACCTGGAAGAACACCGAAGAGCAAGAAGTCGATCAAACCACCTGAGAACGTCATCCCGATCTTAACGTTCAAGAGGTGCATCGTCATGAACGAAAGACCTGCGAACACTGCGTGTACTGCGAAGAGAAGTGGTGCTACGAACAAGAATGAGAACTCGATTGGTTCTGTGATACCAGTCAAGAACGATGTAAGGGCAGCAGAAGCCAAGAGACCACCGACAACCGCTTTACGCTCAGGACGTGCTTCATGGTACATTGCGAGTGCTGCTGCAGGAAGACCGAACATCATGAACGGGAATTTACCAGTCATGAACGTACCTGCTGTCAATTCAGCACCGTCACGAATTTGTGCGAAGAAGATCGCTTGGTCACCACGAACGACGTTACCCGCTGCATCCGTGTATGAACCGAATTCAAACCAGAACGGTGAGTAGAAGATGTGGTGAAGACCGAATGGAATCAATGAACGTTCGATCAAACCGAAGACAAACGCTGCGAATGTACGGTTTTCTTCCAACATGATTTTTGAGAATGCGTTCAAACCATCTTGTACTGGTGGCCAGATCAAAAGCATGACGAAACCAGCAACGACTGCTGCAACTGCTGTTACGATTGGAACGAAACGTTTACCAGCGAAGAAACCAAGGAACTGTGGCAATTCAATATTGAAGTACTTGTTATAGGCCCATGCGGCGATGAGACCCATGATGATCCCTCCGAATACCCCTGTTTGGAGTGTTGGGATACCGAGTACGTTCGCGTATGCTGGGTCACCTTGAGCTAACACTTCAGGTGTGAGTTCGAGCCAAACACCCATCACTTTGTTCATGATCAAGAATCCGACGATTGCTGCAAGTCCGGCAACTCCGTCACCTGCTAAACCGATGGCGACACCGACTGCGAACAAGAGCGCCAAGTTCGAGAAGATGATTCCACCCGCTTGCTCCATCAATTGAGCGAATTTCACGATACCGTCGTTTGTTAACCAATCGGCGCGTGATGTAAGTTGTGGGTTTTGCATTGCGTTACCGAATGCAAGAAGAAGACCGGCTGCCGGCAAGATCGCAACAGGAAGCATAAGTGCTTTACCGACTTTTTGAAGAACACCAAAGATCTGCTTAAACATCAACATTTCCTCCTTTTTTTTAAGTACGTATAAACAATATGATAGCGGTGTAGATGTCAGACAACCGACGTATCTAAACGTTTTCATAAATCACGTTTATAAAAACAGAAAAGGCATGAATAAGGATAGAACGTAGACCTCTCCCAACGGAGACATCACATAACGTTCCACTCCTTACTCATGCCTGATCGAATCAGTAACACGTAAGACACGTGGTATCATTTATCTACTTGTTAGGCGCTGGAGATGCATCGTCAAATATGTCGCTTCACCTCGTGGGACGGGACGCTTTAACTCGCGTTCCATGATGCCCATCAGCTCCCAAGCAGTACTATAGCATAGCGGATATTCGTCGCGCAACACCTTTTCAATTTTTTGTGGTGCCTCGACCATCTCACCCGTCGCAACCCGCTCAACGGCGTACCTTAAGTGCCGAAGTAAGCGCTTATAATCGAGTGAAGTTCGGTCCAATTTTACGTTCAAACGACTCTCAATCGTCTGGACGATTTGGCCGATGATTTGGTTATGACGATTCACTTCCAGGACATTTTTGAACGTCGTCGCTGAGTGAATATGGAGGGCAATGAATCCAGTCTCCGCATCTGGAAGAAGTACGTTCAAGCGTTCATGGAACATATCGACGATTCGTTCCGCGAGCGCAAACTCGTTTGGATAAAGAGATTCCGTCTCAAGTAAAAACGGATTCGTCACTTCCATCCCTTGCTCGATTCGTTTCATCGTGAAGAACAAATGGTCGGTCAAGCCGATATGAATGTGCTCATCGACTTTTTTACCCGTACTCGTCTCGATGAAGCCGACGATCTCTTGCATGAACGCAATAAAATCCTCATCGACATGTTTGACGAGCTCTTGATACTGCGACTGTTCTTCTTTATCTGTCAGTTGATACACTTTCTCCGGGACGCTGGCCGGGTCGACGAGGTCGCCTGGTTTTTTGCCAAAGCCAATTCCCTTCCCGAGTAGAATGACTTCCGGATCCGTATCATGTTGACAAATGACAACGCTATTATTCAACACTTTTTTGATCGTATACATCGGTAATGTCATTCGCATCGCATCCCTTACTAAAAATCGTTTCGCTATCTAGTATATCGGTTCATGCCCTAAAAAAGTAGGGACAAAACAAAAAAGGCGAACATTTCTGTCGCCATTTAAAACATTGAATAACCGCTCTTCCGTAAGAAACGAATCGTCACGCCAGCCAAGATTGCTCCGAGCAACCCGAAACCGAGCATGAACAAATCGAGAAGTTGCAATCCGACGAGACCTTCATAGATCCCCGTGAGTGCAGTTGACGTCTCGGTCACGTAACTCGAAAGTTTGACATTATCAATCATCATGATGACAAAAATCGGATAAATGAACACGAGTGTCCATGTCTTTTTAAGTAACATATTCAAGATGAAGCCGATACTGAAAAAAATCGTCATATATAAAACGGCCCCAATGACTGCTTGGATAATATGCATGTGATGCCCCCCTTGTCCGCTCTCCATTATACAAAATTTCAACCGACGTGGTCAAAGAACTTCCTATGACAATTTCGAAAGAAAACAGCTCGTTCTGAATCAGAACGAGCCGTACGTTAATCGAAAATTAGAACTTCCCTTTTTTGAGGACGAGTCCGTATTTTTTCAATTCGATGAAGTGTTTGTTGTCGATGACTTTCTTCATGAATGAAGCGTTGCGACCGAAGATTTTTTTACCCATGACGATTCCGATTCCATCGTTATGACCGAGCGAAGCGACTGTTCCTTTGCTCTCGTAAGTGAACTTCGAAGTCGATTTGCCATTGATGAGCGCAGCAATGTTTTTCGCAACGTTGTGCGCTTGTTGTGTTGCGATTTGTGCCGTTGGTGGGTATGGACGGTTCGAAGCAGGATCCATGACTGCCGAGCAGTCACCGATGATGAAGACGTTGTCGTGACCTGGTGCGCGGTTATCTGCTTCCACCATGACACGGTTACGAACCGCTTCAAATCCTGATTTTTCGATGATCGGGCTACCACTTACGCCACCTGTCCAGATGATCGTGTGGGCGTGGATCGTTTCCGTCGTGTCACCTTGAAGTGGACCGAATGTCACAACACCCGGCTCAACACCTTTGATTCCGTTACCGAGTTTCATCTCGACACCGTTACGCTCCAACCATTTCTGTGCGTACGTTGTGAGTTCTGGGTCGAAACCTGGAAGAACCGTTGGCGCTGCTTCAATGTTGACGATGCGAACAGCTTCGCGTGGAACGTCATATTGTTTGCAAAGCTCTGGGATTCGGTTGACGATTTCACCGAGGAATTCGATTCCCGTGAATCCAGCACCACCGACAACAATCGTTACGAACGAGCTGTCAGAAGAACCGTTTGTTTTATATTGAGCGAATGAGTACTCGATGTGCTCTTTAATTTTACGAACACTGTTCAATGAGCTAATTGTCATGGCATTTTCTTTCAAGCCTGGGATACCGAATGTTTCCGGTACACCGCCGAGACCGATGACAACGTAGTCGTATTCGACGACAGAACCATCTTCAAGCGTGACTTGTTTCGCAGCAGTATCGACGCGATCGACGATCCCTTTGACAAGTTTCACACGTGACGGGTTCACAATGTCGTTAATGTAAATGCGTGCTTGGTCTGGGTTCATCGTTCCAGCAGCTGGTTCGTGAAGCCAAGTTGTTTGGTAGTGATAATCATGCTTGTTGATGAGCGTGATGTTCGCGTCACCTGCAGCGAGTGTCTTTTGAAGGTTGACGGCTGTGATGAGTCCGCCAAAGCCCGCGCCAAGAATAACAATGTTAGGTCGTTTCATGTTCATTTCCACCTTGTTTAAAGTTTTGTTTTTTCGAACAACTATGTTGTGTGTTTCTTCACATAGATGTTCACAATAAAGCCTATTCTTGTTCAACATCTGTTCACAATTGCTTCTGTTTCATTGTACGCTCTTTAATTTGAATTCTCAATGGAAAAGCTTATCTTCTTGAATTTTTTTTGAAAGTGTTGCATGTTTGTACTGAATGGATTTAATTCAATAAACTCTCTATAATAAATGTATACGCTTTGAGGAGGAATTCGATGAAGACGACGAAAGATGTAATCATCATCGGTGGAGGTCCGGTTGGATTGTTCACCGCATTTTACGCAGGCATGCGCCAACTCGATACGACGTTGATTGAAAGTTTACCGCAACTCGGCGGTCAATTGTCAACGCTCTATCCTGAAAAATATATTTATGATATCGCTGGCTTCCCGAAAGTGAAAGCACAGGATTTGATTGATCAATTAAAAGCACAGGCTGATCAATTCGAGCAAGACTACCGCCTCGGAGAAACGGTGGAAACGGTGGAACGTCTCGAGGACGGCACGTTCGTTTTAACGACGAATAAAGAAGAGTACCATACGAAAGCGGTCATTATCACTGCCGGAAACGGTGCCTTCTCGGCTCGTCCACTTGGTCTTGACGGTTGCGAAGATTACGCAAACCTTCATTACTTTGTCGATAACATGGAGAAATTCCGTGATCGCCGCGTCATGATTGCCGGTGGTGGTGACTCTGCTGTCGACTGGGCACTCATGCTCGAAGGGATCGCGAAAGAAGTACACATCGTCCACCGCCGTGACCGTTTCCGTGCTCACGAACATACGGTCGAACAAATGAAAGCATCGACGATTAATGTCCTTACGCCATACAACATCGAGTCACTCTCAGGTGAGACACATATCGAATCTGTTGAATTGACAGATAAGGACGGCGAGTCGAAAATCGTTGAGATTGATGATTTGATTTGTAACTACGGATTCGTGTCATCTCTTGGTCCAATCAAGAACTGGGGAATGGAATTTGAGAAGAACACAATCCGTGTCGACTCACGTATGGAAACGACAGTTGCAGGGATCTTCGCTTGTGGTGATATCGCCACATACGAAGGAAAAGTGAAGCTGATCGCGACAGGTTTTGGTGAAGCACCAATTGCCATCAATCAAGTGAAGCAACTTGTGGACCCGACTGCACGTCATCCGCAACATTCGACATCTGTATTTGCCGGGAAATAATGATCAATCCTCTGTGGACCGTGTCCACAGAGGATTTTTTCATTTCCGCATCGTCTGAATGATGACCCGGTCAATCCAGTCATCGAGTTGCGTGAACACGAAGCCCGCCTTTTTCGCTTCAGCGATCGACATGTAATAGTCGACATCCGAATCATATGGGGACGACTCCCCATCTTTTATGATATGGACAGGTTTTCCGACATGTTGCCCGATTCGCTCCATTAAAGCACCCATGGAGATGAGACCATCACTCGCTGCGTTGAAAGGTCCAGTCACGTTCGCACGTCCCACCCATTCTAAAAATGCTGCTGCTTCCGCGCTCGAGATGAAGCCCATCTTCGCTTCTGGATGATGCAACACAATCGGTTCCTCGTTGCGAATGGCGTCCACATAAAATTTGAGTCGATCTGTATAATCATCTGGTCCGAGGACAATTGGTAAGCGTACGGTCGCAACTGGGAATGAAGCCCGGTGGAAGAAGAACGACTCTGCCTCTCGCTTTCCTTGTCCGTAGTCATGCTCGGCTTCTAGATGATATTCATAATGGAGCGGATTAAAGTCACTCTCCTTTAAATCAGGTCCCGGCGCGTATACCGACATTGTAGACGTCAGGACATACTTTCCGACCTTATCCATGAACGCATCCGAAGCGATTTTTGCCTGATACGGGGTAAAACAAATATTGTCGTAGACAAGGTCGAACCGTTCGCGTGCCAAGTCTTTCATCGTCGCGACCGATTGCCGGTCTCCTTTAATGGACCGTATTCCTTCGGCTTCTGGAACTTGCAATTGCCCCCTCGTCACAATTGTCACATCATCCCCCGCCTCCGCGAGTCGCAAGGCAAGTCGTTTCCCGAAATAGCGCGATCCTCCAAAAATCAATACTTTCCTCATCACCCTAGCCCCCTTCAATACGATTCTCTTCCCTACATTCCCTTTCCCCGACGTTCCGTAACTGGTCGAATCGCACAAAAAAAAGACTATGGCGCTCCATAGTCTAAAATAATTAACATTCTCCTGGTGTACCGGCGTTCGTTGCCGTACGGAAACTTGAACCGCAGCCACACGTGGCGATGGCATTCGGGTTTTTAATCGTGAATCCTCCACCGAGCATCGATTGCTTGTAGTCAATCTCGAGCCCATCGACGACCCCGTGATCGACTTCCGCAACGATGACACGGACGCCGTGATGGTCGAATTGAATATCTTTATCCGTCTTTTCCTCATCAAAGCCCATTCCATATGAAAGTCCTGTACATCCGCCACCTTGGACCTTCACTCGCAAATATTGTGCATCCGGGCGTTCGGTCTGTTTCATCATCTCTTGTACTTGAAGTGCTGCTGATTCTGTCAAATGAATCATCTGAACTCCTCCTCATTTTATCTTCAATTCAAGTCAATTGACTTGTAGTTTTGTGCATTATCTTGTATAACTAAACTGTAACAAAAAAAATTAAATCGTTCCATCTTCGGGGCAGGGTGAAATTCCCGACCGGCGGTATTGAAGAATTTATTCTTCTCAGCCCGTGAGCGAGCAAGGCGTTGCTTGCTGATTTCGTGAGATTCGAAAGCCGACAGTACAGTCTGGATGGGAGAAGATGGCGGCATCCGACCGATATCCGGATGTTTTCTTTGACGTGGACATTTCCACCTCGGAAAACATCTATTTCGTATGCGCGTAAACTCTCCCGATTGTCTTCATTGCAATCGGGTTTTTATATGCGACGGATGCCATTCATCGAGGAGCGACCTAAAGGAGAGATTCTGATGAAAACTACGCGCAACAAACGATTGACAACTATGGTGACTTTGGCGATGCTCGGGACGATTTCGTTCGTACTCATGCTATTCAACTTCCCGCTCCCATTTTTACCGCCATTCCTCAAAGTGGATTTCAGTGACATTCCTGCACTCATTGCTGGGATCGTCTTTTCTCCACTCGCAGGTGTCGTGGTCGTCGGATTGAAAAACGTCTTGTACTATGTCTTTAACGGTGGCGGTGTCCCGGTCGGAGAAGTCGCAAACTTCTTCGCAGGTGTCGCATTCATGTACCCGGTCGCATGGTTCTACCACAAACGGAAGACGAACAAAGCACTCGCTTCTGGACTACTCGCCGGTACAATCACGATGGCACTCAGCCTCGCCATTTTAAACTATCTCGTCATCTTGCCAGCCTATGCCTTCTTCTTCGGAATGGCAGACATGGCCGACCCGGCCGTGAAGACGGACCTCGTCCTTTACGGGATCTTACCGTTCAACTTGATTAAAGCGATCTTGATCAGCGCACTCTTCGTTCCACTCTTCTTGAAATTGAAGCCGTGGATCGAACGTCAGCGCGTACAACTTCAAGCATAATCGATATACGAGCATCTAGGCGTTGCCTAGGTGCTTTTTTCAATCCGATGGATCAGGAGGAGTTTGATTGATGAAACATGAAGAGGATTTGATTGATTTCTTACAACAAGATGCAGAACTTATGAACCTTCTTCGCACCGTTTCTACCCTTCATCTGCCCGACTGGTGGATTTGCGCGGGCTATATTCGCGCAAAAATATGGGACCATCTTCATGGATACGATGCACCGACCCAAACGGACGACGTCGATGTGATTTATTTCGATCTTACTCAGTCAGAAGAATCCATCGAAAAAGAATTAGAACAGGTGTTGAATCAACTCGACCCGAACGTACCTTGGTCTGTAAAAAACCAAGCGAGGATGCATCATGTGAACCATTTGCCACCATATACATCATCAATTGATGCCCTAGCGCACTTCCCCGAGACGGTGACCGCAATCGGGGTACGTCTCAATGTAGACGGTGAGCTCATTCTCTCAGCACCCTATGGCGTTCAAGACCTTCTCACACTACAAGCTAGACCTACACCGTATTTTGAAACAAGCACCTCAAAACATCCAATCTACTTGAAACGAATGGCTCAAAAAAATTGGCCAGCTCAATGGCCGAACGTCAAATTGTATACATCATCCCTACACTAAAAAAACGCGACCACCGAAGTGATCGCGTTTTCTTATACTAATTAGAGAAGAAGTCCAGCCAATGTAGCTGACATCAAGTTTGCAAGCGTACCTGCGAGAATTGCGAGGACACCCATACGTGCGATGTCACCACGACGGTTTGGTGCCATACCACCAAGACCACCGAGAAGGATCGCGAGTGATGAAATGTTTGCGAAACCACAAAGTGCGAATGCGATCATTGCTTCTGTACGAGCTGACAAATCACCAGTACCGATGATTGGTGCAAACTCAGAGAATGCAACGAATTCGTTCAAGACTAATTTTTGACCGAGGAAGCTACCAAATTGTACTGCATCTGCCCACGGTACACCGATGACGAATGCAAGTGGCGCGAACACGTAACCAAGGATTAATTCGAGTGACAAGCTATCAAATCCGAAGAGTCCGCCGACTGAACCGAGGATCAAGTTGACGAGCGCAATCAACGAAACGAACGCGAGAAGCATTGCACCGACGTTCAAAGCAAGGAAGAGACCGTCAGAAGCACCACGTGCCGCTGCATCGACGAAGTTCGCCGCTCTGTCTTCTTCTTCCTCTACAATCTCGATGTCATCATCGTATTCTTCTGTTTCTGGAACGATGATTTTCGCGAACAAGAGACCAGCTGGCGCTGCCATGAAGCTCGCTGCGAGCAAGTACTCGAGCGGTACACCGAGTGCTGCGTATCCAGCAAGTACAGAACCGGCAACTGATGCGAGACCACCGACCATAACTGCGAAGAGCTCAGACTGTGTCATCGTAGGAAGGTAAGGCTTGATGACAAGCGGTGCTTCCGTTTGACCGACGAAAATGTTTGCTGTTGCTGAAAGTGACTCTTTACGTGACGTTCCTAACGCTTTCGCGAGTGCCGTACCAAGGATACGGATGACCCACTGCATGACGCCAAGGTAGTAGAGTAACGCGATTAATGATGACATGAAAACGATAATCGGAAGGACTTGGAATGCGAAGACGAAGTTATCGCCGCCGACCGCTGTTCCGAATACGAACGCGATCCCGTCACCCGCCGTGTTCAAGATTGCTTGAACCCCGCTCGAGATCCATTCAAGTGCTGCACGTCCCCAAGATGTGTACAGAACAAGAAAAGCAAACGCGAATTGAACAGCGAACGCTGCCAAGACCGTGCGCCATTTGATGGCTTTACGGTTGGTAGAGAAGATGTAAGCGATTGCAATTAGTGCCAAAATACCAACCACACTCATGATTTTCATTGATGTTGTGCTCCTTTCATATTAAACAAAGCTATTATATGTGTCATACCCGAAAAGAGATGTGCCCTACCGTTTGAAACGCTTTCTTTTTCTCGTTGTTAAACGTCAGACAACCTACATTCGAACCTCTTAGAATATAACATCCCTCTTTTTAAAATGCAACGGGTGAAATAAAAAAGTTTGAGGTCATCCCTCAAACTTTTCACCATGCCATCTCTTCAATTTTTTCATACACCTTCGTCACCAACTCATCCGGTGTTTCACCGGTCACAACTTCCCCGTCGACGAGGCAAAAGAGGTCGAGGGAACAGACGCCACAGTAGCCTGTACAGCCGTATTCGACTACATCGAGATCAGGGTCAGACTCTAATTTCGCTCGGGCCACTTGTGAGCCCATCGCTAAATTCGAGGCGCAAAATTCGATGATCGGATTCATCATATATGTCACCGTCTTTCTTTACGTGAATTATCGGAAAATGGTTCTTCTACGGCAGATTATAACATGATACAGTTGAAGAGTAACAAAGGGGGATTATTATGCGCAAATTAGTCGTCTTAGGGGGCGGTTACGGGGGTATGCGTGTCATCGAAAGAGTTCTTGGACATCAGTTGAAGGACGTATCGGTCACGCTCGTCGATCGCTTACCTTATCATGGATTAAAAACAGAGTATTATGCGCTCGCTGCAGGAACGGTCTCGGACCGCGATATTCGCATCGATTTTCCGGAAGAAATTGACTACATATACGGACAAGTCACGGATATCGATACGGAAGACAAGATGGTTCTTCTCGCGAGTGGAGAAAAAGTACCTTATGATGACCTTGTCATCGGATTAGGCTGTGAAGACAAGTATCACAACGTCCAGGGGGCAGCAGAGTTCACGTACAGTATTCAAACACTTGAAGAATCACGAAAAACACAGCAAGCGATCAACGGGTTACGGCCCGGATCGGTCGTCTCGGTCGTTGGAGCCGGATTATCCGGCGTCGAACTCGCAAGCGAACTACGCGAGAGTCGTCCTGATTTGACAGTTCGCTTGTTTGACCGTGGACCTTCCGTATTATCATTCTTGTCCAATCGTGTCTCCATGTATGTGCAATCTTGGTTCGAAGAGCACGGAGTCGAAGTCATCAACAACGCCAATATTACACGCGTCGATGCCGATGGCTTATGGAACCATGAAGATTTGTTCCTTTCCGACTTGACCGTATGGACAGCCGGAATTCAACCAGTCGCTGTTGTACGCAATCAAGGATGGGAGCTTGATGGAGGCGGACGTGTCAAATTGACGGAGCACCATTTCGTCCCTGGCCTACCAGACGTATTCGTCGTCGGAGACAATGCGAGCTTGCCATACGCACCGTCCGGACAGCTCGCCGAAGCTCAGGCAGAACAAATCGTTCAAGTGCTCCTCTGTAAATGGAAAGGACTTGCCTATCCAGAGTTACCAGACATCAAATTGAAAGGGACGCTCGGCTCCCTCGGGAAGAAAGCAGGCTTCGGGGTGTTCATGGGGAAACAATCACTCACCGGCAAAGTCGCTCGCTTGTTGAAGTCCGGTATTCTTTGGAAACATAAAGTCATCAAGTAAACAATTGCGAATGGACCTGACGGGTCGATTCGCTTTTTTTATGCATCGCATCATCGATTTTCTTTTACCGTTGCGTCCTCTTGAGTCAAAAGTCTTGTATCTGAATCCCCTGTATCCCTATCTAAATATTCAGATTTTTAATGCCATCGACATATTCTATCCATTGGAAATACTTGTTACTCTATGAACACGGCAGCCCGACATCCTGTCATCTTGCCAACTACCCTAAAGGAGGAAACAAGTTGAAGAAAATCTGTAGCACCGTCCTTGCATCATTGCTCGTCTTATCAACCGTCCCCGGAGGCGCAGAAGCCGCCCCGAACAAGGAGAAAGAACGCGTCCTCGTCGTCTTCAAAGAATCGGCAAAGAAAATCCCGCTCTCGATTGAAGGCATGGAAGTTAAACAACAGTATTCGAATATTCCTGCAGCAGCACTCGAAGTTCCGAAAGCTGCCTTGAACGGACTGAAGAATAACCCGCATGTCGCACACGTGGAAGTCGATCAAACGGTACATATCGAGAACCAAAGCCAGGATTGGGGAATCCCTAAACTTCAAGCTCCTTCCGCTTGGCAAAGTGGGTTTACTGGGAAAGGTGTCAAAGTATCCGTCGTCGACACGGGTATCTCCGCTCATCCTGACTTAACGATTGCTGGTGGTGCCTCGTTTAGTACGGTCACGAGTTCTTACGCCGATGATAACGGTCACGGCACGCACGTCGCCGGGATTATCGGAGCCCGCAATAACAGCATCGGTACGGTCGGAATCGCTCATGAGGCAAGCATCTATGCCGTCAAAGCACTTGAGGCGAACGGTAGTGGTAGTCTATCAAGCATCATCGCCGGCATTGACTGGTCGATCACAAATGACATGGACATCATCAACTTGAGTCTTGGGACGACAAGCCCTTCGACGACACTCCAACAAGTCGTGGATCGTGCGAATAACGCAGGCATCCTCGTCGTTGCGGCAGCCGGAAACAACGGACGTACCGATGGGTCGGGCGATCTCGTCAACTATCCAGCGCGTTACAGTTCGGCAATCGCCGTCGCTGCGACGGATATCAACAACAACCGTGCCTCGTTCTCAGCGACAGGTGGCACAGTCGAAGTCGCAGCACCTGGTGTCAGCATCAATTCAACCCTCTCAAATGGCGGCTACGGTCAAATGAGCGGGACATCGATGGCGACGCCTTACGTTGCAGGTAACCTTGCGCTCATGAAGCAAGCCTTCCCAACGTTATCGAGCACGCAACTCCGTACGAAATTATCGCAAGATTCGATTGACCTCGGTACGGCAGGTCGTGACTCTTGGTTCGGAAATGGACTCGTCCAAGCCCCTACTTCTGGTGGTACGACACAACCGGTACAAGCACTCACGACGACAGTATCGACTTCGAAGTCATACTACTACGCGGGTGAAGTCGTCTCGATTTCTTCAACAGTTCGTAATTCGAATGGCCAAGCGGTCGCAAACGCTGATGTCCGTGTGACGGTCACACAACCGAACGGGGCGACGCTCGTCGGTACAGGCAAGACGAATGCTTCAGGTGCCATCACGTTCACACTCTCTACGAACTCTTGGTCACAGCGTGGAACGTATCAAGTGAAGTCTGACGCGACGCTTACAGGTTACACGGCTGGTTCAGCAACGTCATCGTTCCAACTTCTCTAAACAAAAAAAGTCGAGCGCTTCGCTCGACTACACTGATTGACGAATCACGTCGCTTCATACGACCTGGTTCGTCTTTTTGTAGTGTGAACATCTACAATCGTTGCGCCGTATCCATCAACTGTGTCGAAGATGTCGCAATTTGTGTCGTCGCCCGCTTGAGTTCGGCAATCGACTCGACAATCTCATCGATGTCCCCGGCAAGGCTCCCCATCTGTCCGTCGGCATGCTCCGAGTCACCAGAGATCTGGAGGAAGGCATCCGTCACTTGATTGATTCGTCCCATCGTCTGCTTCATCTCTTGCTCGGTTGAAAGCACTCGACTCGATGTCTCTTCCATTTGATTCGTCAGGCGCTTCACCAAATCCTCAACTTCTTCCGCTGCTTGCTTAGACTGACTCGCAAGCGTCCGGACCTCGGAAGCGACGACTTGGAACCCTTTCCCTTGCTCTCCAGCACGTGCTGCTTCGATGGCCGCGTTCAAACTGAGCAAGTTCGTCTGATTGGCAATCTGCTTCACCGAATCCGCAATCGTCATGATCTCGTTCATCAACTTTTCGAGCGCTTTGATTTCTTGGGCAGAATCCGAAAGGTCTCGTGTGATTTCATCGAGGCGGCCTGTCTCGGACAAGATGGCGTCTTTCCCGCTCACCGATGAATGAAGCACCGTCCTTAACTTCGTCTGAGTCAATGAACTCGAATGTTTCATATCATCTGCTCTCTCGTTCATCGACTGGAAACTGGCCATGACCTCTTGGGAGAGTGCCGCCAAATCTTCGCTCGCCTGTTGGATCGTTTGACCAATCTCATCTTTCACAAGTTGCATTTGGTCACGAACGACTTCAGCCTCATCATCAAACATCTCGAGCACGATCTGTTGCTCGAAATTAAAGATTTTCGAAACGGCCATCATCAACTTCATTTTTGATTCGGCGTCGAGCTGCTCATCTTGAATCGATAAGACGAGTGTCTCAAATATTTTTTGGAAGGCAGCCATGTACCACTTTCCTTTTAAGCCGATTAAATAATGACGTTTGGCAATCACGAGGCGTCTGTTAATATACGCTTCATTCAATTTTCCTTCAAACATCTCCATGATGTGGTTCGAGAGGGTCAGTTTCAATTTGTCCGAAGACGAGTGTTGCCGAATCAAGTCTTTCATCTCATCAATCTTTTCGAGCTCCTCATAAAACACATCAACTAAACGGGGTGTCAACTGACGTAGTTCATGTTGATAGGCACGCAAATACGCGAGATCTTCACGTTCGAGGCGAATCAACTGACGTTGTCTTTCTAAATCCTCCGGTAACGCGATCAACAAGTGCTCCATTTGGGACGAAGTGTCTAAATGGATCGGCATGTTTCGTTTTCGGGCAAACATTGAACAGTCCTCCTTCAATGAATGTTTTCGTTAAATTTTCAAAATATTATAAAAATTATGCAGGTTATGTTCAGTTTAGCTCGTTAGTCAAAAGTTGTAAAATCGATTTCGGAAGAATAGGTAAACAAAAAACGAACCTTGCATTCGCATGGTCCGTCTGTCGTCAATACTCATTTATGATTGCTTCGCTTCAATCGCCGCATATACTTTTCTTAACTGAACGACGCCTTCGTCAATCACTTCCCCGTCTAACAAAACGAGCGGATAGAACCATTCGTCCTCTTTAAGTGCTTGGGCGAACTCGTCTTCACTTTGTTCGAAGTCGATATATTCGAACGAAAAGGATTGCTCTGGATACTTTCGTCCGAGTGCACTTTGCAACCATTCATACGTCTCGGTCGAACTCGGTGCACCGACACAACTCGCACATTGAACTTCAGCCCCATATACCGTAATTTTCATCTTCATTCCCCCTCAAAACCATTATACAAAATCCTTCCCTTACTCGATGATGAAACGCTCAGCGTAAATGATTGAGAAACACTCTCAAACTTGCTAGAATAAAGTAGAACGAGAAAGGGGTAGATACCATGGAAATGTTTGATCAAGTCCAAGAAGTGCTCGATAAATTGCGTCCGTTCTTGCTTCGTGACGGCGGAGACGTCGAACTCGTAGATGTCGAAGAAGGCATCGTCAAGCTCCGTTTGATGGGTGCTTGCGGCAGCTGCCCGTCTTCAACAATCACGCTAAAAGCCGGTATTGAGCGTGCGCTCATCGAAGAAGTACCAGGCATCGTCGAAGTAGAACAAGTATTCTAAGCAAAAAGGGAGACATTCGTCATCCCTTTTTTTCATGCTTCCATTCATCTAAGCTCTCGACCATATAGGTTGGGAGTTTTTCTTGTTCTTGGATAAATGCCGGTCCATGTACACCTGAGTTCACATGGAGCGTACGAATGCCACCATTGATTCCAAATAAAATATCTGTGTGATAGTTATCCCCTACCATGACGACATCTTCTTTATTCAACCCAATCATGTCGAGTGCGATGTCGATCATAACCGGTTCCGGCTTTCCGATGAAGAAAGGATCTTTCTCCGTCGTCACGGTCAACACGGACGTGAGTGATCCGTTCCCCGGTAAAAATCCACGTTCGGTCGGAATGGCGATATCCCCATTCGTCGAGATGAATCGAGCCCCTGAACGGATGGCGATTGCGCCTCGCGCCAACTTCTCATACGTGATGTGTCGGTCGAGTCCGATGACCACGTAGTCCGCCTTCGGTTCGTCCGTGACATGAAAACCACGAGACTCTAACGCGAGACGAAGTCCGTCTTCCCCGATCATGTAGACGGTTGCTCCTGGAGACATCTTCTCAATATAAAAAGCCGTCGCCATCGCGCTCGTCAAGACGTTTTCCGCCTTCACGTTTGCGCCCATCGCAATCAATTTATCCGCGATCTGTTGTTGTGTCATCGATGCGTTGTTCGTGACGAACAAATATGGGACGCCCGTCGCTTCTAGTTCGTTGACGAAATCAACCGCTGCCTGAACGGGTTCTGTACCGGCATACATCGTGCCGTCTAAATCAAACAAATATCCTTTAATCGGTTCCATCCAATCACTCGCTTTCTGGTAAGAATGCGGACACTGGTCCAAGCTCGACTTCTAAGTAGTGACGAACTTGTGCGGAGAATGCCGTGAAGTCTTGTTTTGACGTCTTCACCCACTCATCAAATTTTGATGCGTCGGCGTGCACAAACTCACGAACGTAGTAGGCACGTAATCCGACGAGCGCTTTCGTCGCGTTTGCCGTCGTTTCATCAAGTACACGCTCATCCAATAAGATGTCGACAATGTCTTCATAACTGCCCGGATCTCGCATAATGAACCCGTCAATCATCGAGTTCCCAACATCGATGACACCTTCCATAAGAAGGACGGCCATTCGCTGTTTCGCAAGCTCCACCGTGAACGCATCCCCCGTCAATTGATCGGTGTGCGCTAACATCGTCTCCATTTGTTCCAGTGTCTGATTAATCTTCTCTCTATTCACAAAATACATGATGATCCCCCCTGCTGTTAATACTAATCTTTTTTCGGTCAGGAGAAAAGAATCTGTCCTATTTACATCATTTATAAAATTGTGATACACTAATCAACGGATTTAAGCCGTAAAAAGTATAACACATTGAATAGATATAACGTGGAGGGTACAACACTATGGAACGTGAATTAGCATTAGAAATCGTACGGGCAACAGAAGCAGCAGCACTCGCATCATCGAAATGGATTGGACGCGGGCAAAAGAACGAGGCCGATGATGCGGCAACGTCAGCGATGCGAGAAGTTCTCGGAACGGTCAACATGGACGCGACTGTTGTCATCGGAGAAGGTGAACTCGATGAGGCCCCGATGCTCTACATCGGGGAAAAACTCGGAACGACGTTCGGTCCGAAAGTTGACATCGCCGTCGATCCGCTCGAAGGGACATCCATTGTCGCAAAAGGCCTTGGAGATGCGATGGTCGTCATCGCCGTTGCTGATGAAGGTGCCCTCCTCCACGCACCAGATATGTACATGGACAAGCTCGTCGTTGGTCCAAACTTAAAAGGGAAAGTCTCACTCGACGAACCGCTCGAGTCAATCATTGAAAAAGCTGCGAAATATAATAACAAGCGTATCGAGGAAGTAACGGTCATCATGCAAGACCGTGACCGCCACGAACATCTTCGTCAAGCTGTCATGAATGTCGGCGCACGCGTCAAGCTCTTCGAGGATGGCGATGTGTCTGCGGGAATCGCTGCCGCCGTCAAATCGAACCCGATCGATATTTTCATCAGTACAGGCGGAGCTCCTGAAGGAGTCATCACAGCCGCTGCTGTCAAAGCGCTCGGTGGAGACATGCAGGCCCGTCTACATCCGATGAACGAAGAGGAATCAGCTCGCGTCATCTCGATGGGAATTGAAGACCCACTTCAACTCCTTACGCTCGACGACCTCGTCAAGAGCGACGACTGCATCTTCGCCGCGACGGGTGTCACGTCTGGTGAGTTGCTCGATGGCGTCAAGTTCTTGACGGATGATATCGTCGAGACGACGTCACTCGTCATGCGCTCGAAGACACGCACGATTCGTAAAGTCGTGGCTGAACATCACTTGTCACTGAAGCCATACTTACAAAAAACTGAAGTCAACGCCTAAAAAAACGCCTTGCTCAATAAAATGAGCGAGGCGTTTTGTTGATTAGAAGCCTTGTTCCGTTCCGTGCACTGGCTCGTCCGAACTAACTTGGTTATCGCGAATCGAGTCATAGAACGTCGCATACGTTGTCGAGAAGTAAGGACCGATGAAGAAAAATCCAATTCCGAGCGTCAAAATCCCGACGAGGAACCATCCGAAGAACGACAAGAAGAGCATGAATGCTTCCATCTTGTGCCCGTCCATGAGACGACGCGATTCCGTGATCGATTCGAGTGCCGAAAGCTCAGGCTGATCGCGTAAGATATACGGCGTAAGCGAGTACGAGAATCCTTTGATGATTCCAGGTACAATCAATAACAGCGTCCATAATACGATAAAGAGGCTCATCACAAATGAAGTGATGACATGTTTCACGTAACGCGTTTGGAACGGTTTGAACATTGTCGAAAGCGAGGCGCCATTTCCGCGTGATACGTTAAGTGCGAGCCATGACCAACCGATGGCAAGTGGCGCAATCAAGATTTGAAGAATTGTCGACACGAAACTTAACGTGGCGTCTGTCGATGTGAACGCTTCTGGTGAGTTGGGATCCATTTCAGGAGCGAACCACTGTGGAATCCCGTTGACGATGATGAACAAAAGCGCCAACCCGGCCATGAGCCACCATTTTCCTTTCAGTGCTTGTCGTGCATGTTGTTTCCATTCAGATCTCATTGTAACCCATCCTTTTTTATAGTCTTCTCTACAGTGTACGTGAAAAGGTTGAAGGACGTTTCAAAAAAACATAAAAAAAGGGAAAGGATTTTTTCCTTTCCGCTTAACGAATCATGACATTACCTAAAAAGAACTGAGACATGGATAAGATCAACAAGAGCACTCCGAGCGAAAACGCAAGGTGAGATGTAACTTTGAAAACGCGACTCCGTAAAAAAGAGTGGCTGTATTCAAAGCGACGGACGATCAATACATGAATGAGTTCAAAAAGAATGACTGCCGCCGTAAAATAGAAGGTCATCATGATATGAAAGCCAAAAAAGAACATGGCCAGTATCCCTAGTCCAAGATTATGAATTCGATTATGGACGTCATCCCGATCCCCAACGGTCGTTTGTACATGTTGCATCCAATCACCTCACTCTAAAAACCAAAACTACGTAGCTATCCTTAATGACAATTTATCACATTTTTCCAACCCTTAAACTCGAAGTCATGACTTTTTACCTAAACGAAATATTTGGAAATTAACTGTAATAAAAAAAGTGCTGATCGCTCAGCACTTTACGCATTCGTCTCTTCAGTCTTGTTAAACTTCCGCTTCAACTTCAGTTTCTGCTTCGTTCCACCAAAGACAGGACCACTCTCTTCTTCGTTAATGTCCGTCTCCTTCTTCAGAACGAAATAAGGACATCCGAAATTGCAATACTCGTATACATAGTCCATCACGTGATCAATCCGGTTCTCATACGTCGCTAACTTTGATTGCGGTTCATAGAACCCCTTCAAACGCAGCTGTCCGTGTCCCCAGTCACCGACAATATAGTCGTATTTATCAAGCACGTCACTATACCTTGCGATAAACGCTTCTTCATCAAATCCGTCGCGCTTCTCTTCTAAAACGGTATATCCGTGGCGATTCACTCGAATCATCGCTCCCACCTCCACTCTACTATCATAGCATGTCCCGCTATGACGGCTCTATCCTTTTCGAATGACCTCATGACGAGCGACAATTGTCTCTCGCAACACATCTCGTAGTAATTCCGGCATGAAATATCGCTTCGGCTGGTCTGCTAAGTATGGAAGGAGCGGTCCAAACGTCAACATATCGACCGTCGCGACGCGATATGTCCGATTCAAATCTAGCTTTTCTCCCATGACGTAGTACTGACCGTCCCGCTGTTCGATTTGATAGTAACTCGGCTCACCGAGTACGGTGCCTCTGAATCCTAGACCTCTGACGTGCATATTCGTGAACGTTTCCTCATTTACGTCATGTAAAAATCGTTCGAGCGTCTTACCGTCAAGTGTCAGGACACATGGGTTGATTGGATGTGGACAAATCCGATGCAACATGTTCAGCGTGACTTTTCCTGGAGCGAGACCGTCTAGGACGACTCCGGACGGAATGATTCCGACATCGGCTGCACACCATTCGACCATCCCTTCTACAAGCAACTCACCAAGCGGAGAATGCCCGAACCAATCAGATGCATATCCTTCAGTTTCTGCAATTATGATATCAAGGAGGCGTTCGGCATCTGCCCCTTCTGTATCTAACAACGCCAACGTATCTGGACTATCTGATTGTTGTGACAGTTCGTGGAGGCGAGCTTCTTTCGAAACGACTCCTGACTCATCGAGCGTCAGCGTCACTTCCCCGACATACTTCCCATATTTCCCGGCTTGTGCAATGAGCACTCCGTTCGTCGTCACGCCTTCATCTAAAACGTGATGCGTATGGGCCCCGAGAATGACGTCAATGTCAGGATACATGTCTGCTAATCGTTCATCCCCGAAGAAACCGAGGTGACTGAGTGCGATGATGACATCACAATGTGCCAACCGCTCTAACGCTCGCTTTGTCGCTTCGTAAGGCGATTCGATTTGCCAACCAAGTTCGGGATACAACTCTTCATAAGGGGCTGTGACACCAAATAAGCCAATTTTCAACCCATCACGCTCAAGAACAAGCGTTTCTTCGACCCAATGTGGTCGCGACCCGTCTGCTTCATACACATTCCCAAGCAAAATCGGGAACGTCGCCTCTTCATACAACTCGGCTAACCAATCGTGCGGAAACGTGATGCCTTCATTGTTTCCAATCGTAACGGCCGTCGGTTGAAGTCGCTCGAGTAAGCGAACGTTCAACTTCCCACGCGTCACTTCAGTCGCCGGATGTGTGCGATCGGCATGATCCCCTAAATCAAAGTAGAGGGTATCGTCCGTACGACGTTCTTCTAGAAATGAAACAAGTTTCGGCCATTGGTCGAACTTTGAGTGAAGATCATTGTAATGAAAAATAGTAAGTTTCGTCACGGCCATCCCTTCCTTCTAAAACAGACTAATTTGTCTAGGTGCAAGCTCGTATTCGAGCCCGAGAATTTCAATCAAACGTTTGGCGTTCGGAGCCGCGTCCCCGGCCGAGTTGTTGTTAAAGTATACATACACATCTTTCGCTTCACGGTCAATCTCACGGAGCGAGGCGGCGAGTTCCTGAAGTTCTTCCTCACTATAGCGATATAGACAACGGACGTGTCGCCATTCTTGACTCGTCATGCCCGGCTTTTTGAGCCACCCTGACGTATTACGTCCATGTAATCGAACGACGGCTACCTCAGGGTGTGTCACGACCGGCACGAACGGAATACTGCTCTCTTTCGTTTGTGGCTCATCACAAATCGTGTTGATGAATCGCTGTTCCTTTAAAAATTGAAGCGTACGATCCCGGAACGCTTCAGAGAACCAAGTCGGATTACGAAACTCGATAGCAATCTCATAATCGGAGAGTTCGGCACGGAGTGTTCGCAAATAGTCGAGATGTGGTTTCGATACGTCGAACCAAGGCGGAAGTTGGACGAGCACGGCACGTAACTTCCCTGCCTGTTTCAATGGGTCAACAGAAACACGATAACGCTCAAACAACTCAATAAGTGGCATTTTTGGTTCACGGTCATGCCCGCTCATTTCCCGGGAAACTTTGACGACGAATTGGAAATGGTCCGGCGTCTCGGCATCCCACTTCTCGAAATTTTTCACGGGCTGTATCGCATAAAATGTCGAATCGACTTCAACGGTCGGGAAGTGACCCGCGTATGTCGATAGTTTATGTTTTCGTTCCTCTGGGGTTGTATATAACAGATCGTGGTCACCCCATCCAGTCACACCAACGTAAATCATAGTGTCCTCCTTTATGACTCCGAAATGACGGTCGCTTTCCGTTTCGACCAGTTCCATGTGCCTGTATACGTAATGAGCAACAAGACCAGTCCCATGATGAACGGATAGCGCATATCAATATCAAACACAATACCCGCGAGTGTCGGTCCTAAAATATTTCCGATACTCATATAGGCGTTGTTCATCCCCATCGCGAGTCCCTGCTCGTTTCCGGCAAGTTTTGAGACGAGCGTGTTTAATACCGGGCGCAAGATGGACGTCGACAAGAAAATGACGAGTGTCACTGCAAAGAACAACATATACGTTCCTGCGAAGAGCGATAATAAGAAACCAAACGCCGCGAGTGCGATGAAGGCGAGGACGACTTTGACCTCTCCCATCAGCTCGACTAAACGGTCGACCGCGAACAATTGGACGATGACGCTGACGATGCCCGTTCCCGTCACCATGATGGCAATCTCTTGAGGCGTCGCGCTGAACATCTCGCTGACGTATAATCCAAGCACTGATTCATACGCCATGAGTCCGAACGCCATGACCAAGTTGATCAATAACACGAAGAAGTATGGCTTGCGTGTCGACATGACCAATTGTGTCGGTAAAGATTCCTTTATTTTCGGTGCCACGTAAGGAGCACGGTCCGGTTCTTTTAAAAGAAGGACGGATGAAATGACAGCAATGAACGAAACGATTGCTGAGACGAGTAATGGTGTCTTTAGCCCGAACTCGGCAAAAAATCCACCAATCCCTGGTCCGACGACAATCCCTAGCGACATTGCCGCGGAAATATAACTATTCCCTCGTGCTCGTTGTTCGAGCGTCGTGATATCCGCGACATAGGCAAAGATGGCAGGAATCAATAACGCTGCCCCGACTCCCCCAATGGCACGCGATACGAGCAAGATTGTTAAATTATCCGATAGGTAGAAGACGCCCATCGAGATGGTAAATCCAATGAGACCCAAAATAATCATCAAGCGACGACCATACACGTCTGCCCATTTCCCCGCAATCGGTGACATGACGAGCTGAGCACCCGCGAATACGGAAATCATCAACCCGGCGGCGGTTCCCCCTTCGCCAATCATCTTTAAGTAATCCGGAATAATCGGGATGATGATCCCGAAGCCGGCGACGGCGATAAACATATTTAACATGAGGATCGCCAATTGATTTTTTTGTTTTGTTGTCAACGCATGTCACTCCCTTTTCATCTTTCCATTTTACTGTTTGAGCTCACATATGGGCAAACAATAAGACAGAAAAAAGCCCATCCTTGACCAAAGGATGGGCTAGACTTATGAGATGCGTGACTGAGCAAGTGATTCTTGCGATGCACCCTTCGGAAGAAGGAGTGTGATCGCATAGACAATCATCGTTGGAACCGCCCAAGCAAGACCGATTTCCGCCATTGGCAAGCTTGAGATCCAAGAAGTGACCGCAGACGGCTGGATGCCATTCCACGTCTCAAACAATGAAAGAACGAGTGCCGTGTAAATCGTAGCCTTCATCGCCACACCAGGGTTGCGTTGAAGTCGTTCTGTCACCGACACGAGCACGAGCGCGATCATGACCGGATAGAGAAGCGTGAGAAGTGGGACCGCGATTTGGATCAACGTGCCCAATCCGACGAGTGAGATCAAATAGCCGAACAATGTAGTCGCGATGACGACATGGTGGTATTTGAGTGAATCAAACTGGTTGCTGATGAAGCGTGAAAACTCCGAGATGAGTCCGACCGCTGTCGTCAAACAAGCGAGGAAGACCGCTAACCCGAGAGCGAGCATTCCGACTTGTCCGTATGACGTACCAGCGAACGCTTGGAGAAGGCTTGCGCCACTCGTTGTTCCTTCTGCGACCGTCATATTCGCACCGATTGATCCGAGCGAGATGTAGACGAGCATCAAACAGGTAACCGCGAGCATCCCTGCAGAGCGAAGGAGTGAAGACGCTTCTTTTTGGTCACTCAATCCATTGGCTTTCAACGTGACGAGGACGATTGCCCCAAAGACGAGGGCCCCGAATACATCCATCGTCAAATAACCTTGTTGGAAACCTTGACCGAGTGCGCCAACCCATGTCTCAAACCCTTCTGCTGGAGCTCCTGGCTCTCCGAGAGGAGCGACAAGGTTCGTGATTCCAATCGCTGCGAGCAAGAACAAGAGGATTGGTGTGATGATTCGTCCGATGACTTCAATCAACTTTTGAGCACGAAGCGTTAAGAAGAACGTCAACCCGAAAAAGACGGTCGAACTCATCGCAAGTGTCAAAGTTGAAGGTGCATCGAGAAACGGAACAAGTCCCATTTCATACGTGACAGCAGCCGTACGCGGGATTCCGAAGAATGGTCCGATGGCTACATACATCAATCCCGTCAAGACGAGCGCGAGACGTTTTGGAATATAACGAGCAATTTGGTCTGTTCCGCCGCCTACCCGAGCGACTGCGAACAAAGCAAGAAGCGGTAAACCGACACCCGTAATGACGAACCCGATCATCGCCGGTACGAGGTTTTCCCCCGCCAAGGCGCCGAGCTCTGGTGGGAACAGCAAGTTCCCGGCCCCAAAGAATAAAGCAAAAATCGTAAACGCTAACGGGAACAATGTCGATTTTTTCATACAACTACCTCCATACACTTGATAATCCGAACGACTTAACAAAAAAATAATAACTAAATTTTCTGACAATATATCGCTTGGTCTATTCCATTATACACACTTCCTATCGTTTGACCACCCCATCTCCAAAAATCGAGGTTTATTTTTTTGAAATGTGGATTTCACTAAAAATCCTCCTTCACTACGAAGGAGAATGTAAGCGTTTAATAGCGAATTTCGAACTTCCGAAATCCTTGATCATCTGTTTTCGCCTCGTCAATTCGCTCGACGCCGACGAAACGATTTCCATCTTTTAAAGCTTTTTGAAATGACTCGATGTCTTCATTTGTGCCTTCTACGTGAAGTTCGACCGTTCCGTCATTCAAGTTTCGCACCCATCCTTTGATTCCGTATTGGCGAGCGGACTCTTGGGAAAAGTATCGAAACCCGACGCCTTGGACACGTCCAGATACGATCAAATGTTTGGCGACTCTCATTCTATATTCCTCCTTTATTTTGACAAAGATGTTTAGAGATCCTTACTTTAGGAAACAGTATTTAAGTAAAATAATGGAATTGGAGTGGTTATATGAATGCAGTTATCGATATCGTCACGAGTTTTTCGAATTGGCTTTGGGGCGTGCCAATCATCTCGTTACTCGTCTTGTCTGGTGTGTTTCTCACGATCAAACTTGGTTTCTTTCAGTTTCGCTATCCAATCTACATATTTAAGCAAACATTCGGCAGCATCTTTAAAAAACCAAAAGGTGAAGGCGACATAAGCCCGAGACAAGCCTTAACGTCAGCGCTCTCTTCAACAGTCGGAGCCGCGAACATCATCGGTGTACCTGCAGCGATCATGTTCGGGGGACCGGGTGCCATCTTCTGGATGTGGGTCATCGCCATCATCGGCATGGCCATCAAGTTCTCGGAGAGCGTACTGGCCGTCCACTATCGTGAAAAGAATGACGCCGGCGAATTTGTCGGGGGACCTGTCTACTACATATCAAAAGGCCTTCGTTGGAAATGGCTTGCGACTTGGTTCGCCTTTGCCCTCATGATCGAACTCATCCCGAGTATCATGGTACAGGGGAACGCTGTCAGCTCCGCAGTCCGTGAGACGTTCAACGGAAACACGCTCATCACCGGCATTGTCGTTGCCGTTCTTGTCGGCATCATCGTCTTCGGTGGTCTGAAACGAATCGCGAAAGTGACCGAGATCGTCGTTCCTGGGATGGCACTCGTCTACGTCGGGGCCGGACTCATCATCGTGTTGATGAACCTGTCTGAGATTCCAAACGTACTCAGTCTTATCTTCTCTTATGCGTTCGAGCCGATGGCCGCGTTCGGTGGTTTCGCCGGAGCCGCAGTCGCCGAAACGATTCGTTGGGGTTTCGCCCGCGGACTCTATTCGAATGAAGCCGGTCTTGGGACGGCACCAATCGCCCATGCCGCTGCACAGACGGATCATCCGGTACGCCAAGGATTCTGGGCGGTCATCGGAATCGTCATCGATACGTTGATTATTTGTAGCACGACAGCCTTCGTCGTCTTATCTTCAGGTGTGTGGACGGCGGATGGGGCAATGGAAGACCCAGCAGCGTTGACGACGATCGCCTTCCGTGAATACTTTGGGTATACGGGAAGTTTACTCGTCACCATCTCCCTCATTTTCTTCGTGCTCTCGACGATCATCGTCATCATCTTTTACGGTTCGCGTCAGGCCGAGTACTTGTTCGGTTTGACAGCAGGAAAAATCATGAAGGCGGTCTATATCGTCTCGATTGTCATCGGTTCGATTGGAGGCGCTCAAATGATTTGGAACTTCCTCGACTTGATGCTCGCGATGATTCTCATCCCGAATATGATTGCCGTATTGTTACTCAGCAGTGAGGTGAAGCGATTAACGACCGAATTCTTCACGTCCGAGAAGTACTATAAGAAAGATATCGCCGAAGAAGAGGCGTCTTAACCAACAATCCGACTGCTCACGCAGTCGGATCTTTTTTTAGGATGCCGGTTCAACTTTCTCGATTCCAGCCTTGATCGCTTGTACCGAGGCATCAAACTTCTGTTGTTCTTCGTCCGTCAATTCAATCTCGATGATCTTGCGAATGCCGCTCCGGTCAATCAAGGCCGGTACACCGATATGCACGTCATTCGCCCCATACTCGCCTTCTAAATGAGCCCCAATCGTGACGACAGAGTTTTCATTTCGAACGATGGCTCGAATGATACGTAGCAAGCCAACCCCAATCGCATAATAAGCGGCACTCTTATATTCAATGATCTGATAAGCAGCGTCTCGCACATCTGTATAGATGGATTCCAAGTCCTCAAACTGATACTGTTCGTTCTCTGCCAACAGTTCATCGATACTCTTTCCATAGATGCGCGCGTTGTTCCATGCGACAAATCCCGTATCGCCGTGTTCTCCCATATAATAGGCGTGGCAGTTTCGTGGCGACAGTTCGAAATAGTCTCCAAGTTTGTAGCGGAGTCGTGCCGTATCGAGGACAGTCCCTGAACCGATGACACGTTCTTTCGGTAGACCCGATGTTTTCCATGCGACGTGTGCCATGACATCGACCGGGTTCGTCGCGACGACCAAGATGCCGTCAAATCCACTCTTCATCAAGTCTTCCGTCACGGTGCGGACGACTTTCGCGTTTTGCTCGACGAGGTCCATCCGTGTCTGCCCGAGTTTTTGCGCCGCTCCTGCAGTGATGACGACGATGTCTGCGTCTTTACAATCTGAATAGTCCCCTGCCCAGATTCGGACCGGTGTCGGGGCAAAGGAGATCCCGTGATTGAGGTCCATCGCCTCCCCTTCTGCCTTGGCATGATTCGAGTCGATTAAGACGAGCTCCTCACAAAGGGCTGCCGTCGATAATTGATAAGCAAAACTGACTCCGACCCAACCGGCACCGATCACGGCGATGCGGGTGATGTCTTTCGGGTCAATATCATCTTTATGCGGAATACGTGTCATGTAGATCCTTCCTTTCTATATATCATTCTCTTTTTAGCATACCCGACTCTTCCATCTTTAACGACAAAAGCCGCATGAAAAATACATGATTACGTTAAATATCCTACTTCGGTTCAAAGATTCCTGTATTCCGAATATAACCGAAAATTTGAATTGTCTCACTTTCCAAGGTGAACGGAATTCTTTCTCTCTCTAAAATTGAAATGAGTTCGGTGGACATATCACAAACGTCTGGGTCAAGAATCACTCCCTTATAGAGCAGTACGCTTGGTCGCAAACGAATCCATTCGATGGACCGTAAACGGGATTCCAGCCAGATTTCATCCCACTCTCCCCACAATATTTCATACTCGGATAACGAATCACTTGGAAATAACGTATCCTCCCCTAAGTATTTCATTTGATACGGCGGCGCATGCGTCAACGTTTCAGAAATAGCTCGATTGAGACGTTGCCATTTTGTCTCGTTCATCACCGATGTCAATTGGTGTCTCTCTATGTATTGGAATTCCTCTCGTCGGTTCATGCTGTTGAACCTTCTATCGTAAGCTCTAATTTTTCAATCGTTCGTAACACTTCTTTACGGTTCCGCTTGCTTTTCATCCAAGCGGGTAATCGACTTTCGAGACTACGGTTCGTTCCCTCGCTCGTCCGAATCTTCGCCTCGATATAATCCTTAATATAGTTGAGGTGTTCACGGTTGTAAGCCCATAACACATGACCACAACAACCTGTTTGTAAAAATAGCGGCAAGCTAAAATGAACATCGATTGCTTCTCCGACGTATTTAGCACCGCTCTCCTTTGTTTGCAAATGACTGCAATGAAGACAACTTAGGCGCACCTCATCATTCTTTTCCCACACATCGGCCTGTCCCCCACATCTCGGGCAAATGACAAGCATGGGATTCATGAATGAATAAATCTCTCGTCTCTCTACTAAAAATCGATGGGTCACGTTATCGCCTCCTTATTTCATTATACAAAAAACCAGCGAAGCTTAGCTTCGCTGGTTTCAAAGTCACGATTATCCAATCGAACCTTCCATCTCGAACTTGATGAGACGGTTCATTTCGACCGCATATTCCATTGGCAATTCTTTTGTGAATGGCTCGATGAAGCCCATAACGATCATTTCTGTCGCTTCTTCTTCCGAGATTCCACGGCTCATAAGGTAGAAGAGTTGCTCTTCTGACACTTTTGAGACTTTCGCTTCGTGCTCGAGCGACACTTGGTCGTTCAAGATTTCGTTGTACGGGATTGTATCTGACGTCGACTCGTTGTCCATGATGAGCGTGTCACACTCGATGTTCGAGCGCGCGCCCTTCGCCTTACGTCCGAAGTGGACGATTCCACGATACGATACTTTTCCGCCTTGTTTCGAAATCGATTTCGAGACGATTGACGAAGATGTGTTCGGTGCGAGGTGAATCATTTTCGCTCCAGCGTCTTGGTGCTGCCCTTTACCAGCGAGGGCGATCGAGAGTGTCATCCCACGTGCGCCTTCCCCTTTCAAGATGACAGCCGGGTATTTCATCGTGAGTTTCGATCCAATGTTTCCATCGATCCACTCCATTGATCCACCCGCTTCACAGACTGCACGTTTCGTTACCAAGTTGTAGACGTTGTTCGCCCAGTTTTGGATTGTCGTGTAACGGCAGTATGCATCTTTGTTGACGAAGATCTCAACGACCGCTGAGTGAAGCGAGTTCGTTGTGTAAACCGGTGCTGTACATCCTTCGACGTAATGAACCGATGCGCCTTCGTCGACGATGATGAGCGTACGCTCGAACTGACCCATGTTTTCCGAGTTGATGCGGAAATAAGCTTGGAGCGGTTGCTCGAGTTTTACACCTTTTGGTACGTAGATGAACGAGCCACCCGACCAAACAGCTGAGTTGAGGGCCGCGAACTTGTTGTCTGTCGGCGGAATCAACTTACCAAAGTACTCTTTGAAGATTTCTTCGTCTTCTTTGAGTGCTGTGTCTGTATCTTTGAAGATGACACCTTTGGCTTCGAAGTCTTCTTGCATGCTGTGGTAGACAACCTCAGACTCATACTGAGCCGAGACACCTGCCAAGTATTTTTGCTCTGCTTCTGGGATACCGAGCTTGTCAAACGTACGTTTGATTTCTTCTGGTACCTCATCCCATGAGCGTTCTGTCTTTTCAGATGGTTTGACATAGTAAGTGATTTCGTCGAAATCAAGTGCCGAGAGGTCTCCGCCCCATGTCGGCATCGCCATCTTGTTGAAGTGATCCAACGACTTCAAACGGAAGTCGAGCATCCATTGTGGCTCTTCTTTCATGCGCGAGATCGTCTCTACGATTTCTGTCGTCAAGCCGCGGCCTGAACGGAAAATCGAAACGTCCCGATCATGGAAGCCGTATTTATAATCGCCAATTTCCGGCATGTTCTTTGCCATATCGGTCTCCTCCTTCTCCTTACGCGTCCTCGTCTACTCCTTTTTCAAGCGCCTTCCACGCGAGCGTGGCACACTTGATTCGAGCCGGGAATTTCGATACGCCTGAGAGCGCCTCGATATCACCGAGGTCAAACGTATCCGTGTCGTACTCTTTGCCTTGAACCATTTCAGAGAAGATGTTAGCGAGTTGAAGCGCCTCTTCTACTGTTTTTCCTTTGACGATTTGGGTCATCATCGATGCCGAGGCGAGACTAATCGAGCAGCCTTCTCCTTCAAACTTCGCATCTTTGACGATGTCGTCTTCGACTTGTAGTTGAAGACGAAGCGAATCCCCACATGTCGGGTTGTTCAAGTCCACCGTCACGCCATCTTCGATGACGCCACGGTTTCTTGGGTTTTTATAGTGATCCATGATGACCTGGCGGTACAACATGTCGAGATTATTAAAACTCATAATTGAAATACTCCTTCGTTTGACGTAATCCCTCGATGAAACGGTCGACCTCTTCTTTTGTGTTGTACAAATAGAAGCTCGCCCGCGCCGTCGATGATTGCTTCAAAAGACGCATGAGTGGTTGTGCACAGTGGTGACCGGCACGAACCGCGATGCCTTGCATATCGAGAACGGTCGCGAGGTCGTGCGCATGCACGTCTTTCAAGTTGAACGTAACGAGACCGACGCGATCTTCAGGACCATAAATCTCGATTCCTTCAATCGTTTTCATCTGCTCGATCGCGTAAGAAGCGAGTTCACGTTCGTGTGCTTCGACGTTCTCAAGCCCGATTTCTTCTAAGAAATCGATGGCTGCCGCAAGTCCGACCGCCCCAGCAATGATTGGTGTTCCCGCTTCGAAGCGGTAAGGGATGTCTTTCCACGTCGATTCATACAAATCGACATAGTCGATCATCTCGCCACCGAACTCGACCGGTTCCATGTTTTTGAGAAGTTGTTTCTTTCCGTATAAGACACCGATTCCAGTCGGTCCGAGCATCTTATGTCCAGAAAAGGCAAGGAAGTCACAGTCGAGCGCTTGAACGTCCAGTTTACGATGCGGTGCACTTTGTGCGGCATCGACGACCATGACGGCACCTTTCTCATGCGCAAGTCGAGCGACTTCGGCAATCGGATTGATCGTACCGAGCACGTTCGAGACGTGGCTCATCGCGACAATTTTTGTCCGGTCCGATAAGACGGCTTGAACGGCATCCAGTGTGACACGTCCGTCCGGCGTGAGTTCGACGTAACGAAGCGTCGCGCCTTTCCGCTTGGCAAGTTGTTGCCACGGAATCAAGTTCGCATGGTGTTCCATCGGAGTGAGGACGATCTCGTCGCCTTCACCGACATTTGCATCTCCGTAGCTCGATGCGACCAAGTTGATGGCCGTCGTCGTCCCACGTGTGAAAATGATTTCTTCAGGAACCGCCGCATGGATGAACGAGCGAACGCGTTCGCGTGCTCCTTCATACGCATCCGTTGCTTGCGTCCCGAGCGTATGGACGCCACGATGCACGTTCGAATGGTTGCGACGATAATAGTCCTCGATCGCCTCGATGACAGCGAGCGGCTTTTGTGAGCTCGCCGCGCTATCAAGATAAACGAGCGGGTGTCCATTGATTTCCTGATCTAAAATCGGAAACTGTTCACGAATCGAGGCGTTCAACATCTTAACGTACTTTCCCTTCGATGACTTCGCGGAGACGGTCTTTGACCGAATCGATTGCGAGTTCTTCGACGACAGGCGTCAAGAATCCGTGGATGATTAAACGCTCTGCCTCTTGGCGAGACAATCCACGGCTCATCAAGTAGTACAATTGAACATCATCGACACGGCCGACTGATGCCGCGTGACCTGCCATAACATCATCTTCATCGATGAGAAGAATCGGGTTGGCATCCCCACGTGCTTTTTCAGAGAGCATCAAGACGCGCTCTGTTTGAACACCGTTCGATTTTGAAGCACCGTGGTGAATCATCGATGTCCCGCTGAAGATCGCAGTAGCTGCGTCTTTTTGAACACCGTGAATCAAGATGAACCCTTCAGATGCTTTTCCGAAGTGGTCGGTACGGATGTTGAAGTTTTGTTTTTGTGCACCGCGACCGATTGTCACAGCTTTTGTATCCGAATATGTGTTGTCTCCGACGAGGTGAGTCTTCGTTTCGACGACCGAGTTCCCGTCATTCATGTGACCGAGCGCCCAATCGAGGCGACCGTTCGCATAGACGACACCGCGACGGTTCATGAACGTGAGGGCTGATTCAGCGAGCTGATCGACACCACCGAAGACGACTTTCGCGTTCTCTCCAGCGAATACTTCCGTCACGACGTTGACCATATGCGGTTCGTTCGTACCAGAGAGGAAGTTTTCGATGTATGTCACTTCACTACCTTCGTCAGCGACAAGGATCGTGTGGTGATAGAGGGCACCGTTCGCCTGTTCCATCGTGAAGATGGCTTGAAGCGGATCTTTCAATTGTGTGTTTTTCGGTACGTAAATGAACGCCCCACCGTTTGTGAGGGCAGCGTTCAACGCCGAAAGACGTTCTTCATCGACACGTACGCCTTCCGTCATGAAGTATTTCTCAACGAGCTCTGGATGTTGCTCCATCGCTTCTTTGATTCCCATGAACAAGACGCCTTCTGGCATCGACAATTCGTTATAGACGACATGACCGTTGCGTTCAACGAGCACGTTTGTCCGGTGGTCTCCGAGAAGTGATTCGATATCAGCTGTCAAACCGTCTTTCGGTTCGAGATTGACATCACCCGCTGCGAAGTCCCATTTATCAATCTTAATCTTTTCAACTTTTGGCAAAGCAAGTGTCGGCGCAAGTTCTGCTGCCTCTTTACGTCGGTTGACCATCCATGCTGGTCCGCCGAGCGCTTCTGCACGTGCCGACAACGCTTGTGCATCCAATTCAAATTGTACGGTCATCGTACAGCCTCCTTACGCTTCTGTGTCTACTGTCATTCCGAGTTCTTGCTTCACCCAGTCGTAACCTTCTGCCTCGAGTCGCTGTGCGAGCTCTTTTCCACCAGACATGACGATTTTACCTTCCATCATGATGTGTACGAAGTCTGGTTCGATATAGTTGAGGAGACGCTGATAGTGCGTGATGATCAAGCAGCCGAACTCTTCTGAACGCATTTCGTTGACACCTTTTGCGACAACTTTAAGCGCATCGATATCAAGACCTGAGTCGATTTCATCCAAGATGGCGATGTTCGGTTGGATCATCATCATTTGAAGAATTTCGTTACGCTTCTTCTCACCACCTGAGAATCCTTCGTTTAAGTAACGGTGTGCCATTTCTGAAGGGATTTCGAGAAGTTCCATCTTCGCATCGAGTTCACGGATGAACTTCATGAGTGAGATTTCCTGACCTTCTTCACGACGTGAGTTGATTGCTGAACGCAAGAAGTCTGCGTTTGTCACACCGCTGATTTCAGCCGGGTACTGCATCGCAAGGAACATCCCTGCTTGTGCGCGCTCGTCGACTTCCATCTCGAGGACATCTTCGCCGTTTAATTCGACGCTTCCCCCAGTGACCTCATAAAGTGGATGACCCATGAGTGCTGATGCGAGTGTTGATTTACCAGTCCCGTTTGGACCCATGATGGCATGAATTTCGCCACCTTTAATTTCTAGGTTAAGACCTTTGACAATCTCTTTTCCTTCGATTGAGACGCGGAGGTCATCAATTTTCATTTGTGGTACGTTAGACATTCGGATACCCCTTCCGTATTTTCTCGCCATAGTGAATGGCGTAGATTAGATATATTCTAATCTTAGACTAGTCATTTTTTTATTTCAAGCGACTCACCTTAGAATTCATTCTCAATAAAATGATAAAAGTTGAGAATGCTAATAGTAGGAAATCAAGACATTATCCGGCATTCTCTTCGATGAGTGCGAGGACGGCTTTCCGCTCTCGTACTGCGGCCGCGAAGAAGAAGGCACCACATCCCGTCAACACCGCCAAACTTCCGAACACCGGAAGCGATGATTGGCCAAACGTATCCAGTAACACCCCACCGATAATCGGTCCAATCGTCTGACCGAGTGACGTCAATCCCATCGCCCCAAAATAAGTTCCCCGTAAATGTTCGGGAGCCAGTTCATCCGTCAATACATCTGTCATCGTGAACATCAACACTTCGCCGACCGTGAAAATGGCCATTGCAACGAATAACACCCACTCCACTGTCGCAAATCCGATGAGCAAGAGTCCGAACGACAATGTTGAGATTCCAAAAAAGAGTGACTTGATCGGAGAGACACGAATCCCGAAACGCATAATCGGATATTGCACGATGAGCACCGTGATTGCGTTCGTCGTCAATAAGTAAGCGAACAATCTCGAACCGTCTTCTAACCCGTCGCTTAATGCGATGAATTGAGGAAGCGTCGAATTGAACTGACTGTAACCGATAATCGCGAAGATCATCCCGATGATGACCGCACGGAATGTCCGGTCGTCTCGTAAAACGCGAAACGTCTCCGTCAAGCGTGGCCGTGCCTTGACCCCGTCTCCTTCTTCAAATGGATACTTATAAAACAAGATCGAGATGATGATTCCATACAATATGTATACTGCCGTCACGACAAAGAATGCGGTCTTCACTCCGGTGAGAGATAAGACGACCGCCAAGAGTGGCCCGATGGCCGCGGCGATATTGATCATGAAGTAACGGACGTTATAGACGATGACCCGTTGGTCTGCCTGCGTCGTGTCACTGATGAGTGCCCGCGAAGCCGGTTCTAAGAAAGATCGCGACATGCCCATCAACATCGATAACATATAAAACCAAATCAGCTCGGTCGCGAGCGCGAGACCAGCGAACGTGACGGCATTGAGCACGATGCCGATCAACATGAGCTGTTTTCGCCCATATCGGTCAGAGAGTGTCCCCCCAAAGAAGCTCATGAACAGACCCGAAAGTGCCGTCACGGCAAAGATTGTTCCAATCACACTCGCCGAAAAGCCGAGCGTGGCCAGATAGATTGCAAAAAATGGCATGACAAAAAACGTCGCCAGTCGTGCAAAAAATGTCCCGAACAGGACGCCCCACGTCAGTGGATGAATCTGTCTGAGCTTCATCCAAATCCCCCCTTTTCTTTCATATATGTAGTGTACTTCTCTTTATGAAAGAACACTAGACAAAAAAAGACCCAGGGGATGACCCCTGAGTCGAGACTGCTTATTGTTGTACCGGTACGACCGCACCTTTGTATTCGTCTAAGATCCACTGTTGTGTCTCTTCAGAAGTCAATACTTCGAGGAGTGCTTTGACGCGCTCATCTTCTTCGTCCCCTTCACGTGTGACGATCAAGTTGACGTATGGTGAGTCTTCGCCTTCGAGTGCGATGGCATCTTCAAGTGGGTTGAGACCTGCGTCGATTGCGTAGTTCGTGTTGATGAGGACCGCATCGCCTTCTCCGTTGTTGTAAGCTGTCGGAAGAAGTGCTGCTTCAACGTCTGTTTTGAACTTCAAGTCTTTAGGATTGTCAACGATGTCAGAGACTGTCGCATCGACCGTCTTGCCTTCAGCAAGTGTGATGAGACCTTCTGATTGGAGCATCGTGAGAATTCGTCCGTGGTCAGCGACCGATGAACTCATGATGATTTCTGCGCCTTCAGGAAGTTCATCGAGCGATTTGTATTTCTGTGAGTACACACCTATTGGCTCGATGTGAACGCCACCCGCAGATGCGAATTTGTAGTCTTTGTTTTCAGCCATTTGTGACTTGAGGTATGGCTCATGTTGGAAGTAGTTCGCATCGAGCTCACCGCTTGCGAGTGTCTTGTTCGGAAGTACGTAGTCTTGGAACTTCTTGATTTCGAGTTTGTAGCCTTTTGCTTCATATTCTTCTTGTACGTGCTCTAAAATCTCAGCGTGCGGTACGTTCGACGCACCGACAATCAATGTTTTTTCATCGCCAGAACCTGTTTCTGCCTCTTCTCCGCCGCAAGCCGCGAGAACTGTGAATGCTGATAAAGCTGTCAATCCAAGTACTGTTTTCCAAGTTTTCATTATGAATCCCTCCAAATGGTGTATGTGTAATTAAGCTGAACGTTTATCAATTTTTGTGACGAGTCGGTCACCGATGAACTGGATGACAAACACGATGATCAAGATGAGCACCGTCGCCACGAACGTGACGTCGTTTTGTGAGCGTTGGAAACCTTCCAAGAAGGCCAAGTTCCCGAGTCCGCCGCCTCCGACGACACCGGCCATCGCCGTATAACCGACGATTGCCACAATGGTCACCGTGAGTCCTGAAACGATTGCCGGAAGAGCTTCCGGAATCAAGACTTTGTAGATGATTTGCCATTTCGTCGCTCCCATCGATTCGGCCGCTTCGATGACCCCACGGTCGACTTCACGAAGCGCAAGTTCGACCATTCGAGCATAGAACGGTGCCGCTCCGATGATGAGCGCCGGAAGCGCCGCCGTCGAACCGAGCATCGTACCAAGCAGGAACAACGTGAACGGGATGAGTAAAATGATTAAGATGATGAACGGGATCGAACGAAACACGTTGACGATTGCGCTGACGAAGACGTAAATTGGACGATTCTTCAATAATAGCGATTCGTTTGTAATATAAAGAATCAAACCTAAAGCGAGTCCAATCACAAACGTCGCGACACCCGCGACGAGCGTCATGTATAACGTCTCCCATGTCTGTTCCATCATGATTTGCCAGTCTACGTTAGGAAACATCGCTTTCCACCTCCACTTCTACTGATTGCGAACGAATCGACGCGATGGCGCGTTCGATTTCTCGTGCTTCCCCAATCAATTGGATGAATAGCGTGCCGAGCGCACCGACTTGTGACTGAGTCACGTTCCCGCCGATGATGTTGAATCCGATGTCGT
This sequence comes from Exiguobacterium sp. s35, assembly GCF_018617535.1. NCBI lineage: Bacteria > Bacillati > Bacillota > Bacilli > Caryophanales > Exiguobacterium > Exiguobacterium sp. s35. The sequence continues at coordinate 1,286,608 of NZ_JACSKI010000001.1, forward strand.
GCGTCTTAAGGACGTCAGACAAAATCGGTTGTTCTGCCGTTTCGTTCAAGAATTTCAATTTGACGATTTGCCCACTCGGATAGCGTGCTTTCAAATGTTCGAACGTGAGCGACAGATCGTCGACCGCTCCGATTTGTTTCACGAATTCTTTTGTGATTGGCTGCTCCGGATGTTGGAACACGTCAGAGACTTGACCTGTCTCAACGACTTTCCCTGCCTCCATCACGGCGACGCGATGACAAATCTTTTGGATAACGTGCATCTCATGTGTGATGAGGACGATTGTCAATCCGAGTTTCTTATTGATGCTGACGAGCAGTTCAAGAATCGAATCCGTCGTCTTCGGGTCGAGCGCGCTTGTCGCTTCGTCACAGAGGAGCACCTCTGGATTTGTAGCGAGCGCGCGGGCAATCCCGACTCGCTGTTTTTGACCCCCGGATAATTGTGACGGATAGCTGTCTTCGCGACCTGATAGTCCGACGAGCTCGACGAGTTCCTGGACCCGACGCTTCCGCTCACTTGCCGGAACCCCGATCAATTCGAGTGGGAAGCTGATGTTTTCTGCGACCGTGCGCGACCACAGAAGGTTAAAGTGCTGGAAGACCATCGAGACGTTCTTGCGAACCCCTCGTAATTCTTTCGGGCTGAGCTTCGTGAGTTCACTCCCGGCGACCTCGATTTCACCGCTAGACGGTGACTCGAGACGGTTGAGCAATCGGATGAGCGTCGACTTCCCCGCCCCCGAATATCCGATTATTCCAAAAATTTCACCGCGATCAATCGTTAGTGACACATCATCGACCGCCTGGACACGACCATTCTTCGTATCGAACCATTTGGCGACGTTTCGTAATTGAATCAATTCCTTTCCCTCCTGACAACAAAAAAAGCGCGCACGTTTGAGCAAACGTGCGCACTTTATCGTACGGACAACGATTGCTCTCATCTCTCAAGGTTTCTCACCTTGCTGGAATTAGCACCATTTCGGATTGCTCCGCGGTTGCTGGGCGTCATAGGGCCAGTCCCTCAGCCTCTCTTGATAAGAGTGTTGTGTATTCGATTAGCTTTATCATAGCGACAGCTTTTTCTGCTGTCAAATCATTTTTTCAAAAAAATCAAAAAAAGGTGCCGTCCGAGGACGACACAGAACGTAGCACCTTGAGTCACGGAAGGACAGCCCATAGATGAAAATCTTTTGCCCGTTCAAGATTTACATCCTTATATGGGGGAGATTCACCAATCATCACTCGATCTTGACTTGGACCGTGCGATTATACGGAACGTCTTTCTTCGCTTGATTTTTTTGGGGGACAATCGAAGGGAAGATTGACGTGTATTCGTATAAAGGTAGCAGCGGCTTCACCAAAACGTCTTGATGTCGGGAATATCGCGTCCTATTTTGTGTTCAAGTAAGATGTTGTAATGAATATACCATTCGTGAACTTTCTGTGTCAACTGATTATTTAAAATTTTCAGATTATTCTAATGTTCCTCTCTCACTTTACGAAAGAGAGGACGTGTTGAACGTTTTGAAAAGCGTAAAGACGATCCCGAACCTCGCCATTTTCAAGCTTTAACAGCGCTGGGACGCTCATCACCTGATAAGCTTCAAGTTCTTTTGGGATATAGTTCGCATCGCGCTTTTCAATCTGAATTTCAGGGTCGACCGCCTCGACAACCGTCAACATTTTCTCCGCGACAGCGCATGTACCACACATTGGGGCGTATATATATAAGTATCCGTCTGTAATCATTTTTCTCACCTCTCTTGTCATTATAATAGTCGTTCGAGTCCCGTTCAAAAATCGTGCTCTCGTGAAATTTCAGAATTTTTCAATGATTCTCTTGACTCTTCTGTCGGATAGGAATAATATGGGTTCTAACTTTATCGCTTTTGTACATAACAGCAAAGAAGAAGGACAGGTGAATGAATGATGACGGAACAGGCAACAGGTACGACAAAGCAATTTACGATGAACGTCTTAAACGGTCTCAGTATGGCGATTCTGATCGCCCTCATCCCGAGCGCGCTGCTCGGTGAACTCACGAAAGCTATACTCCCTTATTTTCCGTCTCTTCAATTCATATTGGATGCGACGACGATTGCGATGCGACTCCTCCCGGCCATTATCGGTCTTGCCGTCGCGATGCAGTTCGGACGATCGATTTTAGAGGCTGGAACAATCGCCATCGCAACCTATGTCGGCAGTGGCGCCGTTCGAATTAACGAAGGTGCGTTCGTGATGGCCGGAATCGGTGACGTAATCACAGCCGGTGTGACCGCTGCGATCGCTACGATTCTTGTCATGAAGCTCGCCCCGCATTTGAAGACGTATACGGTCATCGTCATGCCGATGACAGTCATTGTCGTCGCAGGCGGCATCGGTGCCTTCTTATTGACGTATATCTCACAGATCACGACATACATCGGATACCTCATCATGACGATGACGGATCTTCAACCGGTTCTCATGGGCATCTTGATCGCGATGGCGTTCTCGCTCATCATCGTCTCGCCGATTTCGACTGTCGGAATCGCGACCGCGATTAGCTTATCAGGCGTTGCAGCCGGTGCGGCAAACCTCGGCGTCGTCGCCGCCGGGTTCGGTCTCGCCATCGCGGGTTGGCAGGCGAACGCGACCGGTACATCGATCGCCCACTTCCTCGGATCGCCGAAGATTCAAATGGCAAACTTCGTCCGACGCCCGATTATGATGCTTCCGATTTTGGCGAATGCGGCCATCCTCGGTGCGCTCGCTGGTATATTAAGAATCGAGGGGACTCCAATCAGCGCAGGGTTTGGCGTATCTGGACTCATCGGACCGGTAAACGCGCTACATCTCATGCCGGGCGGGTTCGCCTTGTTCAACGTGCTTCTCGTGATCGTCTTGTTCGGGCTCATTCCAGTCGGACTTGGGATTTTCTTCTATCGTGTGTTCGAACGGGCGACACTCGTCAAATCGGACCACTACCGACTCGATTTCGAGTAAACAAAAAAAGCCGGCTTCTCCAATTAGGAGAGGCCGGTTTTACTTATCCTTGAATCATCGCTTCATATTCTTCTGCAGACATGAGCTTGTCGAGATCCGACTCTTCCGTCAACTCAACTTCGACCATCCATGCATTTTCAAACGGTGACTCGTTGACGAGTTCTGGAGAATCGGCAAGGTCCTCGTTCACTGCTGTGATGCGTCCAGATACTGGCGCATACAACTCAGAGACCGTCTTGACTGATTCGACTGAACCGAATGGCTCGTCGAGTAGGATTGTACCGTCAACTTCTGGGAGTTCCACAAACACGATATCCCCTAGTTCGCTTTGTGCGAAATCCGTGATGCCGATGCGGGCTTTCGTTCCGTTCACTTCTACCCACTCATGTTCTTTTGAATAACGTAAATTTGCTGGTACTTTGCTCATCCTAACTTCCCCCTCAAATAAATTAGACTCACATCTGTATTATAGCACTTAGCCCCAAACGTCCGTAAAGGACTTTTCTGAAAATCCGACCGTCGTTTTTTCACCATTTGTGACGATTGGACGCTTCAAAAGCATACCATTGCTTGATAATAGCTCGAGTTGTTCGTCTTCTGATAGATTTGGTAGCTTGTCTTTGATGCCTTCGTTCCGATAGACTTGCCCGCTCGTATTGAAGAACTTCTTAAGCGGTAAGTCTGATTGTTTCCACAGCTCGGCGAGTTCTTCTTTCGTCGGTGTCGATTCGACGATATGAACGTATGTATACTCGACCCCTTGCTCTTTCAACCATTTTTCTGCTTTTTTACACGTACTGCATGGTGGATAGCCGTATAGTGTCACCATCTGTTCATCACCTCTCTCATCAATGTAGCATATTCAGAGAAATCAATTCACGTCTCAAGCAACCGTTCGATCTCTCGTTTCATCGTTGGGTTGACCTCATATCGCTCTTCGATAAAACGTAAGATGACCGCCGCCGCGACGCCCGACTTGCCATATCCTAATACCCCGCTCATCAAGAAAGAAATCATCTCTGGATGTCTCGTCTCGACCCGACGTGTCGGGTTGAACGGGTCTCCTTGTCCACCGAGCGCCTTCAAGACGTTTTGAACGGCCGCGACTTGGACGAGTTCGAACCCGGCGAGCATCTCGCCCCGGCGTTCCCGAAGCAAGCCGACATATAGGTTCGTCAATGCTTCTTCATAGTAGTAAGCCGTCGCTTCACGCGCGATTTCAAGACGCGGTGTCGCAAACACGTCGAGTGCTTCGTCCCGTCGCCAGACGACGCGTCCTGGTGTATAGGCGATCGCTGCGAGTTCATGTACTTCAAAGACGGCGAATTCACCGTAGATGCCATCGTGATACATGATCTTATGTCCGTCTTTCGTATTTTGGAATTGATAGTGAAGCGGCTCGACTTCAAGCCAGTCGAGTCGGTCGATAAAGCGTGCCTTCTGCCCGTCCTCGACAATTAAAAAGAAATCGAGGTCCGAATAATCATCCAGTCGCTCCGTCTCTAGTCCGATCGACCCTAATGCCAGCAACATCAGCGTTCCTTCGTGTGCGGCAACCGATTCCCCGATTTGTTCCATTCGTTCAAGCAATCTATCGCGTGTTTTCATCGTCTCTCCCCCTCGTTTCTATTGTACGTGGCAGAGCTCAAAAAAAGAAAGGGCCGACCGCGTCCGGTCCACCCTTTCTGTCGATTGAATTACACGATAAACTTGTTCGCTTTGATGAGGCTCGCAGCGACTTCACGCTTCGTCCCGATCACATTGATCGGCTGGTAGCGGCTGAACTTCTTCATTGCCGAGAGAAGCATGCGCTGCTCGTCACCAGACGCCGCTGCATACAACACTTCTTTCGCCATGAGTTCGACTTGTTTGAACACTTGTTCCGCAAAGATTTCCGTGTAGCGGACTTTGAGCGTGTTCTTCTCTTCGCCTGAGCGTCCGATCGCTTTGTCTGTACGAGCGATGGCTGCTTCAAGCGCGTAGATGGCACTGATCATGTCTGCGATCTTCGCCAAGATTTCTTGTTCGTTTTGAAGGTCTTGTTGATATTTCTGAACCGCTGTACCTGCGACCATCAAGTTGATTTTCTTCATGTTCGAAAGGAGCATCTTCTCGCGTGCGAGTGGTGAGCCGTCCAATTCTTGCGGCATGTAGCTCATGAGCTCTTTTTGAAGTTTTTGTGCTTCTGCGAGGAGCGGCAATTCACCTTTCATCGCTTTCTTGAGAAGTGTACCCGGAACGATCAAACGGTTGATCTCGTTCGTTCCTTCAAAGATGCGGTTGATGCGTGAGTCACGATAGAGGTTTTCGACTTCATACTCTGCCATGAATCCGTATCCACCATGGATTTGAACTGCTTCGTCGACAACGTAGTCGAACGTTTCAGAAGCGAATACTTTGTTGAGTGAGCATTCGATCGCATATTCAGCAATCGCTTGTGCGACTTTTGATCCATCGCGCATGTTCTCGTCACCAAGTGCGTCGAGGCTATCTTGGAACAAGCCGCCCGTACGATACACTGAGCTTTCCATCGCATAGATGTTCGCTGCCATCGTTGCCAATTTCTCTTGGATGAGCGGGAATTGGCTGATTGGTGTCTTGAACTGCTTGCGCTCGTTCGAATATTGTACCGAGAGGTCGAACGCACGTTTTGAAGATCCGACTGCTCCGACTGCAAGTTTGTAACGACCGACGTTCAAGATGTTGAAGGCGATGACGTGACCTTTTCCGACTTCACCGAGAAGATTGTCGACTGGTACTTCGACGTCTTCAAGGATGAGCGTACGTGTCGACGATCCCTTGATCCCCATCTTCTGCTCTTCTGCGCCAGTTGAGACTCCTTTGAAGTCACGCTCGACGATGAAGGCACTGAACTTGTCGCCATCGATTTTTGCGTAGACGACGAAGACGTTCGCGAAGCCAGCGTTTGTGATCCATTGCTTCTCACCGTTCAAGACGTAGTGCGTGCCCGCTTCGTTCAAGACAGCCGTCGTTTTCGCACCGAGGGCGTCAGACCCTGAGCCTGGCTCCGTGAGCGCGTAAGCCGCGATCCATTCTCCTGTCGCGAGTTTCGGCAAGTACTTGTGCTTTTGCTCTTCTGATCCGAAGAAGACGATCGGGAGTGTCCCGATTCCGACGTGTGCGCCGTAGCTGAGTGCGAACGAACGAGCTTTCGCGAAACGCTCCGTGATGATCGAAGAAGAGATTTTATCGAGTTGGTAGCCGCCGTACTCTTCTGGAACGTCTGCTCCGAGGAGACCGAGCTCGCCCGCTTCTTTCAACAATTCGACAGAGAGGTCGAACTCGTGTTTTTCGATGCGCTCGAGAACTGGCATGACGCGGTCATCGACGAATCCTGCCGTCGTGTCCCCAATCATCTTATGCTCATCTGAGAAATCCTCTGGTGTGAAGAGACGCGATGCGTCGAGTGCGTCAATGACAAAGCTACCGCCTTTAATCAATTCATGTTCTGTACGTTCCATATCCGATTCCCCCTTAAAGTAATTCGAAGACACCAGCCGCGCCCATTCCGCCGCCGATACACATCGTGACAACCCCATACTTCTCATTACGTCGTTTCATCTCATGCAAGATCGAGACAGAAAGTTTTGCTCCTGTACAACCGAGTGGGTGACCGAGGGCGATAGCGCCACCGTTCACGTTCACTTTCGATGGATCGATTCCGAGTTCACGGATGACACCGAGTGATTGGCTCGCGAACGCTTCGTTCAACTCGAACAATCCGACTTCTTCTAACTTCACGCCAGCCATTTCGAGTGCTTTTGGAATGGCGACGACTGGACCGATCCCCATCACTTCCGGACGGACACCGCCGACTGCGAACGAGAGGAACTTCGCCATCGGTTGTAACCCTTGGCGTTCTGCTTCTTCACGGTCCATGACGAGGACAGCTGCCGCTCCGTCTGACACTTGTGAGGCGTTACCCGCCGTGACCGAACCTTTGATTTTGAAAGCTGGGCGAAGTTTACCGAGCGCTTCGATTGTCGAATCGGCACGGACACCTTCGTCATGCTTCACGACTTTCTCCACTTCCGCAACTTTACCGTCTTCACCGAGCACGTGCTCGATGACCGTCACAGGAACGATTTCTTCCTGGAACTTGCCACCCGCGATCGCTGCAGCCGCTTTTTGGTGACTGTTGATAGCAAACGCATCTTGGTCTTCGCGCGAGATGTTATATTCGGCCGCGACACGCTCTGCCGTGTGACCCATGCTCATGTAGTACTCAGGTGCCGTCTCCATGATGTGTGGGTTTGGACGGATGACGTGACCACCCATCGGTACTTGGCTCATCGATTCCATACCGCCGGCGATGATCGCCGTTGCTTGACCGATCATGATTTTTGCCGCCGCATCCGCGATGGCTTGAAGACCTGACGAGCAGTAGCGGTTGATGGTGATCGCTGGAACTTCGTGCGACAGTCCCCCCCGGACCGCCGCATAGCGAGCGATGTTCATCCCTTGCTCCGCTTCTGGCATCGCACAACCCATGATGACGTCATCAATCGGGCCTTTATATCCTGAACGCTCAAGCGTTGCCTTGATGGCATATCCCGCGAGCTCGTCCGAACGAACGTTACGGAACGAACCGCGTTTTGCTTTTCCGACCGGCGTCCGTGCGCCGGCTACGATGACTGCTTCCCTCATCTGTTATGTCCCCCTTTATCAGTTCCGTAGTGGTTTGCCTTTCACGAGCATATGTTGCATCCGTTGTTGTGACTTCGGCTCCCCGATGAGGCTCAAGAAAGCTTCACGCTCGATGTCGAGGAAGTACTGTTCGTCGACGAGCGTACCGTATGCCAAATCGCCACCACTGATGACATGTGCGAGTTTCTTCGCAATCTTCAAATCATGCTCTGAAATATAACCGCCGTAGAACATTTCATACGCCGCGAGTTCGAGCGTCGCTTTACCCGTTTGACCGACGACTGGCAATTTCTCACGAACCGGTGCCGTATACCCATCGGCAAGTTCAAGTACCGTCTGTTTCGCATCGAACGTCAAGTGATCACGGTTCATCGAGATCCCGTCGACTGCACGGTGGTAACCGAGTGTCTTCGCATCAAATGCCGACTTCGATACTTTCGCCATCGCGATGTTCTCGAACGTCTGTTGCGCCGCCTTCTCGATGTTTTGCATCGATTTTGGCGTCTGTTCAAGGAGACGACGATACGTGTTGACGTTTCCGCCCCCACCTGGGATGAGACCGACACCGACTTCGACGAGACCCATATATGTCTCAAGCGCGGCTTGCATACGTGCTGCCGGTAAGCTAATTTCTGTTCCGCCACCAAGCGTCATGCCGTATGGTGCGGCGACGACCGGGCGACTTGAATAACGAATCTTTTGAACGACTTGTTGGAACTTGTTGATGATCCAATCGAGTTCGAACCAGTTCTCGTCTTCTGCTTCCATGAGCATCATCGCAAGGTTCGCACCGACACAGAAGTTCTTGCCGTCGTTCGCGAGGACCATTCCTTTGAAATCTTGCTCCACGCGGTCAATCGACTGTTCGATCATCTGCATGATATCGACACCGATCGCGTTGTTTGGTGATGTGAATTCGAGTGCGACGACGTCATCGCCGATATCGACGAGGCGTGCCCCACCGTTCTCTAAGATGATGCCGTTTGATTTTGCGAGTGGCTTGAGTTTCAATTCTTTCGGGTTGACGGTCTTCTCGACGTACGCCTTCGACGCTTTATCGTAATACTGGTCTCCCTTATAGAATGACGTGTTACCTGCAGCAAGCATCTCATCGATCCATGCCGGGACGTCGTAGCCCTCCGCTTTCATACGTTCGACTGATTTTTCCACACCGAGGGCATCCCACATCTCGAACGGTCCGAATTTCCAACCGAAGCCCCACTTCATCGCATCGTCGATGGCGACGATTGTGTCTGCGATCTCACCAGTAAGACGTGCAGAGTAAGCGAGCGTCTTCGCTGTGATTGGCCAGAGCAGTTGTCCGACGCGACCTTTGTTCAAGATGGCACCTTTCAACTTCGCTTTCGAACCAGGAAGTGACTTGATTTGATCGAGCTCAGGACCTGTAATCGCTTTCAATTGTTCGTATTCGAACGTCTGAAGATTCAATTCCTGAATGACCTTTCCTTCTTTCTTATAGAAACCTTGACCGGCTTTCTGTCCGATCCAGCCTTTTTCCACGAGTTGCTTCATCTCTGAAGGGACGTCGAACGTGTCCTTCTCTTCCCCAGCTTCGAGCGTCTCGTAGACGTTACCCGCCACGTGGACGAACGTGTCGATTCCGACGACATCGAGTGTGCGGAACGTCGCTGATTTCGGGCGACCGATGAGTGGACCTGTGATTGAATCCATCTCTCCGATTGACGCGTTTTGCTTGAGCATCTCTTCGAACGTGACGAGGAGACCGTATGTCCCGATTCGGTTACCGATGAAGTTCGGCGTGTCTTTGGCTTCGACGACACCTTTCCCGAGTCGGTCTTCCGCGAAGCGTGACATGAAGTCGATGACCGGGCGTGCTGTCTTCTCCGTCGGGATGAGTTCGAGCAACTTCAAGTAGCGCGGTGGGTTGAAGAAGTGCGTTCCGAGGAAGCGTGATTTCAATCCTTCCGGAAGGGCACTTGCCATCGCTTCGATGGAGATCCCTGACGTGTTCGAGCTGAGGATCGCATCTTCACGGATGTAAGGTGCAATCTTCTCGAAGAGCTGTTGCTTCACATCGAGGCGCTCGACGACGACTTCGATGACCCAGTCCGCTTCTTTCAAACGCTCTAAATCATCTTCTAAGTTCCCGACTTCGATGAAGTTGAGATGGTCGGCTGTCGCAAGTGGTGCCGGATTTTGTTTCAATAGCTTCTGGCGGTTTTCTGAGGCGATGCGATTTCGTACTTCTGGTGACTCGAGCGTCAACCCTTTCGCTTCCTCTTTTGCTGTCAATTCACGTGGTACGATGTCGAGCATGAGCGAACGAATCCCCGCGTTCGCCAAGTGAGCCGCAATCCCCGCCCCCATTACTCCTGAACCGATGACGACCGCAAAACGAATTGAGTTCGTCAAACGGAGGTCGGTTGATTGTTCGATGTGACTCGTCATAGTGTTCCCCCCTAAAATGAGAATGAATAGTGATTCATTTCACGCGTAAAAAAAATCGCAATCACCATCGTGTTTACTCTTCTATCATAAATGAATGAACATTCATTCGCAAGCGTTCATTTTTCAATTTCATTCCATTTTTTGATTGAACGATTAGTTTTCAATCGATGTGGTATAGACAAAAAGAGTCAAATTCAGAAAGGGGAATGTACGCATGCGCGATAATCGTCTGAACACTGCAGGTAGTCGAAAGGATTTTGAGTCGTTTAAAAAGGACGCACAAGAACAGGCGCACCAACCAGGAATCGATTCGAAGATGGAGCCCTTCCCGATTTATGAACGGGAAGACTATAAGGGAAGTGACAAGTTAAAAGACAAAGTCGCGATCATCACCGGCGGGGATTCCGGGATTGGGAAATCGGTCGCCATCTTCTTCGCCCATGAAGGTGCGAACTCGGTCATCGTTTATAAGGACCAAAACGAGCTCGAGGACGCGGAAGCGACGAAAGAACGGATTGAAGACTTGGGCCAAGCCTGTCTCTTGCTACAGGGAGACCTCGGGGAATCTTCTTTCTGTCAACGAATCGTCGAGGAGACGCTCGAGACGTTCGGTCACATCGACATCCTCGTCAATAACGCCGCCGAGCAGCATCCGCAGGAATCACTTCTCGACATCTCGGACGAACAACTCGAGAAGACGTTCCGCACGAACATCTTCAGCATGTTTTACTTAACGAAAGCCGCGCTCCCCTATTTAAAAGAAGGAGCCAGCATCATCAATACGACCTCGATTACGGCATATGAAGGAAACGATCAGCTAATTGACTATGCGTCGACGAAAGGCGCGATCACCGCGTTCACCCGCTCGCTCGCCAAAAACTTGGCGGACAAAAAGATTCGCGTCAACGGGGTCGCCCCCGGACCGATTTGGACACCGCTCATCCCATCGACGTTCGATGCGGAGAAGGTCAAATCGTTCGGGGACTCTTCCGGTATGAAACGTCCGGGGCAACCGGCCGAACTCGCACCGGCCTATGTCTATCTTGCAAGCGATGACTCGACGTATGTCAGTGGCCAAGTCATTCACGTCAATGGTGGTACAGTGATTAATGGATAATTTTGAAACAGGCTCAGTCATCAGGTACTGAGTCTGTTTTTATGGGAAATTAATCCACTACATGATACAGTGGTTAACAGATATTACTTCGTTAATCAGATGAAAGGAAGGAGTTAGTGATAGATGATTCATTATCAATTGACAAAAAATGATTTTTTCATGCTACAAAAAAATTTTATTGAAAACTCGGTTTCGGAAAAACGGAAATCTTTACTTATCACGATTGTACTCATGTTGCTGACAGCTTTTTATGGATTTGCCCTCGCAATCACCTTGTTACCTGAAACAATGTCCGCCGCCATCATCCTCATACTCGCTGTCGGTACCGCTGTTGTAGCACCGCTTCTCTTGTTCCCATTCTTCAAGAAAGTGCATTTTACAATTAGGCTGAAACTATTACGTTCCATATTTCGACAGGAATCGAAATGGCCACGTGACTTGACATTATCAATTTATGAGAACGGAATTGAAGTCAACTCTCTCCACAACGCCGTCAATAAACAGATTCGAGTCTCATGGAAAGCAATTGAAAGAGTAAGCGAAGACGAAACCCACTATTATCTATACATCGAAGCGACGGAAGCAATTATTATACCGAAGCGAAAGTTGCGTGAGACTAATCAAACAACCATCAATCACTTGTTACAAAAATACTTAAATATCACTCTCTAAGCAACTATATTCAAGGTTCAATACTCCCTAGACATACATGCATATGACAAACTACAAAGGAGCAGATGTTATGGTCACCACGTACAAACTGACGCTTGAAGATTTTTCAGCTTTCCAAAACGACATGATTCACCATTCTGATCAACATAAACGAATTCGCAGCGTATGGTTGAAATATATGAATATTCCGCTATTCGCGCTTGGGTTCATTGCTACAATCTTATTATTTCCTAATCTCGAATCGACGATGACCCGATTGTTGATCACATTTGGAATTGGGATGCTGTTCGCCCTATTACTTAGACCGCTGTTTAAAGATTTACATGCCCCACTCTACCTTTGGCAGATCCGTCGCATCCTCAAAAAACAGAACGTTTGGCCAAAAGACATTAAGCTTCAGTTTTCTGAAACTCACGTCGAAATGCAAGCCGTTCGCGGTAGTATCCACCGTACGACACAAGTTCCTTGGACATCTATTCTTCGCGTATATCAAGACGAGTCGTATCGCTTCCTTTATTATGAAGAGGATGAAGCTTTGATTATCCCGAAAATGAAAGATGGGATTACCGAAGTCGAACAAAGTGAAATCGATCGGATACTCGAAAAACATCTACACACAGAAAAGCACACAAGTTCAACGTGAACTCGTGTGCTTGTTTTATTTCTTCACCATTCCTTTTAACACGAACGCCACGTTTGCCGGACGCTCCGCGAGGCGGCGCATGAAGTATCCGTACCAGTCACGACCGTATGGCACGTAGACACGGACTTTGTATCCTTGGCGCACGAGCTCGAGTTGACGCTCGACGCGGATGCCGTATAACATCTGAAACTCGAACTGGTCGAGTGGGATGTTGTTTTCTTTGACGTGCTCGATGACGGCGTCAATCATATGGTCATCGTGTGTCGCGATGGATGCGTAGTTCCCGTTCGCAAGATGGAGTTTGACGAGCTTCACGTAGTTATGGTCGACGTCCTCTTTTTCAGGGAACGCGACCGTCGCCGGCTCTTTATATGCCCCTTTGACGATTCGGAGGTTCGGCTTAAGCGGTGCGAGGTGATTGATGTCATCTTCCGAGCGATACAAGTACGACTGGATGACCGTCCCGAGACCGTCAAATTCAGCCTTCAGCTTCTTGAACAATTCGAGCGTCTTCTCACAACGCTGCTCGTCTTCCATATCGATGGCCACAAAGACCCCGACTCTTTGTGCGACCGTTAGGATTTGACGCATGTTGTCTTCAATCAATTCGTCCGAAATGTCGAAGCCGAGTGACGTCAACTTGAGTGACATATAGGCGTCCAATTGTTCTTCTGCCATAATTTCAATCGCACGAATGATTTCGTCGCGATTCGTATTCGCTTCTTCGACCGTCTTGATAAATTCCCCGAGATGATCGACCGTGACCGACAACCCTTTCGCGTTGAGTTCGCGAATCGTTGGAACGGACGCCTTAAAGTCTTCCCCTGCTACAAAGCGTGATGCACCAAATCGTAAACCATATTTCTTCGCCAAACTGTTGAGTGTTTTGTTTTGTGACATGTAGATAAATCCATCGCGCAACACTTTTTCCATCTGATTTTCCCCCTTACTTTTACACCCATCTATCTCTATGATGATGTCTGCAATTATTATGACACACAAACGTCAATTCGTCTGTATTTTTGTAACCGTTTGCAGCACTTTCTTCCCAACTTTTCAAAAAAGACAGACGCCCCGTAGGACGGCTGTCTTATAGGCTTGTCGAAGGTGCGACATAGAGCAAAATACTGAGGAAGATGAACACACTTCCGGCTAGGACGAACAAGTGCCAAATCGCATGATTGAACGGCAGTTTTTGCCACACATAAAACACGATTCCGACCGAATAGGCGATCCCTCCCGCGAGGAGAAGCATGAACCCTTGATGACCGAGTGATTCATATAACGGACGGATGGCGATGATGCAGATCCAGCCGAGTGCGAGATACGTCACATTCGACACCCACATATACTTCCCGGTCGAAAACAGTTTCCAGACGATTCCGAGAATCGCCACACCCCATACAATCCCGAACAACGTCCAGCCGAGCGTCCCATGAAGCGTCACAAGGGCAAATGGCGTATAGCTTCCGGCGATGAGTAAGTAAATCCCCGCGTGGTCGAACACTTGTAGCACCCGCTTCGCTCGTGGATGCGGGATGGCGTGCATGAGCGTCGAGAATAAGTAGAGTAAAATCATCGATGCCCCGAACACGCTGACCGCCGTAACGTTCCACGTGCTCCCACTTTCTGTCGCACTCATGACGAGTAGGACGAGGGCGACGATGCTGAAGATGACTCCTAAGCCGTGCGTGATCGCGCTCGCGATCTCTTCTCCGAGCGTGTCGGCATGGAGCATCTCTTTGAGTTGTTCTTGTTTCATATGCTCCCACCTTCCATAACTGTTCCCTCTAGTATGGACATTTCCCGATTTAAACGCAATCGAAAACACGGGCTACCGATTAGCCCGTGTCGAGATTATGCGACTTCTTTCACTGGAATGTCACATTCCATTTGTGCAGCCCGCATCGCGCGTGCCCGTTTGTGGAACAAGACGAGCAGCGTCAACGTACCGAGTGTCGAAATGACATACGGAAGGACCCCGTCCAGCTTGAATCCGATTGGTGCCGTCAAAATATAGAACCAGACTGCATACAACATGAACGTCCCCGGAAGGAGCGCGATGTAGTGGTTGCGTCCTTTAATATACAGGTACATCGCCCCGACGAACAGTGCGATGACCGCTGTCGTCTGGTTCGCCCAGTTGAAGTATTGCCAAAGCATCTGGAAGTCCATGTTCGTGAGCACGTATGAGATCGCGAAGAGTGGAAGTGCGATCCAGAGGCGTGACGAGAACTTCTTCTGTGCGATCGACAAGTAGTCCGCGATAATCATGCGAGCGCTACGGAATGCCGTGTCGCCTGATGTGATTGGCAAGACGATGACCCCGAGAATCGCGAGCGTCCCACCGATGCTACCGAGCATGAGTGTCGCCACTTCTTGGACGACGAGTGCCGGCGTCCCTGAGTTGATGAGTCCGAGCAATTCACCTGGCTCAAAGATGGCCATCGCAGCCCCAGCCCAAATCATGGCGATGACCGCTTCGGCAATCATCATACCGTAGAAAATTTCACGGCCGTTGCTTTCTTTCATCGTCGTCCGCGAGATGATCGGGGACTGTGTCGCATGGAAGCCAGAGAGCGCCCCACACGAAATCGTGAAGAAGAGGAGCGGCCAGATTGGCAAGCCGTCCGGATGCATGTTCGTCAATGTCATTTCTGGGATTTGGTAGCCTTGTGCGAACAAGCTGACCGCGATCCCGATGGCACTGACGACGAGTAGTGCCCCGAAGAACGGATAGATGCGCCCGATGATCTTATCGACCGGGAGGAGCGTCGCCAAGATATAGTAGGCGAACACGCCGAAGATGACGAACATGAGCGTCGATGCGTTTCCATCAAACAAGTTGTTGATCATGTTACTCGGAGACGTGACGAACACTGTTCCGACGAGTAAAAGAAGTAAAAGTGCGAATCCGTTGACGATATGACGGAGCGAGCGTCCGAGGAACTTCTCCGCTAGTTGTGGCAAGTGTGCCCCGTTATTCCGAAGGGAAATCATTCCTGTCAAATAGTCGTGTACCGCCCCGGCAAAAATCGACCCGAAGACGATCCAAAGAAATGCGACCGGTCCGTAGAGCGCCCCCATGATCGGTCCAAAGATCGGTCCGACACCGGCGATGTTCAATAATTGAATCATCGAATTCCGTTTTTTACCCATCGGCACGTAGTCGATGCCGTCCTGAGAAGCATAAGCGGGCGTCGTCCGCTCTTCCTTGATGCCGAACGTCTTCTCGACGTAACGACCATATACCAAATACCCGACCAAAAGTAGTGCGAGTGCGACAAAGAATGTAATCATCTGTCAGTCCCCTTTTCCGTCCATATGTAGCTGATCCCCGTCAGCTTTTCGGTTTACACGTGTCATGTAACCGATTACATGATTGATTATACAAGAAGAATCCATGTAATGTAAGGGTTTTCATTCACATTTTTGCCACAAAAAATGAGCCCCCATTCAGGAAGCTCATTTCCAATTAACGAAGCGCAGGTTCACCGACGTGGCCGGCACCAACGACTTTCATTTCTGACTTCGTCTGACCATCTTTTTCACTGACGACTTCTACTGTTTGGCGAAGTTTGAGCGGTTTGACAGACAGTACGTATTCTCCGTTCTCATTCGCGACCGTCTCAGCCAAGACGCGATTGCCATCGCGAAGCGTCACGTCTGCTCCAGGGGCTGTCATTCCCGTCACGCGTTTCGCACCCGGTTTGATCGTATCCACTGTGAGGTTTAACACGAACTCTGGTGCTGTCGGCTCAAGACCGAGCGTATACGTCCGGAAGAGACGACCCGCTGCGTCCGCACGTGTCGCGTCTGTCGCTTCGATGCCTTCGTAAAGGTTCAAGTACTGCTTGCCGGCATCTGCTGTCTCAAATGTCACAGAACGTTTCGCGTCCGCGACAATCTTCCAGTTGTTATCGGCTTTATAGTCCAAGTTGCTGCCACTCGACACGATATAATCCGAGATGACGTTACGTGTCTCATACGCTGAGCGATAGACGATGTTCTTCCCGCCACCGAGACCTGGGAATGAAGACGACCCTGCACGATAGTTGTTCGTCGCGACCAAGAACTCTTGGTTCATCGTGATCGGTTGACCGTTATATTCGACGTTCTTCACGCGGTTGGCGTTCTCGTTGACGAGTTTCCCACCGACATCGAACTTCGCCGGACCTGTGACATCGATCTCATACGTCAAGCCGTCGAGGACGTCGAAGTTATAGCTGCGGAACTGGAGGTTGAGGAGGTTTTCGCCGTCCGCCTCGATTTGGTCATATGCCCCCGCTGACATCTCGAGCCAGTCCATGACGTCCTTCCCTGTCACTTTGACGACTTCGAGCGTGTTCGGATAGACATAGAGGTCCGCCACGTTCTTCAAGGCGATTTGACCTTTCGGGATATTCGTGTAATAGCTCGCGTCCGTCAATTCACGACCGCCCGCTTTGAACGATGCCCCTGCCGACAAGAGTGGCAGACCTTTATAAGGTGAAAGCTCTGGGTTCGTCTCAAGTTCTTTCTCGACGTACCACTTCTGGGCGTTCGTCACGAACTGAACCGACGCATCATCACGGACGAGTGCGAAGTAGCTCTGAATATCGTCTTGAATCTGTCCGACCGGCTGGTTGATGTAGTCGATTGTCGCCAAGTGGTCGTCTTCAATCAACGCCTGAATCGTCGGGTCGATCGCTGTATCAGCCGTCACCGTGTCGAGCGCGGCCGATGCGTCAAGAATCTGCCATTTGCCGTCGACGAGTTCGAGTTCGAAATCGATGACCCCGAGGTCTTTCCCTTGGTTGTTCGCCATGACGACCGGTTTCCCGTTGATCGTCCCTTTTGCCATATCGACGTTCGGGAACGAGGCGAACATGCCTTTCGCATCCGGGAAGCGACCGTGCTGGTGTCCCGTCATGACCATGTCGAGTCCGTCAATCTTCGTGAGCGCATACCCGACGTTCTCTTCGCTGTCGAGTTGTTCGTCCGCGAGTGCCGCACTTTCGCCGATGCCTGAGTGCGCGAGCGCGACGACGACGTCTGCTCCTTGGTCTTTCAATTTTTGAACCGATTCACGTGCCGATGGGATGATGTCCTCTGCCGTCACACGACCTTGTAGGTTCCCTGAATCCCATGACATGATCTTCGGCGGTACGACACCGAACACACCGACTTTGATTGTATGTGTTTCCCCGTCCAAGTCTGTGACCGTCCGTTCGATGATCTGGACCTCTTGTCCATCCACGTTGAACTTCGAGACGATTGGGTTGCCTTCTAAGTCTTTGACGTTCGAGTTGACGAAACGGAGCTTCCCTTTCGATCCTTCCATCGCGTTGTATAAGAATTCGAGACCGAAGTTGAACTCGTGGTTCCCGAGTGTGACAGCGTCATAGTTGAGTGCTGCCATCGCCTTATACATCGGATGCTCGAACGCTTCATTTTTCCCAGCTTGAAGCTCACGGACGTAGTCGCCAAACGGTGTCCCTTGAATCGTATCGCCGTTATCGAACAAGAATGTGTTCGCTTCCCCAGCGGCTGTACGATGTTCATTGATGAGTGTCGCGACTTTCGTCAACCCGATCGTATTGTCGACCTTGTCTTGGAAGTAGTCATAGTTCGTGATGTTCGTATGTAGGTCTGTCGTCTCTAAGAAACGGAGCTTGACGATATCCTCATCGACCTCTGCCAAAACGTTCGGTGCCTGTAGCGGTAAAACGGTTGGTAATACGAGCGCGGTCGCGATCGACCATTTCCATGCACTTTTCATGTGATTGTCCCCTTTGTCTGGTTGATAAGTGTCTAACCATACTCAATATAACACCAGCCTCGTTGACCTTCTATTAAAATTTTGTATAAAAAAGACCCAATTTCCTTTACAGAAATTAGGTCTTTCGTCTTATGAACGTTTAATTCGTACAGTGAACGGGCCGTTCCCTTCCACATTCTCGAATGTGACGGAAATCGGGTACGCATGTTTGCTGTGGACCGGGTTCTCGAGACGGATTGTCGTGAGACCGACAACTTCTTCTCCACTCATGAGTTCAAGTGGGAGTTGTTCCACATTCAAATCGTGAGCATAGCCGTTTCGGAGAAGGAGTGTCGTCGTGACACGTGTCTCTTCTTGCTCGACGGCGACGAGCATCATGTTGAACTCGTCTTCCGCGACCGGTGGTGTCGCAACGTTCGTGCGCATCACTTGTTGCCACGCTTCTGCCGAGAACTGTTCCATCGCCTCGCGTGAGATGGCTTGTAACGCGTCGATTGGGTTCATTTGGAAGACGAGACGAAGTGGTGCGGACGTATCGATCTCGCCAAATAGTTCATCCTGAAGAAAATCGAGGTAGACGGGCTTACTCGTCCACGGCTCGAAGTTCGGGAGCGCCGAACGTTCCAACACTTTTCGTCCGAGCGGCATGTTGTTCGCGTCGAGCAACAAGACCGGGAGTTCGTTGATCTCGAACGAACTCGGGAGCGTGTTGCGGAACAACGCAACAATCGACAAGTCCTGACCGAGTGACTCGGCGCTCAGCAGTTCGATCGAGAGCTGGTTGTCGAGGAGTGCAGGGAGTCGTTTCGCATGATAACGGAAGACGTACTCATCTTCTTTCGGGATCCCCATCTCATCATCGAAGACGAGCGTCAACCGACGCCCTTCTTCCGTTTTGCCTGTCTCGATTTGTTTTCGCTTACGAAATCCTAACATTACACTTCCTCCTCTGCCGTCTCGACGAAGTACAGGTCGAGCTGGCATAGTTCTACCGTCACGTCACGGGCGATGTTGACATACGTCTGTTCGAAGATGTCCAACCCTTCTTTGCTGAAGAGACGACTCGGATCTTCTTGGGCATAGCTCCGTAGACCGATTCCTTCCTTCAATCCGCTCATCATCGTCAAGTGGTCCGTCCATTTCGTATCGAGGGCACGAAGGAGCGACTCTTTCGTGAATAAGACGACGTCTTCTCGTGTAAGGCGCGCTTCTGTTTTTTGGATGATCTCTTCCATCCAATCCTTCAACGCTTCTTTCAACTCATACGTATCCGCGATGTCGTTCGACCAAGTCGGCTCTTGCATCGTCAAATAACGCAAATCTTCTTTTAGTTCGGCGACTGGCCACTCTTCCGGGACGAGTTCGTCTGACACATGCATATCGATACTGTTCTCGAGGGCGAGACGCATCATGCTGAGTACGTTTTTCGTGATGGCATCCGCATCGGCATTGACGGCCTGGTCGCGAATCGTATAGATGATGTTCCGTTGTTCGTTCAAGACGTCATCGAGCTTGAACAAGTAGTCGCGGATCGATACGCCGATTCCTTCAATCGTCGTCTGGGCATACTCCACCACATCAATCGCTTCTTTTGACGAGACCTCACCTGTCGCGTTTGGCTTCAGTTTCTTCTCGACGCGTTCTAGTTTTTGTGCGGCATACCGTTTCACGATCTCATCTTCGAGCGAGACGAAGAACTCGGTCTCCCCCGGGTCACCTTGGCGCCCAGAGCGTCCACGAAGCTGGTTGTCGACACGTTGCGACTCATGACGTTCCGTCCCGACGACGAATAGCCCACCTGCCGCTTTCGACTTCGCATCGAGCATGATGTCCGTTCCGCGTCCGGCCATGTTCGTCGCAATCGTCACTTTCCCGAATTGCCCGGCGTCGGCGATGATATCGGCTTCTTGTGCGACCGTCTTCGCATTCAAGACGTCATGCTTGATCCGTTTCTTCTTCAAATGTTTACTGATCGCCTCAGATTGCGCGATCGATGTCGTCCCGATCAAGACCGGACGTCCCATCGCATGCAATTCGTCGACTTTTTCCGTCACGGCCGCATACTTCTGTTCGATCGTCATGAAGATACGATCCGGATGGTCGATTCGCTTTCGTTCACGGTTCGTCGGCACTTGCACGACGTCCATGTTATACGTCTTCAAGAACTCTTGACGTGACGTCTGTGCCGTCCCCGTCATCCCGCCGACGAGCGGATACATGCGGAAGTAGTGCTGGATCGTAATTTCCGCCGTCGTCTTGTTCTCCTCCGTGATTGTGACGCCTTCTTTCGCCTCAAGCGCCTGATGCAATCCTTCCGAGAGGCTACGTCCTTCCATGATGCGTCCCGTGAACAAGTCGATCAGTTCAATCTTGTCGTCACGGACGATATAGTCGACGTCGAGCTCGAACAATACGTTCGCACGGAGCGCCTGGACGAGATAGTGATAGAGCACCTGGTGCGACGCGCTGAACAAGTTGTCGATGGCGAACAACTCTTCGATTTTAGTGATCCCGGCTTCTGTGAACGAGGCCGCTTTCGATTCCAAATCGACTTCATAGTCCGTATCCTCAAAGCTCGAGATGACTTGTTGCGAGAGTTGTTTCAAGCGGATATGTGAACGGTCCTTTTGTGCGATGATGAGCGGCGTTTTCGCCTCATCGATCAAGATGCTGTCCACTTCGTCGACGAGGGCGAAATGGAACGGGCGCTGGACGCGCTCTTCCGGTTTCCCGACGAGGTGGTCACGTAAATAGTCAAACCCGAACTCGGTCCCGACCCCGTACGTGATGTCTGCCTGATAAGCGGCGCGCTTCTCGTCTGGCTCGATGTCTGGCACGTTCAACCCTACCGTCAACCCGAGGAAGTCATGGATCTTGCCAATCTGTTCGGCGTCACGTCTCGCCAAGTAATCGTTCACGGTGATGACGTGGACCCCTTTTCCTTCAAGTGCCTTGACATAACTCGGTAAAGCGGCGACGAGCGTCTTCCCTTCCCCTGTCGGCATCTCCGAGATGTTCCCTTCGAGAAGGGCGAACCCGCCGATGAGCTGGACGTCGTAATGGCGCATGCCGAGCACGCGGACCGACGCTTCGCGGACGAGGGCAAACCCTTCTTCGGCGATGTCATCGACTGTCTTTCCATCCAAGAGGCGCACTTTGAGCGTCTCCGTATATGTACGCATCTCGTCATCCGAGAGTGCTTGCATCGTTGTCTCTAATTCGTTGATTCGCGCGACCCGTCGTTCGTACGCTTTCAAACGCCGGCTTTGATCATTCGTTAATTGTTTTACAAATTGGATCACACTAATAGCCTCCATCTTTCTGTCAATTCATCTGTTACATACTCGTCTATTATAACGAAATTCGGACGAATTCGGAGATTTTTTTACGAAAACTTCCTAAAAGTTGGTTTTTGAATTCTTAAAAACCTATAAATTTTGGTTAATTTTCAAAAAGTATTTGTAAAAATATTTTCAATTCACTATTTGAGACGGCGTGAGACCGTGTTACGATGAGAAAAACAGAACATTTGTTCGTAAAAAGGAGTGGTGACGATGCGCAGACGAATCTTTTGTATCGACAGCGTCTCGTTCTATGCCAGTTGCGAGTGTGCCGCGCGCAACAAAAATCCTTACCATACGAAGCTCGTCGTCCTCTCGAACTTGCAGGACAGCGGGGCACTCGTCCTCGCGGCGACCCCGAAGATGAAGCAGCTCGGCATCAAGACCGGGTCGCGTCGTTTTCAGATTGACCGCCTTCCGTGGCACGAACGGCGGGACGTTTTGTACGCTGAGGCGCGAATGAGTCATTATTTGAACGTCTCGATTCAAATCATCCACATCCTCCATCAGTTCGCCCCACCCGAAGCGATTCGCGTCTATTCGATTGACGAGACGCTCGTCGACATGACCGGGACGGAGCGGCTGTTCGGAAGTGACGAGCACGTCGCCCACCTCATGCGTGCGACGATTTTTCGCTATACGGGTATCCCCGTGACAATCGGCATCGGACCGAACAACGTCCTCGCCAAGCTCGTCCTCGACTTACATGCGAAAAAGAAAGGGGTCGCCACGTGTCTCCTCCACGACGTCGAGCGACTGATTCATCCGGCCCCGATCGAAAAGATGTGGGGCGTCGGGACGAAGATGGCGGTCCACCTGCAGCGGCTCGGCATCTTCACGATTGGTGACTTGGCCCGCTATCCACTCGAGTCACTGCATGAAAAATTCGGCGTCATTGGGGCAGAACTGTGGCATCACGCCTGGGGTATCGACGAGTCCCCCACCATCTTGCCGGCGAGTTCGTTGTTCGGAGCGAAACGGACGCGCCCGAAGTCGATTGGACACGGCATCACCCTCATGAAAGATTACGCGACGTATTCCTCAATCCGGCTCGTCTTACAGGCGATCGCGGTCGAAGTCGGGATGCGGACCCGGCAAGCGGGACTCGTCGGAAGGACGATTCATCTCGGGGTGCGCTATACGCGGACGAGTGACCGGGGTGGTTTCAGTAAACGAAAGAAGCTCCCCCGCTTCACAGCGGACGAGCAAGAGTTTCTCCCAATCTTGTTGCAGCTATTTTTAGACGGCTGGGAAGAGACAGAGGCCGTCCGTTACGTCTCGGTCGCCCTCGGCAAGCTCGAACCGCGGAGCGACCACGTCCAGTTATCTTTTTTTGAAGACGAATGGGCGAAGGCGAAGCGGCTCGACTTTCTCGATTTGATTGACGGCTTGAACGTCCGGTTCGGTCGCGGCACGATCCGACCGGCATCGAGCCTACTAAAAGACAGTCCGCTCCAGACGCGCCAACGTTTAATCGGCGGACATAAACAAGGAGGCGATTCCTCATGAGCAAGACCCGCTATCGTGATCGGGGTGAATTGAAATGGATCCCATTTCTCATGCCCGAGCACGTCGCCCTACTGAAACGTTACTATGCCCAAATCCAAAAGATCGAGCTACCCGATTTGGACGAACAACTCCTCTATCTGTGGCAGACCGAGCTCGAACGGGCCATCCGTGAAGGTGACCAGGTCGAATTGACACTGTTCGTAGATGGTTTGACGACAAGCATGCGCGGTTACGTCCATGCCATTTATTACGCAGAACGAGAAGTCGAACTGTTCGACGGCGAAGTGCGCCGCGTCCCGTTCGGTGACATCTTGTCCGTTCGTTAAGACGCCTCGATCGCTTCCTGGGTCGTCTCGAACGTCTCGATTCCGTCTAGCAGCCCATAGTGAGCAAGCGTCGCGCGGACCGATGGCGACAAATGCGCGAAGATGACATGACGATCAGCCGCTTTCAGTTCAGTGACGACACGACGCAGCTCCTCGACCGCGGTCACATCGATGACCGGGCAGCGGTGGAAGTTGAAAATGAACACGTTCGGCTCCCGATGGATGTGATGGAGGACGTGCTCGAACAGCTCGACCGCACCGAAAAAGAGTGGGCCTTCGACACTGAAGACGATTTGTCCATCCCGCGTGACATAACGTTCTGTCCGCTCACGCACATCGATCGTATCCGCCATCCGCTTCGCGAAGAGCGCGAGCGCACAGATGACACCGACCTCGACGGCGACGACCAAGTCGACGAATACCGTCAACAGTAGCGTCACGAGGAGGACGAGCGATTCGGATGAACGATGACGTAACATCGCCATCACGTGATGACGCTCGGACATGTTCCAGGCGACACGCATCAAAATCGGGGCGAGTGCGGCGAGGGGCACGTAACTCGCGAACGGCGCGAGGACGAGCACCGCAACGAGTACGGTAATGCCGTGGATGACACCGGCACGTCGGCTGACCGCACCCGCCTGGATGTTCGTCGCCGTCCGAGCGATGGCACCTGTCGAAGGGATTCCACCGAAGAACGGTGTGATCACGTTCGCGAGCCCTTGACCGAACAGTTCCTTGTCCGGCTTCATCTTTGTTCCCGCCATCCCATCGGCGACCGTTCCTGAAAGAAGTGACTCAAGGGCACCAAGGAAGGCGATGGCGAACGCGGATGGAAGGAGCGTCGTGATCAGGTCAACGTCAATCGCGAGCAAGTTGAATGTTGGCAGTCCACTTGGGATGCCGCCATATGCACTTCCGATCGTCGCGACCTCACCCGGGATGAGGAGACTGACGAACGTCGGGACGAGCATCGCCATGAGTAAAAGCGGTAGACGGAACGGCAATTTCGGGACGAGCCAAAGCGTCAAAAAACCGATCCCGGCAATGACAATCGGCCACATCGATGCGTCAGGCAACGCCTGACCGAGACGAAGCAGATTCTCGTGAAAATGTGGCGCCTTCTCAAACGTGACCCCGAACAACTCATCGAGCTGGTCGACGAAGATGACGACGGCGATTCCTGCCGTGAAACCGATCGTGACGGCACGGGGCATGAAGCGGATGAGTCGTCCGACTCGGAGTACGCTCATGAGGAGCAGTAACACACCTGCGAGGACGGTCGTGATGAGTAACCCTTCATACCCGTATGCGAGAACGACACCCGAGACGATCGGGATGAACGCCCCCGTCGGTCCGGCGATTTGAAACGTCGAACCTCCGAACAGGCTGACGAGGATCCCAGCGAAGATGGACGTGTAGAGTCCATACACCGGTGGGACCCCAGAGGCGATGGCGAATGCCATGGCGAGCGGGATCGCGACGACACCGACCGTGATCCCGGCCGAGATGTCCTTTTGCCACATCTCACGTGTGGAGAGTGAGTCTTGCATCATACATTCCTTCTTTCCAATCAGTTCAAAAGCGAGTTTAGTGTACGCCTGTAAAGAGGGCTTGTAAACGGGTTGAGAAAAACATTAACAGAATGTACAAAGAACAACATCCCTCTTTGAATGTTTCTGTATTCTTGCGTATATACGTTTTGAAGATTGAAGACATTTTAGGACTTTTTAAGAGCACCTGAGTAATTTGGTTTATTTTTACTTTTTAAGTATTTTTATGGTTATTATTATTTTCTTTTATGCTATTCTTTTTCTGTACCACAATATACTTGAAATGGGGAATGAAGATGAAGCGTAAGTCGATGATCTCAATGGGGTTAGCTGTAGGATTGTTAGCACTCGGGGGAGCTGCTCAGGCAGGTACAACATATTCAAACTATGACACCACAGTCGCATCGTTTAACGGAAGTGGATACACAGGGTATCAGACAAAATCTTCTTCAAATGCTTCGGGAACACTTGTATCAAAAACAGTTGGCGGGTCTTATACTGTCGATGCAAGAATGACTGCCTCTTCTGGTACAGGTTCTTGGGTTCGCTCTGTATCGGATAATGAGACTCGTTCATTATCAAATTCAATCTCTTCAGGGAGATCAACACGTGTCCAATTCAGTAACGATTTGACCACACCAGTGAGTGTTCAAGTCACAGGTCAATGGAAGAGTAACTAACGATAATAAAGCGCGGTTTCGTTCTAAACGAACAATTCCGCGCCTTTTTAATTCATACAATTTTCTCAAGCTTGCCACGGTTGATTCGATAGACATCCTCACATAAGTAATCGATATCCTCTTGATTGTGACTCGTCATTAAAATAGTCTTCCCTTCTTCTCGAAAAGCAAGTAATAGTTCACGTAACGATTCGACACTATCATGGTCTAATGCATTGAACGCTTCATCCAAAATCAAGATGTGTTGATTTTCCATAATCGCCTGTGCGATAGCAAGTTTTTGCTTCATTCCAAGCGAATAGTTTTTCACTTTTTGTGAATTGTCTGGGTTTAATCCCAAAATCAACATTGTTTTTCGAATTGTCTCTTCATCAATCTGATTTTGAATTTGTGCTAGTTCTTTTAAGTTTTCAAATCCTGTCTTATTGGCAATATAACCTGGACGATCGATAATCATACCGACACCTTCCGGGAAGCGCTGCTCTTTTCCAATTTGTTTCTCCTCAACGTACACTTCTCCATGATCAGGGAACACAAATCCACACATCATTTTGAACAAGACGGATTTGCCAGATCCGTTCGGTCCGACAATTCCGACAATCCGCCCTTGTGGAACAGTCAAATCCACCGCATCAAATAACAAATTGCCTTTGTAGGATTTCGTTACATTTTTTAATTCGATCACTGCAGTCATATTCATCCTCCTCATACATGCAAACTTCTTCTTAACAACAACGTAATCCCGAGCATCAGTACAATCAGTGCTCCAAGCAACTGTATAAACACGGTCCACATCGAAGTAGACTCAAGAACGATTAACGCGTTCATTCCAATCGGTAACCAGTTGACTTGCAGGCCTGGAAATAAAAATAAAGACAACAGACCGATAACGGTCGGTACAACATATACTTCTCGAATCATCCAAGACAGCATGAAGCAAAGCAACGTATACACGAGGCACTGCAAAACAGTACTCACAAACAGAAAACCTAGGATGCTTGTAAAGGGATACCCCTGATAAGTTTGATAGACGTCAAATGGTACATTCGACAGAAACGCCATCAGTAAGGTTAGTCCAATTAAACTGAGTGTAAGGATTGAGAAGAACACAGTCTCTTGAAGGAAAATATTGCGAAACCAGCGATGCGGACTCTTATAACGAATCAACTTGTAATGACTAATTTCCAAAAGTTCTCGCTGCATGCGAAGTTGACTCATATAAGTTGCCCCAAAAAAGAGAATCACATAGGACATAAAGGACAAATAGGAAAAATAATCTGCCCCCACTCCAATGAAGGTTGCTACGATCGCTTCATCAGCCGTCGCCCCTTCTCGACTATTCAAAATTCCATTGTAAGAAATATGAAGGATCGCCAACCCGGCATATAAAAGGTATGCTCCGCTCCCGGTCCATTGCTTCCAATCTATTCGTTGAATCGTTGAAAGTTGACGGAACAGCAGCCCTTGACCCAAGATTATTCCTGTCAGGATGAGCGCAGCCACAATCAAATTTGAATACGAAACGGACGTCATTGAAATAGATAAATATGTCGTCGGCGACAGAAATGAGAATTGCTCGGGAAATAGTTTAAATCCTACGATCCCGAGTAAAAATGTGAAGATTGCCTGTGTGTATAACCATCCTTTTTTAACGTGAAGGAGAAAGATTCCAGCTAACGAAAAATGAACTGTCGTCAGGAAAAGGAACCATAGACAAAGTTGAACGGGTAACGGGTACCAAGGAAGCGAAAAGCGACTTTGCAATACACTCGTCGCATTGACTTCGGTGACCATCTTCGTGTAATCACTCCAACCGGCTTCATATGGCAGTCCAATCATCATCAACGTACTGAGTATAAACAACACGGTAAATAACGGTGCGGCCTCTACAAAAAATAGTTTTAGCGTTCGGTAAATCCAAGCTTGTGGAGTCAACATTCGAATGAGTACCTCATGACGATACTCCCGAATCAGAATCCCAACTGATAAAAATAACATGACAGGAAAGACAAAGTACGTCAGAAGATACATATCCGTCATAAGGGCATAAAATCCGTCCCATACATTCACCTCAACCTGATTCAAACGTACCGTGTCTAATATCTGTCGTTTTACTCTCAAACTATAGAGAAAGATGATGACCCCAACAAAGAGCCAGCTCCTTTTTGTAAATTCATTCATCAATCGATCAACGACCATCATTTTTCCTCCTCAAAAACTCCACTCCCGGCGTAACCGTAGATGGAATAAATAGATGCCGACACCAATGGAGAGAAAAAGAAGGAAGGGCACGAAAATTGTCCAAATCGGATGTGCCGTAATATTAAACGGAAATAGTGTGCTAAGTGGCGAGAATTGCGGAACCTGAAAAATCCCTGCCACAAAATTAAGAATATGGTATGCCAAAAATGGGATAGAGATGGCTACAAATAAGTTGTCGAGTGTCAAAATCAACAGATACGCCATCGTCGCATACAACGACCCGTTCACACCAATCCAGACAGCATAAGAGAATCCATAGAGCATCGGATGAATCTCTTGCAAAAAGGAAAATGTCGTAGTCGGGATCACTACTCCGTCTGTCACAGCGGTGTACTCAACTAAATGGAATAGAGGTTCCACGTACATGACAAATAAAAACGTCATGAAAATCATGGAAAATAGTACGATTCCGCTCAAAATCGCATTAACCAAACCTTTCGCAACCAGATACACAGATAAATCGATACGTGTTCGTGTGTACGTCAAAAAATTGTGCCGATATTCAGCCAAGATGTTTGGCAAAAAGATTAAGATGGCTAGCACCGGAAACAGCATGGCAGGAATGGTAGATACACTTTCTTCAAACACCTCGATCGGGTCAAAGAACTGATACCGATCCCGAATGGTCATAAATTGCACGAACGGCATGATAAAAATGATACCGATGTACACCGTGAGAGAACGAGGTGTCCATAAATTAGTGAATTCACGTCGAATAAGCTGCTTCATTCGTTAGTCCTCCTTTTCCGTGGAGACCAATTGATTGGCCATCCAATAACCGAGCACGTTCAATAACAATAAAAGCGCGAGACTCCACACGTTCAATCGTCTGTTTATATGTAGATTGATCACACCCCATACCATCGATAAGACCAGATAAATCGTCAATCCAATCAATAAAAGAAAGTTGCCGATTTTACGTGAATCAATGACATCAATGACAACCAGCAATCCGTTCTCCAAATATGAGATTTCATTCGAGATGAGTCCCACAGCACCCGACCACCGCTTAGCATCTGAGAAGATCTGTTCAGAATTGCTGTAGTCTGAAATCGTCACACCGTGAATCAATCGACTCGTCTCGAGAATGGCTTGACTCATTTCTTCATCTGTTGAAGATTCATCAATATTCATGTATACGGCATCCGCAAACACCAAATCATAACGCCCACCAATGACAATCGACGTGATGAACAGGAAAATCGATACGATCGCGATGCTAAATCCGATTTGAAGCAGTTGCTTCGCAAAACGATTTTGTTGAATTTGCATCATATGAATGATGGATTCAGCTTGCTCAGCCCCTCCAAATCGATTGAATGCAATGCGAGTGGCGTCTGACTCTGAGTGACCTTTAATCATCAAATCATGAATCGACTGCTCTAAATGAGTTCGCGTCTCCTCTTTTAACTCAATGGTTTCTTGAAGGCGCGGGTCTGCGTTTTGATAGAGTTCGTCAATGTATTCATCCACGTGCTTCAAACGGATCACCTTCTTCATGTAAAAATAGGTCCATTAATTGTTTCACAAGACGCCATTCCACTTTCTTTCGTGCCAAGACGGCTCGTCCATCTGTCGTGATCCGATAATACTTCCGTCTTCCCCCTGGCCCTTGCTCATCTCCCCAATAAGATTCCACACTCCCTTTTTTCTCAAGACGTTTTAAGGATAAGTAGAGTGTCCCTTCCTTCAACTCGAACGCTTCATCAGTACGTGTGTGTACGACTTTGGCGATTTCGTAGCCATACATATCCTGATTGTTGAGTAACGACAGAATCATCGTATCGATATGACCTTTCAGCATTTCTTTATCGATTTCCATAGTGCCCTCCATTCATCACCTAATTCAACTTACCTAATTTTCCCATGCTAATACCTTGTTATGCAATGTATTTTTGTTTTTGAGTCTTATGGGTACATCAACATTAAAAATCAGATGAAAATCGAGACCATTGGGCATAAAAAAAGAAGACAGGGTCACTGTCTTCCAACACTTCATCACATTTAATTCGTCGGAGCCTCTACGACTTGATCGCCATCTTCCGCGTCTTTCGCCAACAACTTCACGTGACGACCGAACAGCCACATGACGACGAGATGGGCTTTCGCCTGTGTCTTCGTATAGAACCACCATGGGAGGGCCGGCACGAACTCATGGATGGCGACGAGTCCTTCATCCGATTCTGGTAAGCGTCTGAACTCGAGACGACCTGTCTTGTCCTCTTCACTCAATTTGACGAACTTGCCCCCATCAATCGCAAAGGATGCCATATCGTCTGTCGCTTCCTGTTCAAGCGATAGATGAAGCGCGACGAATGACGGATCGAGCAGCGCGATTTCCCAATCGTCGTCTTCTTTCGTCGTCTGGATAAGCGGATACATGAAACGACCGAGCCATTCGAAGTACGTGTCCGCCATCCAAAGCGCCGACTTTTCTTCCGGCAGACCAAACCGCTGAATCGAGCGGACGGTGTATGACTTTGGCTGCTTTTTCTTCTTACCGCCTGAGGATTGTTCCTCTTCCTCTTCAAGCGCATGTTCGACAGCCTGTTTAAACGGAATCTCTCCCTGTCCGATGCCTTCGACGGTATCTTCTGCCACCATCGCGTGCCCCATGCTCTCGACAAGCGGATAGACGGTCGCCTTCGGTTCACCTGTGACCGCCATGACCCACAGGCGCGACAGTTTGATTGTCGGGAACGGGAAGTCAATCAAGACGCGACGCTTATCCATGACTTCGGCCGTCTGTTCGATCATCTTCCGATACGTCATCACTTCGGGACCCCCGATGTCGATATGACGATCATAGAGCGATTCGGCACCGACGACCGAGATGAGTGCCTGAACGGCTTCTCGAATATCAATCGGATGTGTCTCCGTCTTCGTCCAACGTGGCAAGATCATCGACGGCAACCGTTTGACGAGTTTCGCTAAAATCGGGAACGACGAACCTTCCGGACCGATGATGAGCCCCGCTCGAATCGTTGTCACCGGCACCCCTTGTCCGCCGAGAATACGTTCGACCTCGAGTCGACTCTTCAAATGACGTGACAATGTCTTCTCTTGTTTTGGAATGATGCCGCTCAAATAGACGATTTGCTCGATATCGTTTGCCTTCGTCGCTCGGGCGAAGTTATCGGCGATGAGCGCATCCATGTCCTCGAACGTCGCCTGCGTCAAGCCACCGTCCGGAATCATCGAGTGGACGAGGAACATCGCATAATCTGCGCCCTCACATGCCTCACGTGTCTGCTCATACGAGAACAAGTCACACGCACGCCACGTGATATGGGCTTCATCTTCTTTATTTTTCGTCGATCGCGATAATGCAATGATGTCATACTCTTCTTTCAGTTGCTCCATCACGTTCGAGCCGATATAGCCGCTCGCCCCCGCAATGACAATCGTTTTCCGCATAAAGCTCACTCCCCTTCATTTTCACATAGAGGTAATGTACCCGTCTTTTCGAAAAGATAAATCAGTCTAAGTATGTAGAGCCTGTCCGTTCGATTCGTAATAAAATGAGAATAATTAGAAAAAGGAGGAATATTCATAGGATTTTGGTATTTTTTTTTGCTTGGGTTGGGAATTCCCCTCGTCGTGAGAGGGGTTGAGAGTAGCGCGAAACAAGGTGGATTGATTTTAGTTGGGCTCGTGATGGTCGGGGTATCGATATTCATGTTCCAAGATGGGGCGCTGATGTAGTAGCGAGCTGGTTTGAGCAAATCACCGGTCGATAAGTCACATTCTCGAGTAATCGCGAGGTCCATTGACAACCTTTTAACGTCTTCAATCTTGAATTGATATGGAAGGAGCTCGACAATGAAACAGTTCAAACGAGTAGGTGTCCTAGCGTTATTCGCCTTGATTGGATTTGCTCTTTTCCATTATGCGACCGAGTCGAAGACGGGTTCCGCTGCATGGACGACAGAAGCTGCGACACATCACTTCAAAGATATCTTAGAAGCGCAGCGAGAGGCGATTGAAGCGCATACTCCTCTTGAAAATATCGAGCGAACGAAACTGTCACACGAAAATGACGTCGTCCGGCTTCTACTCGGCCAGCGGGATTGGGTCGAGCAATTCCACTATACGATTCAGGAGGTACAAGTGGATGAAAAAGGTGGACTTCTATACGCAAACGCGTATGTGACAAGAAATCTTCAATTTGAGAGTGGTGTCACGACCGGGCTTGGTGACGAGATGACGATTCAATTAAGATCTCCGAATGAGGCAATCGAAGAGGTGGAGCTCGAAAATCATAGCGTGACACAAGCAGGCCAACCCTTTTTCAAACGCTGGATCAGTCGAGTGTTTGACTGAACAAATCCCACTTTCCGATTGGAGAGTGGGATTCTTTTTAAAACGATAACTCTAAACCAGTACCATCATCAAGAAGTTCTCCGTTTTTAGCGGTATAGTCGACACGAATCTCGGCTCGCTTCAGGATGTCGTTCTCTTGTAACGCAGACATCCACATTCGAACGCGTTCTTCGTCATCAGCTTTCGGCTCTCGATGAAGCGTCAATAAGATTGTCGGCGACACGTCGGCTGTCTGATAGGCGATTGGATTTGCCGAGGAGACATCGAGTTGTCGGATACTTTCTTCGTCATATAGGACGACATAGGTGACGTCTGCACCAAACGCCGTATCAATCGAATCTTCAATCGCCTCTGTGACCGCATCCTCCCATTTAGATGAAAGAAACGTATCAACGATTTCTCCGGTCGACTCATCCTCGTAGACATAAAACTCCGTTCCCGTCACCGAATCCATCGCAATCGCCGCATATTCAAACGGAAAGTTACCCATGTTGTCGAATAATACGTCCTCTGTCAATTCAGCATCTTCGAATCGTTCGGCTACATAAGGTTCGGCCATCTTGATCACGTTTGCTTCCTCATCGGGATCTGGTTGCATCGACCGATAAAAGGCAAATACCAACCCCGCCACCCCAATCACAATCACGCCAAATCCGACCAAAAGCCACTTCAAGTAACGTTTCATGTCGACTCCTCTCATAACTGTTTGTTCATGGCGATGGACGCTTCTTGGAATCCGAGTCGTTTATATAATCGCTGTGCGTCTGGATTCGTACCGAATACACTTAGTCCAATGGATGTTGCGCCAAGTTCTTCTGAAGCTACTCTTTCAAGTTTCTCAAACACCGCTGTCGCATATCCTTGTCCACGGTACGTCTCTTCAATCAAAATATGATAAATGAAGACGCGTTTCGATTCAGCTTGAAACGCATACCACAAAATCCCGACACGAGTGTCTCCGTTTATCACATGAACAATCGTCTGTCCTTCCCCGGGTTGATTGTCTGGGAAGAGACCTCGAATCAATTGTGTGGATTCCTCTTGCGCTAACACTATCGGAAGCTGATAGTTTCGCGCAACACCTTTTGCATAGTCGTCAATCAACCAAGTCACATAATGCGAGACTTCTTGTTCCGTCATCTGATCAAAATGAATGGTCATTTGTTTACCCCTAATCGTTTTCACCTAGTGTAACATACAATTTCTGGGATTTTTAATCTTAGTGAAGTTCAGGATTTTGTAAGGTTACCGCATACAACATGTAAGATGCTCCCTTCATACTCGGAAGAAGAAATTGAAAGGAGATAATCACATGACAGCAACACCTACAAACGAACGAATCAATGTTCTCGATACCCTGCGAGGCTTCGCCTTATTCGGGATCATTTTTATGAACATTCTCAGTTTATTACGTCCGAGCGACCCGAACACCATCATGGAACATTACTATGTATATGCCCTGCACATCTTCATCGATGGAAAGTTCTTTATGATTTTCTCATTTTTGTTTGGTGTCGGATTCTACCTCTTTATCCATCGAGCAATAGAACGCGGAGATCGCGCCTACGTTTTATTTACGAAACGATTGCTCCTCTTACTCGGCTTCGGCTTGATTCATATGCAATTTCAGCCGGGTGAGGCGTTGACGATTTACGCTGTGAGCGGGCTACTCCTCCTGTTTGCATACCGCCTTCCTCGGTCAGTCAATTTGATTCTAGGTCTGATCGGGCTAGCTGCCCTCACTTACACCGGGACGAAACTGTTGATGCCACTTGCTCTCATCTTGCTCGGGCTTGCAGCGGGTCAGTATGAGGTGTTTCGTCGCATCAATACGCACCGGGTAAGTTGGCAGCTTGGACTAGTCGTCACCGGCATCCTATCTGCCGGATTTGTATGGCTACAATATACGAATTTACCAAGCTCATCGTATTTCAACGTCGGCTACACCCCGACCAATGAAGAAATTCAAGCATATATCCGTATGCTCGACTATTCGAATTGGTCAGCTCCCTTTTTAGCGGCGTTCTATATCACCGTCCTTGTCAATATGAGTCAACTACGGACGACACGTTCCTGGTTTGCCCCACTTCAAGAATTTGGTCGTATGGCGTTGACGAATTACTTGCTTCAGACTGCACTTATGGTGACTGTTGCTACATTCGGACAGACGTTCACAACGATTGAAACAGGACTATGGGCAATCGTCATCAACATCGTATTGATCGTATTCAGTATGTTATGGCTTCGCCATTTCACATACGGACCGATGGAAAAGGTATGGCGGCTTGGAACGTACTCTCGCTTCGGACAAGGCACCCTATCGTCAAAATAATATAATGTTGAGGAAGGACGGCTGTCAAAAGTGTTCTTCCTCAATTGTGTTTGCAGGAGTGAATTCAATTTCATATGCTTCACCAAGCTCTCCTTGTAAACGCTGCGAAAGTAAGTTGCCTTCACGATTATGTCGTTCCACCTTGGTCTCCCATCCTACAGCAAGTGTATCCGTGTCCCACTCAATCCATTCTCCGAATCGACTAACCCATTCATGGAAATCACGCTTCAATTGGTCAGAAATCACGAACTCATCCATCTCTATATTGTATTGACAGACCGCACACCATGTCGGGTCTGCTCCCATATCAGCCTCTATCGTAATTCTTTTCAAATTCTCACAATCACAAATTCTTTTCATCAATTCGCTACCTTCTTCCTCTTTAAATACACATCCAGGCATAAATATATGATTTTCTCTGTTCATTTAACTTAAAATTTCTTCTGTCTGACTATAGTAAATACTAAACAAGAGTCGAACCTGTTTTACGAGGTTCGACTCTTTTCATGTTTTCGGGACCCAATTGTTTTCAAATCCATTTTGAACGGCATAGTGATATAAATGAATGAGTTTCGACTCTTTGTATGTAGACATGTGCTCTACCGAGCGCAGTTCATGATTCCGCTCTACCAAAGTATAGAGATAAGCGATGTTCGCTAGTCGATTATTCTTACTCGTATTGCATGTCGGACACGAAAGAACAAAGTTCCACAAGACATCATTTTGCATATAAGACCAAGGAATGAAATGGTCAACGTGAATCTGCTTTATAGGTTTTAAACAATAGAAGCATGCTGCATAACCGTGACTTAATAGAATTTGTTTAAACTCCTCAAGTGATTGGCGGACAGATACAAACTCTAACTTACTTAAGATACGTTCCATCGCCTCTTTGGAATTGTATTTCTCTAAAAAAACAGCTAACTGATAATTTGTCACATTCATTAACATACGCTTGTATTTTTCAAAAAATACAACATAAACAGGAACGAGTTGAATCCACTCCTCTTTTCGATTAAAGGAGTAAATCGTTTCGTTAAAGGAATGATAGAAAGAACCATATACGTATTTTTTATAAAATTGATTCACATTCCGAATCAATTGATTTTGTTGCTGTTCTGGTAAGCGGTCGAAGTTCCAAACTGACGGAATGTTGTGTTCTTTCTGAAAGGAGAGCATCGCTTTTTCAACAGCGCTCTGCTTCCCAAATTGATTCATTTGTGTCAAACCATGCGTCACAATGAGATTCCAATAGATTTTCGTCACATGTTTGGCAATCTTATGAAATGAAACGACACCTGATTCATTTAATTCTGACGTACATTCAAGTAACGCCTTCATCAAAATGTGTTTGTATGTGGTCGTATGAGAAGCGCTCATTAGAAATTGTTGTGTAAAACGCCATAAGTCTGATTCAGTTAAATAGACGTCTTTTGCCTCAGCGACACTTAAATCCCATCCCAACAGCTTCACCTCCATCTATTCGTTGCACCATTGATTATAACGAATACAGATAGGAAGTGGATCGCGATGCATCAGACAGGAGCGGAAAACTCTCTTTTGATTTGTTCGAGGTCAATCATCGTTTTTTCGTGAACATACTGAACGAGTGCATCATACTGTTCGACCGTGTTCAGTTTTTTAAATTTATCTACATCGCCTTTAAAGCCTGCGAAATATTCACTTTGATATTCTGGGTTGTTGAAAAGTCTCAAATATTCCATATAGTCTTTGATGGTCATTTGGCTCACGATATGAGATAAAATGGTCTCCCACTCTTTTATCCGGCCCTCATGAATCTGTTTTTTGATGACAATGTCTCGTGCTTGCTCCATTTTGATTTGTTGAATACAATGCTCCACTTCCAACTTATATTCAAGTAACTCATCACGATTTCGAGTATCCAACGTAGGAGTCACTTCAGTTAAATAGTATTGATAGCGTTGCTTTCGCGGATGCATGTTCTTGCCTTTGACTATCTTAGAGCTTTGATTGGAATCATCGGATTTATTTAATCGTTTCTTTAAATTGACTGACCCTAGAGCTCCAATGATTTCTTTGTTATGTTTTAATGCAAGTTCGACCACTGTCGGACCATATTTTTTGACTCCATTCACGATCATTTCCGTCGATTTTTTAGACATGAGGAATTCTCCTTTGGTATGTATATTTTCATGACGATTTTAAAAAAACAACTCGTAGTTTCTATTCAACAAAGGGATGCTCAACCCCTTGAATCCATTCGAAAATCTAATGAACAGTGTCTGTTACCCATAAAGAAAAGGATTAATGAGCAGATACTCAATAATCCTTCGTCAAATCACTTCTTCTCTTGTTGCTTCTGCAAATACGCTTCACGAAGCTTGTTCAATCGTTCCTTCTTGTTCGAGACAGTCGGCTTTTTGCCGTCTTGATACTTCGCCGCAGCTACCTTGCTTCTCGTGTCTAATTGATATTTCCCCATGCTCTTCACCTTCCTTTCATCGTGGCTGACTCTCAATCAAAAGCAAAGACCCTCTAATCTCAATGAAATTAGAAGGTCTTCATGAAAATCATTGATCGCAGTCGTTACAGACTGCTTCAAAATGGAGACGGCGGGAGTCGAACCCGCGTCCGAAGGCATCGTAACGTATGCTTCTACGTGTGTAGTTTATCTATTGAATCTCGATGTGACACTGCCGATAAACAGGCGTTGTCGCATCCAGTCTGTTTCATCTCTTCTTCGCGCCCTCAGACGGCGAGGTTGAAGCGTAGCTTGCTTAGTTTGAGACCCTGAAAGTCATCCACACAAGCGATGGATGTCAGGATCCGCAGGGCACTTAGGCTGCTGCGAGTTGTGTGTTAGTTTTGCCAGTTATAGGCGTTTGCGTTTTAACGAGGCCGCCCCCTCGACACGCCACATACGACCGACCTACCCCCGTCGAATCCATAACGTCCCCGGGGTGGTAATTGGTACTATATTTAATATACCACAATCAGGATTCGTTGTCAGTATTTTTGCCGATCGCGCATCGCACGGTCGACGTCACGTTTCGCGTCTTTCTTCTTCAAGTCCTCACGTTTGTCGTACTTCTTCTTCCCTTTTCCGACGCCGAGCAGGCACTTGGCAAACCCGTTCTTGATATACACTTTGAGCGGGATGATCGTGTAGCCGTCACGCCCTGACGCCCCGATGAGCTGATTGATTTGCTTCTTATGCAACAATAGCTTTCGGACGCGGAGTGGTTCATGGTTGAAGCGGTTCCCCTGGTCGAACGGGCTGATATGACAGTTGTGAAGCGTCGCCTCGCCCCCGTCGAATCGGACGTACGCATCCGCGATGTTAATCTTCGATTGACGGACCGACTTGATTTCCGTCCCTGTGAGCACCATGCCCGCCTCAATCGTATCCTCGATCGCGTAATCGAAGGACGCCTTGCGGTTTTGGGCGAGTGCGTTCGAATCTTTCTTCTTGGCCATACACATTCAGTCCTTTATCTACAAGATACGGAGGAAGGGACGAGCCCTTCCCCGTCAGCGACGTTTCTTCGCTCCTCGTTTGGCGTCGCCTTTTCGTTTGTGCTTGTCTTTCTTCTTCAGGTCGAGTGCCGAACGGCCTTGGGAAGACTTCTCCCCGTCTCGTTTCGGTTTCTCACCTGGTTTACCCGGCTTTCCAGGTCTTCCTGGTTTGCCACGCTTCTTCTTGTCGTCCCGACCTCGACCGCCACGACGGTCTTTCTCGTCCTTCTTCGGACGACCGCCTTTCGCTTTGATCGTCGTCGGTTGGCGACGTGTCGATGGTTCCCGTTTCGGCATGCCGACGACCGTGAAGTCGATCGTCCGCTCGTCTAAGTTGACGGCGTCGACTTTGACACGGACGGCGTCCCCGATCCGGAACTGACGTTTCGTCCGCTCCCCGAGCAGCATGAGCTGTGATTCGTCGAAGTGGTAGTAGTCATCCATCGACTGGAGACGGACAAGTCCTTCGATCGTATTCGGGAGCTCGATGAACATCCCGAAGTTCGTGACGCCAGCGACGACACCATCGAACTCTTCACCGAGATGGGCTTCCATGTATTCGGCTTTCTTGAGCGCCTGTGTCTCGCGCTCTGCGTCGACCGAACGACGTTCCCGTTTCGATGCCTGTTCAGCGATCGCCCCGAGACGGTCCTCATACTTCGCAATCGTCTGCTCCGACAAGTCGTTGTTGAAGACGTACGTGCGCATGAGACGGTGGACGATCAAGTCCGGGTAACGACGGATCGGTGACGTGAAGTGCGTATAGAAGTCCGTCGCGAGTCCGAAGTGACCGAGCGAGACGTCGTCATACTTCGCCTGTTGCATTGAACGAAGCATGATCGTGCTGATGACCGGCTCTTCCGGCTCCCCATCAATCGCCTTCAAGATCTTTTGAAGCGTCTTCGGTTCGACCGTCTGTCCTTTGATGCGTTCGATATGAACGCCAAAGTTTGCGACGAAGTCGAAGAAGAAGTCGAGCTTGTCCGGTTTCGGATTGTCGTGGACACGATAGATGAACGGGACGTCCATTTTGTGGAAATGTTCCGCGACCGTCTCGTTGGCCGCGAGCATGAACTCCTCGATCAACTTCTCGGCGACCGAACGTGGACGAAGCACGATATCCGCCGGCTTCCCTTCCTCGTTGACGACGACTTTCGCCTCGGCGAAATCGAAGTTGATGGCACCACGTGAGTTGCGTCGTTTCCGAAGGACTTCCGCGAGCTCGGCCATGAGGTCGAACTCACCGATGAACGGCTCGTACTTCTTCAACGTCTCTTCGTCATCGCGCTCGATGATTTCACGGACGTTCGTATACGTCATCCGTTCCGTCGTCTTGATGACACTCGGGAACAAGTCATGGCGAACGACCTTCCCGTTTTGCGGGGAAATCTCCATGACACAGCTGAGCGTCAAGCGGTTGACGTGCGGGTTGAGGGAACAAATTCCGTTCGAGAGTCGGTGCGGCAGCATCGGAATGACGCGGTCGACGAGATATACACTCGTCCCACGCTCGAGCGCCTCGACGTCGAGCGGCGAGCCCTCTTTCACGTAATGCGAGACGTCGGCGATATGGACACCGAGCTCGTAGTTCCCGTTATCGAGTTTTTTGACGTGGACGGCATCATCCAAGTCTTTCGCATCTTCGCCGTCGATCGTGAAGATCGTCTCGTCACGAAGGTCGACACGACCGATGAAGTCTTTCTCATCCGCCTCGTCCGGTACGGCGTTCGCCTGAGCGATCACGTCTTCCGGGAACTCCGTCGGAATACCGTGCTTATAGACGATCGATAAGATGTCGACGCCTGGGTCATTCTTATGCCCGATGATGCGGACGACGTCACAAGCACCGGCGAAGCGGCCATCTGGATACTTCGTGATGCGCACGACAACTTTATGTCCGTCGACAGCACCGAGTGATTTGTCCGGGTTGACGACCGGCCAGAAGTTGATGCGCTTGTCATCCGGCTCGATGAAGGCGAACTGGTCGAGTCGACCGCTCGGGAGCGTATACGTCCCGACGAACTCCGAGAGTCCGCGCTTCAATACTTTCAATAGGATCCCTTCTGTCTTGCCACGGTTGTCCTCGCGTTTTTTGACGAGGATCGTATCGCCATGGTAGACGTCCTTCAGTTGGTCGGGCGGCAAGAACACGTCTTCCGCTTCCCCTTCGACCGACAAGAAGCCGAATCCGCGCTGGTGAATCGAGATGATCCCCGCGACTTGGCCGAGCGAGGCGAGCGTCCCGTAACGGTTCGTCCGCGTCCGGCCGATGGCACCCTCTTCCTCGAGGGCATTCAATGTGCGGATGAGTTCTTTGAAGTCATCCGTCGACGCGAGCTGTAGTCGCTCGGTCAGTTGATCGACAGAGAGCGGTTTCTCGCTCGCCTGTAAGATCTCTAGTAATTGGTCACGTAAATTCAACGTGACACCTCCTT
This sequence comes from Exiguobacterium sp. s35, assembly GCF_018617535.1. Lineage (NCBI taxonomy): Bacteria > Bacillati > Bacillota > Bacilli > Caryophanales > Exiguobacterium > Exiguobacterium sp. s35. Next base: position 1,327,148 of record NZ_JACSKI010000001.1, read on the forward strand.
CTTAGACTGACCAGTCTAACGTTTCGAGAAAATCGAGCACGTCCTGGTGCAGTTTCTCTTTTTCTTTGTCGAGCGTGATCACATGTCCCGAGTTCTCATAGATGAGCAACTCTTTTTGGAACGTGTTGACCGCCTCGTAAATCTGATTCGCCGATTCCGGGTCGATCATGTTGTCTTTGGCGCCTTGGACGACGAGTGTCGGGACGAAGATGTCCTCGAGCTTCGACGCCGTGTCGCGGACGAAGGCACGGAGGTCTTTTAGCGTTGGCATCGGTTTGAACTCTGCCATCTCCTGCTCGATCTGTTCCGGCGACTTTTCTTCTCTACCCTTATATTCTCGGGCATATGCCTGGACTCCTTTGTACAAGCGGTCCTCGGCATCGATTCCAGTCGGCGCGCACATCGGGATGACCGCCTTGACGTCTTTCTCCTCGGCGAGACGGAGCGACATCACGCCACCTAGCGATAGTCCGCAGACGACAATCTCCTCATGGCCTTTGTCGACGAGTGTCTGGTAGGCGTTCAAGACGTCTTCCCACCAGTCTTCTGGTCCATATTGGAGTAACTCTTCCGGTGGGACGGCATGACCACGATAGATCGGTCCCATACATGTGTATCCTTCTTTTTGAAGGAAGCGACCGAGCATGCGGACATCCGCGCTCGACCCAGTGAAGCCATGTAACATCAACACGGCACGTTTTCCGCCCTCGAAGAAGAACGGTTTTGGTGCTGTCACTTTCATTTTATCTGTCATCTCCTCGTATCTACATTATTCCCAAAAAATAAATCGAAAAAACAAAAGCTGACCGCCTCACGTGAAAATCGAGAACGATCAGCCTTATCATCATAATGATGCGACTAGTAATCCTAAAATGAAAAACAAAGTGCCTAGTACAGCTGCAGTTCGGTTCAAAACAGCATCGAAGCCGCGCGCTTTCTGGCGTCCGAACAACTGCTCCGCGCCACCTGCAATCGCTCCAAGACCTTGCGACCGACCTGACATGAGCAGTACGACGACAATCAATAAGACAGCCACGACAAGTAGGCTGATTGTAGCGATCGTTTGCATAGTAGTCAGTTCCTCCTTCTATTTACACGCCTTTTATTATATAGAAGTTATCGTCAAAACACCAGCATTCAAATTATCGGGACGGGTAGCTGAACCCTTCCCCGATGACTTCCTTCACTTGGTGGATGACGACGAAGGCACGGTCATCCGTCACTTGGACGATTTTTTTGAGTGGCGCGATCTGACGTTTGTCGACAATCATATACAACATGTTCTTATCTTGCTTCGTATAGTAGCCATGTCCATGGATGATCGTTGCCGAGCGGCCGAGCGTTTCTGTCAAGACGACGGCGAGCTCTTCTTGCTTGTCGCTGATGATCGTAACGGCCTTGCGGATATTGAGTCCTTCCGCGACGAGGTCGATGACCCACGAACCGATGATGATGGCGATGAGCGTATAGAGGACGACCTGCTCCCCTAAGAAGAAGCCAGATGTCGCGACGACAATCGCATCGATGATGAACATCGAGACGGCGACACTCAAATGGAGATAGCGCTCCATGAGGCGGGCGATGATGACGCCCCCACCGGTCGTCCCGCCGACACGGAGCACCATGCCGATCCCGACCCCAATCATGATCCCGGCGTAAACGGCCGCGAGCAGTTTGTCCTCAGCAGGGCTGCCCCAGTCGTGCGTCAAACTAAGGAAGAATGACGTTGCGACGACGGCGATGACCGAATAGACCATTGTCCGACGGTCGAGCAGCTTATAGCCGACGATAAAGAGAATCCCGTTCCCGATGATCGACGTGAGCCCGAGGTCCCAGCCGAACACGTAGTACAGGATGATCGTGACCCCGAGCAGGCCACCTTCCGAGAAATCGTTCGGTACGGTGAAGTAGTTGACCCCGAACGAGAGAATGAATGAGCCCGCGATGATCCAGGCGATATCCTTCACCGAGATCGTTTGTAGCTTGCGCCACACTTGTTGACGTAATAGATGTTGCTGTTGACGTTTCATAAATGTCCTCCCTCCATATAAAAAAGACCGCGGCCAAAGCCGCAGTCTTAAGATTGTACTGGCTTTGGCGCACCGTCTTTCATAATCGGCAACTTGCGCTCCGCAGCATTCGCGTAGACGTTCAAGAGTGCCTCTTTTTCCAAATCCCAGTTATATTGCTCACGCGCGGTCTTCGTGTTCTCTTTGACACGCGCATAGAGTGCTTGGTCTTCAATCATACGGTTGACGCCGTCTGCGATCGATTGTGGATCGTGCGAGTCGACGAGCACCCCGACATCGTTCCCCGCAACGACCCGTTCGATTTCAGGGAAGTCACATGAGACGACCGGTACTTCGGCCATCAAATACTCGAACAATTTGTTCGATGATGCCGAGTAGTGGTTGAAGCAGACGTTGTTCAACACTTGGAAGCCTAGGTAGGCGTTCATCGTATAGTAAGGTAACGCTTCGACCGGTACTTTGTCAATCATCTTGACACGATCGCCGACGCCTTCTGTCTCGATCAACTGTTGAATCGTCGGTTTGAGCTTCCCGTCCCCGATCATGACAAGCGTACCTTCTTTGAAGTCTTTCGCCGCGAGCACGAGCTGTTCAAGACCGCGCCCTGCTTGGATCCCACCTTGATACAAGAGGATCTTCTCGTCTTTTGGCAAGTCGAGAAGCGCATGCAAGTCCTTACGGAGCGAGAAGTCGAGCGGACGATAGAACGGGTAGTTGTGGAGCACGTACGGATAGAATCCGTATAACTCTTCGTTATGTGCCGCACGTGTATGGTTCTCGACCATCATCGTGTCGACGAACGGCAAGAGCCATCCTTCGAGGTTACTTTGGATGTAGCCGTAACCGGTACGGTCCGTCTGTACCTCGTGCGAATCATAGACGATCCGACCTTTATTGAACACTTTTCCGGCGAGGAGTGCCTGCGGGAGCGTGTTCAAATCGTTCGCATGATAAAAGTCGTATGACTTCTTCGTCGACGTGAACACCATCTCGAGCATCGCACTCGCGTTGACGATTTGCTTACGCACTTGCGGCAACAAGATTGTCCCGACCGCTGCCCCGAGAGCGAGCATCGTGAACGGTGCGAGTAGGAACAAGCCGGCACCGACGAGTCCGGCACCGATTTGACGGGTCCGTTTCTCGCTCACCCATTGGTACGTCTTCTTCGCGAACTTGAGCGCGTTGACGAGAATCGATGGCTGACGCTTCACGCGGATGACGCGGAAGCCTTCCGGACGCATCTCTTCTTTCGGTAACTCTTTATTTTTTGGATCTTGAAGCGCAATCAAATCAACTTCATAACCTGCCTCAGCGAGTGCCGAGCATTCGCGAAGGACGCGCGCATCATTCGTAAAATGGTTCCATACAAACATACATACTGACTTCATCGTGTTTCCTCCATCACTAACTGTTGTACGACTTGATCTAACACGTCGATATTCTCTTCCCAACATAAATTCTCTTTGACGTAACGAATCCCGTTCGCCCCGAGCGTCTCCCGAAGGTCCGGTCGGTCGAGGAGCTTGCGCAGGATTCGTTCAATCTCATCGATATCTCGTTTCCGTGAGACAAATCCGACCTCGGCCGCTTCAATGACATTCGCCGCATGGCCTGACACTGCTGCGACAATCGGTTTGCCGACCGCCATATAGTCGATGAGTTTCCCCGGAATGACCGTATCGAATACTTCTTGCTCGATCAGGCTGACAAAAGCGACGTCCGCATTTTTAATCGCCTGGAACGCCTCGGTCCGTGGCATCGCTTCTAGGAACAAGAAGTTTTGGAAGCCACGTTCTTTGATCGTCTGCTTCAACTCTTCTTTCCGGTACCCGTAGCCGATCAGTTTGAAATGAATCCGTGGTTCGTCACGGAACCGTTCGGCGAGTTCGAGCAAGAGCGAGACGTCCTGCGCGAGCCCCATGTTTCCGGCATATAAAATCTCCATCCGGTCGTCTGGTGGGATCGTCCGCTCCAGCGTCCGTTCTGATTCCCGAATCGAGTTCGGCATATAGTGAATCTTCTCGTTCGGGACACCGCGTTGACGAAGATAGCTGCGGAATCCTTCCGAGTTGATGATGACCTCATCGGCGGCACGATACAGTCGCTTCTCGAGCCAAAACGCCGGTGCGAGCACCCAGTCGTGTTTGAACACGCCGACCCCTTTCACCGATTCCGGCCAAAGGTCACGGACGTCTAGAATGAGCGGGACACGGTATTTCCGTTTCGCATATACTCCGACAAACGCCATAAAAAAAGAAGGGGTCGTCGCAAACACGACGTCTGGCTTCAATTTTAACTGGCGGACGGACCCGATCCCTTTCACCATCTGTTCAAGGAACAAGAGGAGACGGCTGACCATGTTGGACGTATGCTTCCGTTTCTTCGTGATGAGCCGTTTGATGAACGGTTGGTTGTTCAGCTCCCGGTCATTCCAGAAACGGTCGTCCTGATACATATCAAAGCTCGGGTACGAAGGGGCGGCCGTGATGACCTCGACTTCATACCCGCGCTGCTTCATCAAATGCGTAATGTTTTGCATCCGGTTGCCGGCACTGCCGATCTCCGGATAATAGTTTTGACACACCATGAGCATTGTTTTCAAAAATAACACACCTTACTGTTGATCAAGTTCGTCCACGAGCCGTTTTAACAAGGCATGGACGTCATCTTTTAAATCAGGATCGCTGAGCGCGTGGCAAATCGTCGTCTCGACGAATCCGATCGGCTCCCCGACGTCATAGCGTCGACCGTCGAACTCGTAGGCGAAAATCGTCTGCGCCTCATTCAAGCGTGCGATCGCATCCGTCAATTGAATCTCGCCGCCGGCACCTGCTTCTTGCCCCGATAACGCCTCAAAGACGTCCGGTTTCAGGATGTAGCGACCGAGGATGGCGAAGTTCGACGGGGCCTCACCGATGGGTGGTTTCTCAACGAACGTCCGCACCGGAATGAGCTTCCCTTCGACGGCAAGCGGGTCAATTATACCATATCGGTTCGTCATTTCATACGGGACGCGCTGCACACCGATGATGGAACGGTCATGTGCCTCGTATTGATCAATCAACTGCTTCGTCGCAGGTACGTCGGATTCGATGATGTCGTCCCCGAGCAAGACGGCGAACGGCTCGTCCCCGATGAATTTCCGGGCGCACCAGATCGCATGACCGAGACCTTTTGGCTCCTGTTGGCGTATGTAGTGAATATTCGCCAAATTCGAGGAGTGTCGGACGGATTCGAGTAAGCGGGTCTTCCCTTTTGACTCCAAGTTTTGTTCCAACTCGAGCGCGCGGTCGAAATGATCTTCGATGGCACGCTTGTTCTTACCCGTGACGATGATGATGTCTTCGATTCCAGAGGCGACGGCTTCCTCGACGATGAACTGAATCGTCGGCTTGTTGACGATTGGCAACATCTCTTTTGGCATGGCTTTCGTGGCTGGTAGGAAGCGGGTACCGAGACCGGCGGCTGGGATGATAGCTTTACGTACTCGTGTCATAAGCAATGGCTCCTTTACGCGTTATGTAAAGAGTATACCCAAAATTTGTGTGTTCTGACACAAAATAGAGGTCATGACAAAATCGTCATGACCAATCGTCGTCGCGCTTCGTTCTCAGATAGTACCACACTCCAAATGCGATCAGACCGATGACCAGAAGAATCCCTAGCATCATCATGAGAAACGCCTCCCTCATTTATGCTTCACTAGTTATATTCCCTTCCCACATCGCTTCAGAACCATTTCGATCCATGCATTTGAATGAAACGAAGTTCTTCTTGATAATGATCGTAATGCCCTTCATCCATCATCTTTTGAAAGGCGATATCCCCTTCGTTCGCTTTCCGCTTCATCAAGAGGCAGAGTGCCTCGATGCGTAACTGTAGCATCTCAAACAAGTCTTCTTTTGCGTCATCCCAACCATATGCCTTTAAGAATAATGAAACACGTTTTTTATACGTCTCATCATCTCGAACCGCATCGTAATAGATGACCTCTCCCGATTCAGCTTGATGGCGGCGACTGAGCGGAACGAATGTGTAGAGTGCGTAGACGATGTCCCAAGCTCTCGGACCTGGCGCAGCCAAATCAAAGTCGATGATCCCCGATACTTTCCCCTCATAAAAAATCGTGTTGTAGACGGCGAAGTCATTATGGCAAATGACCTCTAACGGTTGAGGTATGTTGTCAATCGGTACCCACTCCGCTGACCACTCAAAATCTGACGACGCATCATGTAGCCGTCTCATCAGTCGTGCAGCACCTTGAATCGCCTCATCGGACCACATATAGGATTTGAGAGGATAGTCTGCGGTTTCTCCATTTAAATACGTTAAGATTTCGCGACCTTGCTCGTCGATTCCCACAAACCGTGGAACCTCTGAAATCCCCTTCGCCTCCAGATGCCTCAACAACCGATGAATATTCGAACTGCCATCCTTCTGCGTACGATAGACGTAATTCCCTTTTTTATAGACGGTCGACACGTTCCCCCCGCTCAGTCGTTCTTCTTGTTCATTCAATTGGTCCATCCAATCCCCCCTACTGTTTTTCAGTCACGTTCAGTATACAGCAACATAAGATATCGATGACGAGGAGTTCCGACACAGAGCGTTCACGCCCGTCGATTGAATGGATATTCCACAAAAAAACAGGCCCGCCATGCGACGAGCCTGAAAACAATCAATTATTTTTTGAGGTTGTAGAACGACTTGATGCCGTCGTATTTCGCTACATCGCCGAGCATGTCTTCGATGCGGAGAAGTTGGTTGTATTTCGCGATACGGTCTGTACGTGAAAGTGAACCAGTTTTGATTTGTCCAGCGTTTGTCGCAACAGCGATGTCCGCGATTGTCGCGTCTTCTGTTTCACCAGAACGGTGTGAGACAACTGCTGTGTAACCAGCTTTTTTAGCCATTTCGATCGCGTCGAATGTTTCTGTGAGCGTACCGATTTGGTTAACTTTGATGAGGATCGAGTTCGCGATTCCTTTTTCGATACCTTCAGCAAGTTTAGATGTGTTCGTTACGAAGAGGTCATCCCCAACGAGTTGAACTTTGTGTCCGATTTTGTCTGTGAGAAGCTTGTGGCCATCCCAGTCGTTTTCGTCACAACCATCTTCGATTGAGAGGATTGGGTACTTGTCAACGAGCTCAGCGTAGAAGTCTACAAGCTCAGCAGTTGTGAGTGACTTGCCTTCGCCAGCGAGTTCGTATTTACCAGTTGATTTGTCGTAGAACTCAGAAGATGCAACGTCCATTGCGAGGTAGACGTCTTCACCTGGTTTGTAACCAGCTTTTTCGATCGCTTCAAGGATAACTGTGATCGCTTCTTCGTTAGACTTCAAGTTTGGTGCGAAACCACCTTCGTCACCGACTGCTGTGTTAAGACCCATACCAGAAAGAACTGATTTGAGGGCGTGGAATACTTCAGCACCCATACGGAGCGCTTCACGGAATGTTGGCGCGCCAACAGGCATGATCATGAACTCTTGGAAGTCCACGTTGTTGTCCGCGTGCGAACCACCGTTGATGATGTTCATCATTGGTGTTGGAAGTGTCTTCGCGTTGAATCCACCGAGGTATGTGTAAAGTGGGAGACCGAGCTCATCTGCTGCTGCGTGAGCTGCTGCCATTGACACACCGAGGATTGCGTTAGCACCAAGTTTAGCTTTGTTTGGCGTACCGTCGAGTTCGATCATTTTCGCATCGATTGCGTTTTGGTCGAAGACATCGTAGCCGATGAGTTCTGGTGCGATTGTGTCGTTCACGTTCGCAACTGCTTTCAAGACACCTTTACCGAGGTAACGTGACTTGTCGCCATCGCGAAGCTCAACTGCTTCGTGCTCACCTGTTGATGCGCCTGATGGGACGAGGGCACGGCCGAAACCGCCGTCTTCTGTGAAGACTTCTACTTCTACTGATGGGTTACCGCGTGAATCTAAAATCTCGCGTGCGTAAATTTCTGTAATCATTGACATGAAAAATCGCTCCTTTTCGTTTGAAAAATAGTTGTATTATTTTGTAACGATTGATGAACCAGTCATTTCAGCTGGCTGCTCTCCACCGAGAAGGTCGAGAAGTGTTGGGGCGAGGTCGCAAAGTGCGCCTTCGAGAACTGGTTTCAGTTCGACTCCCTCTTTTGTGATGATACACGGAACAGGTTCCGTCGTGTGCGCCGTCATCGGCGAGCCGTCCGGGTTCGTGACGATGTCTGCGTTCCCGTGGTCTGCTGTGATGATGGCCGCGCCGCCTTTAGCAAGTAATGCGTCCACTACTTTACCGAGGCACTCATCGACTGCTTCGATCGCTTTCTTCGTAGGCTCAAGCTTACCTGAGTGACCAACCATATCCGGGTTCGCGAAGTTGATGATGTATGCATCATACTCATCCGACTCGATACGCTCGAGCAAGCCGTCTGTGAGTTCGTACGCACTCATTTCTGGTTGCAAGTCGTATGTCGCGACTTTCGGTGAAGGTACGAGGAGACGATCCTCGCCTTCGAATGGCTTTTCTTTTTGTCCGTTCAAGAAGAACGTGACGTGTGGGTACTTCTCTGTTTCTGCGGCACGGAGCTGTTTGTATCCTTGCGCAGAGAGTGTTTCCCCGAGTGTGTTTTTCAAATCTTCCGGTGGGAAGACGATGTCCGTGTCGATATCATCCGAGTACTTCGTCATCGAAACGAGAAGAAGGTTCTCAGGATGGTTTTCAGAGAGTTTGAAGCCTTCGAATCCAGCTTTCTCTTTGAATACTTTCGACAACTGGATCGCCCGGTCCGGACGGAAGTTGAAGAACATGATCGCATCGTTGTCTTGAATTGTTGCGATCGGCTTGCCATCTTTTTCGATGACTGTCGGTAAGACGAACTCATCCGTCAAATCGTTCTCATACGACTTCTTGAGAACCTCGACTGGGTCCGTACCGACTTCGCCTTTTCCGTTTACGAGGACGTCGTATACTTTCTCGACGCGCTCCCAACGGTTGTCGCGGTCCATGGCATAGTAGCGACCAGACACGCTAGCGACTTGACCGACACCGAGTTCAGCGAGCTTTTCTTCTGTTTCCTTGAGGAAACCAGCACCTGACTTCGGATCACAGTCACGGCCGTCCGTGAACGCGTGAATGTACACTTTTTCAATACCGTGGAGTTTTGCGAACTCAACGATGGCATACATGTGTTTGATGTGCGAGTGAATCCCACCATCTGACACGAGGCCCATGATGTGGAGGCTCGAGTCATGTTTCTTCACATGTCCTGCCAAATGGTTCATCGCCTGACGGTCGAAGAACGAACGATCCTTGATTGCGTTGTTGACGCGTGAGAGTGACTGATAGACAACTCGACCGGCACCGATATTTAAGTGACCGACTTCCGAGTTCCCCATCTGCCCTTCTGGAAGACCGACGTACTCGCCTTTTGCGTTTAAGAGCGTATGTGGATACTGCTCCCAGTAGCGATCGAAGTTCGGCTTGTCTGCAGCCAAGACCGCGTTACCGAACGATTCGTCACGCATCCCGAAACCATCTAAGATGATGAGTGCGACTGGTCTAGCCATTTAAATCGCCTCCAACAATTTGAGGAACGAAGCGGCTTCAAGTGAAGCACCGCCGACGAGTGCGCCGTCGATATCTTCTTGTGCCATGTACTCTTTGATGTTCTCAGGTTTTACAGATCCACCGTATTGGATGCGTACTGCAGCCGCTACGTCTTCGCCGTAAAGACCTTTCACCACGTCGCGAACATACTTACAAGAGCTTTGTGCGTCAGCTTCGTCCGCTGATTTACCTGTACCGATTGCCCAAACTGGCTCATACGCGATGACGAGTTGTTTGACTTGGTCAGCAGAGAGGTCAGCGAGACCGCCTTCGACTTGTGTTTTGATGACTTCTTCGAACTTGTCGCCTTCGCGCTCCTCGAGTGTTTCACCGACACAAACGATTGGCGTAAGACCGTGTTCGAACGCTTTTTTCGTTTTGCTGTTGATGAACGCATCTGATTCGCCGAAGTACTCGCGACGTTCTGAGTGACCGAGGATGACGTAAGTCACGCCGAGGTCAGCGACCATAGCTGGGCTGATTTCGCCAGTGTAGGCACCGCTATCTTTGTCGTACATGTTTTGTGCACCGAGCTTCAAGTTTGACCCTTTAGCTGCTTCTACCATCGGTGCGAGGAAAAGTGCCGGAGCACCAATCGCTGCATCTACTTTGTCAGTAGACGGGATGTTGTTTTTAACTTCCTCTACGAAAGCGACTGCTTCCGAGAGTGTTTTGTTCATTTTCCAGTTACCTGCAATAATCGGTTTACGCATCGATAACCCTCCTCTAAATTACTTGTCGTTAAGCGCCTCGACACCTGGAAGTTTTTTGCCTTCCATGAATTCGAGTGACGCGCCACCACCAGTTGAAATGTGACTCATCTTGTCAGCAAGACCAAACTTGGCTGCCGCAGCGGCTGAGTCGCCACCACCGATGATTGAATATGCATCGCTGTCTGCAAGTGCTTGAGCGACACCTTTCGTTCCGTTTGCGTATTTATCAAGTTCGAATACGCCCATCGGTCCGTTCCATACGACAAGTTTCGATTCGCGAATCGCGTCCGCGTAAAGTTCGACTGTCTTCGGTCCGATATCAAGACCCATGTGATCCGCTGGGATCGAGTCGATATCGACTGGGCCGACATACGTTTCTTCGCCGAATTCTTTCGTGATGACACAGTCGACAGGCATCAAGAACTTCACGCCTTTGTCTTCTGCTTTCTTCATGAATTGACGAGCGAGGTCAAGCTTATCCTCTTCAAGGAGCGACGTCCCGACTTCGTGCCCGAGTGCTTTCGAGAACGTGTACGAGAGTCCGCCACCGATGATGAGTGTGTCAACGATGTCAAGAAGGTGGTCGATGACCCCAATCTTGTCAGCTACTTTCGACCCGCCGATAATCGCCGTGAACGGACGGTCAGGGTTAGAAAGAGCTTTACCGAGAACTTCAAGTTCTTTTTCCATCAAGAGACCAGCAACGGCTGTATCCACGTGGTGTGCAATTCCTTCAGTTGAAGCGTGTGCACGGTGAGCCGCGCCGAACGCGTCGTTGACGTATACGTCAGCAAGTGCTGCGAATCCTTTTGCAAGTTCAGCGTCGTTTTTCGTTTCACCTGGGTAGAAACGAACGTTCTCTAAAACGACGACATCGCCTTCAGAGAGTTTAGCGACCGCTTCTTCTGCGACCGGACCGTATGCTTCTTCGACGAGCGGTACATCTTTTCCGAGGAGCTCAGCGAGACGCTTCGCTACTGGAGCAAGTGAGAACTCAGGGTTCTTCTCGCCTTTTGGACGGCCGAGGTGGCTCGCAAGGACGAGTTTCGCACCACCGTCAAGCAAATGCTTGATCGTTGGAAGTGCGGCTTGGATCCGAGTTTCATCTTGGATGACGCCATCTTTGAGTGGAACGTTGAAGTCAACGCGGCAAAAGACGCGTTTCCCTTTTACATCGATGTCACGAATAGACTGTTTGTTCATAACTTTCGCCTCCATATGTCGTGCGTGTCATTTCATAAATAGAGCGGAGAACAATCTCTTGTTTCCGCTCCTATTTGATTCTATTTAGTTCACGAAATTACTTCGCGATGTTAGCGAAGTGCTTAACTGTGCGAACCAATTGTGCAGTGTAAGACATTTCGTTGTCATACCAAGAAACTGTTTTAACGAGTTGCTTGTCGCCAACTGTCATTACTTTAGTTTGAGTCGCGTCGAAGAGTGAACCGTATGTGATTCCAACGATGTCAGAAGAAACGATTTCGTCTTCAGTGTAACCGAATGACTCGTTTGCTGCTGCTTTCATCGCTGCGTTTACTTCGTCTACAGATACTTGCTTGTCGAGTACAGTTACGAGCTCAGTGAGTGAACCTGTAGCAACTGGTACACGTTGTGCAGCACCGTCAAGTTTTCCTTGAAGTTCAGGGATTACGAGACCGATTGCTTTAGCAGCACCTGTTGTGTTAGGTACGATGTTCGCTGCAGCTGCACGTGCACGACGGAAGTCACCTTTCGGGTGTGGAGCGTCAAGCGTGTTTTGGTCGCCAGTGTAAGCGTGGATCGTAGTCATGAGACCTTCAACGATTCCGAACTGGTCTTGAAGTACTTTAGCCATTGGTGCCAAGCAGTTTGTTGTACAAGAAGCACCTGAGATGACTGTTTCAGTACCATCGAGGATGTCGTGGTTTGTGTTGTAAACAACAGTCTTCATGTCACCTGTAGCAGGAGCCGAGATAACAACTTTCTTCGCGCCAGCTTTCAAGTGAAGCTCAGCTTTTTCTTTAGAAGTGAAGAATCCAGTACATTCGAGAACGATGTCTACACCGAGGTCTCCCCATGGAAGTTCTTCAGGGTTACGGTTAGCAAGCGTGATAACTTTTTCTCCGTTTACGAGGAAGTGATCGTCATGTACTTCAACTTCTCCGTCGAAACGACCTTGAGTCGTGTCATACTTGAGAAGGTGCGCAAGCATCTTCGTGTCTGTCAAGTCGTTGATTGCAACAACTTCGATCCCTTCGTTTTTGATGATCTCGCGGAATGCCAAACGACCGATACGTCCAAATCCGTTAATACCAACTTTTACTGCCATGTTAATTTCCTCCTTAGGGTAGAAGCTATTTATTGAAGAGCCAACGGGGGGTCAACTCTTTAATAACAAGTTAATAATTCTTTCGCCGCACCTTCGTCTGTGACGAGGATGATGTTCGACGTGTGTTTCGCATAAGCGGCGATCGCCTGTGCCTTCGATTTTCCTCCGGCAACCGCGATGACGGTATCCATGTCATCCAGCTCTTCGAGTTGGATTCCGACCGTCTTGACGCGATGAACGATCTCACCTTCCGCATTGAAATAATATCCGAATGCTTCGGCGACGGCGTCATGCCGTTCAATCATCCGCAAATGCTCCGGTGATGCATGACGGCGTTTTGCCATCGTTTCTGCCTCACCAATTCCATGTACCACAATTCGCGCCGCTCTAATCATTTCCAGTACATTTTTAATACTAGGTTCCTCCACCATCCGGTCGAATGTTTCTTGTGACACTTCATCCGGAATATGTAGAAGATGATAGTCTGCGTGGGCCCGGTCCGCCATGCGTGAGCAGACGGTATTCGCTTGAAGTTCAAGCGTTTCACCAAGACCTCCGCGTGCGGGCACAAAATGCATCGGGCGTTCTTTTTTATCGGGCGACATCATCGCCGCAACCGATGCCATCGTCGTTCCACCTGTTACCGCAATCACGTTATCATCCGGTGCGAGCCGCGCTTTTAACTGCGTGACCGCTGCCCGTCCGATATCGCGTTGGACCCAGAATGTCTCATCTGAATCACCTGGTACGATGACGACTTGGCGAACTCCTAATTTCTCTTCGAGCTCTCTTGCCACTTCTGAGATTCCGAGAAGTTCTCCCATGATCTCGTGCAAGTCTCGTAAGACGTTTCGTCCCGTCTCACTAAGGGAAATTCCTTGAGTAGCGACGTAAAGAAGACCTTGGTCTTTCAAAAAGTCGACTTCTCGTCTGAGCACCCGTTCGGTCAGTCCCAAACTCGTTGCGAGTGTCCTGCGGCCAATCGGCTGCATCAAGCGGACATAATGTAAGATATCGTAACGATGTCGGAGCGTATCGAGCAGGTCAGGGACAATTTGCTTCTGAACGTGAATCAGTTGCTGGATCATGCTCTTCCCCCCTCGACTTTCAGTGTGGACAACTTTTGTCCCACTTTTTTATTTGCGTCCCACCGCTACGAGTTCATCTTATCAATCACTTTTCCGTCTGGCAACCCCTTCAAACGTTTTTTTTCGATGTAAGCGTATACTTAACAAAATCTTCAACTTTGTTGTCATCATATCGCCCTTGACTGATGACTTGCCCTTCGTGTATAAGAACGGGGATTTCGAAGAGGTACTTCGCCTCGAGTACCTCGTCTCCCGTGATGTCGACCTGTTCGAGCTCAATCGGATAATCTTCCTGCAACCATTCGAGCATGACGATTGCCTCGTCACAGAGTGAACAATTGTCACGTTTATATAATGTAAATTTCATTTTCGTCATCCTTTCCATAACTGTCGCTCACGCTCACGTGAATTGCCGAATCCGAGTTCTTCACGATAGTTCGTCACGGTCCGTCGCGTCACGAGATATCCGTATCGGGCGAGCTCTTTAGCGAGGGCTTGATCACTTTGCGGTGCCTTCTCTCGTTGGATGAGTTCCGCGAGCGTCCGTTTGATCATGAACGGCGAATGCCCATGATTCGTCGACCGGACGAAAAAGTGTCGCCATTCCATGATTCCGCCCTCGGTCTTCGCGAACTTCCCTTGTATGGCACGCCCGACCGTTGATTCGTGCTTTCCGATTTGTTGCGCGACGGTACGACGTGTCAACGGATGGAGGACAAGTTCTCCTTTGAGCCACTCGGTCTGACGCGACTCGATGACCGCCCAAATGTCTCGAAGCGTCTCGTTACGCATCGCAAGGGATGTCATCCACCATTTCGCCTCGCGGTCATTCCCGACACGCGTCTCGTCAAGTTCAGGACTGAGCCACGTCGTGACAAGCTCCCCGTCCTCCACACACACTTCGACTTCCGGATAGACGTGCCCCGTTTCTTCATATAATAAAGGACGCTTCGGGAGTGTCGCGACAATCCGTTCTAGACGGGCTAGTTCTTCTTCCGAAATCGCGAGCGCGCTTGCCATCTGTTGATGGCTCACTCCACTCTCAATCGCATCGAATACATCGACGACGCGCGGGTCCTCATGCTCAATCGCATGCCGATACTGACACTCCCGTTCCGTTCTTGCCCCGATCCCCGTCGGTTCAAGAAATAGGAGTGCCTGTCTCGCCTGTTCGATTTGAGAGACGTCGATACCGAACCGCTCCGCCAATCCCTCATTCGTGTCCGGCAACAACCCTCGATGATCGAGCAAGAGGACGAGTTGTCGTCTCAGCTCCTTCTCCGTCTCGCTTCCGCTTCCTTCCCGAATCTGCGTGAACAGCTTCTCTTCGAACGCACTCGCCGCATCTGCAATCCATCCGAGATCCCCGCTCCCGAAATGAATGTTTGGATTATGTCGCGCGAGCCGTGCTAGACGAAACGTGAGCGCGAGACGATCCGCCTCGAGTACCGGCAGCCGTTGCACAAGGTCTTGTGTCATCTGTTGCTGTTGCACCTGTTTTTGTTCTTGCCGTTGCATCGTTCTCCCCCCCTCTCTTCTATTGTAACGAACCCGCTCCACTCGCGCTCAAAAAAGCGTAATGAACAGGATTGCTTTTTCAATAAAACAAATGTATAATAAATTCGTGTCACACACATGCACCCGTAGCTCAGGGGATAGAGCACTGGTTTCCGGTGCCAGGTGTCGGGAGTTCGAATCTCTCCGGGTGTATTACATAAAAGGACGAAGGCCTAATTGAGGTCTTCGTCCTTTTTTTGTGTTTTCTCCCTCAATTTCAAACCACCATCCTTTTTATGTATCCTTTATATAGTATATTTAAGTAAAAGGATTGGAAACGAGGTGTCAATTAATGGCTCATACTGTTCCTGAAACGATTCGTTCATCCGCAACAGCAGGAGAGCGGCTCGTATTTCGTACGTTGAAACGCTACCTTCCAGACGATTACATCGTTTATTTTGAACCCAATATACACGGTCGAAGACCTGATTTCGTCATCATCGGACCTGATTTAGGGTTGATCGTTTTAGAAGTGAAAGACTATACGCGTTCTACTCTCTACCAACTGAACCATGATGAATGGATGATCACTCCCGCAAACGGATCTCAAAAGAAAGTAAAAAGTCCATTTCTACAAGCCCGTGAAAATATGTTCAAACTGACTGACGTCCTAAAAAAGGATCAAAACCTGATTCAACACGAAGGAAAGTATGCGACGACATTAAAATTCCCTTATGGATCAGGCGTCATTTTTACACGATTGACACAAGATGACTGTATTCGTCATGGACTCTATCAAGTCATTGATCCTTGTTTCTCTCTGATGCGTGATGAAATCAACCCGGATGATTCACAATTCTCAGAAGAAATCCTCATCGAAAAAATTCTGAATATGTTCACGGTTCCTTATCGCCTGAGGCAACCGTTGACTGGTGAAGAAATCGATGCGATTCGTTATCATCTCTTCCCAGAAGTTCGAATCAGCGCCGAATTTAAAAAAGTCACACCATATCAAGACCAGCTTTTACTATCCCTTCACAACATCCGGGCGATGGACCTACATCAAGAGAACTTGGCCAAACAACTCGGTGATCAAAATCGTTTAATTCGAGGTGTTGCAGGTAGTGGCAAGACCCTCATTTTGGCGAGTCGCGCTAAACTGTTATCTAAACAACATCCCGAATGGAAGATTTTAATCCTATGTTACAATATCTCGCTAGCCCGTTTTATCGAACAGATGGTACAACAGATGATGTTAGAACCGGATGATTTGTTCGATTTTGATCCTCAGTTGAAACAGAGGAATCATTTGATTGAAGTTCGAAATTTTCATGCCTGGTTGCAGAATGATTTACACATCTCGGAAAGAAGAATACCGGCGATACTTGAAAAGTTAAGGAAGCGAGAAATCATCTTCCCGTCTTACGATGCGATTTTGATTGATGAGGGACAAGACTTCGAACCCGAATGGCTCGAACTTGCAAGCGAACTTTTAAATCCTGAAACGAAATCGCTTTTACTCGTCGAAGATCGAGCGCAGTCTATCTATAAACGAAAACGTAGTTATGTACAGGATACCGGTTTGGATTTCCGAGGAAGGTCCAAAATTCTAAATATTAATTACCGAAACACTTCTCAAATCGTATCGTTCGCCTGGTCGTTTTATCAATCCAATTCCTCCCTAAAAGATAAAGTTGTGACGAAGGAATTAGATGGTGAAATCATTGCTCCTCAAAGTACGCTTCGAAGAGGTCCTGAACCAGCCATTATTAAATGTGATCATTTCTTCAAAGAGGCAGATCTCGTTGCTCGGCAAATAAAAAAATTACATGACGAGAAAAAAGTCCCCTATTCTGAAATGTTGATCCTGTATCGCGTCCAGAAGTTCTCGACGATGCATTATGTCGACACGTTACAACGTGCCCTAAACTACTATGGAATCGAGCACTTTTGGATTACGGAGAGTAGCGAGACGAAACGTACCTTCTCAAAAGATGATCAACGCGTAAAAATTAGTACAATTGACAGCAGTAAAGGTCTTGATTTTCAAGCCGTTTTTATCGTAAACGTTGAAAATATGCCGTTTAAATATGAAGAAGATCTCGAGCGTGAAGTCTCTCTCCTTTACATCGGAATGACGCGTGCTAAAGAATATCTCTTCTTATCCTATTCAGGTGAATCCACTTTCACACGTTATTTTGAATCAAGTCGGGTCATCAAACCAGCTCGTCCAAAGCTAAATGGGTAACCATCACGTCTTGAGACGTTTTACACATCGAGGGTCGTGGAATAAGCAGTAGAAAGGGTTTCTGTTTGACCAACATTGACTATACAGGTATGATGAACTTACAACCTACATAAAGGAGGCAGATTCAATGTTAATTCCAACAGTTATCGAACAGACAGGCCGTGGGGAGCGCGCGTACGACATCTACTCACGCTTGCTCAAAGACCGTATCATCCTTCTCGGAAGTGCGATTGACGACAACGTCGCGAACTCAATCGTCGCACAGCTCCTCTTCCTCGCAGCTGAGGATCCAGAAAAGGACATCTCGCTCTACATCAACAGCCCAGGTGGTTCGATTACAGCAGGTATGGCGATTTATGACACGATGAACTTCATCAAGCCAAACGTGTCGACGATTTGTATCGGAATGGCTGCATCGATGGGTGCCTTCTTGCTCCAAGCCGGTGAAAAAGGAAAACGCTTCGCACTTCCGAACGCAGAAATCATGATTCACCAACCGCTCGGCGGCACACAAGGCCAAGCGTCAGACATTAAGATTCACGCAGAACGCATCATCAAAATGCGTGAGAAATTGAACCAAATCATGGCTGAGAACACAGGACAGCCACTTGAAGTCATCGAGCGCGACACAGAGCGTGACTACTTCATGGCAGCTGACCAAGCGAAAGACTACGGTCTCATCGACAAAGTCATGACACGCTAATCATACAAAAGACGTTTCCCGATTGATCGGGAAACGTCTTTTTCTATTCGATGGGCATCCAGACTTCAATCATGTCATCCGCCCCTGCCTGCCCGTGAATGTAGCGTTCAAAGTCGACCGCATCGCGAAGCGTCACGTCTGGAACGTTTAACAGTTGCTCATATGTCGTAGGAATCATCGGGATGCCCCCTTCGACCGTCGCGACGATATAGTTCCCTTCCGTCAGTTCGACTTGTCGCGCTCCTTCCCCACTCACGGGCTTCGTCATGCCAGCCACATAGCCGTTCTCATGTGGGAGGCAGACGCCATATGACTCATCTGTCGTCAATTCTGGTTGAAGTTTCACCCATACCTTAGGGATTTCTTCTAGCGTGCTCCCATAACCATATACTAAAATCGGTTCACGCAATGTTTCATATCGAATGTTCATGTTGTCCCCTCCTGACTGCATCGACCGAATCTGTCCCTCGATTCGATGAAGCTGTTCAATTTCCGTCCTGACTTCACGTAACCGCGTTTCAAGCAATGCCTCGATTGATAAATTAGACTGGATTTGTTCCATACTCAGTCCAATCTGACGCAATCGTTTGATTTCGCTTAAACGTCGAATCTCGTCCATCCCATACATTCGATAGTGATTATCGGATCGGATTGGTCGCACGAGACCTCGTGCTTCATAAAATTTGATGGCTTTGACCGACAACCCGGTCACATGCGCCACTCTCCCAATTGGAATCAAAGTTTCCCCACCTCCTATCTTCACTGTACAGCCGTCCCTTGGAGGCAGGTCAACCCATTAGTTTTCAGGTACCCTGACACCGAACACGTATCGGCTGTCGCCTTGTGTCCATTCCCCACCAATCTCATATACATAAATACCTGGTTCGTCTGGCACGACCGGTTCAGCCGGGACGAGTTCTCCGTCGTCGACTCGATAGAAAGTCGATTCCATCGGGTCGGCATGGTAGACGACGTCAATCGCATCACCCGGTTTGACCGTGATCAGTTGCAGGTCTTCGGCTTCCGGCAAGCCGTAGTCGGCGCACGTTGCACGATTGCCGGCTTCCCAACAATAGGTCGATTGCTCCACTTCCGCTGTCACCGAGCCGACACGAACCGTCGGGAGCGGCGGTTTGACCGGATCGTCCCCATCACCAAACCAAGACACGGCGACATAAATCACCCCCACACCGACAAGTAACCCAATCAATACGATCCAAAAACGTCGATTGCTCTTCACGGTCTCATCTCCTTTCCTCACTCATTCCCTATCGTGCGGTAAAATCCCTACTCCAACAAAAAAAGACCCACTTCCGTGAGTCTTGTGCGTCATTTCGGACGACGCAGTCCTTTCATCATATAGCCGCCTTTGAAGTCGATTGGGTCGAATGCGACGAGAAACGCCTTCGGCTCATGCTTCTCGACGAGTTCACGCAATTCTTTCATCCGTGTCCGGGCTGCCAAGACGTCCAGACGATAACGGACACCGTCTCGACCTTGACCTTGATAATGCGTCACCCCGTAACCATTGTCACGCATCTGTTGGATGAGCTCCGCCGGATACTCTTTCGTATGGACTTGAATCATGTTGTAGCCGATGGCGAGTTTACGTTCAACGTAGCCACCGAGTAAAATCCCAAGTCCGAACCCGACCGCATAAACGATCATACCGAGCGTCGTCAAATCTTGGAATACAATCCCGAGCGCGAAGATGTAGATGAGCGTTTCAAGCGTCCCGAACAGACCCGCGATGACCGTCTTCCCTTTCACGAGCATAATCGTCCGAAGCGTGAGCACCGGGACGTAGATAAGTTGTAGCAATAGGATGAGTAAGATTTGACCCATTCGATCGACCTCCGTTCAAATTCATTACCACCACTATTCCAAATTTCCGAGAGAGATGCAACTAAAAAAGGCTGACCGAAGTCAACCTTATTATTTCGTATCTAGATTTTTCACGCTCGTGAGCAATTCGTAGTCTTTACGAATCACTTCGTAGATCGCGTTCTTATCTCCGTTCAACAACTCTTCCGCACGAAGCTGGTTCAAGAGAAGGCTTGTTGCGAACGTGACGAGTGCACTCTTCGGAATTCCGATTTCTTTTGCGCGCTCTGTGATGACTTGGTCGAGCTTAGCGTCAATCGTGAGCGATAATCTTTTCTTTTCATTCGACATAGTGATGAAGCTCCTTTAATTCCTATTCAGTAAACCTATTCCAGTTGCTTATTATATAGGAAGAATGGTTTTGGTGCAACCGCGTCACGAAGAGGCGATCTCATCGCCACTCCGCACACGCTCTGCAATTTGGTCAATTTTACGAAGTCGATGGTTGATTCCAGACTTCGAAATTGGACCAGACTCGAGCATTTCCCCGAGTTCTTGTAACGAGACGTCTTGATGCGTGACGCGCAGTTCAGCGATTTCGCGAAGTTTTTTCGGCAAGACGTCGAGTCCGACCGTCCGCTCCAAGAACTTGATGTTCTCGACTTGGCGTAACGCCGCCCCGACCGTCTTGTTCAAGTTGGCCGTCTCACAGTTGACGAGGCGGTTGACGGAGTTACGCATGTCTTTGATGATGCGTGCATCCTCAAATTCGAGCATTCCTCGTGTCGCACCAATCAACTTGAGGAAGTCGGAGATCTTCTCGCTCTCTTTCATATAGAGGATGTGCCCTTTTTTCCGTTCGAGCGTCTTCGCGTTCAAATCGAACCGATTCGCCAGATCGCGTAGCGCCTGGTTATGGTTTTCATACAAGCTGTAGACTTCGAGGTGATACGACGACGTCTTCGGATGGTTGATTGACCCTCCGGCGAGGAAGGCCCCACGCAAGTAGGCGCGTGCCAAGTTCTCATCACGTGTCATATCTGAGTTCAGCGTCCGAATCATCTCATAGTGTTCCCCGAGAATCTCGAGGTCACGAAGCATCGTCTCCGCATGCTGTGACACACGGACGATATAGACGTTATTCTTTTTCAGACGCATTTTCTTCCGTACGAATAAGTCTAGCGGATGGTCATAGAGGCGTTTCATCAACGAATACATCCGACGGGCGATCGAGGCGTTTTCGGTCGAGACGTCGAGCGTCATGCCTCGTCCTAGGGCGAGTGAGATGACGCCGTTCATCCGAACGAGTGCCGACAATTCTGCTTTCGCCTCGGCGTCGTTCACTTCGAGTTGTGTCAATTCTTTCTTCACATCTGATGCAAAGCTCATCGATTCCCCCTCCTTTCTATCTTTCAAACAATTCTTATTTCAATTCAAGCTGCTGAAACGAACGTGGTTTCTTGATTCGGAGCACGCGTTGCATGACAAGTCCGGCAATGGCGTCGGAGTCATGACGGATGTAATCCCGATTGTAATCGACGATATCTCCCGCAAGGACATTCGTTCCATAGTTTCGGAGCTTTTTCCGGTCGAAGCGGACTTCTTCCGATCCGTCTTCGAGGTAGCGTTCCAAATATTCTTCATCGATCGGCTCATTATTGACGACGATCGTATCAATCGACGCCTTCCCGAGATAGGCTTCGATGGCCTTCAAGTGCTTCATCGCATCATAGCCCTTCGTCTCGCCCGGTTGCGTCATGACGTTACAAATATAGACGACTGGGACTTGTGAGCGGACGATGGCTTCCCGCACCGCCGGAATGAGCAGGTTCGGGATGATGCTCGTATAGAGGCTCCCTGGACCGAGCACGATGACGTCGGCCGACTCGATCGCTTCCACGACCCCTGGGGCCGGCTTGATGCCGTCCTCGAGTAAAAACAGGCGTTTGATCGGCTGTTGATGAAGCGGGATCTTCGATTCGCCTTTGACGATCGTCCCGTCCTCAAACTCCGCCGCGAGCGTCATGAGCGTCTCGGTCACCGGTAACACTTTCCCTTGTGCGTTCAAAAGCTGTGACATGACGTCAATCGCTTTGACGAACGACCCTTCACAAATATGGGTCGCCGCCGTCAGCATCAAGTTTCCAAGAGAGTGACCTTCTAGGCCGTATCCCGTGTCGAAACGATACTGTAAAATCTTATCCATCAACGGCTCGACTTCTGACAAGGCCAAGATGACGTTACGGATGTCTCCCGGAGGCAACATATGAAACTCGTCACGCAGGCGCCCTGAACTGCCTCCGTCGTCTCCTACCGTGACGATGGCAGTGATGTCGAGTGGATAATGCTTCAAACCACGGACGAGGGTGGACAATCCTGTCCCCCCACCGATGGCAACTACTTTCCGTTCTCGTCTCATATCATTTCTCCTTCGTCGCGTGGGCAAGGTCACGGTGGACCGTCTTCACGTTGTAACGCTCTGCGAAATGCTCTGACACTTTCTCGGCGAACGTGATCGAGCGGTGTTTGCCGCCTGTGCAACCGAATGCCACCACGATCTGCGTCTTCCCTTCCCGCTTATATTGCGGAAGCAGGAATTCGAGCATATCGATCAACTTCTTATAAAATGCCCGCGCCTCCGGATGCGACATGACGTAGTCTTGCACTTCCGTCGTCTGACCCGTGAGCGGTCGAAGTTCAGGGATATAGAACGGGTTCGTGATAAAGCGGACATCAAACAGTAAGTCCACATCGAGCGGGACCCCGTGTTTGAACCCGAACGACATGAAGTTGACCGTAAACGGGATACGTTCCTCGTTGAACTGTTGCAAGATACGGTCCTTCAGCATCTGCGGCTTCAAGTCACTCGTGTCGTATAGCGTATGGGCACGGTCGCGGAACCCTTCTAACAGTTCGCGCTCCATCTGGATGCCGACGAGTGGCGCATCTTCTGGGGCGAGCGGGTGTGACCGCCGCGTCTCTTTATAGCGACGAACGAGCACGTCGTCGCGCGTCTCTAAGTACAGAAGATGCGGGTGTACATTCTTCTTTTCCAAATCGTCAATGACGATGAACAAACTATCGATAAAATCTCTCGTACGTGTATCAATGGCGACCGCGATTTTCGGTCGGACCGAGCTGATGACATCAATCAATTGTGGTAAGAGAACCGGTGGTAAGTTATCGACACAGAAATAGCCGAGATCCTCGAAACTATTCATCGCGACGGACTTCCCAGCCCCGCTCATTCCGCTGATGATGATCAATTCTTCTAATCCTTTAAAATCTTCCATCTCGCTGACGCCCCCTTAAAATTGACAACCGAGCCGTGTGTGTAGCTCTCTCCATCTAGTATAACGAACGTCCGAAAAAAAGAGAAGGACCGCGGTTCCCCGCAGTCCTACCTTCTTGAATCATGCGTTTTGTTCTTGCAACGATTCGAGGAGCCCCTCGATGAAGTGTTGAGCGTTCTGAGCGGCAATCGATCCGTCGTTCGTCGCCGTGACGACTTGGCGGAGCGTTTTCTCACGAACATCACCGGCAGCAAAGATTCCTGGGATATTCGTTTCCATCGCCTCGTTCGTGACGATGTAGCCTTGCTCGTTCGTGATCCCGAGGTCTTGGACGAATCCAGTGATCGGGTTCATGCCGATATAGATGAAGACGCCGTCGATGTCGTGGTCTGTCTCTGTACCGTCAACCGTGCTGACGAGACGAGCCCCACCGACTTTTCCGTCTTTCTCTGTAATTTCTTTCAATGTGTGGTTCCAAATAAAATCGATTTTCTCATTATCGAACGCACGTTTTTGAAGAATTTTTTGAGCACGGAGCTCGTCGCGACGGTGAACGATTGTCACCTTGTTTGCGAAACGTGTCAAGAAGACACCTTCTTCAACAGCTGAGTCGCCACCACCGATGACGAACAAATCTTTGCCTTTGAAGAACGCTCCATCACATACCGCACAGTACGATACGCCACGGCCACCGAGTTCTTCTTCACCCGGTACACCGATTTTCTTATACTGAGCACCAGAGGCGAGAATGATCGCACGTGCTTTGTAGTCGCGGTTGTGCGCATGGACGATTTTATATTCTGTTTCATCCGAGATGCTTTGCACGTCCCCATATGCATACTCCGCACCGAACGCTTTCGAATGGTCGAACATTTTCTGAGACAAGTCAGGACCGAGAATGCTGTCGTATCCTGGGTAGTTCTCGATGTCTTCCGTGTTGGCCATTTGACCACCTGGAATTCCGCGTTCGATCATAAGTGTTGAAAGGTTCGCACGTGAAGCATATAGCGCAGCGGTCATTCCGGCAGGACCGGCACCGATGATAATGACGTCATAAATTTTTTCTTCTGTCATGTTGATTCCACCTCTGCAAGAAATTGATTGCCTTTAGTATAAGAAACCTGTATGGGTATCGTCTATCTTTATGCTTGTTCGAGTGTCCGTTTGAACGAACGAACCGTCTCTGTCAACGTATCAACCGGGAGATGGAAGGCGTTCGCACAGTCCTCAAGAATCAAGGCGTCACGTTTCGTATAAAACATCCAGACGAGCGCAGCGGCCGATGCCGTTACGTCCATAAATGTTTCATCAGACAACAATAGCGTCGCAAATCGTTCATAGAAGTCACCTTCTAGACTCATCCGTTCCGCTTCCGAAACATGCGCTTCGGCAAGGACGAGGGCATCAAACGCGCGCTTGACGCGAACGTCTCCATGGAACGGTTGTTGACAGAGGTCGGCACGACACATCTCTGCGAAGGCACGGACCGTCTCATTCTCCGTGACGGCGTTCGTCAGCGCAAGTGCCTCAAACGCCTCATCATCTTTTAAATTAGAAATGATTCGAATGATCTCGACTCGCGCTAGGTCGGTCTCTTGACGAAGACCTTGTACGAGCGCCGAACGAAACTCGAGGTTTTCCCGAATGTCGAAACTTTGCTTCTCTTCGAAACGTTTCATCTCTTCATTGTTCAAGTAGGTGGCTGCCTCTTCTAATCGTCCTGTCTTATAGGCAGACACGCTGAGCCAATGCCCAAACAATGGGTCTCCACGAAAACCGCGGTCTTTCAATAGACGTAACTCTTCATACGCACGGTCATAATGTCCGACGAGCGCAAGTGTCGTCGCCAATTTATAACGTAGGTCAAATTGGAGTGGACGGACACGTGTGAGTGGCGTCGATAACTGCGTCGCCGCTTCGGATTGTCCCGCCTCATGCAGCAATAGAATCGTGTTCAAAATCGCATGCAAGTTGCCCGGGTTCTGGTCGAGCACATATTCGAGCGTCCGAAACGCCGCTTGGTCATCGCCGAGGTAAAAACTGACGACGGATAGGTTGTTATAGGCTGGCCAAAACGATGGGTACTGCCCGATCAAACGTTCGAGCGTCGCCTTCGCCGCAAAAAGTCGGCCTTTGTCGATTTGACGCTGTGCTTCTGTATGCCATGTGATCAATTCGTCCTCTTCCTCGTCCTCGAGCTCTTGTTCGAGTTCGATCAGTTCAAGAAGGGATTGCACGGCTTCCGCGTAGTGACCTTTCGTGTCACGGGCGAGATATTCAGAAGCATAGTTCGCCGCTTCTTCATATTGAGAGACATAGGCACAGTTGCTCGCTAAGTGATAGAGCGCCTCTGTCGCGGTCTCGTCGAGCTCTAATACTCGTTTCCACACGTCATTGGCGTGGTAGACCTCCCCTACTTCAAATAACAGTTCTGCGTACTGTTTATGATAGTCGACGCGATGCGTGGCTGCTGCTGTCGCTTCAGCCATGAAAAAAGTCGCTTCATCTAGGCGACCTTCCCGTAACGCACGACGACCTCTATAGTAGTGGAGCTCCGCAGCGAGCGGAGATTCTGGTTCGGGTAGCGTCATTACTGCTTCATAGTTCGCTTCCATATTCTAAATCCTCCACATCATCTCTAAATCTTTTTTTAGTTGCAGGGATAAGAATACCGCACTCGAACAACGAGGGCAACTGAAAAAGTTAAAAAAAATTGCGACTATATTCCCTCTATAATGAATATTTTTTACTAGGTTCAAAAATTGTTTTTGAACGAAAATATGATTCCGTCAATTCGGTTCATTTTCCCATTAAAAAGCGGCATCTCTTTTAAAAAAAGTGATACCGCTCAAGTATTCTTTTACGCCTCTATACAAAAAAGGCATAAAAACATTTTGCGAAAAATTGTGTCAAATATGTGTCAGCGACTGGAGCTTTGAACCGACGACCCGCTCACCTGGTAAGACGTCGCGGTGCACGACCGCACCCGCACCGACGACCGCACCGTCGCCGATTGTCACACCTGGTAAGATGGTCACGTTCGCCCCGATTAAGACTTCATTTCCGATAACGACGTCCCCGATCCGGTACTCATCGACGAGATACTCATGACAGAGAATCGTCGAATTGAATCCGATGACGGTGTTGCGACCAATCGTGATCCGTTCCGGGAACATGACGTCCGGCGTGACCATAAGGGCGAGGGCACTATACTCGCCGATCTTCATACCGAGAAATGTCCGGTACAGCCAACGCTTCGCCTTCACCGAAGGGAAGTAACGACCGATGAGCACGACCGACGTGTTTTTGAAGACACGCAGGAAGCGAATCGTCCGATACATCTGCCAAAGCGGATTCGGTCCGTCGATGCGAAACCGTTTCGTCTTACGCATGAACGCTGACCTCGTCAAGCCATGCCTCGAAATGTTCCATCGAGTCGATGATGACATCCGGCTCGAGTGATTCAAGGAACTGACGGCCTTTTAATGCCCAGCCGACAGCGACCGTCTTCGTCCCTGCATTTTTCCCGCTGAAGATGTCTGTATCGTTATCCCCAACCATGACCGCTCGCTCCGGTGACGAACCAAGCGCTTGAAGCGCACGTTCGACCGGTTCGGCGTGTGGTTTTTCATTCTCGACATCGTCCGCCGTCACGACGACGTCAAACAAGTGGTCGATGTTGAACAACCGAAGACCGCGTTCGACGACCGGACGACCTTTCGATGTAACGACGCCCATCTTGTATCCTTTCGCATGAAGGCGATATAAGCCTTCGATGACACCCGGATACTCGGCGACGAGTTGGTCGTGCATGGCGATATTGAAACTCCGATAGAACGCTTGCATCTCTTTCCATTCCGCTTCGTTCAATTCACGGAACGACTTCTCGAGCGTCGGTCCGATGAAACGATAGATGTCCTCATCCCGATACGTATGTTCCGGGAAATAATACTCGAACGTGTGGCGGAAACTGGCGATGATG
The DNA here is from genome assembly GCF_018617535.1 of Exiguobacterium sp. s35. Classification (NCBI taxonomy): domain Bacteria; kingdom Bacillati; phylum Bacillota; class Bacilli; order Caryophanales; genus Exiguobacterium; species Exiguobacterium sp. s35. The sequence continues at coordinate 1,354,424 of NZ_JACSKI010000001.1, forward strand.
AGCGGGTTCGTATCGAGTAACGTACCGTCTAAGTCAAATAAGAGCGTATCCATTAATCAAACAATCCTTTCTCTGATGGGTCATTGTATCGTTTCGCATTGCGGCGAAGGATCATCATGACGATACCGAAGAGAATCAGCGCGATTGACACCATTTGGGCTGCACGCAAATCGCCTGACATGAGACTATCTGTCCGGAGTCCTTCAATATAGAAGCGACCGATCGAATACCAGACGAGGTAAGACAAGAAGATATATCCACGACGTGGGTTCCCAATCATGCGCCAAGCGACGAGGAGGATGACCCCGATGATGTTCCAAACACTTTCATAAAGGAACGTCGGGATATAATATGCGCCATCGATATACATCTGATTGACGATCCAATCCGGTAACATGAGCGTATCTTGCAGGAAGCTACGCGTCGTCTCGCCACCATGGGCCTCTTGGTTCATGAAGTTCCCCCAGCGCCCGATGGCTTGTCCGAGGAGAAGTGATGGCGCCAATATGTCCGTCACTTTCCAGAACGACATCGATTTTCGCATACAATAGACGATGACGACAAGGAGTGCCCCGAAGATGGCACCGTGAATGGCGATCCCGCCTTGACGGATATCGATGATCTGCCCGAGGTTCTCTGAGTAGTAATCCCATTGGAACGTCACATAGTAAATACGCGCGAAGATGATACTGATTGGAATCGACCAGATGACGACGTCGACGAGTCGTTCCGAATCATAGTTGATCCGTTTTGCCTCATAGAGGGCAAGGACGAGTCCGAGCATTGCTCCGAAGGCGATAATCATGCCATACCAATATATCGGAAGAGAGCCAATTTCAAACGCTACACGATCAAATGTCGGTTCTACCATGATCACAAGTCTCCTTCAGTGTCCTGAATCGCGTTCGCGAGACGTTCCGCAAACTCTTCAGCCGTATTGATCCCCATGTTTTGCAGACGATAGTTCATCGCTGCGACCTCGATGATGACCGCCAAGTTTCGACCTGGGCGGACCGGGATCGTGAGGAGCGGGACTTCACTGTCGATGATTTTCATCGTGTTGTGATCGAGCCCGACGCGGTCGTACACTTTTCCAGCGTCCCAGTTCTCTAAGTTGACGATGAGACTGATCTTTTTATGGGACCGGACCGCACCTGCACCGAACAAGGTCATGACGTCGATGATGCCGATTCCACGAATCTCAAGCAAATGACGAATCAGCTTTGGTGCTGAACCGACGAGGAGCTGGTCACCCGTTTGACGAATCTCGACCGAGTCATCGGCGACGAGACGGTGTCCGCGTTTGACGAGCTCGAGTGCCGTCTCCGATTTCCCGACACCGCTTTGTCCTTTGATGAGGACGCCGACGCCATAAATATCGACGAGAACCCCGTGCATCGCCGTCATTGGCGCGAGTTCCATCTCAAGGAAGTTCGTGATTTGCGATTCGATCGAAGTCGTCACCGCATTCGTCCGCATGAGTGGGACGTTTGCCGCTTCCGCTTCTTCTTCGATTTCTTTCGGAATGTCAAATCCACGTGTGATTAAAATCCCAGGTGTCGATTCCGTACATAAGATCCGGGCACGCTCGCGACGCTTTTCTTCCGATAAGCTCGCATAGAAAGTTAACTCTGTCTTCCCTAGCACTTGAAGACGGTTTTTCGCATAGTGCGTGTAATAACCGGCGAGGACGAGTCCAGGACGACTCAGGTCGGGTGTAGCGACCGGACGATGAAGCCCCTCTTCTCCCGCAATGACTTGAAGTTTAAAACGCTCAACGACTTGAGCTGTACGTACGATATTTTGCATCAGTATCTGCCCCTTTCACGCTCATTATTGTATCATAGCTCTTTCTATGTAGGGTTAGAGAAGTGACGAAGAACGTGTCAAAAAATTGTTGAAACTTTCATACATAGCGTGCGTAGGAAGGGTATAGGCAAATAGAGGAGGTGAAAATATGGATGCTTTATTTTGGATTGTCGTAATCATCGCGCTCGTCATCGGAATCGGGACGCTTATCTACATCATCAAGTCGCTGATTGATATGTGGAAAGAGTATGCGGCGACGAAAAACGAGACGGTCTTGCTCTTGTTCATTTTGAATATCATCGGATTCTTCTTGTCTGGTGCACTCATCTCGATGATTGTCGCCATCATCTTCTACTGGAATCGCTCGAAATCGATGCGGCTCCTCGGCATCATCTTGCTCATTGCCGGTCCCGTCCTCTTTATCGTCTTCGCAGTCAGTGCATTCACGCTGTTTGATACACAGATGATGGATTGGCAACAGATGGAATATGAAATGAATCTTTAATCAAAAAAGTCCCGAAGGCTAAGCCTTCGGGATTTGCTTATTGTTGATGGAATGGATTGTTCAAATCAGCTGGGTCGACGGGATCGACCGGATCCGATGGCTCCGTCTGTTCTTCCTCAAGGAATGTCGACGGTGTGTATACCGATCCGTGTTCCAAGTCGATTGTACCGGTACGCGTACCCGCTTCGACTTCGATGCGAGGCGTTTGACCACGACCGGACAAGAATTCAAGCCGACGCTGAGCGACGTCTTTTCGGTCACGGATGATTTCAAGTTCGTCGAGCAAGCAGTGGAGTCCACCGAAGTTCGTCTCAAGTTCACCTTCGACTTCGACACCATGCGGTAACACGAGTCGAACGTTTCCGGCGAGCGAGGCGAGTTCGAACTTGGCCGGACGAGCAGTCGCAAGCTCCGCGCGAATGTTTCCATTACCCGTCTTGAGGGATGCCTTGTCATACTTTCCTCCGACGATGACGGCCCCATTTCCGGTACGGACATGGACGAGCTCTGCTTCGACACCTTCGACCTCAACTGTCCCGTTTCCGGTGTTAAGGAGGAGTTCCGATGCATGCACGTCATGTAAGACAACGCGACCGTTCGCCGTTTGAACCCGGACGTTCTCGACGTCAAGACCATCGGCACGGACTTCCCCGTTCAACGTCTGAATATGAAGATGGTTGAAATGATGATGCGGGACATACAGTTCCACATGAGCCCGGACGAGTTTGTCACGCAAGGAGACGACGAGACGGTCTCCGATGACAGAATGTTTGACCGCCGACTGCAACTGTTCGAGCGCTTTGTCCGCGTCTTGTTGGCGAAGCGGACGACCGGTCACGATGAGCTCACAATCTTCTGCATCTGACGAGACGATCGTCGCCGATGCGTTGAAGAGATCGAGTGAGATGTCGGTGCCTGTGAATGGGAATGATTTCGAATACGTCACTTCTGGCCCGAAATTCGAGCTGAAGGAGAAGTCGCTGTCACGAAGCTTCGTGACGAGCCCCTCTACCGCAGACGTCAGTTTCGTTGTGAGCGATTCGACCGAATAGGCATCGACCTTTTCCGTATCTTGTCGCTCTTCTAACGCCTTGACTTGTTCTGGTTCGAGGCGTTCGAGACGCTCGAGTTGCGTCATCGCCTCCTCGATTGTCATCTTGCCTTCCTTCACTTGCTGGAGAATCAGTTCACGCATTTCTTGTTTCACGTTCGTTTTCCCCCTTCAATTTGGTTGCACGTCAATTACCTTCCCGTTTCTCACCATTTCTATACTTATTTCTTTTTTCCTGCTTTTGGTTTCACACGAGCCGCATCTCGTTCGAGTACCGGCTTCAAGTACTTGCCGGTATACGAGCCAGACACTTCCGCGACTTCTTCCGGCGTTCCCGTCGCGACAATGAGTCCGCCGCCGTCTCCGCCCTCTGGTCCGAGGTCGATCAAATAATCGGCCGACTTGATGACGTCGAGGTTATGTTCGATGACGAGTACCGTATCCCCGTTCTCGACGAGGCGCTGCAACACTTTCAACAAGCGCGCGATGTCGTCGACGTGGAGACCTGTCGTCGGTTCATCCAAAATATAAATCGTCTTCCCGGTCGAGCGTTTATGGAGCTCCGAGGCGAGTTTCACACGCTGGGCTTCCCCACCCGAGAGTTCCGTCGCCGGTTGACCGAGTTTCATATAGCCGAGACCGACGTCATAAATCGTCTGGATTTTTCGCTTGATTTTCGGAATCTTGTCAAAGAATTCGAGCCCTTCCTCGATTGTCATATCGAGGACGTCGGCAATCGTCTTCCCTTTATATTTCACTTCGAGCGTCTCACGGTTATACCGTTTCCCGTGACAGACCTCACACGGCACGTACACGTCCGGTAAGAAGTGCATCTCGATTTTGATGATCCCGTCCCCACGGCACGCTTCGCAGCGTCCGCCTTTGACGTTGAAACTGAAACGTCCTTTCTTATACCCTCGCATCTTCGCTTCGTTCGTCGAGGCAAAGACGTCGCGGATGTCGTCGAAGACGCCCGTATACGTCGCCGGGTTCGAACGCGGTGTACGTCCGATCGGGGATTGGTCGATATCGATGACTTTGTCGATATGCTCGAGACCTTCAATCTTCTTATGCTTCCCTGGTTTCGCTTTGGCACGGTTCATGTTGTGCGCGAGCGATTTATAGAGAATCTCGTTGATGAGTGTCGACTTCCCAGAACCCGATACGCCCGTCACGGCGACGAACATCCCGAGCGGAATCGAGACGTCGACATCTTTCAAGTTGTTCTCTTCCGCCTTGATGATTTTCAAGAAACGCTCGTCCGGCATCTTCCGTTCAACTGGGAGTGGAATGAACTTCTTCCCGGCGAGATATTGCCCTGTGAGCGAGTTCTTATTTTTCATGAGTTGCTTCGGTGTCCCGGCGGCGATGACTTGTCCACCGTGCTCCCCGGCACCCGGTCCGATATCAATCAAATAGTCGGCTTCCATCATCGTGTCCTCATCATGCTCGACGACGATGAGCGTGTTGCCGATGTCCCGCATCTGTTTGAGCGTCGCGATCAAGCGGTCGTTATCTCGTTGATGTAGACCAATTGATGGTTCATCGAGGACGTACAAGACACCTGTGAGGCGTGAACCGATTTGCGTCGCGAGGCGAATTCGCTGCGCTTCCCCACCTGAGAGTGTTCCTGCAGCACGAGACAGCGTCAAATAGTCGAGACCGACGTTATTCAAGAAGCTGAGTCGTTCCCGAATCTCCTGCAAGATGAGACGGGCAATGGCGATATCCTTTTCACTGAGCTGTTCATTGAGCCCTTCGAAGAACGCGAGGGCGTTCACGACCGACTTCTCCGTCACTTGTCCGACGTGCTGCCCGGTGATCTTGACGGCGAGTGATTCTTCTTTCAAGCGATAGCCATGACATGTCGGGCAGGCGTGGGTTGCCATATACATCTCCATCTGTTCACGGATATAGTCGGACGTCGTCTCGCGGTAGCGGCGTTCGATGTTACGGAGCACCCCTTCAAAGAAGATTGTGTTCGTCCGGACTTGACCGAAGTCGTTCTCGTAGCGGAACAGAAATGACTCTTCCGAAGAACCGTTTAAGACGAGCTCTTGGTCACGCTTCGACAGGCGCTCGAACGGCACGTCCATGTCGATGTTGAAATGCTGACACATCGCCGATAACAGTTGCGGATAGTACTGGGAACTCGTCGGCTGCCACGCAGCAATTGCCCCTTCTTTTAACGTTTTCGATGGGTCTGGAATGACGAGTTCCGGGTCGACATCTAATTTCGTCCCGAGTCCGTCACATGTCGGGCAAGCCCCGAACGGTGAGTTGAAGGAGAACATGCGTGGCTCGAGCTCTCCGATCGAGAATCCACAAATCGGGCAGGCGTGGTGTTCACTGAAGAGAAGCTCAGTACCGTCCATCTTGTCGATGATGACACGTCCATCAGCGAGACGTAATGCCGTCTCGAGAGAGTCGGCGAGGCGTCCCTCGACATCAGGTCGGACGACGAGACGGTCGACGACGACTTCGATGGAATGCTTTTTGTTTTTGTCGAGCTCGATTTCATCCGTCAGCTCGATGGTCTCTCCGTTCACACGGACACGGACGAACCCCTCTTTTTTCAACGAGTCGAACACTTTGACGTGCGTCCCTTTACGACCTGACACGATCGGTGCCAAAATCTGTAGTCGCGTTCGTTCCGGCAACTCCATCACTTGGTCGACCATCTGAGAGATGGTCTGACTCGAAATCTCGATTCCATGGTTCGGACAAACCGGTTTCCCGATACGTGCGAACAGGAGTCGGAGATAGTCATAAATCTCGGTCACCGTCCCGACAGTCGAACGTGGGTTTCGGCTCGTCGTCTTCTGGTCGATTGAGATGGCAGGACTTAATCCTTCAATCGTATCGACGTCCGGTTTATCCATCTGTCCGAGGAACTGACGGGCGTACGCAGACAAACTCTCGACGTAGCGTCGCTGTCCTTCCGCATAAATCGTGTCGAACGCGAGCGACGATTTCCCGGAGCCGGACAAGCCCGTCAAGACGACGAGCTGGTCACGTGGGATATCAATATCGATATTTTTTAAGTTATTGACGCGTGCCCCTTTGATGACAATCGCATTTTTCTTTTCAGCCATTTAATTCCCTACCTTCAACTCCAAGATTAAGTCACGCAATTCGGCCGCTCGTTCGAACTGAAGATCGCGCGCCGCTTGCTTCATTTCTTCTTCTAATTTGGCAATCGCTGCCTCGCGTTCGGCCGGTTTCATCGTACTGAGTGATTCGAGCGCCTCTTCCTCGGCCTCGACCGTCGCTCGGATGACGCCACGAACGTCTTTACGAATTGTCTGTGGCGTGATGCCATGTTCTTCATTATAAGCCTGTTGAATCGTACGACGACGATCCGTCTCTTCGATGGCTCTTGCCATCGAGTCGGTCATCTTGTCCGCGAACAGGATGACGTGTCCGTTCGCATTACGGGCCGCCCGCCCAATCGTCTGAATGAGCGAACGGTCAGAACGAAGGAACCCTTCCTTATCGGCATCAAGAATCGTCACGAGACTGACTTCAGGAATGTCGAGTCCTTCCCGCAACAAGTTGATTCCGACGAGCACGTCGTATTTCCCGAGACGAAGATCTCGGATGATTTCAATCCGTTCGAGCGTCTTGATCTCGGAGTGCATATAGTTGACCTTGATTCCCGCTTCACGCAAGTAGTCGGACAAGTCCTCTGCCATCTTCTTCGTGAGCGTCGTCACGAGGACACGCTCGTCTCGCTTGATGCGTTCGCGAATCTGGTCCATCAAATAATCGATTTGACCTTTGATCGGATGAATCTCGATCGTCGGGTCGAGTAGTCCCGTCGGACGAATGATCTGTTCGATCATGTGCGGTGTATGTTCGAGCTCATACGGACCTGGTGTCGCCGAGATGAAGATCGCTTGTGAGACTTTCTTCTCGAACTCATCGAACTTGAGCGGACGGTTGTCCTTCGCAGACGGAAGACGGAACCCGTGGTCGACGAGCACTTGTTTCCGCGCCTGGTCCCCGTTATACATCCCGCGTACTTGCGGCAGCGTCACGTGCGACTCATCGGCAACGAGCAGGAAGTCTTCTGGGAAGTAATCGATCAATGTATACGGGGTCGAGCCTTCTGGCATTAAGTTCAAGTGTCGCGAATAGTTCTCGATGCCTGAACAATACCCCATTTCACGCATCATCTCCAAATCGTAATGCGTTCGCTGTTCGAGACGTTGCGCTTCAAGCAACTTCCCTTCCTCGCGGAACTTCTCGAGTTGCTCTTCGAGTTCCGCTTCAATATTAACGATTGCCTTTTGAAGTTTTTCGTCACGCGTGACGAAGTGGGATGCAGGGAAGATGGCGACGTGATCTCGGTCTGCGATGATTTCTCCCGTCAACGGGTCCATCTCACGGATTCGATCGATTTCATCACCGAAAAATTCGATTCGCATACAGTGTTCGTCACGCGAAGCCGGGAAGATCTCGACAACGTCCCCACGGACACGGAACCGTCCGCGCTGGAAATCGATATCGTTTCGTTCATATTGAATGTCGATGAGCTTACGAAGCATCTCGTCACGCCCCATCTCTTTTCCGACCCGAAGGCTGAGGACGAGACTACGGTATTCTTCTGGGTTACCGAGACCATATATACAAGAGACCGATGCGACGATGATGACGTCATCCCGCTCAAAGAGAGCCGACGTCGCCGAGTGACGCAGCTTATCGATTTCATCGTTAATGGAAGCATCCTTCTCGATGAACGTATCGGTCGAAGGAACGTACGCTTCAGGCTGATAATAGTCGTAGTAACTGACAAAGTATTCGACCGCGTTGTTCGGGAAGAACTCTTTGAACTCGGAATAGAGTTGACCCGCGAGCGTCTTGTTGTGGGCAAGGACGAGTGTCGGTTTCTTCACTTCTTGAATGACGTTTGAGACAGTGAACGTCTTCCCTGTTCCAGTCGCCCCGAGGAGCGTCTGATAACGGTCTCCCCGATTCACGCCTTCGACAAGTTGCCGAATCGCTTCAGGCTGGTCACCTCCTGGTTGAAATTCAGATTGTAATGCAAACGGGATCGATTCCATAAGATACTCCTCACCTTCTCATTTCATAAGTTCCTTAATTATATCATAGACACGAACAAATATTCGCTTATTAGCTTGTAGATGGATATATTCCATTTATCTTTCATATCATCTTTTCTTTTTCCGTTACCATCTCAAAAGAAACATCCAATCTCACGCCAATTATCATCTGAGAGATTGATCGTAATCGCTTTTGTGACATAGGACACGAAAAGTCGAATCCTGGACCTTGTTCCTATTCGGTTGAAATTCCCACGATTTTAAAAATGGAAGCCAAATTGGTGAATATTTCGCTCCCTGTCTGCTCCTTTATGTGAAGTTTACAGGTGTAAATGTGAACATTTGTAGGAAAAAAGTAGGATTTTTGAAAAACACTGTTTTAAAACGCTTACATTTTGGGCATATAATGAAGTGGTAAGTCAAATTGCATAGGGAGAAAGGGGAGTATCACATGTCAGCATTTGTAAGTGAAATTATCGGTACGATGCTATTGATTCTGCTCGGTAACGGTGTCGTCGCCGGCGTCGTCCTCCGCCATTCCAAAGCGGAAAACTCTGGCTGGATTGTTATCACAATGGGTTGGGGTCTCGCGGTTATGGTCGGGGTCTACGCAGCCGGTATTTACGGAGGCGCACACATCAACCCTGCCGTCACGATTGGTCTCGCGACAGCAGGAGAATTCCCATGGGCCGATGTCCCACTCTACATCCTTGCTCAGTTTATCGGAGCGTTCATTGGGGCATGTTTGGTGTATGTCCACTACAAGCCGCATTACGATGCGACGGAGGATCCAGGTTTGAAACTCGCAACGTTCTCTACTGCACCAGGTATTCGCAACACACCATCTAACTTGATTGGTGAGATTATCGGAACATTCGTCCTTGTCTTTGCATTGTTGTCATTCGGGGCAAACACATTCGCAGATGGACTTAACCCGCTCATCGTCGGTTTCTTGATTGTCTCAATCGGTCTCTCACTAGGTGGTACGACGGGATATGCGATCAACCCAGCGCGTGACCTTGGGCCACGTATCGCACACGCCATTCTTCCGATTAAAGGAAAAGGTTCATCTGATTGGGGTTATTCATGGATTCCAGTCGTTGGTCCGATTATCGGTGCTGTCATCGCCGCTCTCGTGTATGGCATTCTCGTCCCTTAACACATAATTTTGAAGGAGGAAATCACATATGGCGAAAGAAAAACGTTATATTCTAGCATTGGACCAAGGAACGACAAGTTCACGGGCAATCATTTTTGATCATGATGGAAAGATTGTCACAGTCGCACAACGCGAATTCAAACAGTACTTCCCAAAACCAGGCTGGGTCGAGCATAACGCCAATGAAATTTGGGGTTCTGTCCTCGCGGTCATGGCGGAAGCGTTCGGTTCGGCGGATATCGATCCGAATGAAATCGCTGGAATCGGGATCACGAACCAACGTGAGACAGCGGTCGTTTGGGAAAAAGAAACAGGACGCCCTGTTTACAACGCGGTCGTTTGGCAATCACGTCAAACTGCTGATATCTGTGAAGAACTAAAAGCAGCAGGTCACTCGGATATGGTCCGTGACAAAACAGGTCTCCTCATCGATGCCTACTTCTCAGGTACGAAAGTGAAATGGATTTTGGATAACGTCGAAGGCGCTCGTGAGAAAGCCGAAAACGGTGAACTCCTCTTCGGAACAATCGATACATGGCTCATCTGGAAACTCTCAGGTGGTAAAGCCCACGTAACGGATTATTCGAACGCATCACGTACACTCATGTATAACATTTACGAACAGAAGTGGGATGACGAGTTACTCGAAATCTTGACGGTACCGAAATCAATGCTTCCTGAAGTCAAACCTTCGAGTGAAGTATATGCAAACACGATCCCATATCACTTCTTCGGATTCGAAGTACCAATCGCCGGCGCGGCTGGTGACCAACAGGCTGCCTTGTTCGGTCAAACATGCTTCGAAAAAGGTGAAGGAAAGAACACGTACGGTACAGGTTGCTTCATGCTCATGAATACGGGAGAAGAAGCCGTCAAATCGGATCACGGTCTTTTGACGACAATCGCATGGGGCTATAACGGAAAAGTTGAGTATGCGCTCGAAGGTTCGATCTTCGTGGCCGGTTCGGCAATCCAATGGCTCCGTGACGGATTACGGATGTTGAAATCAGCGAAAGATTCGGAACAATATGCGACGCGTATCGAATCGACAGAAGGCGTATACGTCGTACCAGCCTTCGTTGGTCTTGGTGCACCATACTGGAACTCTGACGTTCGTGGTGCCATCTTCGGCCTCACACGCGGAACAGAGAAAGAACAGTTGGTCCGTGCGACGATCGAGTCACTCGCTTATCAGACGCGTGACGTCCTCACATCGATGGAGAACGATTCAGGTATCAACTTGAAGACACTCCGTGTCGATGGTGGAGCCGTCAGCAACAACTTCCTCATGCAGTTCCAATCGGACATCCTCGACGTTCCGGTTGAACGTCCGGAAGTGAGTGAAACGACTGCACTCGGTGCCGCTTACTTGGCAGGTCTCGCTGTTGGTTTCTGGAAAGACCAAGCAGAGATCAAAGAGCAGTGGAAACTCGATAAGAAGTTCGAGCCAAACATGGAAGAGTCTCATCGCGAAGCACTCTACAAAGGTTGGCAACACGCCGTCGAAGCAACGATGGCATTCAAACCATCAAAACTTGACGTATAAGATGAAAGGGCATCCTCACGGGTGCCCTTTTCGTATGCAAAAAAAGAGTACCCGTTAGGATACTCTTACAATTTACGAAGGCGGACACGTGGACTCGTCGGCTCCCCGACGAACAAGATACCGAGTTCGTGTGGATCGGTCTCATACATCGCACGCTGAACGAAACGGATGTCCCCGTTCAGATTCAGTACTTCGAGCTTGATGTACGGTTTATGTTGCTGGAGCGCCTCGTAAAAGCTATGCCCTCCTGTGATGATCGTTCCATTGACTTTATAAATCGATTCACCTGGGATGAGTTGCATCGCCTCTCCCGGTGAATTCGGAAGCGTGTCGACGATGACCGCCCCGCGATTTCCATTGATGAAGACAGGTGTCGTGCCACGATTTTCTCGTTTGATCCACTGAAGCCCAAGCTCATATAGCACGAACAAGGCAAACACGGCATAGTCGACATATGGAATCTCCCATACATACGAGAGACCAAATAGACCGAGAGCAATCAATGCGAGCACTGCGCGATAATTGCTCAATCGTGCAAGTAGCGTTCCCGGCAATGCGCCGGTCGACAACAAGCTGACCCCGATCGGAATCGGAAGAATGATGGGAACCATCGGCCAGTCGAGACCGAACGTCGGTGGCAAGAAGACGACAAGCGGGAAAAACCAAATCCGTTTGACGACATGCCCCCCGATGAACTGACCGCGTTTCGATAAGATCAGTGTCGGGGACGTCTCTTTTGGTCCATTCCAGCGTAAAAGGATCGCTTCCGCGAACGTGACGAGCCCGAACGTGAGGGCATAGACCGTCCAATCGACTCGAGCGAGCTCGATCACCCAATCACTGAGCGCCCCATAAGAAACGACATCGCGCAACATGACGACCCCGAACAAGACGAGAAGCGGAAGCACCGGATTGAAGAATCGCGGATGCATCGTCAACACCACGAGCGTATAGAGCACTGTGAACGAGACGGCCCACTCAAACGTGATGGTCGTCTCAAGTACGATCGTCGCGGCTGATGCGAGGACCGCTAGAAGAAGACTTGGCCAGATGAAATGCTTCCATTCCGACTTCGGCGAGCGTCGTCTCGAACGAAACATGGCTCGTTCTCGTTTGACTCGTGTCATCGATATGTATGTAAGGGCGACGAGCGTCACCCAAAACAGCGGACTACCTAACAACGTCAATAAAGCCGTAACACTCATTCGTACAACTTCCACGCGGTCCAATCCTTTCTTTCATTCAACGTTATTTTGCGGCTTCTTCGAGCGCTCGGTTCAATTGGGCATCGTTCGCCTTATCTTGAATCGCCTCGAGCAACTTCGATTCGAGCGCCGAAGCGGTCTCTTCATCGACAGTCCCTGAAGCCTCGAGACCATTGTCTGTCTGGAATGCTTTCACGGCTTCTGCCATCGTGTCCCCGAAGTATCCCGGTTGACCACCTGGCTCGTAGCCGATTCCCGTCAAAATTTTATGCAAGTTCGAGACGGCATCGCCGTAATCGCCGACTTTTAGTGACTCTTCTTCTGTCAAGACACGGGTCACATTAAAGTAATCTGGTTGAGCCACTTCAATATCCGGCTCGATTCCTTTTTTATTGATCCAGTTCCCGTCTGGCGTGAGCCATTTGCTCGTCGTCAACTTCAGGTTGCTACCGTCCTCTAAATCAAACGCCGTCTGGACGACGCCTTTCCCGAACGTCTTCGTTCCGATGATTGTTGCGCCTGCGCCTTCTTTCATCGCACCCGTCAAAATCTCAGATGCCGAGGCAGAGCCCTCATCCGTCAAGACGAAAAGATTGTACGGTTTTGCTTCACGGGCGCGACCATTTTGAGCGTCACGGTCCCCGTCCGCATTCTCGATTTGAACGACCGGTTTTGATGTCGGGACGAACCCTTCAGACATCTCGATGACGGCTGGTAAGAGCCCACCTGGGTTCCCACGCACGTCGATGATCAAGCTATCGATATCCTCTGACTCGAGCTGTTCGAGCTGTTCGAGAAACTCATCGGCCGTCGGTTCGGAGAACTGTGTCACTTGAAGATAGCCAATCTTTTTACCGTCCTGCTCCTTCACTTCTGAGAACACCGTCTCGATTGGGATCGTGTCACGCGTGATCTCATAGTCCGCCGTCTGACTGCCACGGCGAATCGTCAATGTGACGGTCGTCCCTTTTTCCCCTCGGATGAGTTGGACGGCTTCTTGTACATCCATTCCTTCGATCGACTCCCCGTCGACCGCTGTGATGATGTCACCGGGGCGAAGGCCCGCCTCCTCGGCTGGAGCGCCTTTGATTGGAGCGACGATTAAGATGTCTTCTCCTTTCTTCTCCAAAGTTGCGCCGATTCCTTCAAAACTCGATTCAATCGAGTCGGTAAATTGCGATGTTTCTTCCGCGTCCAAGAAATCCGAGTATGGATCATCGAGTGCTGCGGTCATGCCGTCGAGCGCTCCTGTCAATAAATCCTCTTCCGAGATGTCTTGTAACGAATGTTCCTCAATCAAATCACGCACTTGGTCGACTTTATCCCAGCCTTCCGCATTCGTCTGAATCGGAAGTGATGTGTCTGTAAACGCCATCGTCGCAAGGCCTGCACCGGCCCCAGCCACGAACGTTGTGCCAGCGAGTAGTCCTGCGGTAGAATTTTTCACGGGTTGGTCCCTCATTTCTCTTTGTAAGTCTTTTCATTAGTATAGCAAAAACGAGAGGAAAAGCGGACGCGTTCCACATATTTGGGACGCGTCCGCTTTAGTCAGTATCCAATATACGGGGCTGGGTCAATCGCATTCGGTTGTCCCGGTGCCCATTTTCCTCGATGTAACTCAAAGTGGAGGTGCGGTCCGGTCGACCAGCCGGTGTTGCCGAGCGTCCCGACCGTCTGTCCAGCCGCGACTTGTTGACCGGCGCCGACCGTGATGGCATTCAGATGGGCGTAGACGGTCGTCCAAATCTCCCCATTCATGACGTGAGAGACGAAAACGACGTTCCCATACCCGGTCGCCGGTGCCGCCTTGATGACCACACCCGGTGCGCTCGCGACAATCGGTGTCCCTTGGGCGTTGACGAGGTCGATCCCCTTATGAATCTCAGGGACACCTGTCAGCGGATTGTTCCGCGGTCCGAACGGGCTCGAGACGTAACCGGACACGGGGCGGACAAATTCAGTCGACGTGGACACATGCGTCGGCGTTTCAGCCGGCTGTGCTGGCGGTGGAGCCACTTCAGGTACTACGACCTCTGTCTCCGCTTCCCGTTTCTCTGCTTCGGCGCGTGCCCGCTCTTCCGCAGCACGTGCCTCCGCTTCCCGTTTCGCGCGTTCTGCAGCCTCGGCGGCTTCGCGTTCTGCCGTTGCAATCGCCTCGAGCTGTTCGCTGATAATCCGGTTCTGTTCGGCCATGACCGCCTGCTCTTCACTGCGCGTCATTTTCTCGAGTTCGAGCTGCTCGACTTGTTCGTTCAGTTCGACCAACAAATCGCGCTTCTTCTCGGCCGTCCGGTCAAGGTCTTGTTTCGTGATGACGAGCTCACGCTCTTTTTGTTTGATGAAAGAGAGTTGGGTGCGCTGAGTCGTCTCTAACGACTCGAGACGTTCCATCTCACTCATATAGTTATGTATGAGTTCCCGGTCCTGCTCAGCAATCGTGCGGGCCGTCATGACCCGTGTCACGAAATCACCGAAGGAACGGGACTCAAAAATGACTTGTAGATAGGAAGTATCTTCATGTACTTGCAAGACGCGAAGGCGCTCATTCAATAAATCCTTCTGGCTTTCCAAGTACTCTTCCTGAACGGAAAGTTGTTGGCGGGTCGCCTCGAGCTCTTCACGGGCCGTATCGACCTCGTGTTGTTGAATCGCGATTTGTTCACTCAAATCATTCAATCGGTCATCGACGATGTGAATCTCCGTCTGCACGGCATCACGCTCTGCCTCGGTGACCTCGAGCTCGGCGTCTGTCTCGGCCTGCGCTTTTTTCGACTCCTCCAATTCATTGGACAATCGATCTTGTCGAGCTTTTAACGTGTCTTTCTCTGTCGCCATGACTGGCATGGCAAGTAACGATACACACAACCCTAGCGCAAGCGAACGTTTCATCCGCCAACTCCTCCTTATTTAAGTTAGATTTTCAAGAAGCGACCGAGCGATGTCGTCGATCCCCAGATCCCGATGAACGCACCGAGTGCAAGTAAAACAAGCGATACTTGTACCGTGAGCGTCGATGGATCAATCAACTTAAATATATCACTATTCAATTGATCAAGCGATGGTTGTAAAGCACTATATGCGACGTCATATCCGAAATAAATGACGAGAATCGGGACGAGAGCACCAAGCATACCGAGAAGCAGTCCTTCGATAAAGAACGGCCAACGGATAAAGCTGTTCTTCGCTCCGACGAGTCGCATGATTTCAATCTCACGACGACGTGAGAAGATTGTCATCTTGATCGTATTCGAGATCAAGAACATCGCCATCAATGTCAATCCGACGATCAACGCGAGTCCACCGATGCGAATCCCGTTGAAGAAGGCAAACATTTTATCGATGTAGTCTTTTCCGTACTTCACATCGTCGACATTATCGAGTGAACTGACCGATTCGGCCACTTTCTCTAGTTCTGTCGGGTCTTGTGCTTTGACGATGTAACGGGCGTGGAGCGGATTGTCTTTCTCAACCGTTCCGTATGCTGCCGCGTCATCCCCGAGTTGAGTTTGGAATTTCTGTAACTCATCCTCTTTCGAGCTGAACGTGACCGTCGAGACTCCCGGTACCTGTTCAATGTTCTGTCCGAGCTTCTCTACCGAGTTCTCATCCGCTGTCCGGGTGATGAACACTTGAATCTCGACATCGTTCTCGACGTTGTCTGAGATCTCGTTAACGTTGAACATGACGAGTGCGAAGACACCGACAAGCAACAAAGTGATTGTCACGGCACTGATTGCCGCGAACGACATCCATCCATTACGAAGTGTTCCTTTGAACCCTTCACGCAAATGGCGCAATCCAGTCTTAAACATCATAGCCATATGCTCCTTTCTCTTCATCGCGAACTACTTTACCACTCTCAATCGCGATGACGCGGTGACGAATCTTATCGACGATGTCACGGTTGTGCGTCGCCATGACGATGGTCGCCCCGCGGCGGTGAATTTCTTCAAACACTTCCATAATACCCCATGCCGTTTCCGGGTCTAAGTTCCCCGTCGGCTCATCGGCGATGATCAGCTTCGGCTTGTTCACGATCGCTCGAGCGATCGAGACACGCTGCTGTTCCCCACCTGAGAGTTCATCTGGATAGTTGCGCGCCTTGTTTTTCAATCCGACAAGGTTCAACACATCCATGACTTGTTTACGAATCGACGACGTGTCTGCTCCGACGACTTCTAACGCGAACGCGACGTTCTCATAGACAGTGAGTGTCGGCAACAATTTGAAGTCTTGGAAGATGACGCCGAGTTGGCGACGTAACTTCGGCACATGCCGGTCTTTTAATTTTCCGACATCGAGCCCATCAATCAATAATTGACCAGCTGTCGGTTTCTCCTCACGATAAATCATCTTCATGAATGTCGACTTTCCGGCTCCGGAAGGTCCGACCACATAAAGGAACTCGCCGTCGCGAATCTCTAGATCGAGGTCATCCATGGCAACGACGCCGTTTGGATATACTTTACTGACTTTTTGCATCGAAATCATAACGTATTCCCTACCCTTTTTTAATATTTGTATGCATCTATGACGAAGTTGAATCAATTGTTTTAGTTACTGTATATTTCGCCTAGAGTCTTTTTTACAGGAAACAACTCCCTCTGTCAAGGTATCGTTTTTCATGTTCGCCTGGTCAAAAAATCATCTAGGGCATAGTTGAAGCGACTACAATTATATCAATCCAACTTTTAAAAGACCATTACAGGAGTATTTCAGTTCGATTGAGTTCGGTGGGAAAATGTCGCCAAGAACCTTGCCTTCTCTATATGTAAGAAAAAGTTGAAACTGAACTTCAAAAAGGGTGCTCCCGTAGGAACACCCTTCACGATATCGTCAAATGTTAGTCATGTGGTTTTTCTTTCAATGCATCAAACGGAGATTTTTTCCGCTTCCGATATTTGATATGAATCGTCGAAGACTCATAATCATCGGAGGCACGAATGTCCCGACTCGACACCCGGACGAACGACCACGCCAGGAGGAACATGATAAAGATTAACGGGAACCCACCGACGATACTTGCCGTCTGTAACGTATCAAGTCCACCGAGGAACATGAGCGTAAGCGGCATGATGGCGAGTGCGAATGCCCAGAAGAGACGGTTCCAAACGATTGGCTCGTCCTCGACATGCTTCTGTGTGACTGACGCCAAGATGTAAGACGATGAGTCGAACGTCGTCGCCAAGAAGATGATGGCGAGAAGTGTGAATACGCCGACAACGACCTTCCCGAACGGCAATTGACTGATGATGGCAATAATCGTCGGAGCCGGACCGTTCGCCGCCATGTAACCGACGACATCGAACGTGCCGCTCAAGTGGAGGTAGAGACCATAGTTCCCGAGTATCCCGAAGAACAGGATACAACCGAGCGTCCCGTACACCATCGTCCCAAAGATCATATTCCGAATCGTCCGGCCGCGAGAGATACGGGCGACGAACAATCCGACGAACGGTGCATATACGAGCCACCAAGCCCAGTAAAAGACGGTCCATGATTCAGGGAATCCGGTCGTCGTGAAACCACCGAAGTCACCGAACGGCTCCATCCATGTCGCCATGCGGAAGAAGTTGTCCATGACGATCCCGACTCCGTTGAATGTTGTCTCCAAAATGAAACGCGTCGGTCCAAAGATGAAGACGAACGTCAAAATCCCAAGCGCGAGCCAAATATTCAAGTCACTGAGCACTTTGATCCCGCCTTTCAGCCCGATATATGAGCTGACGGCGAAGATGACGGTACAAATCAACATGATGACGGCCTGCATACCAAGCGTGACCGGAATACCTGTCAGTTCGTTGACCCCTTCGGCAATCATCGGTGTCCCGAGAGCGAGCGTCGTCCCGGCACCACCTAATAATCCAAAAATAAATAAGATATCAATCAATTTACCGATTGGGCCGTCCGCCCATTTCCCGATCACCGGACGTACCGCTTCACTTACTTTCAATACTGATTTCTTACGGACATAAAAGAAATAGGCGATCGGCAATGCCGGTAACGTATAGATTGCCCAGGCAATCGGTCCCCAGTGGAACATGCCGTAAGCCGTCGACCACTGGATGGCTTCAGGTGACTCGGGTGTCAACCCGAACGGCGGTCCTTCATAATAGTAGACCCATTCAATGACCGACCAATAAAGGATACTAGACCCGATTCCGGCAGCAAACAACATCGCCGCCCACGAGAACGTACTAAATTCGGGTTCTTCATCTTCACGACCTAACTTGATGTGACCATTCTTACTAAAGGCAATAAAGATCAAAAATCCGAACGCGCCTAACCCCATGGCTAAGTACAATACTCCAAAGTTAGAGGTCATGTATTCGTTCGCCGCTCCAACCCATGCCTTTCCCGTCTCCGGGAAGAAGATGAGCGGTAACGTCACCCCTAACAGTAGTACAAACGAGCCGATAAAAGTCGGCCAGTCAATCAACTTCGTCTTCAATTGTCATCACTCCATTTCCATAACATCTACCATTACCCTAACAATAATTCCCCAAGGAATAACACCCCAAACAAAAAAGCACGAGGTGAATGTTCACTCCGTGCTTCCCTATCTTATTTTTTCTCAGCGAGCCAAGCGGCGACTGCCGTGATCTCTTCATCGTCTTCGATGACGTTCGCAGGCATCGCGCCTTGACCGTTACGGATGACGTTTTCAATGTCTTCTGCCGACAAACGAGCACCGACTTGCTCGAGTGACGGACCACTCATTCCTTCAAGGTTCGCACCGTGACATGCCGCACAGTTTTGTGCGTATACCGCTTCCGCGTCAACCGATGCCGTGTTCGAGCCCGAATCCCCGTTGCTCGATGTGTCTTCTTCTTCACCGCCGCCACATGCGCCGAGTGTCAGCATGGCGCCGAGGCCGATGGCCATCATCCATTTTTTCATAACCACGTTCCCCTCCTAAGTTGTAGAAATGACCTACATTTACCATTATAGCCGTTAACGTATGCTTTCTAACCTAATCTCACGAAAAGTACACAAAGATTCCACAACTTATGGCACGTTGATATAACGTTTGTCCGACGTAAACCCTTGTCCGAGCACCTCGTGCGCCTCGCTGAAGACGAGGAACGCCTCGGGGTCGATTCGACGAATGATCTCTTTCAGTCGGCTCACCTCGCTCTGACGGACGACAATCATGAGCATCGGACGGTCGAGACGAGAATACGCCCCGATCGCCTGAATCTCCGTCGCGCCACGGTCGAGCTCTTCAAACACGGCACGGACGATAAAGTCCCGTTTCTCCGAGATGATATATGCCATCTTGTCCTGCGTGAACCCGAGCTGGACGAAGTCGATCATCTTGACCGTGATGAATAACGCGATAAGTGCATAGAGCCCGGTCGAGAACGAGAACGTGATGGCGGCCGTCAAGACGACCATGCCGTCAAGGATGGCGATACAAAGATAGAGCGGGATGTGCGTGAACTTATGTAAGATCTGCGCGATCAAGTCCATCCCTCCTGTCGAGGCACGTCCCCGGAAGATGAGTCCGAGCCCGACGCCGACTCCGACTCCACCAAAGATGGCGGCGAGTAACGTGTCGTTCACGGCAGCTCCCGCATCGATCGCCTCATAAAATAGGATGACGCCTGGTAAAAAGATCGAGCCGACGAGTGACTTCACCCCGAAGCCGAGACCGAGGATGGCCCACCCGATGATGAGCAGCAACACGTTCGCCACGAGCTGGAACGCACCTGGCGAGATGCCGAACAGTTCATACGTGATGACCGAGATCCCGCTCACCCCGCCCGACGCGAGATTGTTCGGCAACAGGAATAAGCTGAAGGCCGAGGCGACGAACACCGAGCCGGACAACAAATACAGATAGTCTTTGACGATTTGCTTCATTAAAGAAATTCTCCTTTACAGACAACGTGGCCCAAAGACGGGAGTCTTTGAGCCACATGCATCACATATTTGTTTTACGAAGATACGCATCGATGAACGGCATGACATCGCCATCCATGACACCACTTGTGTTTCCGACCTCATGGTTTGTACGGTGGTCTTTGACCATCGAATACGGGTGGAAGACGTATGAACGGATTTGGCTACCCCAACCGATGTCCGTCTTCTCTCCACGGATCTCGTCGAGCTTACGTTGCTGCTCGTCGAGTTCGCGTTGGTACAATTTCGCTTTCAACATCTTCATCGCAGACTCACGGTTCTTGATCTGTGAACGTTCCGTCTGACATGAGACGACGACGCCTGTCGGCACGTGCGTGATCCGAACGGCAGAGTCCGTCGTGTTGATGTGCTGTCCGCCGGCACCTGACGCGCGGTACGTGTCGATGCGGAGGTCTTCTGTGCGCACTTCGATTTCGATGTCGTCATCGAATTCTGGCATGACGTCACATGACACGAACGACGTGTGACGACGGCCTGACGAGTCGAACGGCGAGATGCGGACCAAACGGTGAATCCCTTTCTCCGCCTTCAAGTAGCCGTATGCGTTATGACCGACGATGCGGAGCGTGACCGATTTGACGCCCGCTTCTTCACCAGGAAGGTAATCGACCGTCTCGACTTTCCAGCCTTGTTTGTCTGCGAAACGCTGATACATCCGAAGGAGCATCGATGCCCAGTCTTGTGACTCGGTACCGCCCGCACCCGGGTGTAATTCCAAGATCGCGTTATTCGCATCGTACGGTCCGTTCAAGAGGATCTCAAGCTCGAAGTCGTCGAACTCTTTCTTGAGCGATTGAATCGTCTCCGCGAGCTCTTCTTGCATCTCTGCATCCGGCTCTTCCTTGATGAGTTCAAGCGTCACTTCGCCGTCCTCATGCTGTGTCGCGAGGTCTTGGTACTTGTCGACCATCGCTTTGAGTCCGTTCGACTCATCGATGACTTTCTGTGCCTTCTCTTGGTTGTCCCAAAAGTCAGGATATGTCATCTCGTTCTCGAGTTCGGCGATGCGTGCTTCTTTCTCCGTTAAGTTGAGCGAAGCTCTGTAATTCTCGAGGCGCTTCGCCATTGCCTCAAGTTCGTTCCGAATATCTGAAATTTCCATAGTGTTGATTCACCTTTCCGTAGGAAAGAGGCGAGCGGACCCGCCTCTTCAATAATTAAGCCTGTTGTCTACCGTGACAGTTCTTGAACTTCTTACCAGAGCCACACCAGCACGGATCGTTCCGGCCGATGCTGTCTTCTTTCGAACGACGGACCGGTTTTTTCTTGACCGGTGCGTCTTCCTTGCCTGAGACGGCGACTTCTTCTTCGACGACTTTCTCGCGTCGGAGGTTGTCCCCGACTTCGGCACGGAGCACGAAGCCTGTCACTTCTTCTGAGATGGCTGCGTTCATCGCATCGAACATGTTGATCCCTTCCGCCTGATACTCGCGGAGCGGGTCATTCTGTCCGTATGCACGGAGATGAATCCCTTGACGCAACTGATCCATGTGGTCGATGTGAGACATCCAGTGCGAGTCGACGGCACGGAGCACGATGATCTTCTCGAACTCGTTGAAGCGCTCTGGCGGTGCGAGTTGACGTTTCGCCTCGTACTGCTCGTTCACGCGCTCCATGAGGAGTTCGATGATCTCTTCGCGTTCTTTGCCGAAGAAGTCTTTGCCTTCGACTGTACGCTCAAGCGCGAGCGTCTGGTTCGCCCAGTGCGCGAGCTCGTCGATATTCCACTCTTCCGGCACGAGTTCGATCGGCGTGTATTGACCGACACCGAGTTCGACCGTCTGTGCCATCATCGAACGGACGATGTCTGTGACCGACTCGTTCTCGAGGATGCTCGAGCGGTCTTTATACATGACCTTCCGTTGGTCGGCCATGACGTTATCGTAACCGAGAAGCTGTTTACGCGCATCGTAGTTGTTTCCTTCGACGCGTTTTTGAGCCGATTCGACCGCTTTCGAGACCATACGGCTCTCGATCGGTTGCGTGTCGTCCATCCCGAGACGCTCCATCATATTCTGGAGGCTTTCCGTTCCAAAACGACGCATGAGCTCATCTTCGAGTGACAAGTAGAACTGGGATTTACCAGGGTCCCCTTGACGACCTGAACGACCACGGAGCTGGTTATCGATCCGGCGTGACTCGTGACGCTCCGTCCCGATGATATAGAGACCACCGAGGTCGACGACACCTTCGCCGAGCTTGATGTCGGTACCACGACCGGCCATGTTCGTCGCGATCGTGACCGAACCTTTTTGACCGGCGTTCTCGATGATTTCAGCCTCACGTGCGTGGTTCTTCGCGTTCAAGACGTCGTGACGAATCTTCTTCTTCGTCAAGAGCTTGCTCAAGTATTCAGACGTTTCGACTGCGACTGTACCGACGAGGATCGGTTGACCTGTCGCGTGGACGGATGCGATCTCCTCGACGACGGCTTTGAACTTCCCTTCCATCGACTTGAAGATGAGATCCGAACGGTCCTCACGAAGGATCGGTTTGTTCGTCGGAATCGTCACGACTTGCATGTTGTAGATGTTACGGAACTCTTCTTCCTCCGTCTTCGCCGTACCAGTCATTCCGGCAAGCTTCTCGTACATACGGAAGTAGTTCTGATACGTGATCGTCGCGAGCGTCATCGATTCGCGTTGAATCTCGACGCCTTCTTTCGCCTCGATCGCCTGGTGAAGACCCTCCGAGTAGCGACGTCCGTCCATGACACGACCGGTGAACTGGTCGATGATCATGACTTGTCCGTCACGTACCATATAGTCGATGTCATGGTGCATGACCGCGTTCGCACGAAGGGCGAGCCCGACGTGGTGGTTGACCGCGACGTGCTCGATGGCGAACAAGTTGTCGATGCCGAAGAACTTCTCGGCGAGGTCGACCCCTTGGTCCGTCAAGAGGACCGATTTCGTCTTGATGTCGACCGTGTAATCGTCTTCCTCTTTCAACGTACGGACGAATGCATCCGCACGTGTGTAGAGCTCAGTCGATTTTTGAGCCGATCCCGAGATGATGAGCGGGGTACGCGCCTCATCGACGAGAATCGAGTCGACTTCATCGACGATCGTATAGTAGAGCTCACGCTGAACACGGTCTTCCTTATAAAGGACCATGTTGTCACGGAGGTAGTCGAAACCGAGCTCATTGTTCGTCGAGTACGTGATATCACAGTTGTAGGCCGCCTGCTTCTCGACACGGTCCATGTTCGACACGTTGAGGCCGACCGAGAGACCGAGTGCGAAATAGAGCGGCTCCATGAGTTCTTTATCTCGCTTCGCCAAGTATTCGTTGACCGTTACGACGTGTACGCCACGGCCCGTGAGCGCGTTCAAGTAGACCGGAAGTGTCGCGACGAGCGTTTTCCCTTCACCGGTTTTCATTTCGGCGATGTCACCGTTATGGAGCACGTAGCCCCCGATGAGCTGGACACGATAGTGACGCATGCCGAGCACACGCTCAGATGCCTCGCGACAGACCGCGAACGCTTCTGGCAAGATGTCGTCGAGCGTCTCACCTTTGTCTAAGCGTGCACGAAACTCTTCTGTCTTCGCTTGAAGCTGTTCGTCTGACAATGCTTTGATTGGTTCGGCGAACGACTCGATCAAGTCGGCCGCTTTCTCTGCTTTTTTCAATACTCGTTTCTGTGGAGCAAATAACTCTTTCAAAAAGTTCGCCATACTCATATCTCCTCTGCACTCACTAAAAAATGCATGTTTTTTCCCTAATGTACAGTTTAACCGAAGTGGTGCCACCTTTCAAGGAAAGGCAAAACGAAACGACCCTCCGAAGCCGGAGGGTCGTGTAAGGTCAAGTATATTATTCTGGTTCGATCAAGCCATACTTCCCATCTTTACGACGGTAGACGACGTTCGTGTTGCCCGTTTCCGCGTCAGAGAAGACGAAGAAGCTGTGACCGAGCATGTCCATTTGAAGAATCGCCTCTTCCGTGTCCATCGGTTTCAATGTGAAGCGTTTCGTCCGTACGAGTTCGAGTTCTGCCTCGTCCTCATCGTAGACGGCCGGTGCATCATCAGGTCCTTCGAGGGACTTGAAGTACTCGCCGACGCCACCTTCTTTCCCGCGTCCTTTACGGTTGAGCTTCGTTTTGTGTTTACGGATTTGACGTTCCAATTTATCGACGACGAGGTCGATTGCCGCGTACATGTCGAGGTTGATGTCCTCGGCACGGAGCAACAAGTTCGGCATCGGGATCGTCACTTCCACTTTTTGTTTCTCGTTATACACTTTTAAGTTGACGTAAGCCGTCTGTGCATCCGTAGGAGTTGTGAAATACCGAGTCAACTTCTCCAGCTTTTTCTCGACATAGTCTTTGATTGCTGGTGTGACCTCAATGTTTTCGCCGCGAATGTTATAAATCATCTGAACTCCTCCTTAAAATAACCGCTTGAACCAATGATTCGTCGAACGAGACGGAATCTCCTGCTTCATTTCTAAAAAGAAAGTGGAACCAGGTGGCTCACTAATATTATACCCCGAAATCGCTATGTTTGAAAACGTTATCATCAGAAAATAATGACAATTTTGTTCCGAATTCAACGCTCCCTAGAACGAGCGAAAGGTATAGAAAGAAAATACCCATTCCACCCATTTTTAAACGCGTTTTTTTATTATGTAGGCAAAATAAAAAGCCGACTCCCGAGGGAGCCGGCTTCACGGTTTGAAATTATAATTTTACAACGTTAGCCGCTTGTGGGCCACGCTCGCCATCAACGATTTCAAACTCTACGTCTTGACCTTCGTCAAGTGATTTGTAGCCTTCAGATTGGATTGCTGAGAAGTGTACGAACACGTCTTTGCCGCCTTCTACTTCGATGAATCCAAAACCTTTTTCTGAGTTAAACCATTTTACTTTACCTACCATGTGTAAATCCATTCCTTTCACCATTGGAGAATACAGAGGGTTGTCCTCTACGGCTAATCTTACCACCTTCTTGTAAGCGTGACAAACACTTTCTCAAATATTTGTAAACGTTTCGTCATTTGGCTTTCATTGGAATTCTATTTCCCTACTTTTCATATTGTCTTGTTGAATTTACATTTTTTGTGATATATCATTGAAGGGATGATTTAGGTTTGTGCCGTTTTGTCATTTAGCCGATCCTGAAAATCTTATACGAGGAGGATGGTGCAGCGTATGCGCTCCTACTATTCTGAGGAAAAATATCGCATCACAAAGCGAACCGTGGCGATTCTCCCTTGCTTTGATATCATGAAGCAATCACGGATCATTCTCGAGGATGGCACCGAGATTTCAACCCCGCTCCGGCCGTACCAGTTGTTGCAACTTTCTTGCCGCCAGTACAACAGCTCGATCGAGGAACGAATCTTCATCGCCAAACGCGTCGCCGGCGTAAAAGGGAAAGTCCCTGTCGTGATTGAACCGACAACCGGACTCGTCTTCTTCCCGACGAAGTCTCCGAAGCGAGACGATTGTGAATGGTATGCCTGGTCCCATATTCGAGACATACTGAACATCGAGGAGGAGCCAAACGGCCTCGTCCTCACAAAAGATGGACACCAAATCCAGACGAACGCGACACCGTACGTCCTTCGGAACCAACTGAAAGCGACAGGTGAACTCGTCGCCCGGTTCCAACAATTGAACGCGAGCCCCGCGCTTGAATCATGACACGCCTTCCGTCGAAAAGACGGGAGGTTTTTTTCGTTTGTTTCGCTTCATTTTTTGAAAAAGAGGTCGATATTATGGTCGAGGTGACAAACATGCAAATTCAAGCCCAAGCGACCGCCGTCAGTTCGGTCTTACCAGGCATCCAGACGAATCGGACCTATAAGGCCGAACTCGTCAAACAGACAGGGCCCGACTCCGCAATCGTCAAAATCAACGGCGAAGAAGTCGAGGTCACATTCAAAGACGGACTCCCGAAGACGAACCCGTTCCAGGTGACGCTTGCCGAACAGGACGGCCTCTTGCTCGCGACCGTCGTCCCACAAAAGGAAGAGACGCTTGAACCCGCACCACCTGCATCGTCAAAGCTCGACGCGAAGATCCAGACGCTCCTCGCCGCCCTTCCACCCGAAGTGCGAAGCGCGGTCAGCCGACTGCTCCAGTCCGGGCGCTTGCCGATGAACGAGGACACGGTGCGCTTGCTCGAGACAGCCTTTAAAGGAGACATGCGCGACGTCATCCTTCATCTAAAGACGCTCGACACGCCGACCGTTCCCCGAGAGGTCGCACGAGAGATCGCCGTCCTCTCCTTAAATGAAGCGAGACAACTCCTCACACCGCCGGCGTCACACGCCCCGTATCCACAAAAAGAGCGATACGTCGAACTCGTCAACTTGTCACGTCCCGTGAGCGAACGGGTGACGCCGACACCGGAGACGATCGATCGAGTGATTCGCGACTTGCCTACCCCACCGAAGATGGAGCGCACCGAACCGTTGCCGCTCCCACCGGTCAACGGACGCCAAGTCATGGTCAAGGAAGTGACGAGCCATCTCGCGAACGTGACGAACACGTTCCGGAATGAACAGGCGACGGTGACGAAACAACTCGGACAAGTCGCCGCACTTATCGAGACGAACCCACATGCGGCCCGCCCCGCGCTCGAGACCGTCTCGACCCGCTTGACGCAACTCGTCCAAAAGACGGATGCGCTCCTGCATACGGATGTGACGCAAGAGAAACAACTCGTCGCCATGACCGCGAAGCTCGACCTCGCCTTGTCGTTACTCTCGACGAAACCACAAGAGAGCGCGGCGCTCGTCAAAGACGTGCGAGCGACGTTAAACGACTTCCGTTACGCACCGAACCAGGCACGGATCGAGTATATCCCTCACGGTGCGACACGCGCCGGAGAGATGCCTAGCGTCACGCCACTGAAACTTGACGCGACACTGTCCGGCCGACACGTCCAGGAAGTGACGCAACGCGTCCAAGCACAGGCCCAACTCGCACAGGCGAACAACACGCCGACGTCTGCGCTGTCGGTACGAAGTGACACGACGAACCCCGAGGCGCAGCGACTCGCCTCGTTCCTTCAGGTCCAACAGACGCTCAACCGCCTCGATGGCGGGCAGCTCCACCAGCTCCTGTTCGCCCTTCCGGCGAAAGTGCAGGAGATCGACACCGGGATCCACGTCCATATCCAAAACCGGGAGGCCGGTGACGTCGTCGACTGGGAGAACAGCGTCCTCTATATCCGCTTGGAGACGCCTCGCCTCGGCGAGATCGGCGTCAAACTCGAGGCGAAAGACCGGAACCTCCGCCTCACGCTCGAACATGACGATGCGACGGTCGAACGACTCGCACGCCCGCTCCTCGGCAAGATCGAACAGACGCTCGAGACGATCGGTTATAAGAGTGTGACGACCCAGTTCAAACCACTCACGAAAGCTGAACGTGTCGTCGATGAGCCTAAGATCGCACCGACGACCGGCTATGACTTCAGAATTTAGGAGGCCACGATGTACCAACGCATGGATTTGACGAAACGAAAGACGGCCGCGGTCGTTCGCTATGATGAATCGACGGACAAAGCGCCCGTTGTCGTCGCCCGCGGGACGGGAGCCGTCGCTGAAAAGATTCTACAAGAGGCACGAGCCCGAGGAGTTGCGGTCGAGAACGACCATTCCTTGCTCGGACACCTGCTCGACCTCGACTTAGGGGACGCCATCCCCCCGCAGCTCTATGACGTGATGGCAGAAGTGTTGTTGTTAATAGAAGAACTCGATTCCATTAAAGGAGAACCAAGATGAACCCAACCCAGTTATATGAAATGAGGCCTGAAGAACTGACACAGGCGATGTTACATGCGCTCACGTATCACTATGAACGCGCCCAAGGCTCGACGATCGCCGAACGGAATCGTCACCTGCGCCAAGCTCGCGAGCTGTTGGTCAAGCTCCATCAAGGACTTCATGACGGCGGCGGCATCATCGCGGCGCAACTCGATGAAATCTATCTCTATATGGCGAACGCCAGCGTCGAGGCAATCATCGACCAGGATCAACAAAAGATTGCGGAACTACATACGCTTGCAAGCGACCTCGATAAGACGTGGAGCGAAGCGATGGAACGTGCCAAGACCCAACCTGTCCCGACTGGAGGAAACCGCTATGAAAATTACCAATAACGTCCAAGCGTTAAAAGCCTATACGTCACTCTCGTTGAACCAGGCGTCGATGAAAAAGACGATGGACCGTCTCTCGAGTGGGGTCCGGATCAACAAGGCGTCGGATGACGCGGCAGGGCTCGCCATTTCCGAGAAGATGCGGATGCGACTCGACTCGCTGTCGATGGCCGAGCGCAACACGCTCGACGGCATCTCGCTCACCCAGACGCTCGAAGGTGGGATGAACGAGACGCATTCCCTACTCCAACGCATGCGTGAACTGTCGGTACAAGCGGCGAACGGAACGCTCAGCGAGGATGATGCGAAAGCCGTACAGGAAGAGATTAACGCGTTGACGGAAGAAGTGACACGAATCGCCGAGACGACCGAGTTCAACTCGAAGAAAATCATGAACGGCGAATACATGCAGGGCGCGAACACCCTCTTCTTCCAAATCGGGGCCGGCAATAACGAGGCCGTCGTCTTGAACGTCGAAGACATGCGGGCGCACGCGCTCGGCATTACGAAGACGACAGCGGGAGGCGGAGCGTTATCTCCCGTCGACCATGACAATGACCAGGCGACAGCATCTGAAACATATTACTCCCTCAGCGTATTGACACCGGATAAAGCGGGAGAAGCGATCGCGAAGTTCGATGCGGCAATCAACCGCGTTTCACTCGAGCGTTCGAAGCTCGGGGCAATCCAAAACCGGCTTGAGGCGAACGTCAGCGTCGTCGCCATCGGTTCTGAGAACTTGACGGCGTCCGAGTCACGGATCCGTGATGCCGACATGGCGCGTGAAATGATGGACTTCGCCCGCCTAAACATCCTGAATCAGTCCGGCATGGCGATGATTGCGCAGTCGAACGCGTTGCCGCAAGGCGTGTTACAATTATTGAACTAACCTAAAGAAAGGACGGTTGCCCATATGGACATTCGTCGCATCATGGAGACGCAATCGCTCCTCGGCTCAAGTAAGGCGAAACGCCCCGAGGTCGAACCCGGCGTCTCCTTCCAAAACGTCATCGGTCAAAAGCGTGAAGACCGCGAACATGAGCGGTTCTATCGCCAAATCGCCGCAATCCAGGAACAAGGAGAGCTTCTTGCCGAGAGCCAGACGGTCGAGGCGCTCGCCGATTATAAGAAAATGATCAAAGACTTTATGAAAGAGGCCGTTGACGCGGCACTCCGCCTCGAGGACAAGCGCGGTTTCAACCGCCGGGGACGTGCGAAGATCTACAAGGTCGTTGAACAAGTCGACCAAAAGCTCCTCGCGCTGACGGACCAGGTCATCTCAGGGGAAGCCTCACGCCTCTCCCTCCTCGACCAGGTCGGTGAGATTCGCGGATTGCTCGTCAACGTCTATGTGTGAGGTGTCGAGATGGCAGAGCATTTGTTTTTAAAGAAAGTCAAATGTCCGTATTGTTTACAAGAGAGCAAGGCCCAGCGCGTCTTATCGCGTCACATCCGTCCGCTCGAGGTCGAAAAGGACGGCTATACGACGTATGACGGACCGAACCCGTATTTGTATGAGCCGACCGTCTGTGGTCACTGTCACCTCGTCTTCCACGACTCGTTCGACAAGGTGCGAAAGCATAATCGGGAGGCACTGGAGACGCACTACTTCAAACAAGTGAACCCGGACGTCTTAAAAGGCGACCGCACGAACGAGCATGTCATCCTCTTATATAAGTTCGCCGTCATGACGGCCCAGTTGAGCGGACAAAAACCGTCCGTCGTCGCCATGCTCGGGATGCGGATTGTCTGGATGTATCGATTGATTGGGGATACGGCGTCTGAGAAGGAATGGATGCAGCGGACGCTCGATAAATACAATGAGGTGCAAGAAGCGTACACGGACCCGATTCGGACCGGACTGCCTTACGACCAGCTCATGCTGCGAATCGCCGACCTCTCCGCTGCGCTCGACTATTATGAGGACGCGCGTCGCTGGTACGGGATTCTCCTCAGCAGTAAGGAAGTATCGGAGCGGATCCGGAATCAGGCCCGGACGCATTGGGAAGATTTTCGGTTGGAACATGCGTAAACGAAAGCGTGGGATATTGGATCCTACGCTTTTTTCGTAGTTATCATTGAGAAGATCGATGATGGGGTATAAACAAATAGCTTACATACTAAAGGAGGATTTCTCATGTTTGAAACGCAATATCTCGATACCGTACGTGCCACGTTCAAAAGCCAAAAACAACTCGCCGAGCGCGCACTCGTCCAAGTGAGTGACGAGGACCTGCACAAGACGCTTGCGCCCGATACGCTCTCCCTCGCCCTCATCATCCAGCACATGGCGAACAACATGAAGTCGCGCTGGACCGACTTCCTGACGACGGACGGTGAGAAGCCGGACCGTAATCGCGACGCCGAGTTCGAGGACCAACAACTGTCCCGGGACGAACTCATGCAAGTGTGGGACGATTGCTGGCAGCTTTTGGACGACGTCTTGGCAGACCTGAAACCAGAGGACTTAGGGAAAAATGTCATGATTCGCGGAGAAGCCCACTCTGTGATCGATGCGATTGAGCGACAAGTGTCGCATTACGGCTATCACGTCGGTCAGATTGTTTACCTATCGAAGCTGTTTGCCGGTAGCGACTGGGATGTGTTGTCGATCCCATTGCCGCATCAGCGGAAGTGAGACGACGTCTGAGCGAGCTCGATGAGACGTCGCTCTAACGAACCGTCAAACGGAAATTGCTGTTGTCGGATTCGGCTCTTTACGTCATCGACGGTTTTCCATACCTGTTCAATGAGTGAAGCTGGATAACCGTATCGTACCCGGTTGATGTCGAACTCCTCTTCATCGACGAGTTGCCATTCACCGGGCTGTCTCGAGACAAGGTCTACATCCAAATCGACGAAGTGAATCGTCTCGTCCGTGATTGTCGGCGGAAGGCCGATATTGGAATATCCGCGCATCGTGCCGTCTTGTTCTAAATCAAGTTGTAACGTGAAGCCTTCATGCCGCATGAAGCACTCCAGCGAATGGGAATCGTATGTATAACAGGCGCCTCGCGTATGATGCCGGAGCGTTCGTCCCGGCCCCGCATACAACAACACGTAATCGTCCGTTTCTTCGATGATGCGACTCGACCATTCATAATGGAGCTGTTGGTCATATTTGAGTAGAGAGACAAGCTTCATCATAAACCTCCTAAATGATGGGATATCTTCATTATCCACTTTCGTTCGGGTTTAGACTAGACAAATAGGGCGTGCCGTTCGGATTCGGCACGCCTATTTTCATTTCGTAACGTCAATCGTGTATTCATACCGATCTTCCGCGATTGTATTGAATTGGTCGTTATAGGGACCTTCCACGACAAAACGTACCTCGGTCAACTCTGCTGGCATCGATTCAACCTGAAAATGTACGCCACCTTCTTTCCTCACTTTTCCTAAAAATTCACCACCGACGTCATCGGAAAGTAAGAAAGCAGCATCAACCTGTTCTCCTGTGTTCGTGACAAGACGTGCTTGATCCGGATAAAAGGTGACAGTCTCATCACTCGTGTTTTCTGCAACCACGCTAAAAGAAACGAGAGTCACTTCCTTTTTATCGTCGAACACGGAGCGGAAATCAGAAGCTACTTGAAGCCGCATCGTCTGCACTTTATTGATTTGAAAAATGATGGGACCGATTTTTTCTTCGATGCCTAAATCGCTATTTCTCATGTAGATTTGTCTAACTCCAATCTCGTCCTCCTCTACTTCAAACTCTTCGGATCCACCAATCCCTTCTGACGTATCTTCACCCTTACTCGATTCACTTCCTTCGGATGAAGAAGTGGTTTGTTCATCCGATGTCTGTTGGGTCTGCTCGGTACTTTCAGAACTCGTCGCCTCCTCCGTCTCCCCGCATCCAATCAGAAAAACGAGCGGCAAAACGAATAACCCATGTCGAATCTTCATGACACGCTCCCTCCTATTCGAAATTTCGTCGGACAATGACTTATATTGAATATGTACCCATCTAATTAGAAAAAATCATATATTTTATGATCATTCACCTACTTATTTTCCAATGACCATACAAAAAGCGCACCGACACTCGTTCGGCACGCCTCATCTTATTTTGTCACGTTGATCGTATACTCGTAGCGATCTTCTGCCACTTTGTCAAAATTCTCGTTAAAGGGTCCGTCGATGACGACTTTCAAGTCCGTTAGTTCTTCTGGCTTCGCCTTCACGAAGAAGAGAACGTTCCCCTCTTTTTTCACTTTCCCCATGAATTCGCCACCGACGTCATCTGAGAACCATAAGTCCGAAGACACCTGCTCCCCCGTGTTCGTCACGAGCGTCGCCTGGTTCGGATGAAAACTCATCGTCTCATCAACTGTATTTTCAACCAACATATTCATCGCGACGACCGTCACCTCTTCTTGTCCGTCGAACGAATCACTGTATGTTTCTGCGACCGTGAGGCGTGACGTCTGTACTTTGTCGATCGCGAACTGAATCGGTCCCATCGTCTCCGTGATCGTGAGTGCCTTGTTCTTCATATAGATTTTGTTGGTTCCGAGTTCGCTTTCTTGGACATCCGTCTCTTCAGCAGTCGTCTCATCCGGCGCACTCGCTTCCGCCTCTGCCACTTCTTCCGTGTCCGTCGCCGTCGTCTTCAGTTCATCTGCTTCCCCGCATCCGACGAGTAGTACGAGCGGCACCGCCACCAGTAAGCCAAATCGTTTCATGTTCATCTTCATCTCTCCCTTTTCATAATCCAAGTGATGTGGTTAAGACGAATATAACGAATTGGCAATTCGTACCGTGGTAAGAAAAAGTTCTTGGTAAAATAAAAGTCAAGGTTCAGAATTGGACCTTGACACATACACTTATCCTCTTGATTTCAGCTCTTCTTCCTCATACGGATCGGGACGATCCTCAAACGGCGTATCGTCCTCGACGTACGCCTCAAGTTTTGGATCCCGTTCCACATACTCATCGTACGCTCCCTCTGGACCATAGACGAAATAACGGCGCTTCCGTGACGATACCGGTTTGGACTCTTTCTCACGCATCTCGTTTCCCTCCTCTTTCCAGAAAAGAAGCAACGGCTACAATGATGTTTACCCGATTATAGCGGAAAACAGACGTCATTTCATCCTCGCTTTTTCTCTGAAACCTTTCTACGTGATGTCCGTATATATGCATAACGATTCAATGAAGGGATGGTACATATGCAATTAGTGAAGAAAGGGTTCGTGCGGAGCCTCTTATGGTCGCTGCCGTTCGTGATCCTCGCGCTCTATCAAGGATGGTCAGGAAATAAGGACGGCGTACATGCAATGTTCGTCTACGCCGGAGTCGCTTTCTTTCTCGGATTCACGAGTGTCATTTACGAAGTCCCGAAATGGTCGTTCAAAATGCAGATTTTCATTCACTGGTGCGTCATGCACGTGACGATCCTGCCACTCCTTTGGTTCGGTGGGTCTACACCGGTCACGTCACTTCAAGATGCCGTACGCCTCTACTTAAACTTTACGGTAAGTGGTCTCATCTTGTTTACCATCTCTTATTTCATCATTCGGATGCGTCGCCAAGTCAAGACCTCTTAACACACAAAAGCTCGAAGGCATCATGCCCTCGAGCTTTTTACGTCTGTTGGTCGAATAGACCAGAAAAGTTAGAATCGACGTCTTCATACGGATCGACGTACGACTTGACCGTCTTCCGTTCCAGTCGGGCCGTCCCGAGCGTCATCCCGAGACGCTGGTGTTCGGCCTCAATGAGCCGTGCAATCTTTTGGCTGTCGTCGACGAGCTGCCGTAAAACCGTCTGATCGGCTTTCTCCAAGTCAGGACCGTGTGCTACGAGTAGTTGTTCGCGGTCGTCCAAGAGCTCATGGATTTGTTCCATCCACGTGTCGTACGTCGGCTCTTCCGGAACTTGCGCCAGCAACTCTTTTAGACGTTGCGTCTTTAAGATGATTTCATCCATCGGCATCATGACTGCTTCGCGAGTTTCATCGCTTCCTTCCACGTGTCGCGGAGTTCCGTCGTGAAATCGAGCACCTCATCAAGGATCGTCGTATCGTTCTTGACGTTCGCATCGACGAGACGGCGCCACATGTACTCATAGAGCGAGTCCAAATTCGCCGAGATGGCGATGTCTTTATTCAGTGTGAGACGAAGCTCTTGGAAGATCGCTTGCGTCTTTTGGATGTTGATGTTTTTTAAATCAGGGTTGCCCTGGTCGATCGCAAGCTTGGCGAGGCGCATGAACTTGAGCGCCCCATCATAAAGCATAAGCGTCAGTTCCTGTGGGTTCGCGGTCGTGACCGCATTGTTTTGATAAGCTGCGTATGGATTGGCTACCATTTAAATTCCTCCTCTTACATGCCTCCGCCTAAAAACTGTTGAAGTGAAGCGGCTTGTGAGTTCGCCTGGTTCATCGCCGTTTCCATCGCCGCGAAGCGACGGTAGTAGGCGTTTTCTTTATCGATCAATAAATCGTTAAGTCGTTGGATTCGTGTATCCATTTGCGTCATTTCGCGCCCCATTGAATACGTTGGAGCCCCAGCACCGTCCGCACCGGCGATACGAGTGATCGTCTCACGCGAATCTTTCGCCGTATCACGGATTTGTGGGAGGAGTCCTGTCTCTTCATCTGTGAAGAGCTTGTATACTTGTTCCGGGTCTTTCTCGATGGCGGCTTTTAACTTTTCTTCATTTAGCTCAATCTTTCCACCGTTCGTGAAGTCAGAACCGGTTGAGAGACCGATTTGGAACAAGCGAGACATGTCTAGGTCATTCGTGCTCGATGTTGCGCCCGACCATTTGCTACGAAGCGTGTCCATCGTTCCGCGTAGGATTGTATCCCCACGGAGCATCCCGCTCATCGCTTTTTCTTCCCATTTCTTAATCTCGTCTTCAGACAACTCATCACGCTGTGCTTGTGTGAGCGGTGCGAACGAACGGAAACGTTCTTCACGTGTCTTTTTGTTCATGAGATCGATTGTCTCATTGTATTTATCGACGAACCCTTTGATGTTGTCAAAGATTTTTTGAGTGTCTGTCGCAGCCGAAAGGGTGACCGGTCCTTCCGTTTCAAGGAAGGATGATTTTAATGTCAACGTCATGTTGTCAATCGTTGTCGTGTTCGAAGCACGTTCGACTTCAATCCCATTCACTTTAAACTTCGCATTTTGTCCAGTCGGTACAACCGTTCCCACACTAAAGGCAGATTTGAAATTGGTATCAAATTGAATAGTAGACGTTGCTCCGGTCTCTTTCGTCGACAAAGAGATTTTTCCTGTAGACGATTCAAAGAAAGCAGAGAGTCCTGTCTCTTTACTGTTTAACTGACTCATCAAATCTTGTACTGTTGCGTCCGCACCTAATTCAATCTTTTGATATGTCCCGGTTGTATTAGATTTGTACTGAATTTCAAAACCAGTCCCAGAGGCGAAGGAAGCAGAAACATCTTTTGGAATGACTCCACCAGGGTAGTTTGTTGTGTTGGTGGCAGTGACTTTTCCAGTCGCTGCGTCATACGCAAAGTCCGTAGAATCTAAAACGTTTCCTGCCGCATCTTTTAGGACGACTGTCGAAAAGTCCAAATCTTTTGGAATCGTCAACTCGGTTCCAGCCGTCTCTTGAATGACGCGCTTCTGACCGGCAACAAATCCATTCATGTCTGATAATTTTGTTGTACTCGTCAACTTCTGTCCATTCCGATCGACAGCATCTAAAATGGTTGTCGCCGAGCTGGCCAACTGTGTCACCGAGTCAATCCGAACCGCACTATTTCCACTAGATGGCGCGGCGGTTACACTGATTTTTGACTCATCCGATGAACTCGACGTCTTCGCATAGAAGTTTCGGCTGAACATCAAGTCGACCGCACTGTTCCGTAATGTCATGAGCGAGCGGTTGATTTCGCGATACGCATCGCGTTTCCATTCCGTCGTTTGTTTCTTTTGTTCAAGTTTATCGACCGGCGCACGCTCGGCCTGCATCAATTGCTTGATAATCGTATCTGTATCGATTCCACTGGCGAGTCCGCCAAATCGGATCGGTGTCGTCATGAGAATCCTCCTTTATACCCGTTCATCAAAGAGTTGGTTGAACTCCATGAACGCCGCAAAGAAATCGAGTGATTTCTTGCTCGGGATTTCGCGGATGACTTCGTTGTTCGTATCCACGATTTGAATATAATAGTCGTTCAATTTTTCATGTTTCATAAATTTTAAGCCTGTACGTTGTTGTTCGAGTACTTGATTCGCCTTCTCGACGGCCGCCTCTAACTTGGTGACGTGTTGAGGCGTCGGAAGAATGACGATGCCTTCGTCGGCGAGTTTCGCTTGATTCGCTTCGACGAACACGTTTTTCGTTTGTTCATACGGCAAGACGGAAGAAGGTAGGTGAAGCCGGACTTCTGAAATGGTCGGATTCATACGTTTCTACTCCTTATTTGTTCTTCTCTATCTTAATATCGGCAAGTCAGTAAAGAAGTTCAATGGAAACTTGTTCAATGATTATTCATAATTAGTTTCTTTTGAATTGAAAGTTGATTATTTAAATGGGTATTTAATATAAGAACATATATTCCCACAAGAGAGGATGAAAGCGATGAAATGGGCAGAATTGACGACTTTTGAGAAGAGTTTATTAATGGGTACTTTACTAGGAGATGGACACATCGGAATTTCTAAAAAGAAATATCCAAACGCTAACTTAAGATACGGAGAACATTTTTCAATCAAGCAACTTGAATATCGTGAATGGAAATTAAACAGCGCTCCACGTATCTTTTCAAGTATCATTAAAAACAACAACGGAACGAGCGCTTCTCTCAACTCATGTTTTGACGAATTGTTTACCTGGCTTCGAGCAGAACTTTATATCGGAGGTAAAAAAAGCATCCCCCTTCATTTACTTGAAGAATGTACAGATCCTGTTTTTTTACTAGCCCTCTATTTAGATGACGGTAGTCTGTGTGTCACGCGCTCGGCACGTTCAAAAAAGCAACAAATGATTTTAACTCCTCACATCGCACTCTATTTGCAAGCATTTCATCCTTCTGAACTAAATTACTTAAGTAAATTCATCAAAAAAACATTTGGACATCATTTTGTGCTAAGCCGAAGAAATGATGGTCACAATTTCATTCTCCGTATTCAAAAGACGGAAGATGCTCTAAAATTCTTAGACTTTACTGCTTCTTATAGTGAGGAGATTCCTTCTATGGCATGGAAGCTAGATTGGGAACATCGCTTGCAGTTGGAAAAAGAAGCGAATCCAAATATGATTGTCATTACATCAAAACCTAAAAACGATTATTCACAGGAAGAAATCGAACTGATTGTGACTTCAAAATTAAAAGGAATTTCAGATCAAGAAATTGCAGATACACTAGGACGTAGCTATTGGTCTGTCGTATACAAGTGGCAAGATATTAAGAAGAATCGATTAAAAGAGGAGCAAGTTGTGTATGTAAGTTAAAAACACCCGTGTCTCTTTCGAGGACGCGGGTGTAAAAAAGTATGCTATAGAGCCGATTAACGAAGCAATTGAAGAACCGCTTGCGGTTGCTGATTCGATTGCGCCATCATAGCTTGTGCCGCTTGGTTAAGGATGTTGTTCTTCGTGAAGTTCATCATCTCTTTAGCCATGTCTACGTCGCGGATACGTGATTCAGCAGCTTGAAGGTTTTCAGCTCCAACGTTCAAGTTATTGATTGTATGCTCAAGTCGGTTTTGAATAGAACCTAATTTTGAACGTTCTCCCGAAACTTTCTCAAGTGCTGTGTTAATAGTTGTAATAGCAGCCGTTGCTTTAGTTGCAGAAGTAATATCAACAGCAACTCCACCAGTACTTAATCCTAAGTCATCAGATTTCATGCTATCAATACCGATAAGAATATTTTGACCTGAGTTAGCTCCAATCTGAGTCGAAATAGCTTTAGTCACATCATTTGATGCAGCTTCCATTTTTCCAATACTGATTGTAACGCTTTCTCCAACTTTCATTGAAGCTAAATCTGTCAAAGTTATTGCAGAGCCAAATGAAGCATCCAATCCATCAATTACTCCAGCTCCTGAAGATGTTAGTGCAACACCACTGTTACTAGGATCACCAATTGTGAAATCACCAGCAACAGCCGTTGCAGAAGAGTTCGTACGTGTGATCGTAATAGTACCTGATGAAGTCAAGTCATCAGTGGCTGCAGCAGTTGCAGTAACAGATGCAATACTACTATTATTTTGAACCGTGACCGAACCATCCACTTTATCTTTAAGTCCCACTTTTGATCCATCTAACAATTTTTGAGTGTTAAACTCAGTTGTATTTGCAATTCTATCGATTTCTGAAGTCAATTGATTTACTTCTTTTTGGATTTCTTTACGGTCTGTTGCAGTATTTGTATCGTTTGAAGATTGAACAGCGAGTTCACGCATACGTTGAAGAATTGAGTGTGTTTCATTCAACGCACCTTCAGCAGTTTGAATCAATGAGATACCGTCTTGTGAGTTACGTGATGCTTGATCAAGACCACGAATCTGTCCGCGCATTTTTTCAGAGATTGCAAGACCAGCTGCATCGTCACCTGCACGGTTGATGCGAAGACCTGAAGACAATTTCTCCATTGCTTTACCAGTTTGCGTTGTGTTGAACGACATGTTGCGGTGTGCGTTCATTGAGTTAAGGTTGTGGTTAATAATCATTTTAATTTCCCTCCATAGGTTTGAGTTTTTCCGCTCTTCCAAATCCATTTGTCCGAGCATACAAGGTTTAGGCCGGCCCCTCACCTTGTATTTTTTGGAACGTTTTATCGTTTCCATACTCTATATCGGAGTCATCCCATATGTGTTTAGTCTTTTTCGAAAAAAGTTACGCGTTTTGAATAGAAATCTTCAAACTGTATAAAAATAGCCCACTCTCGTCGGCTGTTGATGACCAACTCGAGTGAGCTATTTTAACTTACACTTCCACCTTCATTTGTTCCGTCTCATTCTGCAAACTCTCCGCGACACGAACGAGCTCTGTCATCGCCCCGTTCACTTCACCAAGGCTTGCTGCTTGTTGGCTCGCCGCTGACGTCACTTCATTCGCATAACGCGATGCTTCTTCGACCATGCCGACAATTCCTGCAGAGTTCGTCACGACCGAATCGATCTGACCGCGTGACTCATCGAGGAGTGAATCGACCGAATGCACATGGCTATATACTTCATTTGCCGAGTTATGAATCGATGCGAACGCACCACCTGCTTTTTCAACCAAGCCGACGCCTGTCTCCACTTCTGCTTTCACGTTCGCCATCGACGATGACGTGTCGCCAACGAGACGCTTCACGTCGACGATGAGATCCGTGATTTCTTGCGTTGAGTTCGCTGTTTGTTCCGCGAGCTTCTTCACTTCCGCCGCTACGACGGCAAATCCACGACCATGCTCCCCGGCACGTGCCGCTTCAATCGACGCGTTCAAGGCAAGCAAGTTCGTCTGTGCCGAGATGTCACTGATGACATCCGTGATGCGTGAGATTTCGCCCGTCATTTCTGTCAACTGGCTGTTGAGCGTCGATGACTGTTCGACTTTCCCAGCAATCGCATGCATCGCATTGACCGAAGACGACGCAAGGCCTTTCCCGCTCTCCGCTTCTTGTTGCATCTCGCTCGCCGAATCAAGCGCCGATGACATCTCTTGACGGATACTCTCCATCGTCCGCGCAACCGCTCCGAGCAAGTCCATCGAGTTATATGTCGCACTGACGTTGTCTTCTAACATCTTGTTGAGGGAATCCATCGCGACGCGAATACTTTCGCCCGCGACATTTCCTTCTTGTACTGAAGCTGCAATTTCCTGTGCCGAACCCGTCAACTGGTCCGCCGTATAACGCATGTTCGTCCCTTGCTCCCGAAGGTGTTCGACCATGTTGTCCATCGACAAGAGCAAACGTCCCATCTCCGAACGGTCTGATGTCTTCTCGTCCGCGAAGTGAACCGTCAAATCACCGTTCCCGACTTCAACGGCTTTTTCAGAAGCCATCTCGACGGCTTTTAGTGGACGACGGGCGATCAAGTAGATGACGATGCCGCCGAGTGACGAGATAAGTAACGCCACGACCGTACCTACGAGCATGACCTGACCTTGTTCCATCTCGAGTTCTGTCAAAAGCAATAGCGTGATGTAGCCGACCGCTCCGCCCGT
Organism: Exiguobacterium sp. s35; assembly: GCF_018617535.1. NCBI lineage: Bacteria > Bacillati > Bacillota > Bacilli > Caryophanales > Exiguobacterium > Exiguobacterium sp. s35. The sequence continues at coordinate 1,394,960 of NZ_JACSKI010000001.1, forward strand.
GATAAAGGACGTGACCAAAATCCACGCGAGCAGTTGTGTCGTAAAGTTTTTAAATACTTTCACTGTGTTGTTCCTCCTCATTGTGTTCATCACTCCTTATATCGTCCGATTTCCAATGAATGTATAGCGTTTTCAGTTGAACGTTTGGTCAATGAAAAAACGCACCCCAGAAAGGAGTACGTTAAAATGCTTCATCGTCACGTTCGACGCGCGTCACCCGTCGTGGTGTCGTCGCCGCGTCAATCGCGAGCGTGATCGCTGCTGCCCAGTGGAGCATCATCCCGACGATCGGGATGAACCCGAGGATGGATGCCGTGATCCCGACAGCCGCGCCGTACGAGAATCGGTTCAGTCGGCTGAACGAGAGAATCAACACGATGACGTGGTAGACGAACATGAATCCGAGGGGCGAATAGCCCATCCCGATGATAAAGAGACCACCGAGAATCGGGATCCCGAGAAATGCTTCAAACGCCGCGCCGAGCCATTTCAGATTTTTCACCATATGGTTCACCTCATAATTCGATCATGTAGAACTCGTAGCCACCGTTCTCTGCAAAGCCGGCGCGCTTATAGATTTCGAGCGCCGCCTTGTTTTCTGTCTCGACATCGAGCTCGACTTTCGTCCGGCCCATGCGGAACAGTTGTTGCACCATCTGCTTCAACATCTTTGTGCCGTAGCCTTTGCCTTGTTCTCCTGCTTTGACACCAAACGCGTGGATGCTTGCCGCATCGTCACCGACGAGAAGGGCACGGATGACGCCGACCGGCTTACCGTCGACTTCGCCGATATACGTCACGCGGTCCGGTGTATCGATTTGCTGATAGATGTTTTCCGTCACATCGACCGGGTCACCGAACGCCTCGCTGAGCGTCGCGATGATGAGCGGACGGTCGTCTGCCGTCGCCTCACGGAGCGATACCTCGTCCGGTTTTAAGAACAGCTCCGCCTTCTTCAAAACGAGATTGTATTCCGAGAACTGGTACGCCGCCTGAAGGTGCTCGAGTACTGCCTTCCCAGATGCCGAGTTCCGGTCGATGACGAACGTGAACGCCTCACAGCCGTTCAGTTTCGCATCCTGTTTCGCCGTCTCGAGCAGTGCCGTGAAGACACCTTGCTTCCGGTATTCCGGATGGACGAGCGCGTTCACCTCATACTCGTTCGGGAGATACGGGAAGAGCATGAGATACCCGACGAGCGTTTCCCCGTCATATACCGCATAGTCGTTCTGTCCGACCGACTCATGACCGACTTTGACGTCGATCTTGTCGTTCTCATTGACCGCCTGTTCTAACATTTTCACATCATCTGCTTGTTTGACTTCTTCTACTGTCCAATTCATGTACATCACCTCATTTGTATTGTAGCACAAAGGAAAAAGCCCGCCGTAGCGAGCCCACTTACGAGATTATAACGTCCGGAACTCCAACTCAGGGAGCGTCTCGATCAATTCAGCAATCTCATCCGTATGCGCCTCGGCACCCGGGACCGCTTCTGTCGGTTCCACCCAGAAGAACGTCTTGTCGTTCGTGCCGAGGTAGTTGCCGTATCCGACCTCTGTCGCAAACGCTTCTTCCGTCAACTCCCGGTCGATCAAGTCCAAGTGGAACAAGAGTTGGTCGTCCCCGTCCTCGACGTTATAGTACAAATCGAACGTGCTATAGCTCTTCGTGTTCCCGATGTCGACGACGTCCTGTGCCTTCTCGATATAGACGTCACCGCGCTCGATCGCCGCAACGATTTTTGACGGCAAGATGATCTCGTACCCAAGCTCTCGGTCACGGATCGTCTGTGTCGTATCCTCTGTCCGTCCCCGGGACGAGACGACACCGACCGTTGCCACCAATGCACCTGTCACACCGAGCGCGAGCGCCCATTTCATCGATTTGTTCACAAGAACCACTCCCTAGTTGTTGATGTCTTCACTTGATTATCCCACAAGTTGATGACTTTTCATCAAATATTCTGAAAAAATGTTTCCCCTTACATTGACGACCGTCCGCCAATCCCATACGATGGTAATAACGTACTAGAGAAAAGAGGAACTGACATGTCTAACGAAACTACTTTGACGCGCGCTCAGCTCGACGCGCTTCTAAAAAACGTCTTCGCCCTTCAAATCCCGGTCATCGAGAAATTCATGACGGATTTGTTTAAACAATACGTCTCGACGGCTTCTACGTTCAAACAAGATATGGACACGATGAAAGCGACAGACTGGCACAAGCACTTCTTCGGTCAAAAGGTCATGCCGCACCTCTTCATCGAAAACCTCGGCTTCGGCGCATCGTTCCGCCACCAAGGTCAAGAGAAGGTCGTCAGCATCCCGGAGAACATGACGGTCGTCAAACCGGACTCGGACGCACAGATCAAAGAGATTTTAGAGAACCTCGACAAGACGCTCGCGTCGATGGACGGGATCAAAAACAAAGGACTTGTCAAAAAGTTCTATAAAGAAACGCTAGAACTCATCTGCCAGCTCGGTAGCCGTACTGGTATGATGGATGACTTCTACGACAAAGTCAAAGGCAGTTTGACAACAAGTTCATGACAATACCTCGCTCCTTCGAGCGAGGTATTTTTTATGCCTCTTTTTGCAATGCGGTCGGAAGCTCGATGAACTGGCTGCGGCTATGGAAGACGACTCCGACCATGACGAGTGTAATCCCCACCAAGGCGATCGGGGACGGCATGACCGCATGGAGGAAGAGGAGTTCGCCGATGAGGGCGAACAAAACCTCGAGCGCCTGCGTCGCCTCGACGGACGCCAGTTTTCCCATATCGTGCTTGACGAGGTCCGTCGCCTTGAAAAATAGGACGGTCGCGACAATCCCTGACAACAACGCGACGAGAAACGTCTGCCCGAGCTGGCTCGATGAGGGGCGACCCGTCGTCAAGCCGTACCCGAATAGTAAGAACCAGACCGGGAGCGAGCCGAGGCACATTCCAAGAATGCGTTCGAACACGTCGAGGTCCGTATGTTGCATCATCTTCCGATTCCCGAGCGGATACGCGAAAGCCGCGATGACGACCGGAACGATGCCGAGCCAGAGGAAACGAGGCTCAAACGATTCGAAGAACTCGACTTGCATCAAGACGACCCCGATCAAAATCAGGCTCGAGAATCGTAGTCCACGCCACGGGATCTGTTCGCGTGACCCGTCCGGCCGCTTGAAGAGTGGTGACAAGAGCGCACCGGCGACGATCGTCACTTGCCATGTGCCCGCGATGAGCCATGGGGGCGCGACCTCGGCCGCGAGACAGATGGGAACGTAAAACAACCCAAACCCGACCGTCCCCCAGACGAACCACGGACGTGGATTTTCCGTCAGCGCCGTGACGACCCGCTTGAGCCCGCCCCGTAAGGCGACGACAATCATCAACAGCGGGATCATCCATAAAAAGCGAAGTGAGGCACTGTAGGCGAAGCTGCCTCCCCCGACTTGCATCACTTCATTCAACACGAACGTGCTCGCAAAAAATAAGGCCGCGAAGACCCCGAGTATGAGTGGGCGCATACGTTCCCTCCTTTCCGAATCCTGTCTTGTTCTCGGTATCCACCTCTTTCTCCTGCAAAAAAGACGGACGACACGTAGTCATCCGCCTGTTGATTCGATGATTCCGTCACGTCCGCAGTTCGAGCGCGGCGATTTGCTCCATCCGCTCGAGGATGGGCTTCGCCTGATCGATATACGCCCTCACTTCAGCAAGCGACAACGACGCCGCATGCGCATCCTCACTCCGCCACACTTCATAGACGAACACCGTGTCCGCCTCGTCGAGCGATACGTGGACCCGATACGATTCACAGTCCGACGTCGCCTCCATCTCCCGTGCCGCTTCCGATAAAATCGCCACGAGTCGGTCCCGTTGTCCCGCTTTCGTGACGAGCTTCCCGATCAGTGCATACATGCTCCATCCTCCCCTTTCCCTTGCATCGACTCATTCCACTTCCCATGTCCGTTTTCCTGCATGGACGCTTCGCACATGCGGAATGTTTTCGCGGCGCACGTTTCCCGGTCAAACAAAAAACGGACAGCTCGTGGCCATCCGTTAGTGAATATCGCGTTTTTGGAAATTCCCGCCCTTGACCTCCGTCACTTCATACACGACGACGAACGCTTTCGGGTCGACATCATCGATGATGTCTTTGATCTTTCGTTCTTCGAGCCGGTTGATGACGCACGTAATTTCGTAATAGCTCTCTTTTGAATACGCACCTTGAATCTGATTCAAGGTGGCGCTCCGTCCGAGACGATCCCGAATCGTCTCGACCATTTCATGCGGTTCACTCGTGATGATCTTGAACGTCTTCGCCCCGCTCAATCCCTCTTCGACAATATGTATCACTTTGGATGCGATGAAGTAGGCGATCGCGGACAAGACGGCCCCTTGAAGCCCGAACACCGTCGAGACGACGATAAAGACGAACGTATTCAAAAATAGAATCAAGTCACTCGTCCCGAACGGCAATTTACGGGACAAAAGGACGGCCAGCATATCAATCCCGTCGAGCGCCCCCCCGTTACGAAGGGATATCCCCATCCCGAACCCGAGGATGATTCCGCCGACCACGGTGATAAGGAGCGCGTCGCCCTCGATGATGGTCGGTACACGGTGCATGATCACCGTACCGACGGACAACGATGCGATCCCCGTGACCGAAAGGATGGCGAAGCTCTTTCCAATCTGTTTATAGCCAAGGTAGATGAACGGGATATTGAGGATCCCGATGAAGATTCCGAGCGGCAACCCCGTCAGCTGCGACCCGACGATACTGATGCCGGTGACGCCCCCGTCCGACACGTTATTCGGGATGAGGACGGACTCCAACCCGTACGCCGCGATGAGTCCGCCGATGATGTTCATGAAGATTTGAAATCCCATCAACCAGGCTTTATTCTCTCGTTTCATGTTTCATTGACCTCCTTCTCAGTTTCAACAACTTTTTTAGCCTATCACAAAACAATATCGAAATAATTTACAAGGAATCATCAATCTATTCTGAATATTCATGTCAGATTCTCTGTCTCAAATGATTTTGCCTCGACTCGTTTTGGTATACTGAAGAAAATGGAAAGGGGGCACCACGTATGCAGCGTACACCCATGCCTTCCCCGACACCGGAGGAAGTGCAGCGCTTAAGGCGCGAACATAATCCGATCAAGGCGTCCGAACTGTTTGCGAAAGCCGTCCTCTTGCTACTCGGTTCCCTCGTCTTCGCGGTCGGGCTGGAAGCGTTCCTCGTTCCGAACCAGATCATCGACGGCGGGATCGTCGGGGTCTCAATCATCGTGTCGTATTTGACGGAGACGAAACTCGCCATCTGGCTCGTCCTCTTCAACTTGCCGTTCATCTACTTCGGCTATCGACAAATCGGGAAGACGTTCGCCGTCGTCACGTTGACGGCCATCCTCCTCATGTCGGCGTTCACGATCGTTCTGCATGACATCAAACCGTTCACAGATGACCTCTTGTTGTCGACCGTCTTCGGCGGCTTCTTGCTCGGGGCCGGCATCGGGCTCGTCATCCGCGCCGGTGGATCGCTCGACGGGACCGAAATTCTCGCCGTCGCCTTCACGAACCGATTACCGTTCTCCGTCGGGGAAATCGTCATGTTCTTCAACATCTTCATCCTTGGGACGGCCGGCTTCGTCTTCAGCTGGGACCGGGCGATGTACTCGCTCCTCACGTACTTCATCGCCTTCAAGACGATTGACGTTGTCTTAGAAGGAATTGACCAGTCGAAGGCGGCGTGGATCATCACGACCGCACCGGAAGAGATCGGCCAAGCCATCATGGACCGGCTCGGTCGGGGCGTGACGTATCTCCACGGGGAAGGTGCCTACACCGGGGACGGGAAGAAAGTCGTCTTCACGGTCATCAGCCGACTTGAGGAGACGAAACTAAAAGACATCCTCGACGACTATGACGAGAAAGCGTTCCTCGCCATCGGAAATATTCACGACGTCCGGGGCGGACAGTTCAAGAAGAAAAACATTCACTAAACGTGAAATCCCCTATAACCGCTGGACACACATCGCCAACGGTTATAGGGGATTTTTTAGGCGAAACGGACCTGGTCCCGTCCATTCCGTTTCGCATCATATAAAGCCTCGTCCGCCCGTTCGAACACGACCATGCTCGGTTCGTGCTCGGCGACCGCGGCACCGATCGAGACGGTCATCGGGATGACCTCTCCCTGACATTCGAACGTCGTGTGGCGCACGGTCTCGACTAACGATTCGGCCATTTCTTTCGCCCTTTCATTACCTTCAATCACGAGCAAGAACTCCTCCCCGCCGTAACGACCGACGAACCCGCCTGACGGACAGTGCCGCTCGAGGGTCTGACCGATATGACGGAGTGCGGCATCTCCTGCTAGATGACCATATGTATCGTTCAACTGCTTGAAGTGATCGACATCGATGACGAGTAACGTCCACGGTTTCCCAGACATCTCCAGTTCATTCATCTGTTCAAGCGTCCGGTAACGGTTCGGTAGTCCTGTCAATTCATCGACGGTCGCCCGATGCGTATGCAGAAGGAACATCCATAAATGCGTCTCAAGCTTTTTCGCCCCCCAGTAACAGAGCCACGCCCCGAGCGACAGCATGAGGAAGTACGGGATAAAGACATTCACGAACACCATCGCATCCACACTACCGGTCACGCGAATCAAAACGAGGAGCGCACCGAACCCAACATAGACGGCATATCCTCGCGACCGATGCATCGGCACACTCGAGAGGAGGAGCGAAAATATGTATAAGACGACAAACATAAGGATCGAATCGACGAACGGGGCACTCATCCCATGCAAGGTCATGCGCCCGATAAAGATGAGCGCGAGCGTGACGACGGCACCAAACGGTCCGGCGTACGTCGCCGATAAGGCGATTGGGATGAGACGGAGGTCAATCCTCGCATCGCCAAGCTCGATGGCGTTTAAGGTCAACAAGATCGCCGTCAATCCATTCGACACCCCGAACCAAAAACGGACGAACAATGGGGAGGACGGTTGAATCGGTAAGACCGTCCGCATCACGTATAACGTGAGCGACATGAGTAAAAAGATGATACTGATATTAATAAAAAACTGGTTGATGACCATTCCCATCGATTCCCCTCCTTCCCTTTCCGTTTCCATCCTATCCCAACTAGGTGAAAAATGTCACCCTTACATTCTATATTTACAAAAAAAGTCGAAAGCTCACGCTTCCGACTGCTTTTTGATCATCTGTTTCATCAAGTTGGCACTATCTCGTGCCGACTCGTTCTCTTCTTGCATCTGAATGTACACTTCATGACGATGGATATCGATATGGCGCGGGGCATCGATGCCGAGCTTCACCTGGTCGCCCTCGATGGCGAGAACAGTGAGCGTCACGTCGTCCCCGATGTGGATTGCCTCGCCTTGTTTCCGTTTCAATACGAGCATCAGCGCACCTCCGCTTTCGTGCCGCCGAGCGGATAACGGGCCGGGTAGGCGTCATCTAAGATGACTTGCTTCCCGCGTCGTTCTTTCGTCTCGATGACGATCGGTGCCTTCAAGTTGAGCGTCGACGCATCGAACGGCTCACGGAGCGTGACGATCGAGTAGACGGAGACATGTTCTGCTTCCGCAATCCCGAGCTGGTCTTTCGCCCCGTCCGACAATTCAAACGAATAGTCCGACTTATGCCAGAACGGATTCGTCACGACGAACGCGCACGCCTTCTCTTCAATTGACTGGAGCGACCAGAACGGCAACTCTTCCCCGTATGGAATCAAGACGAACGTCTTCGAGTCCGGGAATCCTGGGATCTCACTGACGAATGTGATCGTCTCCGCTTCATTTATTTCAATCTTGCCAAAGTAGTCTGTTTCAATGAACATGGATTGTCCTCACTTTCAACGCGTTTCATCATACATCCCACCGACCGGCCATATGTCGAGTGACGCCTGTTGACGGAGGGAAATGTCCGTCGTCCATGGCGTGAACGAGATGTCAGCCGGTGTGAGCGATACATCAATCTGGGGCGGTGTGATATTCCATTCGATTTTCACATCCGCGGGCGTATACGTCAACTTGACACGGTCAATCGATTTCGGCATATAACCCATCTCGACGATCGGATACGGGTCGTTCACTTTCTCTGCAGCGATTGAAGGGATCGGGTTCCCGTTCTCGATGCGCATGAGACGGTCCCCTTCACGGGCAATGTTCGCCATCGCCTCGCGAGCCCCTTGTTCCCCCATCTGTCCGAACGATCTTCCGAGTTCGAGCGCGCCTTTCAGGTTACTCTCACTCCGAGCAACTGAGGAGTCGATGTCAAGTTTCCCTTGAGTCGTCTGTTGCGTCATCTCGGCCTTGCCTTGCTTCATCGACATGTCCGCCCGACCTTGACGCATCTCGAGCACTGGTCGGTTCGACGTCATCTGGATGGCGGCAAAGGTTTGCCGCATTTCAAGTCTCGCGAGATTCATGACCGATTACCGGAGGAAGTCAAGGAGGGTCGGTTGAATGATTCGAGCCCCTGCCGAGAGCGCCGCACGGTGGACCGTCTCATGCGACTTCAACTCCATGATGACTTTCTCGACGTCGATATCTTCGTTGTCGGACATGATTGTCTTGGCGATGATCTCGTGGTCTTGTAGACGGTTGTCGACGAGCTCCAAACGGTTCGCCCGGGCCCCGAGCTCTGACCGCTCCGTGATCAAGTTCTGACCGATCGTATCGAGCGTCTCGAGCTGGGCCGACAAATCAGCACCACCCGTGTTCTCATCGGCGAGCAAGCCGCTCAATTGTTTCAACCCTTCGAAGAGTTCTCTTCCGAAGACGGTCTCTGGCTGCATATTCACTTGCATCGTGATTCCTTTTGAGACTTCGAACTCGATTTTTCCAGTCGCGGTCGGTGCGCCAGCAACATCTGTGTAAATCGAATTCACGTCTGGCGTCGCACTCGGGTCAGCCAAATATGCTTTCAGCTTATCCATATCAATCAACGGTTCGTCCGTTTTCGTCCCGTTGTAAATATATTTCTCGCCCGCCTTCGAGTTGGCGAGTGAGCCGATATGTTCGATTAACTGGTCGACCTCACTCTTGATGATTGCGCGTTGCGACGACTCGTACGTATCGTTCGCAGCTTGCGTCGTCAACTCACGGATCCGTTTGACAGCTTCCGTGACCTCGTTCAATGTCGAGTCCGTCATATCCATCCAACTTGTCGCCTCGCTGACGTTGCGACGGAACTGGTCGACTTCACGCACCTCGGTCCGATATCGGATGCCTTGCATCGCGACGACCGGGTCCTCCGATGCCTTTTGGATCCGTTTCCCGCTGATTAGTTGTTCCTGGACGCGGGCGAGCGTGTTATAGCTACTCGATAAGTGTTTCAAGTTCGTCTGTGTGAGCATCGTCTGTGTGACACGCATCAGTCATTACCTCCCAACGACACCCATGCCGTTAATGATTTTGTCGAGCATCTCGTCGACGGCCGTGATGTTACGTGCCGCCGCATTGTATGCATGTTGATATTGGATCATCATCGTCATCTCTTCATCGAGCGAGACCGCACTCACCGACTGGCGGCGCTGGTCCGAGCTACTCAAGAGGGCGAACGTACTCTTCGCGAGGTTCGCGTTCTGGCTCGCCTCGACCGCCATGTTTCCGATGACGTTCTGATAGTACTTCCCGATCGAAGTCGTCGTCGTGGCCGACCCGGCAAAACTTAAGGCCATCTCTTTTAGGCGTGCGAGTTCGAGCGCACCGCTCCCGTCCCCGATATTGCCGTCTTTCGAGGCGGCGATCAAATCGAGGTTACTCATGAACGTCTCGTTCACTTTAATCGTAGACGCCGTGATATCGGCGTTCGTATTCGTTCCTGAGTTCACGAAGAAATCGTTTCGCCCCTCCGTCCCTGACGCATCTTTGTTCGTCATATGTGCATCGTTGAACGCCGTCGCGAACACGCTCGCCATCTCATCTAAGTCTTTGAGCATCTTCGTATACGCCCCGTCCGCCGCTTCAGGACCCGTTTGGCTTCCGTACATCTCAACGAGCGCTCGCAACTTACCGTTCGGCATGTCTTGGAGCGTCATCGTCTCAGGTGTCGTCGCATCTGCCGCACGATACGTCGACTCGGTCATTTCCCCGACGCCGCCGGAGATCCCGTCAACCAATTTGATCGGGTTTGGATTTCCCGGCACGCTGATTTGGATATCAATCCGTCCTTCTGCGACGCGTTGCGAGTTCCCGCGTGTCTCACCGTTCAAGTAATCGACGGGCACACGCTCGAACTCGATATATTGCGAGAGCTCGTCCATGTAACGGTCACGCTCGTCATACAGCTCGTTCGGTAGGACGCCGAGTGGTTCCGCGTCTCCGATTTGACGGTTCACGTTATTGATTTTCGTCAACAGGTCGTTGATCTTTTTCGACACGACGCCCGCTTCTGCTTTCAAGTCATCTTGCACTTTCGTCAGCGACGAAGACATATAGTTGAACGTCTCGGCGAGCGTCATTGCCCGCTGGCGGACGACGCTTCGTGCACCTGTATCGTCCGGGTTGACCGACAAGTCTTGGAGCGATGCCCAGAACAAGTCGAGCGATTTGGCGAGACCGTTCTCAGACGGTTCGTTGATGATGTCCTCCATCCGACCGAACGCCGCCTCTTTCGTCGCATAGAACGCGTTCTTCACCGATTCGTCCCGATACTGTTGGTCGATCATGAGATCGCGAATCCGAGCGAGTGTCTCCCCACGCACCCCAGTCCCGAATTGTCCGGCTTTCGTGCCACCGAAGTTGACCGAGAGTTGTTCCGTCATCCCGAGGGTGAGACGTTGGCGTGAATAGCCAGGGTTTGAGGCGTTCGCCACGTTGTTCCCCGTCGCCTGGAGCGCCCACTGGTGTGTCGTCAGACTGCGACGCGCCGTCTCTAATCCCATAAATGTTGAACCCATTCTGTACTTCCTCCTTAAACGTCACGGCTGAACGAGCGTGTTTCAAACGCCTGTTGTCCGTATGTGAAATCATCTGCTTCTGGCAAGAGCATGTCCAAGTGCCAGGTAATATAACGAAGGGACTGTTCGAGAAGTGACGCGTTCAATTCGTTCTGACGCTTCAACTCGAACAAGACCGGTCTCAGTTCCTCTATCTCTTCATCGTCCAATTCATACGTCCCTTGAAGTCGTTCTGCTTCTTTTTGTGAGATTTGTCGGACGAGTTTCGCCTCTTCTTTGACGAGCGCGCTAAAAGCGGCCATGTCATTTTGAACGAGCAGCTGTTCTTTCGTATAGGCCAATTCGAGTAAACGTTTATGTAATGTGAGCATGAGTCTCTCCTTTTCTCAAAAAAAGAGCCGACTAAAGAAAGGGGTGCCCCTTATTTAGTCAGCTTCCGTGCCGTGTTATTCAGTGCGAAGGCCTCAAACGGACCTCGCTTCCATTCATCCTTGTAGAAAGCGTTTGGCGATTTCACGCGCGTCCCGTGAATACGTGCCCGCATCAATCTCTGCTTTCAAAGCGTCGATTTTTGCGAGACGGTCCGGATGTTTCACCGGTTCTTCAAACCGGGCGCGGGCTTCCGCCGAGATTGACAATTGGTCCGTTTGGCGTGATGGCGCGGGCTTCGGCTCGACTTGCGTTTTCTTTTCATAAGTGTTCGGTAAGTGTACCCACTTGGCTGAATCGATGCGCATGCGTCTTCCCCCTCTTCATGATGTTAATCCAAACGATAAGCGCGAGCAGATGACGATTTCGTCAAGCTCTCTTGTAGACTAGACAGTTCCTTCTGCATATCTCTCTGGCAGTTCGAACACACTTTCCCTTCGTTCGTCGGTTGACCGCAACGTACACAGCCGACCAAGAGTTCCGGGTTGTCCTTGATGATCAGGCGTCCTTCATGGATATATCGCGTGATATCAAGTTCTGACACACCTGTCGCTTCGACGAGGGTGCCGATGTTCGTTGATTTGTTTTCTGGTTCACGAATGAAGTCACGGACTTTCAAAAAGTTTTGGAAGTCGACTTCACTACATGATGGGCAATAAGGCGAGCGGCCTTGTTTCATAAACAAGCGTCCGCACATTTGGCAAGATGCTGCATCCATTGGTTTCACCTCTGCTCTTTATATCGGACGCGTTTTTGATTTGTTTAGCGCCCGAAATAAGCAAATCGCAGAAACTTCTGTGGCACCCGCCTGCCGTAACGAAAATGCTGCCTGATGGAGCGTCGTCCCCGTCGTATAGACGTCGTCTACAAGAATGATTTTCCTACATTTCACTGAAGTTGGTACAGTGAAAGGATTCGTTCGGTGTCGTCTTTCTTCTTTCCCGAGTTCGCGTTGACTTGAAACCTCGCTCTTTTCAATCAGTTGCCGGGTCGGACCGATTTTTTGCGCGAGCAGTGTAGCTTGATTGAAGCGACGTAATCGGAGTCGGTCATCACTGAGCGGGACGGGTACATACGTCACGCCCGGTTCTCTTAGCGTACGAAGCACTGGTGCGACCGACGCGGCGATGGCGACGTCTCCACTGAACTTGAAGCGATGTAGCCATTCTACACCCGCCTCGTCATACGCGTATAGACAATGAACAGTCAAATCCAACCCGAGTGCGAGCCAGCGGATACAGTCCGGGCACGTCTCACCAGTCTCGTTCGGTTGACCACAACGCGGACAGCCTGCATGGAGCGGTGTCAGTCGGTCCTCACACGATGGGCACACCCAGTCACGTTTCCATAACGTGGCTGGTGTCCACGGGACGGTCATCGGTTGATGACAAAGGAGACAGTTCATCGTCTGTTCGCCTTCTGGATCGCCCGAATGGCAAGGTCCTGTCGAAACGTCCGCTCCCCGTAAAAGAAACAGACCTCTCCTGTCGGCGCATCCGGTTTTCGCCCGGCCCGTCCCGCCATTTGGATGAGCCCACGTGTCGAGAAGAGCCGATGCTCACTCTCAAGCACCCCGACCTGCACGTCCCGAACCGTCATCCCCCGCTCCCAGATTGATGTCGCGAGGACGATCCCGTTCGTCTCTTGGAGCCAGTGAAGCGCATCGGTCCGCTCCTCGGTCTCGGCAGACACAATCCGACACGTAAATCCTGCGTCTTCTAACGTCTTTTGATACCGCTCCAGATCAGGCTTCGTCGGTACGAACAAGAGACGTGGTTTCGATGCATGACGTCGACAGAAGTCGAAGAGTCGCTCATCGGTCTGTTTGACGAGTGTCGGCACGGGTAAATCGAAACCGTGATAACGTCGAGACAGATGGACCGTCGAAACCATCTGTTGCCATACGGTCGGGGTCGCCGTGATGAAGACAAACACCCCTTTCCCGACACGAAGGATGGTGCGCCATAACGTGACGTCAAAGGCGAACGGGAAAGCATCGGACTCATCGACGAACACATAGTCGAACACATGACGTAGATTGAGTAGTAACGGCGCGGTCGCGACGGTGATCATCCCGATGGAATCTTTTTCCCCGCCTCCGTATCGTCTCGTGACGGGTACGGTGAATGCCTGTTCGAGTCGTTCCACCCATTCAAGGGCGACATCTTTCCGTGGGGATACAATCAACACCCGTTTCCCTTCATTGACGACCCGCTCGATCACTGGGAACGTCATCTCGGTCTTCCCGGCCCCACACACCGCGTGTACGAGCCCGGTCTTGCGGTCGTCCCACCAAGCGAGCAACTGATTCGCGACCCGCGTTTGGGCGGGTGCGAGTTCGAACGGCATCGTCAATTCGGTCGTCTCGGGTGGAGTCGTGATGTCCCTTTCTTCTAAAAAGTCACAGCGACAGACGCGTCCGAGATACAGACAGTTCCGGCAGTAGGCACACGAGCCGTGATGACAGGTAAAGGTCCGGACGTTCGTGCTGAGGCAGCGTTGGCAGATGCCGAAACGGATGGCACGGGTCCCGTTTGATGCGACGATGAGTTCCCCCATATTTCCTTGCTCCTTTTTTCCTTTCACACTAGCAAATTGGAGACGCGACTGCGACTCAGCTTATGAAGGACAACCAATCGGCTAAACACAAATAGGACCCGACGAAAAAGTCGGGTCCCACTTGCTTATTTCTGTTTGTAGAACATGATCGCCTCGTATGGACGAAGGGACAACGTCGTCCCGTCGAGCTCAGGCACGTCGTAGTTGTGGCTGACGACGCTCACCCGCTCGAAATCTTCCGGGATCGTGTACGTCGTTTCGGTTCCATAGAAGTTGGCGACGACGAGGAGCTCCTCGCGGTCGGTCTTCCGTGTATATGCCCAAACGTCTAGAGAATCAGGCGTGAGGAGCGTGTAGTCCCCGTCCGTCAAGACGTCAAGTTCTTTTCGTAACGCAATCAAGTTCTTGTAGTGGTAGAACACCGAGTTCGGGTCATCGAGCGCCGCTTCGACGTTCACGTCTTGATAGTTCGGTGCGACATTGATCCACGGTGTGCCATCCGTGAAACCGGCATGCGTCGTCGCATCCCACTGCATCGGCGTCCGCGAGTTGTCGCGTGACTTTTGTTTGATGGCCGCCATCATGTCTTCATGCGACACACCCTCTTCGCGTTTCAACTTATAGTTGTTGAGCGTCTCGATGTCTCGATACTCATTCAAGTCGTCAAAACCAGGATTCGTCATCCCGATCTCTTCCCCTTGATAGATATAAGGTGTCCCTTGGAGCCCGTGGAGCACGGTCGCGAGCATCTTCGCGCTCTCGACGCGATGGTTCGTGTCGTTCCCGAAACGGCTGACGACACGCGGTTGGTCGTGGTTGCACCAGAAGATGGCGTTCCATCCCTTTCCGTGCATCCCTTGTTGCCACGTCGACATGATGTCTTTCAATTGGATGAAGTCAAACGGTGCCGCGACGAATTTCTCGCCGTTCGGATAGTCGACTTTCAAGTGGTGGAAGCTGAACGTCATGCTGAGCTCGTTCTCGTCCGGGTTCGAATAACGCACACAGTGGTCAAGCGTCGTCGACGACATCTCACCGACCGTGATGACGTCATGACCGTCGAACACCTCTCGGTTCATCTCTTTCAAATATTCGTGGATACGTGGACCGTCCGTATAGAATTTCCGGCCGTCCGACTCATCCTCTGGGAAGTCTTGTTCTTTTGAGATCAAGTTGATGACGTCGAGACGGAACCCTTTGATCCCTTTCTCGCGCCAGAAGCGCATCATCTCATAGACGTCTTCACGCATCTGCTCGTTCTCCCAGTTCAAGTCGGCCTGGGTCACGTCGAACAGATGGAGATAGTATTGTCCGCTCTTCTCATCATATTCCCACGCGTTCCCACCGAACTTCGATTCCCAGTTCGTCGGCTCGTCACGCCAGATGTAGTAGTCACGGTATCGTTCGTCTCCCGATAGTGACTTTTGGAACCATTCATGGTCGGTCGACGAGTGGTTGACGACGATGTCCATCATAAGGCCGATGCCCCGCGCCTCTGCCTCACGGATCAATTCGTCGAGGTCTTCCATCGTACCGTATGAAGGGTCGATGGCATAGTAATCACTCACGTCATAGCCGTTATCGTGTTGAGGTGACTGATAGACAGGCGTCATCCAAATGTATTCGATGCCGAGTTCTGCCAAGTAATCTAGCTTCGCCGTCACCCCTTTGATCGATCCGGTCGCGTTCCCTTCCGGACTGTAAAAACTTTTCGGGTAAATTTGATAGACGACTGATTTGCGCCAATTTTTCTGTGTCATCAACGACATCTCCTTTTTGTAAGAGTTTTCATTTCAATAAGAAAGAGGGAAGAACTGCCGTCCCTCCCTCCCGAGTCAATGCTTATGCGACTTTGTTTTCTTCGATTTCACCTTTCTTCATGTAGCGCTTCGACAAGATGAACGTGAGCGCGAACGGCACGATGATTGCGATGACCATGCCGACGATGAAGAGAAGGATTTTGTCTGTGAAGATGGAGAGGAATCCTGGGAGTCCTCCGACACCGATGGCGATTGCTTGCACATCATTCAATGTGATGAAGATGGCTGCGATCGCTGACCCAATCATCGCTGAGTAGAACGGGAATTTATTTGGTAAGTTGACCCCGAACATGGCCGGCTCTGTGATTCCGAAGTAGGCAGAGATGGCTGAAGTCGATGCCATGCTCTTTTGCTTCGCGTTGTGCTTGTAGACGAAGAACATCGCAAGTGCAGCAGAACCTTGGGCAATGTTAGAGAGTGCGATCATCGGCCAGATGAACGTACCGCCTGTATCGGCAATCAACTGAAGGTCGATGGCGATGAACAAGTGGTGCATCCCTGTGACGACGAGTGGTGCATAGAACAATCCGAAGAGGAGTGCCCCGACGACTGGTACCGCTTCAAACGTGTTGACGAGTCCTGTCGCAATCAAGTTCCCGATTCCGCGTGTGACCGGTCCAACGATTGCGAGTGCGAGGAATCCAGTGACGACGATTGTCGTGATCGGAACGACCAAGAGTTGAATCGCGTTCGGTACACGTTTTTTCAAGAACATCTCAATTTGGCTCAAAATATAAGCCGCGGCGAGGACCGGCAAGATTTGACCTTGGTATCCGACTTTCTCGATCTCGAACAGTCCGAGGATATCGAATGTCGGTACTTCGCCTTCAAGTGCTGCCGTCCCGTAGCCCCATGCGTTCAAGAGGTCCGGGTGGACAAGCAAGAGACCCATGACGATCCCGAGTACTTCGCTTCCGCCGAAACGTTTCGTCGCCGACCATCCGACGAGTGCCGGTAAGAAGACGAATGACGTGTTCGCCATCATGTTGATCAGGTCCCAAAGTCCTTGTAGGTTCGGATAAGCCTCGATGAGCGTCTGCCCTTCGATGAAGAGGCCTTCTGAAGCAAGTAAGTTGTTGATCCCCATGAGGAGACCGGCCACGATGATGGCTGGAATGATTGGCATAAAGACGTCAGAGAAGACTTTGACGAGTTTTTGAAGCGGATTCATTTTTTTGCCGCCTGCGGATTTGACCTCGGCGACCGTTGCCGCCTCGAGTCCCGCGAGTTTGATGAACTCGGCATAGACGCGATCGACATCGCCGGCTCCGATAACGATTTGATACACGCCAGAGTTCTCGAACGCCCCCTTGACGAGATCGACTTCTTTCACACGTGCCTCATCGACTTTTGACTGGTCTTTGAGCGAGAGACGGAGACGCGTCACACAGTGTGCGGCTTTGTCCACGTTGTCTTTGCCGCCGATCGCTTCTAAAATATCCGCGGCAATTTGACGATAATCTGCCTTCATGTTTAATGTCCTCCTTTGTTTGAAAACGATTAATGAAAACGGTTACTTATGAGTACAAACAAAGTATAACTTATCTATATAAGTTACGTCAACAACTTATATATACAAGTTATCAAGAAACATTCTAGTGATTATTCATGTAAAAAATCCCCTTATCCATTCTCCGTCAAACAAAAAAACCTCTTCCAGTTCGAAAGAGGTCTAGCGCCGAGCAACATCACTGAACTGAAATTTATCCAAGCGGTGACGTGACTCCGTATATTCAAATTGCTGCCCTTCATATAAGAACGTATCGTTCGTGATGACGATGACGTACTCATAGTCGTGCAAATCGAGACGCATCCGGTCGAGCTCAGTCACGTCTTCCGCCGCGATTTTCCGTTTGGCGTAGCTGATTTGCAGACCGAGTTCACCTTCGATATATCCATAGATGGAACGAGCGGCAATCTCTTCTGTTAATCCAGGGACGAGGTCTTTGACGAAATAGTTGATGTCTAAGATGACGTTTTCCCCGTCAAAGTTCCGGACCCGCTCGATGCGAAACACATGTGTCCCCGCCTTCAAGTTCATCCGTTCGACGAGCCAAGGTGGGGCCTCCATCTCTTCGAACGCCGCAACGTGCGTCTGAATGGAACGACCGAGCATGCTGGCGTACACTTCCGAGAAACTGACGATGCCGTTGAATTGAAACTCGATCTGGTCACGTTTCAACACGAAGACGCCTTTCCCGTGATGCTTCCGGACATAACCGTTCTCTTGCAACAGATCGAGCGCCTTGCGGACCGTTCCCCGGCTTGCCTCGAACTGATGCATCAATTCCGTCTCAGACGGAAGTTTCGAATCTGCAGGTCTCGTGCCGTTGCGCATCTCTTCTGCCAAGCGCTCAAATATTTGGCGATATTTCGCCATCGCATTCCCTCCTCCATTGAAAAAGACGACCGGAAACGGTCGTCTTTTGGTTTACCATTCGCGACGATACCAAGTGATGCCGATTGCACCAGGTCCGAGATGCGTTCCGATGACCGGACCGAAATGGCTTCCCGAGATGTGTGCTTTCGGGAATTTCTGTTTCATCGAAGCGATTTCTTCCGCCTGACGCTCCGGGCAGTTAGCGTGAATGATTCCGATACAGTATCCCTCACCGTCTCCGGCAATCGACTCGTCCATCATTTCTTCGATTCGACGCACAGCCTTCTTATACGTACGAATCTTCTCAAACGGGACGATCAATTTGTCTTGGAAGTGTAGGACCGGCTTGATTTGTAAGAACGAGCCGACGAGCGCTTGCGCGGCGCTCAATCGTCCACCACGTTGTAGATGGTCGAGGTCATCGACGACGAAGTAGGCGCGAATCGAATCACGGACCGTCTCGAGTCGGGCGATAATCTCTTCCGGTGTCGCTCCTTTGTCACGGAGGTTTAACGCCTCTTCCACAAGAAATGCTTGCGGCATACAAGAAATCTCTGAGTCAAACGCATGAACGGTCACATCGACCATATCATTTATCGCGACCATCGATTGGTACGTTCCGCTGATGCCACTTGATAGCGTGATGGCGATCACATCCGTCACATCGTCTGGCAAGTTTTCAATCAACTCGACCGTCTCACCGATGACCGGCTGCGACGTCGTCGGTAGTTTGCCTGCCTCGATTCGCTCATAAAACGCCTCTGTCGACATATCGATTGACTCGCGGTACGACGCGCCATCGAAGATGACACTGAGTGGTGCGACATGGACGTCATGTCGTGCCAAAAAATCATCCGACAGATAGGCGGTACTGTCGGTTAAAATCGCAATGTTTCCCATACTATATCCTCACTTTACGTCGTTTCATTTTTCCAATTATGTTAGGATTCCATTCCATATTGTAACACAAAAACGAGGTAAAGCATCGGTGACGCTCAAATCTCGACCCAACCTCGGCGAATCGCATCAACGACCGCTTGCGTCCGGTCATTCACATCCATTTTACGGAGGACAGAGGACACATGGTTTTTAACCGTTTTCTCACTGATGAACAACATGTCACTGATATCTCGGTTCGACCGACCGTCCGCGAGAAGGTGCAACACCTCTACCTCGCGACGTGACAACAATTGGTACACTGGATCATCTGTGCGACTCTCGACGCCACGACCCGCTTGCTCCCCTTTGAATTGTAAGAGACGACGGTATTCTTTCAAGACGTTCGTCGTTACTTTCGGATGAAGGTAAGCCCCGTCCCGAGCGACGGCGCGGACCGCCGAAATCAATTCGGTCGACGCCACTTCTTTTAATAGAAAACCAGACGCACCCGCTTCGAGCGCATGCGTGATATACGATTCGTCATCATGGATCGAGAGAATGAGGACGCGTGTCTCCGGTGAAAGGAGAGACAGTTGTTTCGTCGCCTCGATGCCGTTCATGTCCGGCATGTTGATGTCTAAGATCATGATTTCCGGTTTTTGTTCGCCAGCGATGCGAATCGCCTCGCGACCCGTACGCCCTTCTGCGACGACCGTAAATTCATCTTCTAAATCAAAAATCCGCTTCAATCCTTCGCGGAACAGTTCGTGATCATCCACGATTGCAATGCGTGTCTGTGTCATTTCCATGTATGTCTTCCCCCTTGTTCTCTCACGGAATCGGAATCGACATCCGGACGACCGTCCCCTTGCCGACTTCCGAGTCAATGGTGATACTTCCGCTCACCAACTCAATTCGTTCACGCATCCCGACAATCCCAAATGATTCTTCGCCAATCGTACTCGGCTCGAAACCGATGCCATAGTCGCGGATGTGAAGGTGAATCACATCGCTCGCCTGTTCGACATTGACGATAATCTCTGACGTCTTGGCATGCTTGATCGCATTTTGTACCGCTTCTTGTACGAGACGGAACACGTTGATTTCTAACTTCTCTGGTAGACGGGCGCGTGATCCCCGATAGTTGAGGCGTGTCTTGATAGCCGTATACTCCTCCGTTTGGTGGAGATAGCGCTCAAGCGTCGGTAAAAAGCCTAAATCGTCAAGTGACATCGGGCGTAAGTCGTAAATCAAGCGACGCACGTCAACGAGTGCTCCACGAATCAACTTTTTCAATTCATGTAATTCGGCAAACGCCTCGTCTTTCCCTCGTTTATCAAACGTCTTTTCAATCAAATCGGCACGTATCAAAATATGGGCAAGCGATTGCGCCGGTCCGTCGTGCATCTCGCGGGCCAGATGGCGCCGTTCGCGCTCGGCCGCTTCGAATACACCGATGGCCATCTCCTGCTTTTTCATCATGTCTGAATATTCTTGTTGCAGGTCGTCTCGTAAGAAGTTCAAGACGACGCTGACACGACCGATCAATTTTTCGGCCCGTTCAATCGTATCCTCTAAAATAAGAAGACGCCGCTCTAAATCATTTCGCCGTTGCTGTGCCGCCATCTCTTCTTTTTGAACGAGAAAACGTTCCAATTGCATCTGATTCGCCCGTTCGTAGGCTTCACGAATTTCTTGCTCACTATGTATATGAAACTTTTTACTGACTTGAACGAGCTTGGCTTTTGCGGCTTTCACGAGTCGGTCGAGTCGATCGGACTCCTCGATGTAGAACTCGATTTTATCCGTCAATTCTTTTAACTCGTTTTGAATTGCTGAATATTCAGTTGCTGAACTTTCGGTTATACGGACAATCTCCTCTTTACTTTCCGTCACCGTTTCAATCATATTTGTTATGATATGTTCTAAAGCTGTCCGATCGGTAATATGATTCACGATGCCATCCCCTAATAGTTCGGTAGTTAATCCTCATCTATCCTTATATATCGTCCACTCTAAAACAGGTTTACAGTGAACATGAGAGATTTTCTATAATTGCATTCGCTAAGTGAAGCGTATGTGCCTACTTGAATTCTAAAAAAAATATTCAAAAATAGAAAGGAGAATTTTCAGAAATGTCTATTGAGTCAAATTATACTATAAAACAAAGTGGAACATACGAAGTCGTTATACAAAAATCAAAATTTATCGCTCACTTCAAACGTGTCGAAACCGAGGAAGAGGCGCAGACGTTCATCCAAGCCATCAAAAAAGAGCATTGGAACGCGAACCACAACTGTTCCGCCTATATCATCGGGAAACGAAATGAACATCAAAAAGCGAACGATGACGGAGAACCGAGCGGCACCGCGGGCATGCCGATGCTCGAGGTATTACGGAAGCGTCATCTCAAAGACACCGTCGTCGTCGTGACACGTTACTTTGGGGGAATCAAGTTAGGGGGCGGCGGGCTCATCCGGGCATATGGTGGAACCGTCAGCGAGGGACTCGACGCGATCGGGATTGTCGAACGTTTGCAAATGCAGCAATTGACGCTTACCGTCGACTACACCTGGATCGGCAAAGTCGAGAACGAATTGAGACAGTCCACCTACTTGCTCGACGACATCTCTTACGCCGACCTCGTCACGTTCCACGTGTCGGTACCCGTCGAAGAAACTGATACGGCACTCGCTTGGTTGACAGACATGACGAACGGTCAAGGTACACTACAAACTCACGATATCCGCATCATCGAACGTGATTTCAAACGCTGAAACGCCTATACTAAAAGAAACAACTGAAATGAGGAATCCATATGGAAACACCCCCACGCAAGAAAAAGTCACCTTGGAAAATCGTCCTCATCGTGCTGGGTGTCGTCTTGCTGATCGGCGGTTCCGCTTTCGGGTATTTTGTCTTCAAAGCGAACGATACCGCCGAAAATGCAAACAAAGAGTTGGAGCGTGGCGACAAGTCAGAACGTCGTGACGAAACCATCGACTTGACGAAAGATCACTTCTCCGTCCTATTAGCAGGTGTCGATGGCGGCGCCTCACTCGAAGAAGGTCGAAGTGACTCGTTGATGGTGGCGACGTTCAACAAGGAATCGCGTCAAGTGACACTCGTCAGCATTCCGCGCGACTCGTATGTCGACATTATCCTCGATGAAGGCGACCCGTTCAAAGACAAGATTAACCATGCTTATTCGTACGGAGGCATCGATGCAACGATCGCGACCGTCGAGAATTTGCTCGATATTCCAATCGACTACTATGCGACCATTAACTTTGACGGAATCGAAGACCTCGTCGATGCGGTCGGAGGTGTCGAAATCGACGTCCTCATCCCAATCTCCGGAAAAGCGACCGGGAACGTCGAGTTAGAGCCTGGCGTGCAAGTGTTGAACGGGAAAGAAGCGCTCGCGTACGCCCGTATGCGAAAAGAAGACCCAGCTGGTGACATCGGTCGGGCCGGTCGACAGCAACAAGTGATCGAGGCCATCATCAACGAGGCGACCACGATCAACTCGTTCACCAAGTTGAACCGGATCATGAATGCGGTCGGCGAGAATATTCGAACGAACATGTCCTTGTCAGAAGCCTCACAGCTTCAACCGTATGCGAAATCCCTCAAGTCATTCAATCGTGAAACACTTGAAGGAACCGATTTGACGTTGAACGGTGTCTATTATTACGAACTTGACCCCGCTGACCTCCGCGACGCGCAAGCCCTTCTCCAAACAGAGCTTGGAATGCCCGTCACGGCAGACGAACCGTCAACGGATGAGACAGATGACTCGATGACCGAGACGACGATTTACTAACGAAAACGGCCGATATCGCTTGGCGATATCGGCCGTTTGTTTATGTCCTCGGACGACCCAAAAGTCGTCGGGACGTACGGATGATTGGTTTATAGTTCGGATGAATGAGTTCGGTCGATTCGACAATCAATTCAATGACGATCAGGACCACGACGAACGTGATGACCGCCCCAATCATCGTCGTCTTCGCAAACAAGATCGAAGAGATCCCAAAGAAAAGGGTCATCCCATACATGAGCAAGACAGCTTGGCGTGTCGTGAACCCCATGTCGATCAACTGATGGTGCATGTGCGATTTATCAGGCGACATCGGAGGTCGCCCTTGGACGAGCCGACGTACAATCGCGAAAATCGTATCCGAGATCGGCAAGCCGAGCAACAAGACCGGAACGACGAGTGAAAACAATGTAACGTTCTTAAAACCGATCAGCGAGAAGACGGCAAGCATATATCCGAGAAATAACGCTCCCGTGTCCCCCATAAAAATCTTCGCTGGGTAGAAGTTATGGACGAGAAAGCCGAGTGTACTCGCGAGCAACAACAGGGCCATCATCGTCAAATAGACGTTCCCTTGAATGATCGCTAGGACAGCAATCGTTCCGAGGGCGATACTCGACACACCTGCTGCGAGCCCGTCGAGCCCATCGATCAAGTTGATCGCATTCGTGATCCCAATCAGCCAGAGAACCGTGACCGGGATACTCCATGACCCGAGATACAGTTGCTGGTCGAACGGGAGGTTGACGAGCTCGATGCGCATCCCAGAGTTCAAAACGACGACCGTCGCAATCATCTGCCCCATCAACTTCACGCGGGCCGACAACTGGAAGCGGTCATCGATCAGTCCGGTAATGAGAATGACGACGGCCCCGATCAAGATGGCGTCATTATAACGACTCGTCGGAAGCAGCAACGCATAGCCGATGAAAAAGGCAATGAAAATCGCCAGACCACCGATTCGTGGCATCGTCCGTAAATGTACTTTTCGTGCGTTCGGATGATCGACCGCACCAATGAAGAATGCGAATCGACGAACGAGCGGTGTAATCAAGATGGCCATCACAAAACTGACCAACATGGCAATCCATAGCATGGGCCGACAGTTCCTCTCTCAAAAAAATAGACTCTGGCGAATTATATCATATTTTGAATCGATGAGTTGATATCAGTCCGTTTACAACAAAAAGCCGATGGGACCTTCCCCATCGGCTCAAGATTATGAAAATGTTACGGCTACTTCTTCTGCTGGTTCATATGTATAGAGGCCGCGGCCAATCTTTTTGATTTCCGGGTTCACCCCTTCAATCTTCACCATCAATTGGTAAATGTTGCTGATGTGATGACGGTAACGAAGTTCGAGCTCCATCTGTATATCACGTACGCTCATCGTCTGACGCTCTTTCAATAGATCCGTCA
Source organism: Exiguobacterium sp. s35 (assembly GCF_018617535.1). Lineage (NCBI taxonomy): Bacteria > Bacillati > Bacillota > Bacilli > Caryophanales > Exiguobacterium > Exiguobacterium sp. s35. The sequence continues at coordinate 1,419,214 of NZ_JACSKI010000001.1, forward strand.
CTTGATGAACATATACTTCGAGCGGATAGCGCTGATTTACACGACGTGGACGTAGGCGTTTTGATGCATCAGTCATTGAGTCTTTTTCCTCTTTGTCTCGACTCAGTTCCGCGATCAAATATTCCGCACGTCGTTGTAATTGACGGTACGATTCCTCGATTTCCATCAATTCTCTGTAAATGTGCTCATTCACATTCGTAGATTCCATACACAAATCCCCTTCTACATCCAATTAATTTTAGGAATTCCCTATTTTAAATCAGTAATTCCTAATTATCCCTTGATATCTTCTATAAAAGTGTAACGGATTTGTAATGTGCTTGTCATCTCTTTTTGGGCAATATTGTCTATTTGGGACTTTTGGACCATAAAAAGACGGCGACTGTTCGGGGCAGTCGCCGTCTCACGGAAGATGATTGTAGTCCATTACACGCGAGCGCGTTCGAGGATGCGATCGAGTGAAAGTTCGTCAGTAGAAGCGACGATGAGGTCTGCATGACCGAGCATCGATTCTTCTCCGACGGCGACAGCAAACATGTTTGCCGCTTTGATTGCAGTTACGCCTGCAGCCGCGTCTTCAACGCCGATGGCGAGTTCGGGTTTCACGCCAAGGGCAGAAGCGGCTTTCAAAAACACTTCGGGGTGCGGTTTTGACTGGGCGACAGTGGCTGCATCGACAATATGGTCGAAGTAATGACGGACGCCTAGTGCGTCAACGACCGCAAACGCGTTCTTTGAAGCAGAAGCCATTCCGATTTTGAGTCCCGCCTCTTTGATTTCATCAAGGAATGAAACGATACCAGGAAGCAAATCGTCAGATGAGATATGTTGAATAAGTTCAACGTAATGCTCATTTTTCTTTTGGGCGAGTTCTTCTTTCTCTTCCGGCGTGAAATCGTTCTGTTTTCCGCCGAGCGTAAGGATGCGCTCGAGCGACTCAGTCCGACTCACCCCTTTGAGGGTTTCGTTGAATTCGCGGTCAAATGGAATTCCGAGCTCTTCACCGAGCTGCTTCCAAGCGAGGTAATGGTACTCTGCCGTGTCAGTGATGACACCGTCCAAATCGAAAATCACTGCTTCAATCGTTGACATACATGCTTTCCGCCTTTCCTTCAAATGCTTGTGTCGTCAGACTACATTTAGGGAACTTGACAAGTACCCGTCGCACGTTTGGTCAATGATGCAAACGGTTGCACTTGTTCGATTTCTATTATAAATGAAAACGTTATCTTGATGCAACCGTTTTCGCAAAAATCAAAAAAAGAGAAGAGCTTCCGCTCTCCCCTCCCCATTACAGTTGAATGCCAACGACTTTTACGTTCACCGAACGCGGTGTCATCGCGAGCATCGTATCCATATCTTGCGTGATTCGCTCTTGAACAGCCGTCACCGTCTTGATGATCGACTGACCATATGCGATGTAAAGCGACAAGTTGATTGTGATGCCTTCTTCTGACTCATCCACTTTCACATGTTTCATGAGCGCACGTTCTGACAATTTCGTGTCTTCTTGTGTGAACGATACGTGTTTCGTTTCTTTCACCGCGACTGCGGCGATCATTTCCACGACGTGACGAGAGACGTTCACGTCGCCTTCTGTGCTGTGCATTCCATTTTCGTATGGCATAGGGTCACTTCCTTAACTCTAGTTTCGTTTCCTCTTTATAAAGTGTAGCGGAAATGAAGCGTTTAGAAAAGACTTTACCCTTTCACACCTTTCGTATTTTGTACGCGCCTCACATCAATCTCGACGAGCGGACGCAACAGACGGACCATCGGTGGACTGATAATCACGAGCACCATCACGAATGCGACGCCGAACAAGACGAGCAGTTGCATCCAAGACGTCGGCATAAATCCAGCTGGCACGAACGCCTTCCAAGCGACGACGAAGAACACGTGAACGAGATACACGTACAAGCTATATCGCCCTGCCCGAGAGAAAATAGGCAGCTTTCGTCCCGGAATGATGAGTGCGAAGCTGATTGACATGAGGAGAGACACCGTATAGACAATCAAGAAGGCAAACGGTCCGCTCCACATCGCTTCCGGCACCGCCGTATCATAGGCGAAACGGAACTTGAACAAGTTCCCGATATGATAGAACGTGTCATCTTGTTGGACGCGCATGGAAATCAATAAGCCGATTGTCAGCGTGACAAAGACAATCGCTCCACCGATTCGATAACGGTTTCGTTGTTCTGCCCGTTTCGGAAGTTCGAAGAAATTGAGCGTATTCCGTTCGGACATCCAGTTCCCAATCAGGAAGAACGGATAGAACATGATGACTTTTCGTAACGCGAAGTACCCGGTCGCCTCGGCCTGGAACCCGAATAAGAGCGCGAATAAAAGGGCATACAATACGTAACCTTTCAATTGTGTCACGTATGGGGTAATGATGTACCAGAAAATGATGGCCATCAAATACCAAAGTGCCCAGTATGGCTTCAACAGATTCAGTCCCGGATTCTCAAGTGAGAAAATCGGGATTCCTTCTGTGAAGGCGAACCATGAACCGAGAATGACTTGCCAGATGACGTAGACGACGAACAACTGAATCACACGTAAATATCGGTTCTCTCGATAAAAATAACCGCTGAGCATAATGAATAACGGCATGTGGAAAGTGTACAGGAACAAATACACCCACTTCGGAAGAATATCGTCGTATGCGCCACGTACGTCCGTCAACAGGTGACCGAACACGACGAGCAAGACGAGCACTCCCTTAATATTGTCGTACCAATAATTTCTCATAACATTCCCTCTAGTTCTTTATGATGATTACGATGAAGCTGTCCTTCATGTTTTCACGCGCTCTTTGCATACGGAATTCATGAAAGGTCATATGGAAAAATCCCTCACCTATCATAATCGATTCCCTCGCGAAGTGAAATTACGTTTCAACAAAATTTTCATGTCTTCATTGTCATCATTCCCATAATTCGTTGATTGCAAGCCGAAACGTCAAAAATTCCTCACGATTCAGCACGTTGTGAGGGTATTCAAATAGACGGGATTGGGTACAGTATAGTATAGTAGTGTTACTAAATATTCAGAATATTCTAATAAAGGAGGTGGAGAGAATGGCTTCGATCATCCGGAATCGACATCATATGGTTCATGACCCAAAACGTTCATTCTCTAACTTCGGATTTTGGTGGTTCATCAGCAGCTTTTCCGTCGGGCTACTCATGATCGCCTTTGAATCGGTCCGCAACGGCTTCTCTGCCATTCATCCTCTGTTGTCTAGCATGGCCTTCCTCGGTCTCACGTTCGTGCTCGGTGTCTGTGCCAAACTGGTCCGTGACGTCTGGTGGCTCAACTATTTGCTCGAGCGTACGCAAAATCGCTACTTATATATCGGTGGCGACACACTCCAAACCTGGCAGTATACGCTCGATTCGATTTGGTTGCTCACGCGAACCTCACAAAAAAAGCTCGGCCGATTGTATATCCAAATCGACCGAACTGTGCGTGCTGAGGAAGCAAAACGTTTATTCGCCGCCTATTTGATTGACCGAGGTGTCCTCGTCGTCTATTCTCGTCCGAACAAACCGAAAAAAATGGCTTGAACGAATTAGTCGAGGTGAGCGGCAATCCATGTCCGTGCCGCCTCGACTTCTTCCATGCGCACTTCATGCCCACCCGTATGATAGAAGAGCTCGACGTCCGCTCCGGCATTCCGGAGTGTCGATGTCAGCTCTTCTGTTTCTGCTTTCGGGCAAATCGGGTCACGCTCTCCTGCCGAGATAAACACGTTCGTCCCTGACAAATCCGGTAAAGTGAGCGAGCGGTCCGGGACCATCGGATGGAACAAGAGTGAAGCGGCGAAGGCCGGTTGGCGGTACAGCGCAGAACCGATCAAGTTTGCCCCGTTCGAATAACCGATCGGAATCATCTTGTCTCGTTTGATCCCATATTCCGCTGCAGCATCATCTAAAAACTGAAGGAAGCGTTCCGTCTGCTTTTTTAAATCTTCAAGATCGAGCACGCCTTCCGCGTGACGACGGAAGAATCGGGTCATCCCGTTCTCAAGCACATCCCCTCGTAGCGTCAGGACGTTTGACTCCGGTGACAGCTCTTTCGCGAGCGGGATCAAGTCTTGCTCGCTCCCCCCTGTTCCGTGTAATAAGACGAGCGTCGTTTCTTTCGTTCCTTGAATGAATTGATGAATCATATGCGTTCTCCTTTCGGGATTGTAATGGTTGGTAACGTCCGGACAATCTTGTCGCGGTCCGCTTCAAGCCATGGCGGTAAACGTAACGTCTCACCGAGTGTGTCAACCGATTCGTCCACGGTGAATCCCGGTACGTCTGTCGCCAGTTCGTGCAGGATACGTCCGGCATCATGGAAATAAACCGAGCGGAAATAGTTCCGTTCTTTCACTTCGGTCGGTCTCAGTCCGAGATCAAAGATGGCATCTTGCCAGGTTGAATAACGTTCACCGTCCGCAACCCGCCAAGCGATATGGTGGACCGTCCCCGTTCCCGGCACACCGTTCGGAAGAATCGTCTTTTTGACATCGATCACGTTCCCGTAGTCAGCCGTCCCTTTCAGACGAATCCATTCCTCATCTTCTTCGATCCGTTCAAATCCGAAAAGTTCCACCAACAAACGCACGGTTTCTTCCGGTGATTTTGATAAAAGCGTAGCGCCGGCAAATCCGACAATCGCCTCATTCTTCGTGACGCCCGGGATGACCCAGTGCGTCTGTTTCGTCGTAGCCCGTGCGACGAGTTCGACGACGAGTCCGTCCGGGTCTTCAAAAAGAAGCGACGGCTCATCGAACCGTTCCGTGGCAACGGTCGCGATTCCATGCTGTTGTAGTCTTTCTTCCCAGAACGGTAAACTTCCTGCCGGCACGAGATATGTCGTCATACCGACCTGGCCACTTCCGACCTGACCCTTCCCTAACCCTGGAATCGGGAAGAACGTGATCACGGTCCCCGGTGTGCCGACCTCGTCCCCGAAATAGAGATGATACGTGCCCGGGTCATCAAAATTGACGGTCTGTTTCACGAAACGGAGACCGAGTACTTGCCCATAAAAATCAAGCGTACGTTGCGGGTCTTGAACCATCGATGAGATGTGATGGATGCCTGTAGACTGCGTATTCATTGTCACCCTCCTTTATTATCTTGATTTCAAGATAAATCATTTGCCAGAAAAAGTGAAACTTTTTGCTCACGGTGGCGTACGATAGGAGTAGAGACATTCTAAGGAGGTATAAGAATATGGCATTACAGATCGAACGAGTCACCAAAGAATTCGGTGACTTCACCGCTGTCGACGACCTCACTTTCCGCGTCCCACAAGGGGAAATGTTTGGGCTACTCGGAGCGAACGGCGCCGGAAAGACGACGACATTCCGCATGATTCTCGACATCTTAAAACCGACCGATGGAACGATCACGTGGAACGGAAAAGCAGTCGACCATCGAATCGTCGGATACTTACCAGAGGAACGAGGCCTCTACCCGAAGTCACAAGTACGCGAACAACTCGTCTTTTTAGCCAGTTTGAAAGGCATGCGCTCAAGCGATGCCAAACGTGCGGTCAAATCATGGCTCGAACGGCTGGAAATCCCCCAGTATGAGACGATGCGCGTCGAACAACTGTCAAAAGGGAATCAGCAGAAGATTCAACTCGTCGCCGCCCTGCTCCACAACCCTGAACTCGTCATCTTAGATGAGCCGTTCAGTGGACTCGACCCGGTCAACGTCGAAATCTTGAAACGTGAAGTGCTCGCCTTGCGCGATGCGGGGACGACCATCGTCTTCTCAAGCCACCGGATGGAGCATGTCGAAGAGCTCTGTCAACATGTCGGGATTTTAAAAGGCGGTCGTGCAGTCGTCAGTGGTGACGTACCGACAATCAAGTCGCGTTACGCCGAACCGGCTCTCTTCATTGAGACGGACCAAATCCAATTACTCGAAGCACTTCCTGTCGTCGAGACGATCGAGCCGTACAAATCCGGTCACTTAGTACGCCTGCATTCGTTCGAAGACAGTGATATCGTTCTATCGACACTCGTCCGCCATCAGGCGAACGTCAAGACGTTCATGCGTCAACCGGTATCGCTCAATGACATCTTTATCAAGGAGGTCGGACAGCATGTTTCATAACTTTGGACCGCTCTATGCATTCACACTCAAATCGAGAATCCGTTCGAAGGCGTTCGTCATCTCAACGGCGTTGACGATTCTTTTCATCTTTGGATTCACGAACATCGACCGCATCATGTCCTCGTTCGAGGATTCCGAACAGGCGAGTGCCCTCGTCGTATCGGAGAATCCAGCGCTTGTTGATACGATGAAGTCGCTCGGCTATGAGGATGTCGCCGTGAGTGACATCACTGAAGAAGAAGCGCGGACCGGAATCAACGACGGCGAGTACGGGGTCGTCGCTTTCGTCGATGGCTACGACGCCCGTGTCATCTCGGAACGTCCGGAACAGGAATTTACGACGCTCTTGCAAACATCGCTTCAACAGCTGCGAAACGCGGAATTGATTGAATCAGCCGATGTCGACCCAGCCGTCATCACCGCTCTCAGCGAACCGATTCAGCTCGATGAGTCGTATCTCGGGCGCGGAGGTGAGAACTCGGATGAACTTCTCTCATCTTCGGCACTCGTCTATGTCATGTTGATGCTCTTGTATATCTCGATCATCACGTACGGGTCGATGATTTCAACGGAAGTGACGACCGAGAAGTCGTCGCGTGTCATGGAGCTCATCATCTCGACGACCCATCCGGTCACGCATATGCTCGCCAAAGTGACCGCAATCGGGACGCTCGCCCTCATCCAAATCGGGATTTTCCTCGGATTCGGTTATGTCAGTGCGAGCGGCAGTGAGTTAGCGACAACCGTCATCGAAAATGCGGGGAGCGCACGAGCCGTCATCTATCTACTTGTGTTCTTCCTACTCGGCTACTTATTGTATGCGTCCCTCTTCGCCGTTCTCGGCTCGCTCGTCAGCCGCGTCGAAGAGTCGCAACAGATGGTCATGCCAGTCATCATGCTTCTCGTCGCAGCGTTCTTAGTGGCGATGTTCGGCTTGAACAATCCGGATGCGACGATCGTGACGATTCTATCATTCGTCCCATTTTTTGCCCCGATGCTCATGTTCCTTCGAGTCATGCTCGTCGATGTGGCCGTGTGGGAAGTCGTGCTCTCGATTGGTTTACTCATCGGGACGATTGGCGTGACGCTTTGGATCGGCTCGAAATTCTATCGTGGTGGCGTCTTATTCTATGGAACGAACGCCATTAAACAATGGCGACAAATATTACAAAACCGCCAATAACGTTTACAGCAAATTCGTTTTCGTTTACTCTAAAGAATGTGCAAAATGAGGAGGAAAACGAACTATGCGATCACGATTACTCGCGGCCTTAATCTTTACGTTTATGACGACGCTCACGACGTTCATCTGTTACACCGTCTTCTTAGACGCGGATGCGTTATGGCAAATCCTGCTTGCGTATGCAGGTAGTACGTTTATCGGAACGCTCGCGTTTTGGTATCCGGTCAGCAGACGTCCACAAACGTCTCGCTTCGGTGGCGCATGGATCGGCATCATGATTACTGCAACGACACTCATTGGCTTCACCGTCATCCGCTTCACATTCCGCGGCGACGCAGCAGCTCTGCTCGACTGGCAAACAGTGCTAGCGAGCCTCGCTTACACGTTCGGGTATGTCGGATGGGTGCTCACAATCTTGAATATCGTGCTCGGCTTCTTACTTGCCGGCACACGTCCGAAAGTACGCTACGAAGCGCGTCCGATGCGCTGATCAATGGAAATGACCAGGAGAAATGATTCTCCTGGTCATTTTTTTATTCTATGATTATTGCAATTTATATGATTTATTAACGACGCCGTACTCTGCATACTGGAAGAAGTTGTCCGCGAACTGGTCGGGGACAAGTCGTTCCACGTAACGGGCGAACGGGACGATGTGCCGATTCGTGTCATGGGACCGTCCAAGGTCGAGGACCGCGTCAACGAGTGCCTCAAGCGCATGGTGTGTCGTCGGCTCTTCGTCCTCTTCGAAGATGCGCTGCAACTCCTCTTCATGCATCAAGTCAAAGATGCGCATCCGCTCCTCGAGCTGTCGCTGCATCTCTTCGACGGACTTCCCGTGCATCGCTTCTTCATAGGCGAGCTTCATCTGTTCGAGTTCGGGGACTTTCCCACGCATCAATACTTTGAGTGACTCCCCTGTCCAAATGTGGCGTGCCAAATAATTCGAATCGATGCGCAGAGCTTCTGCGAGCGCCTCTATGTAAGGCATCGTCGGATACACCTCACTCAGTTCGGTACGTCGAATAAAATATGGGGCCACGCCGATTTGATCCGCAAGTGTCTCGATTGACAATCCAGCCCGCTCTCGTAATATCCGAATTCGGTCCCCGTATCCCCGATATGGTGCATTTTTACCATCCATCTCAATTCCCCCTTTCCTCTCTTTTATTATAATTCCCGAATTCACAAAAAAATACTCGGAAGCGTGAGCTCCCGAGTTTTGATCGTTCTCTTATTTCTTCGTCAATTCGACGACTTCTGAAGATCCAGCTGTCACCGTGTCGCCTTCTGCGACAAGTTTGTTCACGCCGAAGCTGTCATGGTTCGTGATGATGATCGGAGTGATTGTCGATGGAGCGTTCGCTTTGATGAAATCGAGGTCGAACGTGACGAGCGGGTCGCCTGCTTTGACAGACTGACCTTCTGTAACATGTGTCTCGAAGCCTTCACCTTTAAGGTTTACCGTATCCAAACCGATGTGGATCAAGTACTCTGCACCGTTGTCGGCATTGATACCGATCGCGTGTTTCGTCGGGAATACTGTAGCGATTGTTCCGCTAACCGGTGAGACGACTTTACCTTCTGTCGGCTCGATCGCAATTCCGTCACCCATCATTTTTTGTGAGAATACTTGGTCCGGTACGTTCGTGATGTCGACGACCTTTCCTGTAAGCGGTGAAACCGCGTTGAGTTGTTCTTCTTTACCACCAAATAGTTTTTTAAAGAATCCCATAGCTTAATCCCTCCAACATGTTCTATTGAATCGAAGTCTTCACTTTTATACCCGAAAAGCTAAAACTTCAATCCCTACCTTATAAACGGTATAGTAGGTATAAGGTAGTGCGAAATCGTTTTACACATCGTAAGAATACGAGTGTGCAATCGCTTTTGCAAGCCCTTTTTACACTTTATAAAAATTTCACACGATGGAGGCGCTTACAATGACGACTTTCACAAAATTGTCATATGAACGGCCCGACTTGGACGCTTTGAACAGCAGATTGTCGGACTATTCTGCCGAATTACAGCAAGCGAGCACACTCGAGGAAGCGAACGAACTTATTCGCCAAATCAACAAGGAACGTAACGACTTTGAGACACAAAGTCAGCTTGTCGCAATCCGACACTCGGTCGACACGCGCGATACTTTTTACGAGGAAGAACAATCTTTCTTTGACGATGCTCTCCCGGTCTATGAGAAAGAAATCCAAGCGTACTACCGCGTCTTGACGAACCACGAGCTTCGTTCTGAACTCGAAGCGGAATGGGGCAGCCAGCTGTTCTCCCTCGCCGAGCGTGCGCTCGAGACGTTCGAAGAGTCACTCATCCCGAAACTGCAGGAAGAGAACCGCCTCGCGACGTCCTATCAAAAAGTCATGTCAGCAGCACAAATCGAATTTGACGGCAAGACGCTCAACTTGTCACAGTTCGGTCCATACCTTCAATCACCTGACCGTGATGTCCGAAAAGCCGCATCCGTTGCCCGCTATACATATCTTTCTGACAACGGTGACGAGCTCGACCGCATTTACGGTGAACTCGTACGCGTGCGTACAGAGATCGCCCACGCGCTCGGATTCCCTTCATTCGTCGAGCTCGGCTATGCACGTATGCAACGCGTCGGGTATGACGAGTCGATGGTCGACAACTTCCGGAAACAAGTCCGTGACGTGATCGTCCCGCTCGCGTCTGCGTTGAAAGACAAGCAGGCGAAACGAATCGGCGTCGATCACCTCTACTATTACGATGAGTCGTTCGTCTTCCCAGACGGTAACGCGACACCTCAAGGGGATGAATCGTTCATCATCGAAGGTGGAAACAAGATGTATCATGAGCTCTCGAACGAGACGGACGAATTCTTCCAATACATGCAAGAGCGCGGCGCTCTCGATTTGACGGCGAAGCCAGGTAAGGCTGGCGGCGGATATTGCACATACTTACCGTCTGAAGGTCTTCCGTTCATCTTCTCGAACTTCAACGGCACAGCCGGAGATATCGACGTCCTCACACACGAAGTCGGTCACGCGTTCCAAGTATATGAGAGCCGTCATTTGACGACTCCGGAATACGCCTTCCCGACGTACGAGGCGTGCGAGATCCATTCGATGTCAATGGAGTTCTTCTGTTGGCCATGGATGGAGCTCTTCTTCGGCGACCAAGTCGACAAGTACAAGTTCAACCACTTGGCTGGCAGCATGACGTTCCTTCCATACGGCGTGCTCGTCGATGAGTTCCAACACGTCGTCTACCGCAATCCAGAGATGACAGCTGCCGAGCGACGTCAGGCATGGCGCGATTTGGAGAAGGTCTATCTTCCGCATCGAGATTATGAGACGAACGACTATCTCGAATCAGGCGCATGGTGGCACCAACAAGGGCACATCTTCCAAAGCCCGTTCTACTATATCGACTATACACTCGCGCAAGTGTGTGCGTTCCAGTTCTGGGTACGCATGCATGAAAACCGCGAAGCGGCATGGAGCGATTACCTCACGCTCTGTCAGGCAGGCGGAAGCCGATCGTTCCTCGAACTCGTCGAACTGGCAGGCCTCAAATCGCCATTCGCAGACGGCGTCTTGAAAGAAACGATCGATCAGATTGAAGACTATCTCTTAAAACATCCGCTCGCAAACTAACGAGTAAGACCATCGAAAAATCGATGGTCTTTTAGTTTGGGTTGACTTCGTTCTGCAGTTCGAACGGCAAGTCCTCCAAATTGATTTGACGACTGTCGAACAAGTTGAACTGCTGGAGACGGCTCTCTAAATATTTTTGTAACAGTTCGGCCACTTTTTCGCCGGACAGTCCGTTCAAATCCGGAACCTGTGTCACCGACAATTCGATGGCATTTAGTCCGTAGTCCGGCAATCGGGATTCGATCTCCGCAAGTTCTTCATTGGTCAGCCGTTTCCCTGTCGTCGTCACGAGGAGGAGATCTTTATCCTCTTCGTAGTCTTGACTGATAATGATGGCGTCTGAAAACTCTTCTTCGATGAAGTTGTTAATCCCCGTCCGAACGATGCTGTCTTGTACGAGTGTCGCAGCCGAAAAGATACTTGGCACAACGATGAGGACAGACAACCCGATGAGGAGTCGATTGATTTTTTTATGGTTGGCATCTTGTTTCGTCAACACTTGTGAGATGCCCATGAACTTGACCCCGATGAACGTGGCGATGGCGATGAACGCACAGTTGATGACGAACAGATAACTCGATCCGATCAAGTAGTCAACGTTCCACGTCGCAATCGAATATCCCACAGTACAGAGCGGGGGCATCAAGGCGGTCGCGATGGCTACACCCGGGACGATGTTGTTGCTCATCTTCTTTTGTGCCCCGATGATTCCGGCCGTCCCCCCGGCGAAGGCGATAATGACGTCCCAAATCGTCGGCTCGGTCCGGGCAATGATTTCATTACTCGCATACGTGATCGGTGAAATGGCGAAATAGATGGTCGCGACGGTGAGACTGACCGCGACTTGAACAAGGAGCAGACGTACACCTGCCCGAAGCAGCTTCATATCATAGAGCGACAAAGCGAGACCGATACTCAAGATTGGAGTCATGAGCGGCGAAATTAACATTGCCCCGATAATGATCGGAATCGAGTTCATATTCAGTCCGATTGAAGCGATGAAGATGGAGCACATGAGGATAACGGAATCACTCGGCCGTACTTTCAAATTCGAGTACATCTTCTCTTTGAATTCTTCGGCAGTATACGTCTGTTCCATTCTATTTTCAGCTCCCTTGTCGTATCAGTCTCGTCCACACAAACAAGTCCTTTCTATATTTACCCGCAACACGAACAGGACAAGCGATTTCGACAAAAGAAAAACTGGACCGATTGATTGGTCCAACTCCTCTCGTCAAATGACATCTAACGGTTGTTTCGTCGTCGGTGGAGGGAACGCCTCATCGAGCGCCGCAATATCTTCCTCACTCAAATCGAGTAAGAGCGCTGCCGCATTCTCCTCGACGTGCTCGGCCTGCCCGGCTTTCGGGATGGCGATGACGTGTCCACTTCGAATCGTCCAGGCCAGTAAAATTTGCGCAACCGAGGCGCTATACGTCTCCGCGAGTCGATTGACCGTCTCGTTCTCGAAGACGTCTTTTTTCACATCACTTCCTTCAGCGAGCGGTGCGTACGCCATGACCGGAATTCCTTGTTCTTTCAAATAAGGAATCAGATCATACTCGATTCCTCGACTGCCGAGGTGATAGAGCACTTGGTTGACCGCACAGTTGTGACCGTTCGGCAAGGCAAGAAGTTCTTTCATATCCTCGACGTCGAAGTTTGAGACGCCCCACGCCCGAATCTTGCCGTCTGCTTTCAGCTGCTCCATCCCTTGAATCGTCTCCTCGAGCGGGGCATCGCCTCGCCAGTGGAGTAAGTAGAGGTCGAGATAGTCGGTCCCGAGTCGTTCGAGCGACTCATCGCATGCTTTGACGAGTTTTTCTCCGTACGCATTGTATGGATAGACTTTCGAGACGAGGAACACCTCTTCTCGTCGATCTTGGATGGCTTCACCGACCAGTTTTTCGGATTCCCCTTCGCCGTACATCTCCGCCGTGTCGATGACATGGAGTCCGCAGTCGAGCCCTGTCCGAAGTGCCTCCACTTCAGCGTCATGCTTCGATTTCTCTTCTCCCATGCGCCATGTGCCTTGCCCGAGTGCCCGCATCTCGCGTCCGTCTTTCAATTCGACGACGTTTTGTTTTAACGCCGCGAGTAATAAAGAATGTGGTAGTCGTTGATTCATAACGTTTCCTCCTTTGTCCACGCTTCATGTAATGGTCCCGTCGTCCCGAAGACAGGGTCAAACATCGGCTTCTCGACTTGTTCAATGCGTTTTAAATTGTCTGGGCGTTCTTCCGTCTTCCCGGTCAACGTGTCATAGTCACGACCGTCCGGATATGCCCCGACGACTTGGAAGTCTGAACTCGCTTCGATACGACGATGTCCGGTCCCTGCCGGTAAGACGAGCACGTCCCCCGCACGTACGCGTACGAGATCACCGTTCGTCCCTCCGAGTTGAAGCGTCGCTTCGCCGTTCAATACCCCCAATACTTCGTGCGTGTTGCTGTGATAGTGATGATAGTCGAACACCCCGTTCACCCAGCTGTTCGTCCATTCGTTATGAGCGAACGTCTCCTGCATCCCGCTCGGATCATCAAAGACACCACGATAGAGGAGCGCTGGATAATCCGGATGATTCGGAATGGATCCGTCATCTGTAAACATATAAGTTTTCAAGTCCATCCTAAGTCCCTCCTTGTCTCTGTCCCTGTACCCGACTTTAATGTACAAAAAACGGTCGTCCATCATGGACGACCGTGAATGTTAGGAGATGACCTCGTCTCCTGTCTGATCGATGTGACACTCACCCCAAGCGCACATGGCGTCTAGGATTGGTTTTAGTGACCATCCATACTCTGAGAGCGAGTAGATGACTTTCGGCGGCACTTGCTCGTACACCGTACGCACGACAACCCCGTCCGCTTCAAGCTCACGCAATTGTTGGGTGAGCATCTTTTGGGTGATGTTCGGCATGAGCTTACGAAGCTCACTCGTCCGTCGCTCTCCTTTAATCAAATGACACATGATGACGACTTTCCATTTGCCGCCGATCACATCAAGTGTCGCTTCGACCGGAATGTTATATGGCATATCGTTTCCTCCAGTTCTTCCATAGGCACTTTTTGGTGCCTACCGCACTAAAAAGTACGTACTTCTCAAACAGTTTTCATGCACTTATGATAGCAACTATAGCAAATCCATACAAGTTCATTTCGCTCGTAACACCCTCTTGAGACGGTAAGGTACTTTTTCGACCGTACTGAACAATAGAGGAAAGAGAAATGTCTTTGCTATCCGGAGACGACGGGCCCTCGTCTTCCACACTATTCATTTACTTTAGGAGGAACTATTCATGAATCAACCGTACACGCAACCTGTCGAAGAACAGGCACCTAAAAATGGAGGGTTAGCATTACTCGCCCTCGCGATCAGCGCTTTCGGAATCGGAACGACTGAGTTCGTCCCGGTCGGTCTTCTCGCTTCAATCGCAAGTGATTTAAACATCGGCATCACACTCGCTGGTCTCATTATCTCGGGTTACGCGATTGGCGTAGCTGTCGGTGCACCAATTTTGACTGCACTCACAAACCGAATGAACCGCAAAACGTTACTCATGGCGCTCATGGTCGTCTTCATCGGCGGAAACTTGGTCTCTGCCATGTCGACTAGTTTTGAACTCTTAATTGTCGCCCGATTTATCACCGCGTTCTCGCACGGTGTCTTCTTCTCCATCGGGGCAACGATTGCCGTTCAACTTGTACCACCGCATAAAAAAGCGAGTGCCATCGCACTTATGTTTACAGGTTTAACCGTCGCGACCGTCACAGGTGTCCCACTCGGTACTTTCATCGGTCAAGCGTTCGGATGGCGTGCAACATTCTTCGCTGTCGCAGCACTTGGTGTCGTTTCAATCATCGCAAGCTTCTTTTTGATTCCGAAAGATTTGAAACAGTCACCACCAGCGAAGTTCTCAGATATGAAGAAATTGCTCACGAATGGTCGTCTCATGCTCGGATTCTTGATCACAGCACTCGGTTACGGCGGAACGTTCGTCGCCTTCACGTACTTGACACCAATCATGCAAGACGTGACAAAAATCAGTCCTAGTTTAATCAGTGTCGTCTTACTCGTTTACGGAATCGCAGTCGCCATCGGGAACGCGGTCGGCGGAAAGCTCGCAAACGAAAATCCAGCAAAAGCATTGTTCTATATGTTTATCGTTCACGCGGCAGTCATGATCATCATGTCGTTCATGATTCCATTCAAAGTGGCCGGTCTCATCGCAATCGTCTTGATGGGTCTCCTCGCCTTCATGAACGTGCCTGGACTTCAACTGTATATCGTACAATTGGCTGAAAAATATGTACCTGCCGCTGTCGATGTCGCATCAGCGCTCAACATCGCTGCCTTCAACATCGGGATTGCCTTAGGTGCAACAATCGGTGGAATCGTCGCCGATTCAATCGGACTTGTCCACACCCCTTGGGTCGGTGGCATCATGGTCATCATCGCCGTCATCTTGACAGCCATCTCACGTCGTTTGGAAGCAAACTAAGGAGGACCTTATGTTCAACAATCACAAAAGCTACAATCGGATGTACCGGGAGGGCGAGCTCACGCTCGGCCTCCACATCCCTTTAGAAAATTTCAAGATGCGTACCCCGACTCTCGAACGCCAAGTAGAACTTGCCCAAAAGGCCGACGACTACGGCTTCACAGCGTTATGGCTAAGGGACGTCTTATTAAAAGACCCGAATTTCCTAGACCCTGCCGTCGGTCAGATTTACGACATGCTGATTTACGGAACACATTTACTCGGTCAAACGAAAAACATCGCACTCGGTACGTCTGCACTCGTCTTGCCACTCCGTCATCCCCTTCGTTCGGCGAAGGAAGTCGCAACAATTGAATCGTTGTTCCCAGAACGATTGATTTTAGGCATCTCTTCAGGTGACCGTCGTGCCGATTTCAAAGGGCTCGGAGTCGATCACCCGACACGTGGCGACCAATTCAAAGAGTCGCTTCGTGTCATGGAGCAGGCGCTTTACAACAACTACCCAACCATTGACTCACCGTATGGGGAAGTCGAACAGGCTACGCTTGTGCCACGTCCGAAAAAACGGATCCCGACGATGATCACCGGGTTCGCGCAACAAGACATGGACTGGCTTGGGGCGAATGGGGACGGATGGATGTATTATCCGCAAGCACCTTTCGCACAACAACAAGTGCTCGACGCGTGGCGCGCGAGCGGTGAGGCGCACGGTCGCACATTCCGTCCGTTCTCGATGCCGATGCATCTTGATTTGACGCTTGACCCAGATGAGCCACCGACACCGGTTCGACTCGGTTTCCGAACCGGTCGCAACCATTTGATCAAATTGCTCGAAGCGTACCGTGCCATCGGAGTGAATCATCTGTTCTTCGCCCTCTTCGACGGAGAACGTCCGGCCGAAGAAGTCATCGATGAATTAGGTAAATATGTATTGCCGCATTTCCCACCACTTGATTGAGGTTTGCCCTTCATTTTCTAAATGAAGGGTTTTTTGTGAAATGGACGGGTAAATAACAATGAATCTATGAAAAGGAGTTCTCCCATGCCCTCTCATCATGAAAAGGTAGAAAAGATTGAACTGTTTTTTGATTTAGTATTTGTGTTTACATTCATTCAACTTACGTTGAAGCTCGAGCATCATCTGACATTTCATACGTTTTTAGAGGTCCTTGTCCTTATGGCCCTTATTTGGTATATCTTCGAAGGGTATATTTGGTTGACGAATACGACCAAACTGACAAGAAGAAACCATCAAATCTTCATGACGCTCGGGATGATTGGATTTATGCTGATTTCCGTCGCCATCCCAAAAGCCTATGATCAAGATGGCTTCATCTTCGGACTTGGTTTTTTAGTGATTGTCGCCGTACATTCGACGCTATTCTTGTTGCACAGTAATGATGATACGAAAAAAGCGATGCTCGCCATCGTACCGTACAACGTATCATTTAGCATCATCATCCTCGTTGCTTCACTGTTTGAAGGGAACGTACGCCTGATTGTATGGGGGATTGTCGCGATCGTCGCCGTATTAGGTCCTCTTGTACAGAAAAACAGAGGGCAGTTCGAAGTGTCGTCCTGGCACTTCCTTGAGCGTCATTACCTCATCCTCGTCATCGCTCTCGGCGAAACGATTGCGTCGACCGGTCGAGCCGCGATTGATGAAGATTTGACTTCTGATGTCGTCTTGACGATGATTCTTGCGCTGACGCTGACCGTTCTGCTTTGGTATTCCTATGTGAAAGACGATGAAACAAGAGAAAGTCGTTTTCAAGACATGTACACGGATAAACGGGATCAGATCGCCAAGGCGGGGTTCTATTGGTCACACCTCTCGATGTTCCTCGGTATCATCTTACTCGCCGTCGTCAAGATCACCATCGTGCACGACCCGATGCAGACGCTCGATTTGGCACATCGCATCACACTGTATGTCGCCATTGTCTTGTTTGGATATGGTGTCATTTACTTCAACCGTCTGTTCTTCAATGTGTCGTGGAAGCGACTTTCGATGCTAGCTGGCTTGCTTGTCATTCCACTGATTGCCCCATATTTGCCGGCAATCATACTCTTACTCGTCATCACCCTGATTTACTTCATCGCAATGATTGCCCCACTTCCGTTTTTGAAAACAAAGCAGAAAGAAACATAAAACAAGCCAGAACCAAGAGTCGGTTCTGGCTTGTTCATTATCGGACTTCATTCTCGAGTTGTTTCAACTTTGTCGAGTAATACTCGATGATGTCACGGCGTCGGATGATACCGATGAAATATTTTCCGTCATCGACGACCGGCACGAAGTTTTGATCCGTGATCGCATCGACGAGCTCTTCGATTTGAGCCGTAATCGATACCGGCTTATAGCGAACGCGTTGCTTGATATCTTTTAGACGTGTCCGGAGCACTTTTTCATAGTCTTCTTCCCCACGAAGCTGTTCTGCGAGTGCCCAGAGCAAATCCCCCTCTGTCATCGTCCCGGCGTAAAATCCGTTTTCCGAAACGAGTGGGACAGACGTGAATCGATGATGCTTCATCTTTTCAAGTGCTTGTCGTACCGTTGATTCGGGGTCCAAATATTTGACGTCTTCTTTCGGATATAAAAAGAAAGCGATGTTCATTTAAATCTCTCCTCAATCTGTTAATCCACCCCGTTATTGTACCATGAATGGTAGGACAGGTTGAACTAAATCCATGTTCCTATCTGTAATCATCCCCTTTCTCCTAAACGACACAAAAAAACATCGTGATCCTGGTCACAGCGATGTTTCGGTGATTCAAAAGAATTGGAAGGGAACTCCAATTGATTTATACCCGTTTTAGTTGGTTCTTATCCATCCAGACATACAAAAGGGCCCCTTTAGGAGCCCATAAATTATTGAACAAACTGCAACAGTGTATCGTTAAATTTCTCTCGTTCATCGAGCACGGTGCCGTGTCCGCTCTCTTCGAAACGCTCAATCCGAGCGTTCGAAATGCCTTGCTCCATCTGTTCTGCAAACTCAAATGGACAGATTTTATCATGTACGCCGTGAATAATTAACGTCTCTACGTCAATCTTCGGCAAAGCATCGCGCAAATCTTCGTCCCGGAGTGCCTGTGCCGAGGCAATCGTTCCGTGACTCGAGGCCACGAGTGCGAGATGGTGGAACCAATTCTGCATCGGTTTCGAATGTTCTTTCTCAAAGAAGATTTTTCCGAACCCTTCGAGCATTTTCGGTCGGTCGGCTCGTGTATCTTCAATCAACGCGTCGACTTCTTCCGTTGTCATGCCGTATGGATAGTCTGAACGTTGTGTGAAAATCGGTGCTGCCGCTCCCGCTAAGACTAACTTTTTGAGTCCATCCTCTTTATAGTCGGCTGCGTAGCGGACTGCAATCGCGCCCCCCATCGAGAAACCGACGAGCGTGAAGTCTTTTAAGCCAAGACCGTAGACAACCATATGCACATCCGATGCCATCGTCTCATAGTCATACCCTGTCGCCGGTGCATCCGATTTCCCGTACCCTCTGAAGTCGATTCCGATATAGCGATAGCCGGCTTCGATTAACGCATTCTTCTGATATTCGAACATATTGTTGTTCGCAGGCCAACCGTGTAAGAAGACGACCGGCTCCCCAGAACCGACATCCTCCACATATAAATTCGTACCGTCATGTGCTGTAATATATCCCATCATCCAACCTCCATCGTTTTGATTAATCGTAAATACTCACAACCTACTTGTTCCCGTTTCCGAATCCTAAAAACCTTCTCATGTGTCACGCCAGAGCGATTCCCCTTTTAAATACCCTTCAACTGCCTTCGCGCCTTCTCGTAACACGGCTTCGCGCCAACTCGGGTCGTCCGGGTAGAACATCGCCATGAATTCGTTTTGAATCCCATTGCGTGCTTCGGGATCTTTGGTTCCTTCGAAATAGAGACGATTTTCTAAAATGATTGTCAGAAATTCTCGAATCGAGGCTTTCGTCGACGTGCCGAACGTCCCAAACTCGAATAAGGCGGAGACGAGTCCTTTGTCTGGATATTCCGTATCGCGTACGTAGTAAAAGTGATTCGTCGAGTCCCCGAGCACCTCGTCCGGGTCATACACGTTGACGTTGTCGAGGCCGTACGCTTGTTTCAACTCATCTTCGGTTCGGCCGTCCCGCTTACTAATGACCATCGTCACCTCGTTTGTCGGACCGAGCGCCGTATGCCAGTCCATATGCACGACTCGTTCATAACGCTCGAGTAAATCGTGTTGAATCCCTTTCAAGAAGATGGCGGATGGTTCATCCGAGTCTCCGCCATAGTACACACCTTTCGGGAATTGATACTGCCCCATCCCTTTCGCCCCACTCATCGCCTTGAATCCGTCGAGCTTAATCCCAGAACCGAGGAATGAATAAATTTGTTCACGCGCTTCATGGTAGTCGTCAATCACTCCGTCTGGAACGAACAGATGTCGCATCAGTTCATACTCACGGTTGACGTTATACGGCACCGATTCACGGTCAATGACGTAGTTTCGGTTCAAATCGACATTATGCTCATTGACCCGTCGGAAGTGTTTCATTCCCCAAGGATTGACGGCATGAATGAGACAAATGCCTGTCGTCTCATGTCGCACATGAGGCAATTGCGTTTGCACAAATTGATGCGTCACCGCAGCACCCGCATATCCTTCGATCCCATGTTCCCCAATCGTCATGAGAAGGATCGCTTTCCGCTCTCGTTTTGGTTCCCCTAAGATGATGTCGATGCTTTCGTCCCCAATTGAGTGCGTTAACAGCTCTGCTTTTGGATAATATCGTTTCACCTCAGATAATAAATGTTTGAACTTTTCTCGCGATTCTTCATAGGATGATGAAAAATACTGGGTCATCGCACTCTCCTCCAATTCTTTTCTCTCTACACCATTCCCATCCTAGTGCAATCTAAAAACGCCTTCTGTAAAAGAAGACGTTTGCTGTCAAGGCGTTCGGATTCGTTTCGTATGTTGCCGTCGGAAAGCCATCACATAGAAAATCGGACCAATCAAGACGGCACCGAACAACCAATAGAGACCCGCGTTCGCATACAATCCTTCAAACGACCGAAACACCCAGGCGAGAACCGTGAACGCGACGATCAACTCGACGGTCCATAATAATCCTCGGCGAACCGCTAGAAGAATCGTATTCGTTTTTTGGAAAAAGGCTGCGACGAAAGCAATTAAAAATGCAGGAAAACTCGAGAGCCACAACATTCGGTTGAGTGAGGACTCGGCAAAATAGGCGTTTCCGAGAGAGACAGTGATGAGGAAGTGCACCAAAATAACGAGCAAGACGACCACCCATCCGACGAACACATCCCGTTCCATTTTTTTCATCACAACCAGCTCCCTTTCTAAATAGTTGAATACTAATATTTACCCGCTTTTTCAGCCTTCTCGTCTGATTCAACTAAAAAACGCACTCTGCTCGCAGAATGCGTTCCAATGTATTATCCGACCAACTCCCGCGCCCATGCTTTCGCACGTTCAAGTTCGCCTGCTTTCAACATTTCCGTCTCCCCATCAACCAAAAATGATTCTTTTCGGACCTTCGTTGCGCCTTTTTCAATCATTTCCCCTTCGACGCGGTTCACCGCATGACCGAACCAGTCGATGATTTTACCGAGAATCGGATTTTGTTTTTCTTTGACGACACTTGTATCAAACGCGGCCGTCCGCTTCCCGCGAAGCGCATTGTCTGAGATTCCGTCTAAAAACACTTTAATGTCCTCCGTCTCATACCCGCCATGCGTTGGTGAGCCGATGACGACAAGATCGACATGAGCCAAGTCACCGAGCCCAATATTCAACACATGTTCCATACGCGCTTCATGTTCTTTCGACAGCTCTTCCTGCATCGCATGAGCAATCTTTTCTGTATGCCCATACAAGGAATCAAAGATAATCAAAATATTCATGGTGAATCCCCCTTTACCGAACTTCTCTTTATCTCCCTTCCCATTTCAGCGTTCGTTCATGCTTCTTTTTTGTACAGTGCACTTCGCTTGAAGAGCGTCCAACTCACCAGAACAATACCGAGTACGAGCAAGGCATAGCCGAAGAATTTAATAAAGTCGCTCGTGTGGTAGGGAGCCCTGAATCGGTATTCCGCCCGTTTCCATTCCGAACCGTCTTCAACCGCAATGACGTCTTCAACGGCCTCCCCGACGACTTCACGGTACGCGGTCCCAATCGGATATCCATTCGAAGCATTCCCGTAATAACGCCCTGTCTCGTCGTTGACCGTTGTTTCCACTTCACCAATCACGTCACCGAGCGAATTCTCATCGATTGTCGTATCGAGCACTTCATATACATTTCGTTCAAACACGACAAATGTATACGCCCAGGAAAGCGCAGACACAGGAAATGCAATCGATAATGCGAAAAGAGTCAGGAAGGTCAGTCGCCTCATTTGAGGCCCCAAACGAACGTCGCTGAGTCGCTGACATTGATATTATCCGGCTCTATTTCTGGCATCCCTGATTCAGAATAGGTGATTTCGTGACCATAACGAATGTCAGTTTCAGAGAAGAGGTGAATTTCGCTCCATGTATAGTCAATTTGAATCAACTCCCCTAATTCTGCACCCGCTCCTGTCGCGAGGAGTTCCGCTCGTTTTTTCGCATTTTCCGCAGCGTTGACCAATAACTGATCTTCAATCGCATTTGGGTCTTTCATTGTAAAGCGAATCGATAGTACCGGGTTCGCACGACATTGACTGATTTGTTCGATGGCGTCAGACAATTTGGATGTATCGAGTGGAAACTCCAGTTTCATTTTTTGTCTACACGCATATCCAATTAACCTTGAGCGGTAAATCTTATCTTTATCACGATACTGGTCGTATAATGTGTCAATCGAAAAGTCACTCGTCTTCAAGTCCTTCTTTTCAAATCCTGCGCGCACGATTGCCTTTTGAATCTGCGTCACCGCGTTCGCTGCCTCCGTCATCGTCTCTTCATAACGTGGTGCTTTTGTAATAAGATCCATGTCAATCACAATTAAATCTGGTCGAGACGAGACATTTCCTGTTCCTTTTACCGTAATCGTACGTTCCATATCATTCTCCTCCTTATTCGTTTGAGATATCACTTACTCTACTTCACGAAATTTTGAACTCATCCAACGTTCTATTTCATCTAAAGAGTTCATGTCTTGTAACGACGGATAGGCGTCCCGTTCAAATAGCAGTCCGCTCGGAGTATCTAAAAACAGATAACGTTCCCCGTCCGGAAAACCGTAATCCGCAATATCTTTCAGTCGAAGCGTCTCTCCGTTTTGTTCCCAGATGAATTCGTCATCATATGGAATCGGCATAAAGATGCCCTCCATCCCTTGATGCACGTGTGAGATGACGTCAGTATGCTCTTCCTGTTCCGCTCTTCCGATTGCATCGGCACGAACGACCAGTTCTTGTCCAGTTTGCACATCGCCATGATACACATCTGACACTTGTATGGTGAGAAGCGACTGATATTCGAGCTCTCCGTTAAAATCAATCTCGATATGCCGGATGTTCTCGACCGTTCCTTTGACTACGACCGGATTCCACCGCGAAAAAAGTTCATCTTCTGTCATGTCCATCAAGTTTTCTTGAGAAGTACCTTGTCTTATTTCTGATTCATCGATGATGTGAACCGAGTTTGCCGTTGAATCCGTGGATAACGGAATACGTTCATTCCAAATATTCGATGTGAAGAGCATGAATCCCGCAGCGACGGCGAGTACCACTCCTGCCCCCCATTTGAGTCGTTGATAAGGTCTTCGCCCTATCACCATGGATTCCTCTATATGGCGGTCATCCACTTCACCTAGTAGTTGAAGTAATTTTTCGTGATTCATACTTGAATCCCTTCTGATTTGAGTACACGCTATAACGAATCACGTGTTCGCTTCAGCTTCATTTTGACATGACTCTCCCCAAGTTGATGGTTTTTCGCAATTTCTTGAATGGAGTGAAGGTAAAAATAGCGTTGCATGAAAATCAACCTTGTCTGTCGAGGAAGGTCTGAAAGAAATGCAATCAACAGGTCGACGATCTCTTCGTCCTTCATCGATTCCGTGAGGACATGTTCCAATTCTTCATAGACGAGCGGCACTTCTCCACCACCCCGTTTTTTCGCATGATTCTTCTTATAACGCTTCAGTGCGAGATTTCGTACAATCTTTGTCAAATACGCCCCAAGTCGAAACGGACGCGTCGGCGGGATCGACTCCCACACTTTCATGTATAAGTCGTTCAAACACTCTTCCGTATCTTCGTGATTTTGTAGGATATTATAGGAGACACGACGACAATAGCTCCCGTATTTCTTCTTTGTGGCGACAATCGCATATTCGGATCGTTCCCAGTACCAATCGATGATGACCTGGTCATCCATCTATTTCCCCCCTTTCCCTTGCTCTTCACTTATATAGATCCCGATACAAGATCATTCGTCACAATAAGCTAAAAAAAACTCGTCATAGCGACGAGGTATTTAAACGATGATCTATCATTTTTTCCAAATCGATACGGCAAGCCCTCCGACGTAGCCAACCATCGCTCCGCTCGCAATAGCATATGTCAGCTGTATATTGAAGAAGAACGAGAGGATTACACCGAGAGTCGTCCCCGCAATCAACCCAAAACAAATGATACAGTCCTTCCATTCTCGTGAATCCATCTGGCTCCTCCTTACCAATCCGTTCAATCTTCCGACTTCATTTCCCCAATTTCTTTAAGACCTTTTAACGTTCTCATTTTCCGTGTGTGATGCTGGACAGCATAGGCCAACATCGCAACAACAACTATATTTAATAGGATTGTCCATTTTGCAACCGGATTCGAGAAGTTCGCTAAGACGACCACAAAATTGGCGAGCAAAACGGTTCCGTACAGTTGTATGATTCGTGTTTCACGCTGAATCATCGAGTCAAAATCTGAATACAATTGGAACGATCCGTCGCTCGTTCGCTTTCTTAAAAAGACCCAGCGATAGGATGTGTCAACGACCTCAATCCCAACTTCAGTCATGAAAGCCATGTAAGCTTTCGAATCGGGATGAGAGGGCAGTTCTCGTAACAATTCAATTCGATATGTATACATCCCTGGTTCGACTGAACGAAAGCGATATCGCATGAAGCGAAACGACTCGAGGGCCCATCCCTTTTCTGCCATCTCGTTGAGCCATTTCTCTTCCTTCTCATAATCAACAAATATGCGATAGACCGTTTTCGTCTTCATGTGTCCAACTCCTTTGTCCATTCATGACCGTGTCGTACCAATTCTTCTAGTCGCCTCAATTCTGTCTTAAGTGCTTCTCGACCAGCATCGGTGATTTCGTATTCCTTTTTCCGAGCCGTTCCTTCGAGTGCCTGAATCCATCCGCGCTCTACGAGACTACTAAGGGCACCGTATAACGTACCTGGTGCGAGCTGGACTCGCCCTTGACTCAGCTCTTGGACAAATTGCATCATCCCATACCCGTGCCTCGGGACTTGCAAGGACAATAATATATAGTAAACCGCCTCGGTTAATGCACCTGTATTCGACTGTTGTGTCACGTATCCGTCTCCTCTATATCGTAGTTCGTTATATCGCCATCCGATATATCAAAAATATCCTATTTTTGGTTATAAGGCAAGATAAAATGCCAAGGAAATGATTCCTTGGCATTTCTTCATGATTCATCCAGCTCAGTCGAAACGAATTCATACTCCCGTTGACTCGGAAGCACTTCTTTATTCTTCTTCGGAAACGTAGCATCGAACGCCTCAACTTCCGCTTCTTCTACTTCCATGCCTTCTGTGAATACCGCCATACCCCGAACCCCCTCTAGCGCCCCTTCGTATAAAGGTAATACGAGCAGTCCTTTATAGTACTGTCCGTCAGGCATTGCGATGTCATATCGCTTCCCGCCTACAAATCCATATGGCTCATAATGATACGGATAGCCAAGTGTCAGGATCGCACGATAGCCAAGCGACTTTGCATGTTCAATCGAATGTGTAATGAGATGTCTGCCAAGTCCTTGTCGGTGGTACTTCGGGTCGATGAAAACCGGACCGAATGTGATCGTATCAACCGACTCTTCTCCGTCTACGACTTTCGACTTCGAGTAAAAAATCCCGCCGGCCAGTTCTCCGTCCACCTCGATGACCCATGACAATTCAGGTAAGTAATCTTCATGTTTTCGCAGTTGATGAATCGCATAATGCTCATGACATCCCGGGAAATATAAATTCCAAAACGCTTCCCGCGCAATCGCTTCGACGCGACGCTCATCATCCGGTCTTTCTTTTCGTATGTTGAACATTCGCCTCACTCCTTTCCAATCATTATACGAAAAAGGTCCAGCTTTCGCTGAACCTCATCGCTTATTCAGCAGCAAGCGCCGCCTCTTCTTCGTGATATTTCTCGACGAAAGCGTCGAGCAACGCCCGTACCTCGTCCGTCGATTTTGTTTCCATCAGATTATGACGAAGCTCGCTCGCCCCACGGAATCCTTTGACATAAATCTTGAAGAAACGGTGCAAGTTCGAAATCGAACGCGGCACGTCCTCTTGGAATTTGTCTTGAAGGTCCAATTGCAGACGCAATAAATCAAGATGTTCTTCCATCGAATGTTCACGCGGCTCTTTTTCGAACGCGAACGGGTTTTTGAAAATCCCGCGACCGATCATGACCCCGTCAACGCCGTATTTTTCAACGAGCTCGAGACCCATTTGACGGTCGAGGATGTCCCCGTTGATCGTGATGAGCGTATCCGGTGCGATCTCGTCACGCAACTTCACGATGTCCGGAATGAGCTCCCAATGGGCATCGACTTTACTCATCTCTGAGCGTGTCCGTAAATGAATCGACAGGTTGGCGATGTCCTGCTTCAAAATATGTGTCAACCAGTCACGCCACTCGTCGAGCTTCGAATACCCGAGACGCGTCTTGACGCTGACGGGGAGTCCGCCGGCTTTCGCCGCTTGAATAAGCTCTGCCGCGACTTCCGGACGAAGGATGAGTCCGCTCCCTTTCCCGCGTCGTGCGACGTTCGGGACCGGGCAACCCATGTTGATGTCGAGTCCTTTATAGCCCATCTCGGCCATACCGATACTCATTTGACGGAAGTACTCCGGGTTGTCTCCCCAAATATGGGCGACCATCGGCTGTTCGTCCTCCGTGAACGTCAAACGACCGCGGAGGCTGCCTTTCCCTTCCGGGTGGCAATAGCTGTCCGAGTTCGCGAACTCGGTGAAAAACACGTCCGGGCGCCCCGCATGGGCGACGACGTGGCGGAAGACGACGTCGGTCACGTCTTCCATCGGTGCAAGTATGAAGAATGGACGCGGAAGGTCGCGCCAGAAGTTCTCTTTCATCGTAAAATCAGTTCCTTTCTAAAATACAGTCCAACAAAATCACTTATCTATTCTATTATGTCTGCTGGATTGTATCAACTGACTTTACTCGTTTACTGCGTCTCGTGAATGAATTAGCTCAAAGAAGTGCGGAAACCCTTCTGTCAGCAAATAATGCAGTACCCTGTTTGTCTGTGCTTGGTCAATCGTACCGGTCTGTAACAATGTTTGTAAGACCATCCCGTCAATCCCGGCCATCGTCCACGTTGCGACCGCCCGTGTCGAAGGTCCTTTCTCAACACCGTAAGCTCGGACAAAAATCGCTTCAACCCGCGTGATCCAGTTCTCATACTTTTCTTTAAATTTTTGCTGAATATCCTCGTTTCCGACCATCGCTTCATGAGCAAGGTAAAACTGGAGCCGATTCTCTGCGTCTTTTTGAAACCGCTCCTGCATCCCGTCATAAATCTCTTGAATGATATCTCCCGCTTCTTTTCTGTCTTCTAAAGAGACGGTTGCAATTCGTTTGATTTCACCAAGTCCTTCGTCCATCACGTCATAGAGAATGTCTTCTTTGGAAGAGTAATAGTGATAAATAGCACCTGTACTGACACCTGCGCGTTCAGCAACTGCTCGAAGTGTCGTACCTTGTATTCCTTGATCGACGATGACTTCGCGTGCGGCCTGTAATATCTTGAGCTTCCCTTCATTCATCATCTCCGACATCCCTCTCGTTTTATAATGTCTCATTATACCACAATCATATGTCGGACTATCCACACTTCAATGTGAGCAACCACGCGATGTTGACAACGCTTACATTCGATTGTTAATATTTTCACATAAACATAACGAACGTTCGGTATGTTTATCGTATGGATATTATTTTTTTTACTCACTATTGAAAGGAGCGCTTCATATGTTCTTCTTCGAATCGATCCCTTGGTACAATTTTGCCATGTGGTTTGTCGTCCTCGGTTTACTGATCGGATTGAACGAGATTGTCCGTTCAAGCAAACGGTCTAGTCAATTGATGTTCATCGCCTTGCCAATCGCCCTGACACCGATTTGGCTATTCGTCGTCGACTCAGACATTACCTCATGGTTCCACTGGGTAAAAGTGTATTCTGCCTTGACCGGTTCACTCATTTACATGGTCATTCGTTTCACCAATTATCACAAGAAACATCCTTGGTATTTAATTCTCGTCCCTGCCATCCTGGCGATTAATATCGTGGAGGCTGTCATCCGAGAATTTCAAGTCGGGTTTATGGGATTTGAAGGGGTAGTCGATGGAATGTACTATATCTCAGGGGGCTGGAACTATGTGAACGCCTTCGCTGGTATTTTGAACGTTCTCTTAATTTGCGGATGGTTCGGCATATTCGCGACTTCCGGAAAGAAAATCGATATGATTTGGCCAGACCAGACGAAGTTGTGGATCATCGCTTACGGAATTTGGAACATCTCATATGTCTACTCTTGCGCACCAGGTAACGCATTCTATTCTGGATTTGCTTTAAATATCGCAGCTACGATACCAGTCCTCCTTTGGGCGAAAGGAACGTGGATGCAAAACCGGGCACAAACTCTTACGATATGGATGATGTGGGTCATGACATTCCCTTACTTCTTCGCTATCGGTAGTACGTTTAACGTGAGCGTCTCTTACAACCCTGCCGCGAACTGGACACTCGCAATCATAAGTTTGACACTAAACGTCGTCCTTGCGGTCATGCAAGGATCACGTATCGTCAAACGTCGCCTCAATCCATTGACTGACGAGATTTGGACAGATACGGAAGAATACAAAGACGTCAATGCACTCCGTGACGGAAATGAATATCCAAATGGAGACATCGCAAAAGTGTATTAACACCTTATAAACCGAACGGATGAATGAACCAATAACGATTCATTCATCCGTTCGGTTTTCTTATGTCTCAATCATGCCATTCTCCCATTGAACAATGGGTTCACCTAAGTAATGAACACTTATTTCAACTTCCAAGTACGCTGTATCGGTTAACCACATACAACTGAACAACAGACGATTTTCTCCATACAATTCTCCAACGATTTCCAAACAGCCACTTTTAACGACGTCACGTAGCTTTGTCATCGGCATAATGTCATACGTCGCCTCATGAAATCGGGTAATCGATGACTCTTCCCAATCCACCCGAGGTACGACCACAACGGCACGAGACGTCCACCGCGTTCGCTCTTTGAACCGGTCTTCGATCCCGTTCGCAAACTCAAACCGGATCGCATCTTTCGAGACAGATACGTCGGACACGACCGCCCGTTGAAAGGACAACGGCGATTTCGCATGTTTCATCACGTATTGCTTCATCGTTTTCCTCCTTTTCTATAAATATCACGAGAAACCTTTCTTTTCATTTCGCCTTATCTGATCAAATTTCCTCGGTGCCTGATAACAAACGTCATGAAAATCGAATAATCACTTCATAACATGCCGAATAGCTTGTGATTTTTTGCGGATTTCATAAAAAATGAAAAGAGTGCATCGGCGTGTATGACTTGAAGAGTGGAGGAGTTCATATGAAATATTATGAAAAGACATGGTTTGTCGTGTTGATGCTGATTCTATTCTTTCCGGTCGGTCTCATCTTAATGTGGCGTTTTGAAAAATTCCCAGTTCTCATTCGTCTATCCGTCACAATTGTGCTGTTACTCTTCCTGGGGGTCGCCTTTAGTAGTGGGGATTCAGAAAGCGCTGAACATTTACATCAGGAACTGGCTAGTTTGAAAAAAGAAAAGAACGATATTGTGGCTGAGAAGAACAACCTGCAGGCACAACTCGATGACTTCAAAGTAGAAAACGCATCTCTTCTTCAGCAACTAGAGGCGACGAAAGAAACGACCGAACAAACCATTAAAGACATGGAAACGAAAATGCGTGAACAGTTTGATTCTGAACTGGAAAGCGCCAAAGCCGCGGCAGAAAAGCGTGCTGATGCAGAGATTGCCGCTATCCGCCAAGAAGAGGCCGCCAAAACGGAAGCCGCGATCGCCAAGGCGAAAAAAGAGTTCGAACAGCAAGCCCAGGCTTCCACGAACTCACAATCCACGACGAAGACCGAGTATTTCCAAAACTGTACCGACTTACGCGGAACGTATCCTGGGGGCGTGTCTTCAGACCACCCTGCTTACCAATCGAAGATGGACCGTGACAACGATGGTTGGGCATGTGAATCATGAAAAATAGACCTGATCCCTTGTATCATAAAAGGGACAGGTCTATTCCACGTCATTCCTTCAATTTTGTTGAAAAACCCCAAACTTCCAAAGCTTCTTCGTTCGTTTCACCGCAAGGACACACCGCCAAATCACGGTCACCCGATGCGCGAGCTCGTTCTCGACTCCCCAAGAGAAGTTCGGTTGCCAATATCCGTCTTCATTCAACGAATCGATCCAATAGTCAATATTCTGTTCCACATACGGCTCGACGAGAGGATACCACGGTGAGCTTGGAGAGTTGACGAAATCGAGTGGCTGCGCGACGTAGTCCATCCATTGAGAAGGATCTGTATGTAGGCATTCCCGTATCCGCCTCTCCAAATGCCGCTCTGCCGTCTCATCCCACAGTTCGGGCTGTATCTCCTGCAGCGTCTCCGCGAGGACTTGCAGGCAAAAACAGTCATGCATATAGCACGGGGCGTCGCTCGTCAAAAACTCGAGACACCGCTTGGCAATCTGAAGACCGATCGTTCGTTGCCCCTCGTCACCGTACGTCAAAAAAGCCGATGCGACGATGGCAGAAGGATTCGGAGAAAACCGCTCTTCTTTTGCATAGTTCCACCACGGGGCGTGCGGATGATCGTCGACTTGCTTCGGAACTTTCTCCCAAAACGATGCAAGCTCGACATCCGTATGGAGCGTCTGCTCAAAATAGTCGAGCAGATCGACAAACCACGGCTGACTGCAATCAAGATCATATTCGTATGCGATCAAAATCGCTTCAGCGGACGCGATGCTAGACGAGTCAGGCATTTGAATATCCGCCTCGAGCCCGTTGCCAAATCCACCATCCGCGTTTTGATACGCCAGGAGCGCCGCGACGATTTCGTCCGTCGTCCCACCTCGAAAGTCGACATTCCATTTTGCCCGTTCCAATGCCCGTCCATGATTGCCGACGTAAGCTTCAATCTGTTCGAACTGTGTTTGTTGTAATTGCTTCATCTCGTCCTCCCGCTTGATTAAGGTGTACCTTGAATCTCTTCTAGTATAAATACCCTAGAAAATCGAGTGTTCCTTCCGTCCACAGCTTGTCGCCGACAGGTCGAATCATCAATTCTGTGAATGTATCCTCGCCAATCCCATGCGTCGTCAACTGTTGGTCATTGATTTGAAGCCACGTACACGGATTGGTCGCATGGACGAATCCTGTTTTCACGTACAGGTCGTCCCGGTCAGCGAACAACAAGACGAAGTCGACAGCTTTCCGTTCGCCGAGCGCGACCACTGCTTCCACGAGCTTCTTCCCGACGCCGTTTCCACGTTCGTCTTCCTGCACGCACAGATCGATGATGCCGAGCACGCGTACCGGCACCCCATCCAGATTCATCACCCGATAGTCTAAACCGACTTGGCCGATGACACGACTCTCATCAAACGCGATCAGGCGTTGATGCGGTGTTTGCTTGAAAAAAGTCCGCTTCGGATAAAGCGGGGCGAACGATGCCATCAGTAGCTCCCGCAGTTGACGTTCCATCACCTCATCAAGGTCAAACTCCAACACTTCTCTAATTTCCATCCCATTCCTCATCTCTCGTGACCTACTGGATGGCCCTTCACCCGTCCACTCCAGGAAACATCAAATGTGTGTTTACGATTTTATAACCCAATCCTTGATACAGCTTGACCGCCGCTTGATTAAGCTCCCACACTTCCAGCTTCGACTTTTTCAAACCGACCGATTTAAAGTAGTTGAAGAGAAATTGCATAATTTGCTTCCCGATTCCTTGACCACGGTATGACGCCAACACATACAACGTCTCGACATGCCCGACCCCCTCGTCCTCAAAGACGGTACAGCCACCGACTAATTCACCGTCGATGGAAAATACAAAGTTTCGGAAGTGCTTGTTCTTGGATTGCGCTTCGAATGCCTCAAGGTCGAGCGGCGTGACGAACATGTCGTCATACATCGCCTTATAGCTTGCCAGCACATCCTCGTCTTCCGTGTCCATTTCCTCCACGTGCAGGTTTTCGGAAAGACGGATTGCCTGAGTATCCTCTAATTCTTTTTCCATGACAACGGTGTATTGCGGGTCAAATCCGTTCTTCACGTAAAACGCAAGCTTCTCCTCATCCGGCTCGAAGCCTGTATAAATATGTGCCTTCAAATCAGGTTGCAACGCCCGCAACGTCTTGGCACGATTGTACACTTGGTCAAAAAGAGATTGCCGCACATAATCTTGATTCGTATTGACTTGAATGAACAATAAATAAGGCGTGTCCCCCGTTTGATGCGTGTTAATCGACGGGTAGACGAAAGCATACCCCAAAAATTCATCCTGTTCGTCAAACGCCAAAAAAATGTTTTCCTTCGCATTGCCGTACTGATCCTCGTTCGGATTGATGATTTGAATGTTCATACGGTGGTCTCCATTCATTTAATGTACGTGCACAGTTTCTTCGGTTAAGAAATTCGCTAGTCGACAAGTTCTTTCCTTTCGAATAACGCAGAAAAAAGATCCCTATTCTCCTGTGATTAGGGATCTTCGTGACGAATGGTTTAGAAAATTATAATCTTAGCGTTTTTTGCATAACCGAGCGTGATTCTTTTAAACTTCATCCCATAACGAGACGGTTCAAACGTGTGTTCATGGCGGCTGAGAGATGCACTTCCAATCGGGTTCAATGTATGGAAGACGACGACCGGTTTTCCTTCTGAATTATAATAAAAATGCGGATCCATCAAGTCTGGCATCGAATGCCCCTCTGTGAACTCCCATTCGTACGTATTGTCTGACGTCAATATCTCGGACTCCCACCAGGACACACCGTGCCACATCGCGCCAAACTCCTGAAGTTCGTGATAGGCAAGCGCTGCCTGCAAATACGATAATGGACTGCCGTCTCCATCTATCGCTTCCATAAAATCATCTAGCGCCATCTCCGGCTTAGGCGGTGACAATAAATATTCCGATAATCGTTTACACTCCTCAGGTTCCGGCAATGGTTGGTCTGCCGGAATGGCCCAAACGATGCCGTTCCCGTTTTCTCCTTCTACGAATTGGTAGGCTTCCAATTTGAATTCTTCTTTCACACGAATTTTTGAAAACTCACGAATGACGCGTTCCGGGTCATCAAAGGACTTTCTCCAGCCATCCGAAAATACTCTCATTCTCCGTTCTTCCGGAGAAGCTTCCTCAATTTCCGTCTCCGGCTTGGTGTCCTCTAGCGTAAATATGTGCAAAGTCCCGGCATCATGCTGTTGAATCGTGTTTTGTTGAGAGGACCGGGTGTCGGCCTGCCCTGAATAGTTCTCTCCATTCTCCGAAATTGAATGGCTGAACAACTCGCGTCCCTTTTTCAATATCCGTTTGATCCATTTTTTATGTTCCATTCTTCAATCCCCATTCTTGTCGAACTGATTTCGTAAAATCAGTGTACAAAATCCGGTCGGTTCATCTAGGTAAAATTTCTTATCAGGTTAAATAAAAATGGATAGACGCCTTGTTGACGTCTATCCATGTCATTTCATTCACGCACGCTCTACATCAACGTTCCGTTTATAGTGCACGACCGATACCCCGTTTAGAAGGGAATGATGCTCAGTCACCTGGAAAGTAAGAGGATTCAAACCGTCGTTCGGGAACAACTGCTTTCCAGAACCGATGATAATCGGGTAGTGGATGAACCGGCACTCGTCAACGAGATCGTGGTGCAACAAGGTTTTCACGAGTTCACTGCTTCCCCACACATGAAAGTCCGGTCCATCTGCTTGCTTTAATTCTTTCAATTGCTCAACCGGTTCGGATAGAAATACGTCCTGTCCCAACAATGAATCACGTTGTGTCGTTGAAGCCACATATTTGGTAGCAGCGTTCGCTTCCGGCCAAATCTCTGCATGATTTGGCCAATAATCTGCCCATAGTTCATATGTTCTTCTTCCCAACAACAAATCGAACTCACGATGCATCTGCCCCCGGATCAGTCTCCCTAATTCTGTGCTCGCAAATGGCGCCGTCCAACGACAGATGTTCCAACACAATAATTTTTCTCATTTTCAACCCCCCTCATTTTACTGTACAAAAAAGCCTCCAATCTCAACAATCGAAGGCTACTTTATCTCATCTTATTCTACTTTCTCCATCATCGCCATCGCATTCACATGTGTTTATAAGAATGTGTTATTCATTGGATGTTTCGTTTATATACACTCTTAATTCTTCTAATTCTTCAAACTTATTGATCGCGACTGCATTTCCTTTCATCAGTTCCATGGCCCGCTCATCAAACGTCTGTATTTTTTCAGAAACGATATCAAAATCACCACGATGCAAATGAGCAGCTACATCCGGTAGTTCCAGATCATCATAGATCTTTCGGTATTCTTTATAGATGCGAAGGCTTGAATAATCAGTTTCATCATAAGAAGTGGAAAGCATCAAAGTCATTTCATTCTGTAGTTTCGTCGCAGCTGCGAACATAGCGATTTCATTTTCCTTGTTGCATGCTGAAAGCACTTTATTCGTATATTCAAAAACTCCAGGATAATAACCCTTGAATACCTCTTGAAACGGCTCTCTTTCTCCGAGTCGTTTTTGTTCGGCCAGCAATAATTCTCTTATTTCTTCCTTTAGCCTCAGCGCAGTCTCTTCAATTTCACGAAAATTTTCGGAAGTCGATATTGTCCGGATCCATTCCAACAGTTTTTCAGGTCTAATTTCAAAGGATTGGAGCTTTTCATCATTCGCCCACCACACTCTGTTGAAGTAGGTTTGATTTATGAGAGCCAGACAGTCTACAGATGTATCAATAAACTCCAGTGCGGCCGTCCTGATCGAAGCGACATCGTTCTCTTTGATCGACAAGGCCAGCTTTTCAAAGTAGAACGGGATGTCTTTATACACTTCCTCTGCCTCTTTCATCATCACTCGTTTATTCTCAGGTTTTTGCAACTTTACGATTTTCTCTTGAAGTGAGTTAAACCTTTTTAAATCCTGTTCAGATCTTGAGTAAAGCACCTTTGCGTTTGCTATGAGTGATGGCGCCACCGCATAACTTTGCTTTCCTGAAGCAATTTTTTCAGCGAATTCCCAGGAAACCGGCCAAAACTCGAAAGGCAGTTCTTGAAAGATGAAAGAGCTGTAGAGCGGAACCTTTTTCCCCTCATCCGGAATGTAAAACATGTCCAGGTCAGAAGTCTCCGATGCTTCCCCAGTAGCATAAGAGCCGTAATAAGCTACTATTCCAACGTCCGTCCCATAGTTTTCTTTTACATTCTCAACGAGTACTTCGGCAACTTTAAAAACGTCAACCACTTGTATTCACCCCTTTTTCCAACCTTTGAAATCCGATTTCATCTGTAATATTATGGATGATTATCTATAAATAATGGTGAATTAAGAGTAGCTGAAACGCAAGGTAAAAATCTTTGAGCTTCTTGTTTCTCGTACAAATTTACACAAAAAATTCCCCCAAACTACCTGTTTGGAGGAATTTATAACACGCTTCACTATATACTTTTTCTACTCTTTCTCCATCCATGCCACCGTCTCCACATGCGCCGTATGCGGGAACATGTCGACCGGCGTCACTTCCATCAAACGATAGCCACGGTCGGCGAGATAACGCATATCGCGCGCTTGCGTCGCGACGTTACAAGAGACGTACACGATCCGCTTCGGTCCCATCTCGACCATCGTCTCGAGGAACGATTCGGCACAGCCTTTTCGTGGCGGGTCGACGACGATCACGTCCGGATTCACGCCGTCTTTCTTCCACTGCGGGAGCACGTCTTCCGCCGCTCCACATGCGTACGTCACGTTATCCATCTCATTGACGAGCGCGTTCTGTTTCGCATCCTCGATGGCTTCTGGTACGACTTCAACGCCGTACACATGAGCCGCTTTTCGGGCGAGGAACAGACTGATTGTCCCGATACCACAATATGCATCGACCACTTGCTCCGTACCTGACAACTGTGCGTACTCCAGTGCTTTTCCGTACAGCTTCTCCGTTTGGACCGGATTGACTTGGAAGAACGAGTGCGGGGAAATCGTGAACGTCAGTCCTGCGATTTTATCCTCAATCGTCTCATGGCCGTAGAGCAACTTGTTCGTCGCTCCGAGGATGACGTTCGTCTTGTCCGGGTTGACGTTTTGCAT
The DNA here is from genome assembly GCF_018617535.1 of Exiguobacterium sp. s35. Lineage (NCBI taxonomy): Bacteria > Bacillati > Bacillota > Bacilli > Caryophanales > Exiguobacterium > Exiguobacterium sp. s35. The sequence continues at coordinate 1,455,376 of NZ_JACSKI010000001.1, forward strand.
GATCGACGTCACGTCCGGAAGACGCTCGACGATGTCGGCGACGATTTCATTCACACCTTTTAGTTTCGTCGTCTTCGTGATGAGGACGATCATGAGTTCACCCGAATGATATCCATATCGGGCCATGACGTGACGGATGACCCCACGTCCGGTCTTCTCGTCATACGCCGGCACACCACGTGCATCTAACACGTCGCGAACGACTTGAACGGCTTTGTCATTGCGCTCATCTTGAATCAAACATTCGCTCATCTCAACGATGTCATGCGAACGTGGGCGATAGAAGCCCGAGACGAGACGGTCTCCTTCTTGTTTGAACGGGACTTGAGCCTTGTTGCGGTAGCGCCATGGCTCCGGCATGCCGATTGTGTCATGTACTGGCACGTCGAACTGACCGAGGCGCTTGAGCGCATCGACGACGCGTTCCCGTTTCTGGCGAAGTTGTCCTTCATAGCTGAAGTGTTGCAGCTGGCAGCCGCCACATTGATAAAAGATCGGGCACGGCGGCTCGACGCGGTCCGCGCTCGCTTCTTTCACGTTCAACAATCGGGCGAACCCGTACTGCTTGTTCGTCTTCGTCACGACGATTTCGACCGTCTCTCCTGGTAACGCGTTCGGAACGAACAGCGTATAGCCATCGACACGTGCCACACCCGCCCCTTCATGGGTCAAATCGTGGACGTGGACATCGAGACGATCATTCTTTTTCACTGGTAGCATACGAATGCTCCTTCCATTGCAAATAGGAATGACTGATGTCGTCATTCCTATCTTTTCACTCTGCTTTATCGAGCGAAACATTGAACAATTGCTTGATCATCTGTTCGCGTTCATATTGTGCATTCAAATCTTCCATCTCGCGGATTCGGGCGTTCGGTGCGAGTACCGTCAAGTGACGGAACAAGTTCCGCATCTCGCCGGTGCACTCCCCGCCGTACTCGCCGTCGATGTTGAGACTCATCGGTTCTGTCGTCTTCATCTTGACGCGGCTCGTCTTCACATGTTCGACGAGCGAGCTTGATAAATGCTCCCCACGGAGGAGAAGACGGACGACATGGATGAATTCGAACAAGTTACATTTCCGAAGGATGAACAGGTCGAACAACCCGTCATTCAACGACGCATGGGGTGAGATTTTTTCAAAACCACCGACCGAGTTCGAGTTCGATGTGAGGAAGACCATGACTTCTCCTTGGAACGTTCCTTCATCGTGCTCGAGCTCGATATACGTCGGTTTGATGAGCGGTAGTTTCTCCATCCCCTTCACGTAATAGGCGAGCTGACCGAGTGCCGTTTTTAACTTCGATGGCACTTCATACGAAAGTTCGGTCATGATCCCGCCACCAGCGATATTGATGAAATAGTGGATGTCACCTTTCTCGCCTTCAATCTCCCCAAGGTCGACGGGCATCTCGAACCCGTCACAAATGACGTCGAGTGCACCGACGACGCTGAGCGGAATTCGCATCGCCCGGGCAAAATCGTTCGTCGTCCCGACCGGAATGAGCCCGATCGTCGGACGGTTCTCAAGCGGTGCAAGCCCTGAGATGACTTCATTCAATGTCCCGTCTCCACCTGCGGCGATGATGAGATCGAATTCGGCCGCCGAGGCCCGTTTTGCTTCGAGCGTGGCATCACCAATCGCTTTCGTCGCATACGTCGACGTCTCATAACCCGCATCCTCGAGGCGGTTCAAAATGTACGGGAGTTCCCGTTTGATCACTTCTTTACCAGATGTCGGGTTATAAATGACCCGCGCACGTTTCCGTTGCATATTGATTCTCTCCCCTGTGCTCAACTCGAGCGAAAAGCGAGACACAAGTGTCTCGCCGCCTGCTTAGCGTTTTGCGATCTCTTCGTGGAACAAGCCATCGAGGAGTGCCGGGTTCGCCATCCCTTTCGTCTGTTTCATGATTTGCCCGATGATGAAGCCTTTCGCACGGTCTTTCCCGTTCTTGAAGTCTTCGATCATTTGCGGATGTGCCTCGAACAATTCGAGGATGTAGCCGCGGAGCAAGTTCTCGTCCGAGATTTGGGCGAGACCGTTCGCTTCGACATACGCTTTCGGCTCTGCGCCCTCTTCCATCATCGCTGTGAAGACACGCTTCGCAATCTTCGATGAAATCGTGCCTTCCGCGATCAAGCGGATGAGTTCTGCGAGTGATTCCGGCGTCAACTTCATCGTCTCGACCGTTTCATCCGACTTGTTCAAGTGACCGAGTACTTCACCCATGAGCCAGTTCGCTGCTGCCTTCGGTTCAGCCCCAGCCGCTGTCGTCGCTTCAAAGAAGTCCGAGAACTCACGCGTCGACGTGAGGGCTTTCGCATCGTATGCCGAGAGACCGTATTGGCTCATGTAGCGTTCACGACGTGCTGCCGGCATCTCTGGGATCGTCGCGCGAATGCGCTCTTTCCATGCCTCATCGATTTCGAGACGGACGAGGTCCGGTTCTGGGAAGTAGCGGTAGTCCGCTGCCCCTTCTTTGACACGCATGAGAATCGTCTTTTTCGCTGCCTCATCATAGCGAAGCGTCTCTTGACGCATGACGCCGCCTGAGAGAAGCAATTTACGGTGACGTGTCTCTTCAAAGTCGAGTGCCTTCAAGACGTTCGAGAACGAGTTCAAGTTCTTGAGCTCCGTCTTCGTCCCGAACTTCTCTTGCCCGTATGGACGGACCGAGATGTTACAGTCACAACGAAGCGATCCTTCTTCCATCTTGACGTCCGAGACGCCAGCGAATGAGAGGACCTCTTTCAAGCGTTCGAGATACGCGACCGCATCTTTCGGCGAACGCATATCCGCTTCACTGACAATCTCGATGAGTGGTGAACCGGTCCGGTTGAAGTCGACGACCGAATGTTTCTCGCCCGTATGGTTCATCTTCCCAGCATCTTCTTCCAAGTGCACGCGCTCGATGCGGAATCGTTTCATCTCTCCGTCCACTTCAACGTCGACGTGACCGTTCGAGCCGATCGGCTTGTCGAACTGCGAGATTTGATACGCTTTCGGCGTGTCAGGATAGAAGTAGTTCTTGCGGTCAAATTTTGTATCTGTCGCGATCTCACAATTGAGTGCCATCGCCGCTTTGATCGCGAGGTTGACCGCTTCTTCGTTCAATTTAGGCAAGACGCCCGGGTGTCCGAGACAAATCGGACACGTCTGTGTATTCGTTTCGGCACCGTAAGTGCGTGAGCAGCCACACCAAATCTTCGACTTCGTGCTCAGCTCGGCGTGCACCTCGATCCCGATGATCGTTTCAAAGTTCATCGTACGTCCTCCTTAGAGCTGTGGCATCTTGAAACCGCCGTTTGCTTGTTCAAAAGCATGGGCCACGCGGTAAAGTGTTGATTCATCAAAGTAGTTCCCGATAATTTGAAGACCGACCGGAAGACCTTCTGAAAGACCTGCCGGGACCGAGATTGCCGGGATGCCGACCAAGTTGACCGGAATCGTCATGATATCGTTCGCATACATCGTGAGCGGATCGTCGAGCTGTTCGCCAAGTTTGAACGCTGTCGTCGGTGCCGTAGGTCCAACGATGGCATCGTACTCTTCGAACACTTTCGCGAAGTCCTGCTTCATGAGGGTACGGACTTGTTGTGCTTTCTTGTAGAACGCATCGTAATAACCAGAGCTGAGCGCATATGTCCCAAGCATGATCCGGCGTTTGACCTCATCACAGAAACCTTGTTCACGCGAATACGTGAACACTTCGTCGAGCGTGTCCGCTTCGGCGCGGCGTCCGTAACGGATGCCGTCGAAACGAGCCAAGTTCGAAGAGGCTTCTGACGATGCGAGCAAGTAGTAAGCCGAAAGTGCGTACTTCACGGACGGGATGGATACCGTCTCGATTGTCGCACCGAGAGACTTGAGTGTCTCAATCGCTTTTTCGATTTGTTCGCGGACACCTGGCGCGACGCCTTCTGCCATGAACTCTTCTGGAAGGGCGAACTTCATCCCCGTCAAATCTTGGTTAAGTGCTGCCGTATAGTCAGGCACCTCAACCTCGGCTGACGTCGAATCCATGTCGCAATGTCCTGCAATCGTATTCAATAAGTAAGCATTGTCTTCAACGGTACGCGTGAGCGGACCGATTTGGTCGAGTGAGGACGCGAAGGCAACGAGACCGAAGCGAGAGACGAGACCGTATGTCGGTTTCATACCGACGACACCGCAATAAGCGGCTGGTTGACGGATCGAACCACCCGTATCCGAACCGAGGCTAAAGAGGACTTGCCCAGCTGCGACCGATGCCGCTGAACCGCCTGAAGAACCTCCTGGTACACGTGTCGGGTCCCATGGGTTACGGACCGGTTTGAACGCCGAGTTCTCGTTCGATGAACCCATCGCAAACTCGTCCATGTTCAACTTCCCGATCGTGACAGCGCCGGCGTCGTGAAGACGCTCCACAACTGTCGCATCGTGTGCCGGGACGAAGTTCTCGAGGAACGTCGAGGCACATGTCGTGCGCATCCCTTTTGTGACGATGTTATCTTTTACGCCGATTGGCATACCGAAGAGCGGATCGTCTGAAGTTTTCGCGAGCTCATCCATGCGTTTCGCTTGCTCGAACGCATCTTCATTGAGCGTCAAAAACGCACCGATTTTGTCATCCGTCGCTTCGATACGATCGAATGACTCTTTGACGAGGTCCGTGACCGTGACTTCGCCTTCTTTTAATAGCGAATGCAATTTCGCTACACCGTGGTCAAATAAACTCATGAAAGGCCTCCTTACTCAAAGACCGCAGGGACACGGACTTGACCGTTCTCCCAGTCAGGTGCCATCCGTTCGACTTCCTCACGTGGAAGCGATGGACGAACCTCGTCTTTGCGTAGTACGTTTTTCAAATCTAGGGCATGGGTCGTCGGTTCGACGCCCGTTGTATCCAGCTCATCGAGTTGCTCGGCGAACTCGAGAATTTTTGTCAATTGCTCCGTGAAGTGCGTCACTTCTTCATCCGTGATCGCAAGTCGGGCAAGTCCGGCGACGTGCCGAACTTCAGCTTCTGTAATACGAGCCAAAATTCCCACCTCCAACAGTTTTCAATACATCGTTCATTATCATACCACTTTTTCAGAAGACAAAAAAGGAAATCTATCTCGTTCTAAATTGTCTCATTTTTATGAAACTAGGGGAATCCACCCCGAATATTGACCCGCTTTCGAAATCAGCTATACGGTCGGCGACGGATTCTGATTATGCTTATGATAGAAACGATTCGTTAAGGAGGAATCATATGTCGATCCGAAATAAACTAATCACCGCTTTCAGCATCATGTTTGTGTTGCTTCTTGGTGTAAGCGGTTACTCTTGGTATGCCTTGAACGCCTCAAAAGCGGCTCAAGAAGATATGACCGTTTCCTGGGTACCGGGGATGGACCAGATTCATCAAGTCGATAAACAATTGCTCGAAATTCGCCGCCATCTCATTCGCCACGCCCTCGTCGATGACGCGGTGACGAAACAAAATATCGAGCGAGATATCCAAGCGTCCGTCGCCATCTTAGAGCAACGGATGGATGGATATGAAGCGACGATTATCATGGAAGAGGATCAACAGCTCTTCGATCAAGCAAGTTCCGATTGGGCCAACTTCCAGACCGTCATGAATGAACTTATCCGTATTTCAAATGAAGAAGGTACAGAAGCTGCGGAAGCGTACATTCGTGACACGGCTACCGCTAGTGCGGACACCCTCTCGAATTCGCTTGGCCTCCTCGTCAACCTGAACCGGGAAGCGATTCAGACAGACACGGCCGCAGCAGCTGAAATGTTTGAACAGGTTCAGCTGACGCTCCTCGTTGTTCTCGGGGTCGCTGCCGTCATGACCATCCTCATGATGCTCTTCATCTTCCGTTCCATCTTTGAGCCGCTCAAAGAGTTCAAGACGAAGATGCACGAACTCGCGACGAGCGAGGGGGATTTGACGACGTCGATTCCTGTGAAGCGCCGCGACGAGTTCGCTGGACTTGCCCGTGACTTCAATCAGTTCATCGCCAACTTGCGTCAGTTGATCCTTCAAGTAAACGACGTCACAACGGGTGTGACGAAACAATCGACACATATGTATGAAGAGTTGAAAGAACTCGACACGTATATGACGACGACCGCCGCAACGACGGAAGACTTGACCGCCGGGATGCAACAGACCGCGGCAAGCGCGCAAGAGATGAATGCGTCTGCATCCGATATGGAACGGACGATTCACCACATCGTGACCATGGCCGATGAGCGCAAAGTCGAAGCGAAACAAATCGATGAACGCGCCCTCTCCCTTAAATCACATGCGGTAGAGGCGAAAGAGAACGCGATTAGCGTCCTTCACTCAACGCGCACGAACTTGGAGAAAGCGATGCAAGACGCGAAAGCTGTACGGGAAATCGCGACCCTCACGAATGACATCCTTGATATCGCCGCCCAAACGAACCTGTTATCGCTAAACGCCTCCATCGAAGCAGCACGTGCCGGTGAGGCCGGTCGTGGATTCGCCGTTGTCGCCGATGAGATTCGTAAACTCGCCGAGACGAGCCGGGCGACCGTCGAACGCATCCAAGCGATCTCGACGACCGTTCTTCATTCGGTCGACCACTTGAATGAAAGCTCCGGGCAGATGCTTCACTTCCTCGATACGAATGTCTTGAAAGACTACGACCAACTCGAGGAGGCAGCCGGACAATATAGCGAGGACGCAGGTCGCTTCGAGACGACCGCGACCGAGTTCGCCGCTGCTGCGGGTGAACTTGAGCAATTGACATCGAACATGATCGGTGTCATTCAAGACGTGGCGACGACCGTCAACAACGGAGCGCTCGGTACACAGGAAATCGCTGAAAAAGTAACGCTGTCGGTCGATCGCTTCGCTGAATTGAACCGCGCGACCGAACAGTCGCAACAAAAGATGGAAGAACTCGATTCATTGATTCGACAATTCAAGGTATGAAAATAACCCGCCGACACGTGTCGGCGGGTTTCTCATTAGGCGGCAGATTGCACCGCTTCTTTTTTTCGTTCGAGTTCGAATCGTTTTGTCTCGGCGACGACGACACCTGATAGGAACAAGAGTCCAATCAAGTTCGGAATCGCCATGAGACCGTTGAACACATCCGAGATGGACCAAATCAAATTTAAGTTCGTCGTCATTGCACCGAGCCCTGCGACTAAAATATAGAGGACACGATACGGGACGATGACTTTTTCCCCAAGTAAATAGTACGCGGAACGTTCCCCGTAATAACACCAGCCAAGGACGGTGGAATAGGCGAAGAAGACGAGTGAGACCGTCACGATGATTTCACCGATTGGTCCTAAGAAATAAGCGAATGACGCTTGCGTCAAGGCAATCCCTTCAAGTCCTTCCGTGTATTGACCACCCATGACAATCGTGAGTCCGGTAATCGAACAGACGATGAGCGTATCGATCAAGACCTGTGTCATCGAGACAAGTGCTTGTCGTCCTGGGAAGTCGGTCTTCGCGGCCGCTGCCGCGATCGGTGCAGATCCAAGTCCTGCCTCATTAGAGAACACACCGCGCGCGACCCCGTAGCGAATCGCGGCACCTAACGCACCCCCACCGATAGCTTCGGCACTGAATGTGCTCGAGAACATCGTCGATAAGGCACCCGGTACCAATTCGAGGTTCATGATAAGAATCACGAGCCCACTTCCGACATATGCAAGAATCATGAACGGGACAAAAATCCCGACGACTTTCCCGATCGATTTGACACCACCTAAAATGACAAACGCCGTCACCGCCATCATGACGATTCCTGTCACAACCATTGGGACGTTGAACGAATTGTTCAAGGCGAGACTGATTGAGTTCGTTTGTACCCCGTTCCCAATCCCAAAGGCTGCGACTGATGCGAATAAGGCAAACAACATGCCTAGCCACTTTTTCTTTAGCCCGTGTTCTAAGTAATACATCGGCCCTCCGGCAATTTCGCCTCGTTCATCGACGACACGATATTTGACCGCAAGGATGGCCTCCGCATATTTCGTCGCCATTCCGACAAAACCAGATAACCACATCCAAACGACTGCACCCGGTCCCCCGAGGACGATTGCCGTCGCGACACCGACCATATTTCCGGTACCGACCGTGGCCGCTAAAGCCGTCATCAACGCCTGGAAATGCGAGATGTCCCCACGTTGTTTCTTCTTCGGTTTCTCATTCTTTGGAATAAAGGCCTCTTTCAAGCCGACACCAAGCCTCGTCACTTGAATAAAGCCGAGACGGACGGTCAGGAAAATCCCTGTCCCGACGAGTAAGATTAATAAATGTGGCCCCCAGACAAGATTTGATAAACTCGACAGCCAACTTTCAATTTGATTCACCGTGTTGCTCTCCTCCTACGTTCTTGATTTGAGCGCTCTCCTATATTTTTCAGAACATTCACAATCGAGTCAAGGTGGACTACCTAAAGAAAACGCTTTCACGCCGTTATATAATTGTAATATTTTCCCTGAACCCTTGTTCTCATACGCTTTTTAAAATTTATTTCGAAATATGATTGTAATATACCTCCGCACTAAGAAGCACCGATTTCACAATCAATATGAATCGTTAATCGATGGACTGCATCTCGATAAGAAATGGGTCGGATGTAAAAGTACAAAGACCTCTCGTGTCGGATTGAGAGGAGTGACCAAGTACAGCCAGGCGAGACTCCTGAGAGAATAGCAAGCAAAGTGAGACCCAGCAACGACCGAAAGTCGCGATGCGGCTCACTGCTTGCCCCTAGGAAAGCGAGCCGTGCCTGGATTGGTCAAAAAAAGACTGTAGACCTATGGTTTGTCTACAGTCTGAAACCGCTCGAGGCGATTCCTCCAGTTGCTCGTTTTACGAATGAATTGCAGACACGACTTCCTCGACGTGTCCCTTCACTTTGACATTACGCCACTCTTCTTGAATGTAGCCGTCCTCGTTGATCAGGAAAGTTGAACGGACGATACCGTAGTACTCTTTCCCGTAATTCTTCTTCAATTGCCAGACACCGTACAACTCAGACACTTCGTGATCTTCATCGACGAGCAAGTCGAACGGCAACTCATTCTTGGCGATAAAATTCTGGTGCTTCTTTTGGCTGTCCGCTGAAATTCCGATGACGACCGCGCCTTCCATCTTCGGCATCGCATCGCGGAAATCACATGCCTCCGTCGTACAACCGGGTGTCGAGTCACGCGGATAAAAATACAAGACGACTTTCTTTCCTAAATAGTCTTTTAACGAGACCATCTCTCCGTTTTGGTTCGGTAATGAAAATGTTGGTGCGAGCATCTGTTTTCCTCCTTACCCGAACGACGGGTCGACGAGTTGTTCGTCAAAACCATCGATCGCTTCCTCTAGTTTTGTCTTTAACGGGTCGAGTGTTTCGATATACTCGATCGGGTCTTCGGTGGCGGCCGCTTCTCGAAGCGTCGCCTCATTGTCGGTATACCACTTCTCGTACGCTTTAAAGTAATCGGCCATGATCGCTTGGTTCTCTTCGACCGTCAACGTCTCCGCCATCAGAAGAAAGACATTATTGTCTGCTTCTAAAGCTGTATAGTCGGTCTGGGCATTGACTCGGTCGTAAATCGGACCGGCCTCATCTTCCGGAACTTCCGCAAGACGGGCGTTCGCTTCCGCGTTGACCCCATATTCGTTTGCCTGTACTCCGATGAGAAGTTCCCCGACTTCAGCGATCACGTCCTCTGGTAACGCGGTCGGCGTGATGACGAGCGACCAGTCCTCCCCATCTTTCACAGCAACTTTACTGAGGCGGTTCGGGAGCGGAGTGCCGTCTTGGTCGACCATTTCATGGACGAGAAACGCCACGTCCTCGTCCTCGTTGACCCAACTCTCATAGATATCTCCTGGGGCAAGCTGACGCGTGACAGCGCCGGTCGCCGGGATGTCGGTCAAGCGACCCGCATAATCGATGGCCGTGAGCGCCTCGGCATCGCCCGATTCGAGCGCCGCTTGATAGTCCGCATACACTTCTGTAACAGCATCCGGCAATGCGCGTTTCGTTTCTTCTACAACCGCCTCTTCGTCGTTCCCACATGCCCCGAGCGTGAAGACGAGGAGAAGCGGAATGAGCCATTTTTTCATGTTGTTCGTCCTTTCTAAAGCCGTGTTCTCCCCCCATCCTACCATGTCTCGAATCGTCGCTCCAATGGCATGTGTTTCTGGAAAATTGTTTCACTAGGATTTCTACGATAATTTCGATACAATACAGACGTAAGCGCTTTAACGCTCAACATCACTTTAAGGGGGAACGAGAATGATTCCATACAAACATGAACCATTCACAGACTTTACACAAAAAGAGAATGCCGATGCGATCCAAGCGGCAATCGAGAAAGTGAACGGTGAGCTTGGGAAAGACTATCCGCTCGTAATCGGTGGGGAAAAGGTTACGACGGAAGGAAAAATCACGTCTTACAACCCAGCGAACAAAGAAGAAGTGATTGGTCGCGTCTCGAAAGCGAACCAAGAGCTCGCAGAACGTGCGATGCAAGAAGCACTCACAGCGTTCGACTCATGGCGCCACGTAGACCCAGCTGTCCGTGCAGACGTCTTGTTCAAAGCGGCGAACATCGTCCGCAAACGTAAGCACGAGTTCTCGGCTTATCTCGTCAAAGAAGCTGGTAAGCCATGGAACGAAGCGGATGCGGATACGGCAGAAGCAATCGACTTCATGGAATACTATGCACGTCAAATGCTCGAACTCAAGCCAGGTAAGAAAGTCGAGAGCCGTCCAGGCGAATATAACCGTTATGACTACATCCCACTCGGGGTCGGGATCGTCATCAGCCCATGGAACTTCCCGTTCGCAATCATGGCCGGTACAGCTGTCGCGGCAATCGTTGCCGGTAACACGATTCTCTTGAAGCCAGCTTCGACGACACCAATCGTCGCTGCGAAATTCGTCGAAGTGATGGAAGAAGCAGGTCTTCCAAAAGGCGTGCTCAACTTCATCCCAGGACCTGGCGCAGAAGTCGGTGACTACCTCGTCGACCATCCGAAGACACGCTTCATCAGTTTCACAGGCTCACGTGATGTCGGACTCCGCATCAACGAGCGTGCTTCTAAATTGAACGAAGGTCAAATCTGGCTCAAACGCGTCATCGCAGAGATGGGCGGAAAAGATACAATCGTCGTCGACGAGTCAGCGGATCTCGAACTCGCTGCACAATCGATCGTCAAATCGGCATTCGGTTTCTCAGGTCAGAAATGTTCAGCTTGTTCACGTGCCGTCATCGTGGACAGTGTGTATGACACGGTACTTGACCGCGTCGTCGAACTTACGAACGAACTCTCTGTCGGCAACACAGAGAAGAATGAACACTTCATGGGACCTGTCATCGACGCAGCGGCCTTCAAGAAAATCACATCGTATTTCGATGTCGCTAAAGAAGAAGGACGCATCGTCGCTGGCGGAAACGCGGATGATTCAACGGGCTACTTCATCGAGCCGACAGTTGTCGCAGACGTCGACCCGAAAGCGCGTCTGATGCAAGAAGAGATCTTCGGACCTGTCGTTGCATTCACAAAAGCGAAAGATTTCAAAGAAGCGATCGATATCGCGAACAACACAGAGTACGGCTTGACTGGTGCGGTGCTTACGCGTGACCGCGCGAACCAAGAGTTCGCTCGCCAAAACTTCCACGTCGGTAACCTTTACTTCAACCGTGGTTGCACTGGCGCAATCGTCGGTTACCAGCCATTCGGTGGATTCAACATGTCAGGAACGGATTCAAAAGCAGGTGGTCCGGATTACATCCAACTCCACATGCAAGCGAAGACGACATCTGAAACGTTCTAATCAACAAGGAGACGTTCCCTCGGGGGAGCGTCTCCTTTATTAGTGTGCTTTAAAAGTCTGTTCGAACATGATGGCCATCTCTTCTTGATGGAGCAAAAACAGGTCAAATAGCGTCGGATCGAACGCTCCATTCATGTCTTTCATCGCGACAATCGTATCGTCATGGGAGAAGGCCGGTTTATACGGGCGAACCGTCCGTAACGCGTCATAGACGTCGATGATGGTGACGATTCGTGCCGCAAGTGGGATCTCTTCCCCTTTCAAGCCTTTAATATATCCCGTCCCGTCCCAACGTTCATGATGATAGAGGGCAATCTGGTAAGCCATCTGGATAAAGTAGTTTTGAGGAAACTGTGTTTGTAGATCCTTCAACACCTCGCCCCCGACGCGCACGTGATCTTTCATGAATACCCATTCCTGGTCGGATAGCTTGTTCGCCTTCAATAAAATCGCATCCGGGACAGAGATCTTTCCGATATCATGAAGCGGTGCCGCGAGTCGAATCCCTTCGATGAAAAGAGGAGACACATCCGGATGATGGTGATCATATAAAATCGTCGCAAAGAGCGTCGACAAATCCTGCACCCGCTCGATATGGTTCCCCGTCTCATTGTTGCGGAGTGCTGACAGGCGTAACAGTGTACGGACAAGTCCTTCTTGATAATCGATCATTTCTTTTTCCCGCTCGGCAAGGATACGCTGTGCTTCTTCGCGTCCCGCCTCGATCCGATGTCGTTCGACCGCCCCGAGAAGTGCATTACTGAAGTCTTGCAGTGCCTGTTGTTCGTATTCCGTGTACGTCCGTTCCGAGACGACGGAATCAAACCCGACAAATCCTTGGCACGTCTTCCCTTGCATCATCGGGACTGCGAGCAGACTTTGAATAGATTGCGGTTCGAGAATCCCGCGGACGACACTATTTTCTGGTAAATCAGCCACGCGCGGAATATACATCGTCTCACCCGCAACATGGGTGTTGACCCATTCGGGCAACACATCGATTGGCACGTCTTGAAGATTGTCCATTTCGGCGGTGATGCCTTCGGCGCACCACTCGAACGTGTTGTGACAAACCTGGTTCGTGAAATCGTAATCGAAGACATAGACGCGGTCGACCGCGAAATAATGTCCAAGTTCGGCTAGCGACTGGTCAACCCGCTTTTTGAAATCCGCAATCTCTGTTGTTAAAAAGCGATTGAGGAGTGACGAAAGCAGGTGATGGAGTCGCTCTTGTTGTTGTAACTGTAACGTCAATGATTCATGCGAAGTTGCCATGTGCCAAACCTCCCTTATTGTCTGAAATGAAATCAATCGTTCCATGAGTTTATTTTACCCAATTTTCAGTCTTTTTACCCTGCTTATACCAATTCAAAAAACCGAGCGACGATGCGCCCGGTTCTTCATCACACTTGCTTTAACAAGTTCGCCATCTCAATGGCTGACGTCGCTGCTTCCCAGCCTTTGTTCCCTGCTTTCGTACCAGCACGTTCAATCGCCTGCTCGATCGTCTCCGTCGTCAATACGCCAAAGATGACCGGGACCTCCGATTGATAACTCGCTTGCGCGATTCCTTTGGCCGCTTCGTTACATACATAATCAAAGTGCGGTGTTGCGCCACGGATGACGGCACCGAGTGTGATGACCGCATCGTATTTTTTGCTCATCGCCATTTTTTTCGCAACGAGCGGGAGCTCGAACGCACCCGGGACGAAAGCGAGCGAGACGTCCTCTTCCTTCACGCCGTGACGCTTCAACGCATCCTTCGCTCCATCGAGTAGACGCATCGTAATCAAGTCGTTAAATCGTCCGACGACGATTCCAATCTTTAAGCCTTCTCCAACTAAGTTTCCTTCAAATGTATATGTCATCTCATTCATCCTCCGATATGGTTCATTTTGAGTTGTTTCGTCATTCGATATGACTCGTTCGCTTCGTGCGATCCGACATGAAGCGGGACACGTTCGACGACGGTGATGCCACATGATTCTAAGGCATCGACTTTTTCTGGGTTGTTCGTCATGAGGCGAACACGGGTCACTCCGAGGTCGCGGAGCATCGCCGCACTGATACGATAGTCACGCATGTCGGGATGGAATCCGAGCGCCTCGTTCGCCTCGACCGTGTCTAACCCTTCCTCTTGCAAGGCGTATGCTTTCAATTTGTTCACGAGTCCGATCCCTCGTCCTTCTTGGCGCATATAAAGGACGATGCCCGACTCCTGTTCGATTCGACCGATAGCAGTATCGAGTTGTGGACCGCAATCACATCGGAACGACCCGAAGACGTCTCCCGTCAAACATTCCGAATGAATTCGAACGAGCGGGACGTCCGACAGCGTCTCGGTCACGAGTGCGACGTGCTCGTGTCGGTCGAATCGGTTCGCGTATCCGATCATCCGAAACGCGCCTTTTGATGAGGGAAGTGACACGTCCGCTTCGCGCGTGACAAGGTCTGTCTCCATATATCGGACCAACGCCTCGATTGTGATGAAGGCCAATTCGTGACGTTTGGCGACTTGCACCAAGTCTGGTACGCGAGCCATCTCCCCGTCTTCACGAATGATTTCACAGATGACGGCTACCGGTTCACTGCCTGCAAGTCGTGCCAAATCGACGGACGCTTCCGTATGGCCACGGCGCACGGAGACGCCTCCTTTTTTGGCGATGAGTGGGAAAAGGTGTCCCGGGCGTTGAAAGTCAGACGGACGTGATGACGGATTCGCCAATTCGCGAACGGTATGGGAGCGCTCGCTCGCAGAGATGCCTGTCGTCGAATCGACATGGTCAACACTGACCGTAAATGCCGTCCCATGTGGGTCCGTACTGTTCGTCACCATTGGCACAAGGTCAAGGCGTGCCGCGACTTCTTCGGCGACGGCTGCACAGACGAGTCCTTTTCCTTCCGTGATTAAAAAGTTCATCGTCTCAGGTGTCATCTTGTCACCGAGCACGACAAAGTCACCTTCATTCTCACGGTCCTCGTCATCGACAACGATGATGGGACGTCCGCGTCTTAACTCCTCAATCGCTCGATCGATCGAATCAAACATTACCATCCCGCCTTTCCATAACCTTGTGACGCCAAAGACTCGAGTGTCATCTTCGACTGCCCGACTAATTTTTCCATATATTTTGCTAACAGATCACATTCCAAATTGACAGAGTCGCCGACATGCTTCGATCCGAGAACGGTCTCGCTATACGTGTGCGGGATCAAGGACAGGGTAAATCCACGTTCTGATACATCAAATACGGTCAGACTTGTCCCGTCCACAGAAATCGATCCCTTAGGCACGATGTATGAAAGAAGCGAACGGTCGCATTGAATGTCGACATATACGGCATTCGCGAGTGGACGTTTCTTGGCGATGCGTCCGACGCCGTCGACGTGTCCGGACACGAAATGCCCACCGAATCGTCCGTCCGCTGGCATCGCCCGCTCCAGATTGACTCGTGTGCCCGGCTTGACCCCATCTAAACTGGAGGCTTTCAACGTCTCTGGCATCACATCAACAGCGAACGTCGACGCGTCAAACGTCGTGACCGTCAGACAAATCCCGTTCACCGCAATGCTGTCCCCGACCTTCACGTCCTCGAGCACTTTCGCACCCGATAGGACGAGCCGTAAGGACGGTCCATTTCGCTTCACCGCTTTGACCGAACCAATTTCTTCTACGATTCCGGTAAACATCAGAGCGCCCCCTTTCGAAGGACGACTTTCAGGTCAGGTCCAATCGTCTCGACCTGATGAATGCCAAAGCGAGCAATCGCATCGATCGAGCCTTCCTGCTGCGAGCGATAGATGCCGTTCTTCCCGCCGAATACGCGCGGTGATTGATAGGCGACCCATTCATCGACATACCCTCCGTCAAGAAGGGACGTGACAAGCGTCGGTCCCGCCTCTACCAACAAGCGCCCAACCCCGTTCGCGTACAATGTCTCGAGCATGTTCCCTAGCGACGTATAATCGAATAGCTCGATGCCCATAGCACGCGCCCGTTCCCGTCTCTCTTCATCGTCTGACGAAGTGAACAGGAGGACCGGTACGTCTTCAGCCGTTCGAGCAAGCGTGCTCGCGAGTGGCAAGCGAAGGTCACGGTCGAGGACGACTCGCTTAGGCTGACGTGTCTCTCGGTCCAATCGAACGGTCAGTGCCGGATCATCGGCGAGCACCGTTCCAATCCCCGTCAAAATCGCATCGACTGTCGCGCGTAGTTCATGAACGTCACGACGAGCTTCTGGACTCGTCACCCACTGGCTCTCCCCCGACTCCAAGGCAACTTTCCCGTCGAGGCTCGTCGCCGTCTTTAAGATGACGTACGGTCGTTTCGTCTCGAGCGCTCGCAAGAACGCTGGATTCAATTCCCTTGCTTCATCTTCAAGCAGTCCGACTTCGACCTCGACCCCAGCCGACCGGAGACGCATGATTCCTTTTCCGGCAACGAGCGGGTTCGGGTCCTCCATGGCGATGACGACCCGTTTGATTCCGGACTCTACAATCAAGTCGGCGCACGGTGGTGTTTTCCCGTGATGCGAGCACGGCTCAAGCGTGACGAAAAGTGTTGCTCCGTTCGCTGCCGCACCTGCCATCTTGATTGCATGAACCTCGGCATGCGGTTCGCCCGCCTTGAGATGGGCGCCTAGCCCGACGATGCGACCGTCTTTGACGAGAACGGCACCGACGAGCGGGTTCGCCCCAGTCTGTCCATCGGCCGATTTCGCCAATTGGATGGCCAGTTTCATGTACTGTTTCATCGTTCTCCCTCCTTTTTTCCGTACAAACAAAAGACCCTAAGGAAAGGTCCTTAGGGTCTTGGTGGGAGGGTTTTCGTCGCTTTTGGGCAAGCCAAATAAACGTTTTCTTTACAGAAAAGCGTACGACGAAGCACAGGTCACGCGGACCTGTTTTTTGTTCCTTCTCCCATCCAGACTATACTGTCGGCTCTAGAGTCTCACTAGATCCACCGTTCGCACACGTGCGCCCGGGTCACGGACTTAGGGCGTGGCCCATCACCGCCGGTTGGGAATTTCACCCGACCCCGAAGGAATATTTGTTTGTACAGATTTACTGTATCGCAATTGTTTTTATTTCGCAAAACAAAAAGCGCCACTCGTAAGAGTAGCGCTTCGATTATGCGAGAAAGAGGACGACAAGAAGCCCGACAATCCAGCAATAATATGAGAAATACTTCAGTTCGCCTTTAGCCATGATGTGTTGGAACCACTTCAACGAAATCGCAGTCAACGCATATGAGGCGATGAACGCCAAGATGAGCGGGCCGAACAAGTCACGCGTCTCCGGGTTCGTAAACAAAGCCGGACCGTCCAAAATCATCGTTCCGAGACTGATCGGGATGAACAGGAAGAATGAGAAACGAAGTGCTGATTCCTGCTTGATCCCGAGTAACATCGCCATGACAATGGTCGCCCCAGAGCGACTGATGCCTGGGATAAGTGCTACCGCTTGGGCGAGCCCAATCAAGATGGCGTCACGTAACGTGATACCGCCGTCCCCTTTATTCCCGCGCATATTTCGAATGAACCAAAGCGCGAGACCTGTGATGATGAGCGTATATCCGACCGTCGCGACGCCACCGAGTACTTCTCCGATCCAGTCGCCGAAAATGACACCGAGGACACCGGCTGGAACCGTTGCGACGAGGAGCAAGCCGATAAACTTCACATCGACCATCGTTTCTTCCGTTCGGTCCTTCTTGAATAGGAACGTCCATAAACTGACGATGAGACGGATGACATCTTTACGATAGACCGTCAAAACCGCGAGGAGCGAAGCAAAGTTTACGAAAACTTCAAATGACAATCCCGGCAAGTCGATGTTAAATAATTCTTGGAAGATAACAAGATGTCCACTTGATGAAATCGGAATCGGCTCCGTGAATCCCTGGATCAATCCGAGCAACGTATAAAATAACCAAACTGTCATAATGGTAATCCTCTTTTCTGTTTTTCACTCAATGCGCCTATTTTAGCAGAATTGGACTTTCGTTGACCAGCTGTTAAAAATTTTTTGATGTAATTTCAATATTCGATTGATTAGTCTGAAAATTAAATTTATTATAGAAGGGTACTCATCTGGAGCGAAGGCGATGACCCCATTTCTCCAGTTGGGTACTTTTTTATAAAATATGACATTTTTGGTTGATTAAAACTTTTTGTTTACATTTATCTCGAAATTCGATTTAATTTGTAATAGAACTGTTACCATTTTTTGAAATCTTTTTCTGTGACTTTAGACCTATCCATTTCTTAGAATATGTTTAAAAATTTTCAAAATCACGTTAATAAATCCGAAAAACCATCCGATAGTATGATTGTAGGAGCATTTTTTTCATCTTTGTCGGTTCATATTTGAGTCCACGGAAGGAGGAACCATCATTGAGTCAAACGCTAACCACTAAATCCCATCACCTGTCCACTGAACAGCAGAGGATGATCCATTGCATCCGCCTTCTCGGGGACTTGTTGAAGGAACGTCCGCGCCGTTCTGTCTATCGTCGCTTTGCCATGGAACAGAATTGGCCATCTCCTGAATCGATCATCAGACAGTTCGGGTCATGGGCTGAGGCACTTGCCATCGCAGGCTATGAATGGCATGGAGAAGCAACTGTCGAATTGCCAGACAAAATGCCAAAGTATACACGCGAGGACATCATCGAGACACTTGCGCTTTATTCGCGAGACATGGGCTCGATTATCACCTTGAAGAAGTATCAGCAATGGCGAAAGCTCCATCCGAAGGCACCGAGCCATTATCACATCGTCAAGACGTTCGGTTCGTGGCATGATGCCTGTGCCGAGGCAGGACTTGAGGCGAGTGTCACCTATTCGAAAACGGAACTCTCCAACGCGCTCCGTGAAGCCATTCAGGAAATGGGCTTCTCCCTCTCCTTCGAAGCATATCGGGAATGGGCGAAGCGTAACAACAAGCCTTCGACAAAAGCGATCTTACATCGTTACGGCTCTTGGTCAGCCGCCGTTCATGCTGTTGAATCGGAACTTTATAATACGAACTCATAATCTTTTCATACAAAAGGAGGATCTGCCATTTGGCGGATCCTCCTTTCATCTGACTTCTGTTGATAATCCTTGATAGTGGGCGACCCGGTCACGACCATTGAACTTGGCACCGACATACATGGCTCGGTCCGCATGCCGAAGTACCGTATCGAGGTCTTCATATTCATGAATCGTCTCGATCCCAATACTCGCCGTCACCGTAATGCGTGTCCCTTCCGTGCCAAAGTCATGTCGTTTCAGTGCGTCGCGTATCTTTTCACCGACCAGTTGGGCTACAGCCTCATCCATCCGAGGAAAGACGAATACAAATTCTTCGCCACCATACCGTGTCACCAAATCTGTCGCCCGAACGCTACGCGTGAACAATTGTCCGGCCTCAATCAACACCTCGTCCCCGAACGCATGTCCATATGTATCGTTGATCGACTTGAAATGATCCAAATCAACTAGGAAAAGGGATAGTGGATAGGATGCGACGTCGTTCAATCGTTCTGTCGTCCAGTTACGTAACGCCCGCTGATTATGGAGACCTGTCAACGGGTCCGTCAAACTCTCATGTTGAAGGCGGTCCCGCTCATCGATTCGCTCGATTGACCACGACAACGTTTTGAGGAGCCGATTCACTTCGACGGCAATCGGCATCTCATACGCGCCGTTCGCTGTCGTCGACACCATACAGCTGACGGCCGTTTCCGCTCCCCAAACAGGCTGGATAACGAGCGCCGAATGATGAAGCTCTTGTTGCTGTTGTTGCAAGTCGGGATGCCATTCATGAAGTGAATCATAGACGAAACATGGCTCATCCTCGTCTTGATAGCGCTCGATCGTATAAGCGTCCGGCACACTCGGGATGATGCGTCCCGTCATATCATAAAACGTCCGCTCCCCTTTTCGGTTGACCTGCAGCCAACCACGTTCGACTTCAACGACGTCACGTAGTCCGTTCCAAAACTTTTCAATCAACAGCTGTTCACTATCGACACGATAGAGCTGCTCTTTCAATCGCTCGATCTGATCGACTTTTGTTTTCGTCTCTTCTGTCTCCGTCGCTTTCGACATCGTCATCTTTAAGACGGATAGAACGAAGAATGTGACAATCAGCCCGACATATCCAAACACGAGATACGATTCAATCGCAATCATCGTGAACAACAGTTCGAGTGACACGACGAGCCAATCGAATCGAATCAACCGCCACATGATCGGTAACGGGATTCGTTCTCCGACCATGAAGTACGACAGGGCAAAACTCATCGTTAGAACGAGGAAGAGCGTACCTAAGAACGCCAACATCGCCACGCCTTGTTGCATCAAATGAACCTGTTCACCGATGCGTCCACCGAGGCCGATATAGGCTAGGCCTGGCAATAGGACGAGGAGGCATTCAATTACCGTATTGAGCGGATAGAAATGTAAGAAACGACGACGCCCTACCCGACGGTTGAACGTCCTCGCCTGAAAGGTGAACAAGAGGAGCTGTCCCATCAGGAGGGCCGGGGCGAGTCCATAGAGGAAGAACGTGATAAAGACGAACATCTCATGGAACGTGAAATGCAGATGTCTACGCTTGAGCGGGTTCATGACGAACAAAGCACCTAGTGTATAGATAAACCAAAACAACGGCCAGTCGAACGATTCGAGGTGGTGCAAAGTCAAATACGTCACACCTGTGAAGACGACGGCCCATGCGAGCCAGCTCCGAACTAGATACTTCCGAAATCGCATCGTCTTCTCCCCTTTTCCCGTTCATTTTTTCTAGTATGACCCGTAATGCAAAAACATTCCAGCAATTGTTTGAAAGTTGAGACAATGAAATATTGAAATTATTCCCATTTAGATGTTTTACTTAACAACAAGTCGGCAACAGTCATAGAAAGGAGGCTAACAATGGACCTTTCCATGTTTCTCATCACATTTCTTTTGATCTATTCGCTGACGATCACATTTCTCTTTTTACGGAAGCAAAAACAACATTGAAACATACAAAAGGCGATCCTCTCACGAGCATCGCCTTCATGTCTTATTTCGCTTTCAAATATGAAATCCCGATCGACCCAGATCCCGTATGTGCCCCGAGAAGCGGTGCGAGCGTGTCGACCCGAATCGGAATCTTGTCACCGAGTCGTTCTTTCCATTCTTGCGCGAGTTCAGGGACGTTCCCGTGGAAAATCGAGACATCCTGACATTCTCCTGACTCAATCGCCGCACGCAACACTTCGAACAAGTGGGCTTGTGCTTTCTTGTATGTGCGGACGGTCTGATAAGGAACGATTAATCCATCCTCAAATCGAAGTACCGGCTTCAATTGAAGCATATTCCCGATCAATGCTTTCGATTTTGAGATACGTCCGCCTTTTTGCATCTGCGTCAAATTTTGAAGCGTCAACTCGATGCGCACATCTTCGACGCGCTCCTTCATGTAGGCTTCGACGTCTTCAAGTGCATCGCCTCGTTCGACACGTTCAATCAACTCCTCAAACATGAGTCCCATCGTATAGATGCCTGCTCGTGAATCGAAAGCGAGTAACTTAAATTCAGCGATTTCGGCCCCTTGTACGGATGCCGAATACGTTCCGCTCAAGTCAGACGACAAGTGGATGGCGATTCCCATATCGTACTCGTCTTTCAACTTCTCATAGAGTGTGACAAAATCTCCGATGGCAGGCTGGCTCGTCGACACACGCTCCCCGGCATCGATCCACTCATAGACGGTCGTCGCATCGACTTCAATCCCGTCCTTATACGGTTGGTCCCCTTTGACGACGTAGAGCGGGACGATATGAATGTCTGGATGGTTCACTAAAGCATCTGGAAGGACAATCGTGCTGTCCGTGATATAAGCAATCTTCATGGAAAGTTCTCCCTTAAAAAAAGTTTTTAGTACCTGGTTATATTATTTTATCACAGGTGAAGCGGTTTCACTATTTTTTCAAAACATCCTATGTGCAGCTCGTCCAATCTGACCTCGAAACGGGTACATGATACATAACGAACAAAGGAGGCGAACGAGAGATGATTCAACTCGAGAACGTCAATAAAATTTACAAGACTGGCGATGTAGAGACCGCCGCCTTGAAAGAGATTGACCTAACCATTCGTGACGGCGCATTCGTCGTCATCCTCGGACCGAGTGGAAGCGGGAAAAGTACATTACTCAACGTCATCAGCGGACTCGATACCGTATCAAGTGGCAAGATCACGTTCGGGGACACGGTGCTGACCGATTTATCTCCTGAACAGATGACGACATTCCGACGCGACCATCTCGGATTTATCTTTCAACAATACAATCTCCTTCAAAACTTGACTGTCTATGAGAATATTCAAATCGGATCTGATTTGACAAAAGACCCACTCCCCATCGATGAATTGCTCGATCAAGTCGGACTCGCGACAGCCCGACACAAATATCCCTATCAATTGTCCGGCGGTGAACAGCAACGGGTCTCCGTCGCCCGAAGTCTCGCTAAAAATCCATCCATCGTCTTCTGTGATGAACCGACGGGGTCGCTCGACGAAGAGAATTCGAAGAAGGTGCTCGAGTTATTGGAACGACTGAACGAGACGTATCAAAAGACGATCGTCGTCATCACGCACAACAATGGAATCAGCGACATGGCGGACGATGTCATCAAGATGAATTCCGGTCGGATTGTCGAAGTAATCCATAATGACACCCGCGTCGCGGCACGTGACATTCGTTGGGGATAAGGAGGTGGCGACATGCTGTACAAAAACGTGTGGAAGACGCTCAGCAAAAAATGGATGCAACTGCTCGCCATCGCCATCATCATCGTCATGAGTTCGCTCACGTACACGATGATGTTCTATGGGATCAGCGGAATCGAAGTTCCGACCGAAGAATACTTGGAGGAATCGAACCAGGAAGACTTCGCCATCGAGATGCTGAACCGGGTAACGGAAGAAGAATTACGTGATCCCGATGTCGCCACACTCGCTGGAACCGGAACGTTCACACTGGCCGACATCAAACAGACCGACGAAGACGTCTTTAATCGTTTGATCGCCTCCCGCATCGATGCAGTCGAACGAGAGATGCCAGAGGCGACGATTGAGCTCCGTGACTTCAAAACGATCACGTACACGCTCGGTGATGCCGAACATCGTGGTCTCATATTGAAGGAATCTGATACAATCAACCGCTCCTATGTAGAGGCTGGATCAAGACCAAATACGAATGACGAGGTCGCCCTCAACAAAAAATATGCTGAAGAGAACGGGATTGAAATCGGGGACACGATCGATCTCGGCAGACCGTTCACCGTCAGCGGGTTCGTCCTCTTCCCTGACTACACACTCCCACTGTTCGATGACAACTTTTTCAATCTAGACCCAGGCTCTCAGACGCTCTTACTCATGACGGACGAATCGTTCGAATCCACTGTCGGACAAGAGTCGTTCCGTCTATCGGGTGTGACGGAGCAGACAGTCGTGACCGATCTCGAATTGCCATTTGTCGTGTCCGTCATGGAGACAGAAAATATCATCCGTAGCGGTGCGATTTATAGTGAAATCTCATCTGGGAAAGCGATGGCGCTCGGACTCAGTCTCTTCATCGTGTCGATTGCCGTCATCATCGTCGCCATCTTGATTTCGAACATGCTCGAGGCGGAACGAGGCCAAATCGGACTGTTGAAAGCGATCGGCTATAGTCGCCGTCAAATCGCGGCACCCTATCTCGTCCTCATCTTGATTTTCGCTTTCTTCATGCTCATCATCGGCTACTTCCTCGGTCTTTATTTTGCGGACCCGTTGAAAGAGTTGTATCTCGACTTTTACCTTTTACCGTCCATCACCATCGCCCAAAGTCCGCTCGTCTTTCTCACTGCCGTGTTTGCACCATTGCTATTCTTCGCGCTCGTCGCAGGCGCAGTCATCTATAAAATCATGGGAGAAAGCGCCCTCGCCCTTCTATCACCTCGAGACAACGTCTCCTTGAATCGACTGAGCCGATTCGTCAGTCGACTATTGAAGCGAGCGAGCGGCAAGACGAAGTTCAAATACTTGTATGCCGTCAAAAGTACAGGCAGTTTTCTCATTTTCTTCCTCGGTATTTTGTTCTCGACCATTCTCATCGTCTTCGCCCTGATGATGAACGGAGCCGTCGACCGAATGACCGTGGGTGGTTTGAATGAGGCCGTCTATGAATACGAAGCGTATACGGACGGTTCACCGCCAATCGAAGACGGACAAGAACCATTCCTCACTTATCCGTTCGCGTTTGTTGAAGAGAAACTGATCACCTTGAAAGGCTTAGATATCGACAATACCTTATTCCCTTTACGCAACGAAGAGGGTGACACGCTGACACTTGAACCTGACGGACTAATCGTATCGTCATCCCTTGCCTTAAAACTCGGACTCGAGGTCGGGCAGGACATCGATATCGAACTGAATGAGGAAACGCTGACTTATCCCATCACGGGCATCGCCGATGAATTCTCTGGAGACTTCGCCTATTTGCCCCGGACGACGTTAAGTGAACTTCTTTCGGATGGGATGACGGATGACTTATTCAATGGCATCTATGCGATGGAGCGCCCAGATGACTCCGACTATACGACCATCTTGTCGCGTCAAGGGTTGATTGAGCAGTCCGAATCCATCAATCAATATATGAACTTTATGATGAACGTCTTGATCGGCGGGGCATCCCTCATCGCCTTCAGCATCTTATTCGTCCTGACGGCACTGACGGTCGAGAAGAATTACTATGTCATTTCCTTGTTGAAAGTCATGGGATACCAAAAACGGGAAGTCCGCTCGATGATACTGAACAGTTACTTCATTTACGCGCTCGTCTCGGCCCTTTTGAGCATTCCAATCGCCTTGTTGACGCTTCGGGTCATTATCGTCGTGTTCGCAGAAGATTATGGGCTCGTGCTGCCGCTGGAATTCGAGTGGATCTATATCGTCTATACGCTCGGTGCGGTCGTTCTCCTCTTCTTCCTGAGCACGTTTATCAGCCGACGGAAGATTGATCAAATCCCACTTCAGGAAGTATTGAAGACATATCAAGAATAATTTGTGCCAAAATAGGGCATAATAAAAGATAGACCAGGCCTCTCCCGAGGAGGGGCCTGACTTTTGCAGAAAAGGATGATTGACATGAATCGTACACAAGTTATGCTCGCCATTCCAGGGAACTGGTCTTCCGCGGAAGGCGTGAACGAACAAATTAGTTTACATAGTGAAGGCTACACGATGGCCGGTCTGTTGTTGCTCGAAGATGAGACGGGCAAGGCGTTTACTGTAGAAGTCGTCGAACGAGACCCGGCTCTCGCCGAGGCGATGATTCACGCGAGTTCGGGTGGATTCACACCAAAAGTCGCAAAAGGAATCGCCCGTCATACGCATGTCGTCTATTTGATTGTCGATGTCAACGATTTGACAGACGTTGCCGCTGCGCGCCGTGCCGCAAATGCCGTCTTAAATGCTGGTGGGGTTGGCGTCATGGTCGAGTCGGCTGGTGTCTCTTTCTCGAAAGATGAATGGCAAGAGTCGAAAGAAGAAGACCTCGCGCTCGATTACTCGCTGTTGACGGCCATCACGGAAGAAGAGAACGCCTATATGTCATGGGGAATGAAAGCGTTCGGTCATGCAGACGTGGCTGTTCCGATGACACTTGATATCGAGGATGCCATCCATGTGATTCATTCGTTCAACTTCCACCTCATCTCAGGTGGCGCGATGTTCGGCGATGGTGACCATTTCGCGTTCGAAGACGGACGTGCCTTCACGGTCGAGATGGGTGAAGACGAACGGACGACAATCGACAACTTGTTGCATAACCCGTTCGGTTTGATTTACCTCGTCCCACAAGCAGCAGAATAACCTGAAAATGGAGCGCCATTCGGCACTCCATTTTTTTATGTCGCCAACACGTCATGGTATTCAGGATGACGATCGAACTGATTTTTTGTGAACGGACAAAGCGGGATGATTGTCTTCCCTTCTGTCCGAGCATAGTCGACGACAGCGACCACAAGTTTCTCCCCGATTCCTTGTCCTCGCAGGTCATCACTGACATACGTATGATCGACAATCAGTTTGTCGGGTCCCGTCGGTACGTAGTGCAGTTCTGCCGATGGCTTCCCCTCGTCCCCGACGTAAAACGTATTTTCCTTCTGTTTGATCTCCATTCACTTACCACGCTCCTCCTCTAGTTTTAGTGGGATGAAGAAATGATCACGCGTCGTCCAATCCATCTCACGCATCAAGATATCGAACGAGGTGGACAAAAAGTCTTGGACGTGACCACTCGTTGCTTCATCAAGCGGCAAGAAAAATTCACTCTTTTCCGCGTCATAATAAGCCGCGCCCGGCTTCAACGTCTCCGTCGGCAACGGTCTGAACAAAAACGGATACGGCAACACAAAATAACTTGGACGATCCGTCACATCATCCCCGAGCCAAAATCCGAATTCGACAAACTGTTCATCAAAGGCGACACGCTCAATCACTTTGTTCTCCGGAAACGGCTGTTCAATCGGATAAATGACGAGTGACGAGACGTCAAACGTTCCCCAAAAGAGGGCCGGTTTGATTTTTCGGCATCGCAGTTTTGATAAATATGTCAGTTGTTCGTGCGCCGCTCGCTGAAACAACCTTAACCCTTTTCGGGCATACGCCGCGTCATAGGCAAGCGGTGTCTCGTCCGTATCGAGCTGGCCTGTGAACGACATCTCTTGTGGTTTCGGATTGATGTTCACATGTATCCCGTGTTCGCGAAGACGCGTGAATAAATCATCGTGATAAGACTTGATCGTCTTCCCCGATTCAATCGGAATGGCGTCCGTCTGATTCTCGACGTGGATGACGAGACAAGACGTCAACAGGTCCACGTCGATTTGTAGCGTTCGTTCTCCTTCGAACAACAACCCTGTCGTGAATCCTTGCACCATAAGCGGCAACGAGACATGCCCCCACTGCGGTTCTGGCGGTGCCAGTTGAAGTCTGATCTTCCCGAGCAGTTGGGAAATCAAATGCAAGGTCAACTTTGTGTCGTGCCATTCTGAATGCAGTGGAATATGCATCCTCACTCATCCTCTCATCCTTTACATGCGCCACTATGGTCACAAATCGGTCGTTTCTCAGACTGCCCGCACCCACACAGTGTCGCTCGGTAAGTCGAAATGATGTCATTCCCTTGTTCAATGTGAAGGTCGCCCCGCACCTCGATTTGTTGCCAGTCGTTCAGCTTAACAGATGTCGGCACATCCGGCGTCTCCGCATCTCCTCCGTCTTTTCGGACGAATTGGAGCGCACCGCTTGGACAACGTTCAATCACCGTCGCGACATCAGGCGCCTCGGCACCGTCTGGTAAAATCCACGGTTTTCGTTTCGTATCAAACACGTCCGGTAGCCCGCGCACACATTCTGCCGCATGTACGCAAAGCGACACATCATAATACACATCAATCGATTCTCCCACATATTGTTTGCCCCGCATCGAATCACCCCTTATGTGTTTGCGGGTCTTTACCCGTTCACCTACGAAAAAAACCCATCATCCGTCAAGTGGGATGATGGGCTTCGATTAGGCTTGTCTCATTTCTTGCATGCGTTCGAGTTGATGTGTCAATTCCCCGATTGGGACGAATCGCGCCCGACGTAGCATCTCTTTTCCGTTGATGAAAAAGAGGACGACCGGTACTGTGAAAATGGAGAAGGTTCCCGCAACTTCTGGGACTTCGTCCGAATCCACTGCGACCGCCTCGATGTCAGGGAATTGATGGAGCATCTCTTCGATTTGAGGTTTCAGCGCATGACAGACACTGCATCCTGGATGTGACACGTAAACGAGCAGTTGTTCCGTGCTCGCGATCCGTTCGTTCAATCCAGTCAACGTTGTCATTGCTTCCATCTTATATTCCTCCTATTAATTAAGCGTCGAGCCACAAGACACCGACCGTCTCAAACCCGGCATGTACCGCGATGGATGGACAGAATCGTGTCCGTACCACTTCAAGACCCGGTAATTTCGACTCGATAAGTGCGACAAGGTCGTCTTGCATCTTCGGTGCGAGTGCCGTCTGGACGAACACACGATTGTCTTTTACACCGTTCTCCGCGTGGCGACGTTCGAGTTCGCCGACCATCTCCGCATAGGCTTTCTTCAACGAGCGTGCTTTTTTGAACGGAATGACTTTCCCCGTCTCATCGAGCGTGATGATCGGTTTAATGTTCAAAATGTTCGCAAGGAACAGTTCACCCGAAGAAACACGGCCACCGCGGCGCATCGTTTCCATGTTTCCGATAATCATGAAGAAGTTTTTCTTATCACGCCATGCTTCGAGCAATGCGACAATCTCTTCGACGGATTTGCCTTCTTGTTCAGCAGCCTTTCCGATTCGAACGAGCTCTTGTTGCGCTTCGAGCGCAGCGTGAGAGTCGATTGTATACACTTTAAAGTCAGCCGCCTCTGCCGCTGCTTTTGAGTTTTTGGCCGTGCTGCTCAATCCGTTCGAACAGTGGACGGCGATGGCGCAGTCATATCCTTCTTCTTTCAAGCGCTCGTAGCGGCCGATGAAATCTCCGAAAATCGGTTGTGACGTCTTCGCTTCTTTCTTTTGGTCAATCATATACCGGTGCAAGTCTTCAAGCGAGAGATTTGTTTCACTATAACCGTTGCCATCCACAATCAATTGAATCGGGACGATATCCACACCGAGACGCGCCGCCTCTTCTTGTGAGAAGTTGGCCATGCTGTCGGTAATCCATGCGATTTTTGTCATAACTAAAAAGCCTCCAATGGTCGTTCATTTTTGTCCAATCCCATTATACCTTATTTTCTGCCCCTATTCCTACTCGTCCGAACGAGACACAAAAACAGAGCGACATGCGGTCGCCCTGCTTCTCTTCACTTCGTCGAAATCAATTTTGTATGGGCGAATTCGTCATGCGGCAACTCGAGGTCTTTGTTCGACTTCATCTGTTGGAGCGCTCGAATGAGCGGAATCCCGAGCGTCGCCGGATAGACGACGTCCTTATAAAGTGTCCGTTTGATGACCTGTTCAAGAGAGAGCGGGCGTCCGTCCGCACTCACGACTTTTATTCCAACGACTCGATCACCAAGTGTCTGACCGTTTTGGTACAGCATACAGTAAACCTCTCCAGCCATCGTCACAACGGTCGGTAAGTAATACCGCTTCACTTCCTTGTCTGGCCATACCTTTTTGCGGATTGCCTTCTCAATCAATTTGGCCGGCGTCTGAAAGACGACTTGGTCGATTTGACCGGCGACGGCTCGTTTCCAAAGTGGGACTGCCACAGCAATCATCCTTTCTCTCGGTTCTAGCCTTTTATTTCCTCTTTTACCGGCTGACGAAACCCCGAGAACGGACATCCGCTTCGTGCGAACAAGTTCGGCGTCTTGATGATATTGTCATAATGTTCATGGAAGACGTGCGTCGTCGCAGGCGATAGGGGTGGGATGAGCCAGCTCCACTGCCCGGTGACGTCACGCCCCGCTTCCCGTTCATTTTTTTCGAATCGTTTGAACTGTTTTGCGGCGGTATGGTGGTCAACGATGGTGACACCTGCCCGTTCGAACGACTGAAGGACAGCGATATTCAATTCAACGAGGGCACGGTCCCGCCAAAGGGAGCGTTCTTTCGACGTGTCGAGCCCGAGTGAACGGCCGACAAGTGGCAATAAGTCATAACGGTCGGTGTCTGCCAAGTTACGGGCACCGATTTCCGTCTCCATATACCAGCCGTTGAACGGCACGGATGTAAAACGGAGACCGCCGATTTCAAGCTCCATGTCGGCGATGGCCGGGACGGCGTGCCATTTGATGGTGCGCCCGTCAAACAAGTCATACTCCTCATGCACGATATCCACTTCGAGCACAGCGTCACTCGGTAATTCATAAAGACGAACATCCTGACCGTCCGTAATCATGAGCGGCAGGACGTCAAACGGCGTGCCTGCACCGACCCACCCGAGTTGTTCAGCCCGTTTCGTCATCGTCACCGACATCGGATCCCCGATGATCCCGTCTGGCGTCTCATATCCGGCATACCGAATGAGCTGCGTATTCAACAGTTTGAACTCGTTCGGAAGGACCGTCATCGTCGAGCGGATCTTCCCACCGTTCGTCGCGAAATGAAGATGATCGACAAGCCGCGCGTAGACATCATCAAATGTTGTGGCGTCTCGAGCATCGATCACATGGAGCGTCTGCCAAAACAATCGTCCGATGCAACGGTTCGAGTTCCGCCACGCCACTTTCGCACCCTCACACAACTCCTCTGTCGTCAACGTATAGGTACCGGTGCGCTCAATTTCTTGTTCGATTTGCCGCAGGCGTTCAGAAGGGACGTCTTGCCGTTGTCGCATCCACTCGCTCGCTTGTTCATACACATTCATATCTTAAGTCTCCTCATTTTTTCTCTCTTCTCCATCTTAGAGAAAAGGAGACCTTCGTTTCAACTATCCATCCTCGCCTACGACAGGTCGAACGCTCATATTCCCTCTACCTGATGTACGAGTTGCAAATAATCGGAGATGGATTCGTCTCCGGTCACTTCTGTCTCAAGAGAAGTGAGCTGCGCTTCCACCCCCGGACTCGATTCGTATTCGGCAGTGTATTGATATAGCCCATTGGTCACTTCTGTCATCCGATGTAAACGAACAGGTAAATCCGCTCCAACCGTAAAGCGAATAATGAACTCGACCTCTCCTTCTAGCGGAAGACGAAGTGCGGCATAAAAATGAAGATGCTGGTCCGAACGTGATGTCAAGACGATTGAGGATAGTCCGACCGATACCGGTTGTTGTCGAATCGTCGTGATCGTGATTCCCGCTTGAATATAACGAGTTGTCGCCATTTCATGATCATCGAGCGGGTCGGCAATCAGTTTTCCGGTATGCATCATCTTCTCGAAAGCATCTCCGCGGACAGGAGGACTGAACAGATACCCTTGAATCGTCTTGCAACCGAGTTGACGCAACAGCAATAAATCTTCCATCTGTTCGATCCCTTCTACGACGACTGCGAGATCGAATTCTTTTGCCAAGACGACAAGGCTATGAATGATGGCACGGGCTTGCTTGTTTTCCGATACGCCGTGACCAAATATTCGGTCGATTTTAATCGTATTCACCTGGAACTGTTGCAAATAGGCTAGTGACGAATATCCTTTTCCGAAGTCGTCGAGGGCAAGTTGAATCCCAAGCGCTTTCAACGAAGAAAAGACGTTCATGATATGGTGTGTTTCATCTAGTTTTGACGTCTCGGCCACTTCGATTTCAAGCCAATGTAACGGGACATCATGTCGCCGGCTCGCCGCTTCGAATGTATGCAACAACTGTTCGTGATACAAGTATTTCGGGGAAACGTTCAACGAGATTGGGACTTTACTCCGTAACGTCGCCAAGTACCGAAACACTTCCTCAATCAAATAGTCCGTCAATCGAATGAACAGGTTGCTCTCTTCGGCGAGTGGGATGAAGTCAAGCGGAGACACGACACCCCATGTCGGATGATCCCAACGCATCAGCGCCTCCGCTCCCGTGATCTCTCCGGTCCACGCATTCACTTTCGGTTGATATAAGAGATAAAATTCATTCCGGTCAATGGCGTTCGGCAAGTCACGTAACAATTCGAATCGCTTCAATTCATCAAGGTTCATATGCGAGGCATACAAAGAGACCGAGGCCGCTCCCGACTTCCCCGCTCGTCCCATCGCCATATAACTCCGGCGAATGAGCGTCGTCTCGTCATCCGCATCATTCGGATAACGGCTGACTCCGACTTGCATATTCGGATATACGGAATACGGTTCAAGTTGAAAACAGTAATCGGATAATGTCGTGAGTCGCTTCCCGATTTGGAACAACTGTTCATCTTCGTGATGACCAGGCATGATGACGAGATACGTATCTCCATCTAAATGACCGACGACCGCTTCGTCCGGTACACTTTCGAGCAACCGATGCGCCGTTTGAATTCGCCATTCATCCCCGTACTCATAACCGAAAGCTCGATTGATGTCACCGATTCGATTGAACGTCACCGTGAATAAGACGAATGCGAGGTCCGTCTGAATCAATCTTGTGACGGACTGGAACATCGTTTCGCGGTTCGGAAGATTCGTCATCGGGTCGAATTCGATCAATCGAAGCACCTCTGCTTCATGCTCCCTCACTTCGGTCATGTCCCGGATTACCGCCTGAAACCCTCGCACGCGCCCCGTCTCATCGTATAGATGGTGACGGAATTCTTGAATCCATTTCTGCTTTTTTCCGACAAAAATCCGATATTCAAGGTGGACCGGGGTCATATGACGCGTCTGTTCATTCGCCAGATTGACCTTTTCCAAATCTTCCTGATTGATGACGACTTTCCAATAATCCGGATGGGCATTGAACTGTTTCACCGTATAACCGAAGATGGCTTGAAACTGCCCTGCCGCAAACTCAATTTGGCGCGTATCATAACTATAGTCACAAATCGCCGTGTCTGAAGCCTCACATACGCGACGCAACAGTTCTTCTTTATCGGTCAATTCATGCTCGATGCGTTGCTGGTCTTTCGTCGAAAAAATAACGTACGTGAACACGTTCCGTTCGAGAGACAACGCACCTCTCACCGTCACAGGTAACTCTTTACGTGTGACCTGATGTCGAAGGCGAATCTCCATCGCGAAGTCTGCCCCTTCCCCGGCTGTTCGCAATGTTTGAATCGCTTGTTTTAGTTCTTCCCAGTCATCAGGATGAACCGTTTCGCGAATGTCGTTCAGTGTCATGTCGTTCAATCGTCGTTTTGAAAGGCCAAGGAACGATGATACTTGGGAGGAGAATGAAAACGTGCCGTCTTTCACATGTGCTTCGATGATCATGAGACCCGGCACTTGTTCAAGCAACTCACGTCCTACTTTCATAATCGCATAGCGGTTTTGAGTCTCCCATTCCGTACTCATGTCTTTTACAATCCCATAAACACCTTGAATGAGTTGGTCTTTATAAAGTGGGGTACACGTGACTGCGAGTTTACGTTTTTGCCCCTCATAAGTTTTGACTAGTTCAAAATGAACCGTTTCTCCTACTAACGCCCTCGCGTGGTAAGACGCGAACTCTTCTGACTCTGTCGGGGAAATAGTGAAATCGTCAAATAAAAGTCCCATCTTTTCGTTTGAATCAATTAAGTGACCATTTGTATCGATTACGTAGATGGCATCAGGATATTGTTCGATTAATAGGGAGTCCACATGAAATGCGGGCACTTTCCCTTTCGAAAGCATATCTGTGTCGTTTCCGTTGACGCGATGAATCCACTTCTTGAAAATCGCCATACAATCTCTCCTTTCGAAAGAGATGGAAATTCCAAACGTAAAATCTCACACTGATACAAAAACACTAGTTAAACAAACATTAATTACCAAATACCCATATTTGTTACATAAGAAAACCCCACTTGTTTGCAAGTGGGGTCAATGAATTAGTGACGTTCAAGGACAAACGTATGGTATGCAGGGACTGTGACTCTGCCAGTCGTACGCTTAATCGTCTTCGTTCCAGCGCGATCCCCATCGACAATCACGTTCCACGTTCCTTTTGGAAGTTTCACGGATACAGCGTTCGGGTTCGCGTTATGTGTGATGTACAAGTCGTTCTTTTGACCTGGTGCATCTTCATCGATCAAGTACGTGATGACGTTCGCCTCAGACTTGTAGAATTTCAAGAAGCGCTTCACGTCAGTCGCTTTCGTCATGCGGAGACCAGGGTTTGCTTTCCGCATCTCAATCAAACCTTTCATGTATTGGACGTCCGCTTTACGGTCGGCTGCCCGTTTCCAGTCAAGCTGGTTGATGGAGTCTGGCGATTTGTACGAGTTGTGATCGCCTTCTTTCGTACGCATGAATTCCTGTCCAGCGTGAAGGAATGTCGTTCCTTGGCTCGTCAAGAGAATGCTCGAAGCGAGGCGGTGCATGTCTGTACGCACTTCTTCAGAGGCGTCAGGATTCGTCAACTCCAACTTGTCCCAAAGCGTATGGTTATCGTGCGCTTCGACATACGTAATCGCTTGCGTCGGTTCTTTCGTGAAGCCTTTGATGGTGTCGTTGTACGTGATTTCACCGACGATTCCTGTCTTCACGCGATTTTCCATGCCTTCTTTTCCATTGATGAAGCCATTGTCTTCATCGTAGAAGACGCTTCCTTTCAATCCGTCGCGAATGTTGTCATTGAAGTGAGCAACACCTGGCATGTCGTAGGCGTTCTTTTGGTTCGCCTTCAGTTCCGCATCAAGTGGCGTACCGAGATCCCAGCCTTCTCCGAAGA
The DNA here is from genome assembly GCF_018617535.1 of Exiguobacterium sp. s35. Classification (NCBI taxonomy): domain Bacteria; kingdom Bacillati; phylum Bacillota; class Bacilli; order Caryophanales; genus Exiguobacterium; species Exiguobacterium sp. s35. The sequence goes on from NZ_JACSKI010000001.1 coordinate 1,489,539, forward strand.
CGAGAATCGATTTGTCCACTTTGTTCAGTTCCGCACGGACTTTGTTCATCGTATCGACATCATGGATTCCCATCAAATCGAAGCGGAAGCCGTCCCAATGGTATTCTTTTGCCCAGTAGACGACTGAATCGACGATGAGTTTCTGCATCATCGCGCGCTCAGACGCCGTATCGTTCCCGACACCGGTTCCGTTCGCGAAGTCGCCACCTGCCGTATAACGGTAGTAGTAACCCGGTACGATTTTGTGAAGGTTTGATGCCTGTGCATCGAACATGTGGTTGTAAACAACGTCCATGACCGCACGCAAGTTATTGTCATGTAGGCCTTGGATCATTTCTTTCATTTGACTGATTCGTACTTTGGCATCGTACGGATTCGTCGAATACGATCCTTCTGGTGCGTTGTAGTTTTTCGGGTCATAGCCCCAGTTGTATGTCGCCGTTGGATTCGTCTCGTCGACAGAGGCCGTGTTGTAGTCATAGACCGGGATGAACTGGACGTGCGTCACGCCAAGGTCTTTGACATGGTCGAGCCCCGTTTTCGTCGTTGTCTTCTTCCCATTCTCAATCAAGCGAGTCCCTGGTTGGACGACACCGAGGTACTTCCCTTTGTAGCGAATGCCTGAATCATATGTGTTCGATTTGACATCGAAAATCGAGAAGTCGCGGACGTGAGTCTCATAGATGATAGCGTCCGTTGCATGTTGCAACTTCGGTTTCATCGAGTTCCAACGTTTCGGATCCGTTTCTTTCAAGTCGACGATGACCCCTTGATCACCGTTCACACCGACAGCTGTCGCATACGGATCGACCGCACGGACTTTCCCTGTCGCATGTGTCACTTGATACGTATACCCGACACCGTCGAGGTCGCCGCGTACTTCAGCCACCCACGTGCCACGCTCGCCGCGTTTCATCTGGATGACTTTTTTCAAGTCTTTGTCGTTCGCTAGTCGGTCTTTCGGCATGTTCCATAGCTCGAGCTCGACTTGTTGAGCAGTCGGTGCCCAAAGAACAAATTGTGTTTTTGATTTTTGGTACGTGATGCCGAGCTTTCCATTATAGGCATACTTCGCATCAAACTCTTTTGAACGAAGTACTTTTCCTGCTTGAAGCGTCTGTTCACCAAACTCAGGATGTGAGGCTTTGATGACCTTCGCTAAATCGATGTCTTCACTGAATTCAATCGTGACTGACTTGTCACTAGCCTTTGTGATGGCAGCGACAGTAGCACCATCCACCGTCACTTCATCGATGAACGCATCCGTAATGACGCGGTTCGTCGTGAGCGTTGCTTGACGGAACGTGTCCGCCGAGAATGAGACGAGTTTCGGTGAGCGATCGATTTCAGGCTCTGAATAGTAGATTGTCGAATCTCCTTCAACGAGCCAAATTTCTTTCGCTGAACCAAGAACGAAGCGATCTTCCCCGTCTTTCTCCGTCCATTCTCCTTTTTTCGTGATCAAGCCCATCAGTTTTTTCGACTCTGGGTTAGCGAGCTTGACGTTCGCCACGCCACCGAATGCATCAGTCTCGTCAAACGCGATGCTCTGACCGTCCCCACCGTCTGGCCAAGCCCATAGGCCCCAGTCCGTATATGTATTGTCGTAACGGAAATAGTGGACTTTCATATCGATTTCCGTTGATGCCGTCTCTCCGTCTGGATTAGACGTATAAATCTTTGGATCACCTGATTTGATCCACACTTCTGCGACACCGTCTTGAATCATGTCACTCGTGATGAAGCGGTCATTTTCTGACCCTTTATCCTTGTCCCAGTTGTCCGTTCGGACGATGAGACCAATCTTTTCAGGTGAGTCGACCGGGAATTCGTAAGCCGCCACCTTTCCAAATGCATCTTCCCCATTGAACGTGAAGCCTTTATTCGGGAAGTAATCTGGGCCGTTCGCCCAAAGCCATAAGTTCCAATCCTTTTCGTTATCCGGCGCCTCTTGATAATGGACGACGACGAGTGTCGACTTTCCTTTATCTAAAGCGGACGTCGGCATCGGAAACATTGACAGAATCAGTGCAAACGTTAGCACAACTGCCCATACGGGTTTCCATTGCTTTTTGACCATGAGGGTCCCTCCTTGTAGCACTATTTTGAGAAAACGCTTACACAAAAATTGTAAACGGTTTCCTTTAACGAAGCAACGTTATTTTAGAAAAGGGTCAATTGGCATCATTCATCTTGTGTACCATCTAAGGAATATGAACTAAACAGATCGTTCTCTTTCAATAATCGTTCCGCTTCTGTCTTTCTTTTGAAACCTTGGTATAAAAAAAACGACGTCCGCAATGGACGTCGTCTTGCTTAGTTCCCGTACTTTTTGAACAACTGATAGTTCTTATTTCCGCCTGACAAGTTGTACACGTCGGTGAACCCGAGGTTACGAAGCACGTTCTGCGCCGCGTTTCCCGTGACCCCGCCGTTACAGTAGACGACGGTCGGCTTGTTCTTGTCCATGTCTTTCGCCGCTTCGCGAAGGTTACCGAGTGGGACATTAACCGCACAATCGACGCATGCCTTCTCGAACTGCGCCGCTTTCCGTGTATCGATGATTTGCATATCTTCCCCTGCATCGATTCGTGTCTGAAGCTCAGCCGGTGTGATGAGTCGTGCCGCCTTGTCGATACTGTTCGACAAGACCATCCCCGTATACATGACCGGGTCTTTCGTCGTCGAGAACGGCGGCGCGTATGCGAGGTCAAGGTGGAACAAGTCGTCGACTTTCGCCTTCAGCGTGATGGCCGTAACGAAGACGTCAATCCGTTTGTCGACCCCTTCGAACCCGACGATTTGGACGCCGAGCAATTGACGTGTCGAACGGTCCGCGACCGCTTTGATTGTCATGTCTTTCCCACCCATGTAGGCAGGTTTGTCCGGTTTCGTATTATGAAGCACTTCGATGTCATATCCGAGTTCGCGTGCTTCCTTCTCGGAGAGACCCGTTTGTGCCACGGCAAGTCCGAACACTTTGAAGATGCCCGTTCCGAGGATACCGCGATGTTCGAGATGGCCGCCCGTGATGACGTCCCCAGCGGTCCGCCCCATCTTGTTCGCTGTCGAACCGAGCGGGCGCCAAATTGGTTTTCCGGTCACGATGGAGAAGCTCTCCGCAACGTCACCTGCCGCATAGACGTCTGGGATGTTCGTCTCCATGCGCTCATTGACGGCAATGGCACCCGTCTCACCTAGTTCGACTCCCATATTCATGGCGAGCTCGACGTTCGGACGGACCCCGACCGATAAAATGACGAAATCTGTCTCAATCTCCTTGCCGCTCTCCGTGATGACACGTTCCACATGTCCGTCACCGACAAGTTCCGTCACCGTCTCACCGAGCATGAGCTCGATCCCGTTCTTCTCGAGATGTTCTTCGACTCGGCACGCCATGTCCTTGTCGAGTGGCGGCATCACTTGCGGTACACGCTCGATGATCGTCACGTCCACACCACGTAGTTTCAACTGTTCGGCCATCTCCAGACCGATGAAGCCGGCACCGATGATTGTCGCATGTTTCGGGTTCGTCGAATCGACGAACGAACGTGTCGCTTCTGCGTGTTGAATATTTCGAATCGGGAAAACGTTATCCGACTTCACACCTGGAATCGGTGGGATGATGCTCGTCGCCCCTGTCGCGAGGACGAGGACATCATACGAGTCCGTGAACGTGTCACCCGTCTCTAAGTTTTCCACTGTCACTGTCTTCGCGTTCTTGTCTACTGACGTCACGTTATGACGTGTCATCACGTCGATGTTGTAACGCTTTTTGAAGAAGGCTGCGTCACGTGGTGTCAAATCGTCTCGCGACTCCACTTCTCCACCAACGTAATACGGAATCCCGCAACCTGAATACGAGATGTCGTAGTCCCGATCGTAAATCGTGATTTGTGCCTCTTCGTTATTACGACGCGCTTTCGCCGCGACCGATGTCCCGGCAGCAACTGATCCAATGATGACTAATTTCATATAACCCACTCCTCAATAAAGTAATAAGCTGATATATAGACCGAGCAACGTGATGGCTAGCGTCGGAATCGTCAAGATGATCCCGACTTTGAAATATTCACCCCAGCCGATTTTTAGACCTTTTGTGCGGAGCACGTGGAGCCAAAGGAGCGTCGCAAGCGACCCGATTGGTGTAATCTTTGGTCCAAGGTCGGATCCGATAACGTTCGCATAGATTAATGCTTCCCGAATCTGACCGGTCGTATTCGTCAAGTCGATAGCGAGCGCATCAATCATGACGGTCGGCATGTTATTCATGACAGACGATAGAATGGCTGCCAAAAAGCCCATCCCGAACGTCGCACTGAATGCGTCCACCGCGAACCAGTCAATGAAGTTCGCAAGGACTTGTGTCAGTCCTGCGTTTTGTAATCCGTACACAACGATATACATCCCGAGTGAGAAGAAGACGATTGCCCACGGTGCCCCTTTGACGACTTGAGTCGTTTTCACCGCAGATGATCGATTCGCCATCACTAAGAAAAATAAGGCGATCACCCCGGCGACGAGTGAGACCGGGATTCCGAACAAGTCACTCGTGAAGTAACCGATGACCAACAAGGCGAGCACGACCCACGATAAGCGGAACATCGTATGGTCTTTGATGACCGATGCCGGTTCAGCCAACTGAGAGGCGTCATATTGCTTCGGGATATCTTTTTTGAAATAGAGATACAACACGAGCAAGCTGCCCGCGACCGCGAACACGTTGACGAATACCATCCGTGCCGCATATTCCGCAAACCCGATGCCGAAGAAATCGGCTGAGACGATGTTGACGAGGTTTGACACGATAAACGGAAGACTTGCCGTATCGGCGATAAAGCCGGATGCCATGACGTACGCCAACACGACCGCGTCAGGAAGCTTGAGTGCCCGTACCATCGCCAAGACGATTGGGGTCAAGATGAGCGCTGCCCCATCGTTCGCAAACAACGCTGCGACGAGCGCGCCGAGTAGGGTGATATAGACGAACAACTTCACCCCGCCACCTTTGGCGATTCGTGCCATATGTAAGGCGGCCCATTCAAAAAATCCAATCTCATCTAAAATGAGGGAAATGATGATGACGGCGATGAACGTAAACGTCGCATTCCAGATGATGCCCCATACCGTTCCGACGTCATCCAAATTGACGACGCCCGAGATGAGCGCGATGACAGCCATCCCCATCGCCGAGTAACCGATGCCGAGGCCTTTCGGTTGCTTGATGATGAGAAAGAGCGTCACGAGAAAAATTAAACTAGCAATCCACTGCACAATGAGTTCCTCCAATAATCTCTATTTAATTATTTTTTAGCAAGATGGTTGTAAACCGTGTAACACGAGTGTGATGCCGTCTTCTGTCGACTCGACGTCGAGCGTGACGTTTTCTGCCAACGTTTCAGCTTCCTTCGCAACGGCAAACGTGAGCGTGCCGAATTGCTTCACCTCGTCTGTCTCTTCTGGTGTAGCCACGGCTAGACCGAGCGTCGGTCCACAGCAGCCCGCCTCTGTGATGATGCGGACCGATTTTGTCTCTTCCTCTTCTAGCGCGGTTTGTAAAAAGTCGATTGCTTCGTTTGTGATGTTCATCTTACTTCCTCCTTTAGTAATTGAGATAACGCCGAATATCCGACAGGCAGTTGTTCTTGCCATGCGAGAATCGTCGGACGCGGATTGTTGCTCACACGTTCGAGCCAAGTTGTCTCACTTGCGACTTTCGCAACCAATAGTTTGCTCGTGACGTCGAGTGGCGTGAACGATTGGTTCACGACCCAAGCGAACGGTTGAATCTCGGCCCGCTTCAAGTCCGCTGTGAGTCGTTCTGCTTCATACACCGGCGTCGCTTCTGGGAGTGTCGTGATGATGACGTGCGTTTGTTTCGGGTCACGCAGTTTCGGAAGTAACATTCGGACCGCTTCCGGGACGACGCCGGTCGACCGTTCGAGTTCGCGGTGATAGCTCTCCGTCGCATCTAATAGGAGGAGCGTATGACCTGTAGGCGCAGTATCGATGACGACGAAGCGGTCTTTCGCTTTCGCCACTTGATCGGCGAAGGCACGGAAGACGGCGATCTCTTCGGTGCACGGTGAGCGCAAGTCCTCCTCGAGCATCATCCGTTGCTCCTCGTTTATGTCCCCTGCTTCTCGGAACACATCCGTCCGATACTTCTCAATCTCGGCTTTCGGGTCGATCGCATCGACGGTGAACGTCTCTGAAACATCTGCTCCAATCGTCAGAGCAACGTGCGCGGCCGGGTCTGTGGTCGTCAAATGGACAGCATGCCCTCGTTCATGGAGTGCGACGGCAAGGAGCGAGGCGAGTGTCGTCTTCCCGACACCACCTTTCCCCATCGTCATAATCACACTCGGACCGTCCGCTTCCAGTTCGTCGACGAGTTGGTCGACGGACTCGTAACGACTCGTGTCATAACGTGTATCCGAAGTGGTGATCGGCTCTCTGCTCACAAAACGCTGGAGAGCGGATATCCCGACGAGGTTTTCGTACGCATATGGGAGCGTGAACGTCTCGAGGTCGACGACACCATGTGGAAGATGATCGAGCGCTTGCTGTTGTCGCTCGATAAATCGTTTCGTATAGCGGTCTGTCCCTTCACTTGATTCGACGACACCGTTGATGACGAGTTGCATGCGCTCGATGCCGATTGCGCGAAGCTCGGTCGCAGCACGCGCCGCTTCGACGAGTGTCGACTTCTCCGGACGCGCGACGAGCAGTAACGTCGTTTCATTGGCGTCAGTGAGCGTCTCGACGGCTTGTTTATACTGCACTTGCTTATCCGCAAGACCTGCAAGTGGACCGAGGCAAGACGCCCCGGTCGTATTCGTCTCTAAAAACTCATCCCATGCGCTCGGTAACGTCAGTAGTCGCAACGTATGCCCAGTCGGTGCCGTATCGAAGATGACATGGTCATATCGTTCCCGTGCCACTTTTGACGTCAACAGCTCTGTGAACTGATCGAATGCCGCAATCTCAACCGTACAGGCGCCAGACAATTGCTCTTCCATCGACTGGATGGCCACGTCCGGTAACACGCCACGATACGGACCGACCATACGTTCCATATACTGTTTTGCCGCCTGTCCCGGGTCAAAGTTGGCGATTTCGAGCGTCGTCCCTGTGACGATTTGCGGTGTCTCATCGAGTTCCATCTCAAAGACGTCTTGCAAATTACTCGCCGGGTCGGTCGAGACGAGTAAGATGTGTTTCCCACGATTGGCGAGCGTCAAGGCGAGACTCGATGCCGTCGACGTCTTCCCGACACCACCTTTTCCGGTCAAAAACACATAACGGGTCGGGTCCATCGCCTGAAAATCAAATGGTTTCACTGTGAGCAACTCCTTATTTTTTGAGTGAGATTCGAACTTTCGGTTTTTCTCCGTCTTGTTTCGCGAATGCGGCAATCGGTAATCCTGTCAACTCCGCCATCTCTTCATTCGTCAAATAAGCGCCCCGCTTCACAACCTTCCCGTCGACGAGCGTCATCGGGAGAACATCGAGCCCGTTCATGATTTCGGCTTGAACGATCGCATTCTCAACAAATCGGTTCGGTTCCGACGCAAGGTTATAGCGTGACATGTCAAACCCTCGTTGCTGTAACACGTAATGAATCGTCGCCACCCGTGTCAGTTCCGGGTCGATGGACGGTCCGCACAATCCGGTCGGACAACACATGGCTGGTTCAAACACTTCAATTTTCATTTTCATCTCTCCTCAAATGGCACAATTCGGCTCACAATCACAATTCGGTTCAGTTGTCTCTAACTTCGATAACAAATCGGTGACGAGCGGATAAAATGGACTCGTCTCATTCAATCGATAGTGAATCCACTGCTTGTCTCGACGTTCGAGTAAGAGTCCCGCCTGGCGCAACATCTTCAAATGGCGGCTGATGGCCGGTTGTGAGATATCGAAACAATCGACGAAACTACAGGCGCACTGTTCGCCCGCTTCCATCTGTTTCAACATCGTCAGCCGAGTCGGGTCCCCGAGCACTTTGAGAACTTTACTCAATTCTTCTACGGCATACATATTGACTCCTCACCTCTCGTATAACATTTTCGTTATATAACCTTCACGTTATGAAATTACCATAGTTTTTCAAACGAAGCAATTGTCATTTTCCCTTGAATTCGGTATGATGAAACACGTTGAAAATGAACGGATTGTATCATTTTGATTTTCGTGAGACTCGAAGATCAAATCACTTTATTAAGGAAAGGTGTGTTCTTTTGGAAAAAATGAATACGTTGAAACACGAATGGTTCGGAAATATCCGGGCCGACATTTTGGCTGGGATTGTCGTCGCCTTGGCGCTCATCCCGGAAGCCATCGCCTTCTCCCTCATCGCGGGAGTCAACCCGATGGTCGGGCTTTATGCCTCATTCATCATCGCCATGGTCATCTCATTTGCCGGAGGTCGTCCAGCGATGATTTCCGCTGCGACCGGAGCGATGGCGCTCGTCGTCGTCTCCCTCGTCGCTGACCACGGTCTTCAGTATTTACTGGCTGCCGGTATTTTAACGGGAATCATTCAAATCGTCCTCGGTTATCTCGGGATCGCCCGCTTGATGAAATTCATCCCACGCGCCGTCATGGTCGGATTCGTCAACGCACTTGCGATTTTGATTTTCCAGGCACAGTTATCAAACTTTGAAGGTGAAAGCTGGATCATCTGGGCGATTGTCGCCGCGTCACTTGCTATCATCTTCTTATTCCCACGTGTCACAAAAGCAATTCCCGCACCGCTCGTCGCCATCGTCGTCATGACGATCCTTGCGATCACACTCGGTCTCGACACGAAAAACATCGGGGATATGGGGACGATTTCTGCGACACTTCCGGACTTCTTGTTCCCAGATGTGCCGTTCACGCTCGAGACGCTCATGATCATCTTGCCATACTCGATCTCACTTGCCTTCGTCGGCTTGATCGAATCGCTCTTGACGGCTCAAATCGTCGACGACATGACTGGGACGGACTCAAACAAGAACCGTGAATCTCGTGGACAAGGAATCTCGAATATCATCGCTGGGTTCTTCGGTGGGATGCCAGGATGTGCGATGATCGGACAATCGGTCATCAACGTCTCATCTGGTGCACGAGGTCGTCTCTCAACGTTCACGGCCGGACTCGCTCTCTTCATCATGATCATGACGATCAGTGATGTGCTCATGCTCATCCCAGTTGGTGCACTCGTCGGGGTCATGTTCTTCGTCTCGTATGCGACGTTTGACTGGGGCTCGCTTAAAGCGATGCGTACCGCTCAAAAATCAGACACAGTCGTTATGCTCGTCACGGTCATCGTCACTGTCTTCACGCATGACCTGTCACTCGGTGTGCTCGGTGGGATTTTGACGGCCGCGATTTTATTCGCTGCCAAAATTTCAAAAATCGACCTCGATCGCCAAGTCACGTCACATCGCGCGGACTATACGGTCAACGGGCAATTATTCTTCGCTTCCACGTCTGAATTCGTCAACCAGTTTGACGTGACCGAAGACGTAGATGCGGGTGTCCAACACGTCACCATCGACTTTGCGAATACGCATCTATGGGATGACTCGGCAATCGGCGCCATCGATAAGGTCGTCTTCAAATACCGTGAAGTCGGGATTGAACCTGAACTTCTCAACTTGAACAAAGACTCTGAAAAACTGCTCAACACGCTCGCACTTCACTTGAAACAACAAGATGCGAACGCGGGGCATTGATTCATCGTTTCCCCGCTTCATTAAATCACCTATACTAAATGTAGAACGTGCGAAAGAGGAGGAGTTTTCATGGGAAAGGTATTTTTAGCGGCAGACGGTTCTGCCCACTCGAAACGTGCGCTTGAAAAGGCGATTCAACTCGCAAAGGCTTCGAATGCGTCAATTGACATCGTGCATGTCATCAGTGCGAAAGAGTCAAAAGAAGCGGCCCTCAACTCAACGGGCAAAATTGACTTGGAAACGAAACGAAAACAGATGCTGAAACCGTTGTTCGATTTGACGGAAGCAGAAGGCATCCCTTACGAGTACATCGAACTCCGTGGTGAGCCAGAAGTCGAACTCGTCAAATATGCGAACCATGAGCCATACGAATATGTCGTCGTCGGGTCACGCGGATTGAACACGTTTCAAGAGTTCGTCCTCGGTAGCGTGAGTCATAAACTCGCAAAACGTGCACTCGCTCCCGTCATCATCGTCAAATGATTTCCTTTCCCCGTCTCTTCGTGAGATGGGGATTTTTTGTGTCCATACAGGTGACGCACTATTCTTGTAGAATGTGTAAGGGTAGGCTATTTTTCTAAAGGAGGTCTCACGATGGACATCGCAAATGATCCGAATACACTTTTTCTCATCCTATTACCTGTCCTCATTTTGCAACTCATCTTGCTCGTCGTCGCCTTGATCGACTTGTTCAAACGGGACATGACGAACGGACCTAAATGGGTATGGCTTCTCGTCATCGTCTTCATCAATATTCTCGGTCCTATTATCTACTTCTTATGGGGACGGACACCACGATGAAAGTGACGCAATTGACGAAACAATTTGGCTCATTCACGGCACTCGATGATGTTAGTTTCGAGTTGCGCCCAGGCTGTACCTCACTACTCGGGGAGAATGGAGCCGGCAAAACTACCTTATTGAACTTGCTCGCCCGAGTCACGGAACCGACGAGCGGAAAGATGAGCGGACACGACCACATCCGAATTGGCTATTTGCCGCAACGTCCTGCCCTCTACCCGTCTCTCACTCCTGTCGAGACGATTCGATACGCCGCCGAATTGACAGGAACGAAACACATCGACCCAGTCAGTCTGCTAAAGCGTGTCGGGCTTGAACCGGTCAACCGTCCGGCCTCGAACCTATCCGGTGGGATGCGTCAGCGTCTCGGCATCGCCCAGGCGCTCGTCCATGACCCCGAATTGCTGTTACTCGACGAACCCGTCTCAGCTTTAGACCCACGTGGACGACGAGAAGTGCTCGACTTATTGAGCGACTTGAAACGAGAGCGAATGATTCTCTATTCGACACACGTCCTCCCGGATGCTGAAGAAGCGAGCGACTGGGTGCTCTTGCTTCGAAAAGGAAAATTACTGATGGAAGGAACGGTGACAGACTTGCTCGGTTCGAAATCGACGATTGAATTGCGTCTCTTCGATGATCCGACGAGCGAAGCGGATTGGAGCACGTTAGCAGGTGTACGTCGCGCGACGAGAACGGGTTCGACGTGGACGTTTGAATCGACGGACCGAGACGTCGCCGAACGGGCGATTTTACATCGGGTACTGGAACTGAACGTCACTGTTCAATCCCTACACGTCGGGCATCCATCACTCGAGTCTTTGTTTTTGGAGGTGAATGCCTGATGCGCACGGCAATCTTCAAACAAGAATGGCGGGAGTCATGGGCGAACAAACGACTCATTTGGATTCCAATCGCGCTCATGCTCCTCGCTTCGATGCAGCCGCTCACGCTTTACTTCTTACCCGATATCCTCGCTTCTGGCGGGAACTTACCGGACGGTGCTGTCATCGATATTCCGACACCGACTCCGGAAGAAGTGTTGATTTCCGTCAGCGAACAACTTCGCCAAATCGGACTCCTCGTCGTCTTGTTGTCGGCGATGCATACGTTTAGCCATGAACGGACGAACGGGACACTCGCCTGGCTCAAGTCGTTACAAATCCCGACGTCGCGCATCGTCATCAGCAAATGGGCGCATTATGCCTTATTGACCGTCGGTGGTATTTTGCTCGCACAAACGGCAGCCGCATACTATACAATCATCTTATTTGATTCATTTGACTGGTTGGATTTTCTCATATCGACCACACTCCTCATCTGTCATTTCATTGTTCAGTTATCGATTTTCTTTTTCATCGCAGCGATTCTTGAAAGTGGTGTCGTCGCAGTCGTCTTGACGCTCGGTCTTCACTTCGTCATATCGCTCGTGATTGGTTGGATCGACCTCGATTGGATGCCTTGGATGCTCGGTCCTTTATCGAGTCAGGTTCTCCTCACAGAAGTGAATCTGATTTGGCCACTCGTGACAGGACTCCTCGTCGTGATCGTCTCGCTTTTCCTCGCGTCAAAACGCCTGCGGTTCATGAGTCATTCGGCGTAAACGTCTGACTCTTCAATTGAATCCTTTGCCTCAGCTTCACATTGGATAAATATGGGTATCTCTTTTGTATTCGTATCGAGGAGGTTCAATAGATGGGATGGAAAAGAAGAATCGGCATCGGGCTTTTCATAGGTGCCCTATGGGTGAGTCCCCAACTCGTTTTCGCTGAAGGGTCGTTTCAACAGACGGATGACGGGACAATCTCGACGGGGTGGCAACAGATTGACGGAAATACGTATTTTCTAAATGCGGACGGGATCCTTCTCACAGGTTGGCAAGAAATCGACGGAGCTACATATTATTTTGAAACGGATGGTCGCCTCATCACGGGCACCTACTCCATCGACGAAACGACTTATACCTTTGGTGAAGACGGGAAGCTGCTAACCGGATGGCAAGAACGGGATGGGGCCGTCTATTTTTACGACGAGACCGGTCAGCCCGTCAAAGGATTCCAGACCATCGACGGCAAACGGTACTACTTCTCATCGGAAGGGATACGCCTCTCTGGTTGGCAAACAATTGCGGGCGTAAAACATTACATTTTTTCAGACGGAACGATTCGTACCGGCATGTACACGCTCGGTGGAAAAACGTACTTTCTATTGAACGACGGTAAAGTCGCAACGGGATGGCAAACAATTAAAACGCGTTCTTACTATTTCGGAAGTGATGGGGTCCGTCGTCAAGGTTTGGCATGGGTCGGGAAAGACGTATACGGATTTCATCCGACGTACGGATATAGCCTGAAAGGGACATATCGGTTGCGCGACCGAAATTACTTATTCGATTCAAAAGGAAAACGGCAATATGGACTGCAACGGATCAATGGCAAAACATATGGGTTCCACCCTCAGTACGGGTATCGTCTAAAAGGGAAATTCAAGATGGGCAACCAGACGTACTTCTTTCATTCGACCGGCGTACAGGAGATCGGATGGAAGTACTCGACACGATATGAATATTTCGCACCGGCACTGACGAAGAAGACGGACTGGCAGCTGATCAAGGGACAGTGGTACTACTTCGATTCGAACGGACGTATGTATCAAAACAAGCGTATCGGCAATGCCGCGTTTGACGCGAAAGGTGTCTATTCTCCCCGGCTATCGATTTATAAGATGAGCGTCCCCCTCTATCGTCAGTTCCCGATGGGGTATCCGTCCGGTTGTGAGTTCTTCTCACTTAAAATGGCACTTGAAGAAAAAGGGCGCGCCGTCAGTGCCTCGACACTATATAACGAGATGCCGAAAAGTATGTGGAACGCGCGTTATGAGAATCGGTTATACCGCTGGGTCGACCCGAACGTCATGTTCACCGGGGATCCGCGCCGTACGCTCGGTAAGTATAAAAACTACGGCATTTATCCGAAAGGGATGATTGGATTCTCCAGCAAATATCGACCGGTGAAAGACTTGTCAGGGCAAGGACTCGCCTCGATCGAGCGGGAACTGTCGATGGGTAACCCGGTTATCGTGTGGGCAAGTGTCGACTTCAATAAACCGTACGGCTACTTTAATTGGTATACCGCCTCGAACAAGAAGTTCACCGGATACGTCAACTATCATGTCATGTTGGCGACAGGTTATGACAAATCGAATCTATACATCAACGACCCATACCGTGGTCGACTCGTCGTCCCGAAATCAAAAGTGAGCGCCGTCATGGGCGCCACGGGATGGAAAGCGCTCGCGGTCAGATAATCTTGAACGTGTCTTTCATATGAAAGACGCGTTTTTTTGTATCTTGATAGGACGATAGTACGAAAATCAGAAATATAAATTCCTATTTTTGTTATAAAATATTGAAATTAAATTTCTAAATGATACACTCCTGTTAAGAAATTAAAGCGCTTACAACATGAAGAGGAGGAACTCGAATGAAAAAGTGGATAGGTGGTATGGCGGCATTGACACTACTCTCGACCTCAATCGTCTTGCTTGATGCGGACGCGAAGTCAGATTCGAAAAAGCCAAAGGTCGAACTAGGTGTCGATCGCTTGATGGAGAATCCGGACATCTTGAAAGGAAAACGAGTCGGGCTGATCACGAATCCGACCGGGATCAATGCAGAGCGGACGAGCATCGTCGATTTGTTCGACCAGTCCGATGATTTCGAATTGACGGCTCTGTATGGGCCCGAGCATGGGGTTCGAGGCGACGCCCAAGCCGGCTCCACCATCAGTTCGTATATCGATGAAGTGACAGGATTGCCGGTATACAGCTTATACGGGGCCACGAAGAAACCGACGGCTGAGATGTTAAAAAATGTGGATGTGCTCGTCTTTGACATTCAAGACGTCGGAACTCGCTTCTACACGTATATTTACACGATGGCATATGCGATGGAGGCTGCTGCTGAGAATAATATCCCATTCGTTGTGCTGGACCGTCCAAACCCCCAAGGCGGACTTCGTGTCGATGGTCCGGTCCTCAATCCCGAATACGCTAGCTTTATCGGGCTCTATCCGATTCCTTTGAAACACGGAATGACCGTCGGCGAACTCGCTCAACTATTCAATACGGAGTATCAGATTCAAGCCGACCTCGAAGTCGTCAAAATGAAAGGATGGAAGCGTTCGATGATGTATGAGGATACGGGGCTTCCGTTCGTCATGCCGTCCCCAAACATGCCGACGATAGACACGGTCAACGTCTATCCTGCGACCGGATTGTTTGAAGGGACGAATTTATCAGAAGGACGCGGCACAACAAAACCGTTCCAACTGATTGGTGCTCCGTATATCCAAGCGCATGAGTATGCGAAAGAGCTGAACGACCTTGACTTGCCTGGTGTCGCCTTCCGAGCCGCCTCATTCACTCCGACGTTCTCAAAACACTCGGGCAAACTGACGCACGGAGTCGAGGTCTATGTCACCGACCCGACTCGATTCGAATCGACGAAAACCGGGATTGCGATGATTCAAACGGCACACGATTTATATCCCGATGACTTTGAGTTTTTAGCGAACGACTTTATCACGAAATTGACAGGGAATGCTTACGTCAAAGACATGATTCTTGAAGGGGCTCCACTTGAAGAAATCCTGACGAAAATTGAGGACGAACGAGACGCGTTCCTTCCAATCCGAAAAGAATATTTACTTTACAAATAATGAAGCGAGGGTGGGCTCAAGAAGAGTCCATCTTTTTTTGTAATGAAATGGTAAAACCAAAAATCGACCAAACAATATAGAATATAGGGAGTCCGATAAAAGGAGTCGATCGAATTGAAAAAAATCATGACTGCCTTTCTCTTGACCCTCATCGTTTCGCTATCGTCAACATTGTCGCAACAACCAATCGTTGCACATGCGTATACGGAAGTATCGGTCAACACGAAAGGATATGTGACAAACATCAGTAAATTATATGCGCGCCCTACTCCATCGCTCAGTGCCCCAAGACTATCGGCGATTGCCCGAGACGGCTCGATGCGCGTGCGCACCACCTTTTTCGTGAACGGAGAGCGCTGGTATAAGATTCAATGGGGCAATGGCTATGCCTATGTGCCTGGGGATTATGTCCGTTTGTCTACAGCGGAAGTTCCTTTCACGACACCGACTTTTGTGAAACCTTCGAGCGTATACGTGAAATCTGCGCCGCTGACAACGTCATCGAACGTGAAATTTTTACGTCAAGGCACTTCACTCGAAACCATCTCCTATCGCTATACCGGGACATCACGTTGGTATAAGGTCCGTTACGGATCTTACATCGGATATCTTCAAGCCAAACATGTCAGCTTCACGTCTCCAACTAACGTGTTGACCGAGACGAACAGAGAACGACAGTCAGCCGGCTTATCGCTTCTCGCCGCTTCAAACGAAGCGAACCTTGTCGCACAAGTCCGGGCGGATGAAATGGCTCGGACGGGCCAGTTCTCACATACGTTGAAGGAGAACGGTACACCTGGTGACACGTTAGATGCTTATAACGTGACATATCGGGGATGGGGAGAAAACATTTACAAGGGTTCGAGTGACCCAATTCGGGCAGTTGACGCCTGGATGAACAGCAGCGGTCACCGTGCCAACATACTGAATGCGAACTATACACATCTCGGGATTGGCAAAGCGACCGATGCCCAAGGTTCGACCATTCACGTCCAAATCTTTTTAACGAAATAATCGATCAGAACCAGTCACAGATGTGGCTGGTTTTTATTGCACAAAAAAAGCGGATACGCATCCGCTCAAACTCCTATACATTTACACTTCATGCTCTTTCACGAGCACACGAAAACGCGGTCGGACGGTCAATTCGATTGACGTCACGGTCCGCTTCCGGTCTTCTGCGAGGACAATCAACAACTCCGCATGATCGCGCCGGTCTTCTAAAATTTCGACTTTGCTGACGGTCCGAAGCAACTGATAGTAGAGGAGTTGCCCTTCCCGGTCTTTCACATTGATTTCAAACTCGTGATAGCTCGGTGATATTTTAAAGTAGAACGTCTCTTCTTTATTCGTGAATCGAAAAATCGACTCGTCATAGTAAAACGGTAACGTCGAATCCATACGTTTCGGTTCGACTGTACAAAAAGCAGAAAGTACAATCTCGTCCGGGAATAACGCCCCCTCATGTTTGTTGAATTGCCACCCTTTCATCCCAATCCCTCATTTCGACACAATAATTATCTGAATAATTAGATTATTGCACATTTCAACCCGTTCGGACAGGTATATTCGTGACAATTCTCGAACACCTTTGTGTAGAATGATACGTCTGTTTCAACAGAAGGGAGTGCACTATGTCAATCATCTCGCTCGACCATGTCACGAAACGGTTCGGGGACACACTCGCCTTGAACAATCTCAGTCTAAACGTCGAAGAAGGAGAGCTCTTCGGACTTCTCGGTCCGAACGGGGCCGGTAAGACGACCGCCATCTCCGTCATGCTGAATTTGTATGAAGCCGACTCAGGGACGATTCAGATTTTTGGACAATCGATGCCAAAAGACGAACTGTCCATCAAGCGACGTGTCGGAATTGTCCCGCAACATGTCTCCGTCTATGATCAGCTGACCGTCTATGAGAACGTCCAGTTTTTCGCCGAATTGTATGGATTCAGTCCCAAAGAAGCGAAACAAAAGACCGAGGCCGCGATTGCTTTCGTTGAACTCGATGCCCACCAAAAGAAACGACCACCCGAACTGTCTGGCGGTCTCCTCCGTCGCCTCAACATCGCATGCGGGATTGTCCATGAACCTGAACTCATCTTCATGGATGAACCGACCGTCGCCATCGATCCGCAGTCACGGAACACGATCTTAGAGAACATCCGTGAGCTGAATCGTCGCGGGGCGACCATCATCTATACATCACACTATATGGAAGAGGTCGAGCTACTCTGTGACCGCATCGCGATCGTCGACGAAGGGAAAATCATCGCCGAAGGGACGCAAGATGAACTGAAAGATCGTGTCATGACGCTTGAGACGGCCCGTATCAAAGTCGATGCACTCACGCCCCATCTGCTTGAACGACTCGATGCACTCGACCACGTTCAAAAAGTGCAATATGAAGAACCATATATCGAGGTGTCACTCGATAAAGATACGCCGCTCGCCCCGCTCCTTGACACGCTCCATCAGGAACATGTTCACTTCACATCCATCACGGTCGACCGCCCTTCCCTCAATACCGTCTTTTTGGCATTGACCGGGAAGACACTCCGGGAATAGGAGGCGATTTCATGTGGACTTTCATCAAATATGATGTGAAACAGCGACTCCGAGACCGTGCCACACTTTTTTGGATGCTCCTCTTCCCGCTCATCCTCATCTTCGGTCTCGGGACGATGTTATCGGCTGTCTTTAGTGACACGTTCAAACTGCCCGTCACAAATGTCGCGTACGTCGAATCATCAACCGATCAGTATCGTGAGCCACTTGAGAACTTTTTGAATGACGAAGACATTCAGGCGTTCATCCGGCTCGTCCCTTACGAAGATATTACGTCAGCCGAGAGTGGCGTGAACGATGGGGATGCGGACGTCATCTTACAGCTCGAAGAAAATGACATCACGCTTTTATATGAAGAGCCGACGACCGTCGAGTTTGACGTACTCGAAGCCATTCTCGGTCAGTATACAGCGATTGCCAACCAACAGATCACGCTCGCGGAGGCCGGTGTGTCGGCCCCGTACGAGAATGAGTCGTGGCTTGATACCGAGAGTGTCGACCTCGCGGGACGGACCCCGACCTCACTCGAATATTTCACCGTCACCATCTCGATCATGACCGCTTTGTTCGGGTCGTTTTATATCACCGCGATGGCACGGGAAGAACAGCCGAACACGGGCAGTTATTTACGGATTCAAGCCGCTCCTGTCCGAACCATCCAGTATCGGCTCGCGCGGACGTTCAGCCGCTACGTCATCATTTTACTTCAGCTCATCTTATTGTTTTGGTTCAGCCATTTCGTCTATCGAACGTTTGATTTGGCAAACGTTCAGTTCGTTTATTTAATCCTCGCTTGGCTCGCCTTGACTGCATATGGAGTCGCCATCGGGTTTGTCATCGTCAACCTTCCAAAGCTGAGTACGACGACGAGAGATGCGATCGTCAACGGATTCGTCGCCATCATCATGATTTTATCGGGTGGCTACGTTCCCGGATTCGATCAAGTGACGCTAAACTATGCGCCGTGGGCCGCTTATGTGTTCATGCCCATCTTTATGCGGGATGGGATGCTCGCCGTCATGCTTCGTGAAGGTGATATGCGCGTCTATTGGGAAAGCCTCGGCTTACTCGGCATCCATCTGCTCGTCTTCATCGTGCTCAGCTATATTCTGTCGAAAGGGGTGAAGCGCCATGGTACTCATTAGGCACGTGGCCAAACGGATGCTCCGAAAGAAAGGGCTCTGGGTGTTCACGTTCGTGTCGATGTTCGGTTTCGCGCTCATCTTATCCTTCGTCGGGAGTACCTCGAGTCTCAATGCATCGATTGGAATTGTCGATGAGGATGGGGGCATTCTTGCCGAGCGTCTTATTGAAGAAGCCGAGCGCTTTGGACGCGTCACCTTACTTGAGACGAGTGGCGAGGACGTCTTGTTAGAGGGTGAAGATATCGTACTCCTCATCCCAAAGAATTTTACAGAACGAGCCTTTGACGAGGACATGCCCCGTCTTTCGTTCTCCGCGATTGCGGGCAGTGATGCTGCTTTGGTCGAACAGGCACTGAACGGTCATTTGTCGCGTGAACGTCAACTTCTCGAGGCGAGCGGATTTGATGAAGAAACGTTCGAACAACTTGCGGCTAAGGAGACAGAAAACGGCTACACGCTATCAAGCGAACCGTTCCAAGAGAGCGTCGCCACTACCGCGCGTACGCAAGCCTTTTTCGGTCTCTTGTCGTTCATCATGATGTCGACGTTTCTCCAGTTCATCCCGATGTTTGTCGCGGACGACCGAGACGAGAAAATCTACGCCCGCCTGTTCGCCTCACCGGTGACACCCCGGCGTTATTTCGCATCGCTTCTCCTCGCCTTCTATCTCGTCGGCTATGTCTATGTCATGCTGTTGATTGGTGTGAGTCTCGTCCTTTATGGTCAAGACGTGTGGACTCATCTCCCGACCGTCTTCGCTTTGTTCTCGGCCTACCTGCTCGTCTGCCTGGCATTTGGAGGACTCATCGCCGTCTTTGCGACAAATCGGGAGAAAGCGAATATTTTTCAAATTTCGGTCACAATGGCATCCGCCATCACCGGGGGCGCATTCATCAGTCTGCTGTGGTTACCGGAATCATTAAAAGTGGTTGGTCGTTTCTTACCGACCTATTGGTTGAACAACGGGGTGATCACTATGTACGAGGGACAGTTCCCATTCCTCTCCATTCTCGTCATGATCGGCATGACCGGTATCGTCTTCGTGTTGACGGTTCTCGTATTGAAGAAGCGTCCGCTTACCATTTGAAAAAGCGAGTCCTCCCATTCTGTGTGGAAGGACTCGCTCTTTTTTATTGTTGCAGTGTCGGTACGACTTTTTCAAAGAAGACATCGACGAGCATTGGGTCGAACTGCTTGCCCGCCTCTTGTTGGATGATGGCGAGCGCCTCTTCAATCGTCTTCGCCTGACGATAAGGACGACCTGTCACCATAACATCGAACGTATCGGCGATTGAGATGATACGGGAAGCGAGCGGAATCTCGTATTCACTGATTCCTTTCGGATATCCGTTTCCATCCCAACGTTCGTGGTGTGCCAAAACGATTTCAGATAAGGCGACATATTCAGGGACCGTACTTAAAATATTGTAACTGACTTCGGGATGACGTTTGATTTCGCGCCATTCGGGCTCCGTCAAAGTACCCGGCTTATCTAGAATATCGTTACTGATTGCCACTTTTCCGATGTCGTGTAAAATGGCGGCTGTTCGGATTTCATTCACCTCTGCGCTCGTGAAGCCCATCGCTTCCGCAAGTTTCCCAGACAAATTCGCGACACGCTGAGAGTGCGCCTCTTCACGCGGAATCTTCTCATAAAGCGTACGCATGATCAGTTGAATCGAGTGATGACGGCGACTCTGCTTCTCGGACACTTTATGATGATACATCCGGTCTTCCGCTAAATTGAAGACGTCCGTCAATCCGATTGACGCATCGTGTTTGACCGCCTCACCGAACGATGCGGAAATCGGAAGTCCTTCTACCGTTTTCCCGAGGAAAAGTCGGCTCAAACGGTCGGACAGTTGTTTCGCCTCGTCAAGTGTCGTATTTGGTGAAATGACGACAAACTCATCCCCGCCGATGCGTGCCACTTCATCTTTCGCCCGCAGTTCATTCCGTAAAATATTCGCCGCTTCGACGAGTAATCGGTCACCAATCAAGTGTCCGAACGCATCGTTCGTCAATTTCAGTCCATTAATATCGATGACGATCAGTGACAATGGATAAAACGCATCATCGTCATAACGTTCAAGCGCTTCTTCAAAGTAACGACGGTTTTTGGCACCTGTCAACTGGTCGTGATAACTCAAATATTCGATTTCTTTCTCATACTTTTTCTTCTCCGTGACGTCACCGATGTAGCCGTGCCAAAGGACATGACCGTCGGCAATCTTCTCTGGACGGGACGAGCCTAAAATCCAAATCGTCCGTCCGTCCTCGGTCAATACACGAAACTCGGCGTCCCAAATCGTCAAATTCCGATAAGATTCATCAATCGACTGCATGACGTGAGGATAGTCATCGGGATGCATCCGACGGAAGACGAGTCCGGCATCTGCTTGGACTTCTTCCGCAGAGATTCCCAACATGTCTTCAAAGCCACGACTGAAGAATGGGAAGTTGAAGCTTCCATCTGGCAACAACTCGAACTGATAGATGGCACCTGGGATCTGATCAGAAAGTTTCGTTAACAAACGGTCCCGTTCGGCCAACTTCTCTTCTAACTGAACGCGGTCCGTCACGTCTTTCGCGACAGCGTAAATATAGTTCCCCTGAAGTTTACAATGCCATTCGATCGAACGATATGTGTCATCAATCGTCCGGAAACGATTGACGAAACGGAACAGCTCTCCCCGTTCCTCAAGTTCTGCAAAGGCAGCTTCCGTGATGCCATCATCGTCCGGGTGAATCAAGCTGAGGAAATCCATATTCTCCAGTTCGTCAAGCGAATAGCCGAGCACCCGCTCCCACGTATCATTTAAATGTAAGATTTGACGCGTATTGAGCGCCATGATGCATTCCAAGTCGAGTGTTGCGAATCCATCGAACATCGACTTCTTCGTCTCACCGACTTGGCGATCGGCTTTGATTAGTTGCTCGAGTACATGGACGAGATACAATTCGACAAGTCCAAGTCGATTCGCCACTTTCCCTTCCTGCATCACAATCGTCAAATCTCCATATAGTATCCCATTTTTCTCGATTTTAAAGAGGACGACCTCTCCAAGCGAGAAGATGCGAAGTAAGTTTTTGACGAGCCGTTTCGGAAGTGCACCGTCAATCAACGGATCAATCCCGTCAAACACGAGCGGATTCGATCGACTGAACAGTTCACGTCGTTGGTCGGTCATCGGCCACTTCTTCCCGACCGGATGAAACCCTAACACATCAAGACTTCGTTCTAACATCTCATCCATGCCGGACAACGCAACCGTCGTATACGATTCACCGTCGGATTCCATCAAATTCAGCGCGACCGCTTTCGCCCCAGTGAAATCACGAATCTGATCCAGGAACTGTTGGTTCATCAACAAATCACTACCGGTAGAAACGAAACGATGCGACACGTTCACGAGCTGCTTTAAGGCATTGTTTTCTTGCACATGCCGGGTGATGTCATGAAACATCACGGAGACAAAGCCTTTTCGTTCACTAAAGACGGACATCTCGTACCATGATTTATTGCGGCGTGAGAAATGCTCAAACGTCACCGTACCGCCATCGCTGACGACCCGTGCCACTTGAATCATCCATTCACGCTCGCTATATTCAAAATCCTTCAGTGCCGCCGACACTTTCTGTCCAATAAAATGTTTTCGTTTCCCTTTCATCATCTTCTCGAAGGCAGGATTCACTTCAAAAAATTCATAGTCAATCGGCTCCGAAGCATCGTCGTAAATCACTTTAAACTCGACGTAGCCTTGGGGCATATGGCGCAACAATGTATCGTATGAAGAATGAATGGGGTTTGTCACGTCACTTCCTCCTCAGCAAATAAACTCAATACCTAGTTTACCTCATTTGTGATAGATTCCCTATTTTTTCCGAACTCATTCCCTTCTGCTTATTATAAAGTTTTGTAAACTGCAGATAGATAGCTTGTTTCCTTTTAACTCGTTTGTTAGACTGATTTCGAAAACCGATATCGAATTTCGATAACAAGGAGTTGACACGTATGGAAGACCGCGTCCTGCGGAAGCTGTTCCTCGGATTCATCCACATTCATATCCTGCATCATGCCGCTGAACATCCGGTATACGGGGCATGGATGGTCGATGAACTTCGGGAGCACGGTTATGAAATCAGTGCCGGTACACTCTATCCGATTTTACATGGCATGGAGAAGGATGGTCTCCTCGTCCGTGAAAATGAGACGGTCGATGGACACGTCCGAAAAAATTACGTGACGACCGAAAAAGGACTCTCAGTCTTACAAGAAGCCCGTCAAAAAGCTTATGAGTTATTTAAAGAAATTAAGGAGTGAAGATATGAGGACACAACGTGTGACGTTCAAGACGTTACTAGAGATTTTATTCGTTTCAACTCGACTCGGCCTGACATCGTTCGGTGGACCGGTCGCCCACCTTGGCTATTTCCATGAGGAATATGTAAGACGGCGTAAATGGATGGACGAGAAGGCATATGCCGACCTCGTCGCCTTATGTCAATTCTTGCCCGGCCCCGCGAGTTCGCAAGTCGGAATCGGCATCGGCATCGTCCGTGGCGGGATACTAGGTGGAATCACCTCGTTCATCGGATTCACGACCCCGTCGGTCGTCGCGCTTATGCTATTCGCTTTGGCACTATCTGGTCTCGATGTATCCGATGCCGGGTGGTTATATGGCTTGAAAGTCGTTGCCGTCGCCATCGTAGCCCATGCGATTTTAGGGATGGCAAGTAAGCTCACACCTGATACGAAGACAAAAACGATTGCCTTCTTCGCACTCGCTGGCGTATTGCTTTGGCAGACGACATTTAGCCAAGTACTCGTCATCCTCGTCGCTGCTGTCGCTGGGTTCTTATTGTTCAAGCCAGATCGTCTCGATGCGAAATCGAGCACGTTCCCGATTTCAAAACGTCTCGGTGCCGTCTTATTGTCAGTATTCGGAGCACTTCTCGTCATCTTGCCAATTTTACGAGAAACGTTTGAAAACCAGACAATCGCTCTATTTGATAGTTTTTATCGTGCTGGTGCACTCGTCTTCGGTGGCGGACACGTCGTCTTGCCACTCCTCGAACGTGAGCTCGTCCCTGCAGGTTTCTTGAGCGAAGAAGCGTTCCTCGCAGGATACGGTGCCG
Source organism: Exiguobacterium sp. s35 (assembly GCF_018617535.1). Classification (NCBI taxonomy): domain Bacteria; kingdom Bacillati; phylum Bacillota; class Bacilli; order Caryophanales; genus Exiguobacterium; species Exiguobacterium sp. s35. Next base: position 1,513,637 of record NZ_JACSKI010000001.1, read on the forward strand.
CACAGGCCGTTCCGGGACCTTTGTTCACGTTCGCATCCTATCTCGGGACAGTCATCAACGGTATTCCGGGCGGGATTTTGGCGACGGTCGCTATTTTCTTGCCGGCGTTCTTGCTCATTCTCGGGGCACTCCCGTTTTGGGATGCACTTCGTCACAATCCGAAAGTCGCTGGAGCGTTGATCGGCGTGAACGCGGCGGTCGTCGGTATTTTGATTGCGGCATTCTACAGCCCAATCTTTACGAGTACCGTCAATGGCGCGGTTGATTTCGTCTTCGCCGCTTTCTTGTTCGTCATGATCGCCTACTGGAAATTACCACCTTGGGCACTCGTCATCGCTGGTGTCATCGGTGGAATGTTCATTAAGATGATGTAATCACAATGGGACCTCGCGTCCCTTTTTTTGTGGACTTTTTAATCAGAGTTGATTGTAAATCTTTTGAAACCACTCCTTTTCCCCCACTCGTTATACTGAAGAATGGATTCTAAAAAAAGGGAAATGTCCGCTTTGACTAGAAAGGAAGTGGGGGCATGCAACCACTCAAACATACAACGTATATGCCTGGCCTAGACGGCTTACGCACGTTCGCCGTGTTGGCTGTAATTTTATATCATTTAAACGTACCTTACATATCCGGGGGCTTCCTCGGTGTCGATGTCTTCTTCGTCCTTTCCGGCTATTTGATTACCGGCATCCTCATTCGAGAGTGGACGAAGACGGGCACGATCGACTTGAAAAAATTCTACATCGCCCGTTTCCGTCGATTGCTACCGGCGCTCATCTTGATGTTGTCACTCGTGATGACATACGTCACGCTCTTTGACCGCTCCTTGCTCGATACGGTACGGCAAGACTCACTCGCCGCGCTCGCTTATGTGAACAACTGGTGGTACATCTTCCATGAAGTATCGTATTTCGAGAGCTTTGGGAAACCGTCACCACTTCAAAACTTATGGTCACTCTCGATCGAGGAACAGTTTTACGCGGTCTGGCCGCTCATTCTACTCGTCGGTCTCGCCTTCCGGAAACGGTTGCTTCAATTGGTCGCTGCACTCTTACTCGTCTCGGCAACATGGATGGCGTTCCGCTATGTACCTGAAGCAGACCCGAGCCGCGTCTACTACGGGACGGATACACGTCTGTTCGGCCTACTCATGGGCGCCATGCTCGCATTCGGCTGGCGACCGGATACGTTCAAGCAAGTCATCCCCAACATCGGGCGACATATTTTGAACGTGGCCGGTACGATTTCCCTCATCGTGATTGTCGGGATCATCGCTCGTGTGAACGCATATGATGCATTTCTCTACTATGGCGGCTTCTTGCTCGTCGCGTTCTTATCCGCAATCTTGATTGCCGCGGTCGCCCATCCGGCGACGATTTGGTCACGTCTATTTGGAAGCGTTTGGATTCGTGTGATTGGTACACGGACATATGGGATTTACTTATGGCACTACCCGGTCATTATTTTGACGACACCACTCGAACGACTCGGAACATTTTCACCGCTCCTCGCGGTCGGTCAGGTCGCACTCACACTGTTGATTGCTGAGTTGTCGTATCGCTTCATCGAGACGCCGATTCGTCGGAACGGATTCATCGCGTCGTTCCGTCAGCTCGTCTCGACACCGACACACCCGAGCGCGCGTTTTGCGGCTACGGCTTGTGCGACCGCACTCTCGCTCGTGCTCGTCGGTAATTTGACCATCCTGGCCTTCTCTGAATCGAAGCCCGTTCAAGATGAGATTCCGGTCGTGAAAGTGCCGATGCCAAAAGAAGAGACACCTGACGTGCCGAAAGAAGCCGAAACAAATGAGTCGGAAGAAGCGGCCACAGATGTGACGCCTCCACCGACCGACAAGCTGGAGGAACAGAGTTGTCCACCGGCACTCGCGATTGGCGATTCGGTCATGCTCGGGTTGAATGAATATTTGGCAGACGCGTTTCCGAACATGAAGATTGATGCTGAAATCGGTCGCCAAGTCCGCGACGCCATTCCTGTCGCATCTCAGTATGCATCGTATAGTGCGCCAGGTCATGTCGTCTTCCTTCATCTCGGTACGAACGGGGCGTTCAAGATGGAACAACTCGACACGCTCCTCAAGCAGTTCGAACGCGCGGACCAGATCTATTTGATTAACACCCGCGTCCCACGACCATGGGAAAGCGAGGTTAATGAGAAGCTCGCCCGGGCAAGCGAACTTCACGAGAACGTCTCCCTCATCGACTGGCATGGACAATCGATTGGCAAAGAATCTTATTTCGAAAGCGACGGCGTCCATTTGAATGTGGAAGGTGCTGAAGCGTTCGGTGATGTCTTAAACAAAGAAATCGGCTGTCAACAAAACTAGGCTCTTGCGTCTGCAAGAGCCTAGTTTTTATCTTTCTTAAACAGATAGCGCACGAGTAGCTTCACATAGGCCAACACTTCGCGGATCACGTACCGCCCTTTTGCTAGTGATGGGGTCGGTGCATACAAAGCATCACTCTCGAGTTGGAAATAAAGCTTCGCTATCAGACGGGCACGTGGGACATGAAAATCATTCGTCACAATCGTGAGCCCCGTCTCACCTTGCCAAAACGGTCGACTATGCTGAAAGTTCTCGATTGTGGAAGTAGAGGTCGCTTCGACATGGATCCGGTACGGTTCAATTCCACGCGCAATCAGTTCCCGTTCAATCACAAGCGCCTCGGCCATGCCTTCGTCTGGGCCTTGCCCTCCTGTTGCAATGAGCTCTACATATGGATACATCTTCGCATAAGCGGCAGCGACGTCAATCCGATGTCGGAGCGCTCTCGATGGAGAGATGCCGTTGACCTTTGCTCCAAGAATCAATACGAAGCGATATTTCCCCGTTGCGTTCGTTCTCATGTGGTCACCTACATTTCATACATTCTCCCTTAACCATACTCCAAGAAATGAAACGAATGCACGGATTCGGCACTTTTACAAATTTAAGTAAATATGTTGGGATTAATATGAAATAAGATTCCAAATATCCAAAAAATGTTTTATGATAATGGTAATGAGACTTTGAAAGGAGGACATGTGATCCATGACTGATTCTGATAAATGGTTATCGACCCGCTTCTTATATACACGTGATGCACGACTGTTTGCAGAGATTGAAGTCATTGAGCTCGACCCATCACACTATAAGTTCGTCATTCATCCGACACCACTCGGAGCCGATGAATCGTCTTATATGCGACAAGGTCCTCTCGACTCGGATCACCTCCCTTCTGCCTTTTCCGATGTGAGTCGTGTATATGCAAGACAGCTTGATTGTTTACGTGCCGCCACGCGACTCGTGTCGTCGATTGGACCGGCTCGCTTTACCGCTCACTAAAAACGTTTAGAGTGACGTCATGTCGCTTTAGGCGTTTTTTGTATCGGCTCTGCTGATACATAATTGTTACAGTTACAGAAGCAAATATATGGTAGAATGAGACTCGGATTAATCTAGTATCAAAGGAGTTCTCTATGCAAAATTTAAACGTTGATTCTCATAAACAGGACCCCCGCTCCAATCGTAAAAGACGCAATCATCCGAAAATCATTCTTCAGCTTGTTTTGATTTTCTCCTTCGTCGCTTTTTTAGTCGGCGGCGCCTATTTGACGCTTTCTTCTGAGAAGCGGGACGTATCGGACATGGAAAACCGAAAGCTCGCACAAAGCCCAGATTCTCCTACGTTTACGCATATCATGTCCGGTTCATATATGAAACAAACCGAGTCCTTCGTCACCGATCAAATCTTCAATCGTGATGCTTGGATCAGCTTAAATGCTTTCTTAAACAAAGACGTTTTCAAGCAAACCGTCAAAAATGGGATATACGTGTCAGCTGACGGCACGATGGAATCTCCGATGAAAGAGTCGGTTGATACCGATACACTTGTGAGCGACTTGACGACGTTTACGTCACGTCTCGAAGAACGTGGGACCGATGTGTATTTCGGACTCGCCCCGAACAAGGCTTCGATGGCGAACGTCGAACCTCACATGCCGGACTATATGGGGAACGAAGCACCTCGCATTTATAAATCTGTTCGCGATCAACTGACGACGGTACCCGGTCTGAACGTGATGGACTATCGGAAGTCGTTGAACGAAGCCCAGCAGTTAAGCGATGTCTTCTTCAAGACCGACTATCACTGGAACATCTATGGTGCTTATGCGGCTTATGCGCAGACGGTCAATACGATGTCGAAAGATCATCCTGAAATGGGACTGACACTAAAACCGAACCAACTTCGGACAAAGACACATGAAGAACCTTACTACGGTTCATATGCACGAAGTACGACACTGCAATACGTCAAAGACGGTGATACGTTCGAATGGATGGTACCAAAGGAAGGCTTCACACCGAGTTCGGTCTGCTTCAATCGGGCGACACCTTGTAAACCGATCACGAGCATCATCAACAAAAAGCCGCTCAAGTCAGAAGAGACGTATACGGAAATGTATTCGCTCTTCCTCCATCGGAACTGGCCAATCGTCACGATGGACCAGGAACAACCAATCAACGACACACGGACGCTCATCTTGAAAGATTCGTATGCGAATCCGATGCTTACCTTGTTACCCGAGCATTTCGGTCACGTTTCGGTCATTGATGTCCGTCACTTCGATGAATCTTCCATTGAAAAGTATGTGACTGAAAACGACATCGATGTCGTCTTGTTCATCCATAACGTCAACTTAAACGAGTTCGTGAACCTGTATCATGAAAAACTGAATGAACCCACATAAAAAGTCGTTCTCCATTGTGAGAACGACTTTTTTATTAAAATCTGAAATAAATGAACGGGTTAAAACTACTCGCGACGACATACGAAATGGCGAAGATAAAGATGGTTGCCAAGAACCCAATGCGCATGAATCCAGCCGTATAGTTCACCCATAACTTTCTACTGTTTTGTTCGAGCAAGAGTACTTTCTCGCCGAACCATTTCGGGATTGGTGTCGCAGCGATCATAGCAATGGATAGAATCACCCCGTATTGAACGAAGTAGAACATCGCTTCATGATCCCAGACCGGTCCACCATTCAAATGGAACATCGCCGACAAGTACGACAGCGCGTACGGGAAGTTATCGGCCCGGAAGAAGACCCAACCGATGATGACGACGAATAACGTGAACGCGTGTGCCAGTGCCGCTGGGAGCGCTCTGAGCCAAGCACCGAGGAAGGCACGCTCCAACATGATGAAGACGCCATAATAGGCGCCCCATGCGATGAACGTCCAGCTCGCACCGTGCCATACACCGGTCAGCACCCAGACGACCGCTAAGTTACGATAGAGCTTCCACGCACTTCCCCGATTCCCGCCGAGTGGGATGTATACGTAATCCCGGAACCAGCTACCAAGCGAGATATGCCAGCGCCGCCAGAACTCAGAAACAGACTTCGAGATATACGGATAGTTGAAGTTCTCGAGGAAGTGGAATCCGAACATGCGTCCTAATCCGATGGCCATATCGGAATACCCAGAGAAGTCAAAGTAGATTTGGAGCGAATAGGCGATAATCCCAATCCAGGCGAGCCCCATCGACATGTTATCCGTACTTTGCGAGAAGATTTGGTCCGCCACATATCCGGCATTGTTTGCGAGAAGCATCTTCTTCGCCAAGCCGATGACAAACCGTTGCACCCCGCTCGCAAAGTCATCCATCGTTTCTTTACGATCATTGATTTCATCAGCGACCGTCTGGTAACGAACGATCGGCCCCGCAATCAATTGTGGGAACAAGGAGATGTATAAAGCAAGGTCGAGAGGGTTCCGTTGAACTTTCCCATCCTTCCGATATACATCAATCACATAACTCATCGCTTGAAAGGTGAAGAAGGAAACACCGATTGGGAGCGGAATTTTCGGATCGGTCAATTCGAGCCCCGTGATCGCATTCACGTTTTCGATAATAAAGCTCGTGTATTTAAAGACGGATAACAGTAACACGTTAGCCGCGACCATGAGCCCGACGATCCACTTCGCTTTCTTCTTCTCTTCCCGATAGCGGTCAACATAAATTCCGAACAAGTAGTTCATCACAATCGACGTCAACATGACGGCCGTATAAATCGGTTCCCCCCACGCGTAAAACAAAAGACTGGCAATCAGCAGGATCGTGTTTTTCAAAAAGCGTGGAGATACATAGTATAAGATCAAAACAATCGGCAAAAACCAAAATAAAAAAATCGTTGAACTGAAAAGCATGGATTCCCTCCTTTCTCAAAAAAGAATAGACTGCCCCGAGGGACAGTCTATCATCAATCAGCGTGTGAAACGTTCGACGATCGCGTCGACGATTCGGCGTGACGCCTCCCCGTCCCCGTAAGGGTTAGACGCTTTTGCCATACTCTCATATGCGGCTTGGTCCGATAACAACTCATCGGCGAGTCCGAAAATGACTTCTTCCTCGATTCCAGCGAGTTTCAACGTTCCCGCTGCAACACCTTCCGGACGCTCTGTCGTATCACGAAGAACGAGAACCGGTACACCGAGTGACGGCGCTTCTTCTTGTACGCCACCTGAATCTGTCAAGATGAGGTGTGAACGAGATGCGTAGTTGTGGAAGTCAAAAACGTCGAGCGGTTCAATCAAGTGAACGCGGTCTAAGTCATTTAAAATTTCACCAGCGAGTTCGCGTACGATTGGGTTCATGTGAACTGGGTAGACGACCTCAATGTCATCATACTTTTCAATCAAGCGACGAACCGCACGGAACATGTTGCGCATCGGCTCTCCAAGGTTCTCACGACGGTGTGCCGTCAAGAGGACGAGACGCTTGTCTTGACCCGTGATCTTGTTGAGTAATTCGCTGTCGTAGTCATCTTGAACTGTCGTTTTCAAGGCATCGATCGCCGTATTTCCTGTTACGAAAATATCGGCTTCTTTCTTGTTCTCACGAAGCAAGTTTTCAGCTGACGTGTCCGTCGGAGCAAAATGAAGGTCTGCCATGACGCCTGTCAATTGACGGTTCATTTCCTCTGGGTAAGGCGAATACTTGTTGTATGTGCGAAGCCCTGCTTCTACGTGACCGATTGCAATCTGGTTGTAGAATGCCGCGAGCGATGCCGCGAACGTCGTCGTCGTATCACCGTGAACGAGAACGATATCCGGTTTCGCTTCTTTCATGACTTCATCAAGTCCGTGAAGAACACGTGTCGTCACATCAAAGAGCGTTTGGTTTTTCTTCATCACGTCCAAATCATAGTCCGGTGTGATTTTGAAAAGTTGAAGGACTTGATCGAGCATCTCACGATGTTGAGCTGTGACGACGACAATCGGTTCGATCCCTTCACGTTGTTTGAGCTCTAACACGAGCGGGGCCATTTTGATAGCCTCAGGGCGTGTACCGAATACGGTCATAACTTTAATCATACAGATTCTCCTTTAAGCGTTTTTCGCGGTAAGATAATCGTCTCACCGACGTCATCTTGGTCCACAATCGTCGTCCGTTGCGCCATCTTCTGTTGCTTGAACTCCGATTGACGTTTGGAATCCAACGTGCGGAACCATTTCAAGAATTTCATATACTCGTCTGCGACCTCATCTACGGGACCATATTCGCGAATTTCCCCATACTCGAGCCAGATGGCTTGTGTACAGAATTGACGCACTTGGGACACCGAGTGACTGATGAAGAAGATCGTCTTCCCTTGATCTTTGAACTCGTTCATTTTGACGAGACAACGATCGGTGAACGTTTGGTCCCCAACGGACAACGCTTCATCGATGACAAGAATATCTGGGTCGATATTGATGGAGATGGCGAAGCCAAGACGTGACTTCATCCCGCTCGAGTACGTTTTAACCGGTTGATCGATGAAATCTCCGATATCGGCAAACTCGATAATTTCCGGGGTAATGTCTTTGATTTGCTGCTTGTTCATCCCGAGCATGAGACATTTCAGTTCAATGTTCTCCATCCCCGTCAAATTGCCGTTCAATCCAGAGGAGATGGCAATCAATGATGGTTTGCCTCGAAGCTCGATGCGTCCGTGTGTCGGTGGAATCACGTCAGAGAGAAGGTTCGACATCGTCGATTTCCCAGAACCGTTAATCCCTAAAATACCGACTACCTCACCGGGAGGAACTTCGAACGTCACATTACGAAGCGCGTAAAACTGTTTCCCGTTCGCACGGTTGAACAAGACTTCTTTCAATTTATCACTTTGCTTACGATACAACGTGTATCGCTTCGAGACATTTTCGAATTTGACTTGATAGCTCATACGTCACTGCTCCTTAAATATAGTCGATAAAGTAGCGACGGAAACGCACGTGAATCGCTGAACCAATGAGGAACGTCACGAAGGTGAAGCCCCAGAAGTAAAGACCATAAGTGAGATTTTGCATAATCCAATCCGTTCCGAGGAACATCGAGCGATAGCCTTCCACGAGGTAATAGAGCGGGTTGGCCATCAAAATCAATTCTAGTTTCCCGGACGGTTGCCAAAAAATCGGTAACAGATACAGCATCATCCGAATAATTTGTGACAGCAAATTTTGAAAATCTCGGATGATTGTGGCTAATGCGGAAGTCAACAATGCGAACGCATATAAAAACGCAAGCGCACTGATCAATAAGTACGGGAGGAACAAGATGTTCCATCCTTCACTGATCCCAAACGCCATCATTAAGATAAAGGCGATGACGACCATGGCCACGTGTCGGTATAGCTCCGACAAAATGACATAGGCCGGTATCGTACTGATTGGAAAACTCATCTTCGAGACGAGGGCAATCTTAGAAAAAACGGATCGAGATCCGCTGACAATGGCCGGTCCAAAGAAGAACCATGGCACAATCCCTGAGACGAGCCATGGTAAGAACGGGACATCCCCAACGTCTCGACCCGCACGTAAACCGAATCCGAAGACGAGCCAATAGATGGCGATTTGAATAATTGGTGTGATGATTTCCCACAAGTAGCCAAAATACTGCATCGAGTAACGACTTTTCGTTTCATAGACAGAGAGTCTCAAAATGAGATAGAGACTCTCCCAAAGTTCAATGAAAACTTGTTTCGATGCTTTGATCATATTGGGCACCTAACGGTTTAGGCCAACGTGACTTTCCCGTTGACGTAGTTGTAAAGGTTTCCGTAGTTTACAACGGCAAGGTCGCTGTCATCGGCCTTCACGATATTACGTGTGTCGAAGATCATTGGGCGACGCATCGCGCCGTTCAATTCTGCGAAGTCGAGTGCTTTGAACTCGTTGTGGTCAACGAGGACGAGGACGAGGTCCGCATCTTGGATCGCTTCTTCTTTCGAGACGAGGTCGAAATGTTTCGAAGAAGAGACTTCGACGTGTGGGTCGTGGACGGCTACGTTCATGCCGTCAGCGAGCATCAATTCGATGATGTCGACCGCTGGGCTTTCACGCATGTCGTCGACGTTTCCTTTGTACGTTACGCCGAACGCCGCGATTTTCGCATTGTCTTGTCCTGCGACGAGTTTCTTGACGTTCTCGACGACGTAAGCAGGCATCGATACGTTCGTGTCACGTGACAACTTGATGATCTTCGCGAGGTCTGGTTGCTTCGCGACGATGAAGTATGGGTCGACCGCGAGACAGTGGCCACCTACACCCGGTCCTGGGCTATGCAAGTTAACACGTGGGTGTTTGTTTGCCATCTCGATGACGTCAAGCACGTTGATGTCGAGGGCGTTACATACTTTCGCGAGTTCGTTCGCGAGGGCGATGTTCACGTCACGGAATGTGTTTTCCATGAGTTTAGACATCTCAGCCGTTTTGGCATCCGTCTTGATGATTTCACCTTTAACGAACGTACCGTACACTTTTGCACCAGCTTCCGCACATGCTTCCGTGATTCCACCGACGATACGGTTGTTGTGAACGAGCTCATGCAAGATTTGTCCTGGGAGGACGCGCTCTGGGCAGTGTACGAGGAAGATATCTTCGCCGACTGTGAACCCAGCAGCTTCGACGAGCGGCTTCACATGGTCGTCCATCGTACGTGGCTCGATTGTTGATTCCACGATGATGACGTTTCCTTTTTCAACGTGTGGAAGCACGCGTTTCGTTGCTTCAAGAACGTATGTGAGGTCACATGATTTGTGCTCGTCGTCGTTGTTTGGTGTCGGTACCGCGATGATGAACGCGTCCGCTTTTTCTGGCTCGAGTGACGCACGGAATTTACCGTTTGCGACAACTTCTTTCACGACTTCACCAAGACCTGGCTCTTCGATGTGAATCTCGCCACGGTTCAATTTATCCACGACGGACTGATGAATGTCTACACCGAGTACGTCTACGCCATACTGGGCGAAAACGGCTGATGTAGGGAGTCCGATATATCCTAATCCGATTGTACAAACTTTCATAATTGAAATAACCTCCATAGATTAGTGACACGTGTCACCGAATGTTGCAAAACATTTCATATTGTTTAGGATTTCACCAAAAATCAAACCCATTATACTCCCGATACGAATTGAGAAGCAATTACATTTTCATGACAATACTGTATTAACGGGATGGGACCGAGTAAGATTTTACACCTAAATGATGTTCTGTGCATAATGCGACGGCACGCACATCCCCACTACTATAACAAACTTCAGGCAATATTGACCAATTCGGTAGCGACATATTCGCAAACGTCAGTCGCTCAAATTGTTCATCCGTCACATGGCTCCGCAGTTCCTGACGCGTATACGGCGCCATCAAATAGACACGGATGACGACGTCTTCGGGGAATTCAGCAATGAGTGTGCCGGCCCGCTCGAGGTGTTCGCCGATGACGATCCCCCGTTCCGCTGCATGTTGATTCAATATACTAAATGAAAAATAACGAAGCGCTGCTTCCCGTACCGACGCACGGATATACGCGCGTTGTTCAGGAACCGTCTCATAAAATAAACTCATCATCGAGGTCTGAGCGTCGATTTTCCGCTCGATGAAGCGTCGAATCGAGGCTTCTTTCGTCGGAATGGCATCGAGCCGCTTGATGACGGAAAGACGTTGGGCGACCGAGAAATCTTGGCTGACCGCTTGGCGAGAGACAGAACGTTCTCGCACTTGGCGATAATAGATCGCATCCGTCTCGGAAGGCAATATCTTCACTTCAGGCGTATACGTGGAGAACAGCGTTGAGAAATAAACGACATCTTCCCCGCTCCTTAAGGTCGGTTCATAACGCACTTGTTTCGCATAGACGGCTGGGACAAGTTTACACGCGTTGAGCGTCAGGAGTTGTGACATTTGCTCGTACGTCGTCTCTTGTCCTGTCAGGCGTTCGAACTCCCGATGGAGGGGTGAAGGAAGTGCTTCGCCCGATGGACTACGGTCTTGAATATCGGCAATCACGATTCGATTCGGTAATGCTTGTTCGAATAGTCGCTCGACGTAAGTCGGGCTGAACGTATCGTCCTCGTCTAAAAACGTCACATACTGCCGTGTCGACGCGTCAATGCCTTGATTTCGGGCGATGCTGACATTCGCCTCTTCGACTTCGAGACGGACGACGTCGACATATTGACCGAACGACTCACTGACGGCTCGTAATGCCTCGCGGTTCGGACCGTTGAAGACGAGGACCCATTCAATCAATGAGGAATGAATCGTTTGGGCTTCTAGTGACGCAAGGCAAGCACGCAACAATTCTTCCGAATCATGTGAAGCGACGATGACACTGACGCCACGTTTGATGGAAGAACCGTCGAGCCAATTCGGGGTCGGCATCGTCTCAAAGTGACGATTGACGGTCTGGACCCATGCCTTTTTCTCCAATTGGATGTCGTTTAGCTGTTCCTCATACGTTTTCATGATGGATTCCCTTCACGCTCAATCTTTGTGATGAGCTTACCGGCGAGCGGGATGGCTTTCGCACGATCAATCACATGCTTCATCCGCTCCACTTCTTCCGTCATCGTTTTCACTTTGTTCTGCTCAGAAGCTGCCGTCTTCCGCCACTTTTCGGCGTTCGCTTGGGCTTGACGCAATTCTTTTTCGAGTTCTTTCATCTTTTGGACCGTGTTCTCTTTTCCTCGAATCTGTTTCGCGCCCTCTTCGAGCACTTCTTGTCTCAACGTTTCCATCTGGTCTGTCATCATTTGCAACTGCTCACGTAAAAAAGCATTCTCACGTTCTACATATTCAACTTGTTGACGTTCCATACTCGATGTCCTCAGCTTTCTATGTCCCATGCACCCATTCGGAGACGGACCGCATGTTGATCATTTTGGAATTTGATGGCGAGCTTCATATACTTGGCGTCTAACTCTTTCGGGACACGTTGTTGTAACGTGTTTACTCCCGTCCGAAGCGTTTGACCAAAGGCTGTCTTCTTCAGATTTTTCTTTGCATCATATTGCATGATGTACAATTCAATCTTCGTGTCTTCATCTGACAACAATTCAATCGTCCCTGACACTTGGATGAACGGTGCGTTCCCGAGCGTCGCGTCCTTTAAGAACTCACTCGATGGAGGTGAACTGAAGCTCTGGTTGAAGAGCTGGATATATCCATTCTCTCCATGTAACGGCTCGACGTCGACTTCTGCCTTGAATTGATTCTCTCTCAGACTGAACAACTCTGTGTTGAACGGGACGAAATAGTGATAGATGAACGGTTTGATCGTCACCGATCGCGGTTGGTGCGCTTCTGGAATCTCCAGTTTGACCTGTTCTTCTTCAATCGCCGTCTCTTCCAACAAATGCGACCAGTTTTGCGCCGTCCAGTCATTCCAAATGGACACGACCTGATGGTTCGGCTTTTCGCCCTTCGGCATCGCTTGGCGAACCGAGTCTTCCACATGAAGGAGCTCATGCATCCGTTCGACTTGGCTCGGCACGACCGCATCGAGCATCAACCGCCAGTTCAGTGGCGCCGGCGTGACGGTCGGTAAGAGCGGTGAATCGCTCCAGGCGAAACTCTCTTTGACCAGATGTGGAGGCGTAGGGCCGAACACTTCATCGAAGGCGACCTTCATGAGGTGACCTTGTCGTTTCAGTTCATATGGTGCTTCTAGAATATGGCGCAGCACGTCACGGTCGAACAGTGGTTGAACGAGCAACATCTCATCCATGAAGCCTTGTCGTGCATACGCATGGAAGTGCTCCACTTTCAACTCGAACCACGCCGCCTCGAGACGTCCGCTCCAATCCCGGTCTTCGTACGTGTCAAACAATCGTTCCAGCATCGCCTCGACTTGTTCGCGCTCTGCTTCACCAAACCCTTCGAACGGACGAATCGCCCGTCTCGAGAGCTGTTGTTTCGCCTCATGCTCATCCATCGTCTCTTTTAAGAAAATATGCTTACCGTAAAGCCAGTCTGAACCGTGTTTCCCGATTTCAACGTAGTCCGTATCACGTGCCCGTCCAGTCGGAATCGACTCATACGCGCTCAAGTTTCCTTCTGTCACATCGAACGACTGTGCTACCCGTTTCGATAGCGACAAGTGGATGTCTGTCACCGGCGGCTCCGCCTCGACAAGTTCGGCTTCCTCAAATAGTTGGCGTGCCAGTTCTGCCTCGTTTCCATCTAATGAAGGAACGTGAAGGCGCACTGTCTTCCCTGCCTCGAGTGCAAGCTTGGTGAAGACGAGGTCAAACGCCGAACCCGCAAACGGAAGATTCAACGTTTGATAAGGTGGAATCGATTGACGTAACGCCTTGATCCACGTCGCATCAAAATCTTCCCGTAATGTGTTCGTCCCCATCGGCAGGTCGTCCCATTTCTCGATGGTCACGTCCCCATCTTTGACAGTGAGACGCTCGCCTGCAGCGAGTCGCTTCACGCCTTGGATGCGCGTGTTACGTCCAAACACATGACCGACAAATCGCATTTGCGAGACAGCTTCAGACGACACTTCCGTTTTACCGGCCCGCTCTGCCACTTGACGGAGCGATGTACCGACGACGACAGGATCCATCGTGTAATAGACCGGGATGACGTTATTGAATGGGACCGACACGGTGAACGTCTCTTCGAATTGAAGGGAGATATAGTGACCGTGTGGCTCGTCACGTGTTGCGTCAAACCAGCCGATGCGTGCATCGAGCGGTTTTTTCGACAACACATGGGTCACTCCGTCACGCTCTGTCAACTCGACGTGTCGGGTAGTGGCTTCATACAAAAAATAACTCATGGGATGCTCCCCTTCTCTTTGTTTTCAAAAGAAGCAAACCCGCGATGGCGGGCTTGCTGATTATGAATGGACGGCATTCAGTTCTGCTAGTAAGAGCTCCTCTAATTTCGGAGCGAGCGTTTCAATCGCGAAATGATGATGCGCATACGCTTTATAGGCCTCTGTCGCTTCCAAGAGACGCGTTGAATCCCCTTTGAACGAACGGATGATGTCGACGCCTTCTAACACGTTTTCCATCAACACATCGTCCGGATAGATCGTCTCACTTCCCGTCCAATGACGGATGATCGGATACGTACCAGACGTCATCGCTTCAGCCGGTGCCAAGTGGAAACTTTCCAAGTCACTCGTCGACAGCACGAAGCCGATTTTCGTCAACCATTCCGGAACGTCATCTCCGTGTCCATCGAAGCGGACGCTCTCTTTGAAGATTGGTTGCTCCAATCGCTCGAGCAAGCGGTCGTAGTAGGCACGCTCGTCTTCTCGCTTGTTGATCCAGTAGATGTCGTTTGGATGATGGCCTTTGATAAAGAGTTTGTATCGTGGGTCATCTTGTAACAACGTTTCGAGCATATCGAGCGCAAGGTCGAGACGCTTCAGTTTCGGGTTGACCCCGATCATACCTAAGTGGAACGTCAAGTCTTCCGTTTCTTTCGGTTGGACGAGACGCTTCCCGTCGACCGCGTTATAAATCATCGTCATCTTGTGACGCGGGATGCGGAAGAGACGATACATCTCTTCAAGCATATATGGCGACACCAAGATGATGCGGTCGATGTTATGAAGGTTGTATTCACGTGGGAACGGAGTCTCTTTCTCTTGACGGTGGATGCGGACGATCATCGTCTGGTGCGGCTTCTTATGATGCGAGTACCAGACGGCGTTCCCGAGACCCCACTCACAGAAGATGATGTCTGCTTGCTCGAGACATGCCTTACTGTGATTCACGTCATGAATCTTATGCCCTTCCCATTGGTCGATCAAGACGTTAAAGCGCGGGTTGTTCTGGAAGTAGTCCATGAACAAGCGCAAGAACTTGAAGTCATGACCGGCGAAGAGAAGATTGATCTTTTTCATCGACCAAAGCTCGTCACGAAGACGTGCGTACGTGTTACTGAACGTATAATACTGCGACATCTCATAGAGACGCTTCGCCGCGTCAGCGTACACCTCTTCGTCCGTAAGTGCGAGATGCGCCTTCTCAATGAATGCTTCTTCCGAGTTGACGAAGAGCGGATAGTCTTCCCCGAGAATGAGTTCGTGCATCGGGTTACGGTTCAAGAGGACCGGTTTACCGAGCGAACCGTATTCGAGCAATTTTGTCGAAAGTTCGAGACTCGCGTCGAGTTCAGGATGACGCCATGATACACCGATCGCACTACGGTCGATGAGCGTCTCGACGTCCGCTCGCGGAATCCCTTTGAGCCAATGTATTCCTTCCTCCGACTTCAGACGCGCTAACGTCTCTTGTTTGAAGTTCGGGTTGTTCGGATCTTGGTTGAACTTGTCGCCCGCAATATGAAGCTCGGCCGGATACGTCTCGCGTAACTTCGCGAATGCGTCTAAAATCTCGGTCGTGTACCAAAGCGGCGCGAACTTCCCTGTATAGACGAGGCGGTCGTTCGGTTTCGTGAACGTCGGCTGCGTCCCCTTCCCGTTCGGAATCATCGGATTCAGAATCAAGAACGGGCGGTCCGTCGGCAAGAACGACTCGAAGTACGTCTTCATCGCCTCGGTTTGACAAAGCATACGGGCCGAACGCGACGCAATCTGACGAAGGCGTGCGAGTTCTTCTTCCGACGCTTGTGTATGGTCGTGCGTGAAATCCGTGATATATGTCCACGTCTTCGCCATCGTCTGTTCATATTGAGACAGATCATACGCCAACTGGAATCCACGGACGAACGCCAAGTCATATCCGTCTTTTGTCATCAACTCATCGATCACTTGTGCTGCCTCATCCGCTTGAAGGACGCCACGTTCGTGATAAGGCGTCCCTTTCTTCGGTGAGTTCGCTCCGAACAAATCGATGAAGCGAACGTTCGGCAACTCTTTGATGCCTGCCGTGACTTCTGGTTTGGTGATTGAGCGTTTGAGGAGGACATCGACGTGAATCGATGGGTCCTGCTTCAACATCGAGACGACGGAAGTCAGCCAGATGGCCGACCCGTCAATCAAGTTTAAGTTGACATCCCCATAAACGAGGACGCGAAGTGGTGTCGTCATAATTGTACCTCCTGAGCGACTGCTGTTGGCATCTCGCTCCCTGCTTTTACATATTGATATGGGTCTGTACTAAAGATTCGTTCACCGGATTGAGCCAACTCTTTTAGCGTCGCATCTGTCGCGAGGACGTCAAGCGCTTCCCGGACACTATAGAAGCGGAGAACGTCCGGCTTCATGATCGAACGTGAAGGCGTCGCGTCGAACACATAACGATATGTGCCATCCGAATCGACCTTCTCGAGCGTATCGTTCCAAGTGAAGTAGTCCTCTTTCGTCAAAATGTTCGCTTCCGCATAGCGCGTCGCCAACATGTAGTCGGAGATGTAAGAAGGACCATAGTAATCTGTCGTCTGAATGTAGGCCATCCAATCAAAGCCGTCCATGATTTCAGACAAGGCGTTGTACTGCGGCAAGTAGCTGAGCATGAATGTCGAGATATCCTCGGTGTTGTATGCCTCGTATACATCTAAATGTCCTTCGAACTTGTAGAGGAAGACGACGAGATGTTTGTGCTCATAATCCTGTGCACGGAACGTGTCGACGACACGGTTCATCTCTTCTGTCGAGCGGACGAATGCGACGAGCGCGACTTTCGGATGATCGACACGATACGGGAGACCGATCGTGCTGACGACTTGTGCGAGACGTTGCGTGTACGTGTGGTTCTTGAGTACGTGACGCATACCACCCATCGCCACGTCCTCATAGAACGCATCGTCGGTGAGCAGTTTACGGAACGTTTCTTCGAGCATCTCATCGCCCTCATCGAGGAAGACATAGTCGCCAAGCATCTGTTTAACACCGACCGAACGCGTACTGACGACCGGTGTCGCACACGCGAGTCCTTCAAAGACACGGCGCGAGAACATCGTCGGTGAATCGTTGACCGAGTTGACGTTCAGCATGACTTTAAAGCCTTTATACGCTTTTGCGATTTGATTATATTTCAAGCTACCACGGATCGATTGACGGAACTGTTCAGGGAACTGAAGCTGGTCCGTCTCGCCGCGCTGGTTCATCTCGTAGTTGCGGTCATAGATGACGAGACCGTACTTGTCAGCAGCTGCGAACAAGCGGTCCATGTCAATCCGACGCGACTCGTGACGGTTCGCATAATAAGAGCCCGCGAAACAAGCGTACGGTTCGCGCGTGCCCGGAAGGCGAATCGGGTTATGCTCCTTCGGCTGTGCCGCAAACGGCAATGCGCCGACACGGTCATGCCCACAATCGCGCTTATAGTTCTCGAGGATGTTCGCATCCGTCGTATAGACGAAGTCGAAGCGTTTCGCCGTCTCGATGAAGCGGTCGTAGTGAATCGGGTCCTCTTTGTTCCAGAAGACGGTCGGGACGTTGTTCAGACGGCACCAGTCAAGAAGTGCATCGAGGTCTTCCCACGTGTTCGTCCCATACTTGACGATCTTTTTCTCCCACGTCTTGTCGTTCCCTTTCCATGCGGACTCGACCATGAGGAAGTCAGGTTGACGGTCAGCCAAGACGGCTGGCCAATCGTCTGGTGAGAAGGTGATCAACTCACACTCTGGACGATACGATGCCGTCGTGAACTCATCGAAGATGGCCGCGACTTTCATCTCATGCAACTCACGTGGTGTCGTCTCAAATAGACGTGCCTCACGCGGGTCCACCCATTCCGGCACTTGCGTGCGGTCGGTGATGATCTCTTCACTGACACGGATGCCTGTGACGAGTGTCTCACCTTGTCCATCCACACGGAGGGCAAAACGGAGGTAGCGGACATCTTTTCCGAACTCGAAAATCTTCTCGCTACCGAGCTGAACTTGTTGCATCGACAATCGTTCCGTCAGCGAGTACGAAATGATATAAAGGACGACGCCTGTATTCGCACCGAGCTCGCCATCGACTGTGACGCGATAGCGATGGTTCGGTCGGACCGTATACGGGTTCTCTTTCGGGAGAACCGTGAAGCGGTTATTCGTTTCCATATAAGAAACATAACGACGTACGTCTGGCTCGACGTCTAAGACAAGACGAAGACCGTTCGGATCTTGTTTCAATTTAATCGACTCCGGTGTAGGAACCGTCCAATACGTTGGATCTAAATCGAACTGCTCCGTACGACGGACACTGTTCTCACGGATGACACCAAGCTTGAGGTCTGAAATCACACCATCACCGTAGAAACGAATGAAGTAACGGACCGATTCGTGGCTAGGTGTCAGGCTCAAGACGTTACTGAAGCCAAGTGGTACTTCAATCAGTTGATCACGTTCGCCGTGTGCATACGTCGCCACAAACAATGTCGCTTTCGCCGTTTGAGACGCATCTCCTTTTAAATAGAAGCGATAGACATAGTCGTCCATATCGGCAAGCGAGAAGTCGATACCGCGCTTCGTATCCACGTGTGGAAGAGCCGCTTCTTGCACGCCGTAGTGCTCGTACTGGCTACCTTGTCCTGTCACGATGATGGCCTCGTCTGAAAAGTCGACAATGCGTCCAACAGGAGAAATCAATTCAAGCGTCGAGGCACCAAGCTCGATCATCGCGTCAAAGTCGGCATCGGCAACGGCACTACCCATCCCTTCCACGTTCCATAGCGGTTGGCCATCAACGAGGAGTGATTGGATGAGGGCGCGACCCTTACCTTGTGTTTGAATGACGAAGCGTGTCTTCGTCTCATTTTCACGAAGGGCGACCGTCGTGCGAACACCGTCACTCACACGGACGACACGCGTCCGTTCTTCGTCGTTATACAACATCACGAGTAGTGTGACTTCGATGTCACCACTTTTTTCAACGTTCAAGCTCGCGTCAAATTCACGAATCGACGGGTTGAGCTGGAACGAATCCGGGCCAGGGACGCCACGGAACGACGAGGCACGTTCGCCATACGTCAAAAATTGCTTCTCAGCCATCGTTGAAACGAGCGCTGCACCATCGAGTTCGTAGTTTGCAGATGTACGTGCGTACCAAGATGGGACGACCTCGACGAACTGTCTCGTCTGGACTTGCGTCTGTGTCCCTTTCATCAACCGACGACCGATGCGTTTGCCGCGCTGCATGCCTAAATAGACACCGCGTTTCACTTTTCGTTTCCAACTCATGGGGGTTCCTCCAAATTCATTATGGCATCGTTTTCTCTTTAGCCGATGCCCTGTTATTTGAAACATCACGTTTCGACACCCATTGATTATAGCAAACGCTCAATTCAAAAGGCAAAATCAACTGAATGACAAATCGAATACAAAGAGGACATATTGTTTGTTTCGATTGAATTCACAACAAAAATCAGGACACCCGTAAAGGATGTCCTGATTGAACCATCTTATTTTGCTACGTCGACGATACGACCTTCAACCGTTGGTGTGATCTCACCAAGGTCGAGCATGTGGTCGCGGAGGTTTTCCCAGTCGCTAAGACCGAGGTCCGTCACTCGTGCATCTTTGAATGCTGCTTCGAACTCGACATAGTTGTCGCCGCCCGTCGCTGTGTAGTAGTTTGTCGCAACTTTATACATACCGTTCGGGTCGATGGCAACATCCGTCGTTCCGTTGTTGTATGTCACTTTCACGATACGTTCGTTCGCTGGTTTCGAGCTGTCGAACTCGACTTTCAATCCTGATACTTGGAGGAAGCCGCCGCTCTCACGTGGGTAAACGCTCACGCTGCGCTCGAGTGCCGCGAGCAACTCAGAACCTTTGAGATTCATGACAGCAAGCGTGTTACCGAACGGAAGGACTGTGATGACTTCACCTGTCGTGACAGGACCTGCATCGATGCTCGAACGAATACCGCCTGAGTTTTGAACTGCCGCGATGATGTCTGCATCGTAGTCTTTCGCTTTCGCGAGCATGCCGTCTGCGATCAAGTTACCGAGAGCTGTCTCTTGTTTACGTACACTTGGTGCTGAAATGTCACCTTCGTCACGTGGGTTTTCAAGTGCCGCTGTCAACGTGACACCGATCGGGTCGTTGCTGATCTTGTCGACATCTTCTTTAAATGGTGCGAGAAGTGAAACCGCGCGAGCGTCTGGCTCGAGTACTTTCACGTCAATCAACTTACCAGCATGTGAAACGATTTTTCCGTCTTTGTCGAACTCGACATCAAGCGTACCGAGGAACTCACTGTACTGGAAGGCTTGAACGATGAGCGTCGGCTCTGTTTTATTTTCTGAGATGACAACAGGTGTGCTCAAGCGTGAATGCGTGTGGCCACCGATGATGACATCGATGCCGTCAACGTTTTCAGCGAGAAGCAAGTCGTTGTCGACTGTCGGGTTGTCGTTGTAACCAAGGTGCGAGACCGCGACGATTTGATGGACACCCATGTCTTCGAACGCCTTGACCGCTTTCTTCGCCTCATCGATATAGTTTTGGAACTTGATTGGACCCGGGCTAGCGATGTCAGCCGTTTCTTCTGTCGTCAAACCGAAGAATCCGACTTTCTTCCCGTCAACCACTTTGATGACGCCCTCATAGAGACGACCGTTGTAAGCCTTCTCTGTCGTTTCATCACGGTATAAGTTCTTCATGTACTGGTCGCCAGAATAATCGACGTTCGAGCTGACGAACGGGAAGTTCGCATAACGAACGAATTGTGACAACTCTTTATGTCCTTCTTCTGTTCCGAGGTCGAACTCGTGGTTACCAGGTACCATCAAGTCGTACTTCATGTAGTTCATCAACTTGAGGTCAGCTTGTCCTTTGAACTCGTTGAAGTAAAGTGAACCAGAGAAGACGTCTCCCGCATCGATCAACAAGCTATCTGGTTTTTCAGCTCGAACTTGTTTGACAGCTGTCGCACGGTTCGGAGCGTACTTGAGCGCCGCATGCGTATCGTTCGTATGCATGATTGAGAGGTCGTATCCTTCTACTTTATAAGGAACGTCGAGTGTCACGGTGCGGCCTTTATGCGTGTAAGAAGCCGTCGCGACGAACTCACCAATCTTATCTGTCGAAAGGTTTGTCCACTTCACCGGTTGACGGAGGACACGGTCGACGAATTGGATTTGAAGCGTGTTCAACTGGCCAGTCAATTGCTCACCATGTTTGAACGTCCAGTCCCCTTTTGGAGGGATGATTGCTTTCGGATAGTTAACGACGCGTACTTTTTTCTCGAAGTACTGGTTCTTCCATTTAATGTATCCTTTAGCAACTTGATATGTACCGAGTTTGTCCATGTCGACTGTCGATTTGTACCAATAGATTTTGTTCCCTTGATACGTTTTGTCGAGCGCTGCGTCAAGATCCCCGTCTGTAACGAAAGCCGCTTTCAACTTGATTGTCTTTTTGGCAGGAGCCGCTTCTGTCACGACCGCCGGGGCGATCACCGATGCCGTGAGCGTTGCTGCGAGCATTCCTTGATAGAACTTGCGTGTTTTTGAGTTCAACATGCAGATATTCCTCCTTTAAATATGTATGAGTCGACCGTACCGAAGTCACACCCTCGATTTCGACCTCCACTGACAGATGTCTGACATCAAGCCAATGGAAGCGATTACAAAACCTGTATAGACTTCATCTTTAAAGATACGCAATCTCACAAAATAACACAATTACTTTTCTGTAAATATTTCGTTATTTCTTGTCAGAATTGAAAAAGAAGATACCAATTGGCATCTCCTCCTCATTTCCTTATAGCGTCTCACTTATTTCCTCACTCACACCTTTCGGCATTTCGACGGTACGAGATTGACCGTTCGACAAGGAGTAGTTCACGACGTAAGCCGTCTCTGTCTCCATCACGTTCGAGAACGTGACGCGTGTCCCTGTCTTCGAAAGATGGAACAAGGTGACGAACGAGGTGCCTTTCCCAGTTTTTGTCGAAACGACTTGGTGACGTGGCTTCCATTCGAAATCACGATAGGCGACAAAACTCGGTTCGATTCGCACCGTCCCCGTCGAAGCAATTGGTAATTGAATCATCTGGAGTGTTCGCCCTTCCGCATCACGGAAAAGCATCTCGCCTTCACGCTCTTCGACCGGTTCAAGACCGACTCCGAGATGGAACCGTTGCGTGAACGGGACGCGGGCGTCACTTTGAATCGTATCCGCGACGAGCACGGTGCCGTCTAAATCGTGTGCGATGCTTCGCGTATGATGAATCCCTTGCCCCATCAAGTCACTGAATCCACTCGCACGTTGTAATCCATCGACTTCCTCGACCGAAGTGATCCCGCTTTTCCCGATTGTACTCGAATGGAGCGTGAGCTGACGAGATCCCATGTTCACCGTGTTGTGCGCTTCGACACGGACGGCAGTATCTCGCTCCGGTCGATTCGTATACCCATATCGTCCGGTCTCGACGATAAAATCGCGTCCGAATCCGTACAGGTCGATGCTGAGATCATCTTGATGTTTATGGGCCGCATTATGGAACCCTGCCGTCATCATGAGCAAGACCGCATCGACGAAGGGCTCATTCTCTCCCCAATGTTCGCGCAACACCGCGTATTGCGTATCGAGTTGCTTCACGCGTTCCGTCGGTCGCTCCCCTTCCGCTCCTCCCGTCACCGCATAGAGCAGTTCAGGATAGTCACGCAATGTCGAAATCATCGACGTCGTCCGCGGTTCCCCCGTCGTGTCTCCGAAGAGTGGAAGCGTCCGGTTTGGTTTCATCAAATGGACGAGCGTCTCTGGCATTCGTTTGACGGCCTCTAAGCGAGGGGATGTCACGAAGCCGTTCGCTTCGATCCATCGGTTGAAGCGATACAGCATCTCATACGTATACACCTGATAACCCGGCGAATGCTCCAGATGGACGTTGTCAGGACTTAAGGAGTGGTCCAACTGTGTCGTCAACCGCGTAGTCGCAAGCTCATTCCAAACACTTGATTGTTCGAGCTCAGGGAACGTCTGGGCGATATCGGTCAACGCCATATCTTGGAAGATCCCGTGATTGTGTCGCTCCCGATAAAACTTCGCGTCCGCCAGGATTTCGCCGTGCCCTTCGATCGTTCGGAGCACGCGAGCGCTGAACGCTGCGTCATTATTTAAAGGAGACTTCTTGTATTGATTCCAAAAGTTGATGAGATGAAATGTTCGAATCGCCGTCCCTTGTTGGTGATACGCGTTCGGGTAACGACGATACGAGTCGGTCGGATATTGCTTGACCCAACTATCGACGAATGCCTTTCCGTAAGCTAAATAGCTCGTGTCTTTCGTGTAGTGATACGCCATCGTCAGTTGGTTCAATACCATCCAGTACTGCATTTGGAACATGAACGACGTCGAGTCGCCGACGGTGATGTCACGCTCCCAGTCGAACGTGTGAACGTCTTCCACGATTTGTTTGCCCGGGGTTGCCCCGATGCGCCACACCCCGTTCATGGCCGAGTCTGCTTGACTAACAGCTTGCGATTTTGTCAGAAATCCATAGTAATACGGGACCTCACGTCTTTCGACACGCGCCGTATAGTTATGAAGCAATCGTTCGTATTGTCCGTCAGAGACGACAGCTTTTGTCAGAAGTTGAGCCTTTAACGGGATCTCTTGCTTTTTGACGTACGTGCGTCGCCCGTTCACCTCGACTTGATAATAGCCACCAGACACACCGACGACCGCATATTGTTCATTCGGAAGCAGTTTCCCGACCGGCTTCATCGTCTTATCCGGCAACAATCGATACACGGTTGTTTCTTTTGATACTTCTGTAAAGAACGGACGTGCCACCTCTTCTGCCCCAACAGAAGTTGTCGTGAGAAGTAGCGCCGTGGAAAAGAGCGCACCTTTTACATATGTATTCATCCAATACCTCATTTATCTTTTTTTACCATCATACCATGATTAAAAGGGATTTTTTTCAAAAAGAAGAAAAGCGAATTTTAAATTTGACTATGTAACAACAACTTACATTAACCAATCATAGAACCTATATAAAAAACGTCTATCCCAATTGAATGAGATAGACGTTGAATGTTAGCGCACCGTGACGTAAATCGTCTGTGAACGACCTTTTGGCGTCGTCATCCGAACCGTCAAACGTGTGCCTGATTTTTGAGCTGCCATCGAGACAGATGTCGTTTTTGACGTCACCGTCTTCGATGCGAGGAGTGTGGATCCGCGATGGATTGTCACTTTGCCATAATCGATGTTGGCGTTCACCGTCACAGAACGTGACGAGCTCGTCGGCGTCGTCACCGTGAACTTCGGTGTCAGCCCCGCCTTCACGTAGACCGTCTGAACAAAACGATACACGCCTCGCTTGCTGACGAGTGTGACTTTCGACTTGATCGGTTGAGGCGCCAAGTTCATGACGACACGTCCTGTCGAAGAACTCTTCCCGCTCGCAATCCGTGTCGAGCCGTTTTGCAACGTGACAGAGCTGTTTGGAAGTACCATACCGATCCATGTCTTTTGCTCGTCATGGAGACGGATGTTGCTGAACGTGACTTTCGGTAACGCAAGACGCGTATCTAGCTTTTGACCTCCACGGACGAGACGAACGAGGACGATATCACCAGGTCGTGCCGGAACTGTGAATCGCGTCGAGGAGACCGGCGTCGCCGTCGTACGTTTGCCGTTGATATAGAACTGAAGGTCTGCCTTCACGTCACGACGAACGCTCACGACCGTATGAGTCGCCGTCATCGCGACATCTGTCACTTGAAGAATCGTCGGTCCGACTGCAACGACACGATGCTCCGTCGTTGTTGAGCGGTCTCCTGTTGTAGCGACAGTACGAATGACGTCACCATCTTGAAGCGCCTTCGGTAACGCAAGCGTACGACCGTCCCCGACGAGCACGTCGTTGACGAACGTCTTGTATGTGATGCGTTTAGCTGTAGACGCATAGGATAATGTCGCATCCCCTGCGTTCGGCGTAACCTGGAACGTGAAGGTCGGTTCAGCCCGCTCAAAGACCACAAGCTCCTTCTCCACCCCTTCCGTGCCCGCTGGTGCATACGTCACGCTGACGCCTTTTGCGAGCGGATCGACTGTTCCCGTCACGCGCGCAATGCCTGAGGCGTCTGCTTGAATCGTGTCGTACCACGAATGAAACTGTTCTTTGACGAAGACATCAATTTTCCCGTTCGGCACGGTTTTAAACATGACACCCGTTTCGACAGAGTCTCCTAACACTTCAATCGTGTTGGCTTCTGGATTCGGAACCGGTACGGTGAACGATTGGCGATACACCGCTGTCCTGCTCGCCAGGCTCGTCACCGTGAACGTCGTCCCTGGCGCTAGTCGTTCCGTCGTCATTCGGAATTCACCAGATAACGTCGCTTTCGTTGAATATTGGATCGGTTCTTTTCCGTCTTGATGAACTCGTACCGTCACACCTGCGCGTGGTGCCGTTTGTCCAACGATTTCACCCTCAAGTCCAAATTTACGAATCGAAACATCCCCAAGATTGTAGGAGAAGAGCGTCCCACTGAACGTTTTCCCCATGTACGTGAGGTCATAGTTGACGTCTGTTACGTACGAAAATACTTGTGGTGAAGTGACTTCATTCGATTTATTCGTTCTTAAGCGCTCAAACGGAATCGTTTCGGTCACCCCGTCCAGATTGGTCGATTTGAACGTTATTGTATATGCACGGTCGACATATAGGTATGGGTCACCTTCTGTGTTTGCCGCTTTATCCACTTCGAATTCTAGTTGAGTCGGCATTTGTTTATAAGAAGAAAGCGGAATCGTCTGATCCGAGAACGCTAAAACGCCAGGGAATAGCGTCGGGTAGACGATTGGATCATACGTCTTCAATTCTCCAGATGCAGTATGTAAGACCCCATACATGCCTTGCGAATACCAATGTAAGAATCCATCTTCTTCTGCATACTGTACGTTATACCACTCAGGAAGCGCGACAAGTTGTCGGGTTGCCTCAAGATAGACATAACCTTGTTCCGGATAAGCGATGACACCGTCAAAAGCGAGCGCTTCCTTGTCACGGCCTTGGACCTTCACATCAAAGGATTGAGTTGACTCCGTTTCACCCGTCACTGCGTTCACACGGTCAATCTTCAACAGATCATGTTGTGCCGCAATGACAGTCTGACCATCGGTAGATAACGTGACGGCAGTCCCGAGGTCGGAACGCTTCCAAAGGATATCCCCTTGAAGGTTCGTCATGATCACTTCTGTCCACGTCGCCCATAAAAGTCGATCATGTGCGACGTCTGCTCCGACGATTCGATAATTTTCCGGGACCCGATGCGATGTGACCTGACCATCAAGGTCGATGATGTAACTACTCGTTGAGCAAATACCACATCCGATTGTAAGGACGAGATGCTGACCGTCCACACTCATCACAGCATTTTTATCATTGGACCAGTGTAAATCCAATTCGGTCGATAATGGAATACGTTCCCCCGTCTCCACGTGATAAAGTTCCTTTCCATCCATTGTGATGACGTAAGGACTGTTAGAGATTCGATAATGGTTCGGAAGCGGTTCACCTGCTTCTACCGAATCAGGCAAACTGAATATAGGAAGAAAAACGGCAAGTAGAAGTGCCCACAGCAATTGTTTCACGTACATTTCCTCTTTTCTTAAAAAATGGTAAAAGATTAATTTGATGACAATAAAAGTATAATTTGTTTTATAGAAAAGGGGAATTGTTTTTTGGGACAAAAGCAAAAAACCGATAGTGCCGAGGCACTACCGGTTTACAAGATGGCTCCGTCCGAAGACGTTGCTCTATTTAACCCTAAGGGAGGGTCAACGATTATTCAACAACTTTTACGTCGAATGCTACAGGAGCTGAGAGAAGATCTCCGTTAACGTTAGATTCAACTTGTGGAACAACCACTGTGAATGTACCAGAAGTACGTCCTTCAGCAAGTGTAACCACTCCGTTTGCATCAACGACAACGCCGACTTTGTTTGTTACAACGTATTCGTCAGCAGAGAGAACTACGCCGTTAGCGAGTGTTCCGATTGCTTCATCAAGGTCATAAGCGATTGCTTTACCGAACTGATCTTGTACAGAAACAGCAGGTTGGATAATGAACTTCTTCGTACCAGATGCGTTTGTTTTACCGAAGAGAAGTTCTTCGATAGAAACTTCACTATCAGATGAAATATTCGAGAGGTCGAATGTACGCATAGAAGCATCAACCATCGCTTTCTTAGCTACTGAGTCTGTATTTGTGTAGTCTACAGAAACCGTGTCAACTTGAACATCACCAACAGATGCTTTAATTGTCACTTTACCTGAAGCAGCGAATTTTTGTGCTGCGTCTTCAGTAAATTTCAATGTGTTTGTAACAGCTTCGTTAAAGAATGTCGCGTGTGAAGTTGAAGAATAAGTGAAGTCATACTTAGCATCTTTAACGACTTGAATCACATTACCATACTTATCAAGTCCACGAAGTTCAAACACTACTTCGTCATCAGCATCAGAAGTTACCCCATCAACATCAACGTCAGCATCGAGTGATTTGTTCGCAGAAGTTACAACGAGATCGTAAGATGCTACAGTTGCATCGAACTCAGATACTTTAACTGCTACATACTTCGTGAAGACGACTTTACCTGAGTTGTCTTCGAATGAAATTGTAACTGTTGCAGAACCATTCTTAGTTCCTTCTGAAACTTCAACAGCTCCGCCTGCACCGATATCAACTTTAGCAATTTGCGTGTTGCTTGACTTGACTTTCAACATACCAACTTTAGATTTCCCTACCAAAACTTCTCCTTCAGAGTTGATTGTAGCAGCGAAATCTTCTTTGTATTGGTCGAGGAAGTCAACCGTTACGTCTTTTGGAGTATCGTTTTCAACAACGTCACCAGAGTCAAATCCGATTGATGTAGTTGAAAGTTCTGCATCCGCAATCTTAGAATTAGCAACAACTGAGAATTCCACAGTCGTTTCAAAGTTACCGTTTTTCACTTTAACCTTTGCAGTACCTGTTGAGAATGCCTTGATTACTAAGTTCCCGTTTACATCTTTAGAAACTGTCGCCACAGCAGGAGTTAGGTTCGTGAATGAATCAACAGCCAAACGTTGGATTTCACCAGTAACATCTTTCACGTATACGTTCAAGATTTGATCTGATTCAGCAAGTTTCAAGTCTGTATCAAGTTTCCCATCTTTCTTAGCTTGTTTGTAAGCTGATGGTTCAGTAGCAGCGTCAGCAATATGGATGCCGTCGATTGCTGAAACTTCTTGATCGTCAGACACAGTTACTTTGATTGCACCAGAAGTTGCAACTGTTTTGCCGTTCGAAACGACTTTCGCTTCAACGAAGAGTGTGTTTTCTGAAGGCGTACCAGAGAAAACAAATTTTCCTGTTTTAGTGTTCAGTGCTGATGAAGTAGCTGAAAGCTCAACATCTGCGTTTGACAAGAGCAAGCCATTCTTATCTTTTACAACGAGGAAGTCACGGATGTCTTCGCCGTCAAGGAAGTTTGTTTTTGTGAGTGTGATTGAAGCTGCCGCCTCTACTTCAAACTTAAACTCTTTCGCAATTTCAGCTGATACATCCCCTGAAGGAATTGAGAAGTTTTTAGCAGTGAGCTTGTACTCTTCACCGTTAAGAAGTTCTTCGTTAACAGTCAACCAAACTTTAGACTTGTCATCAGCATCAACTTCAACCTTAGTAACGTAACGACCGTTATCAAGTTTGAAATCAGCAGCTTCTGCAGCTGTGATGTTTTTGTTGAATTTAACTTCAAGTTTGTCAGCTTTAACTGGCTTAACTGTGAAGTCTACAGCATCTACAGTGAATGCCATTTCTTCAGTCATCACTTCACCAGACTTAACGATGAATGAGTGAGTACCTGCTGGAAGAGCAGAAGTTTTAGCAGTCAATTTGCCGTCTTTAATTTCAGCTTTAACAGTGATTGCTTTAGAAGCATCTTTGAATGGGTAAACGAGAACGTCTGCCATTGTGTCTTCTTTTGCATTTTCAACATCTGCCATTACTGACAATGTTTCATTTGCTTGATCTACTGAAGATGAAACGTTAGAGAACGCTACTTCAGAAGCAACAACTGTGTAAGTCAAGAACGAAGTGATGCGGTTCCCGTTGTGGTTGTAAGAGATGAGAACTTTTTGCTCGCCTTCATCTTTCGTGTTGTAAGTTGAGCTCATTGTGAAGCGCTCAGGAGCTTGTGTGTACACTTTTCCGTCGCGGTACATAACGCGGATTGATGGCTTCTCGAGTTCAGAACCAGCTTCTACTTCACCAAGATCTTGGTCAAGGATGTAGAGTGGGTAGTTACGAGCGTAAAGTTTCTTGATGTAAGTCTTTCCATCAGAACCTTGGCCTTTAACTGTTTGCCATTTGTTGATTGCAGTAACGAGGTATTTACCCCATTTGATCTCAACGCCAGCTGGTGTGTTGAGTGCGAGTGCTTCTTTGAACTTCCCGCCGAGTACAACCTCTGCTTTGAGTTCAACTGTTGAAGTTGATGCTTCTGCTGCCATTACTGGTGTAAGGGCTGCTGCCGTCACAGCAAGAGCTGCTGACGCTTTGACTAGCTTGAATGATTTCTTAGCCATCTTGTGTAAATCCTCCCTTTGGTTATGTTACGTGTTTGTCTCTACTCGTCTACGTCGACGCTCCCCCCGCTAAAGATCCCATATGTATACGCCGCTCATACGAATGACTTATGCAACTTGATCGTTTAGGTCTTGAGCTTCATCGAAACGGGTAGGTATTCTTTCAAGAGGTGACCCTTGAACAATTTACCAAGTATGAACTTGGAAAACCTTACATCCATAATATACATAACGCTTCCAGCTAGCACAAGCGTTTTTTTTCGCAAAAATGGGAATGATTTTGAATTTCTCGTTATTGGAGATTATTTAATATCAAATTTACCTATTTTATAAATGTCGAAATGCGTCGAAAAAGGGCGAATTAAAGCCATTTATCATTCATAAATTCATTTAAATACATTATTTGTATATTTAAATGAATAATATGGATTTATGTATAATTTCCATGTCTATTTTTCGATTTGAGCATTTTTCAACTTTATTAAATCCTAAATTTTACATTGACCAAACTTTTAAAACCATTTCGAGGAAATCCTCACTTGTCATCATTCCTCCATTAGACCTATCCACGAAACCCAAAAAAGCCGCAGGTGAATGATTCACCTACGGCTAATAACTTATTTCTTCTTATTAATATCCTGCGTATTGAAGCGACTGGATGAAGGCACGCTTCTCGCCAGCGATCAACGCCCACTCCACATCATAGTCATATCCTTCAATCGTGATGACGATCCGGTTCTCTGGACGAACGTGTTGTTTGATGAAAGCAATCATCTTCGCGCTCGGGATAAACCAGTATGATTCTTCTACTGATCCGTCTTCGTACTCGTAGTAGTCGACATCCCACTCATCGATTGCTTCTGTGTATGTCGCATTCCCTACACGGATGCGAAGTTTATTGAATCCAACCACATCTTCATATTCTGTGTAGTTGCTCAATAAGAACAACATATTCGATTTCGATGGGCGGTCAATGAAGAACGGCGCAAATGTTTCGTTGTAACGTGTCGATCCATCCCATGTGAATACTTCTTTATGGAAAACTGCACGGAATCCCTCATCCGTCACACGATAGAAGTTGTTGAAGAGCGCATGTTGAACCGTCAACGTTTCAGAAGCGCTGTAGTTACCAGCACCATCACGTACCGCGAGGGTCATCTTCTTACCGAGTGGTTGTTTTGGAATCGGAAGCACGAACTTCCCAGTCGACATGACCGGTGCTGAGTATGTTTTTCCGTCGATTGTTACGACTACCGTCGCGAGCGGTTCTGCCGTTCCAGCGATTCCGTTCGATGTCGTCGTCACGGCTTGTGTCAAACGCGCTTTCGCAGGTGCGACTTTGTCAGCGACGACCGTTGTTTGAACGAGTTCACTGAGTGCCCCACTCTTCGCTTTCGCTTGAGCAGTTAGCGGTGTCCCTACTTTTTGAAGGGCGATCACGCGGCGGTATTGCCCGTTCGCATCAAACGATCCGTTGAACGTGCTTCCTCCGACTGTGACCGTCACACCTACTCCAGGTGTTCCTGTGACAACGATTGCACGTGCCGAGTTATCGACCGTGTTAATGACCGGTGCTTCCGGGCGTTGCTCCGGGTCTTCTGCGACCACGACACTCGTCTCTTCACTCACGTTTCCGCTCGCATCGACGAGACGGACTGTGATCACGCGACCGACAGGCTGTGGTGACATCGTGAAGATCGCTTCCCCTGTTGAACGTACGACACGCTCATATGTTTTGTTCGCGACGAGAATCTCCGCTTTCGTTCCGACTTCTCCTGTGATTTTCAAAGAAGTCGACGTATGAAGCGGTGTTTCCACGACTGGTGCTTCCGGTGCCGTCGTGTCGACGACTGTTTCATTCGTCTCTGCTGCAACGAATGTTGGAGCAAAACCGCCGAGAACGAGTGTCCCCGCTAAGAATAAAGATAAGTACTTTGGTTGTTTCATGAAAAGATGTTCCTCCTAAATAATGTTTTCTTCAGACAACATCTTTATTTTAATGGATTATTTTAAAAATAGGTACATAATTTTCTATTTTTAATCATATTTTTTAAAAACACAAAAGGACTCCTTATTTAAAAGGAATCCCATAGTGTCGCACTGTAT
This sequence comes from Exiguobacterium sp. s35, assembly GCF_018617535.1. NCBI lineage: Bacteria > Bacillati > Bacillota > Bacilli > Caryophanales > Exiguobacterium > Exiguobacterium sp. s35. Next base: position 1,545,526 of record NZ_JACSKI010000001.1, read on the forward strand.
ACATACTCGATTACATATTGAAGAATCGAGTATGATTTTTTCAGAAATTTCCTTTTCTTATCGAACCGTGATCGTTGTGACCGGACTGACTTTCTTCGTCACGTCCTCCACATGAACCATCAGGCGTTCACCCTTCTTCAACACTCGTGTCTTCACGACATACGTGCCGTTCAACGTCACTTTTGACTTTCCGATGACTTGTTTCTTCTGGTCGCGAATGACGACCGTCATCCCAGCCTGAGCTTTACCTGTCACTTGTTTTGTCTTCGCACGCACGGCGTTCACCTGTGCCGTTTTCGGACGAAGTCCTTTCATGACAAGGAGGCGCTCGTTCGTACTGAATTTACCATTTGTGTATAGAGCCGTCAGTACAGCCCTTTCTTGTTGAGGTGCGATCGACATTGTGACTGTACCATTTTTTGAAACGCCAGAACCGATACGCTTCGTTCCGTTATAGAGCGTGACGCGCGTCCCCGATTTGACTTTAGCCGAGAAAACTGGCGCATTGTCATAAATCCGATTCGGTTTCGGTGCGAGTTGAAGCATGGATTCAGCGCGATAGACATCTACTTTCCCGTATCCGCTCACGACATCATAGTACGGAAGAAGTGGACGATCTAATTCATCGAGCACATACTGTAACCCATCTTCCATTCGTGGATCACGTGGTGCATCGCCACCTGAGAATGCGAGAGGTTGTGCCGTACGGCGCAGGATCGAGCGTGCCCCTTCGACCGTCATGTTCGGATGTTGTGATTTCAAGAGCGCGACAGCAGCCGCGACGTGTGGTGTCGCCATGCTCGTCCCGTCCATATAAACGACGTTTCCGTCTGGAACAAGACTCGCTACTTTAGAACCTGGTGCGACGACATCGACATCAATCCCATAGTTTGAGTAATCCGAGACGATCCCGAACGAGTTCGTTGCCCCGACTGAAATCGTGTATTTCGAAGACGCCGGATAAGACACACGTGACTGTCCGTCATTCCCCGTCGCCGCCACGATGATGACACCACGGTCATGTGCATACTTCAGCATATATCCGAGTGTACGGCTCTCATTTCCACCGAGGCTCATGTTGATGACTTTCGCCCCAGCGTCGACTGCATATTTGATGCCCAGTGCGATTTGATCCGTATCCCCATAACCACCCGCATCAAGTACTTTCACAGGTAAGATCGAGACGTTCGGAACAATCCCACGCATCGAGACACCGTTGTCTCGGATGGCACCGATGACACCGGCGACATGCGTACCGTGCCCATGGTCATCAATCGCGTCGCCTTCACCGTTCGGGTCGACAAAGTTCTTCGCGTTGGCGATATCGACCTTTCCTTTTAAATCGAGCAGACGATGGTCGACTCCTGTATCGAGAACGGCCACTTTCACGGCACGTCCCGGTAATCGTAACGATTCATAGCGATCAAGACCGATTCCCGCATCCTGGAACGGTTTGAGAATCGACTTCGAATTGATGGCCCATTGGTAATCGAGACTCACATCCGTTGCGAACGATTTGTACGTCTGGACCGGTTCGATGTACTCCACATTCTGATCTGATTCGAGCGTTGACTTCGCTTGTGCCTGCATCTTCGTAGAAGCTTCCTCTACATCGACGAGCGCAAAGTAATCCGATGGCGCACCGATCGCGATTCGCTCAGCTGACACGTTATTCATGGCATTCATCTTGCCAAGGGACTTACTCGGTGACGATTTGTATTTGACGATATAACGCGGTGCGTCCTGACCGTCCGTTTGAATCGTCATGCCGATTTTTCCAAAGAGGTCGGATACAGGTGTTCCTGCGAGCGAGTCCATTTCGAGCGCCGTCGCAATTTCACCAATCTCACTTTGGAGCGCCGTCGGAACGCTTCCATCCACAAGTGCATGGAGACGTTTGATTGCCGCTGCATCTTGCGTCTTCAGCGTGTAGTCTTTTTTGTCGACAAGCGCCGTCAACAATGGACGGAGTGTCTTCAAGTCTGTGAGTGCCGCTTTTCGTTTTTCTCCGTCAAACGTGATCGTTTTGACGATGTAAGGCGAAGCGCGGTAATAGAGGGCCGATAAGTCCCGACCTTCTTGTGATTTGCCGAGTACTTCCGATTGCACACGACGGATGAGTTTAAGCATCGAATCACGCTCCGGTGCCGGTTGTACGATTGATTCGACGGCACACATGTCACCACTGACTTCTTCGTACTTCACCGGAAGTTTAACCGGATTGACGACGAGCTTGATGTCGGAAGCGAACATCGAGAGATCCGGTGATGGTGGCTCTTCCCCTTCTCCTGGTTCTCCTTCTGTCGGTTCCCCGCCTTCTGCTGGTTCTTCACCGACTGGCATCTCTTCTGCCGGAGTATCCATCATCCCGTCACCGAGGTCCATCGGCATATACTCGACCTTGATGTAGTATGGACCTTCCCAAGCGAATGGGAACGGAATCTTGGTCGTCTGTTCTCCCTCTTCTTTAGTCGCACTCGCGCGATAGCGATCGAACGTCTCATCCTTCGCCGCCATCTCGGCGCTCGGATAGATGCTGATGTTCGCGAGTTTGGAAGATTCGAACGTGACTTCCATATGTGTCATCGCTGACGCGACACGTTCCATCTTGAACCAATACGTGTTGACCGGTTCGATTCCGGTCGTGAACTCGACCGCCTCTCCTGGATTGAGTAAGGCGGCCTCCTTCATGCCTTCCCCTTTGTCGGCTGACACCGGTGGAAGGAATGACAGGACGAGGACGAGGATCGTCATCATCGCCACGAACTGCTTGAATCTCGTTTTCATAGTTTCCCCTCTTTCATTTCGTCTTGGAGTGTATGCTCCAAATCGTTCTACGGAATATATCGGTTAATGTTTCAAAAATGTAACAAAAATGTTTCGACAATGTTTCGACAAGTAAATTTGCTCAAAAAAAGACACCTCTTTTTCAAGAAGTGTCTACACATTATTCGTTGATCATCGTCGCTTGACCGCCTTGCCATAGCCAGTCATCGCCTTCTTTTATATACAGGTGGAGCGCCCAAAAGCGTCCTTCGTATGCATTCGTTCCTAGAATAAACCGTTCTTCGAGCAAGACTTTTACGATTGCGAGGTCCGTCGTCACGGTTTCATCGAACGTCACCGTTTCTTGGGCAATCCATTGAATCGCAGTCGGGTCGACGTATTGGTCGAGGAACGTCTCTTTATCAAACTGACGTCCGCTCGAGTCGACATACCGAAACGAGTCATGCATCAAGTCACGCATCGCGTCGAGGTCACCCGCAACTTGTTTCGTCGCGCGGTCGTCAGAAAGTTGTTTCATGTTGAGTGTCTCCATCGGTGCACCTTCCTTTCACCATCCATCATAGCATAATTTATCTATTTTCAAATGTCTGTCGCGTTTTGAGTCTTGACAAGAAAGCTTCATCCCGTTAAAGTAACGATAACATTCATACGAACTCGCGATGAGAAAGAAGAGTAGCGCGAAGAGACGTCTCCAGAAAGCCGGTGGTCGATGCGAACCGGTGTCGTGCCTTGCGTGAATGGGCTTTTGAGCGTTCAGACCGACATGTAGGCTCTGACGGGTCCTCCCGTTATCGGGGACAGCGAATGATGGTTCGCGATGAGTGGGAAGACAAGGCGTCTTTCAACGAAGGTGGCAACACGGGGAATCTCCTCGTCCTTCATGTCCAATCGGGCATGTAGGACGGGGAGATTTTTTTAGTTTAAGGAGGAGATTTCGATGCAACAACTGATCATCAATGGCGACGAATTGACACCGGTGGCAATCTTTCACCGTCTGCAAGGTGAACGTAAGGTCCTGCTCGAGAGTCGGGCGGAAGGAAAGCACGGCCGCTATTCCATCATCACAGCGAATCCGGTCGAGACGATCCGTGTCGATGGGAACGACGTGACAGATTCGACCGGCACCATCTATGCGGACGACCCGCTCCATGCTCTATCTGAACGTATCACACGTGAAGATATCACTGCACCGTATCCGTTCATCGGGGGTGCCGTCGGCTATATCGGCTACGACTTACTTCGCGTGTATGAACCAATCCCGAACACGCCGACCGAGACACGTGATTTACCGGATGCCCTCTTCCAGCGCTATGAGACGGTCATCTTATACGACCATCTCGAAGAACAGGTCGTCTTGATCGATACGAGCGAGATGGATGCGACCGAGCGACTCGAGTCCATCCGTGAACAGCTCGAGACACCGGAGACACACGCCCTCGAACCGGTCGTCCGGACGAGCGAACAACTTTTGACGACAAAAGACGAGTTTATCGACCGTGTGCTCCAGGCGAAAGAGGCGATTCTTGCTGGCGAGGTGTTCCAACTCGTCTTGTCGCAACGTATCGACGCGACGTTCACCGGTGACCCGTTCCACTTTTACCGGACGCTCCGCAAACAAAACCCGAGCCCGTACTTATTCTATATCGACCTCGGGGAGGCCATCGTCCTCGGCGCCTCACCTGAGAGTCTCGTCCGGGTCGAGAACGGCAAAGTGACGACGAACCCCATCGCCGGCACACGTCCACGTGGGAAGAGGGTCGAGGAAGACATGCGTCATGCGGAGTCACTTCTTCAGGACGAGAAGGAACTCGCCGAACATCGGATGCTTCTCGACCTCGGACGGAACGACATCGGTCGCGTCGCTAAAGTCGGCACGGTCACGATCCCGAAACACATCGAGCTCGAACGGTTCAAAAATGTGATGCATCTCGTCTCAGAAGTCGAAGGTGAACTTCGTGATGATGTGACGGCGATCGATGCGCTCCGTGCCTGTCTTCCGGCCGGTACCGTTTCGGGTGCCCCGAAGATTCGGGCGATGCAACTCATTGACGAGCTCGAGACGGTGAAGCGCGAAGTGTACGCCGGGGCGGTCGGTTATCTCGATGTCCGGGGCGGATTCGACTTTGCTCTCGCCATTCGGACGATGGTCATCCAAGGTGACACGGCGCACGTTCAAGCTGGTGCTGGCATTGTCTATGATTCGGACCCCGTATCAGAATACGAAGAAACGTTGCATAAAGCCAAATCCCTTTTGGAGGTGTTCGCATGATTCTCCTCATCGACAACTACGATTCGTTCACGTATAACGTCTATCAGGACGTCGCCCGATTCAGTGACGTCTGCGTCATTCGGAATGATGAACATACTATAGAAGAAATCCGTCGCATGAACCCGAGTGGGATCATCCTTTCTCCGGGTCCCGGTGGTCCAAAAGATGCCGGTGTCTCGCTTGCGGTCGTTCGACAATTGTCCGGATACGTCCCGATCCTCGGGGTCTGTCTCGGTCATCAAGTCATCGCCGAAGCGTTCGGCGGTGTCGTCGGTCGGGCGAACGAGGTCATGCATGGGAAAGTCTCACGGATCAATACGGTGCCAGGCGTCCTTTTCGAAGGATTGTCGATGGATGTCATGCGCTATCACTCGCTCATCGTACAAGAGACGGAACTGATTATCACGGCAGAGACGACAGATGGTGTCATCATGGCACTCGAACATCCGACCCATCCGACGTATGGCGTCCAGTTCCATCCCGAGTCGATTGGGACACCGGACGGACGTGACATCTTCGAGCGCTTCGTCCAACTGTGCACGAAAAAACCGGGGAATGTTTCCCCGGTTTGAGTGTCAGCCATTCGACAATGCCATTACTTTTATATCATCTCCATCAGCAACAATAAAAATCTTTTGTTGTTCGACTTCTGGTTTGAAATTCACGTCAATCGAACGAGACATCGATAATTGATTTGCTTGAATTCGTTCGTTTGAAATGAGTTGGATTTGATGTCGTTCCCGTTTTTCTAGAGCAAAACGTACTTTGAACTCTTTTTCGTAATTTTCAAGTGACAAATGAAAGTCCGATCTCTTCATTTCAAATTCTTGGCTCATCTTATTTAAATGGTTCGTTGCCTGTACGATAGCATTTTCTGGGTCACCTAACATGCGCATAGCGTGTATTGCACCTTGTGTATTTAAAAGAAACATATAAATCAATTCCTCGTATTCTTGGAATTCCGTCACCACATTTTTCAAAGCATTCAATTTATCCGCCTCTTGGAATACAAAAGTACGTTTCTTAATTTCTTTTAACGTTTTTATGGGAATCTCGATATCTTTTAAAAGTGCATAAAGCGAATCGATATCGACTTTGTAATTATACTCGAGCTGTTGCACTACTTTATGATCGATTGATTCCTCCTTGATAAATATATGAACACGATCAAGGTAATTAAATGAGCTCTTCACTTGTCCATGGTAATCATTCAACTTCATAGCGACAAGATTATCTAATGTTATTTGGATTTTGTCTAACGATTTTTTGATTTCTTTTAGGTGCTCTTGTGCAACTACAGTCGTTGCTACACTGAGTAATAACATTCGCATTTGCAAAGGGTTAATTTTCTTAAGATTTGCATGTTCCTTAATTACTCTTCCATTTTTCACAAAAGCACGATATAATCCCTCGTCTTTAGATTTACTGATCTCATATACACCCTTTTTTATAGCAGCCTCGGTTTCCGGTGAAAATACTAATTCAAATGCTTGTTTTCGATTAATCATTTGAACTGCAGCTGACACTCCGGCCGACTTGATGATTCCTCTTAATGAGTTTGTCCAATCTGAACCTAATTCAACCGGTTCTAACGCTTCAATATTCTTAATATCAACCGGCATTACATAGGCAGAATTTTCATCTTGTACTAAATGCATCATCTGATCGTCTTCATTTTGCTCCACTTCCAAAAGTGAAGTTGCTACATTTACTTCGGAATACTTACGTTTATTCATCCAGATAAGTCCAACAACAGTTATAAACAGGACAGCAAGCACTATATATATTTCTTCCACCTTAAGTCCTCCTTTATAATCACTTGATTAAAGTATAAAGGTAGACGTAAAAAAAACCGAGGGCAGACTCCTCGGTTCGAACATTATTTTAAAAAGTCTTCACGCTGAAAATCATGTTTGTCGATTTTGATGTTGTCACAGGCTACTCCGTTCGTCTGGAGCACGTGAATCGTCTCGCGTAACAGTTCGTCACTGCCGACGACATAGAACAATCCATCTTGATCGGCAGCCAACGCTTCAACTCGTTCATAGTAATCTTTCCGACTCGGGACGAACTCGGACGTGAAGGTCTCGTTCGATTCGAAGACGTCAGCGAATAGATACGCTTTCGACGAATCGACGTTCAACGAATGGAGATGCGGGACGCCTTCCCCGTTCGCCAAATAGTCGAGGACGATTGGACGGAATGTCGCGAGTCCGACACCCGCCGATAACAGATAGACGTTCTTCCCGCTCCGCTCGAGCGGGACGTTCGAGTGTGTCTTGAACAAGGCGACCTTGTCTCCCGGCACCATGTCGCGAAGGATGGATTTGAACGTCGAACATTCGGACTTGATGCGGGTCGTGATGCCGATTGCCCCTTCGTGCGGCAACGTCGAAATCGACATATGGCGGACGAGACTTCGGTTCGGCTTGTCCCCGGCGTTGAATCCTTCGAGCGCGAGATGCGTATGCGCCCCTTCTTGCCACGTGAACTCAGGAGGTAACGCGAGATGGAACGTGTATGTATCAGGTGCTTCGTTTACGACTTTTGTGATGGGTGTCCAATCAATTTTCATGTGAATTCTCCCTTTCGTTAATACACCGCAATCGGCCCGTACGGCCCTTCGATGATTTCGAGTTTCGTCTCAAAAATATCCGATAAAATCTTTGCGTCCATGATTTCCTCGACCGTCCCGAATGCAGCGATTTGCCCGTCCTTCATCGCACAGATGCGATCCGAATATTTCGCCGCGAAGTTGATGTCGTGAAGTACCGTGACAATCGTCCGACCAAACTCGTCGGCGACGTGGCGCAAATATTCCATCATCTGTACCGAACGAGCGATATCCAAGTTATTGAGCGGCTCATCGAGGAGGACGTATTCTGTTTCCTGACAGAGTACCATCGCCACATAGGCGCGTTGACGCTGCCCACCTGACAGTTCGTCGAGGTAACGATTCTCGAGCGCGGTTAAGTCGAGGAAGTCGATATATTTCGAGATGATGGCCTCGTCCTCTTTCGTCAATCTCCCTTTTGAATACGGGAATCGACCGAATCCGGCGAGTTGTCGGACCGTGAGCCGCGTCACGAAATGGTTCTCTTGACGAAGAATCGTGATGATTTTCGCCAAGTCTTTTGACTTCGTGCTTGATACATCCATCCCAGCAACTTGAATCTGTCCCTCGTCTAAGTTGAGTAACCGTCCGATCATCATGAGCGTCGTCGACTTTCCTGCCCCGTTCGGTCCAATTAATGAGGTGAACCCGGCTTTCGGGATGTCGAGCGTGAGCGGTCCGATGTGGACATCGTCTGTATACGTTTTTTTGACTTGTTCGATTTGAATCATAGCGACCTCTTCCTTAGAATGACAGCCAAGAAGATGAGTCCGCCGAACAACTCGATGATGACGGAGACGACACTTGGCGTCTGGAATATGTGATACATAAAGAAATACGCGCTCGTCAGGACGAAGAATCCTAGGGCGAACGCCATCGGGAAGACGTATTTATGATCATACGTCGACGCGACCTGGTAGCTGAGCGTCGCCACTAAAAATCCGAAGAACGTGAGCGGGCCGATGAGTGCCGTCGACACCGACATGAGGAGTGAAATCAGGACGAGCGTATAGATGACGCTTCTCCGATGATTCACGCCGAATGTCGTCGCGACATCCTTACCGAGCGCCACGATATTGAGTCGGTTCGAAAACAAGAACAACAGTGTCCCGGCGATGACGACAATCGGAATGACGATTGGAAAATAGGCCACGTCGGCATTCGTCACCGATCCGAACAGTCGTGCCTGCAAGATATCGAATTCGGACGGTGCGAGCATGCGGCGCATGAACGACGACACCGAGTTCAGTCCCGTCCCGATGATAATCCCAACGAGCAACATGAGCTGAAGATTGGCGTACTTCCCCGATAAGAGCCATCCGTATAAGAGAAGACTCAAAGTCACCATGAGCCCGACTTGCGTCAAAAAGGCGCCTGTTCCCGAAAATCCAATAAGGGCCCCTGCCCCGAAGAAGAACACCATGCTCGTCTGGATCGTCGAGTAGAGCGCATCGAATCCGAGAAGCGATGGTGTGATAATTCGGTTGTTCGTCACGGAATGAAACGCGACCGTTGCAAGACTTTGGCACAGTGCCGCGATGAGCATCGTCACGATAGCGACGATTCGCCGTTCGACGACCGGCACGAATGACGGCGAGTCCATCGGAACCGGATTGTTGTAAAGGAGAAGGCCGAGCGCACACAACAGTCCTCCGAGAATAAAGGCACTTAAAAAGAACCAGTAGCGCCGTGCTGCTCGTTTTGATTGAAACGCCGAAGCATGACGTTCTTCTGTCAATGCCCCAACTTTCACTTCAACGCCATCTCGTTCAATGACCGTACTCATCGAACCCCTCCTTTTTTGCGTTGCCGCAATAGAATCATAATGAAGACGAACGCACCGACCGTTCCAAGAATAAGCGAGACGGGGAGTTCGAACGGCATGATGATCGTCCTTGAGATTAAGTCACTGACGAGAATTGCGCCCATCCCGACAAGACAGACCCACGGCAAGTTGCTGCGTAGATCATCCCCTCGAAACATCGAGACGAGGTTCGGGACGATGAGGCCGAGGAACGGTAAATTCCCGATGACCGTCGCCACGACCCCGACCGACAAGGCAATGAGCCCGGTCGCGACCATCATCAATTGGTTGTAGTTCACACCGAGACTCGTCGCGATGTCTTCCCCGAGCCCGGCGAGCGTCAAGCGGTTCGCCAATAGAAAAATGAGCACCGTCACGACGATAATGACCCATAAATATTCATAACGTCCGATTTGTACCGAGGCGAATGAGCCGACGAACCATCCTTCGATCGCCTGACTTGCGCGGAAGAACAAGCCAAGGAACGTCGAGATAGCTGAGATGACCGCCCCTAGCATGAGTCCGATAATCGGGACGATGAGCGACGAGCGGAGTTTGACCGAACGTAAGAACCAGAAGAACACCATCGTTCCGATGAACGAGAAGACGATTGCCCCGGTCATCCGCATCATGAGACTCGGTGCCGGAACGAGCAAGTACACGGTAAGCAAGCCCAGCCCTGCCCATTCAAGCGTCCCCGTCGTCGTCGGTTCGACGAGTCGGTTTTGCGTGATGAGCTGCATGACGAGCCCCGCCATCGCCATCGCAGCTCCCGTCAGCATGAGCGCGACCGTACGAGGGACGCGGGTGATCCAAAACATATCGAAGCCGTCTGTCCGTGATAAGTCATATACTCCTGTGAAGAGCGACAGCACCGCCAAACCGAGGACGATGATAGCGGTGAATACGAACGACTTCGTCCACAATTTAGAAAAGGAGGGCTGAGACATCGTCTCAACCCTGGCTGTCAACGGTTTTTGCATAACGAACCCTTACTTCGTGAGTGCTTCTGCGACACTGTTGAAGAATTCCGAATACGTTTGAATCGATTCGTTCAAGTACGTGTCTTTCGGCGCGTAAACGATTTGGTCTTCTGTTACAGCCGTCGTCTTTTGAAGTGCAGGTGCGTTGTCGATGACATCTTCAGCCGGTACCGCTCCTTCTGCGTCACCAAGTGGTGCATCACGGTCTAGGACGAACAACCAGTCCGGGTTACTTTCCGCGATGGCTTCCACCGACACTTCATCACCTTCGTGATCCCCCGTCGTCTTCTCGACTTCGAGTGCCGGTACCCAACCAAAGATATCGTACATCGGTCCGAACACGCGTCCCGTCACCGGTGCTGAGAATCCGATGTCGCCGCCCGACACGATGACGGACATGATTGTGTCTTCTCCGTTATATGCTGCTTTCGCGTCTTCGATTGATTTGTCGAGGTCAGCGACGATTTGTGCTGCATCTTCGTTCTTGTCAAAGATTTGACCGAGCGTAAGTGTCGTATCTTTTAATCCTTTAACCAAGATCTCACCCGGTGTCCCTGCATCTTCTGGAATCTCGATGTTCAAGTCGATGACCGCTGCTTCTGGTACCAACTTTTTGATGTCTTCATAGTAATCCGCGAAACGTTGACCGACGATGACGACGTCCGGGTCCACTCCCGCAATCGCCTCTAAGTTCGGTTCAAAGTGCATACCGACGTCTGCGATGTCTTTGTCTGATGCGTATGGTGACTCCGCTGGAAGGAGTCCGATTGGTGCCGCCACCAAGTCAATATCCCACGCTGCCAATGTTTCGAACGTACGGTTATCAAGGGCAACGACTTTCTCCGGATTGACCGGTACCTCGATTGTGCCGTGCGCGTCTGTAATCTCGACTGTCTCTGTTTTTGTTGCACCGTCGACGTTCTCTTCTTGCTTCGTCTCACTCGTTCCGCCACATGCGGCGAGTACGAAGACGAGTAACGTCAACATGAGTGAAAGTTTAAATTTCCCCACTTCATCCATCTCCTCTGTATGTAAGTTTCAATGATTCTCCCACCAAAAACGAGTTATGTTGGTTATGTATGTCTCTTTTCTTTCTCGTTATCAGTGATAATGATTATCATTGTCGTTTTCATCAAGTAGCATATCAAACAAAAAAAGGATACGCAATGCCAAATTGTCAAGATTCGGATAGGTAAAATTTTCTTTCTATAAAGAGCACAAAAAAAAGAAAGTGGAAATTTCCGCTTTCTTAAATCAAATAATAAAGTAGGCCATCTGTAGAATAGTCGAGAACGTCGAGTAACGTGAAGAAGAGCGCAGCAATCAAATAGATGATTCGTTCATCTCGTTCCAAGCGTCTCCACATGAACAGCAGAATCACCAATCCAATTGGTCCAAAAATCAGACAACCAATCAAAAATGGGACTGCTTGAGCCACAAAAGGTAATTTTTTCTCGGTTTCAGTCATGCAACTCATGCCTCCGAAATCCCGTTCGCCAACAGCAACAAGAAAGTCCAAATCGACAATGGAATCATCAACCCGATTGTCGCAAGCAACGTGTAGATTTTAATGATTCGATCTTTCGTGAACAGACCCCAAATCAACGTGGCGAACAAGGCAATGTCAATCGTGAGATATACCCAGATGACCGTCATCAACTCAAGGTTCGGAAACACTCGACCGTTCAAGGTGAAGAAGGTGATCACCGTCACGATAAAGAGTCCGAGCGTTGCGTATAGTGGTGCGTAGCGCCTCTTCATACGAGCATCGCCCGCTTCCGTTTGATCATCTCCAGGCAGCGCCGAACACACGTATCGACATAGCCATCCAATTGATGCGGGAGGAACATCGTGTATGTGCCCTCCTCCGTCATCGCCGCGTCCCGCTCGACTTTCTCGACCAGTTCAACGAGCTCTGGATTTCCTTTCAAGCGTTCAAAATCGAACGTCCCGAGGCGTTCCGACAGCCGAGCATTGTACGCATCAAAGTCCGCATAATAGGCCGCCTGTTTTGAGGGGTCCTGAGTGATGAGCTCTTTCAACCACCCTTTATAGAACCCCTGCAACCAGATCTCATCCGCGACGAGGTGCGCGTAATAGCCGAGTCGATACGAGAAGTCTTCCTCCTTGCTATCAAGCCAGTACTGTTCGAAATCGAGACGACGTGATAAATCGTCGTGTCTTCCCGCATAGTAATGCGAATCTCCTTTTTCGGTCGTCGCGTCCGGCGCAAGACTTCCGAGTGTGAATGCAACTTCATCGAGTTCTCGTAACTCGTTTATCATCTCGTTTGCGATAACGAGATGCATCAAATGTGAGCCCATACCGACACCCCCTTTCCCACATTATTCCATCAGTCATTTCGCTAGACAACCTGAATCATTATTTGGTAGGATGACTTTACTAAACGGTCAGTAAAGTTAAAGTGGGGTGTAAATCGATGAGTAAAAAACAATTGTTGTTGCAGACGGCCGCCCAGATGATTCGAGAGGACGGCATCAGTCAATTGTCACTCGAACGATTGGCGACGAAAGCAGGAATCACGAAAGCAGGTGTCCTTTATCATTTTGATAGCAAGGCCAACTTATTGCGTCAGATGAACGAACTCGCGATTGAGACGTTCGAAACACGAATCACCGACCATTTGTCGGATGGTCCGTATCCGTTCACTCGCGCCTATGCACTGGCGACATTAGATGATGTCGATCATGGTGATACGGATCTCATCGCCGTCTTCATCTCCTCACAGGAAGATGCTGCGAGCGAGTCGATTTGGAGTAACGTCTCGACCGGGTGGAACGAACGGTTCGCAGCCGACGGTCCCGACCAAGATGCGATTTTAAAACTCCGTCTCCTCTGTGACGGTTTTTGGTTCGCCGTTTTGTATGGATATAGCGAATCGTTCAAGGATCGTGCGGCGACACTCATCCGAGAGGCGTGTGATGAGTTACTTAAAGGAGGTGGCTGACATGGGGTTCATCTATTTGATTGGGGCAATCGTTTCTGAACTATTCGGATCGAGCATGTTGAAAGTGAACGCCACCTCGACGAATCGACTTCCGATTCTCGGGGTCGCCGTCGGCTACGGGACGGCATTTTATTTGTTATCACTGGCGCTCTTCACCATCCCGCTTAGCTTCGCCTATGCGTTTTGGAGCGGTGTCGGGACGGCGCTCACGGCTGTGATCGGCTTTGTCGTCTTCCACGAAAAAGTGAGTCGTCAAAAAGTTACCGGAATTGCGCTCGTGATCATCGGGCTCGTCTTTATGAAATTGTGAGGTGATTCAAGATGAAAGCTTATTTTTTTCTGTTATTTTCCATCGCATTCGAGGTACTTGGGACGTCGATGTTGAAGCTATCGGACGGATTCACGAACTTTGTGCCGAGCGTCATTCTTTTAGTTAGTTTCGCCGCCTCATTCACCCTCATGGGCATCGTCTTGAAGACAATCCCGCTCAGTATCGCCTATAGCATCTGGGCCGGACTCGGTACGGTGGCGACGGGTCTAATCGGCGTGTTCGTATATGGAGAAGTCCTCTCCGCATTGAACGGGATTGGTCTGTTATTGATTGTCCTCGGGGTCATCGTGATGAATCAACAACGAAAAGAGGTTGTCACATGAACAAGTTGGCGTATCATCTTCAAACGCTTGAAGAAGCGTTACTGACGACGGAAGTCAGACAGTCGACGGACCGCTTACGTGAACTGTTGACCGACTATTTTTTTTGAAATCGGCAGCTCGGGACGAATCCTGTATCAAGACTGGGATCAAACGACACTCCAAATCGATCCGATTGAGGCGGTGTTATCCGAATTCACTATGCATCCGTTAACGGAAGGACACGTTTTGGTGACGTATCGTCTCGTTCAACCGAAACTAAATCGTGTGACACGTCGCAGCTCGATTTGGGTACTCGTGGACGGTCGTTGGAAGATGCGTTTCCATCAAGGAACGGTTGTCCCATCAGAAGCAACTTGATTGCCGAACGTCCTCGCCTTCCGCTACTCTGAAAAGGAATCTAAGCGTGACGAAAGGGGCAGTTTTCACATGAATATTTTACTCGTAGGGGCAAGCGGTACGGTCGGTCAGGCCGTCGCAAACGAATTGGAGAAAACACATACAATCATCCGAGCTGGGCGTAACGGAGCGGACGTGCAAGTCGACCTCACCTCAGAAGACAGCATCCGCCAGATGTATGAGACGGTCGGGCGCGTCGACGCGGTCATCAGCACGGCGGGCAGCACGCATTTCGGTCCACTTTCCGAGATGACACCAGCGGATAATCAGAAGAGTATCGACAGCAAGAGTGAACTACTCGCCACTTATTTGCTTCGCAAATTGAAGTGGAAGCTTCTTGGGAAGACCGTGCTCTCACCAGCCACGGTTATGGACCAAGCTCGTCGGGCAGTCCCTGCCCTGAAGGATTGTCAGTCGGCCAACATCAACAGGTTGATGCTCGCGTTGATGTCACGGTCATGATGAACACCGCAATGAGTGCACGTCCATTCACGGACATCCATCGCCTTCTTCTCGCCTTTTACGCCGCAAGTGGAACAGATTTGAGTCGATGCGAACCATTGATCCGCCTTGATGAGCGTCCGTCCGTAGAAGTTTGATTTGTACTCGAGTTGACGGACGAACTCGTACCAACTGACATCTGCAATCGATTTGGCGACCTTGTGGTTTTGCATCATGTCCTTCGACTTCAATGTCTCCACGACGATGACTTGGTTCTCGTCAACGATCCGTCTCGACAGTTTGTGAAGGAAGTCCTTGCGTTGGTTGGCGATCTTTTCGTGTTTCTTGGCCAAAAGTAACTTGGCTTTTTCACGATTCTTGCTTCCGATCTTCTTGCGTGACAAAGCGCGCTGCGCCTTCTTGACCTTCGCTTCGGACTTCCGGAGGAGTCGGGGGTTGTCGACCTTCTCCGAGACCATCGCATCGTTCGTCATGACGGCGAAATGTTCCAAACCGAGATCAATCCCGACCTTGTTCTCGGCTGGAATCCATGGTTCATCGTCCTGTTTGACAAGGAGGGAGATGAAGAACTTGCCCGTCTTGGTCATCGAGACCGTCGCCGACCGGATGACGCCCTCGAACGGACGATGTTGTGTGAACCGCACGAACCCGATTTTAGGAAGTCTCACCTTGCCGTTCTCGATGCGAATCGTGCCGTGCTGGTTGTTCGTCGTGTAGGAGGCGCGCGACCGCCGTCTCGATTTGAAGGTCGGGAAACCGCCCGTCCCGGCGAAGAACTTCGCGAACGCGGTGTCGAGGTTCAGTTTCGCGTTCGCGAGCGCGAGGCTGTCCGCCTCGGCGAGGAACGGGAAGAGGGGCTTGTAGGAGGCGGGTGTCGCCGGTTTCCGTCTCGTTCCGCTTCCTGCTTTCGCCTCCTCGCGGATGGCGATGCGGTCCTCGAGCAGCTTGTTGTAGATGAACCGGGCGCAGCCGATCGTCCGGACCAGGAACTCGGCCTGTGCCGGCGTCGGGTGGAGCCTGTATTTATAGCCTTTCAGCATGTCCGTCCCTTCTCCCTCCAGAAGATCGTGATGTGTCCTCCTCGTCCGATACCCGTGGAGGGGGAGGACGAATCTGACGGAATCACGAACTTTTGTTCGTTATATCTGTCACAGGGAGAGAAGAGTTTTGGACCGGGCGATTCATCCCCCACCTACGCCGGGCTTCGCTCCGAGACGCTTAGAGGAGGGAGAATTCTCGCCTGATTTAGTTAAAGGACAGGTCAACCTCGTCCTTCTCGGGCTCGATTATGTGAACGATGGTGGTAGCTTTACACTGACGAGCGGAATCTTGATGGACGACCCGATCAAAGAAGGCGCATCGGCTGCACTCGCGAACGGGGCCATCAAAGGATTCGTGTCCGGTGCGGCGATTGAGATGCCACGGGGCATTCGCATCAACAACGTCAGCCCGAACGTCCTCATCGAAGCACTCGATTCGTATGGTCCTTATTTCCGTGGTTACGCGGCAGTACCAGGTGAACGGGTCGCCCTCGCCTATGTGAAGAGCGTTGAAGGCGCGCAGACGGGACAAACGTACGAAGTATACTAACTGCAAAGCATCTCGTTGAGAGGTGCTTTTTTTCGTACCTTGAACGTTATTTTACCTACTCATCCATATGAACTCCGCTATACTCAGGACAACTTATATGCGAGAAAGGTTGAATGTTCATGAATCACAAAACACTGCGCGATCTTTTTGACATTCCTCCACCATTCGTCCGCCACCCGTTTCCAAGTCGACTACTTCGCTTCACCGGTCGATTGAAGCGTCCGAAACAATCGTCCATTGAGGTCGTTTTTCGTGTCGGTGGCTTTGGTGTGTTTGATGTGAGTACCTTGACCTTTTTTGAAAATGGTACCGTCCTTCGTCACGTCGATCAATCCGCCCTTTCAATATCCGAGGAATTCGAAGGCGAAGAAGCAGAACAAATTCGTATGAAGTTTGAATCACTCGGAACGCATCGCTGGCCAGCCGTGTTCGAAGAAGCCGAGGGCATCATCACTGTAGATGGTACACAATGGAACCTCAGCGTATACGCTAACGGTAAACTTATTCATGAACATGTCGGTAGTAACGCCTATCCCGACCAATGGAGACAATTGACGCAGCTATTCTGTATTTCTTGAAGAACGACAAAGGGAGTATCCGCGCAGGATACTCCCTTTCGTCAAAGTGCTTGAATCATTTCGACCCGATTGCCGAACGGATCCCGAAACTCGAATCGGTCGAACCCTGGGATCGGGATGCCTTCGGAGTATACAATCTCGTTTTCTGTGAGGACCGCCTTCCAATGACCTAAATCCGTCACAGCATACGCGATATGCGCTTTCGTCTTCTGTCGTTCGACGCCGTCCTCAGTACCAACATGGACGGAACGGTCGCCGACTTGAAGCCAAAACCCGCCACGTCCTTTCAACGACTCTGGCTTCTCGATTTCACGTAGACCGAGAAAGTCACAATAAAACGCTTTCGCCTCTCGTTCCGCTCCAGTTGGAATCGTGAGCTGTACATGATGAATCCCTGTGATCATGCTTCATTTCCCCTTCCGATAGGTCAATCCGATATACTGCATCTTCTCGTTAAACAGACGCGGATACGCCAAGTAACCGACGAGTGTCGCCGAGATGGAAGCAGTCGTCAAAATCAAGAACAGAATCAAGAGTTGGTACAGCACCGCTTCCATCGGATCAGCCCCACCGATGATGAGACCGCTCATCATTCCCGGTAGCTGGACGAGCCCCATCGTCTTTTGCGCTTCGACGGTCGGGATCATGCTCGTGCGAATCGCGTTCTTCAAGCTACGGTCGATGGCCACTTTCGGTGTCCCTCCAAGTGAGAGGATGAGTTCGATGACATCGTCACTCCGTTCGACCTCGTCTTTGAACTTATTCAGGAAGAGGAGCGACAACACCATGCTGTTCCCGATGACCATCCCGCTGATTGGAATGACCTTTTCCGGTTCAAACGGGATGATGCCGAGTCCGAGCATGAGACCCATCGTCAGCGCTTCGATCGTCACGAGCGTCAAGACGATAATCCACATGATGCCCGGAATCCCGTCCCCTTTCCGTCGAATGTTCTGCGTTGCCGCGACAATCATGAGTAAAATCATCAACAGCATGAAGATCGGACTGTCGCTCTCAAAGACGAACGTCAAGATATAGCCGATAATCAACAGTTGAATGATGGAACGGACGGTCGCGATGATAATATCTCGCTCGAGCCCGAGTCGTAGGACGAGCGTCAAGGCGAGCGGGATAACGACGAAGATGAGCGCCGTTGCAAGTTCAATGTATGACATCAATCTTCCCCCCTGACGAATTGTTGGATGACAGGATCGTCCGATTCATCGATGAACGATGCGTCCCCATACGCAAGCAGTTCCCCGTCTTTCAAGAACCACATGTCGTCACTCACCCGCCGCGCCTGATCTAAGTCATGGGTGATCCAGATGACGGTCACGCCATACGATTGTTGCAGTTTTCGGATGAGTCGCTCGATTTCTTTCACTGTCCGGTAATCAAGGCTTGCCGTGATCTCATCAAGCAAGAGCACGTCCGGTTTATTGACGAGCGTCCGAGCGATGGCGACCCGACTTCGTTCCCCGCCCGATAATGATTTGACGGGTTGGTCGAGGTGCGCCTCACTCAAATCGACGCGATGGAGCAACTCGGTAGCCCTGTCGCGGTCGAGTGTCTCGTCGAAGATGGCTTTCGGGAGATTCAAGTTGTCGTACACCGTTCCTTGAATCATTGGGGCGCTTTGAAATGCCATCCCGATTTTCTTTCGAAGCTCGAGGATATCCATCTCCGCGATATCTTCCCCTTTGAATAAAATCGTTCCCGTGTCTGGTGAAAGCAATCCGTTGATATGCTTCAGACACGTCGTCTTGCCGGCGCCGCTCGGTCCGACGAACGTCGTGATTCGCCCTTCCCGAAACGTCCCGGACACATGGTGCAGGATGTCTTGATGACTCACATCTTTGAATTCAATGATTGACATGCTTCTCTCGCCTCCTGCTTCTAGTGTACAAAAAAGAGAGGATGAGGTGTTCAAGAATGCAGTGTACAATCGGTTTCAACGTGCGATGAATCTCAAAAAGGAATCTAAAGTGATTTCATGATGAGAAAATGCATGATTCAAGAAACTAGTTCATCTTTCGCTAAACATGTTCATTTTAGCTTTAAATGAACATGTTTAGCATTTATTATGTAGTTTAAATGCTATATAATTTGAATAAACATAGTCAAAAGTTCAAAAAATGACTATGTTTATTATTTTTGACTATGTTTAAGGAATGATTAGATGAGAAGTTATAATTATCATTACTTGTCCAACCTCCCTTTACCGATGGACACGGTCCGTTTAATCGGTCGTATAAATGAATATAAAGGAAAGCAAGATTTATATAAGCAACAAGCTCCACAAATCCTCAATACATTACGTGACGTTGCAGTCATTCAATCAACCAAAGCGTCAAATGCAATCGAGGGAATCGTTGTCACAGAAAGTCGCTTACACACCATCATGTCGAAAACGGCAGATCCTGCCGATCGTTCTGAGGCCGAAATTGCAGGTTATCGTGACGTATTGGATTTGATTCATGCCTCAGCGCCAGATATCCCAATCAATCCAAACATCCTGTTACAACTTCATAAAGAATTGTACAAATTTGTACCGGTAGAAGGAGGTAAGTGGAAAAACGTTGATAACGAAATTAGCGAAACGTTTCCAGATGGGACTCGTCGAACACGCTTCATTCCCGTATCCGCATTTGAAACCCCTGCTGCTGTACAAGCTTTGTGTGACAGCCTCAAAGAAAGACGTCAACAAGAAGATGTAGATCCTCTGATTTTAACAAGTTATTTTGTCCTTGATTTTCTTTCAATTCATCCATTCAATGACGGGAACGGACGAATGGCTCGCTTATTAACATTGTTGATGCTCTATCAATCTGGATTTGAAGTTGGGCGATATATCAGTCTTGAAAAAATTATTGAGGAGAGGAAAGAAGACTATTATGAATCGCTTCGATTATCATCCATCCATTGGCACGATAATCGGCAAAATCCATTTCATTGGATCAACTATTTATTGAGTGTCATTTTGGCAGCATACAAAGAGCTTGAAAGCCGTGTCGGTTTGGTGACGACGGGAAGCCAAAATAAAACTGTTCGTATCAGACGATTTGTAGAAGGTAGAATTAGCCCTTTCACAAAGACCGATGTTCGAAATGCATGCCCCGACATCAGCGAAGCAACCATCAACCGCGTCCTTCGTGAATTAAGAGACGAAGGTGTCATCGCCGCTTCCGGACTTGGGAGATCTGCGAAATGGATCAAACAATGATAACTCAAAAAAGCGCCCGACCGTTTCCATACGAAACGATTGAGCGCTTTTGTTAATTATAATTCCGTTCGATGACGAAGCTCGTCTTGTCCCCACGGAAGTACGAGCGTGAATATTCAATCGCTCGTCCCGACTCATCTTCTGTCACCGTCTCGATATGGAAACATGGTGACCCGAGTGGGCAGTTGAGGAGCGTACTCACCTTCTCGTCAGCAAGGGCAATCTCCAATGCCTCCGTCGTCTTCGCGACATGGACATCATGGACTTCAGCCAGTGTTCGGAAAAGTGAATGCTCCGCCTGTTCTTTCGTGATCCCCGGTGCAATCTTCCACGGAATGAACGAGACCTCGTACTGTGTCGGCTCCCCGTCCGCATGACGAATCCGCTCAATCTTTTGAATCGGCGCATTGTCCTCTGCTTCGAACACCGAGGCGATTTGGCCGGATGCCGAGATGACAGAGATGTCGATGAGCGCCACTTGGCCTCGCTTCCCTTGTACAGCAAGCTGGGCCGCATAGTTGTTCGGTGTATACGACAACGTCTGCTGGACTTTCTTTCCGGCAACGAACGTGCCACGGCCTTGCTGACGGACTAAATATCCTTCCGTCGTCAACTGATTGAGGGCGCCACGCACCGTCGTTCGGCTCACATCGAACTCCTCGCAAAGCGCGTACTCGGTCGGAAATTTCTCCCCTTCTTTATAATGCCCACTTTTGATGCGGGACAACAATTCATCCTTGATTGCGGTTTGGAGCGTCGATTGCGACATACCTCCATCTCCTTTACGTTAGGTTGGTTCCTTTATTGTGATACAGCAATCATACAATTGCAAATACAAAAAACTAATTGTATTATTTGTATTTTTTATATTGCTGAAAGTTGTACTATTTGTTATATTTGTTACGACAAAAAGAAATCGCTTTCAAAAGGAGGAGTTGACACCATGGCAGTCAAGGTCGTCATCATCGGCGGTGGGTCTAGTTACACCCCGGAAATCATCGAAGGATTGATTGATCGGCAAGCATCGTTCCCCGTTCGGGAGATCGTGCTCGTCGATATCGAAGAAGGGAGGGAGAAACTAGAGATTGTCGGTCGTCTCGCTCAGCGGATGATCGAGAAGGCCAACGCCGAGATCACACTCAGTTGGACGCTCGACCGAAGAGCCGCACTCGTCGGCGCAGATTTTGTTTCGACACAGATTCGGGTCGGTGGACTCAAGGCACGGGCTCTCGATGAACGCATCCCGCTCAAGCATGGCTTCATCGGACAAGAGACGAACGGCGCAGGTGGATTATTCAAAGCGTTCCGCACGATCCCCGTTTTAATCGACTTGGCCAATGAAGTCGCCGAGATTTGTCCGGACGCCTGGCTTGTCAACTTCACCAATCCGGCGGGCATCGTCACCGAGGCCGTACTCAAGCACTCATCTCATAAGAAGGTCATCGGTGTCTGCAACATCCCGTTCAACATGCGGAACTCGGTCGCAGAGATTCTCAAGACGCCGGTCGAACGAGTCGCGATTGAATTTATCGGATTGAACCATTTCGTCTTCGGTCGTCATGTTTGGGTCGACGGCGTGGATCGGACAGGTGACGTCCTTTCTTCGCTCAACGCTGGGAACGATTACTCGCCAGCGAACATCGTCGGTCTCGGATGGAGCGAATCGTTCCTATCGTCACTCGGCATGTTACCAAACCCGTATCACCAGTACTATTTCCAGACGAAAGACGTGTTGAAAAAAGACCTCGAGGCGTACGAACAAAACGGCACCCGTGCCGAAGTCGTCCAACAAGTCGAGGCGCAATTGTTCGAGAAATATAAAGACGTCGATCTCGCCGTCAAACCGGAAGAGCTTGAAAAACGTGGAGGCGCCTACTATTCAGACGCCGCCTGCAATTTGATGGACTCGATTCACAACGACCGTGGCGACATCCAGACGGTCAACACGCTCAACAACGGAACGATTCGAGACTTACCAGACGACGCGGTCATCGAAGTGAACGCCGTCATCACGAAGTCTGGCCCTCGTCCGATCTCAATCGGGGCATTACCGCTCCCGATTCGTGGACTCATCACGAACTTAAAAACGTTTGAACAGCTCGCCATCCAGGCGGCTGTATCCGGTTCTTACGAGGACGCCTACCTTGCCTGCCTCATGAACCCGCTCATCCAAGACGAGAAACGGATCGACCCGCTTCTCAAAGAGCTGTTCACAGCGCACGAGGCGTACCTACCCCAATTTAAGAAGGAGGTCTATTCATGAACAAGTTTATTGAAATCGCGGGACGTATCGGGTCCCAAAGGCACTTAGTCGCCATCCGTGACGGGTTCGTTTCCGTCATGCCACTTATCATCGTCGGGTCGCTCGCCGTCCTCATCAACAACTTCCCGGCTGTCAACATCGGTAGTCTCTCGCTCGATTTCGTTGGCTCGATGAACAGTCTATTCGGCGAAGGAAATTGGCAAGGACTCGGCGGAAGCATCTGGAACGCTTCGTTCGCCATACTCGGTCTGCTGATCGCTTTCTCAATCGGCTATAACTTGGCCCGTTCGTACGGGATTGACGGACTTGCGGCGGGGATCTTGTCGCTCGCCTCATACATCATGCTCGTACCGGTCACTGCTGACTGGGGTCTTAGTTTCGCATGGCTCGGTGCCCAAGGGCTCTTCGTCGCCATCATCGTGTCGATTGCGGTCACAGAGATGTTCCGCTATCTCATCAATACGAAATTGACAATCAAGATGCCAGAAGGTGTACCGGGCGGGGTTACACGATCGTTCCAAGCGCTCATCCCATCGATGATCATCTTGACAGTCGTCGCAGGTTTCCAGCTTTTCATGACGCTCGTCGTCGAACTCAGTGTCTTTGAAGTCATCTTCAAGGCGATTCAACAACCGCTCCAAGGTTTCGGGGACTCACTCCCAGCTGCCCTTGTCATCGCGTTCTTGAACCACATCCTTTGGTTCTTCGGACTTCACGGGACGAACATCATCGGCTCGGTCATCGAACCGGTCTATCTCCCGCTCATCGAACAAAACTTGGCTGCTTTCCAAGCCGGAACGTCAGCGTTTGATGTGCCGTATACGGTCACAAAACCGTTCTTGGATGCATTCGTCTTCATGGGTGGATCGGGTACGACATTCGCGCTCTTGCTCGCCATCTTCATCGTCGTCCGGAAACAACGGAATCACCCGTATCATCAAGTGGCAAAACTCTCGACACCAGCCAGTCTCTTTAACATCAACGAACCGGTCATCTTCGGTCTTCCAATCGTCTTGAACCCGATCATGCTCGTACCGTTCATCTTAGTACCGGTGACACTCACAATCATCTCATACGTCGCCCTCTCGACAGGTATGGTTCCGAAGACGGTCGCCATCGTTCCTTGGACGACGCCACCGATCATCAGCGGATACCTCGTTACTGGTGGTAGCGTCCGTGGTGTCTTGCTTCAAATCGTCAACTTGTCGATTGCAACAGCCATGTACATCCCATTCGTCATGGCAGGAGCGAAAGCGATGACAGCCGAAATCAACAAAAACAAAGCTACAACCGAGGAAGGAGAAAAGATTTCGTGAAAACCGAAACGATTCAAGAACTCTCATTTATGATTATCCTACATGCCGGGAATGCCCGTTCTGCTGCATTTGAAGCCATCGCGGCTTCGAAACGCGGTGAAACAGACACGGCGACAGACAAATTAAAAGAAGCCGATGCGGCTTTTCTAGACGCACACAAACTACAGACTGAACTGTTACAAGAAGAGGCACGGGGGACGACGAGCGATATGAGCGTCCTCCTCGTCCACGCACAAGACCACCTCATGACAGCGATGACCGTGAAAGAACTCGCCGTCGAAATGATTGACATGATTACTCGTTTGAATCGATTGGAGGAAACAACATGAACATCTTACTCGTCTGCTCGGCAGGCATGTCGACATCAATTTTAGTGGAAAAAATGCGAAAAGAAGCTGCGACACGTGGAATCGACGCATCGATTGACGCAATCCCTGAGTCTCGTTTGAAAGAACAGACGAACGTCGATGTCATCTTGATCGGACCACAAGTCCGTTACCTCGAAGGGAAAATCAAATCGTCCGTCGACGTACCGGTCGCGGTCATCGACAACATGGCGTACGGGATGATGAAAGGCGACCTCGTCCTCGACCAGGCACTCGGGCTCGTCAATGCCTAAGACGTTTGTCCTGATCAACGCCGATGATTTCGGATTGACGACAGGTGTGAACGCCGGCACCTTGGAAAGTCATCTGAATGGAATCGTGAATTCGGCGACGATGATCATGAACGGTCATGCCGTCGAGGAAGCCGTTCGACTCGCAAAACAATATCCATCGCTCCGCGTCGGCGTCCATCTCGTCTTGTCATGGGGTAAACCGCTCGCCGACACGAGTGCGCCCCTTACAAAAGAAGACGGCACGTTCCGCTACACGAGCCGCTTCTTAACTGAGACACCACCTGATCCGGAGCTCGTCTATCTCGAGTGGAAAGCCCAGATTGAGGCGTTCCTCGCGACAGGTCTCCCGCTCGACCATCTCGACAGTCATCACCACGTTCATGGTTGGCCGGTCTTACATGACGTCATCATTCGTCTCGCTGAAGAATATGACACGACGTTTCGGGCCTTAACAACGCTCGGGTCGCGCCGAGACTTGTGGGTGACCGAACGATTTAGTGATCAATTTTACGCGGACGGTGTCTCCCATGTGACGCTTGATGCCATCGAACCTGGAGACTCCATCGAAGTGATGGTACACCCGGCCGAGCTCGACGATCATCTTCCAAGTGTCACTTCTTACCTCGAACCACGCCTCCTCGAAAAACAGGTATTGGTCGACTATAAGCGCCCAGATTGGTGGGCATGACAAAAGCGGGTTCCCTTAGTGGGGACCCGCTTTTTATAGGTCAAATGCTTGTTGAATCTGTGCTGCCGTCTCTTCCGGACTTAAATGGGTGTTGTCGATACGGAGATAATGCTCGACATCCAATTCCCCCGGACGTGAATTCAATCGATACATCGTCGCCGTCTGTTTCAGTTCTGCCTCGGACCAAGCGATGTCTCGCTTCGACGGTTTATGCGTAAGACGATTCTCGGTCGTATTGCGCGCGAGCCGCTCCTCCATCTCCGCCTCGAGCTCGACATAGTAAATGTCCGCCCCGTGTGATTCGAACAAGTCCGTCACGTTCTTCACATAGTCCCAGTCTTCCTGCATATCGAACGCCCAGACGAACGTGAAAATCATTCCAGGCAGATCACTTTTCGCGACCGATTCGAACAGTTCTTGACGGAACAGCTGGACGAGCCGTTTTCCTTCCGCCGTGCCGTAATTGAAGAACGGTCCGACGAGATCGATCGTCATATGGTTGTGGAATAACTTCAGTCCGGCTTTATCGGCGAGCGCCTGACCGACCGTCATCTTGCCGACGGCTTGCGGACCAAATAAGATGATGAACTTCATTGAATTTCCCCCTGCGTTTTTGACGATTTTACCATGAACGTTCAATCGTAGAACCCTCCTAAAATATTTGTTTACCTCTATCCAATTGAAGGAATAAGCATAACATCGAACTTTTTGAACTACCTCCACCTACGCTTCGCTTAGAGGTGGAGGATTCCTGAGTTATCCGACCTATCGGTCGAAACCTGATCAGGCTAACCCCGTCGTCCCGACGGTTGAAGCAGCCAAGATACGTTCTGCTTCTTGTTTGAGATTCAGTCCTGCGTTCACATCGCGGTCGTGATGGACCCCGCAATTCGGGCATGTCCATTCACGCAGGCTTAGATGCTTCACGTCGTTGTGTCGATGGCCGCAACCCGAACAGAGCTGGCTCGAGGCGAAGGTCTTCCCGACCTTCACGACGGTCTTCCCGTACCAGTCGGCCTTGTATTCAAGCATGCGGAAGAACTCCGACCAACTCACCTCGGAGATGGACTTGCTCAATTTGCGGTTCTTCTGCATGTTCTTCACCTGCAAGGTCTCGATACCGATGACGTCGTGTTTTTTGACGATCTCGGTCGATACCTTGTGCAGGAAGTCTGTCCGCTTGTTGGCGATCTTCTCGTGGATACGGGCGACCTTCCGCTTCTGCTTCTGGTAGTTTTTCGCCTCGGACAGTTTCACCTTCCTGTTCAAGGCGATGAGCTGACGACGGGATAACTTCCGCTGCTCGCGCGCCAGCTTCTTCTCGAGCGTACGGAAATAACGGTCGTTTTGGTATACGGTTCCGTTTGACAGGATAGCGAAATTCTTCAGCCCGACGTCGACGCCGACGGATGAGCCGGTCTTCGGCAGTTCGTCGATCTCCTGCTCTGTGAGCAGGGACACGAAGTATTTGCCTGAAGCTGTACGTCGGATCGTGGCGTTCAAGATACGCCCCTTGACCTGCTTCGAGTTGGCGAAAGTAACCCACTTCAGCTTCGGGAGCTTGAGTTTGTTTCCGATGATCGAGATTTCGGGGATCTGATTATTCTTCTCGATATTCGTCTTGTATGATTGAACAGGGTTCCGCTTCGACTTGAAGCGAGGGCGCTCGTTCTGTTTCTTGAAGAAGCGTTCATAGGCGTCGGCCAGATGCTTGACGCTAGTCTGAAGGGAATGGCTGTCGACCTCTTTTAACCAGTCGAACTCCTGCTTCAGCAAAGGGATCTCTTTCGAACAAGATTCGTAGGAGAGTCCTTTACCAGTCGCTTGATAGGTTTCATCCCATTTCGCCAAGAAGTGGTTGAAGACGAAACGCGAACAACCGATCGTCTTCGCAATCAGGATCTCCTGCTTTTTTGTCGGGTAGATTCTGAATTTGTAAGCCTTGTGTTTCAGCATGATGTTCACCTCCTTGAAGGTAGTATACCCGAAAGGAGAGTGGGCGGTTCACCTCCCACTTACACTTCGTTTAGAAGTGGGAGTACTCTCGCTTAATTTTGATAGAAAGAAGGTGCCCCCGTGACTTGTCCCCACTGCGGAAAGAAGACACGATCGAAAACGGTCTGTCCGACGTGTGGCCGCCGCTCACGTCGCACGATTTGGTTACTCGTCACCCCGCTCGCCATTGCACTCATCGCTTTTGCCACCTTCATTGGAAACGCCTATTTCACTGATATGTTGCGTTCGACTGACTCGCTCGCCGACCAGGTCGACTTACCGATTGGAGAGGATACGGTTTCTGCTGACGAAGCGACGACCGTTGACTTCGATACGTTACAAGAAAGCCTCTTTACCGTCAGTTATGGAACCGGCTTTTTGGTCAGTTCCCGTGATGTCGTCACCGCGGCCTCGAACGTAGCCGGCTTAACGAACATCATCATGTACCATGACGGACAAGCCGTCTCTGGAACAGTCGTCGGTCGTACGAATCTCATTGCCGTCATTCGCATTGAAGAAACCGACAAAACGCCGTTCTTGTTGACACAAGCCATCGCCGCAGAAGATGAGACATTACTCACACTGACAATGAAAGAACGAATCAATGGTACGGTCACGTTCGCTGAGAACGGATACATCCGAAACTTTGAATTACCTCGTTATGCGTATGGTAGTCCACTTCTTTCCGCATCCGGTCGGGTCGTCGCCATCCACTTGCGAGGAATCGCCTTACCGACTGCTTTATTCGAACGAGATTTACGCACATTGATTGATTCAGACACACCCGCACCGCCACCAGTCGAACTCGCACCCGTCGAGCCGATTCGACCAGATTTGACAGAAGAACCAGTCGTCATCCCGGAAGCTCCAAGTGTTCCAGAGACACAGCCTGAGCTACCGCCAGCGACTGAACCGGAAGTACCGGCTGAGGAGAACGTCGAGGAAGAGGTTGTCGAAGAAGAGACCGAACCGGCTACGCCTGAGGTGACACCTGAAGAACCGACAGAACCACCTACAGAGCCAGAAGAACCGGTTGATCCTCCGGACACGGAAGAGCCGATCGAAGAAGACCCTCCGGTGACAGAACCCGAAGTTCCTACTGAACCTGAGGAGCCGGTCGAACCGGAAGAGCCAGCCGAGCCGGAAGAACCGACCACGCTCGAGCCGGATGGTGAAGAAGGCTCCATCGTCGAGGACGACCCAGCCACGGAGGAAGAAGTGTTGGAAGAAGAAAATGTTGAAGAAAACGACACAAGCACACCATCCGAGTGATGGTGTGCTTGTCATTTGTCTTGCGTGAATCGTCGTTGCAGATTACCGAGTACTGCCCCGAGTCCGAGTAAAAGGATCGATAGCGCCCAAAACGGAAGTGCGTCTTGCAGTAACCAGACGACGAGTGCGCTGAAGCCAATCACGGCCCCGAGCCATAAAAAGTTACGTTGTCCCATAAGGTTCACCTCGTCCTCATCATAACACATCGATGCGATGCGCCGTCGTCTGCGGCGGCAAGGAACGCGTCATTTGTTCATCGTGCTCGACTTTTACATATTGACCGACAAGAAGTGGTGTTTCTTCAGGAAACTGTTCCTCTAAATGAAACACGATGCCGTCGAACGGCTCTGCCTCTCGTGATGGAGCGACTCGAATTTTCCCTTCCAGCACTTCTGCGATATAACCCGTGAACGTCGCCATGTCCTCCCCTCCTTTTCAAGCCTCACTTTCTATTTCCCGTTTTTACAAAAGATGCTACTCCCTTGTTTCAAGAACAAGTATAATGAAGCCACAACGATACTCGTGAGGAGGAGTCTATATGACACACACCATCGATTTACACACCCCAGAATTCCAACGCACGTTCCTCGAAATGATGCTCCTCGGAGAATTGACAGACGAGTATAACAAAGAAGCAATCACGGAGCTTGCAACTCGTGGCGAAACCACATTTCCAGAAGATCCATTCTTCCCAGCGATGCGTGCCTACCCATATATCCGTGAAGGGAATACCGCACAAGCAAAGGAATGGCTCGATCGAGCAAGCGAGCTCGGTGACCATTTCATCCTGCATATGCTGAACGGCATCGTTAGCGAAGATACGGGCTTCACGTTCGAGGCGGAGCAACACTTCCTGCGAGGTGTCGAACGCTATCCCGACGTCCCGCTCATGCACCGTGCCATCGCCATCCACTATTTCGAGCGGAAGTTCTACGGAGAGGCCGGCCTTCACGTCATGCATTATGTCCGTCTCGCCGGACTCGGCCCGGACACCGTACCGATGCTTCTCGAGTTTTTCCAAGTATACGATGACATCCCGATCGAGATGGTCGATGAACTGATGAAGACCGCAAGTGGCTATTTAACGCACAATCCGCACAACCCACACGCCCATTCCTTATATGCTGCCGTCTGCAGTCAACGATTCGCTTCCCTTTCAGCCGGACTCGAAGATGAGGACCCGCTCACGGAAGAGATGATTTGGATGCTTCTCGAAGTTGAAAATCACGGAATGTGGAGCGCGACCTACGATCGCAGTGAAGACCGTGCGTTCCGGCACATGTTCGCAGATTACGTCAATAACGTCATCCTCCCGAATACGTCACAGTTTTATGTACTGCGTCTTCGGATGCGTTACTGGACACGTCGCCTGACGCACCGCTTCACCGGTGGCTACACCGTCCCGATGCCATAAAAAAAATCACGCCTAAGCTAGGCGTGATTTTTTAGGTTACCCCGCGTACGGTTTAATCGGGCCGCGTAGGCTGAAGGAATAGTCCTCTGGGTCGACAATCCCGACGACTTCGTCCCCTTCAAGCAAATCATATAAGAATTCAGCCATCTCGCGTGCCGTATGATACTTCGCCACGTTCTCGCTATAATCGAATCCTTCCGTATCTCGTGCCCGGTCGGCGAAGCTCGTCTCGGTCGCTGCCGGTGCGAGCACTTTCGCCCGAAGCTTCGCGCCGCTATTCATTAATTCCTGTGCGAGACCTTCCGTATAGGCACTCACGTAAAACTTCGTCGCACAATACGTGACCGAGTTCGGCACGATGCGATATCCCCCGACGGACGATACGTTCAACAGTTGTGCCCCTTCGACATCGTGGTAGTCACGGACGTATAGACTTGATAGTACGGTGAGCGCCTCAATATTCAGGCGAATCATATTCTCAATCTTGCCTAAATCGACATCTTTGATGAGGTCTGCATCACCGAACCCGGCATTGTTGATCCACGTCTCGATATCGAGGTCGGCGAGAGATTCATACAGACCGTATACGTTCTCGCTGTACGAAAGGTCCGTCGATTTGATGATGACATCACTATCTGATGAGATTGATTTGATCTCGTCACGTAACGATTCGAGCTCATCCTTTCGTCTCGCGACGAGGACGAGTGACTTTCCTTTTTCGGCGAGTAGCTTCGCCGTCTCATAACCGATTCCCGAACTAGCTCCTGTAATGACGGTATACTTCATGTGATCCACTCCTTTTTATCGTTTACCCTGTTCTCATTTCCCTACTTTCTTCTTCATGAATCGTCTCAATGTGAATGAAAAAGCCCTGACTTCAAAGAGACAGGGCTCCCCACATATCATGTTGTGAATCTTCCAATCAACGTCTGTAAATCACCGGTCATACTGCCAAGTGTTTCCGCAACGCCATTCAGTTCTTGAATCATGGCGAGTTGTACGTCAGCCGTCTCTCCGACTTCACGCATCGTATTCGCCGTCTGTTCACTTCCAGATGCCATCGATGCAGTCGTTGTGGCAACTTGTCGCGTCGTCTCAGTGATTTCATTTGACGCGACACGGATGTGTGCTGCGTTCTCCGCAGATGTTTGGAGTTGGGTGACAATTTGTCGGAAGGATGACGTCGCTTCTTCTAACAAAATCGTGTTTGTTTCTACCCGCTTCGCGCTTGACGCATGTCGGTCTAAGACAGCATTCGATTGCACTTGAATCGATTCGATTAACCCAGCGATTTTCATAGCGGACTGTTTCGATTGCTCGGCGAGTTTACGCACCTCTTCCGCGACCACCGCAAACCCCTTTCCATGCTCGCCCGCTCGTGCCGCTTCGATGGCCGCATTCAATGCCAACAAGTTCGTCTGGTCCGTGATCGATTGAATGACTTCTGTGATCAAGGCAATTTCGTCCGATTGCTGTTTTAAAACGGTGATGGATTCTCCCGTCGCTACGGTCTCTTTTTCTAATGCGAGTACTTCGTCTTTTGCTTGTCGGATTGACTGTTCTCCTCGTTCCGCCAGCTCGAGACTCTTTTCCACGTCATCGTTGATGGTACCAATCGAAGTGGCAATCCGCTCCACACCAAGGTTCGCCGCCGCCACTTCACGTCCGCTTTGCGTCGCCTGTCGCGCTTGTTGAATCGTCTGTTGAACGACTTGGTCGATTCGTCTCGTCGTTTCTTCTGTTTGAGAAGACATCTCTTCGGTACTTGCATACAATTCTTCCGATTGAGCCGTAATGTCTTGTGCATTCCGACTCACTTCATCAATCAACTCACGCAAATTCGACTTCATCTGGTTGAAACCGGTAATTAATTGGCCAATTTCATCATTCGAAAGCGCTTTCGAATTTTCGCGTGTTAAATCACCGTTTGCGACAATACCGACCTCATATGATAATTCACGTAATGGACGTGTGACGATTCTCTGCAAGATGACTCCAGCCAAGAGAGCTAAGAGGAACGTCAACAGCGAGATCCCAATCATATAATAATTCGATCGCTCACTTAGCTTGGTAAGCTCAAGTTGGCTCTGTTGCATCGTCTGTTCCGCCTTCTCCTGAATCGATTCACCTTTTGTCGTAATCGCAGCCGTCATGTCTGGCATGATCTTTATCATCAGACGCTCAATCGTCTCCGTTTCGTTTGCATCGACGGCATCGACGAGTTGGACGGTCAAGTCATCATAACCAATCGCATAAGACAACAACGTATTCATTTCGTCGATTTCTTCCTGCGTTTCCGCAAGCGAAAGAAGTTCAATGATGGCCTCCTTCTTGCCTACTTTTCCCTGTTCGATTTGGTCTAGTCGATCCGGTTGAGGTGACATGACATAGCCACGTGCCCCATACGCTTGACGCATCATTTCACGAGAAAGTTTGTCTGCCGCCAACATCTTCGTCACATCTTGTTTGATCACATGTTCATACTCACTCGTCAGACGTTCCATGTTGAAGATGGCATAGCCCATCCCACATGCGATGACGAGAAGAATGGCAATGATGCCCCCAAACAATTTTTTGGTCAATGATAATTGCTTCAATTTTTTCATAAACATAGCAAGGATTTCTCCTCATTTCACCTCGATTCTGTTAGATAAAAGGATTAATACAATGGATATATCGGTTGCACACACCAAACTTGTACCAACAAGAAGAAATTCCCTATAAAACATGTAAGGGTTTTCATATAACGTTCACAAAAAGGGTCCCGGTTTGTTTTCCGTGACCCCCATTTGCTTAAGTAGTGAATCTTCCAACCAACGTCTGTAAGTCGCTCGTCATATTCCCGAGCGACTCGGCGACGCCGTTCAGTTCTTGAATCATCGCGAGTTGTGAATCAGCCGTCTCTCCGACCGACCTCATCGTTACAGCCATCTCTTCACTGTCTCGTGACATTTGAAGAGAAGATGTGGCGACTTGCTTCGTCGTCTCTGCAATCTCGTTTGACGCGATTCGGATGTGTGACGTGTTATCGACCGACGTCTCGAGTTGACGGACAATCTGTTCAAACGCACGCGTCGCTTGTTCGAGTAACTGTGAATTCGTCTCGACTCGTTTCGCACTGACGACGTGTTGGTCGAGAACGGCATTCGACTGGGCTTGAATTGACTCGATGAGCCCGGCGATTTGTGTCGCCGACTGCTTCGATTGCTCCGCGAGTTTACGCACTTCTTCTGCGACCACGGCAAAGCCTTTTCCTTGCTCTCCGGCACGTGCGGCTTCGATCGCCGCGTTCAACGCTAACAAGTTCGTCTGGTCGGTGATGGATTGGATGACCTCTGTGATGAGAGCGATCTCGTCAGACTGTTGTTTCAAGGCCGAAATCGACTCACCAGTGAGACGTGTCTCCCGCTCAAGTGCACGTACTTCGTCTTTTGCCTGAGTCATCGTCGATCCACCTTCTTCGGCGAGCTTCAAACTTTGGGACACATCATCATCAATCGAGACGATCGAGCCTGCGATTTGACCGATTCCTTCGTCGGCAGCTGCTACGGCGCGGGCCGAGCCACTCGCTTCTTTCGCTTGTGCGACCGTCTCTTCCACAACGCGGTCGATGAGACGTGTCGTCTCTTCAGTTTGCGACGCCATCTCTTCTGTACTCGCATACAGTTCTTCGGATTGAGCTGTAATTTCTTGTGCGTTTTGTGTGACGCGGTCAATGAGTTCGCGCAAGTTCCCTTTCATCCGGTTGAAGCCTGTCATCAATTGTCCGATTTCATCTTGCGTGAGTGCTTCAAGGTCGGCGCGTGTCAAATCACCTTCCGCGACCACGTCCACTTCTTTCGCTAAAAAGCGTAACGGTGCCGTCACCATCCGACTGATGGCATATCCTGCCCCGAGCATCAATACAACGCTCACGATGGCGATGACGACTGAATACAAGAATGCACGCTCGCCCGCCTGTTTAAGTTCGGTTTGCATCCCCAACATGTCCTTCTCGGTCTCGGCTTGAAGCGCCTCCCCTGTCGACGAAATCGACTTCGTGACGTCTGGCATGAGACGGAGCGTCAAGCGGTCGATCGCCTCTTGATCATTTTGATCGATGGCCGTGATCGCCTGTGTCGCGAGCGCATCGTACCCCGTCGCATATTCAAGTAATGCTTCATACTCGTTTCGTTCGGATTCATTGTCAGCCAGTCCAATCAATGATTCGATAGCTGCCTTCTTTTCTTCTCCGCCTTGGATGATTTGTTGTTTGCGTTCATCATCCTGCACCAAAACATACCCGCGGACCCCATATGCTTGACGAACCATTCCGAGCGCCAAGTCATCTGCTGCTTTCATTTTCATGACATCGTTTGAGATCATCTGTTCATACTGACTCGTCATGCGTTCAAGCGTCCATAGATTGTATCCCATCCCGACGAACGTCAAAATAAGGAGCAATCCGATACTTCCCATAATTTTTTTGGACAACGTCCACTTCTTAAATACTGTTTTCACGACTTACGAGGAGTCTTCTCCTCTTCCACCTCTTTTTCTCTCTTTGTTTGTGTACTGCCTTTTTTATATCGGACATGACAGCCTAATTTGTACCAACAATTTGAAATTCATGAACGCATTGACCTATCTTTCGATTTTTTCAAATAAACATAAAAAAGAACCAGACGTATGCCTGGTTCCAATCACTGTTTATAGTTTGAATTGAGCGACTCGATTCGATAGTTCGGTCGCGCGTTTTTCCGTTTCACTCATCTTCGTCTGGACATCATTGAAGCGTTCGACGGAAAGTTGAACTTTCTCCGAAATCGACTGCGTTCCGTCCGCACCTTCTGTCACGGTCGTCGCCACTTCTTGGATGACACCAAGAATATTGTCCGTCATATGTCGGAGTTGAAGCGCATTCCCTTCAAACGTCTTCGCTGTCTCCCCGAACACCGTTGCGTCCTGTTCATATTGTGTCGCGGACTCTTCGAGACGATCGTAGTCGGCCATGACTTTCGTATTCAAGAACGTCAACATATCAGCCGAGCTCGTGTTGAGGCGTTCGACCGAATCGATGACCGTGTTCGATACGTCACGAATCTCGTTCACCGTCTGACGTGAGTTTTCTGCAAGTTTGCGAATCTCAGAAGCGACGACCGCGAATCCGCGACCGGCTTCGCCCGCTCGTGCCGCTTCGATTGATGCGTTCAACGCGAGCAAGTTCGTCTGATCGGCGATGGCGAGAATGGCCGTCGTCAAGACACGAATCTCTTCGACAGACTGTGCTCCCTTGATCGCTTCTGCGAGTTCAACTTGTTTCTTCTCAATAATCGTCACGGCCTCCGTCTTCGAGACGACAGCCTGTTCACGCATCTCGTGAGCTCGCGTCTCGACACGCGTCGCCGTTTCGGCGCTGTCATTAGATAGGTCGACGATTGAATCAATCGAGCTACCCATCTCGGTCGTCGAGGCGCTCATCTCTTGCGAAGATGCTGCCGTTTCTTCCATGCCGGCCGTCAATTCTTCGACCGTTCCAGATGTCTCTTCCATATAGTGACTAAGACGTGTTACCTCTGCAGAAACCTCTTTTGAAGATGACAGGACGACTTTCGCCGTCTCATCGACATCAATCATGATCTCACGGAGCGTACCGAGGAACGTATTGAACGAGCGACTCACTTGTGCGATTTCATCGTTCGACGTCACCGGAATCGTCATCGTCAAATCGCCGCCTTGTGTCGCGAGTTCATCGAAGCGAGTCTGAAGCGTACGCATCGGTCGGATAATCGAGCGTAGCAAACTGAGTCCGAGGAATAAAAGGATTGCCACGGCACCGACCGTCACAGCCACGAGCGCCATGAGCGACTGCATGAATTCACGCTCCATGTCTTGCCCGACGCGTTGCGAACCTTCTGAGTTATAGTCGACAAGATTCGCTAATTTTTGTGTGAAGTTATCATACGTTGCTTGTGACTGGGCATCATAGTACGAACGTGCCATGCCTGTATTTCCTGTCGAGCTGAACGTCAACATGTTGTCCGAGACACGTTGATACATCTCCCATTGACGCGAGAAGTTTTCGAAAAGTTCTTTATCCGTCTCACCTGTCGCCGTTTTTGCGTACTTCGGTGCAATCGTATTGATTTCATCTCGAATCTCTTTCATCTGCGCCATCAGTTCTTCTTTTTGCGCCGCATCTTCCGTTACGATGTGATCGAGTTCGAGCGTTCGATAGTTCGCTGCGAGCGTATTGAGTTCGTGGGCATAATCAAGCCCCTTATTCCAGTTGTTGACGATATCGTCCGCTTGGCGATTCGCATCACTCATTGACAATAGTGCGTATCCGCCGACACCAACGACCATGACGAGTGATATGATGATTAGTCCCCACAATTTTTGACGAATCGTCATGTTCTTGCCGACATTCGCCCCGAAAGATGTCGTGCGTTCACGCTTCTCTCTACGTTTTCGTTTGAGTGTCGGTTTCCACGTCCATGTCGGTTTTCGTTTGATCCGACTAAGTGTCTTAGACCAGATTGATTTCCATGCCATCTATGTATTCCCCTCTCAATCATGCAGTGTTTCCTATACTATCGACAATTTTCTGAAAATAGTGAAGGGGATTGACCAAACTTAAAAAAGGTGACTCCGAAATGCAAGAGTCACCTTCCGTTCAATTATTTCGCACTCAATACGGTCTGTGTACCTTCGATCATTTTGATTTCCGTCCATTCCATCACGTTTTTCGCAAGTGGGTCGTTGGCGACCATGAAGTCAGCCAATGCTTCGATTTTTTGAGCGTCGACTGGTTGTTTCACGTTGTTCAAACGGAAGCGAACGACTTTATGGAATGCATCTAAAAATGAGATTTCAAGTTTTGTGTCAGTCATGGTTTATTTCCTCCTTAGGGTATGGGTTAGACTAAATCGTATTCGCGGATGATACCGAGGTCTGCGTCTTCTTGAATCACTAAATCGATTAAGAGACGACCGAACGTGTTCACGACGTCGGCTGTGAGATCGGCACGGACTGGACCGAACCGTTGTACTTTTTTCGTTGGTTTTGCCGTTTCAAGATCGTGGTGTGTCGTCAAGACGAGTGTTGCTTTCTTTTCCGTTAAGACAGCCATAGGGGGATGGCTCCTTTCAATGGGGGATTAGGTTTCTGATAAGGTCGAATCATCCATTCGCTCGAGGAGCTGGATCATCCGATCGAGCTTCGTCTCAATTCGATGAAGCAAATAGAGCGAAACGACGATTGGGAACCCGAGATTCGAGATGAGTTCGGGCCAACTCATATGACCACCCGCTCATCCTGCCGAATGTCGGTGCCGATACGAGTGAGGTTCTGCATAAGTCCTCCGTGTTAATACACGATGAATTCTTGGGCTACAACGTAATTGACGGATTCGACATCGATGAGTGCCGCCAGTAAATCTCCGAACTGCCGCATCAACGTCTCATCCATCTGACTGCCGAGCGGTCCGTATCGGACGAGCTGTTTCTTCTCTTTCCCATCCACGAGTCGGCGTGTGTCTAAATAAAACATCGTCGCCGCTTCTTCGTAAGTTGCCATCTGTCTCACCTCCTTCGCCCTTATTAACCGTTCGTCGGATGAATGTGCTCAATCTATTTTTTAGAGCAACTTAACGACAAAAGTCCCGGATTGTCTGAATTTTTAATCATTTTTCAGATTTTTACTGCGATACTTGAGTTTTGATACCAATTAGGGTATCTTAATGTTCGACAGACATCGTTCAAAATTACGACAAAAGTCCCATGAATCATTTCCCCACTTTGAAAAAACTGTAAGTTAAAATCTTGTAAATGGGGTACGATACGTAAGAAGACATTTTGAAATGACCAGTCAGTCTTGAAGAAGGAGATCCATCATATGAACAGCTTAGACCTCGCACGTACTACTTCTATTCCTTCCGCTCAACACGACTTCGACCAGGCCGACCTGACGTTTTCAGCCACCGAATGGGATACATACCGACCGGAACAAGGAAAACCAATCTCGTATAAAGAGCAACACTTGATTGTCTATCCGCTCAAAGAATTGAGCCGCGCCTTCAGTGTGGCCGGCATTCCGCGCAGCCAACAACAGTTGATCAAATGGGAGACAGATGGCGTGTTGCCACCTACCCCATTCACGTTCGGCCGGAAGCGATTCTATACGGAAAATCAGATTCGTACCATTGTCGACATCGCATTAGAATGCGGATTGCGTCCACGGACACATGTCAAAAAGACAAACTTCTCGGAATTGGCGCATCTTGAATTGACGTACATATTACAACTCGAACTGAACACTTACGAAGCTCCTGTCGTCTGAGCAGGCAAAAAACCATCCGCCATGATGCTCATGACGAATGGTTTTTTTAGGTTATTTTTGAATGACTTGGCGCGGGATGTTCTCACGGGACACCTCGTCATACGATGTGACGGTGTCCCCGTCTTTGACGTATAAGCGCAAGTACGCGCCTTCTTGAAGTTCTTTTCCTGCGGTAAACGTGACTTGCTTCGACTCACCGTCTGACGTGAATGCGGTTTGCGTGTACACGTATCGTTTCATCACCTCACCATTTTCAAGCGTCGTCTCTTCCACATCGCTCGCCTCTTGAACTTCCACAAACAAGGTGTCTTTCCCAAATCGATTCCAATCCACTTGCAGTAAACCTGCGGCGAGCAGAATGCCAAGAACTGCTATTCCAATCCATTTCTTCATATGTTTTCGCTCCTTATCGAATCGCCGTCATAAAACGACGAACCGTTACTCCGTAATAAACCGCATAGATTGCGGTATAGACGCCCATCCACACGAGAACAGGCACCGTGAAATTCATATTCAACAAGTTTGAAAAGGCAATGAGTGCGACCGTCGCGTGCAAAATCCCAAGTGCGAACGGCGCAAGAAAGACGACGACAATCTGTTGACGGACTGTACGTCGCACGTCTCGATCAGATATCCCGATTTTCTGTAAAATCGCATACTTCGCCCGGTCATCCTCCGCTTCCGTCATCGTCTTGAAGTAGATGACGCTGCCTGTCGCGACAAGGAAGACGAGACCGAGGAATGTTCCGACGAAGAGGAGTGCCCCGTTCATCGCCATCGTCTCTTCGTATACGTCCGGTGCACTCGAGAATGAATCGAGCCCAAGTTCTGATAGACGGTCAGACTGATCGCGCTGATCTTTGAATGATTCCGTGAGTGCGACGTGATACGTCTCGCTCGGCTCGGGCATCGTCTTGAACACATCGTCTGCGACGACAAGGAACGTTCCGCCAAACGTCATGACGTTGAGTGGAGATGCTTCGACCCGGGTCGAAACATCAAACGTATCACCTGAAAGCTCGACCGATTCGATTTCTTCGGAATAACGCTCGTCATAGAACGGATCGACCGATAGCACCTCGTCCTGTGGGAACGGTTCTGGTTCTCCCTGACCGAGACCTTTGAGAAGATGACGATACGTCGATGCATCGATGACCCCGAGTTCGCGCTCCCCATATTCTGCTTCCATTCGAATCGTCTTCTGTTCAACGCTTGATTCAAATGTAGCACCCTCCACCTCGACCGCCTCACCTTTCCAGGCGTACGTATACGGTGTATACGAGGACACATTCTCTTCCGCATAATAATACACACTGAAGATGGCACCACCCGCTGTGATCGCCGTCGCACTGATGATACTAATCAACGTGAGCGTCTTGGCGTTCCCGCGGATGCGATAAAGGAGTTGCGATGTCGTCAACAGGTTGAGACGCTTCCACGACCAACGCTCATTCTTTTTCAGCCACGTCAGCGCAAAAATCAACACACTATGGAAGAGGAGCGCCGAACCGATGACGCTCAATCCGATGATGAGAAGCGGCATCGCGAGGCCGAGCGTTCTCCAAAGGGAGGACGTCATCAAATCCTGGAGTGCGAGCCAATACGCCACACCAATCGTCAGGACGCCTACGAAAGCGACCCAGCCTTTCGCCGTTGGGACACCTTCTCCGCTCTTGTCCGCATGGAACAAGTCAATCAACTTAAAGCGATAAATGACCCGGTACCCTTGAAATGAAGTAAAAAGGAAGATCACGAGAAAGACGAGGAACGTCTCGATGAATGCCGACCCCGAAAAGGCGAAGCCGATGTCTAAGTTACTGTCCATCAAACGCAGCAACAGCTGTAACAGCGCATTCGACCCGAATAGCCCCAAGATGATCCCGACGACCAAGGACACCGCTCCGATGACGATGTTCTCAAACAAGAGCAGCAGGCCGATTTGTTTCTTTCGTACCCCGAGTAGCGAGTAGAGCCCGACCTCCCGCTTACGCCCTCTCAAAAAGAAGGCGTTCGAATAGGCGATGAAGAGCGCAACGAACAGCATCAGAATGAACGTCGACGTACTCATCAGTCCGCTAATCTTTTTCGATGTCTCCGCGAGCGCGCTAATCTCATGACTATGTTTGAGCGTAGCGAACGTGAAATAAATGACAATCGAGAAAATGGTCGTCCCGACGTAGAGCGCATATCGCGATAAATTACGCGCGACGTTCTTCTTCGCAAGTTCAAATAGCGTCATCGACCGCACCGCCTTTCGCCAGTTCCTCGAGGATCGATTGATAGAATGCATCCCGCGAGGCGTTGCCCCGAATGAGTTCTTTATTCAAACGTCCGTCCTGTATATAGAGGACGCGGCGACAGAAGCTTGCCGCGAAGGCGTCATGCGTCACCATCATGATCGTCGTCTCGGCCTCGTTCAACCGTGCGAGCGTCTCCAACAAGTCCGTTGCTGACTTCGAGTCGAGCGCGCCGGTCGGTTCATCGGCGAAGATGAGTTTCGGGTCCGAAATCAAGGCACGACAAACAGCTGTCCGTTGTTTCTGCCCTCCTGAGATTTGATACGGATATTGGTTAAGAATTCCTTCAAGCCCAAACCGCTTCGCCAACCGTTCGACTTTCTCACGTGTCTCATGGACCGGTGTCTTCGAGACGGCGAGCGGGAGCAACATGTTTTCCCGTACCGTCAACGAGTCGAGCAAGTTATAGTCCTGGAAGATGAAGCCGAGATGGTCGCGACGAAAATCGGCGAGCGCCTCCTCATCCATCGACGCGATGTCGTCCCCCTCGACTAAAATCTCACCGGACGTTGGCGTATCGATCGTCGCGAGGACGTTCAGTAACGTCGACTTCCCGGCCCCGGATGGTCCCATGATTCCGACGAATTCACCGTGTTCGATTGTGAACGAGACGTCATCGAGCGCCCGAAACGTTGTATTTCCTTTTCCATATGTCTTTTGAATCGATTTCACTTGTAATAATGTTTCCATGTTCAGCACCTCTTTCTGTCCCTTACATTACGCCCCCTGTCTTAACTTCAACTCACGCGTACCTTACAAAATCCTTACATGATATCCTTATGAGAGAGGTGATGACGATGGAACAACCACGGATTCTCATCGTGGATGATGAACAAGACTTGTGTACGTTGATTCAACGTGCACTTGAGAAAGAGGGATTTAAAGAGATTCGAACTGCCCATACGTTGAAGGAAGGGTTTGACGTGTTCGAGACGTTCCACCCACATTTGGCCATTTTGGACGTCATGCTACCGGACGGAGAAGGCTATCAACTCTGCCAACAGATGCGAGCGCACTCGAATATCCCCATTCTCTTCCTATCTGCCAAATCGGAAGAGGTCGATAAATTGCTCGGGCTCGCTATTGGCGGGGATGATTACATCACGAAGCCGTTCAGTCCAAAAGAAGTCGCCTTCCGCGTCAAAGCGCAACTTCGTCGGGTATCGATGATGGAAGCACCGATGCCCGAGACGACAACTGTCGGACCATTCCAAATGAATGAAGATGAGACGGAAGTATATGTGAACGGGGAACGATTAGAATTGACGGCGAAGGAGGTCGGTCTTCTCGCCTGCTTTTTACGAAATCCGAATCGGATTCTCAGCAAAGAGACATTATTCACCCAAG
This sequence comes from Exiguobacterium sp. s35, assembly GCF_018617535.1. Lineage (NCBI taxonomy): Bacteria > Bacillati > Bacillota > Bacilli > Caryophanales > Exiguobacterium > Exiguobacterium sp. s35. Next base: position 1,587,384 of record NZ_JACSKI010000001.1, read on the forward strand.
TATGGGGCGAATCATTCTTCGGTTCGGATAACACGGTCATGGTGCATATCCGGCGTTTACGAGAAAAAATCGAGCCGAATCCTTCTGCCCCGACCTATATCAAGACGGTCAAAGGTCTCGGTTACCGGTTGACGGTATAAGGAGCGCTTATGATGAAATGGAAACTGACCGGTCGCTATTTATTGTCGATTGTATTGATTGTCGCCATTGTCGTCTTTCTGAACATCGCCATCCTATTTGGACTTCTCATCAATGACCGAACAGGACTCGACGATGTGGAGAGCAACTCTGGGGAAACCTTTACCCGTAACTTCAGCACGTACTTATTACTTGAAGATGGAGAACCCGTCGTCTCAACAGCAGGTCAGGAGGCGCTCGAGCAGTATGGGGCGTTCATCCGCTTTTTAGATGAAACGGGCCGGGTCGTGAGTGAAGTCGATGCACCGAGCGGACTACCGGATGCCTATTCGCCGATTGAACTGATTCAAATCTATAAATATATGGATGACGAGCTTCGGCTCTATTTCATTGGAGAATATGAATCCTACAGTTATCTAATCGGTGTGCCAGAGGCGAGTGAACGCCGGGTGCTCTTCATGTTAGATGAACAGGCGGTCCTTTCCTATATGTCGAAGGCGTTTCTATGGATTCTTGTCGTCGATTTGCTCGTTGCCGCATTGATTGGTCTCTTGTTCAGTTCTAGATTGACCCGCCCTGTCTATCGATTGACGGAGCGAATCCAACAATTGAAGAGACGAGATTTCTCTCAATCTGAACCGAAGCGTGTCGGCATCTATCGTCCTGTCTTCCATGACTTGAATGCGGTCTCCGAGACACTCACGACGTACGAACGACAACGCGAAGAACTCGATAATCGACGGAAAGAATGGATGAGTAACGTGTCCCATGATTTGAAGACACCGCTCGCCTCGATCCAAGGATACGCCGAGTTGTTGGATGACGATTCGCTGAACGAAGCGGATCGTAACCAATATGTACATGTGATCGAGCGCCAAGCAAAGTATATGAAAGAATTGCTCGACGATTTCAACTTGACGATGCGACTGCAGCACGGCGACTTCCCGCTTACTTTAGAAGAGACACGCCTCGAGCCATTCGTTCGAGAAGTCATCATTGACGTGTTGAACGACCCACGGTTCAGCGATCGCCACATCGAATTCGAAGCAACAGAGGCGGCGACCGTATCACTCGATCGTCACTTTATGAAACGCGCCCTGCTCAACTTCCTATATAACGCCCTCCTTCATAATGATGAATCGGTCATCGTGACGGTTCGGGTCGATAAAGACGTCGTGACCATCCAGGATGATGGGAACGGGATCGCCGAATCCGAATTGCCGTATATATTCGAACGCTATTATCGTGGAACGAACACGGATGATGCTCGTGGGAGTGGTCTTGGAATGGCGATTTCACGGGATATCATCGAAGCACATGGTGGGAAGGTCGAGGTAGAAAGTAGTCAAGGACAAGGGACGACCATCCGAATCATCTTCACACCATAGCAAAAAGGGACGCACTCAGGCGTCCCTTTGCTGTGTCGTATAATGATCAATCCACGATTCGAGTTCCTCGAGCGGCAACGGTTTAGAGAAGTAATATCCTTGCATCTCGTCACAGCCGAGTTCACGTAACGCATGCCATTGTTCAATCGTCTCGATTCCCTCACAGACGGTCTTTAAATTCAACCCTCGTGCGAGGTCGACAATCGACTCGACGATGACGTTTCCGGTCGGGTCGTTCTCGGTCACTTGGATGAACTGGCGATCAATTTTAATCTCATGAATCGGATAATGTTTCAAGTAGACGAACGCCGAGAATCCAGTCCCGAAGTCATCGATTGAAATCGAAAATCCTTCTTCACGGAACGCGACGAAACGGTCGATAACATGTTGCTGATTTTCCATTCCGACACTCTCCGTGATCTCGAGCGTCAAATAGCTCGTACAGACGCCCTCTTCCCGGGCGATTTGAGCGAACTTCTCGACGACTCCTTCAGACAAGAAGTGACGGGCTGATAAGTTAAGGGCAAGTGAATACCTGTCTCCTTGGTCATGCCACCGTTTGAGCTGACGACATGCCGTCACGAACACCCACTCTTCTAAGTCAATGATGACACCGGTCGATTCGGCGAGCGGGATGAAGTCGAGCGGTGGCACGAGACCACGTTCGGGATGGTTCCAGCGCATCAAGCCTTCAAACCCTCTCAACGCTCCGGTCATCGCATCGATTTTCGGTTGATAATACAACATGAACTCATTTCCAGCGAGACCACTCCGTAAATTCATCTCCAAAATCAACCGGTTCGCCGCTTTCTCCCCCATTTCTTCTTCATAAAAAACGATGGTGGCCCGTTGAAACGCTCGTTCACTTGCGGCAATCCGTGCCCGATGAACCATTTCGAGCGTCGTGATGTCCTTTTGCTCGACAGCGATAAACGCGCTCATCGTCAAGATGACTTCTAACTCATCGACAAGAAACGGATCACGTACGAGCACTTCACATAACTCATCCGCGACGGCATTCAGTTTGATCCGATCCCCATACGGTAACCAAATCGCAAATCCTGACTGCGACATGCGACTCAATTTCGACTCGTCGACATAACGACGCAGGCGATTGGCGACTTCTCGGACGATTTCATCTGATTTCTCAATGCCAATCGCATCTTCGATCGACCGAAAGTCATCGACCTTCAAATAGACTAAAGCGCCCAGTTGATGTGGCTGACGCTGGCGTTCTTCATCCATCTTCTCGATAAAGCCGGTATCTTTTAAGAGACCCGTCAATTCATCGATGTAAGCTAGACGACGAATGTGTGTATCGACCGCCTGTCGGTCGAGTCGGAAGTAGAGAATCGAGATAAAGTCTGTCAGTGTACTGACAATCAACTCTTCTAGATAGGTCCATTCCCTTGTGGAAAACGACTCACAACAAATCACACCTTTGGCGCGATTGTTCGCATAGATCGGGGCATCAAGCATCGATTGGATGCGCTGCCCTCCCACGAAATAATCGGTGTATAATTCCTTCACCGTCGGATGATTCCGAACATCTTCAATCGCGAGCACCCGGTCTTTTTGAAGTGCATCAAAATAGGCTGGGGCGATGTTACGGTAAATTGTTAATTGAGGATAATGCGTCCCGGATTCTTGAGAATAGGCGACTTGGCATGAAATGGATTGATGCGATGACTCAAAATGCCAAATCGACACCGTATCGACCGCCAACATATCGGCGACAATCTCACACATATATCGGGTTGCCTCTTGTACCGTGTCTTCCGTCACGATTGGCATGCGTACGAGCTCGAACAGTTTCTCTTGATGTTTACGATATGTTTGGTTTGAAAAGTTCTTCTCGACCATCAGTCTGCTACCTCACCATTCTTGATTTGACATTATAATAGCATGAAATCTTTCGTACCACGTTTTCCAAAATTCAACAGAAAGTCAATGCTTCCTACTTTTTTGAATCAACAAAATAGGTAGTTATTCCCACTTCTAAATTATTGACCTCCTTTTTAAGAAAGTGACCCGAATTGACCATTTGTCCCATTGCTTGCTTATTTCATCTCACCGTACAATGAACTTGTATTGTTTCACTTGTTGAATGTTTCGCTCTCATTTTTGAAAGGAAGTGACGCTATGAATCCAAAGTCAGGTCTCACCTATTCATTCGCGGCTCTCGCAGCGGTCAGCGTATTGGCTCATGCGGATGAAGCAGCCGCCGCAAGCACACATACGGTGCGTTCCGGTGATACGTTGTGGTCCATTAGCCGATCCTACGACCTTTCCGTTTCGGCTTTAAAATCGTTGAACGGATTGACGTCTGATTCCATCCGAGTCGGTCAAACGCTTCAAGTATCCGGTTCTGGATCGACAGGTGGTTCGTCGCTCTCGACGTCGAGTACGACGCGCATGGCAACAACCGATGCATTGAATTTGCGCTCAGGTGCGGGGACGTCCCATCGGATTTTATTAACGATTCCAAAAGGAAAAGTAGTCACGCCAATCCAAACGAATGGCACGTGGACGAAAGTGAGCTACGGTGGACAAACGGGTTGGGTGCACAACGGGTATTTGAAAAAGACTTCAACCTCGACTCCCACAACACCCGCACCGACGACACCGCCTAGCGTAAAACCGAGTGCGACTACTGCGAAGACGACCGTCAATTTGAACCTTCGTGCCTCTAAGTCGACGAAAGCCAATATCTTATTGACGATTCCAAAAGGGAAAGCTGTCACCGTACTAAAACGGGAAGGCTCTTGGTCACAAGTCAAATATGGATCACGAACAGGGTATGTCGCTCATACATATTTAAAGACATCAGGATCAGCGACACCGTCTACACCTGTCACGACTACCCCAAGCCCAAGTACCCCTGCGGAAAATACGGTGAATCAGCAGTTTGTGACAACGGCGAACTTGAACGTACGCCAAGGGGCCGGGATCGGCTATGCACTCGTCACGAATATCCCAAACGGTACGGTCGTACAGGCGACGAAACAGTCAGGCGACTGGTACTACGTCACGTATAACGGGAAATCCGGGTATGTCAGTTCCGGGTATTTGAAACAGACGACGACCACGCCAAGCAATCCGGCTCCGAACGAAGGTGACGGTGGCGCAGGGAATGCGGAAGTCGATTACGTCGTCAACACGCCGTCCTTGAACGTACGCTCGAACGCTTCGACGAATGCGACAATCATCGGGAGTGTGAAGGCCGGACAGACATTACGTGTCGTTCAAGCGTCAAATGGCTGGCTTCAAATCTACTATGGCAACACAGTCGGTTTTGTCGCTTCAGCTTATGTCAAAACCGTCTCAAAAGGCTCGACTGGAACAGAAGGACCGACATGGGTGGAAGGTTCGTATGATGCGAATTCATACTACACGTATTACCCGACGGCGATTCGGGCACAGGCGAACGAATCGAGCAGCACGGTCGGTTCTACACTCCGTGGGGAATTGTTGAACGTGATCGGAGAGACAACTACCCACTACAAGCTTGCGTCAGGGTTCGTCGCCAAATCTGCCGTCACCGAAATCAAAGGTCAGAACGCGCAGGCGACACGACTTTCAACGATTCAGGTGGCCAAGCAATATGTCGGCACTCCATATGTATGGGCTTCTTCTAGTCCGGCAAATGGTGGCTTCGATTGTTCAGGTCTCATCTATTATGTATTCAACCAATCGGGTGTCAGCATCCCACGTACAAACGTAGCCAATTATTGGGGTGGTGCTTACTTCGGACCACAGTTGCCAACATCGTTCGTCCCACAAGCTGGTGACCTCGTCTTCTTTGAGAACACGTATACCGCTGGACCTTCACATATGGGCATCATGATCGATTCCGATACATTCATTCATGCCGGCTCGTTCGGCTTAGGCTACAACCAAATCAGTAAAGAACCGTATTGGCAATCACGCTTGATCGGTTATAAACGACCGTGACTTTTGTCACGCTATAAAACCCGACGAAAGTCGGGTTTTCCTTTCGTTTTGCAGGAATTTCATCTCGTGACCCGAATTCGGAAGTATGATGAAGGAAAAAAGGAGGTGCCGGATGGGTCAACCCCGCTTTGCTAAAATTCCATACCGTACCTACACGATGGTACTGGCAATCGCTTGTCTCATCGGTGTCCTGTTGTTCGGACTCGGGACGAGTTATTACTGGCATGAAAAACAAGAAGCGATCGACGAGACGATCACGAACTTGAATCAGGCTGCAAACCTGGCTGGCGTCGAAGCGTATGTCACCTTGTTCGAAGCGGCGACTCGATACGAGGATCAATCGAATCAGACGACATCTTTCCTTTCCGTCCCTTATAAAGAGCGCGCACTTCAATACAATGAACGACTACAGAAAGACTTTGAATCTGGAGTGAACGAACAAGAACGAGAGACACTTCAGACATTTTCGAATGAATTGGAACGTATTCTCGATGCAGAAGAGTTCGAAGCAGTCCCGTCTGATGTCATCAGTTCAATCAATCGGCGCTGGCTCTATCAGGCGCTCGAACAAACCAACCAGCCGAACGCGACGTATGAGCTGACGGATGCAATCATGCGAATGCAGTCGATGCTCATGCGCAGTGGTGACACGTTGTTCCAAGAACCGATTGAAGAAGGACAATTGATGAACACGGTTAATTTGATTGTCAATGAAGCGGCAATCATTCAAAAAGTCATCAATCAAAACGAAGCACTGCAATCCAAAGCGGTCATCGATGTGGCGGAGAGCGGTCAGTCGTTTGCCAACATGGCGAGCAGTGAAGCGTCTCTTGAAGCGCGTTACGTCAATTCAACGAACGTCTACGAAGATGCATACGCTGCTCTTCGCTCGATTCGTTCCACGTCTGAGACGATGCTACGAGATGAGAGTAAACAGTATCAGGTCCTCGCCACGACATCCTTCGTCGTGACGCTCCTCTTATCGCTCGGACTCCTTTTCCTGCTTTACTATACGCGAAAACGATACAATCACGACTTGGCACATCTGAAGGCACGTGCGCTCGCCATCGATCCAAGTTTAGATCCGGTCGAAGCGACGTTCCCGAAAACACATGATTTCCGTGGCATCGAGGACGAACTCCGTGAGATTGCGGTGAGTGTTCATTCAACCGTCCACGAGCTCGAAAATCGTTCACAGGAACTCGTACGCTATCACGAGCGTTGGTCATCGCTCTTCTCGGAGACGGGACTCGCCATCGCTTTAATGGACGACTCGTATAATCTGATGGAACGAAACGAAATGTTCCGTCAATTTTTTGGAGATCGAAATTTATATGAAATCAATCAACTGTTCACCGAGACCGGACGCCGTTTGTTCGAGCAAGCGCTCGAGGGTGTGACTGATCAAGGAACGAGCGCTCAGTTCATCATTCATTTAAAAGGTGAACACACACGATATTTGAACATCAAGCTGACCCCGCTCAAACGGGAAGAAAAACTGACGTATTATTTGATTGTCGAAGACGAGACCGACCGGGTCGAACGAGAACGAAAGGTCGACCGACTCGTCCGCTTCGATTTAGCGACCAATCTGTACAACGAGTATGGGTTCATCCGAAAATGGGAGCAACAAGAGATTGACGGGACGTTCGTGCTGATTCGACTGCACGACTACCATCATCTCGTCGACTGGTACGACCCGGCGTATGCAGATCTCCTCATGACGGAGTTCGCACGCGCTGTCGAAACCCGTTTATCTAAATATGCGCACCATCTCTTCGGTCGATATCGGGATGACATGTTCATGCTGTATGTCAGAGGGTTCACTGCCGAGGATGAACATGAATTGATGGAACTGTTCCCAAGCGAATTGATCGTCAACCACAAGCGACAAAACGTGCACATCCAAATCGGTGCGACCGAGACGAAACCTGCATATAACGATTGCTTGTTCGAGGCGATGAAAGCCTTACAACACGCAAAAGAGACGCGTACGCCTTCGGTTTGGTATGACTCGGATATCTTGGCTCAGATGCAACTCGCTGCCTTAATTGAACAGGCGCTTCCCGATGCGATTCGAAAAGGTGAATTGACGGTCGCTTATCAGCCACAAGTCGAGCTAAAAACAGGACGCGTTGTCGGAGCGGAAGTCCTCGCCCGATGGACACATCCGGAAATCGGGGTCATTCCTCCGAATGAATTCATTCGCATCGCTGAACGGTCTGATCAAATCCTTTGGTTATCACACAACATCCTCGACCAGACGATTGAACAGCTCGTCGCATGGCAAGGAACGATGTTTGAAGACATCTCCTTATCGTTCAACTTGTCGGCCCACTCCGTCGATCCGTCGATCGTGACGAAGCTTCGTGATTCGATTGAATCGTATCCATGGTTACCGGACCGCTTGAAAATCGAATTGACCGAGTCATCGGATATTATGTCGTATGCGAGCGAGCTCGAGCGCTTAGAGGATATCGCTGACCTCGGATATTGTCTCTCGATTGATGACTTCGGTACCGGGTACGCCTCATTCGAAGCGATTTGGCATTTACCGATTCAGGAAGTGAAAATCGACCGTATGTACGTAAGTGGAAAAGCGAAAGAAAGCACGTCCTTCTTACGTGCCGTCTCGCGCTTTGCGAACGAGCAAGAGCTCACCGCTCTCGCTGAAGGGATCGAGACCGAGAGTGACTTATCGCGGATGATCCGTGAAGGGGTAGAACTCGGACAAGGCTATTACTTCTCACCCGCTCTTGATGCGGCTTCATTTGAATCATGGGTCAACACGAAGGGACACTCGAATTGAGTGTCCCTTTCTTCAGCGAGAACGAATGTCCTCATATAACTCCCTCGTCGCTTCCGCCGAGGACTGATTCAGATAAATCGGTTCTTCCGACCAATCGAGGCGAATGACCGGTTCGACATCACGGTCGATAAAGAGAAGGACATCCTCCCCTGTCTCCGTCCGAAAATGCCCCGTCAGACGTGAGCCTGAATCCGCCCCGTTCGTCCGCCGAGCGATTTCGGGTAACGTCGTCCACGTCACATCCTCGAGTTCATCGAACGGGATCTCACGTCCGTAGCTCCCTTCAATGACAATCGTCGAGTTTGTCACAGTCACGTCGGTCGGTTGACTGAACCAAAACAGGAGCGCTGGCACGCCGACGAGCAAGACGACGGAGACGATGACGATCGGGATAAGACGTTTTTTCCCACCCGGTCTTAAAGCTCCGGATTCGTCATAGATATTTCCGTCATAGCGTTGCATACGCCAAAGCATCACAACGGTGAAGACGATGATGACCAAGAAAAACGGGGCAAGCGGGATATCCAATTCAAATCCTTCGATGAGCGCAATGATGAGAAAAATCGCACCAATCCCGTAACACATCCAGGCAACAAGACGCGCCACTTTTTTAATATTCACCCGGTCCCTCTTCTCTCTCGACATCGTATTGTATCCTGAAATCAAATCGTGCCATCCGAGCCGATCTACCGCGAAGCCGAGCGCGATGACGATAACGGCAGCCAATACAAGAATCCACATGTGCCTCACCTCCTCACTTTCATTTACGTCACAAGTCTCGCAAAAGATTCACCCCACACAAAAAGAGGACCGCTCATCGAAACGGTCCTCTGAAAAATCAATTGGATGTAGGCGTGTTGGACGGACGTTGCATCCGGCCAATGCCTTCGTATGAAACGTCACCTGGGTCACGCGCGAACTTCCAAGCATTCCGCGCATCGAGTAATCGACGTTGGCGCATACCTGAGAAAGCTTCGGGTGCCAAGTTGACGAGCTCCTCCCATTCCGTGACGAGAATCGCATAATCCGCACCCTTCAGAGCTTCTTCTACAGACGCTACTTGTGGGTATTCCCACGTGGCGATCGGGTCATAGCCGATGACCTCGACATCTCGGGCGACCATGTGATGTGCGAGTAGAATCGACGGTGCATCTCGCATATCATCCGTTCCTGGTTTGAATGCTAAGCCCAGAATGGCGACACGCATCTTAGGCTCTAGATGAAGTTTCGACAATACGTACTCTGCTTGTGTTTCATTCACTTTCGCTGCCGCCTTGATGACGCGAAGATTGACGTCGTTTTCTTTTGCGACATGAAGAAGCGCATCCATATCTTTCGGGAAACAAGAGCCCCCATATCCGATTCCAGCATTGAGGAACGAACGTCCGATGCGTGGGTCAAGACCCATCCCGTCGGCAATCGTCATGATGTCCGCACCTGCCTCATCGGCTAGACGAGATAAGTCGTTCATGAAGCTGATCTTTGTCGCCAAAAAGGCGTTCGAGGCGTATTTGATGAGCTCGGCATTGATCGGCGTCGTACAGATGAGCGGAACACCGAGGCGGCCATAAATCCCTGCCAACTCTTCACAAACCTCAAGGTCCTCACATCCAATGACGACACGATGTGGTTTCATTACATCCGCGAGGGCGCGCCCTTCTTGTAAAAACTCAGGTACGATCGCAAACGTATGAGACGGATACATGATTTTCAACAAATCCGTCGTGCCAGGTGGGACCGAGCTACGAATGATGACCTTGTGCTTCGTCTTCAATTCGGAAAGAGCTGTCTCGATATAAAAGAGGTCACAACTTCCATCAGGCTTGCTCGGCGTGCCGACTGCGAGAATTAAATAGTCGACGTGCTCCGTATTTGCGATTTCGTCGGTTAACGTGATTTGATCGGCGTGCTCTTGTAGCACGTCCGCCATGCCCGGTTCGTGGAATGGAGGGTGACCACTCTTCAGGAGACCTAACTTCCCTTGGTGCGTCTCGACCCCGATGACCTCATGACCCGCTTTGGCCAATCCGCACAGTGTCGCCAATCCGACATATCCTAAGCCTATAATTCCAAATTTCACATCAGTTCCTCCTTCAATCATCTTTCCTAAGCGTACCCAAACACGCTCAAGAAGTGAAGCTTCTAACACTCTCTCGATGTTCTTTGCTATAATGAGTCAAAATGATGGGTGAAAGGACAAACCACATGGGCTTAATCGCTTTCTTTTTGGTAACGTTATTGATTTATTTTTGGTTACCGGTCCGGGGGGGACTGAAAACCTTTTTACTTGTGTTGATGATGGTGAGTGGTTGGCTCTCCATCTTTGAGCTTGTTTCCATCTTAGAAGCTCGGCCATGGATATTCGCTCCAATCCTGATTGTCGTTGCGTCAGTGATTTGGAAGGTACAACGCGACCGAAAACAGCAGATGAAGAAAAGTGTTTGACCTCGGTCGGGCGCTTTTTCTTTTTGTACTATTCTACACAAACTCAATGTTCCCTTCTTTAAGAAAAGGGATTCGAAAATTCTTAAGCAGACAATAAGGAGATATCAATTTGCTGAAGCGCTTAATACTTTGTTCTATAACGTTTATGGAAGAGATAAAATGACACCGATCACTACTCGATTCGTCTACTTTCGAACTATACATATCCTACAAAAAAAGCACCTGCTATAAAAAGGTGCTTTCAACGCTGCAAGGTTTCACTCCCCATAAACGCTTCCATCGTCGCCGACGTGTCGGAGGAAATCCCTTCTCTTTTTAACACTTTATAGGCAGTTCGGATGATGATCCACCAGTCGCCCCAAAACGTCACATGCTCGACGTAACGGACGTCTAGTTCAAATCGTTCTTCCCATGACAAGCGATTGCGACCATTCACTTGAGCGAGCCCCGTCAACCCTGGTCGCACATCGTGACGACGTTTCTGTTCCACACTATATCTAGGTAAATACTCGACAAGAAGCGGTCGAGGACCAACAATCGATAGGTCACCTTTTATAATATTGATTAGACTCGGCAACTCATCGATACTGAGGGAACGTAACTTTTGTCCGAAGGGTGTCAAACGTTTGTCATCGGGGAGCAGTTCCCCGTTTTCATCTCGCTCCTCTGTCATCGTTCGAAATTTGGTTAAATGGAACACCACGCCATCCTTGCCTGGGCGTTCCTGAAGAAAGAAGATGGGACCTCCGAGCTTGATTCGAATCATCACACCGACAACGAATAAGATTGGGCTCAATACGAGTAGTGCAAGCAATGCTAACGTGATATCTTGAGTTCGTTTAAAATACCGTTCATACATATTGAACCTTCCCCTTTCTATAGAGAAGCGTACATTTTTTCGTAGTAGTCGCGATAGGCTCCCGATACGACGTCCTCCACCCATTCTGGATGCGTGCGATACCATTCAATCGTCGCTTCGATTCCTTGCTCAAATTGATAACGAGGTGCCCAGCCGAGTTCTTCGCGCATTTTAGAAGCATCGATCGCATAGCGACGGTCATGTCCTGGTCGGTCGGTCACGAACTGAATCTGATCGTCTGATAGTTGAAACACTTGCAAAATCGTGCGAACGAGTTCGAGATTCGTCAACTCATTATTCCCACCGATGTTATACACTTCGCCGAAGCGTCCTTTTTCCCGAACGAGGTCGATGGCTTCACAATGATCTTGAACGTGTAGCCAATCTCGAATGTGTCCCCCATCTCCATATACGGGAAGCAGTTTTCCGGTCATGCAATGATGCACCATGAGCGGAATCAGTTTTTCTGGGAATTGATACGGCCCATAGTTGTTGCTGCAACGCGTCGTTTTGACGGGAAGCCCGTACGTTTCATGATACGAACGGACCAGTAAATCCGAGCTGGCTTTTGACGCTGAATACGGACTATTCGGTGCAATCGGTGAATCTTCCGTAAAATAACCGGTCTCGCCGAGTGATCCATATACCTCGTCTGTCGAGACGTGAACAAAACAGACACCCGCTCGGTACTCTCGGCTATATTTGTCATCCGGGTGCAGTTTCCAATGACGCATCGCCACATCTAACAGCACTTGCGTCCCGAGTACGTTTGTCGATAAGAACAGCTCAGGCTCGAGGATACTGCGGTCAACATGCGATTCTGCCGCAAAGTGGACGACCTCATCCACTTGGAACAATGTGAACAGTTCGTCGATGGCGGGACGATCCCGAATATCTACTTTTCGAAACACGTAGAGCGGGTCGGTCTCAAACTCCTGAATGTTTTTGAGGTTGCCTGCATACGTCAGCGCGTCGACGTTAAGAATGCGGGACGTCGGATGTTTTGCCCGATAGTGTTTTATGAAATTTGAACCGATGAACCCGGCTCCGCCAGTCACTAGGATCGTATGCATTTGTCTGTTCCCCTTCCTCTACGAGTGAGATTAAATATTGACCGTAGTCGGTCATCTTGAGCGTCAAGCCGATGTCTCGGAGCTGTTCACGTGTGATAAAACCACGTCGCCACGCAATTTCTTCAAGACACGCAATATAGTAGCCTTGTCGTTCTTGCACCGTCTGGACAAAGATGGACGCTTTGATCATCCCTTCTGGAGTCCCTGTGTCGAGCCATGCCATTCCCCGACCGAATAAGACGACGTTCAGCTCGCCGCGCTCGAGATACATGTTGTTAATGGATGTGATTTCAAGTTCCCCTCGTGGTGACGGTTTGACTTGTTTCGCGAATTCGACGACTTGATTGTCATAGAAGTATAAGCCCGGCACCGCATAGTTCGATTTTGGAACGGCCGGTTTTTCTTCGATGGAGACGACTCGATGATTTTCGTCGAACTCGACAACACCGAACGCCCGCGGATCTTTCACCGGATAGCCGAACACCGTCGCGCCTTTCGTCTTCGCCTGCGCGTCTCTTAAAAATCGTGTCAAATCTGGTCCATAGAAGACGTTGTCGCCTAAAATGAGACAGACCGAATCATCACCAATGAAATCCTCCCCTAATATGAAGGCGTCAGCTAAGCCGACCGGTTTCGTTTGAACCTTGTACGTCACTTCAATCCCGAGTTGATGACCGTCACCGAAGAGACGTTCATATCCTCCGATGTCTTGAGGCGTAGAGATGACGAGCACTTCTCGGATGCCAGCAAGCATCAAGACCGACATCGGATAGTAGATGAGCGGCTTGTCGTAAATCGGCAACAGTTGTTTGGATACGGCTTTCGTCATCGGATAGAGGCGGGTACCGTTTCCGCCTGCTAATATGATTCCTTTCATCGTGTCATCATCCTTTCTCTCAAGATGTCACAAATACGTGCGACGTCGGTCGGTGTCAAATCCGGATAGAGTGGCAACGTCAGGACGCGGTCCGCAATGTGTTGAGCGACCGGTGTCCGGCGGCTCGCGAATCGATTTTCCATCCAGTCATAGTCCGTGACGAGCGGATAAAAATACTTTCTCGTCAACACCCCTTTTGCAGCGAGCACCGTCTCCATCTCGTCTCGACGATTGACTGCATCCGTGAAAACGATTGGATAGTAGGAATGGTTCGGACCGACACCTGGCTGATACTCGAGTACACGAACACCTGGTATTCCTTTCAGCGAGGCATCATATTGTTCTCTGACCCGCTTCCGTTTTGCCATCACTTCATCGATGTGGCGCAGATTACATAGACCCATCGCCGCCTGAAACTCATTCATCTTCGCGTTTCCACCTGGTTCTTTGACGGTTTCAGGACCGGTGATCCCAAAGTTTTTTAGCCGTTCGAAACGTGGTTTTAGCGCTGGGTCATTGAATGTAAGTGCCCCGCCCTCAATCGTATGGTAGACTTTCGTCGCATGGAAACTGAACATCGACACATCTCCGAACGTTCCGATTCCGCGTCCATTCACCGTCACACCGAACGTGTGGGCTGCATCATAAATCACCTTCAAGTGATGTTTTTTGACGATTGCCTCAATCGCTTCGACATCACATACATTTCCGTATACGTGGACGGGTAGAATGGCGGATGTTTTCGATGTGATCAATCGTTCGATTTTTGAAGCATCGAGCGTATAGTTGTCTGCCCGAATATCCCCAAAGACCGGTGTCAGTCCTTTTCGAATCAATGCGTGTGTCGTCGAGGCGAACGTAAACGGTGTCGTGATGACTTCTCCCGTCAATCCGAGCGCCTCAATCGCGGCCTCTAATGCGAGGTGACCGTTTGTGAAGAGGGCCATCTGTTCGACTTTTAGATATTCTTTCAGCGCTTGTTCAAGTTGTTGGTGCTTGGTCCCATTGTTCGTCAGCCATTTTGACTCCCATAACGATCGGATTTCCTCCACATACTCTTCGAATGGAGGGAGGGCTGATTGAATGACGGGGATGACGGGCTCGTGTGATGGTAGCGGTGGTGTGCTCGACTGAAGATCAACGATGTGCAACATATGCTCCCTCCTAAGTCGGTTGGTGATTGGCGACAAGCTCGTAACGATGAAGCATGTCGTGAATCTGTTCGGCTGAACAGTTCATCATGCAGTCGATGATGGACATGTATGGAAGAAATGTATCCGTCTCCTGCCGATACGTCGGCAGTTCCGATTGTAAAAAGGATAACGCCATGCCCGATTGCTGGAACGACTCCTCGTCATAAAGTGCTCTCCCGTTGATCGCATTGATGTAATGGGTCGCGTCGAGTTGCCTGCAATAGTCAAGGATCCGTTCCTGTCCTCTCAACGTCGGGTCTCCATTAAGATCTGACGTATAGAGAAACGTCGTGTCGATGTGGAGATAACGAGCGACTTCTTGTAGACCTTGAGCGAGATAAGTCGCGACGTTTTGTTCGGGATTCGAAAGCGCGCGTTCGAGAATCGGCATGGCCTCTTCAAAATAAGGTGCCCGATGATACGCATGGTGCAACTGTTTGATTTGCCTCAAAACGGTTTCTTCCACGAGCGCCCGTTCATGCTCACAAATCAACTTGTTTTGACTCATCTTCTGAATCGATAAAGTGAACGGATGAGGTTCACCGTCCATTACAATCTGATTCCGATGAATCCACCCTTTTTTGATAAATTGAACATCGTCGAAGATGACAAATGTATCGACGGCGTGCATCAGTTGGAAGTAGCCGAGGTAAGGGAAAAAGTACGGCTGCATGATGGCGACTTTCATACGAACACTCCTTCACGAAATGATTTGCTTCTCTCGCAACGTGTCATAATACCCTTTTGCTGTCACATCATTTCGATGGAATTTCACGAGCTCCCGAGAGAGCTTCCCGTGCTCGATCAAGCGCTCTGGATGTGCCAAATATTGCTCGATTCCCGCTTCGATGGACTCCACCGTGACATCACACATGTAACAGTTCTCTCCCTCAACCGAATGATGCGATACGTTGTTAATCTGATTGCTGATGACGACACCCATCCCGGAAGCACGTGCCTCGATGATTGTTCCATTCCCGTTCGAGTACGTCGCCGGGAGGATCAAGATATCCGCTTGTTCATATACGATTGGCATCTCGTCCCACGCCCGAATCTCATCTAAGAAATGGACGTTCTCGAGATGGTGTTCTGCGATGAAGGCTTTACACGCTTCGAGTTGTTGACCCGAGTGGTTCAAATAAAGCTCCAAGTGATAACGTTTCGATAAACGACGATACGCCTCGAGGACGAGGAGCGGTTGATAGCGCTCGACCAGTCGATTCGCGAACAACAACTTGAACGTGTCCCCTTGTTTTTTATGACGGAGTCCATGATCGAAATACGCATCGATATCTTGTGCGTACGTGGCATGTACGACCTTATTGGGGTCGAACTGTAACTCCCGTTTGAATTGATCGACGGCGACCGTCCCCATGCCGAAGTATAGATCCGCATCTTTGAACATCCAATGTAACAGTTGCGTTTTTCGAGGGTTATCGATTCGGTTCATCAATCGATCTGACGGGTCATCATCGTTTTGAAGTGGACGAAGCGGCTCGCTCATGACGACCGTTTTGATGCCTAACCGTTTCGCCACTTTCGTGATCAGTGCGTGCATCGGCATGAATCCTCCGAGCAAGATGATGTCAGGTTTGAAACGAATGAGTTCAGGAATCAACCCGAGTGAGAGATAGCTCAGTTTCGGGAACCGTTTCGAATACTTTAAAATCTTACACTTGTCTCCGAGCGGGATTTTCCACCAGTCCGGTCGGTTCGCATCCAAGTGTTCATAAAACCAAAACTCTGCATCGAAATATTCTTCTAGGGCATAACAGAGTTTCACTTGATACGGAGACGCGATATTACTAATAAAGACGAGCTTCTGTTTCATCGTTTATCCCTCCTTGACGACCTGTCTCGGGTCGACGCTACCTTTCCATACTTCACGTCGAACGTAGTCCGTGTAGGACAAGAGGATTCGCACGACCTTGTCCGAGACGTTCGGCATACTATAGTCACTGACGAGTCGCGGGCGTGGTTGTGACAAGACGACAGAGATTCCTTGAAGAATCCGTTCTTTCTCGAGACCGACCATGAGGACAGCCCCTTCCTCCATCGCTTCTGGACGTTCATGACTCTCGCGAATATTCAGACCTCGCAACCCAAGAATCGAAGACTCTTCGCTGATCGTCCCGCTGTCACTGAGAACCGCCTTCGCGTGAAGTTGCAGGTGATTGTAATCGATAAAACCGAGTGGCTTGAGCAAACGGACATGTGGATGAAACGTGATGTTCAACTCTTGGATCCGCTTCATCGTGCGTGGGTGCGTGCTTACGATAACAGGAAGGTCGTACACGTCAGCTACCGTATTCAAACTGTCCACGAGCGTGATGAAATGTTTGTCTGAATTGATATTCTCTTCCCGATGAGCAGAGACGAGGAAGTATCCCTCCCGTATTAAGCCCAGTCGGTCGAGTACGTCCGACTGTTCGATGGCCTCACGTTTTGAAGCGAGCACTTCATACATCGGACTCCCCGTCTTGATCACCCGTTCTGGTGGTAACCCTTCACGAAGCAGATATTCCCGGGCAATATCGCTATACGTCAAGTTGATATCTGACGTATGGTCCACGATTTTGCGGTTCGTCTCTTCCGGCACGCGCTGGTCGAAGCAACGATTGCCCGCTTCCATATGGAAAATCGGAATCTTCCGTCGCTTGGCCGCGATGGCCGTCAAGCAAGAGTTCGTATCCCCTAAGATGAGGACCGCGTCGGGGCGCTCTTGTTCTAAAATCGGGTCGATATGGATCAAGATGTTGCCGATCGTCTCCATCGGGCTACCGGTCGCAGCATTTAAAAAGTGGTCTGGTTTTCGTAGCCCAAAGTCTTCAAAGAAGACTTCATTTAATTCGTAGTCATAGTTTTGTCCGGTGTGCACAAGGATGTGCTCGATGGCTTCAGATTGTTCAAGTTTATGAAGGACGGCCGACAGACGAATGATCTCGGGTCTCGTCCCGACGATGGTCATCACTTTGAGCTGTTTCATCTTGCACCTCCATGAAATAAGTATCCGGACGATTTGGATCGAACGCTTCATTGACCCACATGACCGTCACCAAATCTACCGTCCCAACGTTTTCGATACTGTGTGTATAACCGACAGGGATGTCAATGACGCGCATCATTTCACCCGTCACATAATACGAGTGGACGATATCCTCTCCGACTTTTCGAAAGTGGATGTTCGCCTCCCCGCTGACCACCAAAAACTTTTCGTTCTTCGTATGGTGCCAGTGGTTCCCTTTCGTGATTCCTGGCTTGGCCACATTGACTGACACTTGCCCTCGGTCGGGTGTCCGAAGGAATTCGGTGAACGATCCTCGCGCATCCTCATGTTTCAATAGGTCATATCCGAATGCATCGACGGGCAAGTAGCTAAGATACGTGCTGTATAGTTGCTTCGTGAAGCGGTCATCGAGCGCAGGGACGGCTAGACTCTTCCGACTATCGCGAAACGAAAGAAGGAGATTAGCCAGACGTTCCAACGTAACCGGTTCATGTGTCGCAACCATCTGATAGCCAACGACCGGATGTTCTAGCACATGCACGAAAGCCTCTATGACGTCATCGATATAAGCGAGGGTGACGGTTCGATTCGGATCATGGATTTCAATCGGCTCCTCTTTGGCGACTCGGTCACAAAATGTGGCGACGACGCTATTGTAATCTGGGCGACTCCATTTCCCGAATAAGTTCGGAAGTCGATAGATCATCACCTGACGCCCAGTCCGGGTCACTTCTTCAAGTAACAATTGCTCGGCTTGACGCTTGCTTTGTCCGTACGGGTTGTCGAGTTCGGCTTGAACGGAAGAGGCATACACGATTGCGGCTGGATTTCCGACTTGTGTCAGCACATCAAGAAGGTGTCTCGTCAATCCGACATTTCCCTCGAAAAACTCCCGCTCCTCTTTCGGTCGATTCACGCCAGCCAGATGATAGATGAACGATGCGTCGCGACAGTAGGTCTCGAACGTCTCCTCGTCTGTCTCACGCGTTTGGGCAAACACTTCATGCCCTGCCGCTTCGAGCGTCACCCTCAAATTCTTTCCGACAAACCCGTTCGCCCCTGTGAGTAAGATCTTCATGAGACTTTCACCCAGCTCTTCAACTCTTGTTGGATATAAGGAAGTTTCATGAGGAGCTGTTTCACTTGTTCGACGTTGAGTTGCTCAGTGTTCGCCGAATTGTACTCGCCTTCGACGGTCAATTTTTGACTGCCTTCGCTGAAGTATTTTTCATAGTTCAAGTCTCGTGTATCGGCAGGCACCCGGTAAAAGCCACCCATATCTTCTGCGACTACATTCTCTTCTCGCGTCAAGAGTGTCTCGTACTGTTTCTCCCCGTGACGTGTCCCGATGACTTTGATCGGATTGTCGACACCGAATAGTTCGATGAGCGCTTGTGCCAACGTCCCGATTGTGGAAGCTGGTGCTTTCTGGACCATGATGTCTCCGGCATGTGCGTTTTTGAAGGCGAAGACGACGAGTTCGACCGCGTCTTCTAAACTCATCAAGAACCGTGTCATGAATGGGTCCGTTACCGTCAACGGTTCACCTCGTTTGATCTGTTCGACGAAGAGCGGGATGACCGAACCACGCGACGCCATAACGTTTCCGTAACGTGTCCCACAAATGAGCGTTTGATCCGGACGAACCGCTTTTGCTTTCGCGACGAACACTTTTTCCATCATCGCCTTCGAGATGCCCATCGCATTGATTGGGTAAGCTGCTTTGTCTGTTGAGAGACAAATCACTTTTTTCACCTGTTGCTCGACCGCTGCCGTCAAGACGTTATCTGTACCGAGTACGTTCGTCTTAACTGCTTCGAGCGGGAAGAACTCACAAGACGGGACTTGTTTCAATGCCGCTGCGTGAAAAACATAGTCGACTCCGTACATGGCGTTACGAACACTGTTCACGTCACGGACGTCCCCGATATAAAACTTGAGTTTATCGTCCATATAGAGCTTACGCATATCGTCTTGTTTCTTCTCATCGCGCGAGAAGATACGAATCTCTTTAATGTCCGTTTTGAGGAAGCGTTGCATGACCGCGTGACCGAACGACCCAGTCCCTCCTGTGATGAGTAACGTCTTATCTTGAAACATTGCAGATCCTCTCCTTCATGATGTAAATGGCTTCTATCGGTGATTGGAAAACTATTGCAATGAGTGGATATTAACGTGATACCCTTCTCATACAAGAATCTGAAAGATATGTGTATCATTTTTTTGAAAGATGGCTTGATGGCGCGTTTCCATAATTAGAAAAAGCATCCTCGGTTAGGATGCTTAAGAAGAACGTCGTAAAAACCCGGTGATGAGTTGTTTTTCATCTTCTCGAAATGTGAAGAGCCACAATACGAGAAGATATGCGCCCCCAAGCAACGCAGCTTTGAGTAAGAAGAGAAAGAGTGAATTGACGGGGAACGTTTGCTGAATCATCCATCCCGCCACGCCTAACATGATGAGCGTAGGCATAATCTTCATATGACACTCTTTAAAGAAGCGCCACATATTCAGATGTAGAATCCGAAGATAGACCCAGTTCATGAACAAGATCGTGCCAAATACATTCCCAATCAAAATGGCGACGGCTGCCCCGATGGCCCCGTAATGCGGCGATAAAATGGAAGATAAGATGACGCTGACGAGTGCGACAATCAAAGAGGCGAATGCTCGATATTTGATTTGATTCGTCGCAATGAGCGTCGTATAGGCAATCTCTTGCGTCAACGTGATAAAGCCCGGGGCAATCAAGAAGAGCGCCACCCAGTAAGAGGTGTGGAACGACTCACCGACCCACAATCGAATGAACTCTTGTCCCATCGTCATGAAGCCGACGATGATCAACCCGACGATATACAGTTGAATCCGCCCGACCCGGATGAGCAAGTTCTCTAAGTCGCCGTGCCGATTACTCGTCGTCATCCGTGTGACTTTCGGAAGGAAGAGCGAGCCGATGGCAGATGAGATCGTCCATACGTATCCTTCGATGACCATCCCGATGGAGAAGAGCGCGATTGAGGCACTCCCCGCGACCGCACCTAGAATGGTCGGTGTGATATTGAGGATGAATCGCTGAGCGAGTGCGATCAACGTCGTCCAAGAAGAAAAGGAAAAGATATCCCGGTACATGGTGCGACTCGAATAGAGAAACTCGACGGCGGTGTCCGTTCGTCGCATCAAGTAAAGTCCCTTCCCGACGATGATGGAGAGCCCGACGAGCGCGTTGACGAACACGAGCGCATATAACCCGTATCCGAGAAGGAGCGCCCCAACCATCAAGACGACGGTGAGTACTTTTTCAGATAAGTTGAACCAGTTCAAGACAACAAATCGTTCATTCGCAATCAGGATGCCGTTGAACGGTTTTGTCGGGAAGAGGACGACGATATAAAAGCCGACCATGATATAGAGCGTCTTCAGTGTATCGATTTCACTAGCGGACAAGCTCGCATAAATCGTCTCGATCATGACGTATACGCCAATGAGCACGAGGCCAATTAAGATGGCGATGCCTGTGAACAGTTTGAAGGCGACACCTAAAAAGCGAGATGCCCCCTCTTCATCACCGAGAGCGTGATAATTGGACAAGAAGCGCGATACGGCTGCCTCGAGTCCAAAATCGAGGGCGAACATGCTGACGAGAGAGATGGACAACATGTAGAGTCCGTAACTGGCTTGTCCAATCTCGGCAATCATCCACGGTGTATAAATCAACCCCGCTAAAATATTGAAGCCGATGGCGGTATACGACATGAGGGCACCGATTTTGATTTGACGGGAGCTGCGTTGTTCATCGAATTCCACTTTCGTCGCCATCTTGACTTCCCTCCTTTATTTTTGTTGCCAGAAGAATAAATAGATCGGTTCATTACGAACAAATAAGAAGAGTAGCGCTGTGATGGCCACGTAATAGACGAGAAGTCGCTCCCTTCGGTCAAACGATCGCAAGATTTCTGGAATGAGAAGCATGATAAAGACGGAGAAATATTGGACGACGCGCATCATCGATGGATTGATGAATGTGAGCGGTAAGAAGCAGAGCGCGAGCAACAGCGCGTTGATGTAATGGACAGCGTTCGGATTGTTCGCTATCATCTCGTCCTTTCGCCAGACGGCGACGATGGTGATCAAGAGGAGAAGTAACGAAAAGTTGAGCGTCCCTGCCCCTGCATAGTAATCGTACTGGTCATACCCACTGATGAGACGGAATAGTTCGAACAGTTGTCCTCTAAAGACGAATAAGAACGGGATGAGCGCTCCCATGAAAAGGAGATAACGGCTCGTCAATTGCTTGTTTGCCAAGAAATAAAACGGTAAGAAGACGAGTGCGGATTTATGAATGGTCGCTGCGAGAAGAACGATGAGTAGGAATGGCCAAAACCGGCGCGCCTTCACGAACCCATAGCCAATCATGACAGCGATGGCCGTCGCAATCGTCTGACGGATCCCTGTAATCGCAAAGAACGCATAGAATAACGTCGAAAAGATGATGAAGCTAAGTAACGGTTCCGTCGAGTTGCGATAAATCCAAATCCCGAATGGCACAAGGAATAGAATCGCGACAATGAGCAAGTACCATTGGTAGTTTTCGGTTAAGAGTTGGGTCGCTTTTTGAAGAACGAAATAGCCCGGATCTCGCTCGTCACCGCTCTCGAATAAACCGCTCATGAAGTTGTTTCCGATTTGCTCCCACGACATGACCCTCGATTGGTCATACATCCATTTGTACTGCATCGTATCCGCCCCGACACTTAGATGTCGAAATCCGGATAGGGCAATCCATTGGACGGTCGCAATGATCACAAACAACAGTTTCCCGTTTCGGATGCCGTCATCGCGAAGGAGCAACGCTGCCCATGCGATGAGGAGAATGAGGTTGATCAAATAGATGAGCATGTCGCCCCTCCTTTTCGTTAGCGATAACGTAAGTCCATGACACCGCGATAAACGGACAGCGCACGATGATATACATAAGATCTACCTTGCAGCCACTTCTGTTCACGACTAGACAACACCTGATGCCCATCGTAACGTGTCATCAACTCGTCACGCACATCTGGTGCGGCAGATCGATAGATGGCTCGAAAGACTGTCTTTTGTTTTGAGGGTGACTCGAGTCGCTGCAGTAGCTGTTCGAAGAACCGTCGTGACTCGATCGGGGCCACATCCGAAATCCGTTTCGTCTGCTGTTTCGGATGAACACGCGATTTGACATAAGGATTCGTTGTGACGAGAAACTCGTAGCCCGCAAGCGCCATATCGACCCAAAGCACCCAATCTTGGATATAGCGATAGTTCGTCGGAAACATTCCTGCTTCCTCAAATGCCTGCTTTGGAACGAGTAGCGCACATCCACTCAGACAAGCTTCTAGCATTAAGTAGTCAAACATCTGGTCACTCGTGTAAAAGCCTTTCGTACGCTTCCGAAGTCGTTGAATCGGTCGCCCGACCTCATCAATCAAGTCCGTCCCACAAGATAGAATCGTCTTCTGCTTATTGTCTATGCGGTCGAGAAGTTTCATTTGATGCGCGATTTTTTCAGGAGTATATAGATCGTCATGACTGAGCCATGAGAACCATTCCCCACGCATCTTCTCAATCCCAAGATTCAAGGCGGTCGACACGCCACCGTTCTCTTTCTCAAAATAGCGGATGCGATCAGCGAACTGTTTGGCGATAGCTGCCGTCGCACCACCATCCGTCGACCCATCGTTCACAACAATCACTTCAATCGGTTCGTACGTTTGAGCGAGCGCACTCTCGATTGTCTCGTTCAAATAGTCCGCTCCATTGTAGACGGGGATGACGATGGAGACGAGTGGCTGTGCCATAGTGAATCCCTTCCTTTCTGATTCATCAATTCCTGATAGACGTTCAAGTAGTCCGCGACGCGTCGTTCCATCCGAAACGCCTGATGGGCGTGCGAGACACACGCTTCCGTATAAGACGCTTTTCCATCTTGTTTGATTCGCTCAATCGCATCAACGAGCAGCGCGGGGTGACTTCCAGATACGACAGATCCGCACGAATCCGGGACAAGCTCAGGATTCGCCGTTCCATCTAAGACGATTGCTGGCGTGCCACACGCCATCGCTTCTGCCGTCACTTTCCCGAACGACTCTTCTTCAGATAAGTTTAAAAAGACATCTGCGAGCGCATAGTATTCCGCGAGTTCTTCCGGACGATTCGTCGACGGGATGTGGATGATTGATTTCGGCAATGCGATGTCTGGCATCGCCCCTACTAACAGAATGGTTGCGTCGGGCAGCCGTTCAGCCAAATCAATCCATTTAGACAATCCTTTCGAATCATCCCATGAGCTGGCTACCCCGAGAAGGACGAATCGGTTCGTCAATCCGAGTCTTCGCCGTACCAACGCTGTATCTCGTGGACGAAAGATATCGGTGTCGATCCAGTTGTAGATTCGACGGATGATTGAAGCTTGTCCAAGAAATGAAAATCGGGCTTCCGTCGTGATCCAATCCGATACCCCGATGACGGCAAGGCGCGGAATCGCTTGGAACCACGTTTTCTTGTCTTGCCACATCTGTGCGGTCCGATCGAGCCCCCAACTTGGATTATCAAGGGCGAGGCGTGGACAGTTTCCGCACCCATATTGCCAGCGGTCACAACCCGAACTCGTATAATGCGTACATTTACCGGTATAGAACCAACAATCATGTAACGTCAGGACGGTCGGTGTGTCGGTTTCAGCTAACCACGTCAACAGTGTCTCCAAATGCATATAGTTGGAATGAAGATTATGAAGATGGACAACGTCTGGTGGATTTACTTCCAGTCGTCTGATTAGTTCTTCCGTCGCTCCTTTCGAGGCGTACCCTTGCTTGCCCGTAAGTCTCGACAAGAAAGCATGACGCTTTTGATCGAACGACGAGCCGATTCGAATGCCGGATTCACTGTCAGGTCCCGTTGCATAGGCAACGACACTCTCATGACCAGCTTGGTTGGCGACGGTCGAGAGCTCTTTACAAATTCGCCCTGTGCTCTTCTCCTCATTGATCGCATTAATGTGTAAGATGCGCATCGCCCTTCGCCTCCTTTCCTGGCTCAATCGTATTTGTAGTGATAGTGACGTTCTTTTCCTTTATCTCGCTTATTCATCACAAGGCCGAGGATGTTCGCACCCGACAATTCAAGCTGTTCTTTCGCCTTGAGCACGTAGTCCCGATTCGAATTATCACAGCCGATGACAAGAATCGTCCCGTCCGCCTCACTGGCAACAATCCGGCTGTCCGCGACCTGCATGATTGGTGGCGCATCTAGGATGATCATGTCATACGATTGCTTGATTTCTTCAAGTACCCGTTTCATCATCGGAGAAGCAAGCAATTCCGAAGGATTCGGTGGAATCGGTCCGGCCGGGAGCATATACAGTTTAGGCACTTGGGTAGCTTGGATGGATCGCTCGAGCGTCGTCCGTTTGGCGAG
The DNA here is from genome assembly GCF_018617535.1 of Exiguobacterium sp. s35. Taxonomy (NCBI): domain Bacteria; kingdom Bacillati; phylum Bacillota; class Bacilli; order Caryophanales; genus Exiguobacterium; species Exiguobacterium sp. s35. Next base: position 1,612,576 of record NZ_JACSKI010000001.1, read on the forward strand.
CACTGTCGAAAGTCCGAGTTGCCCTGGAAGTTGGAAGGTGAAATGGGCTGTCGGTTTTCGCATATCGCAATCGACGAGTAAGACACGCTTTCCAAGTTGCGCATAGACGATGGCCAGATTGGAAGCCGTCGTCGATTTCCCTTCTCCCGGTGATGCGGACGTGACGACAATCGTCTGTAAGTCAGCTCCAAGTGAGGTGAATTGTAAGTTCGTTCGAATCGTCCGATATTGTTCGGCGATGGGAGACTGGGGATTCACGAGGGTGATTAAACTCCGTTTCGTCTCACGAACTTTGTCTTGTGTCTTTGGTAGGTGGAACATTTGGCTCGTCTCCTTTCGCCACTGGATTGACGTCTTTTACAGGTTCCGGTTTCGACCGCTTCGCGGCCATGTCTCGCTTTTCAATCACTGGAATGTTTCCGATGACCGGTAACGCCAGTAGCTTCTCTGCTTCTTTTTCATCTCGAATCCGTTTATCGAACGTGTAGCGGATGAGTGCGAGCACACTTCCGATGACAAACCCGACAATCAAACCGATGCCTGTATACATGACCGTACTCGGTGCGACGGGATCACTCGGCACGTCAGCAACCGACAAAACGCGAACATTATCAATATTCATGAGATCCGGGATTTCAGTGGCGAAAACTTCCGTGATGACGTTTGCGATATTCGCCGCGACGACCGGGTCGCTGTACTCGACGACGATGTTGATGACTTGCGATTCTTCCTCACTCTCGACCAACAACACTTCGCTAATATCATCTGGGGCGTTCGCGACTTGCTCCTGTACCTCGTTTAAGATTGCAGGGCTACGCATGATGACACGATACGTATTGATCAATGAGAGGGAAGAAGAGACTTGGGTACTGTCGACAACGTTTGAGCCGGCTTCTTGCTTCGGTACGATCAACACCTGGGTCGATGCTTCATATGTTGGCTCGACCACATATTGGCTTACATAATAGGCCGCTCCTCCAGCGATCATGACCGTCAAAAGAATCAACAGTTTACTCTTCTTGAAAACAGCGAGTAAATCCGATAGGAGCATCGTCTGACTATTCACGGGTGAACCCTCCTTCAACTATTCAGCTGCATTTCCTAGTACCTAGAATCTTTGTGTGCTTACTACTTACCCCCGCTCTTCTGACAAATCAAAAGAAATCATGACCATCTTTTTATAAACTATCAAGAAGGACGCCGATTCGTGAACGTATCGTAAATCTGCTTCATCTCTTCATGGGAGCGCTCGACATCAAACGCTTTTGCCGTTTGTGTATTATGCAACCCCATCTGATGAGATAGTTCGAAATCAAGTCGCATCGTTCGAATGGCGCGAGCGAATCCTTGAATGTCGTTCGGCGCACACTTGAAACCCGTCACTCCATCTACCGAATAATCGTTGATTCCATGCACATTCGAGGTGATGATCGGTAAACCCGCCGCCATCGCCTCAAGCGCCGCCATCCCAAGTCCTTCTCGTTTAGACGGAAAGACGAAACAGTCTGCCGCTTTCATCACTTCAAACACATCATCCCGAAATCCTAAGAGCTGTACTTGATTCGTGAGGTTCGTCTCTCGAATGACTCGTTCTAATTGAGGTCTTGCATCCCCGGTCCCGGCAATCCAATAACGGACGCTTGGATCACCGAGTTCGGCAATCGCTCGAATGATGGTCTCGTGATTTTTGTTCTCGTTCAACTCCCCGACCGAAAGTAAGACGAAATCGGTATCGGTATTCACCCCGAGCGACTGACGTTTCAACGGACGATCGATGTGAACCTGTTCAATCCGTTTCGTGTCGACCCCGATGCCCGGAATGCGGAACGTGTGCGTCGTCTTAAACGTCTGTGCTCTCGAGAAGTCTTCCTGATTAATCGTCACGATGGTGTCTGTCAATCGGGCAAGCGTCCGTTCGACCGGATAATAGAGCATCCAGTTGAGGGAAGGACTGCCTTTAAAGAAGTGGAACCCGTGAGCCGTGTACATGCATGGCGTGTCCGTTTGTCTTGCGACGAGACGCCCGATGACGCCACCGATTGGGGAGTGACAATGAATGAACGCATACGAATTTGTCGTCATGACGCGTTTCAATTGTTGGAATGCCCGGACATGTCCGTTCATTTTTTTGATGTCCCGTTCAAAGTCAATTTGGAAGAGCGTGACTCCTTCCTCTCGTAAACTCTGTTTGACGCGTTCGACTTTTTCTGCGCTATACATACTGCCCCATTCGAAGTTTGTGGCGACATGTACCTCGTATCCCATGTTCTGAAGGGTTCGGATGTTGTCACGATTGAAACTTTCAATCATCGATACGACGGAAGCGACCATGAGGACTCGTTTCATCTCGATCCCCCCTCACACACGTTTCCGTAAGTAGTTCACGCTACGGAGCATCAAGACGAGAGGCACGGTCTGTTCGTGCTTACACAATTGGAAGAACGTCCGCCATTTCAAATCAAAGTAACGCATATCCATCTGGGAATAGGCCTCTTTGTATTCTTTTTGTTGTAGGACTTGTCTCAACACTTCCGCTTGCGCAAACAGCGGTTTATTGGAACTCAATTCATTTAAGCCAATCCCAATCACGCTGAGTGCGATTCGGTTGTATAGCGCACGCGTATAATCTTCTCCGAGCTCATGCTCTTCGATGTAGTTCATGAGCATGTGGAAGAATTCCAATCGTGAGTTCACAAGATTGCGTTGATACGTACTCGTCTCAGACTGTCCGTTCGTCTTACGGTAGTGATAAATCGGATAATCGATGTAAATAAAACGTTGGCAATGCTCGAGCGCCTGAATTTGAAAATAAAGGTCGACAAACGAACCGTACGGGCTACGAAACGAGAGATGACGAATCAAATCGCGATGGTACAAGGTGATACAATTCGAATTCAGCGCATCGACCGTCTCCGGATGAGCGAGCTCTTCTCCGACAAGTCCGAACAGACGACGATGGACGAAACGTCTCGTCTCTTCGGCGTTGTACGATAAAAAATCCGCCTCAAAGATGCGTTTTGGCAAGGACCGTTCTTCATATTCACGGACGTATGTGCCCATGACCGCATCGGCTCGTTCTGCTTCCGCATGTTTGACGAGAAGCCGAATCGCATCATGGTCCAACCAGTCATCGCTATCGATGAACATCATGTATTCACCGGTCGCCATTTGAAGACCACGATCGCGGCAGAAGGAACACCCACGATTCGTCTGATCGATTAGGATGACGCGTGGGTCATCATCAAATTCCAGCATGATATCGAGACTTTGATCCGTACTGCCATCATTGATACAGATGATTTCAAGGTGAGGATACGTTTGATTGACGAGACTGCTTAAGCACTGGCGTAAAAACGCGCTCGTGTTGTAAACCGGCACGATGATACTAACGAGTGTTTCCGGACGTTCCATGTGCGTTCACTCCTTCTTCGGTGCAGAGTCATGGTGTAGGTGAGTTACTATAACTCGTTGTTCCCATTCGTTTTTTTGAATAAATACGAATTGAAATGAGTAGCGAATAATTTTTTAGTGAATTATCATAAGGGCTATTTCTGAGATGGTACAACAAAAAAACAGACCGGATATGCCGGCCTGTTCGTCGTTAAATCGTGGATTGTTGTTCATTTTTCAGATTGGATAGCACGTTTTGGAAGAGTCGGTGATTCACCTGATCCGAGACGTACGAGTTGTGTGGTGTGAGGCTTACCCAGGCAAACTCATACAATGGATGACTCGGCTGGATCGGCTCCGTTTCGAATACGTCGAGCGCGACGCCGAAGAATTTTCCTTCTTGGAGCGTTTCGACCAGTGCCTCTTCGTCAATGATTGCCCCGCGCGCCACGTTGATGAGGATGGCGTCCTCTTTCATCGCCGCGAGTGCATCCCGATCGATCAGATGATATGTCTCATCTTTGAGTGGTAACGCCAAAATGACGACATCGCTCTCTTTCAACACATCATGGAGTTCGTCCAATAACACGTAGCGGTCGACAAACGGTACGTCTTTTTCACGGTGCCCGACACCAATCAGATGCATATCAAACGCACGTAACCGTTTCGCGATCGCTTCACTGACGTTGCCGACCCCGAGCAGTGTGACCGTCTTACCCGTCAGTTCGAGTAATCGTCTTTCTTTTTCCCATTGTCGATTTTGTTGCTTCTCGCGAAACGCGGCGCCATGCTTCATAAAGTCGAGCAATTGCCAGACGACCCACTCCGCCATCGGAACGGCGTATGTATCGCCGGCGTTATAAATGCGAATGCCTTTCTCTTTTAATGCTTCAACGGGTAAACGGTCAAGACCGGCGCTCACCGCTTGGACGACCTTCAATTGAGGGAAATCTTCAAGCGCCCGGTGAGCAAACACGTTTTGACAAACGAGCACTTCTACTTCAGACACATCTCGCTCGCGAATCTCTGACTCCTCTTGAAGAATTGTGACAACGTGTCCCAACTGTTCAAGCTGTGCTTGTTGGTCGAGGGATAGACGCATCCCTGTCACCCATACGTTCATGACAACATTCCTTTCTCTTGGCGTATTTCTGATGTGATGGCTTGAACTTCTTCGACGAGTCGCATACGATTTTGTTCAAACCATTCAACAGGCATCGATTCGAGTTGCTGCTCATATGCCCTAATTCTCCATACCCCTTCTTGGAATGTTTGAGCCTGCTGTGAAGATACTTTTGTCGCGTGACCGATATGACAGAAGCTCCGAGACAAAATGACACATGAAGAACCGAGGCGAACATGTTCCGGAATGATTCGCTCGGCAGGAACCCGTCCCTCCCCAATCCGGGCGATCCCACCGAAGCCATACGGAATACCAGCTTCACGAATTTGCGTGACAATCTTTTCGACGAGTCCATTCGTGAGCGGTTCAAATAGAAATGCCTGACCATAACTCAAATGCAGATCGTTCAGTCCGATGTGAATCGAATCGATTCCTCGTAAACGTAAAACGTCTGGCATGCACGCGACCGCTTCTTTCGTCTCACAGAGGAGACATACTTTGACGCGACCATCGACCATTTCGATAAATGTCGCCACTTCATCAACCGTTTTATAATACGGCAACATCAACATGTCTGCGCCACGAAAAACCGCTTCGTTAATTTCAAAACGTGATCCGGCATGGATCGGATTGATGCGGACGAGTAGCATGGCGTGTTTCAAGACGGAACGGATGCGACTGACATCGTGCATCGAATGTCTGGAAATGACCGTGTCGAGATGTCCCTGTCGTTCCTCTTTCCCGTTTAATTCTAAATCGACAAAGATGAAATCGACCCCATTTTGTTCAGCCAAACGTGCAACTTCCGGTTGATTCGTAATATACATGAACGCCAAAGACATCATCCTAACCCCCTTTAATAAGAATCACTACGATTTGAAATTAGCCATCGTCAAAAACAATGAAACAGAAAAGAATAGCATCTTTTTGCAACGATATCTGTTTTCTCAAATGGCATTCCAAATTCATGCTCGTCAGTTCCTTTCGGTTTTGTTTGAAATCAAGAGAATCGGCAATAGTGTCATTACAGACAAATCATTTCGACATTTTTCGGCAAAAGGGGTGACTTCCAAAATGGAATGGATTGTGATTTTTGGTGCAGGTGGTCACGCGCAAGTATTGATTGATATATTGGAGCTGACAGGACTTTATCGGATTGCAGGCATTTATGACGATAGTCCAAATTTAATCGGTAAATTCATTCTCGGTTACCCGATTCTCGGAAAAATCAGTTCAAATGTGGCTATCCGAAAAGGAATCATCGGAATTGGGGACAATGATCAACGCGCACTGATTGAACATCGCATACGAGAACAAATGCCAGACTTTGAATTCATCTCTGCCATTCATCCGAGCGCCATCATCGGCAAAAATGTAACCATCGGTCCAGGTGTCGCCGTGATGGCGGGAAGCGTCGTCAATCCGAACACGCGACTCGAGGCACACAGCGTCGTCAACACGATGTCTTCTGTCGACCACGACTGTCACCTCGCCCCGTTTTCTTCTGTTGCGCCAGGAGCTCATCTTGGCGGAAACGTTCGACTCGGCGAACGAACTTTTGTCGGGATGGGCGCGACGGTCATCCATAATATTCATATCGGATCCGATACCGTCGTCGGCGCCGGCGCCACCGTTGTCTCCAATCTACCGAGCCAAGCCATCGCTTACGGCACACCCGCTAAAGTGACACGTAGACGGGAAGTTCGAGAGAAATATTTATAGAAAAAAGTTCCAGTCGTTCATCAATCGACTGGAACTTTTTTATTTTCTACATATATGTTTTGTCACATTTCGTCGTATTTATTATGAAACATAAAATTTTCGACTAAAATCGACAAAATATCAGGAAAAGTCGTTTGAATTTAGGTAAATCAAATTACCCTTATATTATAATATTTCATACACATTTTTATTTTTCTCATAAAATTATTTCACAAAGGAGATAGCCGATGAACATTCTCATTACGGGAGGCTATGGGTTTTTAGGCAGTTCGATTGCCGAACGGTTCTTCAAAGAAGGGCACCGTATACATATACTCGACAACTTGACTTCTGGCTCTAAAGATACGGTCGACTTCAAACATCGTCATTTAGTGGCAGACGTCGCCGATCGAAAGTGCGAAACGTTTTTTAAAACATATGCATTCGACGTCGTCATCCATTGCGCGAACAGTGCGACCAATGATCATCCCCACCTGTCTACAAGTGGTCTATTCAACCTATTGTCCCTATCTGAAAAATACGGAGTCAAACAGTTTGTCTTCTTTTCAACACGTGATGGATTTGCGTTTGAGGCAGAAACGGTCATACCGGAGACGGCCTCTCCCATCCCACGTTCGCCTTCTGCATTAAATCAACGACATAGTGAAGAGTACGCTTTGCATTGGGGCAATCATTCTGCACTCTCTACATTGATTTTCCGTTTGTCGTCCGTGTATGGGCCGAAGCAACACATCAGTTCCGAGAGTCGATGGATCCATGACCTCATGTCGATGACCGGTACTGAGACTCTCCGTCTCCCCTCATCACATCATGCTGACCTGATTTTTATCGGTGATGTGGTGGAAGCCGTATATCGAGGCGTGATCAGTGAACTATCGGGACTGTATCACCTGTCTTCCGGTGAATCGACCTCGATTGACACACTCTGCGCACATTTAGGTGTCGAGCCACCGGTTGCGAATCAACATGTACCGAACCAGCAAGGCATCCTCGACAACCGAAAATTGAAGACAGATTTGGACTGGGTACCTCGATACGGGTTAGAAGAGGGATTACATGTAACGAAAAGTTATTATGCACATCAACCCGCATCCCCATCGCCCCAGACGATTCCGAAAGAACGTCGATTCAAACATGCACTCAGCCATCCGGTTCTACGAACGCTTGAAAATCTAACACTGTTCCTCCTGTTCTTCATCGGCTCCCTTCTGTTGACGCCGATTGTGGATACTCCGGATTATTGGTTCATTTATGTACTCTTGGCAGCACTATTGTTCGGTAAGTCCCAAGCCCTTATCGCTTCCCTTCTCGCTGTCGGGGTCCACCTCTACGAGAGTGCATCGATTGGTCGGAACATCTTGTCTCTCTTTGTCGACAACTCCATTTTGGCAACGTTCACGATGTATTTATTGATTGGTCTCGTCGTCAGCTATGTGATGGAACGCCGAAAGATTGAAATTCAATTTTTAAAAGATGAGCTGGCCGCGACGACCGAACGCCACACATTCTTGAACGATGTGTATGAGGAAACGCTCACCATTAAAAACCAGTTGCAACAACAGATTCTTCATTCAGAAGAAAGCATCGGAAGCGTGTATGAAGCGACGCGCGCCCTCGACAGCTTGGAGCCGGAAGGACTGTTCGTCGGTTCGATCTCCGTTTTAGAGAAAACGTTAAAAGCGAATCAATTTGCGATTTACATGATCAACCAGTCTTCGTTCGCCCGCCTTGCGGCAAAGTCGTCTGACTCGACGTTTACACCACGGAACTCTTTGCAAATCGAAGAACAGACAGTGATTCACGAAGTCGTCGCCTCATCCGAGATCGTCTTCAACACCTCGCTCACTCCTGGTGAACCGCTATTCGGCGCACCTTTGATTCGTCAAGGAGAAGTGATGGCCGTCATCTTATGCTATGAAGTGCCGTTCCATAACTTGACCCTCTCGTATCGCAACTTGATTGACGTCATGGTACGACTGATCAACTCCTCACTCGACCGTTCGCTTGGATATATTAATGCGATTCAGTTTGATCGGTATGTCGGGAATACAAACGCATTGAAACAAGAGTACTTTGAACGAATCCTCATCCAAAAAGAACAGGCACAACAAGAGCTAAACATTCCGTATAGTCTCGTGCTCATCGAAGAAGACCATGATGACTCCATCATTCAGAGCACGGAAACGACGTTACGGACAACTGACTATTTAGGATTCCGAACAGATGGACGATTGTACGCCATCTTATCGAATGCGACGAAAGAAGAGTCGCAAATCGTCATCGACCGCCTCGCCCGTAAGGCAATTCGTGCCGAAGTCGTGGAGGATGTCACCTATGTGGAGTAATCTCTTATATCTTCATTATGGGATCGCGTTACTCGTCCTGTTTTTCTTTTTTGTGAAGCGGCGTGAAGATGTCCTCCCTAGTTTTTTGCTGTTACTGGCCATCCCGTTTTTTAGTTGGGGCATTCTCTATTACTTACAGCGCTCCAAGCATAAAGATGCCGAACTGCCAGAGTGGTTACTTCGAAAGGAAACTTACGAGGATGTGTCGCTTCAACGACCGGATCTGTTGAACGAGACGAATATGATTTCGCTACAGGATGCGCTCATCCTCAACTCCAACCAAGTGAAGCGAAAGACGTTGATGAACGTATTGAAAAATGACTTCCTTCAACAAGCCCCGCTTCTCGCCGCAGCGTTGAAGAGTGAGGATAACGAGACGTCCCACTATGCGGCAACCGCTCTACAGCAAGCGAAGTCACTGTTGGCCAAACAGCTTCGTCATATCGAACGTGAGTTGACAGAGCGTCCAAATGACCTAGACGTCATGATTCGGTACTTAACGATTTTGAAACAAATGATTGATATGGAATTTTTAGATCGCCATACGCAGTTGAAATATACGTATTCGTATCTACATGCATTGACCGCTTTCATCGAACTTGGCGGAACGATTGACCCCGAGTACCATATCGAGCGAATCCAAATCGCTCTATCTCTCGGCGAATATGAACAGGCACTCTCTGCGAGTGAACTCTTTTTAGCTCAACACCCACGTCGTGAACAGGCTTATTTCGAGGCGATGCATGTACATTATGCGATGAAGAACGTCACACAAGTACATCATCTTGTTGATGCGCTCCGCGCCTCGGACATTCGTCTCTCACCAGAGGGGCTTCAACAACTACGGTTTTGGATATAGGGGATTTTTATGAAACATACATTTACGATGCAAAGAGGGATTTATTTGATTGGGGGCTTCATCGCCCTCTTCGGTTTTGCTTTCATTCTGATTCGCTCAGATGTCGTCTTGAAGATTCCATTGTTCGCGGAGAGTCACCCGACATCCATCCAGTCGCAAACCGTCTCGCAAACAGACGGAGCGATTGACTCCTATTTGATTTTAGATAGTAAAGGGGATGGACTACTCGCGACGCGTCTGCAGGAGCGCTTTCGTGCGATTGGGAAGGAAAGCTCTGTCATGAACATCGAACACCTGACGTCATTGAAGGATGAGGAGACGGTCATCGTCGCGACAGAACATCTCGATCGCTTGAAAGATCGGGACATTCTCCTGGATTACGTCGAAAATGGCGGCACCGTCTTGTTTGCGACACGTCCTTCGCCAAGTGATCGGTTGATGGAGATGTATCGCCAAATCGGTGTCATCGAAATCGGGTCGTTCGTCGAGACGACCGGTGTCCGATTGACTACCTCTTATTTTGAAGAAGATGTGGCAAAATCATTCGACTCGGATCGTCTGTTGAACTCGTCACTTGCGTTACGGATTGACCCAGATGCCAACTTACTCGCGACATCGTCACAAGACATCCCGTTACTGTGGTCAAAAGATTACGGGGCAGGCCGCTTCATCGTATTCAATGGCACGATGCTCTCCGAGTTCAACCAACAGGCACTCCTATTTGTCGGTCTCACGCAAGGAAAACCATTGCTGCGCCCTATTTTGAATGTGGAAGTCACGACGCTTCAAGGTTTCCCATTCTTCGCTTCGAACGAACGGCTCGTGACAAAGTCGATGACGGACCGTGACTATTTCCGGAACGTATTATGGGCTGACTTACAACGCCTCGGCGCCAAATACGGATTGAACTACGTCCTCGCCACGACGAGTCCCTCTTTAAATCCGACACCGGCAACTTCTGCTTACTCGGAAGATTTGGCGCTATACGGACGAGAGACGCTACGTTCGGGCGGGGAAATCGCCGTCTCAGGTTCCTCTTTCGAAGAAATTCGCGCAACAAAGCAACAGGTTGACTATGCGTTACCGGGGCTCAACATCAAGTCGTCTTATCAGACAGATGGAGAACTCGTCCGCCAAGTGTTTGATCATGCCACGACAGAGATTGGGGCGGCTAGTCTCCCGATCAAAGAGGATGCGATCATCAAGCTGCCCTCTACGCCACTTGAGTTGTCGGACCCGGACTGGACGTCTTGGGCACACTTCAATGAGCTCGTGACAAGTGGGAGTGTGTCCATGACGCTGTCCCCTCAAACGATCACTGCACAAGCAGAAGGCGAAGCGTTGATTACGGCTTTCCAATCTGTGTTAGATGAACAAGGTCATGACGTTCCTTGGCTCCGCTCGATGAAAGTATCAGACGTCGCTCAAAACCATCACTTTTTCAATGGACACGTATATGTCCGACAATCAGAAGACCTGTACACGTACACATTGGACGAAGCGGCTGGTGAGACATACTTTTATCTTCAATCCCCACGAAAAGTAACAGATGTGGACCAGTGCGAAGTCGAACGAATCGGTCCTAACTTATATCTCGTCAAAACCGAAGCATTATCCTTCTCAATCCGATTGGAGGCGAAATGATGAAAATTTGCTTGATTTCAGAAGGCGCATACCCTCACGTGACGGGTGGTGTATCGAGTTGGATTCAGTCGCTCATCACCGAGATGCCCGAGCATGAGTTCATCGTCTACTCCATCTCGGCAAAAGAAGTGAAAGGGAGTAAACCGAAATATTCCATTCCTGAAAACTTGGTCGAACTGCACGAGATTCATCTCGGCGATTACGTGGACCAAAAGATTGTCAGCGGAAAACGATATGACTTGACCGATGCGGAACGGCTCGCCTTTTTGTCCCTCATGTCGGATCGCCAGACGGACTGGGACGTGTTGTTCCAGTTCTTTACGAGCGGTCGCATCGATTCGGTCATGAACTTCCTTGGCAGTAAAGACTTCTTCGATATCGTCAGCACTCTTTGCGAGAAACGGTTCGTCCAGGTTCCCTTCACTGATATGTTTTGGGCGCTCCGCTCGATGCTGTTGCCGCTGTTCGTCTGTATCGACCATAAAGTACCGGAAGCGGACGTCTATCACAGCGTCTCGACCGGTTACGCGGGCGTACTCGGCGCCCTCGCAAAGTATCAATATGGGAAACCGCTACTCTTAACGGAGCACGGGATTTATACACGAGAACGTGAAGAAGAGATCATCAAGGCCTCATGGATCAAAGGTTACTTTAAAGACGTATGGATTGATTACTTCTATAGCCTTTCCTACTGCGCTTACGGTTATGCCGATGACGTCAGCACATTGTTCGAAGGGAACCAGGAGATTCAACTGGAGCTTGGGTGCCCGCCGGAGAAGACGTTCCTCGTCCCGAACGGCATCGACGTGACTCGCTTCTCCCCTGAGAAACGCACGTCACGTCCTGGGGTCCATATCGGTGCCATCTTACGGGTCGTTCCGATTAAAGATATCAAGACGATGTTACAAGCGTTCGCCATCGTCCAAGAGAAGTTCGCGGAAGCGCAGTTTTATCTCATCGGACCGTTAGATGAAGACGAGGAGTATTATGAGGAATGTCTCGAACTCATCGAGATGCTCGGACTTCAGCACGTTCATTTCACAGGTCCAGCGAACGTCCAAGACTACCTGTCCTTTTTAGACATCCTCGTCCTCTCGAGCATCAGTGAGGGACAACCGCTCGTCATTCTTGAAGGGCTGGCGATGGAAATCCCGTTCGTCTCGACCGACGTCGGGGCTTGCCGTGAACTGTTAGAAGGTCCAAACGACCGCTACGGAAAAGCCGGCAGCGTCGTCCCGGTCATGCACTTTCATCTATTGGCGCATGAGATCATCAAGCTGGTCGAACAGCCTGACATACGCCAGACTTATGGACAGAGCGGACGGGCGCGCGTCACGAATCTCTACACGTTACCGATGATGATTGATGCGTATCGTACCTATTATGAGAAAGGAGAACGTCATGGCCGGAATCGGATTTCAACTGAAGCGACTGTATGACAAATCAGGATTTTTCGGACAACTCCGTGCGTACGGCTATTCGGCCATCACGGCAGTCGGTCCGATGTTCCTCTCCATCCTGCTGATCACCGCATCGCGTGAATGGTTGCTCTACTTGAACGTCGGCGCGAACGAAGTGAACATCTATATGGCGGCAGTCCAGTATACGTTCATCTTCTCGCAACTGTTGACGGGTGGATTTTTATTTACGATCTCACGGTTCGTAGCGGACCAGACATTTTTAGAGAAGGAAGAGAACGTGTTGTCCTCGCTATACGGACTCATCAGTTTGATTGTCGTAATCGGTCTGATGATTTCCGTGTTGTTTTATATGAGGTCTCCCCTTCCGTTCAGCTACAAACTCGTGACGTATTTGTACTTCACACAGCTGTCCGTCATCTGGATTTTGTCGATGTACGTGTCCGCCTTGAAAGACTATAAAAAAATCGTCACGAGTTATGTCCTCGGGACGTTGGTCGCGGCGTTCTTCATTTGGTTGTTGACGTCCCCGCTCGGTCACCCGACGGCAACGTCCGTGTTCATCGGACTAAATATCGGCTTCTTCGTCATTTTGATCCGATTGTTCCGTGACATCCATCATTATTTCCAAGTCAATAACCGCAACTATTTTTACTTTTTAGTGTATCTCGAGAAGTATCCACTTCTCTTCTTGATTGGAACGGCCTACTACTTCGGTTTGTATGGCCATAACCTCGCCACTTGGTTCAGTGACCGGGCCATCGTCGTCGGAGAGACGTACTTGATGGCACCATACTACGACACGCCGGTCTTTTACGCCTACTTGAGCGTCCTCCCATCCCTTGTCTTGTTTATGGTGACGCTCGAGACGACGTTTTATACGTCATATAAAAAATATTATGGGCGGATTTTGAACGGCTATCCGTTCCAAGACATCCAAACCGCCAAGCGTGAGATGTTCCGTGTCCTCGGCTCAGAGCTCTTGTTCATGGCCCAAGTCCAGATGCTCGTCACGTTCATCTTCTTGTTCCTAGGTGTCCGTCTATTGCCATTCCTCGGCATGACGCAAAACCAAATCGACATCTTTATCATCGTCGTGCTTGGTAGCTGGTTCTTGAGTCTCGTCATCACGATTTTCTTGATTTTACTGTATTTCGACGAGCGTCGTGCTGCCATTCAACTGACTGGATTTTATGCGGTCACGAGCTTCCTTGTGACGCTCGCCCTCGTCCTGTTGTTCGATTTATATGGCGTCGGCATGTTCCTCTCCGCCATCCTCGCCTTCGTGTGGGGAGTACGGTTACTCATCCGAAGCTTGAACGATATCGACTATACGACGTTCTGCTCGCAGCCGATCGTCTATCAAGAAGTGACGACAAAAACAGAGATGTTCTTACGTCGCATCGGAAGTCTGTCTTAGAAGGAGTTTTCATGTATGAAGCGTTTGCCTTACCCGAGAGTGATGATTGGTCTCATCCTTCTCTTCTTCCTCTTGTTAGGAATACAAGCCTGGTTAAAAGCACCTGAATCTAGCGCGACACCGACCGAAGCAGAGGCGACGAACGAGGTCGCATCGCTCGATTCGACGTTCAAAGAAGATAAGCGCGTCTATGACAAGCATGACGGGAACAAGCTCGAACATGTGTATGTCACCATCTTCGATCAACGTACCGTTCCGGAGAACGATTTGACCTTGTACGACCTGAATGAATCGTACAAGCAATACAGCAACCTCGAGAGCGGTCCGAAGCTATATGTCCATTTCGAGACCGGGGACGCAAAAGGACCGGACGGCATTCAACTATTCGATGAGCAGGAAATGAATGCGACGATTCAACTACGAGGCCGCTCGAGTCGACTCGAACCACAAAAATCTTATAAGATTCGCCTCCAAGACAACGCGGGACTTTGGTACGGTCAAAGCGTCCTCAATTTGAACAAACATGCCGATGACCGGACCCGTGTCCGAAACCGACTCGCGTTTGCGTATTATGAACAGTTAGACAATATCTCCAGCTTACGAACAAACTTCGTACAGCTACACGTCCGGGATATGACGAACCCCGAGAAAGCCGATACGTTCGAAGATTACGGGCTCTATACCCACGTCGAGCAATTGAACGAAGAAGCGCTCGCCGCCCGTGGGCTCAACCCCGACGGTCATTTGTATAAAGCCGAGAACTTCGAGTTCTTCCGTTACCCCGACAAACTCTTGCCGACAGACGACCCGAACTATGATAAGAAGGCGTTCGAGTCGGTGTTGAAAATCAACGGGTCTGACAATCATGACGAACTGTTGACGATGCTCGACGACTTGAACGACTTGTCGAAACCGTTTGATCAAGTGTTCGACAAATACTTTGATGAAGACAATTATCTGACCTGGCTCGGGACGAACATCTTGTTCGGGAACTACGACACGATGTCGACGAACTATTACCTGTATAGCCCGCTCAACTCGGAGAAGTGGTATTTCATGCCATGGGACTTCGACAAGGCGCTCGGACGCGATACGGAACGTACCGATGCTATGCCAAGTTGGCAACAAGGGATTCAGCGTTACTGGGGAACGCTTCTCCATCGTCGTTATTTGAAAGATCCTGAAAACGTCAAGTCGCTCCAGGCGAAGATGACGGAACTTCAAGAATTGATCAATCCGACTCGAACGAAACAACTGATCGATGGATTTTATCCGGTCGTCTCGCCACTCGTGACAAGTGAACCCGATTTACGTTTTTTGAAAATCGAAGCCGATTCCTATGAAGCGAATTATCGGAGATTAGAAGACATCACGACGAAATACGCGACAGACTTTGATCGGTCGCTCGAACATCCGATGCCGATTTTCCTCCAGTACAGTCGAGACGGCAAACAAGATGTGTTCCGCTGGGATGCGTCATATGACCTTCAGAACGAGGAGCTGACGTATCACTTCGAATTGAGCACCTCGCCCGACTTCACGACAGTACTGAAAGAGCAAGCGAATCTGACGACGTTCTCCTACACTGTTCCGGCGCTCGCGCCAGGTCGTTATTATTGGCGTGTCACCGTCAAGGACGAGTCGGGCAACACGCAAATCCCGTTCGACTATTATCGGGACAACGACCGAAAGCTTCATTGGGGCATCCAACAAATCGTCATACCAGGAGAAGCAGAATGAAACGATTCCGACATGAGTTAAAATATTTTATCAACGAGCAAGACTACCATACGCTTCGCGAGCGCATCGCCACGATTTTACAGCAGGATGAGCACTCCGTCTCTCGTGAGGGCTACTTGATTCGGAGTCTCTACTTCGACAACGTCTACGACCACGATTTGATTCAAAAGAACAGCGGCATCTTTCGTCGGAAAAAGTTTCGGATTCGGACGTATAACTATTCGGATGCCGTCATTCGACTCGAGAAGAAGAGTCGCCAAGGCGAATATATCTTGAAGTCGTCCGTCGCCATCACCCGGGAGGAATATGAACAGATTTTAGATTGGGAATATGACTTCTTGCTCGAGAAGACCGAGCCGCTCTATCATGAGTTTTACTCGTATCTCACAGGTACGATCATGCGTCCTCGGGTCATCGTCGATTACGTACGTGAGGCCTACGTCGGTAGCCTCGGCAACGTTCGGGTCACGTTTGACAAGGAACTGAGTTTCGTCACGAACAGTGTCGACCTGTTCGAACCAAACCCGGTCTCGGAAGAAGTGCTCGATTATCCGAAGACAATCCTCGAAGTAAAGTACGACGAATTTTTACCGGACTATATCCGACAAGTGTTACAACTTCATACCCATCAACGTTCTGCCATCTCGAAGTATGTGCACTGCCGGATGGCGAGCATTCAATATCACGGATTTTAGAAAGTGAGAGCCTATGGACACAACCGTAAACTTTAACGACATTATCAAAAACAGCTTTTTAAACGAGTTCAGCTTCGGCAACTTGTCAATCATCGACGTCATGCTCGGACTACTCACGGCCTTCCTTGCGGGGAGCTTCATCTATTTCATCTATAAGACGACCTATCGCGGCGTCCTCTATAGCCCGAGCTTCAATGCGACACTCCTCGTCATGACAATGATCACATCGCTCGTCATCATGACGATCTCGACGAACGTCGTCCTCTCACTCGGGATGGTCGGGGCACTCAGTATCGTTCGCTTCCGGACGGCGATCAAGGATCCGCTCGACGTCGTGTTCATGTTTTGGGCGATTGCGGCTGGTATTTCAAGTGGGGCGGGGTTATACTTCCTGACGTTATTCGGCGCCGCCGTCATCGGAGCGGTCATCGTCAGCCTGGCTCGTAAGAAACATACCGACACCCTTTATCTGCTCGTCATCCATTACTATGAGGACGGGAACGATGAAGTGCGACGGGAGTTGCAGCAGCTCGACTACACGCTCAAGTCGAAGATTGTCCGGAAAGACGTCGTCGAATTGACGGCCGAAGTAAGGTTGAAAATCGATAACACGGCGTTCATGAACCGATTGAATGACATCGAGGAAGTGCGGGATGTCTCACTCGTTCAATACAATGGGGATTATGCTGTGTAACACCGCGGGACCGATTGAAAAGTCGGTCCTTCTATGAGTTATAAGAAAAAACAATAAATGAAGTATCAGACGGCACACCCTCAGCTCGTCTTAAGTGCACAAGCATTGAAGGCGGCTTATTTTATCAATCCTTAGTTGCTGCCCGGTTTTATGCCTTCTAATGGTCAAACATACACAAATCTATATAATCCATCTGATTTATTGGATGCAATGTACAAAGACTATAAATCGTTCTACCTCAAACTATTAAAAGTATACTCGGTTAACTACGTCTGCTTCAGCTATTACTAGTGTCGAACGACGAGCACAAATCCAGAAATCATTTAGTCGAAAGAAGGCTAGATGCCATCGTTACACCTTATACGGAGAAATATATAGAGGACGATTCTCATGTCTATAATATCGAAAAGCGTATAGAGAAGATGCATAAGACCATCACAGACGAAATCAATATTATCGACTATACGAGTTATGAATCGATTCACCTAATGATTGTGTCGATTTACGCGATAAGGAAATAGTATGGCCCCAACGATAATGAAGGCAATAAGACACTCGGTAGAAGAACTTTGATTGGTCCAGGCAGTTCATTGAAACGAATAATGAGGAATTCACGTCTAAAATTACAATACAGAAATGAGAAAAGCAGCCTCGGTTAATGAACTGAAGCTGCTTTTAAATCTAGTTTTTTAATTATTTCCTGATTTCTTCTCGTTGTTTTTATTCAAAAATAGAAGATTCATTTTTTGATTCAACATATTAAGATGTTTTTTAGATTCTGGATTAAAATGCGAGCGTTTATCAAGGAAAAAGTGAGCACTTTTAAAAATTTGATAGTTATATTGAGTAATATTTCCATCTTCTAAACTAATATTCAAATCATTTAAAAATTCAGAAACAAATGAAGCTAACTCTATCTCACTTTCTTTCGTTAGCTCAGAGTTATCCAAATCAAGATTTTTTATCAAAATTAATGCATTGTTCAAACGAATTAATTTACGCGGTTCAACGTACTCTTTTTGTTTTTCCACTGCATTTTTTATTAAACTAATCTCTTCGAAAGTAAAAGATGATACAATCTCAGATTCTAAATATTCTCTGCTTGAATTATCATCCAGATAGTCTTCTTTTGTTTCTGCTATTTCTCCGTTTTTCTCATCCATATTTACTAAATAATTTATATTTATATTTTCATTCTTTGTATTCCTAACATCCAGTAGATTCATCTCGTTATCAACGCTAAAAATTTTATCTACTAAATCATTATATGAAGGAACATCATCAAGATATATAGAGAGATCTAAATATTTATCCATGTACTCTTTACCTAATTGATAAGAATTTATACGCGTTGTACCATAGACTGTATCTCTAATCAGAAAAGACTCCGGGAAACTATTGACAAAAAGGTATGGATCATTCATCGTCAAGCTTTTTCCTATGTGTGGAAACACAATATCGTGATTAAACGAGAGTAAAAATTGTAATGATACTCGATTTGTCTGTTTAATCCCTTTAAATAACTGTAAACATTCCATTAGTTCAGGTAATAAGTTTTTGTTCATTCGATCAATTTCATCTAATGTAATCAGAATTCGAATTGAATGATCTTTCTTTAAGAGTCTATCTGTAATTTGAAGTAACTGTTCAAACTCATCTTTACTTTTAAAATATGAATTCATAGTTTGAGTGTATTTGTTGGGTAAGAAAATTTGACCCAGCTTTAAATTAAAAGTTTTAATAATAGTAACAAGCAACATTGTAAGTGTAATTATCCCACTAGTATTTTTTAAATCCAGTTTAAATTCACTTGGTGGGTCAATTAATAAAAATGTTAAACACCCTAGCACAATATAAAATACTATTAATAACTTTTTACCTAACAATACTTTACCAATATTATTAAGATTGAAGCGCAACTCATAACTACTTAAACCAGGTAATTTTATCAAGGTTCTCTTGTTGAAGGGATTCAATTCTTTAGAACCATTCTTTTTTTCTTTATTCTTTATTTCTTTTCTTTTTTGTTCCATTTCACCAATTATTGAATTTAGTATGTTTAGCCACAGTGTTTCTTTTTGATCAATTAATGAACAATCAATATTTGCTAAAATATACGTCTGATTTTTATTTCCAACAAGTTCTGCTTGTTTACTGACTTCTTCATGCAACAAGTGAATGAACGAACTTTTCCCCTTCCCCCATTTTCCAAATACACCCAAAAATAACTGGGTTTCTTTTGGGTCTGTGTCGCTCTTTATACTTTTTTGTGTAAACCCTACATAAAACTGAGCAACTTTTTTAATTAAGTTTTTTCGTGACAAATAGTCTTTCTTTGCAATTTTGTCAGTGGTCCCTTTATCTCCTGAAATCAAGTTTTGTCGTCTCGATAACACAAGTGGTAACTGTCGAACAAATTCAGGATTCGGATTACTTGCAATTTTTATACCACTAATAATCCTATCCTCAATTTTTTCTCCCATATTTTCATGGACCACTTCTCTACTGAAATCAATTTCTGACAAATCCTCCAATATAAACAATTGATCATACTTAGCTTCTTTCCATAGACTCTCAGCAATTTCGGGGTAAAGTCCTTCAAAAACATATTTCACTTTAGCGCAATGATGATATCTATTCCTTGAGTAAAATAGAACAATGTCGCCAGGAGCTATTTTCTTGAAAATGCTTTTGTATTTTTGATTGACAGCCCACATTGAGTATGATTTATGTATTGAAACATTTCTCTCCTCCATCTTCAACTTATCCGTTTCATTTAATTCTTGTGAATATTCTGCTAAATTTACACTTTTAAGAACTGTTCTTAAAAAGTTTCCATTACTGTTCTCTGCAAGAAATTGTGATCCTAATAAGATTACGTTCATTGATTTTTCGTTCTCCTTTAGTTCATGATTTTTCTCTTCATATTCTACAGGTATAACAGTTATGAAACTTCAAAAAAGTTAAAAAGAGTTAATTTTATCTAATAAGAACATTTTTTTAAATTTTGATTCATTTATATATATTTAAATACTTAATATGGATGATAATTTAATTTTTTAAACTCTCTTCTCAATTTTTAAAGAGCGCATAAGCGTATATATTATGCTCTAACAATCTCGAACACTATTCGCGTTCAGTATGACATTCTTCGTCAGTTTTTTAATTTTCCAATTTGTCACTCACGCCGAGATGAGTTTATCAAAAATGATCTTCAGACTTCAGACAAAGATGGCGATACTTCTCCTTCGTCTGATACTTTAATTCAACATTAGGATGAGATCATACATCGATGACTTGATCTTCTATTCATTCTGGGAGATAGTAATCAATGTGTTGAATGATATATCGTCGTCAACAAGTAAATGAAAAAGCCGACAAACTTGTTCCATACAAGTCTGTCGGTTTCCATTCTTACATCACACTTTATCGAATTTCTATATATTTTGAAGAAGTATTGGCACATTCTCTACAAATATATTCTGGTTCCAAATTAAAGTCCTCATCGTAATAAAAACCAATTATTTCATCGGATGAAGGCTCACCACAAGAAGCACAACTAATACTTGGTTGCGATTCAAAACAATTTAAACAAAACCATGCATCGAATCTTTCGTCATAGTAACAATCATCAGCACCACAACTTTTACACCTCTCTATTTTATATTTCTCACTCATTCTTCGTTTATTCAATTCTCCCACACAGAACTCGCTGACATAAGAGTTCTCATCACTTTGAAATAAGTCATGAGTTGATTCATATTGCTTCCTACAAAAAACACATTTAATCAAACCATCTTCATTGGTTGTAAGATATTTTTCACCACAATTAGAACAAGGTATTTTAAATGACTTTTCTGGAAACAACTCGTATTTATATAAAGTAAGTCCTTGTTTTTTAATTCTGTCATTTGCGAGTGCAATATATGATTCATGGATAGATTGAATTTCGCCAAGTTCTTCAATAATTCCTTCTTTTTCTAAATAATCATTTAACTGAAGTTCTAATATATCCTCTATCAGATATTTAGTTACAGTTATCACTTCGGAAACAATCTTAGAACATTCTTCTTCAGAAAGTTCTACTTCAAAATGTTGAATTTTATTTCTGAGTGCATAAGTTTTTTTGATAACATCTTCAACATAAGGAGTTAAAGTAACTTCAATCAGTCCAAGTCTCTTCAAAGAACTTTCCAAATTCACTGTATGTGCTCCAGGTAATCGTTCAATATTCAATTTATCCAAATCTGAATAGATTAGAAGAGGGTGTCCCTTTACTCTTAAAATTTCTTTTAGTAAAAGTTCAGTAGAATGAGCGAGAAGTAATATTGAGAATTTGTAATGCCTTGTCTCTCCCTTTGATTTGGCTCGGAAAAAGTATTCAATAGCTTCTTCAAAAGAATTTGTCGCATTTTCTAACAAGTCCAGTTTAAGCATGATTTCCTCCTTTTTGAAACCCTCCACAGGAACTTAATATACCCCAAGCCGATACACTGTCCGTGAGTGATACAACTCACCCTGTTTTAGTTCGATTCGCATACGTCGAACTTTCACCAAATGACTTTGACGTTTCCAAAGAAAGTGACAAAAACCTTCACTTTGAAAAAATATTACACTCTATTACGTCATCGGCATCGTATGTTGACAGTCAGGATAATTCGAGCACCCGTAAAATTTTCCGTTTTTACTATTACGCAAAACCATGTAACCTTTACAAGATGGACAAATAATTGGATTATGCAAAATCGCCGTATCTTTCAATGTATATGAACAAGTTGGATAGTGGCTACATCCAAGAAACGGACGATTCATTTTTTTACTTTCCCGAATCACCAATCGTCCCTCGATACAACGTGGACATGTCGGTTTAGTTTTAGCAATATCTCCGTTCTCTGTAGCTACATAGTAAGGCACTTCCTGTTCACGAATCAATTCCTTCACGAACACCGACATACGTTCGTTCGGCGTCAAGATATAAGTGACGTTCTTCGTACGAGTCAGGGCAACGTAAAACAAGCGACGTTCCTCTCCGAACTCTAGTTCCTCCTGTTTTTGTAAGACGAGAGATAAGAGAGGATCGTCCACCATCTTGTTCGGAAAACCAATTATTCCGTTTGCCGCATTGACGAGCACGACATTTTCCGCTTCGAGCCCCTTCGAACTATGGGCCGTCAAGAAACGAATTTGTAGTTTCGGGTATTTATCATAAAGGATATCCGCCCCTTTTTTCGAGAGCGAGATTCGAAAATCAGCGTTTTGCTCTAAAAAATTGATGTCGAAGTTGTTTCGTCCAATCAATAAAAGGCTCGTTACTTCACCGTTTTCTGACACGATGTCTTCAATTACCTGAGTCAGCGAATGCACGAGATCAGCTTTCCCTTTAAATCCTAAAATTCGAATCGGAGTTTGGGTTCTCTTAGGTGAAGAAAGGTTTTTTCGAATTTGCTTCCCGTTCTTCATGATAAATGTACCGGCTACGTTGATAAGCTCTCTCGAGTTACGATATGTCCGTTCAATCTTCAATATCTCACTCTTCCCGAAATATCGTTCAAAATCGATAAAAAGGCTCAAATCCGCACCGGTAAAACGGTAAATCGACTGCCAGTCGTCCCCAACACACATGACTCTCGCATTCACCATATGTCGGATAGCCTCGACTAAACGGAAACGACTGAGTGAAATATCTTGAAATTCATCGATGATAATGTATCGATAATCTAGATTTACTTGACCAGACTTGACGAGAGACGTTGCCTCAATGATCATGTCGTTAAAGTCGATTTGATTTGACTGTCGCAATTGCTGCTCATAGTACTTATAAATAGGACGAAAAATCTCTAAAAATAATTTAGTACGCTGATACAAGAACGGATTATTCGAATCAAGTCCGCTAACAAATTCATCGAGCTGTGCCTCTTTATAGCCATTTGACTTAAACAACGTGAGAAACGTTCCAGTAAATTTGACGAATTCATCAAAATACGACTTCTTATTAAAATCATATAGACGCTTAAAAATCTCCACGACTTCGACTTCTTTAAACACGACACCTTGTCGCCTTAATTTTTTCTCGAGTTGTTCAAGTAATCTTCCTTCGCTCGTGTAATAGGAATAGGTCTCAATCAAGGTAGTTTCGTTAACCTCGTGAATAGCACGTTTCCACTTCATACCATCTATATACTTCTTTTCCTCAATCGGACTGAGCCATTTCGCCCTCTGATTTTTGTCGACCCCGAAGTGCTCGATGTAAATACCATACTCCGGCAAATAAAAGTCTGGTTGATACTGTCGATGAAATTCGTCTGCTGTTCGATATTCGTAGTCGGCTTCGTACTCGTACTTTACTCCGTGTAAAAATAGAAAGTTCGCAATCATGACTTCCTCAAGACTTTTCACTTTTTCATCTCGAATCGTCACGTTTTGTCGCTTCTGAGCCGCAATCGTCTTGTCGATATATTTATTTTCGAGACACAAGTTTTTTAACGTCCTAAAATCAAGATGTTTATGATACTCGTGATATTCTCCAAGCGTATCAAAGTCCCCCATCCCTTTTGGAATGTGGAGATAGTAACCGAAAAATTCAATCAGTTTCCGTAATAGCAAAGGATGACGGTAAAATTCTTTTTTACAATATTCCATAATAATTTTATGAAGATTGTCATCTATTTGAGGCTTCATTTTCGTATGTTTGCTAATGATACCCATCCCTAGTCCATGGAACGTTTTGACGTCCACATTGATTCCTAATCGGCTTTTTATCCGTTCTCTCATTTCTTCTGCTGACTTCTTTGTAAATGAGATGAGCAGAATTTCTTCCGGACGAATTCCTTTTCGCTCAACGAGATACTTTACTTTCGCTGAAATGGTCAGCGTCTTCCCTGATCCTGCACCGGCAACCACTAAGTTTGCATCTTCGTCTACGACAACAGCTTTTCGTTGTTGTGAATCGAGCGACTTTCCATCAATGTTATCAAAAAGATGCTTCATATGAGACATCTCTCTCACGACGTACTCCTCGTTCCATGTTCGAATTGATGTTTCTAAATCCGCATAAATTGAAAGAAACGATTGAGCTTGTTCAATATCTGTTCCTTTGAAGAATGCTTCTACAGCGCGATATCTCTCCTGAAATGAACGCTTAGCAGTATCTCCAATATAGTCACATTTTAATTGTTCAATCTCTTCTTGAAAGTTGATAAGCTCACGATAATAGCGCTCTAATTGTTGATTCACTTCTTTTGCAACCAAGTGAAGTTTGTTCAATTCAAAGAGAAAAGCTTCTACCTTTTTCCGATAATCTGTTTCTAGCGTAGCAAGCGGATGAGTTGGTTTGCGTGTGGTTTGCCCGATACTCGTCTGAATCATATCGATTTTAGACAAGATGTCATCCTTGGTACAACTATCATGAAGTTCTGTGTAAGGCGAAAGACTTTTTTCAATTTCATGCTGTGATATTGGGGTTTTGCGCTCTCTCAAGTGATTCGTGAGTTTTGATAATGTTCCTAAGGCAACTTCCATTCGTTTAATCTCACGTCGAATCTCGGAGCTGATCCTCCACGTCCAATACGTTCGCTTGATTGCGGCATACCATCCCATGTGCCTATCCTCCATCCACTTTTATTTCCCATTAATAATATTCACCATTTAAATATTTTTACACCCTTTTATTTCACAAAGAAGTATGGATTGTAAAAGCTATTTTTAGAATCAAAAGAATTTACTATTTCAGAAATAAATATACGGCCAAGCGTGGAAAGGTCACGTTTGGCCGTATATTCAAAATATCGTTATTCCACCCCAAATCGATACACTGTCCGAGAGTGATACAGCTCACCCGGTTTCAGTTCGATCGAGGTTGCGATGTCTGGATGGTTCGGGGCGTCCGGGAACGCCTGTGCCTCAAGACAAATCGCGCTATGTTTTTGGCGGCCGTCGAGCGTCACCGGTGTCTCTTCACTGAGGAAGTTGCCCGTATAGACGATCATGACGGGTTGATTCGTCTCGACCGTCATCGTCCGTCCGCTCACCGGATCATGTAGCCGTGTCTCCCCATCCTTCAAGATAAATGGATGATCGAGTCCACCAGCCCGTTCAATCGCCTCGTCTTCCGACGCGAGCGCCTCTCTTACCACTTTCCCGTCTCGGAAGTCAAACGGGGTCCCACTCACATCACGCAACTCCCCAGTCGGTAACGAATCCGCATCGAGCACCCCGACCGAATCAGCTGGTAGCGTCAGCTCATGGTCGTGGATGGTCGGGCGTCCCCCGAGATTGAAGTAGTTGTGATGGTTCAAGTTGACCCACGTCAGTTGGTCGGTCTCTGCTGTCATCGTGACAATCAGTTCATTGTCATCCGTCAGTTCGTATAGCACCTTGAAGAAGACGTTCCCAGGATACCCTTCTTCCCCGTCCGGGCTCACGTAAGTGAACTGGATACACTGATCGTCCGCATCCATCTCCCAGTAGCGAGCCGTGATACCTTTGTCACCACCGTGGATATGATGGGGTGCCTCGCTTGGGGTCAAGGCGACGCCATCAATCTCCGCGTCACGGATTCGTCCGGCAATCCGCCCGACGACCGATCCGAGATAGACCGGGTTTTCTAAGTATTGAGAGACGTCCCCATACTTCAAGATGACCGAGTCTAATTTGCCGTCCCGGTCCGGGGCCGTCAGTTCCGTCATCGCACAGCCGTAGTCGATGGCGGACAGTCTCATGCCATTGGTGTTTTGAATCGTCGCTTGTTTCATTCCATCACCCATCCTATCAAGTCGTTCCCTATCGATTCCCTCATCTCGAACGACTTACACCTACGTTATCTTGGTGACAGGCTATGAATCCTTTCCACAAACCGCTTCGCAATCTGTTGCGGCCTTGTGATGGCGCCACCGACGACGACCGCATATGCCCCAAGCTCAAGGACGCGTCGTGCGTGTTCCGGTGTGATCACGTTTCCTTCCGCAATGACAGGAATCGAGACAAGCTGCACCATTTCCCTTAAAAATTGAAAATCCCCTTCATACACCTTCTTGCCGGCTGTCTCCGCGGTATACCCGTAGAGCGTTGGGGCGACGACATCGAAGCCTAGCTGTTCGGCACGGACCGCATCTTCTAGTGTGGCACAATCTGCCATGAAGCGTTGATTCGGATATTTCTCTCTTACTAGTGGAAAGAATGTCGCAATCGTTGACCCGTCCGGACGTTCACGGTTTGTGGCATCAAGCGCAATCAAATCGACACCTGCCGATACGAGCGCATCGACTTCTTCCATCGTCGGGGTGATATATACATCCGAACCATCGTATTCTCGCTTGATGATGCCGATAATCGGTAAATCGACGACAGCTTGAATCGCCTGAATATCTTCGATGCCATTCGCGCGAATCCCGCTCGCCCCACCTTCTTTTGCGGCGATAGCCATACGCGCCATGATGGCCGAACCATGAAGCGGTTCATCTGGGAGTGCCTGACAGGATACAATGAGCTGGCTTCTCAGTTGTTCAATCATTCGTTTGTTCCTCCAAACTCTAATCGGCATTCAAACATGCGATTCCAAGGTGCCGATGTGTTGACTGTCCATGTTTCGTGGAATGACGTACGGAGGACGTGTCGTGCCACTTCCGTCATCATGCGGTCACGCTCTTTTGAAATCGTCTCCGCATGTCCGTTTAAATCGAAATAGTTGGCCCCGTATTCGGGTAACACGGTATCGGTCATCTTCATCCGAATCTTCGCCTGGTATACAAAATCATCGAGCACGTGATAGAGGACGTTCTCGCGAATCCGCTCGTTCTTCCCGACTTGGGCGAACACCCCTTGCGCGAGTGTTGTCCCGAGCGTGTTCCCGTTCGTATTCCATCCCTTGTAAGAGTCCAACCGTTCGAGAAGATTCAACTCATCGAGCCACATAATCAACTCTTGGTCTCCCCCATTGGCGTAGGCACTGTCGGCGACGATGACTCGTTTCCCACCAGTCAGTGCTGCTTCGATGCGGGTGACGAACTGACGCATATGACGAAAACTCGTGTACGTCACATCGCGCTCGTCCTGATCCCAAGATTCTTGCATCGCACGTCCCGGTACATTGTAGGCGAGCATGAGATCCGCATCTTCCATCCGCTCCGCAATCTTCAAACCGATCGCATCAAGGTGAGCATACATGCTTTCGATGAACGGTCGATCTTCGTACATCGGGATCAACGTCGGACCGAGGACACTACTCCAAATCGGATACACACGTGGCGCTGTTCCCCGACGGTCCAAAAAGGCCCGAGCGACCATCGTCGCTCCCACTTCATCTGCACCCGGATACATATGAACCTTCGTGAAGACTCGGCGCTCTTGAATATGTTGAAGCACTGCGGTCTGATCAATCGACGTATAGCCATATTCGGCACTGTCATCTTGCGGGATGAACAATCGTTCGATGACCCCTTCCTCAACGAGTTGAATCATCGCCTCGTTGATGGAACGGTTGAAGGCACGTCTCGTCTCATAATCCACTACGTGCTCAGTCGGAATCAACTCATTCAAGTTTGCGAGTTCGCCCTGTTCTTCCTCGATTAGTCCGTCCCGCTCCCCTTGGTCCCGTAACCAGGCACGTCGATACATCTCCGCACCAAATTGTCCATAATAGTCAGGTTCTTCGTCATCCGAGCTATACTTTGGGGTACGCATGATCATCGTCGCAACATAGAGCGGTGCCTCCGTCTCACGCCGAAGCGTTCGCATCCACTCGATGAACGTGTCACGGTCCGCCTCGGTCATATGATGAAGACGTGACGGCAACAGTCCACCGTAGCAAAGCATGTCCGCACTGAGGACGAAGGCGTCGCAGTCTTTGACACTGTGCACCCACTCCCGCATCCTGAATTTGTCGGCCGCTTCTTTTTTATAACCATATACATGATCGGGTGGTGTCAGTAGCGTCACCTCGTCGGTCACCCCGACGATGCGCTGCACCACGTCGACATTGCATGGTCGTTCATCAATCGGTACATATACGATCTTCATCGTCACACCTCAAATCGTCTCACTGCTCGGCTCTTCCACCCGAACCGTGTGCGTGATGACATCTAATAGATAAAACAGTGCCACTTCCCGAATCGACGTCACATTCGCATTTTCCGTCGAGGCGACGGTCAACCGGACGTCCGAGACAGAGAAGAGTGGCGAATCGCTCTGTGTCGATAGACCGACGGTGACCGCACCGATTCGCTTCGCATGCGTCAACCCGTCGATGACCTCCTCGCTGTAGCCATCGCGACTGAGTCCGATGACGAGCGTCTCGGGGCGAATCGCTCGTTTCGACAATTGAATGGCTTGAGCGCCCGAGAAGCCGTCCGTCATGACGCCGAACTCCAATAGTTTCATCTTGATGGCGGGTAAGAGCGGTGACCACTCATCCGTCGCGTATAAGACGACCTGGTTCGTCGATTCAAGCACTTCCTTCAGGCGGTTCATCGCTTTTTGGTCGTACAACGATTCGTATTTCTTCATCATCATGAAGTACGCCTCATTGATGTCATCGAGCCCATCGATATTCGAAGGGCCATAATAGCGATTGCTGACGGTCGCCTCTTTGGCGAGTAGGCGCAATTTGTTGTATGACCCGAACTCGAGCTTTTGACAAAAACGGGTGATTGTCGCTTCCGAGACGTTGATTTGACGGGACATCTCCGTGATTGTCTTGTTCGGAACGGCCTCGAGGTTCTGGATGATAAAGTCTGCGACGAGCTGCTCGCGTTTCGTGAAGCGATGATGGTTCGACTCGATGATCGTCGTGATGCTTCGGAGCGGTCGCATCGATTCCTGGAGCAAGAAGTGACGAAGCGCCCCGATCATACCGGCATTGTTCAAGTTGCGGGCAATTTCGATCGTCGTCTTCTCCAAGATGGCCGGGATGATGTCGGCAGCGAGTTGCTTCATGATGCGGGGATACAGATAGTCCTTTTGCGCCGTGATCCCGCCGCCGATGATGATTTTTTCGGGGTTCATCATATACGTCACCGTCGCAATCCCTTTAGACAAGTAATAGACGAGGCGATCAATCTCCTCGATGGCGATCGGGTTACCTGCATGTGCCATCTCGAACACGTCTTTCCCGTTCAGTCCCGTCTGTTCCGTTCTCGCCTCGACACGTTCGATGAGGACACGGGTCGACGCCAATTCTTCGAACGCATATCCTTCGATCGGGATATATCCGATCTCGCCCCCACTGAAGCTATGTCCCGTATGGAGTTTGTTGTCGAGAATGTAACTGCCTCCGATCCCGGTTCCAATCGTCAGACAGAATAAGCTTTTCGCCCCTTTGCCGCTCCCGATCCACGACTCGGCCAGTCCTGCGCAGTTCACATCGTTTTCGACTTCGACCGGCAGACTGAACGTCGCCTCCAATGCTTCCTTCAATCGGGTACCTGTATACGCCGGAATCAACTTCGAGGCATAGACGACGACGCCTTCTTTCGAATCGACTTGTCCTGCCGTCGAGATGCAGATTCCCTGTACGTCGTGACGCGTCTGCAGGTCGCGGATGAAGCCCGTCACCTTCTCTAAGATGTGAGCCCCGCCCTGATCGGCTTCGGTCATGCTTTCATGCTTTTCGATAAAGATTGCATTTTCCGTCAACACACCGTACTTGATAAACGACCCGCCAATGTCGAGCGCTACGAATTTTCTCATCTTTGTCACCTTCTTCGTTAAAGTCTATTTCTCTTCGCTCGTCACCCGGATCGTCACGATGTCTTTCGGTCGGACCGTGAACGTGTCGTCCACTTGTTCGATGACGTCTCCTGTTAACGTTACTCTCTCTAATGTTACCTGTTGTTCGAACATCATGGTAACCGGAACGCATTCCATCGTCGGATTGAACAGGCGAATCTCGCTGACGTTCGGTTCGATTCCTGTCACACTCGAGAATACGCCACCTGTCATCGTGAACCAATGTCGCGGTGTCGCCGCGCGTGTTTGATGAATGACCGGACGGCGACGGAAGCTCGTGATGTGTGTCGAAGCCTCCTCTTTTCGATTCAACAACAGTCCATATTCGAATGTGTCGGTCCGCAAGCATTGGGCACCCGGCACTTCAAATCCGGGGCCCGCCCCGTTTCCTCGCGTGCGCAAGTCCCGTCGCGACAGCCAGCCGACCGCACGGAGCATCGTCAGCTCCAAGACGTCTCGGCCGTCATATGTGCTCACTTCGTATTCTTGCAAACCGCGATGGACGAGGGTGTGCACATTCGCCTGAACGAACGAATACGTCGGTGCTTGCGCCATGACGCACTCTTCATTTTTCCCGGCATCCAATCGCTTATCCCGAAGCGTCTCCCGTTCGTTCCAATCAAACGCCGTGTCCGCTGTCGTGACTTCGCACGTTCCGACATCAAAGGCGACACGGAGCTTGTGGTCTTGTGCCTTGTTATCTACCGTCGTCTTGAAGCGGATGAGCGGATCTCGTTCATTGAGCGTGACCGTCGTCGTGATCGGCATCGTCACCATCTGTTCGCTTCCTGTTTGACGTGAATCATTCAAAGAAGCCGGGACGGTCAACGCATATTCGAGCCGCATCGTTTGATGGGCTTGACCACGCTCCACCGTCGCATGAAGCAGTGTCGCTATTGACAAACGGTCTTCAAGTGGCGGTGAATAGTTATACGTATCGCCCGCATCGAGACTCGAGTAGAAGACGTGTTGCCCTGGATAACGTGTCCCGCTCGCTATATCGGTGATCGTCAAGCCATCGCCGTCCACTTCGACTTTTATGAACGCGTTCTCGATGGTGTCTTTCGTTTGATCAAGCGGTCCGACTTCTGCTTCGAGCCGTTCAATCTCACATACGTAAGCGCCCGCCCCGTCGACCGGGATGGAAAAGACGACGTCATATTCGACATACTCCTCATAATGCGGCTCTGCCAAAATGTGTCGTAGGAACACTTCTTTCTCTTCCCGACGTAAAATGTCAGCCTCGATCTGCTGTTCGTTCATGCGAAGGCGGATGTGTCCGAGGTCGAGTCGTTTCGGGATCCGAATCGTTGTTTCGATTGGAAGCGTCCGTTTGACCGGTACGGTCGAGATCACCACGAGCTGGTCATTATAGCCCTCACCGAAATATGGCGCTGGATAATGTTTGTCGAGCTGACTTTGTTCAAACTGTCTCATGGCAGCGAGTGCCCGCGCCGTACGCGTCTCCATCTCTTCATGGACCGCATCGATGCTACATCCGCAGATGCTGTCGTGAGGTTGGTTTTGTAAAATCAGCTTCCAGACGTACTCGCGAAATGAATCGTTTCGTGTCTCCGTCCCGAGGAAAGCGTTCAAAAATCCGAGCGTGTTGAGCGCCTCGTCCTCGACGAGTTGATTGTCACGCTTCAGATACGTCCGTGTCGAGAGAACACCGGGTAGGATGAAGATTTTTGACGGGTCCCGTTGTTCGCCGTGAATCGTGGTTGTCGGACGATGGCCCGCTACCGCGTCCATATAGTCGGACATGAGCGATTGACGGACCGGCAAATCGATGGCGTCGAGTCGGTCCTTGATGTCCGGCGCCGTGAACGTATGATCAGCCCCGTTCATGACCAAGTAATGCCCACTTTTCACGAACGGTTCGTTCCGCTTCACATAGTCCGCCATCTCTTCCTGAAACGCCTCATGTTTTAAAAACGTCTGGTAATAACCCTCGAACAACGGAAGGACGAACGTCTTGACGTGCGAACCGTTCGGTGCGACCCATGTATTCTCGAATGCATCCGAGACGGCGCCACGCCAAAGGATGGCATGACCGATTCCGAACTGTTCTAGAATCTGCGGCATCTGTCCGATATGTCCGAACGTATCCGGTAAATAACCGATATCATGTTTTGATCCGAGCGTTCGTGCCATCTTCGTCCCGATCTTCAAGTTTTGAATGAGTGACTCTCCTGCCACTAAAAACTCGTCGGCGAGCAAGTACCATGGTCCGACCTCAATCTTGCCTGCGCGAATCCACTCAAGGAGCTGTTCATATTCGTCCGCACTGACCACTTCCCGATAATCATCGAGCACGATCGTCTGTCCGTCTAAAAAGAAGTTATCGAATTGCCCGGCCTGCAGGCGATCGACGACATAGCGCAACCCTTCCGTCAGTTTGAAACGGAACGATTCGAACGATTCGTACCATTCCCGGTCCCAATGCGTATGATTCAAGACATGCACTTGTTTCATTGAAGGACCTCCATTCGTTCCCGGATCAAGCTGCCGTCGAGTCCATTCAGCGCTGTTTTCGTTTTCAACGCGAGTGCGACGGCGAGTCCCGTCGCTTCCCCGACGTCACGGAGCGTCGGTTGAATCCGAAGAGAGGCCTGCATGAGGAACGTGCTCGAGATATGTCGTCCGGCGAAGATGACATTCGTCACGTCGTTCACGATGAGTGACCGATACGGGATTTCGTAATATTCGCCCGCCGTGTATTTCTTCGGTAGCGCCTCGTCTCCTTTGACACGATGCACATCGACGTACCAGTCGCCTTTGGCAATGGCGTCATGGAAGCGGGCCCGATTCGCATAGTCCGTCTCCGACAACACATATTGTCCTTGAATCCGATACGACTCACGGATGCCGAGCTGTGTCGCTTCTTTTAATAAGAACGCAGACTCGAATCCGGGTAAATGACGGACCAAGAACCGGCTGAGTCGTTGCATCATCCGTCGTCCGATGCGCACCGCTTCAGAGCGGGCGAACGGGTCGGTCGTGTCCGTCAATCCTGGGATGTGAGGACAGTTGAAGGAGAAGACGCCGGGTTTGCCCGGTTGTGTGAACCCTTGGAAGTATTTCAAATCGTCAGTCGTGAGTTCGCCTGTCTCCAATCCGTCTCGGAATAACGGTTCGAGCACATGTCCTTTTCCCGGGACCATGACGATTTCAAAGAAGTCCGGGTCTTCGATCTGACAGAACGTTTCGCCGAGCCCGAGTACATACGCTCTGAGGCGACTGAGGTCGACGCCACCCATCTCAAAGCGGAACGTCATCTGTTGGTTATGTCCATTCTCGTCACCAGAAGTTGTCGGGATGCCCGACACACGCGCGATGACGGCATCCGCCGAAGCATCGATGACCGTCTGCGTCTTGATTGCGACGAGACCGGCGCATGTCTGGACGATCAGATGGGTGATCGTGTCCTCGTCTTTCATCACATCGATGACGACGGCATCGTATAACACCTGACATCCGACCTGTTCCAACAGCTCATCTAGCACCGAAGTGAGCGTCTCGACGTTGAACCACCTACAATTCGTCGTCCCATCGTCGGTTTTGACGCCGCGTTCTTCCAATCGGTCTAAAATGTGACGATTGACGCCCCGTGGCTGGACGTGCGTCGGCATCATCGGAGAGACGAGCGCGTTCGTCTGCGTCCCCCCGAGTGCAATCGTCTTTTCAATAAGAAGGGTGTCGATTCCTTCGTTCGCTGCCGTATAGGCCGCCGTCACGCCAGACGTCCCGCCGCCAACGACGACACACCCGACGTCTCGTACTACCTTGATTTCGTGCCCTGCGTAGTGAATCATCTCTTCCGCGTCCTTTCTCTCTTAACCTTTCACGGCGCCATCTGTCGCACCGGAGATAAAGTATTTTTGGAGCGCCATGAATAAAATCAATGTCGGGATCGTCGTCAAAATCGACGCCGCGCTAATCAGTTTCAAGTTCGAGCCATCGAAGTTTTGTGACAGTTGCGCCAATCCGATCGAGAGCGTGTACATGCTGCTCTCCGTCGAGTTGAGGAGCGGCCACAAGTAGTCGCCCCACGTCCCCATGAACGTGAAGATCGCCAATGTGACGAGCGTCGGTTTGACGAGTGGCAATGCAACGCGATACCAGACTTGGAAGCGGTTCGCCCCGTCTAGGTATGCCGACTCTTCAAGCTCTTTCGGGATGCGTAAGTAAGCTTGGCGCATCAAGTAAATACCAAATGCCGTCGCCACCTGCATCACGACAAGCCCGATGTAAGAGTTGCGTAGACCGAGCTCTCCCGCGAGTTGGAAAAGTGGCGCCATGTACAGTTGGAACGGGACCATCATCGTCGCAATGATGAGCGAGAGGACGACGCCTCTTCCCCGGAAGTCCATCCGTGCGAGCGGATATGCCGCGAGGCTACAGAAGAGCAAGTTCAACGGGATGGCGATCGCCGTCACGATGAACGTATTCAAAAAGTAGAGCCCGAAGTTCGCTTTCGAGAACGAATCAGTGAAGTTCGCAAGTGTCGGGTCAGTCGGATAGATCGTCCCGTATATGCTTTCCCCTGGCGACTTGAGTGCCATGAACAACGTGATAAGGAATGGTCCGACCGTGATGACCGAAATGAAAATCATCAATAAATACAGCATGATTTTTTGTGTCGTTTGTTTACGTTTCATCTTCACTTCTCCTTTATGCCCGTAAATCTTCTTCTCGTGAACTCGTCAACTTCATCTGAAGCAACGAAGCGCCGATTGCGAGAAGGAGCAGGACGACACCAGCGGCGGATGCGATACTGACGTCCAGTGACATGAATTTGTTGTAGATGTACATGACGAGCGTCGTGGTCGCGCCAGCCGGACCGCCACCTGTCGTCAAGGCGATTTCTTCGAACACTTTCATCCCGGCGATGATCGTCATGACCGATACGAGCGTGACAGACGGTGTCAGCATCGGCACGGTGATGCGCCAGAATTTTTGGAAGGCGTTCGCCCCGTCGATCTCAGCAGATTCATACACATCTTTCGAGATCGATTGAAGCCCTGCCAAGTAGATGATCATGTAGTAGCCCAAGCCTTTCCACACCGTGATCGCGGATACCGCGACGAGGGCGGTCGAGCTTTGGACGAGTAAGTTTGTCGGATTGTCAAACAGACCGAGCGATACGAAGATCGACGAGACCGGTCCGCTCTGTGAGTACAGCATCTTCCACATGAGGGCGGCGACGACCATCGGCGTGACGACCGGCAAGTAATACAAGATGCGGAACGTCGAGACGCCTTTGATGGCCTGATTGACGAGAACTGCTAAAATCAT
Organism: Exiguobacterium sp. s35; assembly: GCF_018617535.1. Lineage (NCBI taxonomy): Bacteria > Bacillati > Bacillota > Bacilli > Caryophanales > Exiguobacterium > Exiguobacterium sp. s35. The sequence continues at coordinate 1,647,647 of NZ_JACSKI010000001.1, forward strand.
TGGCAAAAAGATATTCAATGGAAGGACGATAATCAAAAATAAAATCGTGTTCCATAACGCGAGCCAAAACGACGTATCTGTAAAAATCTCTTTGAAGTTGGCGAGTCCGACGAACTCTCCAGTCCCCGCAATGATTTTATAGTCCAACAAACTCCAATGGAACGCCTCGACGATTGGAATGACGAGGAACGTGCCGAGCACGAGAATCGATGGGAGTAAGAACAGCCAAGGGGTGAGGAGGTTTTTCTTCTTCCGTCTGACGGCCTTCGTTTTCGTGACCGATACAGGGAGTGCTATATTCTCTTTATTCATCTTCAGGTCTCCTTCCAATAAAACGAGCTGAACCAAAAGAGGGGTCTCCTTTTGATTCAGCTCTCAACGTTTAGAATGTCACGCTCTCTCCAGATTTCTCGAACGCGTCATCCCAAGCTTTCGCAAGTGCTTCTACTGCTTCTTTACCTGACATCTTTCCTTGCAAGTTTTGTACGAAGATGTTCTTCGTCGCCTCACGAAGTTCCGCACTGTTCTCAGTCGGTGGAACGAGAACCTCGGCACGTTCAAGTGATTTCGAAGCTTCCATCATCCCGAGCGCTTTCGGTGAGTCACCCGGATTCGTGAAGTAGTCGTCCTCGAGTGATGCTTTCGTCGATGGAAGGACAGTTCCGGCCGTCTTCGCGAATTCGAGTTGGTTGTCAGCATTCGTGACAAACTCGGCGAATGCGACCGCTGCCTCTTTGTTCTTCGTCTTCGCCGGTACGGCGAAGTTCATGACCGCGACGTTGACCGGTGCGTCTGACGCTTCAAGCGGTTGTCCTGCTTTTGAGACTTCATAGATATCTGGTGCACCGCTCTCGACCGGTCCGAGGAATGTGACGCCTCCTTCGAGTAATGATGTATTGCCTGCCATATAGAGTTCTTGGCCTGTCTTGATTGATCCTTCTGCCGCTTCTTGCGGGATCAACCCTTCGTCATACATTTTTTGCATCGTCTCGAAGTAGTTGATGATATCTGCATTGTCGGCGAATGTCGCTTTCCCATCCTCGACGATCGGTTCACCTGCAATCGAGACCATCTTCTCCATGATGGCGTTTCCGTCATTGATGACCGGATAGAACGCCGGTTTGCCCGTCTTGTCCGTCAACATTTTTGACGCTTCATAAATACCCTCTGTCGAAGTCGGGACTTCTTTGATTCCCGCCTGTTCGAAGTGGTCCCCGTTGTACCAAGAGACCGTCGTCGTCAAATACCAAGGAAGTGCGTACAGTTTTTCTTCGAACATGCCAGACTTGTATGGACCATCCACGTAAGCCGTTTTCGCTTCTTCCGACAACATGTCGTCAAGTTCGAGCAATCCGCCCTGTGCTGCGATGTTCGACATGTAGTGTGGGTTCAAGTTGACGACGTCCGGGACATCGCTACCTGTTAGAGATGTCAGTACTTTTTGCTCCATCTCGTTTTGTGGCACGTCCTCGATGACGACATCCACGTCTGGATGCATCTCTTCAAACTCTTTTTCAATCTCGTCAAAATACGAATCGAATGGCTCCCCTGCGAGTGAGGCCGTCCACATCGTCACCTTCCCTGACAGTTCGCCGTCACTCGATGCCGAACTGCTCCCAGACTCTTCATTGCTACAAGCCATCAAGCCGACTGACAAGGCAGCGATCGATGCGCTCGCCGCGAGTTGTTTCGTACGTTTTTTCATCTTTCATTTCCTCCCCGAGATAAAATAGAAAGCGTTTTCACAAATTCATCATATCGTCTTAGAAATCTATTTGCAATACTAAAATCAAAATGAAAATGATTTTCTAAATGAAAACTCGCCCCTTTTCAGAGACGAGTCCAATGGTTAGAGCCCTTGACGATCGATGGCGTATTGTAGCCATTGTTTCATGTCAGCTGTCCGTGATTGTAAGCGGTCATATAAAACCGGCTCAATCTGGTCCTGTTCTTTCATCACGTCTAACGATTGCTCGATTCGATGGATTTCCTCGATTTTGAGCGTCTGCTGTCTCGCCGCCTTCTCGAGACGCTGGATCTCCTTGGCGAGCGCACGCCCCGCTTGTTTATCCATCGCCTGTTTCGGCATATACAGACTGTTCATCTCGCGCCGTGTGTCTTTCCCCGTTTATAAGACGAGACCGTTCTCTGGAATCTGACTATTTCCACCCCTCTTCTCCATCGCCGTGTACATGTTGATTCCGACTTTTTCGAGCACGACTTCCGTACTTGCCGGATTCGTCTCCGTGTAGTAGCTGAACTGTTCGTTGAAGATGATGAGTTGCTTCTGATTGGTAAGTTAGTTGATGCTCCCGACGTGCATCTCGTCACCTGAGGCGTCGATGACTTTCATCGTTTCCTCAGCCGTTGCCTCTTGCATCGGTAATAGACTTCCTGACAATGTGAGGCTCAGTGTCGTACCGACTACTTTACGTTTATTCATCCCATTCGCTCTTCCTAAAAAGTAATCGTCTACATAAATTCCGAGCGGGTAAGCCCACTCCTTCAGAGATGAGATGAACTTGAAGTCAGGTATAGTGTACCACCAAAAATAAGAAGGCCTTTGATACTTCAAGTATTTTAAAATTGTAATCTATATGTTCCACACAATTGTTTCAGTTTATGTATATAACAGATTATAATATGTGTATAAATTAATATAGAATAACCAATACGACCGTGTCCTTGATCAACTATCATTTTGTTTTGTGTCCTCGATATCGAAGAAAAATATTTCTCCGTGCCGATGTAGAAACACGTTTCAAAGAGTTGGTGCGAGAGATATGTGAAGAATTAGAGATAATCACTGTGCCTTAGAATGTGGCAAAGATCATACATATATTTTCCTCAATGCCACACCAACTCTTAGCCCTGCAGATCAAATCAAGGGGGTGACACCGTGTCTCAGACGTTGACAGTCAACATAAAACTGATACCAACAAAAGAACAGCAGCTTATCTTAGAGGAGATGATGAAGACCTACATCGAGACGACAAATCGACTTGTCTCGGATATGGTGGAAGTCCGGGCGACGCTCAAGTTGACGAGTAAAAGTGTCTACTCGCCCTTGCCTAGCGCCGTCAAGAACCAGGCCATCAAAGATGCCCAGAGTGTCTTCCGGAAAGTGAAGAAGTCGAAATACAAAGTCATTCCGGTTCTGAAAAAACCTTATTGCACGTGGAACAATCAAAACTATTCGTTTGATTTCGAATCCATTTTTCTTCCAATCATGATAGACGGGAATGTTAAAAGAACAGCCATCCGTGCCGAGATGATCGATCGAGACAATCGAAACTTCTCCCTTCTGAACAACAAGCTGGGTACGCTTCGTATCACGAAGAAGTCGAATAAATGGACGGCCCAAATCGCCGTCACAGTCCCTACAGCTAAAAAGACAGATACGAAGGTTCTCGGTGTGGATGTAGGCTTAAAAGTCCCAGCAGTCGCATCGACTGATTGTGGCAAGGCGAAGTTCTTTGGGAACGGTCGCGAGAACAAATATATGAAGCGTAAGTTTCGGGCGAAACGAAAAGAGCTCAGACAAAAGAGAAAGCTGAACGCAATCAAAAATCTGAACAATAAAGAACAACGTTACATGAAAGACAAAGATCACAAGGTGAGCCGTGAAATCGTCAATTTTGCAAAAGAAAATAACATTTCTGTTATTCGCCTCGAGAAATTGGCGAACATCCGACAGACGGCAAGAACAAGACGTAAACACAATAAGAATCTGCATACATGGTCGTTCTATCGCTTGGCAATATTTATCGAATACAAGGCGAAGCTAGAAGGGATCAAGGTCGAGTATGTCGACCCGGCATACACATCTAAGACATGCCCTTCTTGCGGAAAACTGAATAAAGCGAAAGACCGGACCTATTCGTGTCCGTGCGGATTCAAGAAACACAGAGACATCGTCGGTGCGATGAACATCCGAACCGCACCTGTGGTTGATGGTGACAGTCAACCAGCCTGAGAACCTATAGGGTCTGTCTCAGGAGGGGTGATGACACACCCTTATCTGAAGGTTTGAGCAAAACAGAAATGGACTGCGCTCGCATAAGTACTTCAGAATCCCACTCATCCCAAAGGGTGAGCTTGCGGCTTCAGCCGTGGGAGTGTCAAAAAAACAACATAGCATAGAAGGTGCTAGGTAAAAATAACCATTTTACTTTTATGGAATTTATTGAAAATTATTTTCATTTTGAGAATAAAGCGACTCTTCTTACGTTCTTCTCAATTGCTGACTAGTTCCATTGTCCCAATATACGGACGAGGTCTGACTTGTCCGTGCCGAATGAAAAAAACTCCGTCAAATTCGACGGAGTCGTTACAACAACGGTGCCAGAAACTTCAGTTTTTCTTCCTCGTGGCGGCTCGAGAGACCGTGTCCATATTCCGGATAGACGCGGAACGCCTTCTCACCGGAGAGTTCACGGAATAGCGCATAACCGGTCGACGGAGGACACACCTCATCCAAGAGTCCGACCCCGACCATGACGGGACAAGTGATGCGTCTTGCGAAATTAACCCCGTCGACATACCGAAGCGTGTCATACAAGAGGTCTTCCGATTCATGAAGAGGATCGTGTACTTTGAAGTAGTGCGAGATTTCTAAATACGGCCCGTCCGTCGCCAGCTCGACCCCTCTCGGCATATCACAGAGGAACGGGATATCGATCAAGGCGGCCTTCACTTTCGGATGCAAGGCGCTGACGCCGAGTGCGATGCCACCGCCCTGGCTCCCCCCTTCGACGATTGCTGATTTCGCACCCGACAGCATGAGGGCGACATCGAGCGCACGGACCGCATCCAGCATGACACGCGTATAATAATACGTCTCCTTCTTGAAAATCCCTCGCGTCATCCATCCGGCGGCACCCCCTAACGGCATGAGCACGGACTGCTCCGAGTCCATCCCTTGGTCGCGTGTCTCAACGAGAAGCACCGCCATTCCTTGCACGACATATTTCATGGCGATGTGAGGCTCGTGCGTATTCCAGTTGTACCCGTGATAGAGGACGACGACGGGAAGCGAGCGGTCGATTGTTTTTGGTTTGATGAACGTCGCCTTATGTACGATTGCCCCATGCGACATATAGCGGACTTGTTCCATCTCAACGTTCCGGACGTAAGCGGGGATTGGATTCCGCTCGATCTGCATCGGAACCTCCCGCAACGTCTCGAGCTCTCGCTCCCAAAACACATCAAAATCGTCCGGCATCGTGACGCCCGATCGGTAAGCCTCTAACTCACGGACCGACATGTCAACGCCCGGCATGCACGACATCCCCCTTCTTGATTGCGAGGGCGAGCGCCCCTTTTAACCCGGCGAAGTCGCCGAGTGTCGGTGGGACGATATACGTCTCCACGTCATCTACAAACGGGTTTTGGATGTAGCCGTTCATCTTCTGTCGAAACGCTTCGCGCACTTTCGGGAACAGATGTGACTGCTTCATGACACCACCGCCGAGAATCATCCGTTCCGGTGCCAGAATGAGAGCGATATTGACGAGCGCCTGTGCCAGATAATCTGCCTCGATGTCCCACGCCGAATCGGTCGGGTCGAGCAAGTGCGCCTTCTTCCCATGTCTCGCCTCGATGGCAGGACCTGACGCCAGCCCTTCGAGACAGTCCCCGTGATACGGACAGACACCTGTCGACATGTCATCCGGATGACGACGGACCACCATATGTCCCATCTCCGGATGCCCCATCCCATGGACGAGTTCACCATCAATGACGGCTCCTGCCCCGATCCCGGTCCCGACCGTCATGTAGAGACAACTCGAGACGTCTGTCGCCCCGCCGAACGTCATCTCCCCGAACGCCGCCCCGTTCACGTCGGTATCGAGCACGATCGGAACTTGAAAATGTGCCTTCAACACGTCATAGAGGGGATAGTTCGCCCATTTCACTTTCGGTGTCGTCGTGATGTGTCCATACGTCTCACTCGCCGGGTTCAAATCGACCGGACCGAACGTGCCGACGCCGAGCGCCTCGATCGTCTCTCCTTCAAAGAACGCGAACACGCTTGCCATCGTCTCTTCCGGATCGGTCGTCGGAATGGAAGCGTGACGGATGATGTCCCCCGTTTCCGTCCCGATCCCACAGACGATTTTCGTACCTCCTAATTCAATCGCTCCAAACATAGATGGCTCCCCTTTCTAGTAATGATGTCATGGTCACTTCACATTGCAATCGCTTACAATTAACTCCATGCTACCGGTCACGATGCGTGGTTGGTCACTTACCGTCACGACGAGATGGTCGCCCTTCTCAAGCTGTATCCCATCTAGCGTACCTGTCCCATCGAGTACGCTGACAAGTCGGAATCGGTCCAGTGGCAGGAGCATGAAGCCATCTGCGACGTCCATCCGATAGACGTTGAACTCGTCCGTCTCAATCAATGTCTGAACCGTCCCACCCGTCACGTCTTTCGTCGTCGGATGGACGATTGTCGGTTTATCCGGTACCGTCGTCACTTCAATCGCTTGATCGAGATGAAGCGTACGGACATTCCCTTCATCATCTGTCCGGTCAAAGTCATATACCCTGTATGTCGTGTCCGAAGACTGTTGCGTCTCGAGGATGACGATCCCTTCCCCGATCGCATGGATCGTCCCGCTCGGTACGAAAATGAAATCGCCCGCCTTCACCGGTTGACGACGTAACAACGTGTCCCACTCACCGTGCATAATCGCCTCGGCCAACTGTTCTTTCGTCTCCGCCGTGTGCCCGAGAATCAATTCCGCGCCCGATTCCGCCTCGACGACGTACCAACATTCCGTCTTCCCGTACGGTTCTCCTTCTAGACGCATCGCTTCCTCATCGTTCGGGTGGACCTGGACGGACAAGTCGTCCGCCGCATCGAGCAGTTTGACGAGGAGCGGGAAGCTGTCGAGCGTGTAGGCGCCGAACAACTCGCGTTTCTCCTCCCACAGTTCCGCGAGCGTATTCCCCGCAAACTGGCCGGAAGTGACAACGCTCATCCCGTTCGGATGGGCCGAGATGCCCCAACACTCGCCGATGTTCCCTTGTGGCAAGTCATACTCGAACGTCGTCTCGAGCTTACGCCCTCCCCAAAGTCGTTCCTGAAAGACTGGTGTGCATGTCAAGATCATGATTCATTCCCCCATTTCGATGTCTACACCAAGAGGACGCTCTCTTTGAGCGCCCTACCGGTTTACGCATGTACCGTTTCAAGTTGTGCCATGACGTCCTCGACCGTCGTCGCCTCTTGTAGATGACGACGAAACTCATCATCGATGAGACGTCGGCTCAAGAGGGCGAGCATCCGTAAGTGTTCGTCCCCTTCGGCTGCCTCGGGGACTCCAATCATGAAAATCAGTTTGGCCGGTTCCCCGTCGAGGCTGTCCCACTCGATGCCGTTCCGTGCTTTCGCGAATGCGATGACAGGACGTTTGACAGCGTCCGTCTTCCCGTGCGGAATGGCGACTTCAAAGCCGATGCCGGTCGAACTGAGCGCTTCCCGACGCTCCAATGCCTCCAAGTACGACAATCGGTCGTTCAGATAACCGACACCTTCCAGTTTATGCGTCAATACATCGAACGCTTCTTCCCGTGAAGTGACATCCAAATCAAGTTCGATCAGTGATTCTTCCATGTAATCCATAAGTTTCATCTCGATCTCTCCCTTAGCTAACTTGTTTCAATGATTCTGACTTTACGTTTTTCCGCTGAGCACGCTCTTTCAAGAAGATGGTCGTGAACGCCGTAATGAGCGAGCCGATGAGGACCGACACGAAGAACATGATGACATTGTCGACAGCACCGAGCACCGCCACGACCGGTCCCCCGTGAGGCACGTTATTCGTCACACCGACCGTTATGGCGATGGCCGCACCGACCATGGCGCCGATCATATTGGCCGGAATGACGCGGAGTGGGTCACCTGCCGCGAACGGGATGGCCCCTTCCGTGATCCCAACAAGCCCCATCATGAAAGCCGCCTTTCCTGCTTCCTGTTCTTCTTTCACGAACAGCTTTTTACGAAGGAATGTCGCGATGCCCATCCCAAGCGGTGGGATACAGATGGCAACGGCAATCGCCCCCATGATTCCCGTCTGTCCTTCGGCGATCATCGATGCACCGAATAGGAAGGCGACTTTATTGACCGGTCCCCCCATATCGAAGGCGATCATGGCACCTAGTAAGAGACCGAGCACAATCTTACTCGACCCTTCCATCCCTTGGAGCATGGACGTCAGGCCGTCCATGAGTCCGGCAATCGGTGCGCCGACGACGAAGATGAAGAGCGCGGCGATGGCGACCATGCTGATGATTGGAATGACGAGAATCGGCATGATCGGTTGAATCATCTGTGGAACTTTCCACGTCTTGATCCAACGGACGAGATACCCGGCTGCGAAACCTGCCAAGATTCCCCCGAGGAACCCGGCTCCGGCTTCGGACCCATAAAAGCTACCGTTCGCCGCAATGTATCCCCCGACGATTCCCGGCGCGAGTGCCGGACGGTCGGCGATGGCATAGGCGATATACCCGGCAAGGATCGGTACCATGAACATGAACGATGCCGACCCGACATCGAGCACTTTCTGCCAGACCGACCCTTCCGGAATGGCCAGACCGTTCGCGGTCGGCTCTCCCCCGATGGCGAGCGCCAAGGCGATCAATAATCCCCCGACCACGACGAACGGGATCATATGGCTCACACCGTTCATGAGCGCCCGATAGACGATGTTCCCGTCTTTCTCTTTCTTGACGTCCTTCGCCGTTCCTTTTTGGACCGGAGCTGTCTTGACGCGCTCGATCAGTTCGGCTGGTTGCTTGATCGCCTCGGCGACCGGGACGACGACGATCCGTTTCCCAGCGAAACGGTCCAAGTCGACCGCCTTGTCCGCGGCGATGATGACACCGTCTGCTTCTTTAATCTCCTGTTCGGTCAATCCGTTCTCGATCCCGATTGATCCGTGCGTCTCGACTTTAACGTCATGTCCGAGCTCCGCACCCGTCTTAGACAACTTTTCAGCGGCCATATACGTATGGGCGATGCCGACCGGACAAGCGGTGATGGCAACAATCTTCATAGCGATTTCCCCTTTCACATTGAATGGATTTATGCTTGGCTACACGTATACTTTACTCGAATATGAAAGGGGTTTCAGATGATGTTTTGCCGTTGGCTACGGCAACAGCAAGTTACGGAAGGCACGCGGGTCTTTCGACTCGACCAGTTCCCGAACGAGCTTTGGGTTCTCTGTCAATGCGGCAATCTCTTCGAACAAGTGGGTCGAGAAGGTTTGATCCGAATCACGGAATTGCAGAAGGAAAATGAGGCGGACCTGTTCGTCCCCCCAGGCGATCGGGGTCCGCGACACGAGCACGTCGATTCGGTTCGTCGTCGCCAGTTCCGGGTCCCCGTGTGGGATGGCGACACTCTGTCCGATCGAGGTCGAACCGTTCCGTTCCCGGTTGTATACGCTTTCAGAATACTGTTCGTCAATTTGTGCCGCATCCATCAACACATGCAACGCGTGTCCGCGTGACAGGACGTCATCGACGAATTGAACGTGCTCGATGAGGGAGGCGATGGTCGCGTACGAGTTCCCGTTCACCCCGATCAGCTGACGCAACTGATTCACGTCTTGCTCGGTCAAGACGGCAGAGACGACATGTACCGGGATTGTCCGTTCCTCTAGCTGGACCGTCGATACGATCAAATCGGGTTGATGCTCCCGAACTTGTTTCTCAAGCTCACGTAGCGACGAATAGGCGACGATGTGAATTGAGTCGTGAAACTGGTTGTGCAGTCGCGCCGCAATCAACTTGCTCGTCCCCATCCCGTATGTACAGACGAGTAGGATCCGCTTCTTCTCCTGGCGCCGACGTTCTTCGAGCATCGTCTGGAAATGGAGCGTCAAGAATCCGACTTCATCTTCGGTGACGTAAAGGTCGAGCTCGCTCTCTAAGATCGAGGCATGTCGCAAGACGGCCGCATAAGTGGCCGTGAAGCGCCGTTTGATTTGATCGAGGAGCGGATTTTGTACATACGCTTTGATTAGTTGGCGATATACCATTGGCCGGATGTGGGCAAGGAGCGACCGATATAACTCTCGCTGTAAGGCACCCCCGTAAATCGTCCCGTTCACGGCGAGGGCGAACCGATTGGCGGCTCGTGCGACTTCTGGCGTCACATGGTCTTCGGACGGGTTGAACTCTTGCGCACCCGATAGCGCCAGCATGAAGTAAGCCCGCTCTTCTGCCGGGATCTTCATCCCGAGTGATTGTTCCAGCGTATCCACTTGTCGCATCAGGGCATCAAACCCGCGTGTCGCACGTGCCACCTCGAACCCTGTTGACGAGAGGGTCACATAGGCGCGGCGCCGTATCCGTTTGAGCGACACGAGAAGACGTGCCTGTAAGAGTTCGGACGCCGTATCCGCATATTGTTTGTTTACCTCCCTCTCCCAACCTGTCAGGAAATCTTCGACGAGTCTCACGTCTTGCGCGTGGGACTGTCGCGAACGAGTCTTCACCAACAGTTGGGTCAACCATTCCCGTCTGACGAGCTCTTCCCCTTCGATACGACAATATCGGCGATCAAACGTTAAATGAGCATCCTCTACCATCTGTTCGATCGCATCGATGTCCTGTTTGACCGTCGCTTCACTGATATAGAATGTGCTGGCGATTGCGGCAGGTGACGCAATCTCGTCAAACAAGAGTCGGATGAGGATTTGTTCGACGCGTCCCTCGTCGTGCGCCGTCTCCTGCATCGGGACGTAATGGTTCTCAAGGAGCCGCACCCCTTTCCCCCGACTCGTCTCAATCTGTACCTCGGACAATTTCTCGAGCGTCCGTAGCTCGGTCCGCACCGTCCGCTCCGAACAGTGGAGCGCCCAGGCGATATCCTTCGTCGACATCCATTCCTTATGTTGTAACAACGCGAGTAACTTTTGCTGTCGTTCCGTCATCATGCATTCCACCTTTGACAGTTTTCCACCAAAAGCATAGCACAAGAATTCCAGACGCCAAGACATTTCTTTGATGGTGTGAATCAAGAGGACGAGTCATGACCGCCCTATTTCCCGTGATTTCGCTTCGTTCAAAACATAAAAAACGCAAGAACAGGAAGGCGCTGTACCTCCACATTCTTGCGTGTATCAATGTATGTACAACTTGTATGAAATAACAAAAGTCGGGTTCTAAAGATGGATCGAACTCTCAGCAAAACTGGTCACTCGTATCATTTCGCTGGTTAATACAACGCCTGCAGGAAAGAAACGCTATTCCCCCCGCCTAGCGACCGCCCTTATCACACATAAGCCCAGGGGATATCTCCGATAACATGGGGATTAAGGTGACAGAGGCGTTAAGCATTGGTGTAACAACGACAGAAAGGAGAAGAATAGCGTTTATACTCGCTCTAACCTAGGAATACGAAAGAGCGCTCGGAAAAGAACCGAACATGAAAACGATTGACGAACAAATCACAGAATGGGAGCCGATGATCCATTACGTCATCCGCCACTTGAACATCCACCCGAACGAGCAAGACGACTGCGTTCAAATCGCCCGCATCGCCCTATGGGAAGCCTTGAACCGAGGCTGCACGCTGTCGAAGACGTACTGTTTCCAACGCATCCGTGGAGCCATCTTGAATCATCAACAAAAGAACGCCCGACACTTGAAACATGAGGTCGCTGCCGAACGGATTCCCGAGCAATGCATGTCATCCGAGCGCCATCTGATCGACTGGTTAGACGAACAGCGCAAGAATTTAACCCCACGCCACTTCGAACTTCTCTGTCACCTGATTGACGGCACGGAACAGACGCTCGACTACTCCGCGAGCCGATTGCGGGCGTATAAGGCCGATGTTCAACGTGAGTTGCGAGAAGAGTTGTATTCGAAGGAGTGAACAACATGGAACCGATTCAAATCAAAGAAGCAATCACGCGTTATCTGAAAGATGTGGAGGTGCGGCAACGACGCTCCCCTGAGACGGTGAAGACGTATCGGAACACGTTACGCCGATTTGAGCAGATGATGCAACAGTCGAATGTGGTGTTTCTGAAAGACGTGGACGAGGCACACGCGTTCTCATATCGAGACAAACTTATATATGAGGAGCGAGCATACAACACAATCAAAAAATATGTGAGTGTGCTTAAAACCTTCATGGTCTATGCGGTCAATCAAGGGTGGATCACACGTAATCCATTTGTATTCGTCAATGTATCCGGTGCCGAAGCAAAACGGCAATCCGTCAGTTTAAGCCGAGAACAAGTGAACCAGCTATTACACCATGCGCACAATGCGACATTGTATAATATTTTTTTGATTGGTTGTGACGCCGGCTTCCGAATCAGTGAGACGTTAGATTTAAAACTCGAGGATGTTTCGTTTGAGTCGAACGACTTAATCATCCGACATGGGAAGGGGAATAAAATGCGGGAAGTGCCGATGACCGAACGGATCCGAAAATCGTTGGAGCGTTATATCCAAATCGAACGACCAAAACTAGACAAGGACTCGCCATACTTGTTCATCATGCCGAACGGGTCAAAAGTCCGCGCAAACTATGTGAATGAATATCTCTTGGAAGTGTCGAAAGAACAGCTCGGCTTTGGAATCACGAGCCATGTACTCCGTCACAGCTTTGCAACGGAACTCTATAACGCCGATGTCAAAATCACGAAGATCAGTCGGTTACTCGGACATGCTTCAACTGAGACGACCGAGTTATATCTGCACATCTCGAAAGAACAGAATCAAGAAACGATTGAAGTGTTGAATGCGAAGAATCGGGAGGTTAGTAAATTTTTGAAAAATAAATAAGCATATCCAAAATCAAGAGGCGAACGCAAAAAGCGAACATCCGAATCAGTCGGATGTTCGCCCTCATCTATAAAACGTTTGGGTCACATGGAAAGTCTCATGCCCTTTCTTACCTGTAACGAACTGTTCTCCCGAAATGGTCCACGAATGAGCAATCATGGATCCGTTATTATCTCGTTTCACACCTAAGTACGTACTCGAGGAAATTTGTCGCCTCCCGAGCATCCAAGCAGCAGCTAACGATTGCGCCAAGCAATTACTCGTCCACGGAGTGTGACGACTTGCTCTTGCAATCGCCACTTTGACACTCAACATACGATGCTCACTTCTCTCTCGTATGTTAACTGGATATTCTCCCCCTAATCCTTTCGAGACAAAATGAAACGGAAGAAATAAGACACACGCACGTGCAACCCCTAGAAGGCAAAACGCCTCGAATGCTAAAACATATTCTTGTACACTATGCCTCGGTTTCATCGCACCAAAACGATTTCTTTTGAGGCCATTTGTTCAACGAATGCAATCACATCTCGCATACACACATCAGTATCCACTTCATAACGCTCGCATAAACGACTCACAATCTCCTGAACGGTACGTCCTTCTCCAACCTCTTCCCAAATGGCGACCCCCGTTTTTCCGATACTATAATACTTGCCATGTTTGATACTCATCATCACGATTTCACCGTCCATCGGTGTCGTTAACATATTTGGATTTTGTTTTACTGTTGTCGATTCATTGATTGTCATCATATCATTCACACCTTTATATGTAGTTGTTCTAACATCATGTCACAAATTTGCTGTTCAAACGGTATACCGATTGGTCTCTCGATTCGAAATATATAAACATGACTTGCGATACGCATAATCTGTTGTAAGTACGATTCATGCGGCCGCAGGTGCGCAAGCAGCTCGTTTCGATACGTATGCGTCAGCAACGTTTTAACCTTCTCGATCCCTGTAACATGACACATCTGTACATCAGTTAAATCTTGAACCGGACTCACCTCGAAAATAAACTGAAGTGGAACCATCTCTTTTGCGAATGCTTGTTGTCGAACGACCGAGAATTTGGTCCTACCTTCGACTTGCCGCGTGACGCCCCTCGCCGTTTCAATCTCCCAGCGTGTCACGACATCCTCCCATAGCTTTTGAGATGGGTACGATAGATGCACATATGGGACATCTTCTTTGAACGCGATAGCAGCGACATCGTCCGTCACGAAAGGATACCCTCTATCAATCATCGCATTGGCGATTGTAGATTTACCTGCCCCTGATTGACCCGTAATAAGAAGCCCGTGCCCTTCAACATCGAGCACACTCCCATGGAGCGGGACTACTTGACGTTGATGGAGTACACAACCTAAACATGAGCCGAGAAGATAAAGTTTCAATTGTTCTGTCGTTGCTTCAGGATTGGGATCAACCGTAATCGTTTGCCCGTTTTCAACTTGAAATCTTCCCACATCAGGGATATGTAAATAGAATCGTTGTTCCTCGATCGCATATACATCATTTTCAAATGTCGCTTGATTCGGACGCTGGACTTCGCCTTTTCGAATCCAGACGTCCCCACCGACACCAATAGGGACTTCATCCAATTCAATCTCCGACGATACCTGTAACCCGAACACTTCATAATGGTGCATATAAATCACCCCGCTTCACAATCTTTCCTTGTTCGAAATAAATTATTTGATCGGCTAACTGCGCAACTTCTTTTCGATGCGTGATGTAGATGATTGTCGTCTCGTGTTTCAGACGATGCAATGTCTGATGAATATTCATTTCTTGAGCTTCATCGACAGCTCCCGTCGCCTCATCCAAAATCAACAGTTTTGGACGTTTCGCCAAAGCTCGTGCAAGCACGATGCGCTGACGTTCTCCACCAGACAAGGAGTGACCGAAGTCACCGATTCTCGTCTGCAAACCATTCGGTAGATTATAGACAAAGGTAGCCTCTGCCATCTCAATGACCTCGTGCAATGCTTCATCTGTCAGATTTGGATGCCACTTTCGAAGGTTCTCCTCAATGGTCCCATTAAACAAATAAGGGTGCTGAGGGATGTATGCAATCAACTCGAACCATGTAGTTCGATCAACAGAGGATAGCACGCGGTCATCAATCAACAGACGGCCACTCGTCGGTTGATGAAACCCTAGCAATAAATCAAGACAAGTACTTTTCCCTGAACCTGAGTGTCCTGTCAGTGCTACGGTCGTACCTGCTTGAATCGTCATATCAATGTGTTGAAGCGAGAATCCACGGTGCTCCGGATACTGGAACGACACGTTCTCAAAGCGTAGTTCGCGAGCAAAAGAGATTGGTTCAACCGGATGCTTCGAGTCGCTTCGTTGTAACTGAGCAAGCGTTTGATGATAAGACTCAAAGCTCGGCAACGCCGACAAAATAGATTGAAGATGTCGTTGCGCATTGGAAAATGACGGCCAAAGTCGACTAAAAATCAAGAGAATCACAAGTAAAGATGCGATATCTTGACTGAATGCCAATAGACCAAAACCAAGGAAAAGACTAATGAGAAGCGCCGCCCCGATTTTAAAGGCACTATCGACTTTCGTCTGTTGGACCGTGAATGCTGTAATGTTATGTCGAATGTCTTCGGTCGTCTCCTGAAAGTCTGAGATATGTCTCTGCTCTGCCCCGTACGACTTGATTTCTTTCATCCCATTCAATTGATCCTGAACCGCTTGCTGCAAGTCTCGATTGAGATGTTGTAGTGAGAATCCAAGTTGCCTGACATGTTTCATCGATTGATAAAATCCGACGAACAATAGTGCGCCACCAATCAATACGTACATCGTGAGCGTAGGAGACAAATAGAACGCAATCAACAGTTGCGGTATCGCCACAAGGATTAATGTCATGAGTTGAATCATCCCTTGGATACCTAAACTAATTCGGTTAATTTCAACAGTAAATAGGCTGACATATCGACTTTGTGAAGTTTGCACGACATCTGATGTTTCAGCCGAGAAAAGACTAGTGAATAAATCATCTCGTAATGTCTGGACGGCGCGTTGTAAGAGCGATACACTCGCTAGCGTCGCCTTTCGGTTCACCCAGACACTCATACAAATCAGTACAAAATATAAGATAAAGACGACCGCAAGCTGTATAGAGAACGACCAATCACTCGAGAGGGTCATCCATACCTTTGTTTGATTCGGAAGGGACAAACTCGTTAAAGACAAGAGGGGCAGAATCATCAATATCCCCGCTCCAGTCAACAAGGAATTGAGGCTACTCCATACGATGACTCGCCATACATCTCGTCGAAACGCTTGATACATATATTGAATGAACGTCTTCACGTCATGAATCATTTGGGATAAGTTCATAAGTTGACTCGCTTTCCGTTAATAAAGGAGCCTTCTCACGAATGTGGGAAGGCTGCGTCTTACTGTTTAATTAAGATGAGAAGGGATCAGTGCTGTCGGGAAAGAATTGAACGCCTCCTGCTGCTGTTTCCTTCACATCTAGTTCTTCAAGAACTGGTTCATTCCATTCTAATTTCATTAACTCTCACCTCCTTTAAATTTGTTAATAACAATTCTTCGAAAGAAAAAATTCATTGTCCACATGTCTTGGCTTAAACTATCCCATAACCTATCTAGAGGTTCTATTGAAATCAGATCGGTTTTTGCCATTTGTATATCATTTATGATATCAGTTTGACTATCCACTAAACGGAATTTCCAATCTGCAGATTGTCGACCTCTAGGACGATTTATATCTAGTACTTGAACAGGTAAGCGATCTTGCATTAATGACCTCACCAATTTTTTTGAGGTTCCATTTGACGCATAGTATTTGGAAGGGAGACTGGAACAAAAATCAATAAGCTGAATATTGGACAATGGATCGCGTACAACACAATTGAAACGCAGAGAACACATTGTTGAGAACACGCCTCGAAAATGCAAGTTGTCCATCTCATACAAATCACTTAAACGTTTTTTCATATTATACTCATTTATGTTCAAATGCTTATAGGTTATCTTATGTTGAAGATCACTCGACAATAATTCACTCGTATACTTTTCAAAAAATTGTTCACTCTTATTCGTATTTTTAATGCTTAATATACTTGGCCCTAAAATTTTTTTTGACGCAGTATAGAAGTCCATATTATTTTTTAGTAATAAAAAAAATTCTTTTGCTATCTCCGAGAGTTGAGCATTTCTATATAATTCGGAGTAATAAACACCAATTGAACCATATGAAATCGTAAAATTACCATGTTTACCATTCAACATGACTCGCACGTCTTGATTCTTAGCCTCTTCATGTATACTAAACAACCACGGGGCGTTAATGAAGAAACCATATGGCTCTTCCAAAATTTCTAACCAATCATCCATCGTGTTATAGGCGTTCCGTTCTCGGTTTTCAATCCAGTTTGGTTTAATCGAAGGGTAATACTTCAACACTTCTTCGACGAGTGGTCGTTCATTTCCTAGTATCTCTGCGGAATCCTCATACTCTGAGAGCGGAACGTGCGTATACGCATGCAGAGATTTATCCTCACGTTGCAAGAGCGGTGCAGCATAAGCAGCAACTGTCGTGGAATCGAGTCCACCACTCAACATCAAACCAACTTCTCCATCTGTTCGCGTACAAGTACGAGTTGCCTCTTCTAGAATTTTATTAAGTTCCTCATGGCACTCTTCTTCTGAACGAAAAGTTCGTTCTGGTTGTGATTGATACGCCCAATATTCTTTCAAAGTCACATTCCCCTGTTTATAATGCAAAACATGACCAGGAGGTACGTATCGAATCTTTTCCCAAGGCGCTATGTAAGGATCATGTGTCTTTAACTGCATCGGTGAAACAGCATATTGCTTTAAAAATGTTTCATTGATGTCGTAATCGTAGTAAGTAGCAATCGGTTTAGGTGTGGTACTGAACATCAGTCCATCTTCTCGATGGGTGTAACAGACTGCTCGTTCCCCTAGCCGGTCTCGAACAATCCACATTTCATTTATCGATTCGTCATAAACGGCAAACGCAAAGATACCCATCAAGTGCTCAACGCAGTCGATTCCCCACTTCATGAAGGATTTCGCAATGAGTTCGACATCCGTAGACTTCTCTTGAAATCCTACATTTAACTTTTCTTTTAAATCGTCTCGGTAGTCTAACATTCCATCAAAAACGATAATGAGCGAATCTAACCGAAAAGGTTGTGGCGAATGTTCTTCCTCTTTATTGATCCATTGTTCGAGTGCCCCTAGTCCACATGTTTCATTGAACCAAATCGCAGATCGGTCACATTCATACTTTGAAGTAAAAGATGATTGGAGAGCTCCTACTCCATTTGAGGCAGAGGTAGACCCCAACATGCCGAAGATTGCACTCATAATTGATTTCCCTTCTTAGCTACACGACGTCTCATTAGAAATGTTACAGGTCGCAACGGTACATACAAAAATTGAAGTCGGTTCGGGATGGTCAGTATATCTCGATCTTGTTGCGTAGGAATAAAGTGATGAAGTATGTAAGATACACGCTGACTGCGTGGTCGAATCAAGAAAAAGTACCGTTTCCAAAACAGATAATGCGAAAACTGTCGATTAGCCTCTTCTGGATTCATTTTTTCACCCATCATTACTAGAGCAATCTGAGCCATCTTTCGAGCTTTTTTCGAGTTCATATATCGTTTCAAGGATTCAGGTGTATTTTGTTCAAATAGAGTTTCGATGAGAATCATAGCTTGTCCCATCATATGTTGGGTTTTCCATTGATCAGCGATTTCAGCGACACGAATCCAGTTCAACGGTTGTTGTAAAAATTGATGAATATCAAATAACCATTTCAACCTAAACCAGCCATGTTTTGAACCGTGTACGATTAAATAAGTGAAAAGGAGTTCGTCATTTAAACAATTGATCTTTTGTTCAGCAATCTCAATCGAATCACGTGATTTCCACAGCAGTGAAAAATCAGGTTCTTCGACAATACTCGGAAAGAGTCGCCAATGGAGTTCTACGATATGATTTGACTCTTGATGAGTGAAGACAAAATGATGATTCTTTTGTAGATAGTTAAAATCAGTTAAATCGTCTGTCGTGACATAACCGAGGCTTTGAAGAAGATTAGCAGACTCTTCGATATGTTTCGGGGACACAAGTAAATCGAGATCACGCATAATTCTTCCAACGTTAGCATCATATGCTTTTGATAAGATGACTGGACCTTTCAGACAGATCATTGGAATGTTCTCTTGATCAAATAATTGAGCTATTAAACACAATTGCCGCTTCGTCTGTAGCATTTGCATGTTATTTTTAATTTGTAGTTGTCTTAAATCTAAAAATTCTAAAGAGAATTCTGAAGGATTCGGATAGAGACGATGAAACTTTACATTCTCCACTAACACTTGCTCATTCTCTTGAATTTTTAATTGCAATTGATTAGTCAAAGTTAAAAAAAAATCTGATAAATTACGTTTGTAATTATTTGTTATTGAAGAGATTAGAATTGTTTTCATATTCTATATATCGGACTGATTCTATTTTTTTTTAGATATTTAGACCTATTTTTTTAACAGTTACCTAAAAATAAGATAATTTCAGCACGACATTTTCTTTAAAAAAGAAAAACAGGAAAAACATAGTGATTATATGTTTTTCCTGTTTTTCAATTTTTCTTTTCTGTTAATTCGATACTTTTTAAAATCATCTACATGATAATGATATGGATGATGTGTTAGTTCTTTTAGTATATACAAAATAACTGTCTTAGAATACTTTACGCAGCCGCATTACCAAACTTTTTCCTAATGTCTTTAACAATCAAGTCAACGTCTTCGATTTTCATAAAATAGATGATTGTAAAATAAGAGAATGCTCCAATACCAATCGCTATAAGAAGAGAAACGTTCTGAGAAAAAGAATATGTTAAGAAATCAAAACTAAATTTAGCTAATAATCCCATTAAAGAAGAAGCAAACAAGATTTTAAGGAATGAAATGCTGATTTCTTTCATACCGAATGGGCCAATTTTCCTTCTTAAACTTATAATTAGTAATATTGAACATAAAATTGTTGACAAACTAGTAGCCAGCGCCAATCCATTTAACCCCATATATCGAGATAGTATTATATTAAGTATTATATTAATAATTAATGACACGGAGGCATTTATTAATGGCGTTTTTGTATCTTGCATAGCATAAAAACTTCTGTAAAATATTTCTCGGGTTGACATCCCAATTATTCCTATTGTATAGAAAGTTAAAGCTCCAGTAGTCATATATATAGCAGTTGCATCAAATTGTCCTCTTCCATACAAAAAAGATATTATATTATTTGAAAAAATTAGAATTCCTACTACTGATGGGATAATTAAGAGATTAATCGCACTGAGTGATGTCCTTATTATTCTCTTAAATTCTCGATGTTCTGCCTCCTCAAACATTTTAGATAGATTAGGATAAATAACAATAGCAATCGGTACTACTAAAGCTGCATACACTAAAGCAGTTATTTTATTTGAATAAGATAAAACTGATATACCACCTTCACTTATTGATGATGCTAAAGTTCGATCAATTAATACATTAATTTGATATATCGAACTTCCTAGTATCGCCGGTATAGATAATTTCAACATTTTAATGATATTTTCATCTCTAATATTGAAATATAACTTATAATTATAATCACTTTTTTTTATATCAATTAAAATTAATAATAGTTGAAAAAAGGTAGCAGCTATAGATCCGAGAGCTAAGTAATTTAAATCATACTTCACTCCTATGAAAATTGAAAAAATTGTCACAACGTTTAGAGGTATTGTCATTAATCCTGTTGACATAAATCTATTTTTAGACTGAAGGTATCCTGAAAACACAAAGATGATTGCAGAAAAATAGATGCTGAAGATTGAAATTCTTGTGAATGTGACAGCAATTTGAAGCGCATCATTACCAAAACCAGAGGCAAAAACAAGCACAATTTTTTCCGTAAATTGAAACAATAGAGCTACTATTAAAGTTGAGATAATCAGCAATATATGTATTAAATTATTAGTAAATTTGTTTGCATTATCAATCCCATGTTGATTTTTAATAGATGTATATAATGGTATAAATGTAGTAGAAATACTTGCCCCGACCAACCCAAAAATAGTTTGAGGAATAGTAAGCGAAATAATATAAGCATCAGATATGTAACTAGCCCCAAGAAAAAATGCTAAGACAAGATCTTTTGAGAATCCAATAATCATTGATAAAATTGTTAACGCCATTAAAACTATAATATTTTTCTTCATTTCAACGTATCTACATCTCCCTTTTCATTGTTAATATACGATCATTTATTAACTTGAATCTTAAAAAATCTCTGTCACGACCTTGAATTCCGTTATTTGTTTGATAAACTCCATAGGTTTAATTCTGATATTGGTAAGATTTCCAAGCTTGGATTCTATATCTTTAAAAAGAAATCATTAAGTGGATTGTTCTTGCCCTAGGCTTATCGACCGACTGCCTGTTCGAAGACTAGTTCGCTTGTAGCTTCTAGATGAGTTTCAGTTTCGTATCCTTGTATAGCTTTGTACTTAGCTGCTCACTGTTTGATATCTGATGTTCCTACACACGTCCAAACTCATAGCCCGAGCTAAAATACCAGCTCCAGTTAAGTCTTCGCCCCGTCAATTTACTGTCTATTGCAATCAAAGTCTAAGAATTGAATAACATCTCCAATTATGTTTGACCAAAGAAAATTCTCTTTAATGTATTCCTTTGCATATTCTGACTTCTTTGTTTGAAGGAGTGGATTGTTTTTTATATATATGATTAAGCTCATAACTTTTTTAGGATTTAGATCATCAATAGTAAAAGTGGCTTCACAAAATTCTTTTTCCTTCAAGACATTTGTTGTTAAAACAGGAATACCACTTGCCATATATTGAATCATCTTTGATGGAAACGCAAATTTTGATATATAGTTTTCTGTATCTCTTAAATTGATCAATAAGTCAGCTTTACTAATAGCGGAATTAATTTGACTATTGCTAACAAGACCGTGGTAAGTAATATTGGTTGATTTGCGGGCATGATCTTCTACATAAGATTTCAGCGGGCCATTTCCATATATGTCTAAAAATATATTTTGACCTTCTAAATAACTCATTGTTTTAATCAGCGTTTCAATGGAATTATATTCAATTAAAGTTCCTGTATATACTACTTTAAATTTCTCATTAGATTTCCTTAAATAAACATCAGGAACAATCGACTCTTTATTTATACCTACTTTAGAAACTAAAAAAGGTATTTTTAATTTCATTTCTTTATAGGCTTCTTTGTTAAATAGAATAATACCATCTATATTATTCAAATATCTAATCCCAAATTGAAAGTACAAATTAATAAGATTTTTTTTTAGAAAACTACTACTGCTTGTAACACCCTTGTGTGTATCAAAAGTATATGATACTAGTTTTGAATTGTATAATTTCGATAATTTTTTAAGTTGTTTAAAAACCTTTAAGTCATATCCAAAAGCAATGATTACTTTTTGCGATTCTTTAAACAAAGATTTTTTTATTATTGTTGATTCTATTGCATCTGCTATAGTTTTATCTCTCTCAAGTGAAAATAATCTAACATTCTTATAATCCATATCACTTTTAGCACAGTATGATACTACTGATACTTTTGCATGTTGAGCTAATGACTGCGCAAATTCAATTTCAAATATTTTACTGGATGTATTTGCATGACTTCTGTTCATTACATCTAGTGATTTAGAGTATATAATTATTTCCATTTCCCAGAACCTCCCTCACTTAAATTAGTTCCTACAACTATACTTAGACTTAATAACATATAACACCAAATACCTATGTTATTAGTACTAAAAAACACCATTTCGCCCATACTAATTAGAATAGGCGATATAAACAAAAATACTGTCTGTTTATATTTTTTTTCCGAAGATTTAAATATAATAATTAAATAATTTATAAATAAGATAAGACCTAAAATCCCACCATACGACAGCACTGAAAGTATTAAATTCCCAGGCTCTACAACATATTCAGAGCTAAAAGTGTAAGATTTAAAAGGGATTACGGGAACAGCAAATCCACTTCCTAAAAGAGGGTTTTCAACAAAGTTTGAAAGTAATCCATCGATTTGTATGAATCTGGAGTACAAAATTGTTTCTTGACCTTTATACAAAAAATCTTTTATTTTCATTAAAATTTGATCGTTACCCATTAGGTAAATTATAGAAATAAACCCAATTATGTTATAACTTATTATTTTTTTAATTGGATTTTTATTTAAATGAAAAACATATAAAATTAAGAGAATTGTCATGGAAATTAAGCTTGTTCTTGATTCTGTTAGAGATCCTATATATAATATTGCACCTAATATTACATATGAACATATATCATTGGTAACTTTGCTTAAATGTAATCTTGTAAGTATCACTGCAAAAAACAATACTAAAATAATACCTAACATATTTGGCTGATTTGTTACACCTTGAAATGAGTGACCATTTCTTAAATAGCCAACTGAATTAAATATAAGTGGTACCGAGAGTATCATTACACCCATAAACATTTTACTGATCCAATTTAACCAATCAAATTTTTCATGAGTCAGATAAATTCCAACTAATATTCCTATAAAAGCAATCATATAACTCATCAGCTTAAATGTCGCGACCAATGGTAAGTTGCTAGTAATGAAAGATGCTACTGTACTATATAAACCAAATAAAAGTACAAAAAACAAGATATTATTAATTTTAACTTTTGATCGTTTATCTATTTTTCTATAGCTGAAGATTAAATAAAAAGAACAAAGAAAAATAATACACCATTTAAAGGTTTGTATACTTCCGATATCAATTGCCAAACCAGGATTAATAATAGTTCTTAATGTTATTATGTTTAAAACTTTTATTGCACCTATTTCTTTTTGCTTTAAAAACAATAGTAATAATATAATTAATGATACTACCAACGTCGCAATGTTTACGAAACTAAAAATAAAAAGACTCCATATGCCTATCCATTCGATTGTACTTTTTTTCAATACAATATCAATGTTCCTCAAATATCTTTTACTCGACATTTAAATTGCCCTTCTTTATAAAATTCAGTATTTTATGAGTCTCCAACGCCATATTTTCAACAGTATAATTTTTTGCTTTTCTCAAACTTCTCTCTGCCATGTCACTCATTAATTCATCATTACTAATCACTTCGTTAATTCTTAGAGCTAGTTCATTCACATTTTCAACTGGCACAATGAAACCATTATCATAGTTATCAACTAATTCTAAACCGGCTACACATCTATTAGTTGTAACTACTGGCAATCCATTAGCCATTGCTTCATTAATAACTAAACCCCATATATCTTCTCTTGTGGGTAATACAAATACATCAGCAGCTCTATAATAATTTAAAATCTCATCTTTTGATTTAAAGCCCAAAAAATGAATGTTATTAAGTTTTAATTGCTTTTTAAGTTCAAGATATTCCTCAGTTGGAATTCCCCCTACGAAATAAATAGATGTATCAGTAGGAAGCTGTAAAGACGCATTAATGAGCAAATCAAATCCTTTTCTGTGGACAAATTGACCTACCGCAAGAACTATTCGGGTGTTTTTTAATCCAAGTTTTCTTCTTAATTTAATCTTTTCATCTTTACTAAGAACTTGTTTAAGTATGTCTACCTCTTTAAGAGTAGTAAAAGGATAAGTAAATATATTTTCTTTATTAGCCCCGTAATGAATCAAGTATTTTGATCCTACGTCTCCAGTACTTAACCAAGCACTTGCACTTGAAATAAAATATTTTTTTAATGATTCTCTTAACTTACTCTCTTTTTCACTGATCATGCCTCCATCTATATTTAAAATAAAAGGTATTTGCCTAATTTTTAGATAATTAATTAATAATGCCCCTGTTGGAGTAGCATATCCACCAACTATTATGTGATCATAGTCTTTTTTATTAATATATTTTGCGAAAGCAATGCTAATGGCCTGATTTTTTTTATACTTAATACCTTCTAAAAATATCCCTTTAAAGTTTTTAAAATCATAATCATGCCAAGTTTCTTCTCTTTCATCCGATGATTTTCGTTCAAATAAAACTGTTAATTCACATAGTTTTCCTAGCTCATTAAAATAGGTTACTCTGTAAGGTGATGGAATATTAACAAGATATAAAATTTTTAGTTTATTAAACATAATGTATTACAACCTCCAATAACTGTAACCTTTATCTTGAAAATCTTTTTTATTAAAAATACTTTTGACATCAATAAATACTTTTTCATTGTCGTCTAAATTTGCATATAAAGAATTAATTTTTTCTAAGTTCATTTTCTTAAAATAATCATGTGCTACTGCTAAAACTAGACAATCAGCATCATTTACATCATTAAAATCTACTAAATCAATACCATACTCACGCTTCGCTTCAACCTCGTCAGCTTCCGGATCTACGACGATAGGTTCAATTCCATATTCTCTAAGCCCCTCTATAATATCTATTACCTTAGAGTTTCTTGTATCTGGAGTATTTTCTTTAAATGTTAACCCTAAAATTACAACTTTTGCTTGCCTTACAACTTTATTTGCTAATATGAGTTTTTTAATAATTGCGTCTGCAACAAACTTCCCCATACCATCATTAATTTTTCTACCTGATAAAATAATTTGACTATGATACCCTAATTTCTCGGCTTCATATATAAAATAATATGGATCTACTCCTATACAATGCCCCCCAACAAGACCAGGCATAAAACCTAAAGAGTTCCATTTAGTATTCATAGCTTTAATAACTTCATTAGTGTCGATATTCATACGATCAAACACCATTGCAAGCTCATTCATGAAAGCAATATTGATGTCGCGTTGACTATTTTCAATTACTTTAGCTGCTTCAGCTACCTTAATAGATTCAGCTTTATGAACACCCGCTTCAATTACTAATTCATATACTTTAGCTATTTCAATAAGACTTTCTTCATCTATTCCAGATACTACCTTGATTATATTTTCTAATCTATGTACTTTGTCTCCAGGATTAATACGCTCTGGAGAATAACCAACTTTAAAATCTACTCCACATTTTAATCCAGATTCTTTTTCTAATATTGGAATACAAATATCTTCTGTTACTCCTGGATATACAGTTGATTCATAAACGACAATAGATCCTTTACTCAAGTTACGGCCAATAATACTACTTGCTCCTTCCACCGGTGAAAGATTTGGTGTCTTATCAAGGTTTATCGGCGTGGGTACAGCCACAATATAAAATTTTGCTTCACTAAGAACAGTTTCATCGGCTGTAAAGTTTACAGTAGTTTTTTTTATCTCATCATCTCCAACCTCGTTCGTTGGGTCGATTCCTGATTTATACAATTCAATCTTCTCTTTGTTTAAATCAAATCCAATTACATCAACTTTTTTTGCAAAAGCCACAGATATAGGCATACCCACGTATCCAAGACCTATTACAGCAATTTTTTCTTCTCTATTAAGAATCTTTTTATATAATGTCATTATATTTCCTCCAAAAATAATTGTTAATTAGCGATGTGAAACATTTTATAATACTCGCTAATATTTTCTTCAGTATTTAAATTCTTTTTAGCATAATCGTAAGCACTTGCTGAAATGTTTTTATAGTCATCATCGTCCATTTCAATAAACTCATTTAATACTTGTACTAACAAATCTTCATTATGCAAGGGAAGGTCATATCCTGCATTATATTTTTTTAAACCTATCCATGGTGTTTTATCACTTATTATTACTGGACAGCCACCTAATAAAGCCTCTGCAATAGAGTGACCAAAATTTTCGCCAAGCGTTAATAAGATTGCCACATGGCTTTTCTCGTATATAGCATTTACCTCTTCATTTCGAATTGGACCGTAATACTTCACTTTAATGTTACTTCTCATTTTACTAATAATAATTTTACATTTTTCCCAGTATTGATTATCTTCAACTGGTCCATATATATTAAAATCGATATTTCCTTCAGTTTTTCTAAGTACCTCTAAAGTTTGAATTAAATTCTTCATTGGATGAATCCGAGCCATATATACTAATTTGAGTGTCCCAGATTTCTTTTTCAAATGTTTATCTAGATGCAGGTCTTTATGATTTTTTGTCATGTTATTAGCTGTATAAACTATCAGATCATTACCAAAAACTTTTTTGAGGTCTTCCTTCTCTAATAAAGTAGTTGCATGCCATTCTACATTATTGTACAGGCCGAGTATCTTTACGGTTGCAACAAATATCTTTTTTTTCCATTGTTTTAAACTTAATGCACCTTTCGAGAATTGACCTCTTGGAGCTATAATAATTTTTATATTATTAAATGCATTAAATTTGCTTAACACAATGGGGAGTATTGAATCTTTAAAAGCAAAAAAACTGTTAAGGTATAGAATGTCACACCCTATATCATTAACAATTTTCTTGATTTTTTTACCATTCAGTAAGCGCATATCAGTATAGTATACTTTTGCTTTTCCAACTTCCGTCCACGTATCAATTGTAATATCATTAAATCGTTCAGGGTCCCCAAGGTCTCTATCTGCCGCTAGTATATAAAAATCAAATGAATCTCCTAGATTCTCCACTAGATTTTTTATAGATTGTATGGGACCTCCAGCTTTCACACTAGGTACGTAATACCCCGCCATTATTAATATTTTTTTTTTCATACTATTTACTCCACACAGTTCTATTAACGTAATCTGTATATGATAAAATTATTCTCAAAACTTTATCAGATACATTTGGCATGCTATAATCTGATACTAATTGTAAATTATGTTTATCTTGTGTTTCTAAAATTTTTAGACCTTGAAGAATTCTCTCTTGCTTTAAACCTACCATCATAACAGAAGCTTCTTCCATAGCTTCAGGTCGTTCGTGAGCTTCCCTAATATTAAGAGCTTTGAATCCGAGAATTGAAGACTCTTCGCTAATTGTACCGCTATCGCTTAATACGGACTTAGCATGCATTTGGAGTTTGACGTAATCATTGAACCCTAGAGGTTTCATAATTTTAACTAATTGATTAAACTTAACACCTTTATTTTCAATCATCTTCCTTGTTCTAGGGTGAGCACTTACAATTAAAGGGATATTGTATTTTTCTGCTATCATATTTAAGCTATTTATTAAATCAACGAAATTTTGTTCTGAACTGATATTTTCTTCTCTATGAGCAGACACCACGAAATACTTCTCAGGTTGTAGTTCTAATCTTTCAAGTACATCAGATTTATCAATACTATCTTTTCTTGAATTCAGGACTTCAAACATTGGACTTCCTGTCTTAATCACTTTATCTGCTGGAAGACCCTCTCTCAAAAGATACTCCCTGGCAATATCACTATAGGTTAGGTTTATATCTGCTGTATGATCTACAATCTTTCTATTCGTCTCTTCAGGGACATTTTGATCAAAACATCTATTTCCAGCTTCCATGTGAAAAATCGGAATTTTACGTTTCTTCGCTGCGATTGCGCATAAACAGCTGTTTGTATCTCCCAAAATTAATACTGCTTCAGGTTGTTCTTTCTCTAAAATCGGATCAATTGCAATTAAAATATGTCCAATGGTTTCTGTAGCAGTGCCATTCGCTGCATTTAAGAAATAATCTGGTTTTCTTAAATTGAAATCTTCAAAAAATACTTCATTTAATTCATAGTCATAGTTTTGTCCCGTGTGGACCAAGATGTGGTCAATTGCCTCTGACTCTTCAAGTCGATTAATTGTGGCGGATAAACGAATGATTTCTGGTCTTGTTCCTACAATCGTCATAACTTTTAATTTCTTCATTTATGTCTTAAACCTCCAAGTAATATGTATCTGGCCGATTCGAATCAAAGGGTTCATTTACCCACATTAATGTGACCATATCTTGATTTCCTAAATTCTCGATATTGTGTGTATAACCTACTGGAATGTCAACGACCTCCAGCTTTTCTCCACTTACAAAATACTCAATGACCTCAGCTGATTCGATTTTTCTAAATCTAATCACCCCTTGCCCACTCACCACAAGAAATTTTTCATTTTTTGTATGATGCCAATGGTTCCCTTTTGTAATACCTGGTTTCGAAATATTGACAGATACCTGACCTCTATCTGGCGTGCGTATGAATTCCGTAAATGAACCTCTTTCATCCTTATGCATCTTTAGATCATAAGAAAAATCTCGTTCAGGCAAATAACTTAAATACGTACTATATAATTTTTTGACCAATCCATTATCCAGTTGAGCGATAGATAAATCACTTCTCGATTGCTTGAAAGATGTTAACAAATCAACTAAACGACCAAGCGTTACATCATACGTTGGTGATACATTGTAGAAATCATTTACACTGTTTCGATTATTCACACTCAGTATAGAAATCAAGCTAGCAATCACATCGTCTATGTAGGCAACGGTCAACGTTATCGATTCATCATTTACCTGAATAGCAATACCATGAGAAATGTTATGACAAAATGTCGCGACTACACTATTGTAATTCGGTTTGCACCATTTACCAAAAAGATTCGGGAACCGATAAATCATTACTTCTACGTTATTTTCTTGCCCATACGTTCTAACGGCTCTTTCTGCCTCACGTTTGCTTTCTCCATATGGATTAGATAATTCAGCCTGAGTCGAAGAAGCAAACATGATAGGTGGCTTAGTATTACCTTTTGAAAGTAATGCTACTAGTTTCTCTGTGAAACCTTGGTTCCCTGACACAAACTCAGAATTATTTTTAGGTCGATTTACACCGGCTAAATGAAAGACAAAATCAGCATTTTGTGTATACGACATTAATTCTTCTTCGGACGTGTTTCGATCGCAAAGCATCAAGTGCTCATAGCCTTGATTCTTCAATTCAGCTACTAAGTTTTTTCCGACAAACCCATTTGAACCCGTAATTAAAATATTCATACATTGATCCGCTTTTCAAGTTCGTTCCGTACGTAATCCAATGTCAATAATCGCTGTTTAATCTCATCGATTGAGAGACGCTCTGTATTATTTGAATTATATTCAGTCTCTTGAGTAAGCTGTTCGTCTCCTTCGCTGAAATACTTGTCATAGTTTAAATCACGTGTATCTGCAGGGACCCTATAGAATCCGCCTAAATCTTCCGCTACAATATGTTCTTCTCGAGTCAATAAAGTCTCAAATGCTTTCTCCCCGTGACGTGTACCAATCACTTTAATTTCATTGTCTGCTTCGAACAATTCCTTCAAAGCTAATGCCAAATCTCCTACAGTAGATGCTGGGGATTTTTGGACCATAATATCTCCCGCTACTGCATTGTTAAATGCGAACACAACAAGCTCTACAGCTTCCTCTAAACTCATTAGGAAACGAGTCATATTAGGGTCGGTTACCGTAAGTGGTTCACCATTCTTAATTTGCTCAATAAATAGCGGAATGACTGAGCCACGAGAAGCCATAACATTCCCGTAACGAGTTCCGCAAATTAAAGTTTGAGTCGCATCAATCGTTCTAGACTTCGCAACAAATACTTTTTCCATCATCGCTTTTGAAATCCCCATTGCATTGATTGGATATGCTGCTTTATCAGTAGAAAGACAAATTACTTTTTTGACACCTAATTCAATTGCAGCATTTAACACATTTTCTGTTCCGAGTATATTCGTCTTAACAGCTTCTAATGGGAAAAACTCACACGATGGTACTTGCTTCAATGCAGCAGCGTGAAAAACGTAATCTACACCATACATTGCATTCTTCACACTATTTTGATCCCGAACATCACCGATATAAAATTTCAATTTATCACTTTGATATTTCTTACGCATATCTTCTTGTTTTTTTTCATCACGTGAAAAAATACGAATTTCTTTAATATCTGTCTCTAAAAAACGTTCCATGACTGCATTCCCGAATGAGCCCGTACCTCCGGTTATTAACAGTGATTTATTTTTGAACATTTTATCACTCCCCGTTTCTACTTAAATGTTTTGTTATAATAGAATAACTCTTTTCGGTCGTATAATTCTTTTCAAGATACAAACGAGAATTTTCCCCCATTTGTTCTCTCAATTTTCTGCTATTTAATATAGCTAACAATCTATCAAAATCTTCGACATTTCTACTAGAACAACCATATCCAAATTGACCTTTTTCTACAATTTCACTTAAATCAGTACTTTGGTCCGCTGCAACAATTATCGGCATTGCTGCTTGCATATAAGATAAAACTCTTGATGGGAAATTTGGAATTGTAAAACGATGATCTAGAAAAACCAATCCCACATCACAAGAACTAGCCAACATTTCATATTCGTGTTTAGATAGTCCACGCATTAATTTAGCATTGCTAAATTTTTCTTTTTCAAATATCTCATTAAGTTTTTCATATTCGGTACCAGATCCAATAATTAAAATAAAAGAATTAACATTCACTTCATTTTTTTTCAGACATTCAATTATGAAATCAATTCCTTGTGGTTTCCCCAAATTACCTCCATAAACAAAAATAGTCTTGTCTAGAGGAATTTTATATTTTAGTTTGATATTCATTCTATCACTTTTACTTAAGTTCATACTTACTGGTGAAATTGTGTTAGGACAAATTTCAACCTTATTAGAATTTATTTTTTTATTTTCCTGTAAGATGTATCTCACATTTGCCAGTGACATACATCCAATATGATCTGAGATTGTATATAGTTTTTTTTCTTTCCATCTGAAATAGTAATAAAGTAACCCACTAAATCCACTCTTTGATATCATTCCTAAATCAACTGCGTTCTGAGGGAAAATATCTTTTAAAAGTAAATAAGTTTTTGCATTGTCACGTTTAACAATAAAATTTATTGTATCTACTATAGTAATTGGTGGAGTAGCATAAATTATCAAATCGAATTTGACATCACTAAAATAGT
This sequence comes from Exiguobacterium sp. s35, assembly GCF_018617535.1. Classification (NCBI taxonomy): domain Bacteria; kingdom Bacillati; phylum Bacillota; class Bacilli; order Caryophanales; genus Exiguobacterium; species Exiguobacterium sp. s35. The sequence goes on from NZ_JACSKI010000001.1 coordinate 1,679,452, forward strand.
CTCTTATTGATTTTTTAAATTTTCGATTTAATAGTAATAATGAAATTCCTTTTTCAATCAAATTTGTTTTTTGGATATTACCTATTTTCACTTTTAATATTTTCACATTCTTCTGTTCAATTAAATGTGTGCTTTTTCGCTTCTTCTTTTCGACTGGAGAAACAATATATACTTCATGATTATTTAAAGAAAACTCTTTCATTAAATCTGTATATATACCTTGCTCGTCTAGTGAATCAAAATCCAGTAATGTAAGAAATAAAATTTTCATCGTATTACTTCCTTTGCCGGAATACCAATATAAAGTCCTGATGTGTGGATGCTATTTACAATAACAGCGCCTGCTCCAATCATACAATCGTCAGCAATATCTAAGTTATTTATAATTTTTGTACCTGTTCCAATCCAAGTTCTATTACCTATATTCACAGACCCAGAAACTGTAGTTCCCGGGGATAAATGTACAAAATCTCCCAAAAAGCAGTCGTGATCAACTGTAGAGGACGTATTTACAATACAACCTTGTCCTATAGTAACCGACGAGTTAATAACACTCATTGGCATGAGCACGCTCCCTTGTCCAACTTTTACGTCTAAACCAATCACGGCTGTTGGGTGAATCAATGTGGATAAATTAGCTCCTAAATCTAATAACTGATTTGTTACTCTTTCTCGTGCATAAACATCGCCAATTCCAACAATAAATTCATATTCGTGAACATAAACTTCTAAATTTTCTGTTGTATCAATAACATTAAAACCTAATAGATTACTACCTATCTTCGTAGAATCATTATCTAAGAAAGATATCTCGTCCCATTTACCACAATCATGGGCTATATTTGCGATAACTTTCCCATGACCACTAGCTCCGATAATTAATAACTTCCTCAAAGTTTCACTTCCTTGACCCTTTAAACGGTTCGACTGTGACATGATTTGATGAACTAATTCCTTCGCGGATTAAAACTTTTTTTATCGTTAGAAACAATAACTTAACATCAGTGGTGAAAGATACGTTTTTAACATATTCTAAATCAAGTGAAAACTTTTCTTCCCACGTTAATAAATTTCGGCCACTTACTTGTGCTAACCCTGATAGTCCTGGACGAACATTATGTCGTTTCTTTTGATCAAGGGAATAAAGTTCAAGATACTCTACTAGAAGTGGTCTAGGACCAATAAACGACATATCGCCTTTTAGGATATTGAATAGTTCTGGCAACTCATCTAATGATGTTGCTCTCAAAAAACTACCAATTTTTGTTAAACGAAGATGATCTTCTAATAGCTCACCTTTACCATCTCGTTCATTCGTCATTGTTCGAAATTTATACATTCTAAAAACTTTTTCGTTTAAGCCTGGTCTTGCTTGAGTAAATAAAATCGGGCGTCCAATTTTCATAGCTACTATCACCGCAGTCACAATAAAGACAGGACTAAAAATAATAATTACAATTAAAGCTAACAAAAAATCCATCACACGCTTAAGTTTATGTTCGTATATTTTATCTAGTCTCATTTTTCCCATAACCCTTTGATAATTGAAACCACTTGGATTAAATCTTCGTCAGTCATCTTTGTATCTGAAGGCAAACAAATCCCCGTCATAAATAGTTTTTCAGAAACCTCGTTACCCACGAAATCATATTTCTCAAAGTATGGTTGAAGATGCATCGGCTTCCATACCGGCCGGGATTCAATATTATATTCTTCGAGTTCATTCATTACATCTATTGATGATACGTCGCCTTCGATAGTGGCACATGATAACCAATAATTTGGTGAGTCCCATTCATTCACAGGCATAAACGTAATGTCTTCGATTTCAGCTAATTCTGTTTGATAAAACTCAAAAATTTCTCTCTTCCGTTGAACTCGTTGCTTAAGTACTTTTAGCTGTCCTCTCCCAATACCCGCTACCACATTACTCATTCTGTAATTAAATCCAAGTTCGCTATGTTGATAATGTCTTGCCTGATCACGGGACTGTGTAGCCCAAAATCGCGATTTCGCAATAGCCCTCTCGTTATTTGAAATCAACATTCCGCCGCCAGAAGTAGTGATAATTTTATTTCCATTGAAGGAATATATGCCATAGTCTCCAATTGTTCCAGTAGGTCGTCCTTTATAAAAACTCCCCAAACTTTCAGCAGCATCTTCAATTACAGTCACTTTATACTTGTTACAGATTTCCATAATGCGATCCATATCTGCAGACAAGCCGTATAAGTGAACTACTATCACCGCTTTTACACCTGGATATTTTTCAAATGCCTGTTCTAGAGCATAGGGATCCATATTCCATGTTTTATAATCACTGTCAATAAAAACTGGAATAGCATTCTGGTAGATAATTGGATTGGCTGTAGCTGAAAAAGTTAGAGTAGGACAAAAAACGATATCACCTTCTCCCACTCCAGCTGCTTTTAAAGCCAGATGTATGGCTGCAGTACCTGAGCTTAGCGCTGCCGCTGCATTAATCCCGACCATCTTCGCCAATTCATTTTCAAAACCATCGACATTGGAACCTAAAGGAGCAATCCAGTTTGAATCAAATGCCTCTTTTACATACTCTTGTTCATATCCCTCATCACTCATGTGAGGCGAAGCCAAGAAAATGCGCTTTGCAGTCTTTAGTTGTTTATTTATAGTCATCTAACTGAAGCTCCTCATTTTATATGGTTTGTTTATAAGTTGTGTTATCTGAAATCAATTGATCATTCGCCCAGTTCACGAGGTATAAGCTAAGTGCCTCGTCAGTTTTTAATCTATTCATTTTTGCAAGTTTGCCAACTAAATCTGCTTCTTCAGTAACAATCCCGGTGAAGATTTTCGGATAGACTGCTTCCGGATGAACTTCGCCCTCCTTCAACAATTCCTCATACATCTTTTCTCCAGGACGGATGCCACTGAACGAAATCGCAATTTGTTCTTCCGTGAACCCACTCAATTGAATCATATTCCGTGCCAAGTCTACGATTTTAACGGGTTCTCCCATATCAAGGACAAACACTTCGCCACCGTTTGCAAGTGTTCCAGCTTGAATAACAAGCCGGCTCGCTTCTGGAATGGTCATAAAATATCGTGTCATTTCTGGGTGTGTTACTGTTATTGGACCACCTTTGGCAATCTGTGATTTGAATAACGGGATGACTGACCCTCGGCTACCTAAAACATTTCCGAATCGGACAATCGCATATTTTGTTTCACTTGATTTTGCTAAGTGCTGGACGACCATTTCAGCAATTCGTTTCGTTGAACCCATTACGTTTGTCGGGTTGACGGCTTTATCAGTGGAAATCATGACGAAGCGTGAGGCACCATATTCATCGGCCATTTCTGCAACATTTTTTGTTCCATAAATATTGTTTTTCACCGCTTCATGCGGGTTTGCTTCCATTAAAGGAACATGCTTATGGGCTGCGGCATGAAAAACGAGATGTGGTGTATAAGTGATGAACACTTCTCGTAACCGTTCCACGTCTTGAATATCTGCAATAACTGGAATCAGTTCGGCTTCAATCTTCGCTTCGCGTAGTTCACGCTCAATGAGATAAATACTATTCTCACCATGACCAAGTAGTAACAAACGGTCCGGGTTAAACTTTAAGATTTGGCGACAGATTTCGGATCCAATCGATCCACCAGCACCTGTCACCAAAACCGTCTTTCCTTCGACCTCTGCTTGAATACCAGTAATATCTAACTCGACCGGTTCACGACCGAGGAGGTCTTCAATGGATACTTCACGCATTTGATTGACAGAGATTCTACCCGCTGCCACTTCTTCAATCATCGGAAGCGTATGGACGTTCGTGCAAACCTTCTTCGCACGTTGAATGAGTACAACTCGTTCTTGATAGCTCATCGACGGAATCGCAAACACGATTTTATCGATAGCTTCACTTTCTACTACATCTTCAAGCTGTTCGAGCGTCCCGATTACCTTTACATCGTTCACAGTCAATGTTTGAAGATGCTTATTATCATCTAAAAAACCAATCGGATTCATCCGATGATTGTCAGAATGTTTCATCTGACGCACTAACATTCGTCCTGCCTGACCAGCACCAATAATGAGCGTGCGTTTTTCATCTTTTCTTCGTTTCATCTTGCGCCCACGTAAAATAGACATCTGATCTTGTTTCCACGTCACATAAATCCGTGAACCGAGACGAATGCCACCTAGCATGAGTAACGAGAGACAAAAGCTTAAGAACAGCATTCTCTCCATCGCTTCACCGTATACGGCAAATTGAAGGATGTATAAAAAGAGTGTGCTCGATGCGAGTGTCATCGCTAAACGAACTGCTTCCGTCATACTGGCAAACCGCCAAGCCACTCGATACAGCCGACTGACACCTGCCATGATGATGAAGATGGTACTATATGAAATAGCAGTCTCGATAAAATGATTACGATCAATATTTTGTATGAATTCTAGAGGATATAAGAAAAAGTAGGAGACAAACATCGCCGACAGAATGGCAGCCATATCTAAACTAACGAGTACCCCTGTGCGTAACGATTTTCGACCTAAATTAGGTATCGACAACTTTTCTCCCTCCTTTTACAAAGTACTTTCTACTGTTTTTTGTTCTTCTAGTAATTGCATCATCATTTTTAGAACATCTTTACGCAAATCTGAGCGATTCAATGCGAACTCAAGCGTTGTCTGAATAAACCCGAGTTTTTCACCGACGTCATACCGTTTGCCGACAAATTCATAAGCGAACACGCGTTGCGTCTCGTTCAATCGAGTAATCGCATCCGTCAATTGGATCTCACCGCCTGTTCCTGCTACTTGCGTCTCCAAATATTTAAAGATTTGAGGCGTGAATAAATATCGTCCGAGAATCGCCAGATTTGATGGTTCCGTCCCAGGAGCGGGTTTCTCTACAAAAGAGGCTACTTTATGTAAACCACTCCCTAATGAATCTTGAGGATCGACGATGCCATAACGATGTGTCACATCACTGGATACCGGTTGAACTCCAATGATTGAACCTTCCATCTTTTCATATTGTTCAATCAACTGACGTGTACAAGGCACTTCCGCCTGGACGACGTCGTCACCAAGCATGACGACAAACGGTTCATCCCCAACAAATGCTTTCGCTTGTAACACGGCATGACCGAGCCCCATCGGCTTCGACTGACGAATGAAGTGAATGTTGATATTTGTCGTCTCTTCAATGAGTGCCAAATATTCCGATTTTCCTTTTTCAATGAGCGTCTGCTCAAGTTCTGGAACGGAATCAAAATGATCCTCAATCGCCCGCTTCCCTTTTCCTGTGACGATTAAAATATCTTCAATCCCAGAAGCGACTGCTTCTTCAATAATGTATTGGATGGTCGGCTTATCGACGATGGGTAACATCTCTTTTGGCATCGCCTTTGTCGCCGGTAAGAAACGTGTGCCAAGACCCGCTGCCGGGATGACTGCCTTTTTCACTTGTTTATGTACCATGATGCCCCTCCCATGAATGGATCTGTATGATTTAGATAATTATAGAAAAAAGGATGCATTTAACATCCTTGCTAAAATATATTCTAAGGTTAACACTTTTGACCTAATGAAAAAACCAAGGTAAGGGAATTAAAACCTATTTTCGTTCGACAAGTGTCGACAAAAATCATAAGAGTCATTAATTGTCAACGAAATATGTAAAAATAGGGGATTTACTTCTTCCATTTCCCTCGCCAGTTCTTCGTCGGAAGAATCGGAGGATCCACGAAGACGAATTCATCTTTTACAACCGCTTCCGCATTCTCCTTTAGCGTATCCCAAAGTTCCACTCCTAGTTCTTGCGTAACCACTTGTCGTGCGGCTTCCCAGTAAAACGTACGACGTCCTGTACTATGGGCGTCTGAGGCGACAAGTTGGCTCAACCCATTCCGTAAGAATACGAATGCGATTTCTTTTACGTTTTGACCAAACTCGCCTGTTAAGCTACTCGTCGTCACTTGTGACAAGGCGCCTGATGAGACGAAATCCATCAATCGTTTTGGATTGGTCGCGAGCTCTTTATTTCGTTCTGGGTGAGCGATGACCGGCGTATACCCTTCCGTCTGTAGTCGGAAAAACAACTGTTCGGCGTATGCAGGGACCGTGTCGCTCGGGAACTCGACGAGGACGTAGCGTGATCCGGCGAGCGAGAGCGCCTCCCCGTCTTCTAACGCCTGTACCAAATCTCCGAACACACGGATCTCTTGGCCTGGATAGATGTCGAGGTTGATTCCTTCTTGAAGTAAGACGTTCTGAAGCGTCGCTGCAGCTTCCAGAACGTTTAAATCTTCCGTTTCAAATTGAGGGTGAAACGCGTGGGGGGTGACCACGATTGCGGTCACCCCTTCCTCTACTGCGCGTCTCGCCATCTCGATTGTTTGTTCGACCGTTCCCGGACCGTCATCGACGGCCGGGAGAAGATGACAATGGATATCAATCATGGCTTGATTCTCCTTTTATTCGTATGCGTAGTAATAGTAGTAATCGTCGCTGCCTTGTGGCTCGCGCTTGTTCAAGACGACGCCAAGGATGTGGGCGTCTGCTAGGACCAACTGTTCTTTCGCTTTGACGACCATCTGACGGTCTGACTTGTCACAACCGACGACGAGGACGACGCCGTCCACTTTGCGTGCCAAGAGGCGCGTGTCCGCGACTTGCATCATCGGTGGTGCATCCAAGATGATCACGTCGTAATGCTCTTTCAACTCTTCGAGCGTACGGTCCATCATCTTCGACGAGAGCAACTCAGACGGGTTTGGCGGGATCGGTCCCGCTGCCATCAACTCCAAGTTCTCGACTTGTGTCGAGTGGATCGCTTTATCGAGCGTCGTCTTCTTTGCGAGGACGGTCGACAATCCAATCCCGTTCGAGAGTCGGAACGTAAAGTGAGCCGTCGGACGACGCATGTCACAATCCATCAACAAGACGCGTTTGCCTTGCTGCGCATAAACAACCGCCAAGTTTGATGCTGTCGTTGACTTTCCTTCACCTGACGATGATGATGTGATGGCTACTGTCTGCAACTCATCGTCGACTGCCGTGAATTCGAGGTTCGTTCGGATTGTTCGATATTGCTCCGAGATCGGTGATTTTGGTTTATGGACCGTGATCAAGTCGCGACCGGTCTTATCATACTGAACATGTTTTGATTTCTTCTTTCCAAACTTAAACACGGACCTCTTCCCCTTTCACGTTGGCTTGACGTTGACGCTGCATCTCGACACGGTCGATAACCGGGATCGAGCCCAATACCGGAAGTTCGAGAATCGTCTCGACATCTTGTTCCGTCTTGATGCGACGGTCGAGGACGACTTTAAGGAAGGCGATGGCGACCCCAATCATCATCCCAAGCACTGCTGCAATTGTTGTGTTCAATAGAATATTCGGTTTGACCGGGAACATCGGCACATTCGCATCCGATAATACTTTGACGTTATCGACGCTCATGAGTTCAGGCACTTCTTTTGAGAAGACGCGGCTGATCTCGTTGGCGATATCCGTCGCGATGACCGGGCTTGTATGTTGGACGGCGATGTTGATGACTTGTGAGTTTTGTTCGCTGTTTACTGAAATTAAACTACTGATATTCTCCGGTGCCCCGACGACATTTTCTTGGACTTGTTCAAGGATGGCTGGACTTTGAATGATGACACGATACGTGTTGACCAGTGTGACCGACGATTGGATTTGACTGCTGTCGATCATGTTATTCTGTGATTCTTTCGGTGCGACGAGCACTTGTGTCGATGCCTCATACGTCGGGCTGATCACAAATGAGCTCACTAAAAAGGCAATGAGTGCTGCGAGGATGGTTAAACTTGCGATGAGCCATTTGCTCCGCTTCAAGATGGAGAACAATTCTCCAAGGGAAATCGTTTCTTCGTTCATATTCTGTCCTTCTCTCCTTTGTTCCAGTAAATTCACTGCTGGAAAATTCCCGCAGATAATATTTAAAATGACAATACCAGAACAGTATAGCAAAATTTTCATGGGTTGATGACCCGTTTTTAAAAAAATGGGTTTTTTGACATGTAAATCTGCTAAACTTTGAAAGGAAGAACTTAACAAAGGAGGAGACCCCTAGTGCATGTAAGTGAGCGCCTACTCCAGCTGTACGCCACGCTCGACCGACAAACGCGAGACGTCGTCGTACAACGCATTGAAACGAATTTAGCAGACGGCAAATCACTTGCCGCCTCTTATCATGAACTGACCGGAGAAACGAACGATTCACTCTCCACGGAAGAAAAATCGGCTACCGACTTTTCAAATTGGGTGAAAGAAGGAAAGACGGATTTAGATCTTTTGGCCTATTACGTCGCCTTGCTAGAAAAGAGCCAGGAACTCCAATCAGAGGTGGTCGCACCACAAACAGTGGAGGCCGCACCCGAGCCCGTGGTCGAACCAATCGTCCCGAAGGCGATGATCTCCGAGGAAAAGGTAGAACCGGAAGCCGAGACACCCATTGATCGGACACCGACGAAAGCACGCTACGTCCCGGAGTCGACGATTCCCTCACGGACGGAGCGTATGAAATCACATCGTGAGATCAAACCGGCTCGTCCTCGTCGCAACAAAAGTCGTGGCTGGTTGATTGGGTTACTCACCATCGTTCTATTATCCGTCGGTGGGTATGCGGCCTATCCGATGGTCAAGGACCTCATCCAACCATCATCGACACCGACTGTGACGGAAGAGCCGATCACACCAGAACCCGAACCAGTAGCCGAAACAAAGGTACTCGAAGAGGTGTGGATCGGTGTCAAAAACGCACCGCTCCTCAGTGAGCCGGACAGCGAAGACGTCGTCTATGTCGCTGACATCGGGGACCGTTATGATGTCATCGAAGAACGCGACGACGCCCTCTTACTCGACCTTGGCATGAATGAACTGACGGGCTGGGTGTCCCGCGATGAAATCGTCACCGAATGGACGACCGCTTCCCTCAGTGACGCTGACGTGTTGGATTGGTTGTCGACTTCGGTCGATCAGACGTTGTTTGACGAATCGCCGGACGCTTACTTCGGGATGGACGAGAATGAATTGGTCGGAAATGTCGGTGCCGCAAGCGGCTTCGACTCAGATGCCTTACACGAGTATCTCGTTTATCCTGGCCTCTTCTTCACGATGAAGAATGAGCAAGTCGAGGCGGTCGACTGGTCGAACACGAATCAGACCAAAGAATCGTTCCTCGAGCTCGGCGAACCGACATATGAGGCAGAGGACGGCGTCGTCTATGAAAGCGAAAGCTATTCCCTTCGCCTCTTCATTGGTGAAGATGACGCGACGCGCGTCCGCCTGACGAAACTCAATCAATAAAGGAGTGCATCTTGATGACGCAATCGATTCTTGTGACGGGTGGTGCCGGCTATATCGGTACGCATACCGTCATCCAACTACTTGAAGCCGGGCACGAGGTCATTGTGCTCGATAACTTGTCGAACAGTAGCCGCGAAGCATTGAACCGCGTCGAGGCGATAACGGGGAAAGAGGTCACGTTCTATCTCGGTGACATCCTCGACCGTGCACTACTCGAACAGATTTTCTTGACGCATACGATCGACGCCGTCATCCACTTCGCCGGCCTAAAAGCGGTCGGCGAGTCGGTGAGAGAACCGCTTCGCTACTATGAGAACAACGTTGTCGGTACGACCGTCCTTTTAGAAGTCATGCAGGCGTTCGATGTGAAACGAATCGTCTTCAGTTCGTCGGCGACCGTATACGGGATGCCGGAACGGACACCGATCGACGAATCGTTCCCACTCAGTGCGACGAACCCGTATGGTCGTTCGAAGTTGATGATTGAAGAGATCTTACGCGACGTCGCCGTTGCGGATTCGGAATGGAGCATCGCCCTCCTTCGTTACTTCAACCCGATCGGGGCACATTCGTCTGGTCAGATCGGGGAAGACCCGTTCGACGTTCCGAATAACTTAATGCCATATATCACCCAAGTTGCAATCGGTAAGTTGAACGAACTGAGCGTCTTCGGTGACGACTATGACACGCCGGACGGGACAGGCGTACGTGACTACATCCACGTCGTCGACCTCGCAGAAGGTCACCTCCGAGCACTCGATTATGTGATGGACCAACCTGGAGTCGAGGCGTTCAACCTCGGGACGGGCACTGGCTACAGCGTCCTCGATCTCGTCCGTGCGTTCGAACAAGAAAGTGGAAAGGCAGTCCCGTACCGAGTGACGGACCGCCGCCCCGGTGACATCGCCACATGTTTCGCCGACCCGACGAAGTCGAAACAGATGCTCGGCTTTGAAGCGAAGCATGACATTCGTGACATGTGCCGGGACGCCTGGAACTGGCAGTCGAATAATCCGAACGGATATAACTAAAAAGTACGTACTTTTAGGTACATGAAAAAGATGACTTCGATTGTTTTCGAAGTCATCTTTTTCTATCGACAGAGTGCCAGACTAGTCATTATTATTTGTTTTTGTTTCAACTTGAGTATTTGCAATTGATTCAACATGAGTATATGTTTTTGATTCAACATGAGTATTTTTCATTTCAATGTGAAAATATTGATTGGAGAGCTGGACTTCATTATGATTTTGTTCTGAAAAGGCACGCCAAATGCCAATCCCTCTATTTTCAGAGACTAAGTATAACTTCCCATATTTTTCGCACGCTGCTTTTTCTGTGTCCTTAACAATTTTTTCACAGGAAGTAGTCAAAAGAGTTGGATTAGAGTAATCATTCAGAGCAAATAAAAGAATCATAGTAATTGGTAGTAAGAAAATCAAACCATATAAATTAACAAGCAACTTAAATATTTTTTCCTGTCTATAAAATTGTTTATATGAGGAACGATCAACCTTAATTGCAACGTAAAACATTAATGAAACTGTGAATATCATACTCAATAAATAAACAGGTAGTAGAATTTCTACATACTTCGGGGCGTATATGATAAAAATTACAAAAATACATAAAAAAAGTAATGTTATACCTATGTGTCTCCTATAAAAATTACATGAATCATAATCATATTGATCATGATCATCCTCTGATAAGTGGTCTTTTTTTGTAAAGTGTTCTCGCTTAGAAACCAAGAAAAGCAAACATGAAAAGATGATGATTGCAGGAATCATATAAGTAATGACGTCATTCAACTTATCTAATTCCTTAATGTACGGGACACTGATGTATTCTAAGGGGTGACTCCATATCTTTGCCTCAATTCTTAAATATGTAGTGTAGTAGTAATAGCCCAGTAAAGAAATTAGAAACAGTGCACCACCGTTCACTAAAAATTGATTTGTACCGCTATTCGCATTTGAAGTTGTCGGTGTAACCGTCTCCACACTGTTCGAGTCCTGCTGAGAATTTTTATCATCTTTTTCTCTTGTCAAATACCTCATCTCCTACCAAATAGTAACATCTATAATTTTACAATAATCCACTAAAAAAGCCAGCTGACCTCAGAAGAATTATTCTTTAGTCAGCTGGCTTTTTAATGTATCTTTTCAATTAGTGATCCTGGTTGACACTAAAGGTATCTGAGCATCAAAGCTCTCTAGCATTTATCATTTTCACACTTCAATCCACACATACCCGAACGGCTGAAGTCGCGCGCCATCGACCGGTTCTCCCGTGAACAGGCTCGTCCCTTGAAGGTCTAAATTGACTTCCTTGTCACTCACGTTCGTATACAAGCGTACCGTCCGTCCATTTAGTTGACGCTCGACGGCAAAGACGTGCTTGTCCACGTCCAAGATTTGCTGAGTGGCGTATGGGGATAAGGCCGGTTCTGCGCGTTTCACGTTCAATTGGCCCATGATGCCGGAGAAACGGTTCAGTCTTGTCTCTTCTTTTTTCAAGCCATGGACGAGCTCGTCACGGTCGGTCGGACCCGTGACGCCGAAGAGCGTCCGATAGTCGACCGACGGGATGCCCTGAAGCGAGAACAGGATGCTGTGGGCGGCGAGAAGCATTGGTTCGTGAGACTCCAACAGATTCTTCTCGAACGGGTCGCGTTCGGCGCTCGACAAGAAATGGAAGTACGTCTTCCCTTTAGGCGGCACCGCGATTTTGCGCGCCCACTCCGTTAAACGCGTCGCTTCTCCTTGCGCGAGTGCGAGCGTCACATGACTCGCTAGATCAAAATGACAGACGGCATCGACCACTTCGATATAACTCTCCGCCTCGTCGAGCGAATCCTCCGCGAGAATGAGCTGACCGTTCGGCTTATAGTGATGTAAGATCGTATGCCAAAGCTGGAGCACGTCCCTCACCTGCTCTTTCGTCATCCCGCGGAACGACTGGGCATGGACGCGAATCTTCGTCGCCCCGTAAGCGAGACGCTCGATGAGTGCGTCCGTCTCGACGAGTAGGTCGAATTGCTCTATGTTATAGGCGACCGGGTCGAGTTCATACATGAGTTGGAAGTCGTCGCTCAATTCACCAAGGTCCTCGTATAATCGGATGCGCGGGTCGACCGCCGTGTCCGTCTGCCGTCCGATGTACGGGAATAGCGAGACGAGATGCAAGTCGCTAATCGTACCCGCCACGTGCTTGGCTAAGACGTCATGAAGTGCCCCCATGTCCGGTTTTCCTTCTGTCGTGACGAGACTCGCATCGACGAGCAGGACGTTCGTCTTCTCGCTCGGTGCCTCGTGGTCATGCCACGTGTGACTCTCCCATTTATCGAACAGACGCTGCCACACCTCTTGTGGATGCGTCGTCCATTTCGTGATGATCGGTTCAATCAGTTGCCAGTCCATACGATTTCCTCCTTCTGCTATCTCTCTACCTTTTTTCACTTCTCGCCCATTTCAAAACAAAAAAAGCCGTCCCAAGTTGGACGACTCATTCCATCAAACGTTTCAATTCGGTCTGGATCCCGTCGAGTGACTCGGCGTCCGGATTCCAATAATAGATCCCATCCGACTCGAGTCCGCCCCCGCCTTCGATACGGAGCGTGCTCGCATTGCGGAACGCACCCATATAGTCGGTCGACAGTGTCACGAGCTCGTTGAACTCGATGTTTGTCTTCGCCCGGTTGCCGACGACGTCTAACAGATTCGTTACCTTGTCGAGCGAGAAGTCCGAGCGTCCCTTCTCGATGATGGCCGCGACGACGTCCCGTTGCCGTTCTTGGCGACCGAAGTCCCCATTCGGGTCATCGTAGCGCATACGTGTATAGGCGAGTGCTTTCTGTCCATCGAGCGTCACTTCACCGACAGGGAACGTATAGTTGTCCGAACTGAACGCGAACTTGTTCATGACCGTGATGCCACCGAGCGCGTCGACGACTTCTGTGAACGCCTCCATGTCCGCCTCTACGACGTAATCGATCGGGATATCTAAGAAGTTCTCGACCGTGTCCATCGCCATCTCGGCACCACCGAACGCATAGGCGTGGTTGATCTTATCGCGATACCCGCGACCGACGATCTCCGTCTTCGTGTCACGCGGGATGCTGAGCATCGCCCCTTCATTCGTGTCGGGGTTCAGTGTCAGGACGATGATTGAGTCGCTTCGTCCCTGTTCTGTTCCACGCCGGTCAATCCCGAGCAGAAGTACAGACACCGAACGCTTCTCTTCAATCGTCTCGACTTGTTTTCGTTCCGGGCTGATTTGTAAGTTATCGTTCACTTTCGTCACTGTGTCATTGACCTCGTCGACCATCGACCAAACGAACAGACCGCCTGCGACAAGCATGAGTGTCAGTACGCCCGCTGTGATGCCAAGGATGAGTTTCCACCGTGATTTCTTCTGATGTTTCGCCATATCGGGCCACCTTCTTTCGTAAATTCAGTTTGTATATCTTTTCCCAGACTCCACATTGGATTATAGCATGTCTCCAAAAAATGCTAATCATTTCTTTCCAGTTATTATGGGAAATGTGTCTTCATTTTCGTCCGATGCATATGAGATGGCCAAGCGGCGTTGATTTCTGCCCCGATGAGCATCGTCGCCGCCGTCAAATAGAGCCAGATTTGAAGCAAAATGACGATACCAATCGTGCCGTACGTGTCGCCGAGGATCGAGAAGCGCTCGACGTAGATGCTGTAGCCGGTGGACAACAGTTGCCAGGAGATGACGGCAAAGATGGCTCCCGGTAACGTCTCAATGAATCGGACACGCTGCTGCGGAGCAATCTTATAGAAGAACGAGAACGCGACGATCAAGATGATCGTCGAGACGGTGTACCGTGTCAGTGTCGACAAACGATCGAACTCCTCGACGGGTGGATAGAACGCGTACAACAAGTCGAGGAACTCTTGACTGAAAACGTGGAACACGATGAGGATCACGGCGCCGATGCTACCGGCAAGAATCGTCATCAAACCGATCAGTCGACGCCACACGTACCCACGTGCCTCCGTCTCCCCGTAGGCGAAGACGGTCAGTTTGACGAGGCGGGCCGTTCCGTTCGATGCGGACCAAAAGGCGATGATAGCACTGACTGACACGAGCCCGCTATTCAAGTTGCCACTGACGTCATAGACGATCGACAGCATGTCGCGCACGCTCGATCCCGGGACGAGTGTCTCGATTTGCTCGATCAAGAGTGCCTGGTCGATCTTGAACCACGACATGACGGCGAACAGGACGAAAAACGTCGGGAAGATGGCGAGAAACCAAAAGAAAGCGAGCGTGGCGCTATAGTCATTGATATGGTGTTCTTTGAAGCGATGTCTCACATCGATGGCGAGTCGGGTCAGTCGATCGAGCACGGCCGTCACTCCTTTTTCTTTTCATTATGCCACAAACGAAAGCACCCGATTCATCCGAATCGAGTGCCGCTGTCATTGTTCCATCAATTGTCCGAGGTACGACTTCACTTCTTCGAGTGATGCCTCGTCTGGGTTCCAATAGTAGATGCCGTCGCTCTCTTTGCCACCACTTCCCTCAAGGCGAAGGACGCTTTGGTTTTTGAAAGCCGTCATATAGTCGCTCGAGAGCGTCCGAATGTCTTTGAACGTCACGTTCGTCTTGGCGTTATTGCCAAGCACGTCGAGCATGTTGTTGAAGCGAGAAATCGAGAAGCTGTCCGTCCCTTTGTCGACAAGTGCCGTGATGACGTCACGTTGGCGTTCCTGACGACCGAAATCCCCGTTCGGGTCATCATAACGCATCCGCGTGTAAGCGAGTGCCTCTGCACCATCAAGGTTGACCGTTCCCGGTTCGAACGTATACTCACCCGACGTGAAGGCGAACTTGTTCGTCACGTCGACGCCGCCAAATAAGTTGACCGCGTCCTGGAAACCTTTCATGTCGACTTCTGCGACATAATCGATTGGGATGCCGAGGAAGTTTTCGACCGTGTCCATCGCCATCTCGGCTCCGCCGAACGCGTAGGCGTGGTTGATCTTGTCCATCGTCCCTTTGCCGACAATCTCCGTCTTCGTATCACGCGGGATGCTGAGCATTGCGCTCTCATCCGAGTTCGGGTTGAGCGTCATGACGATAATCGAGTCGCTACGACCTTGCTCGTCCTCGCGACGGTCGACCCCGAGTAGTAACACCGATACAGGCTTCTTGTCTGAAATCGTCTGCTGGTTCATCCGCTCAGGACTAAGCCCGGCCGATTCGTTCAAACGATCGACCGTTGTATCGACTTGATTATATAAATAGTAGGCCATCCCGGCTCCGATGAGCAGGAACACTCCGATGACAGCACCTGCGATGATGGCGATGCGCTTCGCAGGTGAGACTTTACGACGACGTTTCTTGACTCTCTTTTTTGGCTTTTGCTCTTCCATGACATAACACCTTTCTATCCCCGATTGACCGTAATTGACACAGGTTTTATTTTATCACGCTAAATCGACAGACTTTTCCGTTTTTTTATAAAAGAGGTGAATATTTGTCGGACATTGTCGATTGCTCATACCGCTAGTATCGACAAGTCTTTTTGAAAGTTTAATCAGTCAGTAATCATCATAACACACGCATTTCTCCCTAAATCTTGATCTTCCTACAACAGCACTAAGCCATTGGTCACGTTTACAAAAATCAGTCTCGTTTTCCACACCAATTTTGAACAAATATTGATCATTCATCGTATTTCATAGGACCATTTCCTTATTTTCAGAAAACATAATGGTACGTTTGCTTTATTTTTTGTAAAATATGTATAGATTATTAACAAAAATGTAATAGTAACCCATTTTCATGTGTAAGGGGATTAATTGATGCGATTCATCGTGACGTGTTTTTTAGAGCAAAATCAGACTTGTGAGTTTATCGTGTATGGCAGTTCGGAGTATGACGCGTACAAAACGTTTGAACGTACACTCCAATCCTTAAATTCATTGACGGGACAGATCACACTGTCCGACGGTGAATCCATTCCGGTATCGCGTATCCTCGCTTATCGGGTTGATCCAATCAAACCACTCTTTTGAATCTTGATTGTTTCGGGTAACCCTATTAGGAGTACAAATCTGACAAGTGGGGTGGAACGAATGGAAATCGGCATGATTGGGCTTGGGAAGATGGGATTGAACCTGGCTCTCAACTTGACGGACAATGGACATCACGTATATGGGTACGACCCAGGCAACGTCTCGACAAGTCAGTTTGAAACGAAAGCGTCACTTGAAGAGGTCGTCGATGCACTGAAGGCGCCACGGGTCGTCTGGGTGATGGTACCGGCAGGAGACGTGACCGAGCATGTACTGAATGACTTGTATGACGCCCTCTCTCCTGGGGATATCGTGATCGACGGGGGCAACTCGAACTATAAAGAGTCGATGCGACGCGCCGAGCATTTCACAGAAAAGCTCATCTATTTCTTTGACGTCGGGACGAGTGGCGGGATGGACGGGGCCCGCAACGGAGCCTGTACGATGATTGGTGGGGACATGGAAGCATTCGGGAAGATTGAGCAGTTGTTCCAAGACATCTCGACGGATCACGGTTATTTGTACGCCGGGCCGAGTGGGAGTGGTCACTTCTTGAAGATGGTTCATAACGGGATTGAATACGGCATGATGCAGGCGATTGCCGAAGGGTTTGAAGTGCTCGAGAAGAGCCCGTTCGACTATGAGTATGAGGACGTCGCCCGTGTCTGGAACCATGGCTCGGTCATCCGTTCATGGCTCATGGAACTGACAGAGAGCGCATTCTCGAAAGATGCGAAGCTCGATGACATCCGTGGGGTCATGCATGCGTCGGGTGAAGGGAAATGGACGGTCGAGACGGCACTTGAATACGACGTGCCGACACCGGTCATCGCCCTCTCGCTCATGATGCGCCAGCGCTCGCTTCAAGACGACACGTTCTCCGGGAAGGTCGTCGCCGCGCTCCGAAATGAGTTCGGTGGACATGCAGTGGAGAAGAAAGAATAGTACACATTTATGAAGCCTCACCTTATTCAATCAAGGTGAGGCTCTTTTTTATAATCCAATCTTATCGAAGTCAATGAATGTATCATCCACTATTTCTCCACTCCGATAGTATTCAATGTAAATTTGACGGTTTATATAATTGATTTCATAGTAGACACCTAATATAAATCGACATACAAAGTCAGGTAAATTTTCACCATCGTATCGCCAATCTTTACCGTAACTCGGTCGAGTCAACGCTCTTAAGCGTTCTTTATCTTTAGCGATTTCAATTTGCTGTTTTGAACTTCTTTGCTCGACCTTTTTCATCTCAATGGCGATTAGATTATCTTGTTCCGAATCCTTCCCTCGACTATGCACAATCAAATCACAAGTGATATCTACTTCTTCGTATCGATCATTACGTATTCTTTTAATCCTTCGTCCCACATTTCTATTGTATTCGACGTCCACGTAATATCCTTTGTAATCACTATCTTCTCTAAGTAAGTCATTCAACATAATTTGAAGCTGCCCACACATTGCCCTTTCAGAAATCCGACTTTTTAGTAACATTAGATGGTCATTTAGAAAGTTCCGGTTGGCTTTCTCAAAGAGTTCAACCATTCGATAATATTGAATTGCATTCGGAAAGGTGTTCATGATTGTTCCTCCGTTTGCATCATTCCATCGTATTCCCGTCTGCCGGAATCGGAGTTGTTTTTAGCATGCGTGCGAAGTGGACAAGGTTATACGCCATCGTCTTCCCATGTGACTTCGTGAATTCGTTGTCACGCCCGGCGTCGATGTATGAGTCGCCTGGTCCCGCTTCCCCGACCCAATACGTGTCGACGTTCGGTGGCACCGTGAACCCGATATGAGACAAAGCGTAGAGAATGCCGGCACATGCATGTTTCGCCCCGTCCTCATTCCCCGTGACGACGACCCCACCGACTTTGTTGTAGTAGATGGCTTGTCCCGACTTGTTCGTCAAGCCGCTGCCCCCATATAACCTTTCGATCACCTGTGTCGCGACACTGCTCTTCTCACCGAGCCAGAGCGGCGTCCCGATGACGACGATGTCCGCCGCTTTCACCTTCTCAAAGATCTGTGGCCATTCATCGCCCTCCCCTTCATCTTCTGTCACCCCGAACACGACGTTATAGTCGACGATGCGAACGATTTCCGACTCGACCCCGAGAGCGTCAAAATGGGGCAAGACATCTCGAATCAGTCCTTCCGTATGCGACGTCGTGTCGCCACCCTTCAACGTACAATTCAAAAATAGAGCTTTCATGGAATCCCTCCTCGAATAATCTCCAACAGTAACGTGTTCCCGTTCATTCTGTTTCTTAATACCTTTCAAAGGATTTCGTTCATGTGAAGCAGAATTCTTTGGTCGAGGAGTTGATGTATATGCCAAACTTTCTACACATTGCCGACCTCCATCACGCTCGGCATACAGGAAATGCGATTCATGCAGAACGAACGAGCTTTGAGGTTCAGCGCGACAAACTCCAGCAACTCGCATCGGTCATTCGTGAGCACGACATTGCTGCGGTATTGATTGCGGGCGACATCGAAGTGAGTGATTCATATGACCTCATGCCTTACTTAGAGGAATGGACCTCTCTTGGTGCGTCCGTCTATATCGTCTTTGGTGAACATGACGTCAATCGCCATCACGACAAAGAAGTGTGGGAGAACATTCCTCATGTCCACTGTTTCTTAGAACCAGCGTATCGATTCGAGCCGAAACTCGGAATTGGGATTTATGGGATCAGCTGCACGTCGAACCAAATCGGACTGACTGAAGCACTTGAACGAATCCCCCCGCTCGACGCGACACATCCAAATCTATTACTCAGTCACGGGCGTGTCAGTGCCTTTTCAAACTCCCGTCTTGAACCTCATGCTTTTGCATATGTCGCACTCGGGGATCATCATCAGTATGACGTGATTGAGCGACCGAATACGAACATCGTATATCCTGGTCACTTATTTTCCGTATGGGACGGTTGCGGCAAAGCTTGGGAAACCGGCTATGTCATCGGTTCGATTGATGGCGACACCATCACGCACACGTTTCATGTGTTTCAAGGAGCTCAAACGAGACGCGTTTGTGTGAATCCGTTCATTCAACATGACGACCAGATTCAACTCATTCTCGATAACGTTCCAACCAGACATGATGAATGGGTGAAGAACGATGCTGCTACAATCCAAGAGACCATTCGCCATATTCTTCATACCTATCCGGAAGACTATTTTGTCACACCGAGTCATGCCAGCTTACGTCCTCGTCGTATATGTATGAGTGGTCAATATTTATTGAATGATTCGGAACTGTTCACCTCCTTCCTTGAACGAAGCTATAAAGCGACGCCACGAACCCAATAGTGAATCCTACACAAAAACAGCCGCCCTCTCACGTGAGAAGGCGGCTGATCTTATGATGCCGAGCGTTCGTTGAGCCATTCCCCGACACGACGGAACGTATCCGTCCTAGGTGGCATTTCACTACGGCTGAACGTATGGTAGTCGATCTCTGACACGTATCGAATCAAACGGATGAGCGAGAACGCGAAGGCGATCGTACAGCCAATCGCAAAACTGAGCCCATAGCTGTCTGGTCCGAGTGGGAGCAACAAGAACGTCAGTCCGGCATTCATCGTGATGAAGAGAGCCGACGTATACGCCGCTCCCTTATGGTCCTCGAAATAGAGCAAGACGAGCGTAAGGACGAGCACCATCGCGTTCGAGAAGGCGCCGATTGTCGTCATTTGGAAGACGTCCCGAATCTCAGGCGAGAGTCCGAGTAACGGGAACAAGACGGCCGCGAAGATGACGAAGAGAAGCGAGACGAGCCCTTGGTTCCGAAACAGGCGTTGCAGTTCTTGTCGCAAGACGAGTAACATCGCCGCCTTCGACCGTTGAATCTGCTGATACGTCCCGCCTTCATTCACATACCCGTAAAACACACGATAGCGCTCATAAAAACGCGTCTCGACCGATACGACGAAAATCGTCATCGTCGGGATGATCGTCAAGTACGACAGGAAGATGGCCGTATCATAGACAGGATGATAGCGGAACGTATCGAGATGGACGCTCCCGCCTTCTGCGAACCAGATGATCCACGTCCCGACCCAGATCCCGATGTTGTAGAGAAAGCTCGTCCAAAACAGTGCCGGGTAACGGTCGAAATACCGATAGAACGAGAACTGACCGACCGTGCTGCGATTCGGGAACGTGAGGAGCATCGACGTGAACAAGCCGAACAGCGTGACGATCAGACCGAGCGTCATGCTTGCCGTCAAGGCGAAGCTCTTCATATAGGATTCCGTCAAGTAGGACATCAAGAACTGATCGGTGATGATGATCGCCGCGACGGCGACGACCCCACCGGCGACAAAGCTATAGGCGACCGCCTGATAGAACTTCGCGGCACTAAGGAACAAGAAGTGCACCCAAATCAAGTTGACCGTCATGAACAGGACGAATGCCAAGGCGTTCAACAAAGCCGGTAGCTCGGAGAACGAGAGGAAGACGGCGAACAACACCGAGGCGATGGCGACGGTCGTCTTCATCATCCCGATGAACGCTGGGAAGATGTCCTCGTACCGCTTCTCATAGAAACAGTCCGCCAAGTATCTGGTGACGACGAGCTGCTGCACGCCGAGCACGACTTGGGAGAAGATGAAGCTATACGAGACGATCAAGTTGAACGTCGTCCGTTCCTCGAGCGTTGCAATCGACAAATAACTCGTCAGCCACTGCATGAGCGCGATCGTGACGATGACGATGAGCCACGGACCGGACGTGACGAGACCGGCAAAGGCGTATGCTTTAATGCGTGAAGAGAAATAGTCTTCTTGGAACAGCTGTTGTAACTTAAACCCGATGCCCGCCATATGCCGCTCTCCTTTCTTCATATAGATGTAAGTACGCATCGATGAACTGATCGGTGCGATAATATGTCTCGACGCGCTGTTGCCCGTTACGACCGAGTCGACGTGCGTCTTCACGGTTCTGATGGAACCAGACACAACGCTCGGCGATTCGGCGCGGATTGACCGGTGGGACGACGAACCCGGCCGGACCGAACGGCTCGTCCGGTCGACCGTTCACAAGCTCCGCACAGGCACCGACGTCCGTCACGATCCACGGGACGCCTGCGGCCATCCCTTCGAGTACGGCGAGTGGTTGTCCTTCCGAGATACTCGTCAACAGACAGACGTCGAACTCAGGCAAGTGCTTGCGGATATCCACTTTCCCGACTAAGAAGACCGCCTGTTCGAGCTCGAGCTGTCGGATGAGCGCCTCGCACTCGGCCGCATACTCCTTATCCTCATCGAGTGGTCCCATGATGGTCAACTCGAACGGGATGAGCATATCTTGTAAGAGCTTCGCCGCATAAATCATCGTCTTGATGTCTTTGATCGGGACGACGCGGACGATCGCTCCGATCCGGAGCTTCTCTCCTCCCGATACGTGACCGAGTGCGGACAAGCCCGTCATGTCGATCCCGTTCGGAATGATGCTCAACTTCTCGACCGGTGCCCCGAGTTGACGTTGCAACTCACCGTTTCGTTCGAACAACGTGATGACATCGTCCGCTTTCCGGTATGCTTCCCGGGAAATATGATGGAAGAACTGGATCCAATGGGAGCGAAACTCGGCCGGAATCCACGCCGCCTGTAACAACTCTTCTTCCCGTTCACGCGAGTAGATACCGTGCTCGGTCAAGAGGAACGGAATGTTCTGTCGTTCTTTCATCGCGCTCGCGATCAACCCTGCGTAGCCGGTCGATGCCGAATGGATGAGGTCGACTTGCGGCAACTCGGCTTGTAATAGATCGAGGACGGGCGCATACATACCGCGCCACATCCAAAAGTAATCGATGAACGAGCCGGCCTGTCCTTCTTCTTGATAGCTTTCCGCGACGAGGCGGTAAAAGAGACGGCTCGAGAAAAATTGTTCCGGTGTCCCGATTTGTTTTTCTAAAATCGGATAGATGGACGACTCGACTTGCCCGAACGTCATCCATGTCTTGATGCGTTCTTGCTCTTCTTGCGTCAATGCTTCCGGACGACGTTTCCGTGTCGCCCGTTGATTGAGGGCGAGCGTGGTCACACCCGCGACATTATCCGGTAACGTATATTTATAATCCGCCTCGGTCTTCGGGTTTGGCATGATCGAGATGATCTCAAACTCGTGCATCGGCATTTGTTGCATCAGCATGTGCACCCAGCTCGACACGCCTCCGCTCACATACGGATAACTCCCTTCGACGACAATTCCAATCTTCATGGACGCTCTCCTTCCAATATCGGGAGACGAACAGACGTGTCTCTCAATTCGACTTGATATAACGTACCGCTCTCATCGAACGGTTTGACTTCTCCATATTCGAACGTGCCGGTATTTAACCGTTTCCCCGGCTCGACCCGGACGAGTAGGGTTGATGGGACCGGCAGTTGTTGCGCGTTGATGTCAATCGCGTCATTCGTATAGGCGACGTCGATTTGCGCGTCTTGATACAACTTATATTTTCGATACGCATCATATTGGCTCAAGCCTTCGAGGTGCGGATATTTGGCGTAAAGCGTCTGGAACAGGCCACCGAACGACTCTTTCATGATGCCCCAGCCTTTCCCTTTCGAACGGTTTTCATCTAACACGTCATCCGGGTGAATGAAGTGTGAGACGAGCCCGAAATTGGCGACAGCGTCGATGACGACGAACAAATCATCCGGTGTCTCGTTATATCCGCTCGACACGCGTGGGAAGTCATACAAATTCGGATAGACCGGGTCCGGCCCGAATTCTTGGATGTAACTTCCTTTACTCGCATCCCCGCTATAGAGACCCGCGACGATCACCCCGTCCTCAAATGTCTCATTCAATACGCTCAGTCCCGATTGTCCGATGATGTTCGACGGTGGGACGTAACTACGGATGCGTTCGTTCGGCAAGTAATAATCGAACGCCTCGACGACGCGGTCGACGGCGGAACGCATGTCTTCTTTGCTTTCCCATTTCGCATAGCCGAGCTCCGGGTCCATCACCTCATCACCCATGACGAGTGGCTGGTGGTTGAAGCCGTGAAGCCCGACTTCCCCGTTCGTCTGAAGCAACCCGCGCCCATATTCGAGCATCGGTGCGCGAATCTTCTCGATGAGTTGTTCGGTCGTCTCTTCATTCGTCGCTTTATAACTGCCGATCAAGAAGCCGGAATACGTGACATCGTAATCTTCACCGATTTGTTTCATATCTTTCCACCACACCTCAGAGAAGAACTCTTTGATGGAGAGGTCGTACTCTTCTGTGATGACCGGATTCGAATAGCTCGGTACCGGCGCCGGGAAGTCGTCGAGGTGGACGACCTTGATGCCTGCTTGCGGCATGACGAACGCCGGGAATAACATCGAGAGTGTCTGCACCATCAAGCCCCGCGAGTTCTTATCGGTCAAGGACGTCGTGTTCCAAAACATGACCTCTCCCTGACCGTAAGAAGACTGCCACAAAATCGGCTCGTCTTTCGCCGAGATGAGGACGTCCGTCCCCTCTTTTAACTCGACGTCGGCGATACTGTGGACGAAGAGACCAGAGTCTTGGGGAAGGTCAACGTATCCAGGAAAGATTTCTTTCTCAAAGATCAATCCGTTGATGCCGTCTTTGAAGTCACCGAAATCACTGACGCCGATGAGGTCGGCCCATTCTTGGTCGATGAAGCGACCGGCGACATAAAGGCGTCCCCCGTTCTCGACGAACGATCGAATCGTCTCATATGGCCATGACTTCGTATTTTCCCCACTGACGACGAGGACATGATGAGGAGACGGCTCGATGGCGGCAATCTCGTCGGCCTCGATTGACGTGTACGGCAATTTCGCGTAGTCGAGCGCATATTTCAAGTTATTTAAGACGGACGTCGACAAGTCGTCCTCGTTTTGATGGATGTAAATCTGCGCCGGTTTCCCTTCCACTGCTCTCACCTCGCCTGCGAGTGTCGTGAACGTTTTCGGTTCATGTGCTTCTTTTGGGATGAGCCGATGACCGTAGTCGAGCCGTAAAAATTGGACGACGACAATCATCGCGATAATTAAGGAGAATAAAGACGCGAGATACGTCGTAATCGATTTATTCATGAATGGGCACCTTCTAACTGTTGAATGACAAAGCGATAATCTTCTGGGACGTCTCGTAGGTCGAGATGTTGATGGAGCCGGTCTAGGATCGGACGTAACGATGCCCAGTCCCCGTCGGTCATATGATATTCAATCAACATGATATAGCCGTCCGGTACTTCCGGGTGATACAACGTGAGCGCTTCTGCCAATCGCTCCCCCGTCTCGACGTCACCTGCTTGGAACGATAGCCGGGCTTTCGTCCGGAGATACGTTTCGTCCGTCGCATCGTGTTCCCCTAGCTGATCGAGATGAAGCAGGGTCCGTTGCTGGATGCGTAACTTCATATCTTGGTCCAAGAGACCACTCTCTAAGAAGGAGACGCCCGTCTCGATGACAGGATAAATCGTCTCCGGTCGCTCCGGGTTTACTTGCGCGATCCGCTGCTTGAACATCAAGTCGTAACGGTCGAATAACGTGTTCCGGACGGTCGCCGCATAGTGGACCGTTTCCGTGTCTTCGTGCTCGAGACCTAAGTGTAAGTATTCTTCCGTGTTCATGAGCGGTGTCGACATGAGTTGCGTGATCGACTGTTTCCGCTTCTTCCCATCCATCTGCATGGCTTCCGCCAACGGGACGATATCTAAATCTTCTTTCGCCTGTTGCTGCAAACGCTCCAGGTTGACCGTGTCGAAGTTGATATATTCGTCGTAGTCGAGAAGCGTCTTCGACGAGGCGAAACGACGAGCGACCCCGTACGCGATCAACCCGAACAGTTCGCCGATGATCGGGACGACGGCACTGACGAGAAAAATCGAGAGCCAAACGCCCTTCTCGGTCACATCCACTTTCGGTCGGACGATGAGGCGATAGATGACGAATAACAATACGGCATGAAGAAGAAAGAAAAGAAGAATCATCCATTCAGTCATAGGCGCTTCCCACCTTTCACGTAGAAGACATGTTCGATCCGTTCTTTGAACCGCTCCGCCGATTCGACGGGCGTACCCGGTAATAGGAAGTGAAGGACTCGGTCGTCTTCGTCGTATCCAATGACGTCGATTTCCCGCATCGATTGCCGGAGGATGAGCTCTATCTCGATGAGTGACAAGTCGACGCCTTCTACCGGGATCGTGACCGTGCTGTATGGTTGATCGTACTGTTCGTTTCGCAACGCTTGCTGCGCGACTTTCTGCTCGAACGCGTCCATACGGAACATACGCGTCCCCTCGACAAGCTGGTCGCTGACGAGCATCCATTCGAGCGCATCCGCCTTCTCAATGCGCGTGCCCGCCCAATCGAGGACGAGCTTCATCATGTTCATCTCGTGACTGCGCAACCGAAGAATATCGATTTCATGAACGATCAACACTTCTTTCACCGTTCCCTCGTAACAGATCGGGGCGACGAGGAGTGGACCTTCGAGCTCATCGGCCAAGCGAAGCGTCGGCTTTTGTGACTGGAACATCCGTGCGAAGATGCCCTGCTCCGAATCGATGAAGAGCGTCTGTGGCAACCGCTCGACTTCTCCCGAACGGACATGAAGGCGAAGCGTACGGCGTGACGTGTCGACGTGGTAAAGCGCGAGTTGTCGTGCCCGGAACACGCGTGTAAACGTGCCAATCAAGTGGTCGCGCACCAAGTCGGTCGCGTCCTGGTCGAGCTTGAGACCGACCTCATAGATTTTCGAGAGCGTATACGTCGAGTCGAGCACACGCTTCCGCATCTCGCCTTGTGACTCCTGCAGTTGTTGGACGGTCTGTTTCAACTGTTCGTTCTCATCGACCACTTCTTCCTGACGGATGTGTAGCGACTGGTAACGTTCACGGTAAGACGTGCTGAAGACCCCGGCGCTCAAGGCGACGAAGAAATGAAGCAAGATCCACGCAAGTTCATTCGTATCATAAAGGAATAAGAGTAAATCAGACCCTTCCATCAAGAGGAACGAGAAATGATAGAGACTCGTCAATGCGAAACTGACGAACGCTCCAAGTAGACCGTAGCGAAGTGAGAAGAGGAGAATATAAAAAATTAATGGGTCAATCGCCCAATCAGCCAAAGAAAGACTAAACGTATAGTCCAAAATGCCGATAAGTAAAATAGTCACAATCATTTCAATCCATTTGATTGATGTGCGATGTTGGGTATAAATCATAGTGTCACTCATTCCTTTGCGTGGTATTTTAGTAGTAGGACATTCAATGGATTGTTCAAAAAATTTCATATCGAGACGGGCAAACTTACTGAAAAGTAAGGGCGCAAAGACATGGGTCGTCGATCTTGTTAGATACCGATCGCCAGTCTGCAATAGCCGCGGCCGCTCTCTGATGATTATCAGGAGGGTTATTTTATGGGTATTTTCTCAGTCAAACGCATCGTGTCCATCTGTTGTGCATTCGTCGTCGGATTCGCGTTATGGACGCCGCAACAAGCGGTCGCCAAGGCGAGCAACCCGCTCGCGAACGTCGAATCATACAAGATTTATTACGACATGCCGAGCAAGAGCAAAATCAAAAAGATGCAACAATATGACCTTGTCATCATCGAGCCTGTCTATTATACTGCAGCTCAAATCAAAGAGTTACAAAAATTTGGTACAAAAGTGTACGGTTACATCAATACGATGGAAGCTGACAATTGGAACGTCGATTTCATCAAGCAGATGAACGAGTCGGACTTCTTCCACCGCAATGGACAACGTGTCCATTATGCGGAGTGGGATTCGTATTTGGTCGACATGACGTCGACGCACTATCGTGAGCTATTGACGCGTGAAGTGGAGAAACAAATCGTCGCCAAAGGATTAGACGGGGCGTTCTTAGATACTGTCGGCAATATCGACAACGAGCATTCGGAACAACCGACCATCTTGAAAGCACAGCGTGACGGGATGAGTCAGTTCATGAAGACGATCAAGGCTAACCACCCTACCCTTTCTCTCATTCAAAACTGGGGATTTGCGACACTCAAGACGTATACGTACCCGTACGTGGATGGCGTCATGTGGGAGAGCTTCAACTATACGACTATTTCGAAAGACCAATGGTCAAAAGACCGCATCCAAGAACTACGTGACCTCGATGCACGATACGGCATCAAGGCGTTGACCGTGTCTTCGAAGCAACGTCCGAAGAGTGCGGCATACGCCGAAAAAAATGGGTTCATCCATTTCCATTCAAATGCTACTTTAAATTATAATAAATTCTGACTTTCATTTACATGATTGTACAAGTATCTGGTAGTTTCTACAATGAAAAGACTTAAAAAACATCCTACGGGTTTGCCTTCTTTATCGGCAACTTCGTAGGATGTTTTGATGAAATCGTTTAGTTTGAATGTCGTCAATCACGCATCAAACGGACCTGACCGTCCGGCTCTTGATACATCACATGTTCCTCTGACAGTTCGGTCGGGGAACGGACCCCAGCCGCGGCGGTCATATTATACAGTCCTTCCCGAAGCGAGATGATATAGTTCGTCACCCGAAAGCTCTTTTCGTCGACAACGAGGGCCCGCTGCAGTTTTGGGTCGGTCGTCGCCACACCGACCGGACAACGGTTCGTGTGACACACCTGCGCCTGGATACAGCCGACGTTGAACATGAGCCCGCGGGCGATATTGACGAGGTCGGCACCGAGCGCGAGGGCAATCGCAATCTTGTCCGCCGTGATGAGTTTCCCCGAGGCGAACAGTTTGATGCGGTCACGAAGACCGTGCTCAATCAAGAGGCGATGGACGTATGGAAGCGCCGCTTTCAGTGGCAACCCGACCGTATCCGTGAGTTCTTGATACGTAGCACCCGTTCCCCCTTCGCTTCCATCGATCGTGATGAAGTCCGGTACGACCTGAGACGTCGCCATCTCACGGACGAGTGATTCGATGTCCTTCATATTGCCGACGACGAGCTTGATGCCGACAGGCTTCCCACCGATTTCACGCAACTTTTCGACAAAGGTCAACAATTCCGTATGTGTCTGAAACTCGGAGAATCGGTTCGGACTGTCAATCGTCTCCCCGACCCGCACGTGTCGGATACGGGCGATCTCCTCGGTCACTTTCGACCCGTCGATATGTCCCCCACGCGTCTTCGCCCCTTGTGCGAGTTTCAATTCGAACGCCTTCACTTGCGGGAGCGCGCTCTTCTGTTTGAACGCCTCTTCCGAAAATGACCCGTCCTCATTCCGGACGCCGAAGAGCGCCGGACCGATCTGGCAGATGATGTCGACATTTCCTTTCAAGTGATAGTCCGACAATCCCCCTTCCCCCGTGTTCATCCATGTGCCACCCGCACGTCCGAGCCCAATCGAGAGGGCCGTGATCGCTCTGTCGCCGAGCGACCCGAAGCTCATCGCCGACTGCCCGACGAGCCCCCGGACATGGAACGGTTCCCGACACGTCTCTTTCCCGATGATGATCGTGTCTTCCTCTGCTAACAAGTATGGAGAGATGTCACGTTCGACGAGATGCTCTTTTCGGGTGAAGAGGTTATCTTCATCGAGTTCATACACCCACGTCGATACCTTGGTTGAATTGTCGATGCGGAGTTCGTTCCGATTCGTCGGGTAGAGTGCATTTTGCAGATAGAACCCGCCCGCCTCAAAGTCTCGTTCCGAGCCGAATCCGATGATGCGTGACTTATATCTCCCTGCAATGGCGGCTGCTTCGTATTCGTTCCGAGAGAACGGCTTCGCCTCATTGTCGTTCAAAAATAAGTATTGCCGGAGCTCGGGACCCATCTTCTCGAACATATAACGCAGTTTCCCGAGAATCGGGAAGTTCCGAAGGACAGAATGCTCACGCTGGTTTCGATCACGCCACCAAAAATAATAGATCAATAGCGGAGGTCCGATCATGATCAGCAATAAGAGCACAAGCAAGATGGTCAACATCGATGTATTCAGTGACACACGCTCTCCTCCTTTTGGGTAGACGAAAAACACCCTGTCATTCTACATAACAGGGTGTCGTCAGTCGCTCGGGATCGTGACCCCGTCAAATTGTTCATTTCGGCAAAGCGTAATCGCCTGCATCGCTAATTTATAGTCCGCTTCCGGCAAGGCGATCAATTCGGTCGGAAGGACCCATTCTTTAGAGTTGTACAAATGAATGACGAGTTTGGCGAGCACAAATTCTCGTTTATCGAACGAGTTGTCATCGATGATCGTGGAAGTTCGAATCTTCCCTGCCTCGAGGTCTATATAAGGAAGCAAACATTCTCGGATGTGTGGGTTGCCCGCAATGACGTACAGCGCGGCATAATATTCGCGACTGGTACTACCAGGATCCGTGAGCCGTTGTGCTAACCGTTTGAACTCGTTGTAATGGTCGGAAGATAAAAAATCAATATGGTTCATCGGTCCACCTTCTCTCTCTAAGCCTCGCGTTGTCCTCAGAGTTTATAATTTCCACCTTTTTGTAGAAGTTAACCCTGTTTTCTTCAGATTCGGCGCATTGAAATCGCCTCACGCATCTGTTGGAGAGACATCCGTGCCGCTTCCCCACGCCGCATCATGACAGCTGTAAACAAGGCATCAATCAAGCTGAGCTCAGCGATTCGGGAAGCGAGCGCCTCTGAACGAAACGCGGTCTCTTGGGACACGGTATAGAGGGAAACGTCCGCAATTTTCGAGAGGGGCGACTTCGCATAGTTCGTGATGGCGATCATCGGGACACCTTTCTCTTTTAGGAGTTTTGCGATATCGAGCGTCTCTTTCGAGGCACCCGAGTGCGAGATGACGACAGCGACGTCCTCTGTCGTCAACTGCGAGGCCGACATGAGCTGCATGTGCGACTCGAGAATCGCGCTCACCTGAAGCCCGCTCCGGACAAACTTATGATACGCATCGAGTGCAACGACGGCCGAACCCCCACTTCCGAAAAATTCGATACGACGTGCCCCGAGGAACAATTCGATCGCCTTCTCGAGAGAAGCCCCTTCTAAAATCTGACGGGTCGACTCAATCGTCTTCCCGTTCGTCGAAAAAATTTTCTCCGCGATCTCGAGCGCCGTGTCCGTCTCCGTGATGTCTTCATGGATGTCTTGAAGCGGTGCGACGACATCTGAGGCGAGGGCGATCTTTAACGCCTGATAGCCTTTGAATCCGACGCGCTGACAAAAGCGGAACACGGTCGATTCCGCGACATCGAGGTCGTCTGCCACTTGATTGATCGTATGATGAATGATTTGTTCTGGTTGTTTTAAAATATAGTCGGCAATGCGTTGTTCTTTCTTACTCAGTGTCGAATAGGCGCCACGGATGCGGGCCGTCCCGTTCATCGTTTCCATCAAGAATCACCCTTTCTCTTCTTCACTTAACGATACCGTTTCGAAAAAAATTCCGCAATGTGTGATTCGTTCAAAAGATTGACCCACCTTACAAAAGAAGACAGGAAGTGGGATTGTTTGATGTGCTACTCTAATGAAGCACTTTTTGACTAGTTCACTCTTTGTACCATTTGAAATCGAAAGGACTGTTTCGAATCGAACATCACCTCAGTAGCTCTTACAACTTACCACTCGTCATTCTTTCCATCGCTGTCGCCATTTTTGCTGCCGGTGTCGCCCTCGATATTAGCAGTCGTTTAAAATATGCGAGATATGCCTCACGATTCAGTTGGATCGTAGCCGGCGCTTTCAGCCTCGGGCTCGGGATTTGGGCGATGCATTTTATCGGCATGTTGGCGTTCCATCTAAACGACGACGTGACGTATCACCTCGGCATCGTCTTATTGTCAATCGTGCCGGCAGTCGTCGCTTCTGGTCTCGCCTTTTGGATCATCAGTCATCCTGAGACACGACCGACTCAACTTGTTTTTTGTGCCTTTTTGATCAGTGTCGGGGTCGTCTCGATGCATTATATCGGCATGGAAGCGATGCAGATGAATGCGGTCCTCTCGTATGATCCTGTCATGTGGGTCGCTTCTGCCCACGTTGCTTATGTCGCATCGCTCGTTGGATTGTATATCCTCTTCTATATCCCGAACGTCACACGGTTTCATTGGCGTCGTCTCGTCAGTTCGGTCTTGATCGGTGTCGCCGTCTCCGGCATGCACTACGTCGGGATGGGCGCTGCCCGCTTCA
This sequence comes from Exiguobacterium sp. s35, assembly GCF_018617535.1. Taxonomy (NCBI): domain Bacteria; kingdom Bacillati; phylum Bacillota; class Bacilli; order Caryophanales; genus Exiguobacterium; species Exiguobacterium sp. s35. The sequence continues at coordinate 1,710,976 of NZ_JACSKI010000001.1, forward strand.
CACCGACAGAAGGAGTCGTCAAACCGATGAGTGGCTACGCAGTCGATAGCACCCTTCTCGCCTACGTCATCGCAGCGAGCGTCATGACCTTGTTCGTAATTATGTACATCTCACTCCGAACGGCCTCACAGCTCGAGGCACAATCCGAAGAACTTGAAATGAAATTCGAATCCATCATCGAGTCAGCCTCTGATGCCATCATCGTCGCCGACCACACACGTGTCATCCTTCAATGGAATCATGGCGCGACCGATTTGTTCGGATATACACACGAGGAGATGATTGGTCAGTCGATTGTCACGATTATCCCGGAACGATTCCGGGACGCCCATGAACGTGGGATGCAACGTTACGAAACGACGGGTGAGAAACGCGTCATCGGTCAGACGGTGGAACTCATCGGCTTACGGAAAGACGGTGTCGAAGTCCCGATTGAAATGTCGCTCGGGACGTGGAAGACGGACAAGGGCATCTTCTTCAGTAGCATCATCCGTGACATTAGTGAACGGAAACGAATCGAGGCGCAAATCAACGACCTCGTCTATTTGGACCCATTGACGGGTCTCCCGAACCGCCGTCTGTTCAGTGACCGACTCGATGCCCTACTCGGTCAGTCCCAGCAAGACCCGTTCGCGTTGTACTATATTGACTTAGACAACTTCAAAGTGATCAACGACCGCTTCGGTCACTCGATTGGCGACCAGTTCTTGAAACAAGTGACGACCCGGATCCAATCGACGATTCAAAAGTCGGACACGCTCGCCCGTCTCGGTGGAGATGAGTTCATCATCTTGTCGCCCCTTACGAAAAGTAACTTGGCAGCCCATCGCGCACAAGAACTGATCAATGTCCTCCATCCCCCGTTCGAACTCGAGAACGAGGAAGTGTTCACCGGTGCCTCCATCGGCATCAGTCTCTATCCATCCGATGGGGATACGGCCGAGGAGTTGATCAAGAACGCCGACATCGCGATGTATCGGGCGAAGGCTGACGGAAAGAACGGCTATCAGTTCTTCACGAACGAATTGAACGAATCCGTGTCTCGTCGCTCAAACTTGTCGATGGCACTCCGTAAAGGCATCGGTCGCGGTGAGTTCACGGTCCACTATCAACCCCAGATTCAACTAGAGTCGGAAATGGTGATTGGCATGGAGGCGCTCGTGCGCTGGCAGCATCCGGAACTCGGGATGGTTTCGCCAGGTGAGTTCATTCCGATTGCCGAAGAGACGGGAAGCATCCACCGCCTCGGCGAGTTCGTCTTAAATGAAGGATGTCGTCAAAACAAGGCGTGGCAAGATGCCGGCATTCCCCCGTTCCGGGTCGCCGTCAACATCTCGGCCATCCAGTTCGCCCAAAAAGATTTACCGGAAGTCGTCAGTCGTGCGCTCGATGCTTCTGGTCTCGAGGCACAGTACTTAGAACTTGAGTTGACCGAGAGTGTCATCCAGAGCGCGGACCGTGCCATCGAGACGATGCACGAGCTCGTCGCCCTCGGTGTACACCTGTCGATCGATGACTTCGGGACCGGATATTCGTCGCTCAGCTACTTGAAGCTGTTCCCGATCGACACGCTGAAGATCGATCAGCACTTCACGAAAAATATTGAGAGCGATGAAAAAGATGCGGCCCTCGTCAAAACAATCATCCGCATGGCGCATGAGCTTGACTTGAACGTCATCGCGGAAGGTGTCGAAACGGAGAATCAAGTCGCTTTCTTAAAAGCCGAATCGTGCAACCAGGCGCAAGGGTATTATTACAATCGCCCATTGCCGGCGGAAGAGATCGAAGTCTTCTTCCAGCAATTCAAAAAGGCATCATCGAGTTAAAACGTTCGACCTCCACCTCGGGGGTCGATTTTTTATGACCAAAAAAAGAAAAAAATTCCGCGATTCCACTTGTAAATCGAATTTATTTTGATAAGATGAATACAGAGACGGAAAAAAATTCTTTTTCAGGGGTGACAATATGGAAATTGGTTTGATTGGATTAGGAAAGATGGGCTACAACTTGGCGCTCAACTTGAGTGACCACGGACACACAGTCGTCGGAACGGATGTCGGGCACGTCACATCGGACGCATTCACAATCGTGCCGACACTCGAAGATGTCGTGAACAAGTTATCGACGCCACGCGTCATCTGGGCGATGGTCCCTGCCGGTGACGTCACGGAAACGGTGCTCGCCGAATTGTATGAGCGACTCGAACCAGGTGACATCGTCATCGATGGCGGCAACTCGAACTACAAACTGTCGGTCGCACGCGCCGAGCAGTTCGCTGAGAAAGACATCAAGTTCTTCGACTGCGGCACGAGCGGCGGGACGGACGGGGCACGGAACGGTGCTTGTACGATGGTCGGGGGTGACGCAGACGCGTGGCCGACCATCGAGCCGATCTTCAAAGACTTGTCTGTCGAGAACGGTTACCTATATACGGGACCTGCCGGAAGCGGTCACTTCTTGAAGATGATTCATAACGGGATCGAGTACGGGATGATGCAGGCGATCGCGGAAGGGTTCGACATTTTAGAGAAGAGCCCATTCGATTACGACTACGAACAAGTTGCACGCGTCTGGAACCACGGTTCGGTCGTCCGCTCTTGGCTCATGGAGCTCACGGAGAACGCCTTCAAGAAAGATGCGAAGCTCGATGAGATTCGTGGGGTCATGCACTCGTCAGGTGAAGGCAAATGGACGATCGAGACGGCGCTCGACCTTCAGGCAGCCGCACCGGTCATCGCCTTGTCGCTCATGATGCGCTACCGCTCACTCGAAGACGATACGTTCTCCGGTAAAGTCGTCGCCGCGCTCCGCAACGAGTTCGGTGGTCACGCGGTCGTCAAAAAGTAAGAAATGCGGAAAAGGTCACGGGGAAATGGCCTTTTCCTTTGTCAGAAACTGTAAACGGTTACATATTCGAAATTTAGGGGGAAAACTCAATGTCTGGCTCAACACTTATTTTGATCGCCTTAGCCGGGATCTTCTTGCTCTTATTTTTAGTCATTCGCACAAAGCTTCACGCATTCGTTTCGTTGTTACTTGTCAGTTTAATCGTCGGGGTCGCAGCCGGCATGCCGCTTGGGGACGTCATCGCCTCCATCCAGAACGGGATGGGCGGGACGCTCGGCTTCGTCGCCGTCGTCGTCGGTCTCGGCGCGATGTTCGGGAAGATGCTTGAAGTGTCAGGTGGCGCGGAACGCCTCGCCCAGACGCTCGTCAGTAAGTTCGGGGAAGACAAGGCACAATGGGCGCTCGGCATCACCGGGTTCATCGTCGCCGTCCCAGTCTTCTTCGATGTCGGGTTCATCATTCTCGTCCCAATCGTCTACGGTCTCGCCAAAAAGACGGGACGTTCGCTTCTCTACTATGGAATTCCGCTCCTCGCAGGTCTCGCGGTCACGCACAGTTTCATCCCGCCGACGCCTGGTCCGATCGCCGTTGCGAACTTGATCGGTGCCGACCTTGGTTGGGTCATCTTGTTCGGTGTCCTCGCCGGGATTCCGTCGATGATTTTAGCCGGTCCTATTTTTGGGAAGTATATTGCTAAGAAGATCCATGTGACGATTCCGGACTACATGGAATTCAAAGAAATCGATACATCGAAAGAATTGCCGAGCTTCAAAATGATCTTATCGCTCATCTTAATCCCGCTCGTGTTGATCTTAGCGAACACGCTCTCGGCGGTTCTCTTAGATGAAGGCAACGCCGTCCGTGACTTCTTGACGTTCCTCGGACATCCGTTCGTCGCCTTGACGATTGCGACGCTTCTCACGTTCGTCTTCCTCGGCACACGTCGTGGATATTCACGTGACGAAGTCCAAGAGATCGCAACGAAAGCTCTCGAGCCAGCCGGAATCATTATCCTCGTCACAGGGGCCGGTGGTGTGTTCAAACAAGTGCTCATCGACTCAGGTGTCGGTGACGTCCTCGGTGAAATGATGGCCGGTTCCCCACTTCCGGCGATCGTCCTCGCCTTCTTGATTGCGACGGTCGTCCGTGTCGCCCAAGGGTCGGCAACGGTCTCGATGGTCACTGCAGCTGGACTCATCACACCACTACTTGAAATTCAAAATATCACGGGCGCGGCGCTCGGTTTGATTGTCATCGCCATCGCCTCAGGGGCGACAGTCCTCTCGCACGTCAACGATTCGGGCTTCTGGCTCGTCAACCGTTACTTCGGTCTCGACGTGAAAGATACGCTCAAGTCATGGACGATCATGGAAACGATTATCGGGCTCACCGGCTTCGCCGTCGTGTTCTTGATTAGCCTATTCATTATCTAAGTTAGGAAGTGATTGTGTGTTTACGATTGGGGTCGATATCGGGACGACGAGTACGAAAGCCGTCCTGTTCAACGGTCATCAACAACTGGCGGTACATAACGTGTTGTATCCGCTTCTCACGCCCGATACAGAGACGGCCGAACAAGACCCGGTCGTCATCTATGGGGCCGTGCTTGAAGCTGTTTCGGCGGTCCGTGCCAAAGCGGACGGTCCGATTCGCTTCGCATCATTCAGTTCAGCGATGCACAGCTTGATCGCACTCGATGCGTCAGGACGTCCGCTCACGAACAGCATCACGTGGGCCGACAGTCGGGCGAACCCGTATACGCAAGAAATTAAACGCGACTTTGACGCGAGCGCACTCCATATGCGCACCGGCACCCCGGTCCATCCGATGGCGCCGCTGTCGAAGCTGCGCTGGTTGAAAACAGAACATCCTGCCGTCTTTGAACAGACAGCCAAGTTCGTCTCCATCAAAGAATATGTCTTCTATCGGTTGACGGGACGCTTCGTCGTCGATCATTCCATCGCCTCGGCGACGGGACTGTTCAATTTGAAACAACGGGATTGGGACGCGGAAGCACTAGACGTTGCCGGTGTGACGCCAGAGCGTTTGTCGGAACTCGTTCCGACGACGGAAATCTTGCAGGTGACGCCTGACGTGACCGAGACACTAGGCTGGGACTTCCCGCTCGTCATCGGGGCAAGCGACGGCGTGCTGTCGAACCTCGGGGTCGGTGCCTTCGAACAAGGGGTCGTCGCCGTGACGATTGGAACAAGTGGCGCCATCCGGACGGTCGTCTCAGAACCGGTCGAAGATCCGAAAGGTCGCATCTTCTGTTATGCGCTGACGGATAAGCATTGGGTGATCGGTGGACCGGTCAATAACGGCGGCATCATTCTCCGCTGGCTCCGCGACGAGTTCGCAGCAAGTGAGGTCGAAACGGCGAAACGCCTCGGCATCGACGCGTACGATGTGTTGACGCGAATCGCCGAGACGGTCAAACCGGGTGCGGACGGTCTGTTGTTCCATCCGTATTTGATGGGTGAGCGCGCTCCGCTCTGGGATTCGAACGCCCGCGGTTCGTTCTTCGGTCTCAGCATCCACCATAAACGGGAGCACTTCATCCGTGCCGTGTTGGAAGGTGTCATCTTTAACCTCTATACGGTCATGCTCGCGCTCGACGAGTTGACGGGTGCACCGAACCGCATCCATGCGACAGGTGGATTCGCCCAGTCGAGTCTCTGGCGCCAGATGATGGCAGATATTTTCGACACACCGGTCGTCGTGCCGGAAAGTCACGAGAGTTCATGCCTCGGGGCCGTCATGCTCGGAGAGTACGCATTTGGGGATATCGAGGAGTTCCAAGAAGTGCCGCAAGTGACCCACGAGCATACGCCAAATATGGAGGCGACGAACGTCTATCGGGAGCTCTTGCCGATCTACATTCGACTGTCGCGTCACCTGTCGGAAGAGTATGAAGCCATTTCTGCGTTTCAGCGGAAGCATGTGTGACAGATTGTAACTTAGCAAAAGGAGAAAAGAATTTATTAATAGAAAAGACAGAGTATGCAATTTGGAAGTTCTCACAAATGTACACTCTGTCTTTTCTATTGATATATCTTTAGGTTAGTTTGAAGAAATATAAATTTTATAATTTAATAATCGGAGATCCATTTTCAAAAATACTCAAATCTCCATCTTCAGAAACTTTTATGCTTAAACCATACATTGATGATTTAACAGCCGCCAACGTACGAGCTCCAGCCTCTGCTACATGCGGTGTGGGAATAGAATTATTAATGAATTCGCCAAATGCTAAAATATCAAACTTTCTATCAAATAATACTGCGCCATCTAACGAACTAATTAGCTCAAATAAATAAGTATCACAGCTCATAATATTTAACTGATGACCTTTATTTGTTTTAATTATTTTCCTATACTCATCTGTCTTAATTTCCGACCTTTCTAATAAAGCTTTGTAAATAGTAGTTTTTCTTTTGTCGCTAGACCCCATTATAAACAAAAGCGCTCCTATTTTTTTAAATGATAAGTGCTTTATTTGGAGAAAGAATTTATGAAATCTTGGTGTGACATCATTAATTAAATTATCATACTTCTGAAAACCATTCTTGGAATTGCTCGCTTGCCTTATAATATATTCTAATATTATATTTGAAACTAAATCATAGTTTTGTACTTTCCACTTTCCGTTCGATAGCACACATACAAGACTGTCATTTATAAACCATTCTACGCGGTTCGCTTTTAACTGAATGAATTGAATATGTTTATTATTATCTTTTTCACTTTGAAAATTTTCTATTTCCAAGTTTTCTTTTAGTAAATTTTCTTTTAAAAAGTATAGCTCTTCTCTCATTTTTTCTCTGATAAAAAATAATTCTATGTACTTTTGTACTTTATCATCGAAAGCTTCACCTTTAGATAGTTCATTCATTTGGTTAGTTATAGATAATATATCTTGTTCTAATTTATTTTGGTTGATAAAAGAAGCACCAGAATTATTAATCATGGTATTCTTTCCGTTATGATAGTAAGAACCCATACTATCTTTTAAAATTCTTTGTTCATTTTCGCTGTGCCTGTTCGCCATTTTTTGGTAAATACTTGGTCCTCTTTGGACTTTTTTTGCTAGTCCTACTATTTCATATTTTTCATTAACGACATAGCTTAAAGACAAAGAGTCAATTAATTTCAAGGGTTCCTTATCCTTAACTACTTTTTCAATATCAATTTTTTCATTAAATTTTATATAGTCAAAACCAATTTTTTTAATTTCATCTTCAATATTCAAACTATTCTTATTAAAAACAATGAATGACATTTGACACGGTTCTTGTTCATAAGTTCTATTACTTAATGCTTGTAAACTTTCTGTGAAATTATCTAAAACTTCTAAATCCGCCTCATTATTAATTATTTTATAAATGTAGTTAATCACAAGATTTTTTCTTAAAAACGGATCTTTTCCAATTTTATTATTCCCAATAACTTTAGTAGCTAATATTAAATTTAATGGTGAGAGGATATCACGAATACTTGGAGGATCTATTTTAGCTATGACATTCGGAAGATTCGCAATGGCAATTTCACTATTTGATGTAAAATTTAAACTCAGACCAAGTACTTCTTCAAATGCTGATATATAATATTTAACCATAGTGTCAGAATACATTAATATTCTCCTTTGTTATAAAAATACAATATTTATATTTCTATTAACATTATAACATTTATGCATGTTGTTAATGAGACTATTAAAAAATATTCGCTTTCTTTTCTATATAAGAATGAGGGATATTATTATCAAATTAGTAATCGTCATCATTTTTGTTATAATTCATCCTCGAATTTATTTGCTAGTTATTCGTCAACATCTTTCAGTATCATAAAATATCATTACTCATGAATTTATAATAATTACTAAATTCTATAGTTAAAAGGCTTAAAAAATAGACCGAATTATAGTAAACATAAAAAATATAGGGGAAATTCATTTTGAAATTCAAAACACCTCGTTGCCTCATCCGCCCTTTTGAACGACAAGACATCGAGTCGTTCATGACTTATCGGAACGACTTGGACTGGATGAAGCATCAGTCGTTCAAAGGACTCAGCTACATCGAATACGAAAACGCCCTACTCGGTGAACCATCGCTACATCAAGGCGCGCAACTCGCCATCATCGACCAAACGACAGGTGAACTGATTGGGGACCTGTATATTCAGCAGGAAGAGACGACGTATTGGATTGGCTATACGATCGCGCCTACGCGCGCCCGTCAAGGCTATGCGTTCGAGGTGATGTCGGACTTGATTCGCCATTTGGCCGACCGAGGAGCAGAAGCATTCAAGGCCGGTGTCCTTGAGACGAACGAGGCTTCCATCGCGCTATTGAAGAAATTGAATTTCACCTATTTCACGACAGAACTCGACGAACAAATTTATCGTCTCGATGTCTCGGATATGTGATAAGGTATGTGTCATATGTCACTTGTTTTTTGACTCGAGGGAGCTATTGTTGGAATGAAGAAACGCGTTCTATTACTCATGTCTATTTTTTTGTTGATTGGTACTTTGTCACAGGCGGCAATCTCGGAACCGAAAGCGTATAACGACCCGAGCCTCATCTATTTAACACTTGATGATGGACCAAACTGGAAGACGGGAAAACTGCTTGATGTCTTGAAGAAACATCAAGTGAAGGTCACCTTTTTCATTCTCGGAAAGAATATCAAAGGGAATGAGCATCTTGTTCGACGCATCGTCGCCGAAGGTCATCTCATCGCCTTACACGGGATGACACACGAACGCGAGGAGTTTTATGCGTCACCGATGACGGCCGTCCGTCAAATGAAGGACGTACAACGTCTCATTTATGACGTGACTGGCATTCATACGAATATGGCTCGGACGATTTACGGCAGTGATGCAGGTATGACGCCTGCGCATTGGCAAGCGATGGATGAAGCCGGTTTTGCGATTTGGGACTGGAATGTCGGTAGTCTCGATCATATCTATAAGAAGGACAACGCCAGCGTGGAGCAACGCGTGTTCAATCGTCTCGAGGCGAATCGTGCGGCAAATATTGCCTCCATTATCTTGGCACACGATCATTCGATGACACCAGAAGCACTCGATACGATTATCCGCTATGCGAAAGAGCGAGATTATGAATTTCGGACGTTAGAAGGCATTCAGACGCCGCACAACTTTTCGGATGGATGGGAGCCCTATACCCATGCCAGTACGACCCCATGACTGTAGGCCACTATATGGTCTGCAGTTTTTTACATAAAAAAAGCGCATCGGGATATCGATACGCCTTGTTTATCCGATCACACTCTCGTTAATGTACGTTCGATTTCTCCCACTGTTCTTCGCTTGGTATAAGCAGTCATCTGCCAAATGAACCATTTCACGAAGGTGCTCGCTCTTTCCGTTCGCAATTCCGATAGAAACGGAGATATGAATCTTTTGTTGATCGAGTAACTCGAACTCATGTTTGGATATGCTACTCCGAATTCGCTCCGCCACTTTGATTACTTCGACTTGAGAAAGCATCGGGATTAAAATGCCAAACTCTTCCCCGCCTATTCGAGCTTTAATATCATGGTCCCTCGTTTCACGATGCAACAATTCTGCGAACTGCTTCAAAATCTCATCCCCGTTCGCGTGACCATATTGGTCGTTGATTTGTTTGAAGTAATCGATATCGATGATGAGCACGTTACACGTCGCATAATGCTCTTTGACCTTTTTCATCTGCATTTCCCACGCTCTACGGTTTGCGAGTCCCGTCAAATGGTCGGTTTCCGCTGATATTTTATACTCTTTCACGCGATGATGGATGAGGTACAGGTCAATGTTCAAAACGGTGATCAATAACCCAATCGGAAAACTAATCATGACGACAAGTAAAGCAGCGGACGCAGCATTCTCACTAAATTCTCCACTCGTGTAAATCGCAAAACCTATAATGAAACATGTCAACATATTCAACACGAGACCAAATTGAAAGAGTCGTTTCTCGAGACTAACGATGTTATATGTCACGAGAATTCCGATCACGATCAGAAATAGGGAGATGCATGACACAATTGACGGAAAATCAATCCCATAGCTAAAACGATAGACTGAGATGATGGTCGCCGTAATAAATAGTGGGGATACGAGTCGATAAAATCCAAGTAGGAGCAGAACGAGAAAACGAAAATCGATTTTTACGACATCGTCAAATACGACACCTTGCGTGATGAGAAAAATCCCGAGACACCCCGATAACACTCCAATCAAGATTTTTTGTGTACGTACGTACTTTGTATCGTAGTTCATGATCTTAGAAATGAAATAGATGCCAGTAAACGATATACATGAATTTGCGATTAAGCTAATGAACATAATTGGATCCTCTCAGCATGCGTGATGTTCGTGCTACCCTCTTCATATATCCAATTTGAGCCAGTTACTAACATTTTAACCAACATGAAGTTTATTCGAAACAATATTTTCCTAATGAAGTAAATTAGATTTCAGCATATTGAACATGACCACAAAAAATCGAGCCCACATGTGGACTCGATCCTCACTTACCGTTCATATGTCACCATCACAAATTGGCCAGATGCGCGCTGACCTGTCAGCCGAAGTTTCGTCTCTTTCGTGCCTTCTGGGAAGAGCGGGACCCCTTCACCGAGGACGACCGGCGCAATCGCAATCTCGTAACGATCAACGAGATCTTGTTCCATCGCCGCTTTGATGACTTCCCCGCCACCGATGAGCCAGATGTCTTGATCGATTTCTTCTTTCAACCGATGAATCAATTTTTCAATCGGTTCGTCCGTAAAGGTGACATGCTCCGCCTCACGGTCCGGGTTCCGCGTCATAATATAGTTCGGCATGTTTGGATATGGGTACTCCTCTGACAATTGAAGGACTTCTTCATATGTTTTTCGTCCCATGATGACAGCACCAATCGTTTTGAAAAATTCGGCATAGCCGTTGTCCCCGTCCCCATCTACTGCGAACAACCAATCGAGTTGGTCGTTCGATCGAGCAATCTTTCCGTCTAAACTCATCGCAATATATAACACTACATGTGGCATCGTGTCTTCCTCCTTGATTCGTGATACATTCAGCTTAACCAATAAACACGACAAAAGATGACGGGAATGATGAAAATGAAAAAACGACATTTACAACTCATTCGACTGCTCAATCATGGACGACGTGTTACCGCCGAAGAACTGGCGCAAGAGACAGGTGCCTCCATTCGGACAATTCAGCGGGATATGCTGTCACTCGAGGAGCTCGGTTATCCGATTTGGAGCGTCCCCGGGACTGGCGGTGGCTATGAGATGTTGCCGAATCGTTTATTGCCCCCGCTCCATCTCCGCGAACAAGAAGCGGTCGCCCTCTATCTCACGCTGAAATGGATGGAACACATACCAAACGTGCCCTTCGGGGATATACGAAGTACACTATCCGACTGGTACGTGAACGAATTGCCTCATGACTTGGAGGCGAAGATTCGTCGATTGGAGCGAAATATTCTGTGGCTCGGAAACAAGCAAATTCCAAAAGCACCGCTCACAAAAGACATCTATCACGCAGTCGAACAACGAAACAAGGTAGAGATGACGTATCGGACGACAAAAGGACAACGCACGTTCACCGTCGCACCGGTCGGCATGGCACTGCTTGATTTGAAGTGGTACGTCTTCGGTCTCTCTGAACTTGGACTCCGTCAATATCGGATTGATCGCATCGAAACGGTCAAACTGCTCGAGGAGACGTTTGAGTCCGAGGATTTGGTGAGCTTATTACAGGCAAGTGATGAACGAAACGGTGTGACCGTTCGACTCGAACTCACCCCACTCGGTCGTCGTTTGCTTGAAGATGTATTACCCGATATCGAGCTGAAAAATGAGTGGGACGTACCCGAGGAAGAGCTTCCATTTTTGTCGAGACAGCTGTTGAAGGCTGGGGCTGAAGTAGAGGTGAAGGCGCCTAGGGTGTTGCGGGGGATGATGAAGGAGCACGCGGAGAATCTTGCTGTATTATACGAATGAAAAACTGAAAAGGCTCAACCATTGAGGTTGAGCCTGAGATCAATTCGCCTCATCCATTTCTTTATGGATTCGAAGTAATTCATTTTTGTATAGATCTGAACGACCTCCGAAAATTGCTTGAATGTTGTTCTTCACTTTTACGACCCCTGCTGCTCCTAGTGCTTTTAGTTCGTCTTCATCGATTTGTGAGACGTCACTCACTTCAACACGTAGTCTTGTGAAACAAGCATCGATATCGCGAATGTTCTCGCGTCCCCCAAGTGCCTTTTCAATCGCAAGTGCTGTCGTTTGAATCGCTGACTGACTTGATTTTTTATCATTGTAGTCTTTCCGTGTAAACAGTTTAGCTTCTTGTCCGCCACGCCCTGGTGTCGCCAAGTTCCACTTCTTGATTGCGAAGGTAAAGATGCTATAGTAAACGACGAAGAATCCAATACCGACGACGATATTCATCCACCAACGTGGCGTTCCCGGTAAGACGTTCACTAATACATAATCGATCAACCCTGAACCTCCAGCCCAACCGATATGTGTATCAAGTGCATACATGAGCGCGAAGGAAATCCCCGTCAACACGCTATGGATGACATAAAGGATAGGTGCTACAAATAAGAATGTAAATTCAATCGGTTCTGTGATCCCGGTTAAAAATGCTGTACCAGCTGCCGCAATCAACAATCCTCGTACAACAGGACGTTTGTCCGGATCAGCCTGACGATACATCGCAAGTGCCGCCCCGAGTAAACCAAACATAATGATTGGGAATTTACCAGACATGAAGCGACCTGCCGTCACTTCAACACCCTCAGCAATTTGTGCGAGGAAAATATACTGATCACCGTTCACGACCGCATCACCCACCGTCGCTGTTCCACCAAGAGACGTCCATAGGAACGGGGCATACCAAATATGGTGTAATCCTGTCGGAATCAATAACCGCTCCAACATCCCATATAACCCAACGTATGCCGGATTGGTCGCATCACTTGCAATGACATTTGCCATTGAAGTCAATGCCGACTGGATTGGTGGCCAGATCAGCATCATGACAAATCCAAGCACGATTGAGAAGAAAACCATCACAATCCCGACAGAACGATCACCCGCAAAGAATCCTAACACTTCTGGCGGATTAAACGTATGGAACTTTTTATATACCCATACCGCAAGCAACCCGACAGCAATCCCTCCGAGTACACCTGTTTCAAGCGAAGGAATACCGAGTAACATACCGTATTCGCCACTCTCAGCTGCCATTTCTGCCGTAATGCCAAGTGAGATGGAGATTGTCGTATTCATAATGACATATCCAACGAGTGCAGCAAGTGCGGCAATCCCTGATCCCCCTGACAAACCAACAGCAACCCCGATGGCAAAAATGATTGGTAAGTTCGCAAAAATGCTTAGACCGATTTGTAACATGCCAGCACTGATTGCTTCCACCGTGTCGTTCTGTAAAAAGGTCCAACTATCTGCTAAAGGACCTGTGAGTGCTGCACCTAATCCCAGCAAAATTCCGGCAGCCGGTAATAAAGCGACAGGCACCATGAGTGCTTTCCCAAACTTTTGAAAAACTCCAAACCATTGACTCATTCGATTCACTCCTCATCTTGTAAGCGTTATCAATATAGACAATGAGAAAGGGGATTATCTCCCCTCTCAAGTTATCGCGTTGCTACTGCTTCGCCCGATTTCAATTCCGGCCAGTACGTTCTGTTTTCCTCAATCAAATCATCTAAGATTCGACGAGCCACCGGTGCATCGACGACTGTACGATTGAGCGTGAGCGCTTGAAGTGCCTTCTCATAACTGTTTTCGAAGTATGCGTCGACGACAAGTTGCTCATAAGCGAGCTGCCCTTCAATCATTCCCTTATAGAAACGTGGGATTTTCCCGACTGCGAATGGTTTCGGTCCACGATTGGTAAGCATCGCTGGCACTTCAACCATCGCATCGTCTGGCAAGTTCGAAATGATACCGTCATTTTTCACCATGACGATGAAAATATCGCCGTTATTATAGGCTAGCGATGCCGCGACGCGAATCATGTAGCAGCCGTGGATATCGACTTCTAGATGGACGTTCTCGAGCGAGTCATCTTGGATGATTTGATCACACATCGAGAAGACACGTTCTTGGCGACCATTGATCACCTGCCGCGCTCGTGTATTCGTGACGTCTTCTTTTTCCGCCATATCAGACGGGTACAAGTAGTATTGAAGATACGTGTTCGGTAAATACTCTGGGAAATCCGTCAGCATCTTCTCTACTTGTTTGAACGTCTTGATCCATGATGGATCATTCGCAATCTCTGAATCTTCTGGAATGAAGCCATCTTCCAAAATGGCACGTTTGATATCTTCCGTTAATTCGTTTCCTTCTTTATCAAAGATACCTGTGAACCAACCAAAGTGGTTGAGTCCAAAATATTCAGGTACGAGATCCCAAATCTCTTTCCCGAGAATCTTCGCATAGCTCACCATGATTGCTGCAGGCATGTCGCAAATATTTAATATTTTTTGATCGTCCGGGTAAGCACGTTTGAGCGCCTCGGCGACAATCGCAGCAGGGTTTGTATAGTTTAAGATCCAGCCATCCGGTGAGCCAGCGCGAATGTCGGAGACGAGTTCAATCATATCTCCAATTGAGCGCATCCCGTACGACATTCCGCCAGGTCCACACGTTTCTTGTCCCACCACGCCATGACGAAGCGGAATCTGTTCATCTTTTTCGCGCATCTCCAAGCCGCCTGTCCGAATCTGAACGAAGAAGAAATCCTTATCTTTGAAGGCATATTCTTTGTCCGTCGTGTATTCGAACGACTCAAGTTCTGGATAATGCTCACGCAAGATGACTTCACTCGCTTTCGCGACACGTTCTTGACGTAATTCATCTGTATCGTAAAACGTGATGGAACGGAGTGGGAAGTGTGCCTTTTCCTCAATCAAACTCATGATCATGCCGATTGTGTACGTACTACCTCCACCGACGACGACGAGACGCTGTGGTTTTTTCATGTGTGCGTTCCCCTTTCAATACATATCTAATTGATTACAATACAAATTTAATACATATTATTTAAAGCGTCAACACCTTTTTGAAAACGTTTTATTTTTGTATACTATGAGTAATGAACGTATGAGATTAGGAGGTTATTTACATGAAAGCCAAATCTCCGCTATACCAGCGGATTGCACAGGAGATGCGCGTGTTTATCGAGTCAGGCGATTGGGCGCCCGGTGAAGCAATTCCAACAGAAGCACAACTCGTCGACGAATTTAAAGCCAGTCGAGTCACCGTTCGACAAGCCGTCAAACTACTTCAAGAAGAAGGTCTGCTTTGGAAACGACAAGGAAGCGGCACATATGTGCAATCCGAAAAGATTGAACATAATATGTACGAATTAAAAAGCTTCACTGAAGACATGAAGCGGGAAGGAAAAGATGTCACGAGTAAAGTTCTTACTTTCACTGTCCAACCTCCGACTGAAAAGATCAGGGAAATACTTGAACTCGATGAAGATGCCCTCGTTTACTACATTCGTCGTCTACGTTTTGCGAACGGAGAACCACTTATTGTAGAAGACACATATCTTCCGCTCCAACTGTTTCCTGATTTGACGTATGAAGTAATGACACGTTCGAAGTACGATTACATTGAAAACGTCAAAAATCTAAAGATTGCCGACAGTGTTCAGGAATTTATCCCGGTCTTACCGACGAAAGAAATCGCTGACATGCTCGAAGTGAGCGATCGAACCCCGATACTCAAAGTCGAACTCTATTCGTTTCTCATGGATGGTAGCCGCTTCGAGTTCACCGAAACCTATTTCAAAAGTGAAGAATATCGCTTTATCATCCGAGCCGGTCGGAGACATGAAACAACAAACACCCAGTGAATCCAACGATTCACTGGGTGTTTTGATGAATGACAAGTGATAGTTTGTAGTTCACGTATTTGCTGAGTCCATCTAAAAATGCATTCAGTTCTTGATTCGTCGGGAAGCGACACTCGAGTAGATAGCACCCATCCCCGCTCACCTTGTAGTTATTTCTCACGAATTGCCGATGCTCTTTAAGAAAGAGCAGGTACGGATCATGAAATGTACTCATCGTGTAAATTGTAATCATCGCATGAATGGGCAGACCGATTCGTTCTTCGTTGATTCGAATCGTATATCTTTCGATGATCCCCAGGTCTTCTAACTTTTTAACGCGTGTGGCTGTCGCTTGCCCCGTCAAGTGAATGAGTTCGCCTAATTCCTTCATCGTCATCCGACTATTTTGTTGCAAGGCTTCAATAATATGTCGATCTGTTGCGTCCATGCGACCACTCCTTTCATCATTCAAGTATTTGTACGAAAAGACTTGAATGATGTAATGTATTCCAAAACAGGTACATTCTACACTACATATATCCTACATAGAAAAAGGAGAATCACCTATGAACATCCAATTGATCCGAAACGCGACATTACGACTCGAATACGCTGGGAAGACGTTTCTCATCGACCCGTTTCTTGCGAAGAAAGGCACATATCCGCCTTTTCCAAACTCGGCACGTCAAGATGAACACAACCCACTTGTTGAATTGCCGATTTCAATTGAAGACCTTCTACACGGAATTGACGCCGTCATCTTGACCCATCTTCATCTCGACCACTATGACGAAGTCGCAAAAGAAGTACTTCCAAATGAGCTTCCGATCTTCGTTCAAAATGAGTCAGACCAGAACACAATTCAACAGGATGGATTCACGGACGTTCGCGTGTTGACGGAATCGACCGAATTCGAAGGTATTCATCTCGTCAAAACGGTCGGGGAACATGGTCGAGGCGACATCTTATCGTTGACTGGTGAAGTGTGTGGTGTCGTCTTGACACATGAAACTGAAAAAACGTTATACGTCGCAGGAGATACAGTCTGGTATGAGGGTGTCGCTGAAACGATTCAAACGCATCACCCCGAAGTGATCGTCGTCAATGCGGGAGACAATCAATTCCTAGAAGGTGGCTCGCTCGTCATGAATGAAGTGGACGTGCATCAAGTAGCAGAAGCTGCCCCGGACGCCAGCATCATCGCCGTCCATATGGAGGCAGTGAACCATTGGAACTTGTCACGGGCTGACTTACGTGCTTATGCAGAAGAGCATGAATTTGCCAATCGACTCTTAGTTCCTGAAGACAGTGAATCAATCAATCTATAACAAAAATCACCTGAAACGCGTATTTCAGGTGATTTTCCATACGCTTGCGTTATTTGATCATTCTCGAAATGTCAAAAAAGACTCTCATCTCCAAGTGATGTGAGTCTAATTCATGAATAGTGATAGCGACACTGTAAGATTTCGACGTGCTGATCTGTTGCTCGATAGACAAGTCGATGTTCCGAGTCGATTCTCCGACTATAGAAACCCTGTAGGTTCCCTTTTAAAGCTTCTGGTTTTCCAACTCCATTTAAATTGCCATTTCTTCTTACGTCTTCAATCAAAGAATTAATACGTTTCAATTTCTTTTTATCTTCTTTTTGCCAGTATAAATAATCTTCCCAGCCATTGTCTGTGAATAATAGAGACCTACTCATTCATCAATTTTCTTTCTTTTGTTTCGTTATTCTCAATTTGTTTAATAGAATCTAATAAACGTTCAGCATTTTTAGGACTACGCAACAAATAAATCGTTTCCATCAAGCTTTCATATTCTTGTTCGGACATAATCACTGCATTTTCACTATTTTTACGCGAGATAACAATTGCCTCACTATTTTCATGCACTTGATCCAATACTTTCTTGAAGTTTTTTCTAGCGTCACTATACGTAATGGTGGACATCATTTTCACTCCTTTTATTTTATTGTACTTTTTATTGTACAACAAAGCAACTAATAAAGAAGCGCTGACTCCAGATAGAATCAGCGCTTTTTATCACATATCCAAATCAGTGAACGCGAGCGGGACAAGCTCCCCGAGCGTCACTTCTTTCACATCGGCGTTGCCGTTCGTGAGGAGTACTTTGAAGTCAGGATCGCCGAACTCGACCATGACTTGGCGGCAAATGCTGCACGGTGGCAAGAAGTCTTCCGTGTCCCCAGACACGGCAACCGCTTCGAAGTCACCTTTTTTATATCCTTGTGCGACCGCTGTGAAGATGGCTGTACGCTCCGCACAGTTTGTCGCTCCGAACGAGACGTTCTCGACGTTGACGCCATCGATGACCGTGCCA
Source organism: Exiguobacterium sp. s35 (assembly GCF_018617535.1). Lineage (NCBI taxonomy): Bacteria > Bacillati > Bacillota > Bacilli > Caryophanales > Exiguobacterium > Exiguobacterium sp. s35. The sequence continues at coordinate 1,729,072 of NZ_JACSKI010000001.1, forward strand.
TCCTTCATGAGAAGTGCCGCACCGACGCGGAACTTCGAATATGGTGAATACGCATTGTCTTTCAATTGGCGTGCGCGCTCGACTAATTGTTGTTGGTTCATCTTAAGTCATTCCTCTCAAAAATCGAATGAACTGATGCCAGTCCCCATGCCTCTCATTTTTGGGCAGGATTTATAGCATACACCCGCCTCAAAGAGAAGTCAACGACTTTTTTAGAACGCTTTCATCAATGCAAAAAAAAGAAGGAACATTCGCTCCTTCTCGATTCTCGTTATACCAACTCGAGCTGCGCGACAGGCGCCTCTTCCGTTTCTGTCTGTACATGGTGGCGACCAATCGGAATGACCGACGGTGAACCCGACACCGGGTCACACATGACCGAACAGCGGAGGTTGAAGACCCGATGGATCAAGTCACATGTGATGACGTCCGATGGCTTCCCTTCGGCGATCAACTTCCCTTTGTCGAGTGCGAAGATGTAGTCGGCATAACGTGCCGACAAGTTGATGTCGTGTAGCACCATGACAATCGTCGTCCCGTACTTCCGGTTCAAGTCCGTCAACAAGTCGAGAATCTCAACCTGATACGTAATATCGAGATACGTCGTCGGCTCGTCTAAAAAGAGGACGTCCGTCTGTTGGGCAAGTGCCATCGCGATCCAGACGCGTTGGCGCTGTCCGCCTGACAACTCGTCGATCGGACGGTCCGCAAACTCCGTAATGTTCATCATCTCCATCGCCTCGGCGACGGCCTCATAGTCGGCTTTCGTCCAACCTTTTAAGAACGATTGATGCGGATAACGGCCGCGACCGACGAGATCGGCGACCGTGATCCCTTCCGGTACGACCGGGGACTGTGGCAACATCCCGAGGACACGCGCCAGCTTTTTCGGTGCCATCTTCGAGATCGGCTTATCGTAAAGCGTCACTTGACCGGCACTCGGTTTGATGAGGCGTGCCATCGTCTTCAGTAACGTCGACTTCCCGCAACCGTTCGCACCGATGATGATGCTAATCTGGTTGCTTGGAATTTCAAGGCTGATATCATTCAAAATCATCTTGTCCTCGTATCCTGAGGTGAGATGTTCCACTTTCATAATGGATGCCATTTAGAAGTCCCCTTTCTGGTTCATCCGAATCAACAAGTATAAGAGATAAGGCGCGCCGATGATCCCGGTGATGACACCGACCGGATAGCGTGCCGTGAAGGCGAATTGTCCGACGAGATCGGCCGCGAGCACTAAGATGATGCCGACAAGCGCTGCCGGCAAAATTCCGGCGTGACTCGTCCCGACGAGACGTTTGGCGATCGGCCCCGCCAAAAAGGCGATAAAGGCGATTGGTCCCGTCGTCGCTGTCGCAAGGGCGAGCATGAACACCGCCGCAACGATGAGAAGCAATCGGGTTTGGTTTGTATTGATCCCTAACCCTGTCGCCGCCATTTCACCGAGCTCGAGCATCTCGAGCTGACGGGTGAGTAACAATACGATCGGTAAACAGATGAGTACCGTGATGATTAAAGGCGGCAAATCCTCTAGCTTCGCCCCATTTAAGCTTCCTGTCAACCACCGCATCGCCATGGCGACATCATTTTGTCGGCTGATGAGCAGTAAGTAATTGATGACCGCTGTGAGCATCGCCTGAATCCCAATCCCGACCAAGACGAGGCGACCGATCGAGAAGGAGGCCCCTTTGGAGAGAAAGTAGATGACGAGCACCGTCACGAGACCTCCGATAATCGATGCAATCGAGATGATGGCCTCACTCGACTGCAGGACGACGATACAGAAGACGGCCGCCGCACTCGACCCGGTCGTGATTCCGATGACGTTCGGGTTAGCGAGCGGGTTGCGGAGCATCGTCTGAAAAATCGTCCCCGCCGCACCGAACGCAGCCCCCGCGAAGACACCGGCGAGCATACGTGGTAATCGAAGCACCTCAACGGCGAACGACGCACCCTTCACGTCTTCCCCGAGCAGGACGCGGATGACGTCCTGGACCGGATAAATCGTATTGCCCAACATGAGCATCAAACCGCTCAACGTGACCGCAATCACGGTCAAGAGCAGTGTCATGCCGACGTAGCGACGGCGACGCTTCATACGTCCTTGTCTGATTTGTTCAATCGCTGGTTGCATCATAGTCCTCTTACTTTCACTTTCATCGTCAATAGAATCAAAATCGGTGCCCCGATGAATGCCGTCACGATCCCGACCTCAAGCTCGCTCGGACTTCCGAGCAAACGTCCGATGACGTCCGAGAAGGTCAAGATGATGGCACCCGCGAGGGCAGACATCGGCATGAGATAACGTTGATCCGGACCGAGCACGAGCCGAATCAAATGAGGGGCGAGTAGCCCGATAAAGCCAATCGGTCCGGCAAGTGCCGTCGCTGCCCCGCATAGAATGACGCCCGCGAACGAAGCCGTCAGCTTCAATGTCCCGGTCCGAACACCGAGGCTCTTCGCCATCTCTTCTCCGAGCGCGAGTGCGTTCAAGGAAGGTGCGGTCACGACCGCAATCACGAGACCGATCAATAAGAACGGTAAAAACGTATAGATGGAATCGACATTCCCCGCGCCGACACTCCCGACTTGCCAGAAGCGGAACTGGTCCATGACGTTCGAGCGTGGAATCATGAGCGCCATGACGAGGGACGATAATGCCGCACTCGTCGCCGCACCCGCCAAGACGAGTTTGAGCGGGGTCGCACCACCCCGTCCGAGTGAGCCGATACCGAATACGAAAATGGCCGTCAACAATGCCCCGACGAGCGCGAACCAGATGAACGCACTTGCCGTCGAGATGTTGAAAAATGCGATTCCGATGACAGCAGCGAGTGCCGCGCCCGTGTTGACCCCGAGAATACTCGGGTCGGCGATTGGGTTACGCGTCACCGACTGCATGAGTGCCCCCGCCACACCGAGCGCTGCGCCACACATGAAACTGAAGATCGTCCGGACGACCCGTTCTCGGACGATGTCCGCTTCATACGACTGAACAGCCGGGCGGAATAAACCGTCCAGCAGTTCATTCCACCCGACTGTCCTTGAGCCGAAGGCAAGAGATGCCACGATACATAGAACCGTCAGTACGAGCGTCCCAACCAAAAGAAGTGGGAAATACTTCGGGGTATGCATCTGTTTCACCTGATGTTGCATCATTTTACTTTCGCGAGCGCATCCGATACGCGTGAGACGTACTCATCGATCGTATATTCAATCGAGAGTGGCGTCGGCGTTCCTGCCGCTGCGAGCGGTGTGTTGTCTTCGATCAAGACGACCGATCCACGTTCGATTGCTGGCACTTTACCGTAGAGCGGGTCTGCCTGGAGCGCCTTCAACGTGTCTTCGTTCCCGTATGTGACGAAGATGTCGACGTCGTTCAGGATGTCGGCGTTTTCCTTACTGAGCTCAAGGTAGAAGCTGTCTGCTTTTTCTGCCTCGTCCAAAATGTTTTGCGGATATTCCACCCCGAGTTCTTCGATGAAGGCACCGCGTGGGTCACCCGTCGTGTAAATATAGAATTTTGAAAGGTCTTCCGCGCTCATCGAGACGAAAGCGGCTTTCTTTCCGGCAATCTCAGGGACGGCTGTCGCTTTGTCTGTGATCAATTTCTCTGTATCTTTGATCAACTGTTCGCCTTCTTCACCAAGTCCCATTGCGAGTGAGTCATAGCGAACCATATCTTGCCATGACGTGACCCAAGGAGTTTCTTGGTATGCCACGACCGGTGCGATTTGGCTGAGCGTGTCGTAGTCTTCTTGCGTGATGCCTGAGTAGGCAGCCAAGATGACGTCCGGGTTAGAATCTGCGATTGCTTCAAAGTCTAATCCGTCTGTGTCTTGGTAGATGTTCGGGTTCTCTTCCTCGAGTGCTTCTAACTTCTCTGCTGTCCATGGGAGCATGCCGCTGTCATCTTGGACACCGTAGTTCGCAGCCGAGAATCCGACCGGTACGACGTCGAGTGCAAGTGCGACATCATGGTTCCCCCATGAGATCGTTGCGACGCGTTCTGGCTTCTCTTCGATGACCGTCTCTCCGAATGCGTGCTCGATTGTGATCGGGTAACCTTCTGCCGCTTCTTCTGTCCCTTCACTTGTGGAAGCGTTCTCAGCTTCTTCCGAACCACAACCGGCTAAGATGAGTGCAAATGCCGATGCAAAGATGAACATATGTAACCATTTCTTGAATGTGTTGTTCACGTGATTTTCTCCTTTTCGAACTTCTCTGTATTTTGCCGATACTGATAATCATTATCAGTTATGAGTATAGACCTGCTCCTAAGTCATGTCAACCGCTATTCGGTTCAAAAAAAATGAAAAAACCTGCCGTTTTAGGACAGGTTGATCAAGATTTCCGCTGCCGTCGCATGACATCTGCAATCGGTTCATCTTGTTTTTCAAGCTCTGATACGATGCGTTCATGGTCCACGTCGTTTCGGTTTTGGCTTAACTTGAACGTTGCCTGAATGTCGGTAATGACGATCCGAAACCCGACGACGCCGTGCATTTGTCGCTTCACCGGTTCGGATAAATCATCCCATCGCACCGCATGTTCACGTTCTCCTTCGTGCTCGTTCAGCAAACCTGCGAGTTCTTCAATCAACTCGGTCTCATTGAGAATCGTCGCACGTCCATATACGTGTACCGCTTGGTAATTCCATGTCGATACGTCCTCATGTCCGTACCATGACGCCGACACGTACGCGTCCGGACCTTGGAAGATGACGAGAACGTCCTGTTCTTCAATCGTTCGCCACTGCGGATTCGCTTTTGATACGTGGGTCGTCAGTTGACCGTTCGCCTCATCGAATCGTAACGGGACGTGCGTTGCAATCGGTTTATCCCCGTCATGCGTCACGACCGTACCGAACGGATGGGCATGGAGAAATGCGTAAATCTTTGCTCGTTCTGTGACGGAATATTGATTTGGAATATACATGTCGGACCCCCTTTCTCCTATTATATTCTGAACAAGACGGGTATAACGACACAGAAGGAGGAATGTTTTTATGAAACCAACGATCAAAGCCATCGTCTTTGACGTATACGGCACCTTATTTGACGTCCATTCGGTGAAGGATGCCTGTGAACAAGAGTTCCCGGAAAAAGGAGCAGCCATCAGCCAAGTATGGCGGACAAAACAACTTGAGTACTTCTTTTGGCGGCACATGATGGGTCGCTACGAAGATTTCGAGTCGGTGACCCGGGACGCACTCCGTTACGCGCTCGCCGTCCATGACGCAACAGCGACGGAGGACATCGAACAGCGCCTGATTGCATCATATGCGCACCTCACTCCTTACGAGGAAGTAGAGTCGGTCTTGAAACAGCTACATGACGTGAAGACCGTTATCCTCTCGAACGGAACGGATGAGATGCTTGAGGCGCTGCTTCACAACGCCGGACTCACCGACTATTTTGATGAAGTCGTCAGCGTCGACGGCATCAAACAACCAAAACCGACGCCAGCGGCCTATATGCACTGGTTCAAGACGTCCGGTCTTCGCCGTGACGAGGTGCTCTTCTTATCGTCGAACGGCTGGGACATCGCCGGGGCGAAAAACTTCGGCTTCCATGCGGCATGGATCAACCGAAATGACCTACCGTTCGAGGAGTTCGATGTTGCGCCCGATACAATCTATGACGATTTGAATGGAATATTAGAATAGGTGTAACCTGCTTCGGTCGAAATATGAGAAAATAGAGAAAACAGGACAGAAACGAGGGAGACCTATGGCACACCGCATATATACGACGAGCTTTGCGAGCGTCTATCCGCTCTACGTCGCTAAAGCCGAACGAAAAGGACGGACGAAAGAAGAGGTCGACACAATCATCGAGTGGTTGACGGGATATGATGAGACCGGACTCGCGCGTCAGATTGCTGACGAGGTTGATTTTGATACATTCTTCGCTTCATCGCCTCATTTGAACGAAGACCGCGCCCTCATCAAAGGTGTCGTCTGTGGGGTGCGCGTCGAGAACGTTGAAGAACCACTCATGCGTGAAATCCGTTATCTCGATAAGCTCATTGATGAATTGGCGAAGGGGAAGAAAATGGAGAAAATCTTACGAGGAGGCGAATCATGATGGACATGACGACACTTGTGGACGAGGCACGGCTCGATTCCTTCATCCACCTGATTGAGGTCATCGATGACCATTTACCTGACGGGTTTGAAAAGACGACCGATGGACACGGAGTCCATTACGTCGTCCCGCTCGAGCGATATCCGTCGGGTTATCACGTGACGCCGGGTACACCCCTTCCCTTCATCAGCGTGATCGCACAAAAGCGCCATGTCGGGCTTTATCATATGGGAATTTACGCTGATCCTGAACTACTCGCTTGGTTCGAACAAGAGTATGCAAAACGCGTCCCGACGAAACTCGACATGGGGAAAAGCTGTATTCGCTTCAACAACGTGAAGCGGATTCCGTTTGATTTGGTCGGGGAACTCGCCGAAAAAATATCTGTCGATGAATGGATTCAGCGCTATGAAGGAAACCGAGGCTAACGCTTCGGTTTTTTCGCACATTCGTTTTCTGTCATGAACGATGAATGCGGTATGCTTAGAAAAAAGGAGGGGCGCCTCATGCCACGTTGGCTTAAAATCACTTTGTTTTTACTCGTATTTGGCACGTTGTTCTACATCACCCATTTCCATTATGAGTTGCGTCCGTCTGACATACGGGATATCGTCTTGTCGTTTGGTTTTTGGGGTCCGTTATTCTTTATTTTTCTATACGCCATCGGTCCGGTCGCCTTTTTACCGACATCCGTGCTATCACTTGGAGCCGGTCTCGCGTTCGGCGTTTGGCCTGGGGTCCTCTATATCATTATTGGTGCGACCGCTGCTGCGACGACCGGTTACGTCATGGGACGCTTCTTCGGACGCTCGGTCGTTAACGTCGACCGTTATCCTTGGTCGGAGAAGCTGTTCACCCAGATGGAGCGCCGCGGTTTCTTATATGTGTTCGTCTTACGGCTCATCCCACTCGTCAGTTTCGACTTACTCAGTTACGCCGGAGGCATCTCCCGCGTCCGTTTCCGTGCCTTTGTCCCAGCGACGGTTCTTGGCATGATTCCCGGGACGTTCGCTTATAGTTTTCTCGGAGCGAGCCTCGCGTCAGGTAGCGTCACCACGATCTTCATCGCCGCACTCGTCTTCGTCGGATTGATTGTCGTGACGTATATCTTCCGTGAACCGGTTAAAAAATGGCTTGGCTTAAATTGAAAAATCGATTCTCCTTCCGCATAAAAAGGCGTTTGAATCACAAAACCCTAATATTGTAAATTATATGTGGGAATAATATCCACACCAACAATTGAAGGAGAATCGATTTGTGCTAAAAAAATCAATCGTCTGTCTGTTAGCTGCATTCCTCTTATTCAGTTCATCTGCTTCTGTCTCAGCAAATGAGTCCCATCCCCGCTATAATAAAGGCGAGATGGTGTATTTGACGTTCGATGACGGACCGAATCAATATACGCCGAAGTTACTCGACGTCTTGAAACGGTACAACGTAAAAGCAACATTCTTTATTCTCGGAAAGAAAATCAAAGGAAATGAAGCCATTCTTCAACGGATTGTCGACGAGGGACATACAATCGGACTACATAGCATGACCCACGACAAAAAGACCTTCTATCGTTCACCGAAAACCGCAGTCAACGAGATGAAGCAGGTCCAACAATTGATTTTTGACATCACCGGTGTGAAGTCGACGACGATTCGTGTCCCATACGGTAGCGTGCCGCATATGACCAAGGCACATCGCCAGGCGATGGAGAAAGCCGGATTCAAGATGTGGGACTGGAACGTCGATACGCTCGACTGGAAATACAAAAAGGACCAGAAGACGATGCGCTATCAAACCATTAAACAAGTACGTGCCCATCGTTCATACTATCAGGCATCCATCGTTCTCATGCACGATCATGCCACTTCCCCTGAATCACTGTCTTATATGTTGAGACATTTGACTCGTGAGAAGTTTGTATTTTTGACGACAGAACAGGCGAAAGAACCATACCATTTCTATAACAAGTGGTACGGTAAATCACATTGAACATCAAAAGGAGCCTGGAGCTCCTTTTTTGTGTTGTGAACATGTAATTCCGATAAACATTCGGGACATCCGTCCGATATGTATAGAGCTACAACAAATGAACACGAGAATGTGAGGAAAGAAACATGAGTTTTACGAAACGAAATCAGTTGATGTTGTTGACGACGTTATTGATTGTGATGACGTCGGTTGTTGTCCATTTGCTTCACCGATTCACAGAATTTGCCTATACGTATACGATTTTACGGAACGGTGCAGATGATTATGTGTATTCAACTATGACGTGGGTGTTATTCGCTCTTCCACTCGTCTTTTTCGGGATGATGTTCGTCAGCTTGAAACGAGAACAGAAGACGTTCCCGCACTGGATGATGTTGACGCTCACCTTCGCGAGCATCTCGACGGTCGCCGGTGGACAAGGACTCGTCGAATATCACTTTTCCATCTTTGTCGTCTTGGCAATCTTGTCGTTCATGCGCCGCATCGACTTGATCCTCTACAGCGCTGGCATCTTCGCGGTTCAACATTTAGCGGGATATGCTTTATTCCCTGAGATGATTTGTGGAACGAGCGATTATCCGTTCAGCTTGTTGCTCATTCATGCTGTCTACTTGATCCTGCTCAGTGCGGTACTCGTCGCCCAGATTTACTACCGCAACAAAGAATCGGAACGAATCGAGACACAAGAACAGGAAACACGAGCGTTGCTTCAACAAGCAATACAGGATGTCAGTTCCCTCGTCCATTCCTTAAACGGACATGCGGAGGAACTCGAATCGGCTGCGAACCAATCGCTCGAATCTGGCGAGCAGATCGCCATCACCGTCGACCCAATCGTTGCGCACGCTTCATCGCAACAAACATCGATGATGCAAGGGGCGGATGAGATTCAATCGATCCGTTCACTCACTGCACTCATCCAAGAACGAATGGCTCAGACGGCCGCTGCCTCGTCACGTATCGCGACAGATGCCCTTTCCGGGAATACGGATATGCGTCTCATGGAAGAAAAAGTGCAAGAAATCATCACCGAGTCCGAACAACTCGAACGGATTGTCGCAACGATGTCAAATCGTTCATCTGAAATCCAAGGCATCTTGCAGCAAGTCGGCTCAATCAGTGAACAGACGAACATGCTCGCCTTGAACGCTTCGATTGAAGCGGCCCGTGCTGGAGAGGCCGGTCGTGGATTCGCTGTCGTCGCCTCTGAAGTCGGAAAACTCGCCGTGCAGTCTCGAGAATATGCGTCCGAGATGACACGTGTCCTTGGCGGATTAATGGAGGATACGACGGTCGTATCGAAATCCGCCCACTTGTTTAAAGAAGCGACAGAGAACTGCCAAACCGTCACGAACGACGTGACGGCCGTCTTCGGTCGTCTCACAGAAGACGTGTCTGAAATCGATGCACAAATTGCGTCGATTCAAGAGACGCGGCAACACGTGACGGCCCAGATGGAAACGCTCGAGACACGCCTTGAATCGACAAAGCATGCGGCAAGCGAACTCCAGCAACAGATTCACCATGTGGCCGCCGCAACAGAAGAACAAGTCGCCATCCAAAAAGAGCTCAGCTCCATGTCGGACCGACTCGCCGTCACAGCGAACGCACTTGAAGATGTGACGACACAACTTGAAAATCACGCATCCCGCGCCTAACACAAATTCCCCCGACCGTTTGGTCGGGGGAATGTTGTTTATCTGTCGAGCAGTTGACGAATCCCTTCAGTGAGCGGTGTGACCGGACGTCCGAGAACCGGTTCAAAGTCACTCTCATGAATCTCGAGCGTTCCTTGACGGATGCTTCGCTGAATGCCAGCGAGAAGTGCGACCACGTCATCAGGTAGCCCTGCCCCGCGCATCGTTTCTTCATACGCTTCGAGGTTCAACTCTTGCATCGCGACTTCGCGACCAAGCACCTCACTTAATGCATCGACGAGCTCCTGCTGCGTATGGAGCGGTCCCGACAATTCATATACCGCACTCTCCTGCTGTTCTTTCAACAAAACGTTCGCCGCTGCTTCCGCATAATCTTGTTGAAGTGCCCATCCGACCTTCCCGTCCCGTGCTGCCGTGATCCATGGCGCCCCATCAAGCACTGCCTGAATACTTGACAACTCGTTCTCTAAGTACCAGTTGTTCCGCAAGAATGCATACGGAATCCCCGATTCTACAATCGCTTCTTCCGTGACGACATGTGGGGGTGCCATCAAGTTCTCACTATCTGTCGCATCGGCGAGACTCGTATAGGCGATAAATGAGACACCTGCCCGTTTCGCCGCCTCGACTGCGTTCGTATGTTGACGAATCCGTGTGTCATTGTCTCCATCTGCCGAGATGATCAAGAGACGTTCAACGCCTTTGAACGCTTCATCGAGTGTGTCCGGCTGATCGAAATCACCGTGGCGTACGTCGACCCCACGTTCTTTAAGCGATGCTGCTTTCTCTGGATTCCGTACGCTGACAGCAAGGTCGCTCGCATCGATTGATTTGAGTAACTCCTCTACAATTTTTGACCCTAATTTACCGGTTGCCCCGGTGACTAAATACTTCATACGGTCATCCCCTTTCTCATGCTTCAGACCATATTCCCTTTCTGTTCAGGCAATTAACGTAACGACACATACCGACAAAATAACAGTTGACTTTAAGTTCATATGAACTTAAATTAAATATATAGAAGTTCATACGAACTCAAAAGGGGGAATTGTTGTTGACCCTACTCATCGGGTTTTTACTCATCGTCATCTTCATGCTCGCACTTGACCTCGGGGTGTTCCACCGCAAGGCACACGAAGTCTCGCTCCGCGAGGCGTGGACATGGACGTTTGTCTGGATCGGGATTGCGATTGTATTCGGAGGCTGGTTGTTCTATACGCAAGGTAGTACGGCGGCGACGGAATATGCGAGCGTGTACTTCATCGAGAAGGCACTCGCCATCGATAACGTGTTCGTCTTCTCGCTCGTCTTTGCCTATTTCGCCATCCCGCTCAAGTATCAGCATAAAGTGTTATTCTGGGGAATTCTCGGAGCCATTTTCTTCCGCGCCGTCTTCATCGTCGCTGGTGTATCGCTTTTAGAAAACTTCGGTTGGGTGTATTACGTGTTCGGAGCGTTCCTCGTCTATACAGGTTGGATGATGTACAAGAATATCGGGAAGGACGAGTCACTTGAAGAGAACAAGACGATTCGTTGGCTCGAGCGACGCCTTCCAATCACACAAGACATTTCATCTGGGAAGTTCACGAAACGCATCAATGGGAAGTTGTTCTTCACACCGCTCTTCATCGCGCTCATCTTCATCGAATTGTCGGATATCGTCTTTGCCGTCGATTCGGTCGCCGCGAGCTTCGCGTATTCGCGTGACCCGTATATCATCTTCTACGCGAATATCATGGCGATTCTTGGACTTCGTAGTCTCTACTTCGTCCTCGCCAACTTGATTGACCGTTTCTACTATTTGAAGCACGGCCTCAGTTTCATGCTCGTCTTTATCGGGGCGAAGATGATGTTAGGTGATGTGTACAAGATGCCGATTTGGATGTCGCTCGGGACAATCATTCTCGTCATCTTGATTAGCGTCCTCTATAGTTTCTACAAAACGAAACCTAGTTCATCCAAACACGTATAATGAATCAATCGATCCATTTCGTCGGTGTTCTTTCTTTGAAAATCGGGTAATCAATGAGGTGCACAACTACAGAAAAGGGGATTCACTATGTTTGATCGGATTGGCCTCATGAGTATCGGTCTCGTTTTCGGGATCATCCTCATGTTACTCTTCAACAACCTATTCGGACTGGTGTTTGGTGTCGTCCTTGGTGTCAGCCTCATCATCGCCAACCAAATCGGACGGAACAAACGAACAACTATTCATTAACCAAAAAGCACGCGCTCCCAAATATGGGGCGCGTGCTTTTGCATTAAAACATCGTATATGGATTGATACTGTTGGCAGGAGCTGAACTGCTATATACATAGCTGTTCCGATGTACTTCAAAATGGAGATGGTTTCCGAATGAGTTGCCGGTGTTGCCAACCGCTCCGATTGTCGCCCCTTTTGCGACCGTCTGTCCTTTGACGACATTGAGGCGGTCGAGGTGTGCGTATACCGTGATGTATGTTTGGCCATTTAACTGATGGGTCATCATGATGTGATTCCCATACGCCCCGTAGTTCCGGGAGACGATGACTTGTCCAGATGCGGCCGCCACGACTGGAGTCCCTCTCGGTGCCGCCAAGTCGATGCCGTTATGGAACGTGTAGCCGTATTGTCCGCTCGCTGGACCGTATTTTTGCGTTAACGTTCCTTTTGTCGGGATGATCATTTTTGCTGTCGACGTCGTCGAGAGTGTCGTCACACTATACTTCTTCACATATGTACTCGATACGTAACGGACTGTCCCGTTAAAGTTGATTTTCGTCCATCCCCCGCTTACGCCGAGATACTTGAACGACTGGCCTAACTTCGCGCTTCCAACGATCGCATACGTCGTGCCTGGGCCCGAACGGACGTTTAAACTGTTGGTCGTGACTTTGACATAATACGTGGTCGCTGCTTCAGCAGGCGTACCGGCTGGGGTGAAGATTCCGATGGTGAGCAATGCAGCACAGAGGAGAGAAAGCATCTTTCGTTTCATAGTATGGTAAATCCTTTCAATTATGTATTTAAATTTTTATTTTTTATATTATCTTGATGAAAAAATTTTACCACCAAAACGAATCGACAAATATGTCATTTATATTTCAAATAAAGGAAAACAAATTCTAACTTACTTCCCTCATTTTTCCTAAAATCAAAAAACATACACAGTCAATCATGACTGTGTATGCCTGTTACTCTTGATTCTCTTCTGCGTTCTCTTCTTCATCCTCTAAATCTTTAATCAGTTGCTTCATCTCTTCAATTTCACGGCGCTGCGCCTTGATGATCTCTTCAGACAGTTCTTTCACACGCGGGTCTTCGATTTCCGCACGCTCACTCGTCAAGATGGCGATGGAGTGGTGGGGAATCATTGCCTTCATCCAACTGACGTCATCGACCGTCGTCTGACTGCGTACGAGCCAGAGCGAGGCACTGAAGACGAGGACACTGACCCCTAGGATGATAAAATTAAGTGTTTTGTTCTTGTACATCCCCCACATAAAGAGAAGCATGACGAATGCCATGACCGATCCCATGATGAGTGCCATATACAACCTCGTCTGACTATAGAAGATATGATTGATTTGAAAGACGTTCAAATACATGAGCCAGTACATCAAAAATGTAGAGACCGCAATCATGATTCCAAATTTTCCGTACGATTTCATCTCGTTCACCCTTTCTCGTTATGCATGTAGAAGTACTTTTACCTACTTGTTCTGCACTCAAACCTGCATCTTTCTCAGTCATAGCGTGTTTTCCAAAGCTTTCACTTCTTTTTCACAAACGTAGGGTAGACTGATGAAATTGAGATTATGCAAGGAAGGGGAACATTGATGCAACAGGTGACACTGCGTGATGTACTGGCAACATTGGATTCTGTCTTATCGTGGTCCTATCTCGATCGTCCGGAAGAGATGGCGATTCGTGGAATCGGGACGACACCAGAAAAAATAAATAAAACTTTTTTATATGTATGTAATCGCCCCGTCAATGAACGCGGCGTCGACCTGGTGAAAGCAGCTATCCGAAACGGTGCAGTGGCTATCGTTACGGATCGACCGATTGATGCGCGCGTACCAGTTATTTACTGTCGAGACGTGACACGTGCATATGAACAACTACAGACTCTTTTCGTTCCGGAAGGAAATCACGCAAAGCACGCGGAACGATAACAGGAAGGAGGGATGCGTGATGAAAATCCTCATTGTGGACGATGAAGAAAAAATGAGACATTTGATTCGTCTGTTTCTCGAGAGCGATGGCTATTCTTGTTTAGAAGCAAGCGATGCCCGTTCAGCACTCGAACAAATTGAAGAACGCCCGGACCTTGTCCTCTTAGATATCATGATGCCGGAAGTGGATGGTATCTCCCTTTGTCGTCAACTGAAGACGATCGATCCGACATTGCCTGTCGTCTTGTTGACGGCACGTTCAGACAATGAGACGACAATTCAAGGGCTAGATGCCGGTGCGGATGATTACGTCACCAAACCATTCGATGGGAACGTGCTCCTCGCCCGGATCCGTGCCGTCTTACGGCGAAGCAAGGTTGTGAATATCCATTATGGTCCGCTCCGTTACGACGAAGAGAGCGGACGCATCCTTTATGAAGAACAAGAGGTCGTCCTCACCCCAAAAGCGACGGCCATCCTGAAGTTGTTCCTCCAGCATCCGAATCGACTTTTCAATCGCTTGGATCTCTATGACCTCGTCTGGCCCTATTCTGCCGAATCCGACCCTCGTACGGTCGATGCACATATTCGTATGATTCGAGAAAAGTTAGGGGATGCTGGATTTCCAATCGACGACTATTTGAAGACGGTTTGGGGACGTGGCTATCGTTGGACCGAGGAGCGTTCTGGATGAAGCGAAGTCGTAACAGTTTACCGTTTCGGATTAGCCTCGTCTTTCTCCTATCCACCCTCTTGATTGAAGGGGTGTTATTCCTTCTCCTCTATCACACGTTACTCGGGGAACGCGTGGTAGAAGAAATCAATCGTCTCGAATCTCGGGCCGAGAGCCATGCAAGCGTATTGGCGATGAATTTTTCGGAAGAAACGATCAGTCATGTGGCCACCATGGAAAGTGAGACCGACACGAAAGTCGCTATTACCGATACTGCTCATGATACGCTACAAACTTCGCACTCTTTTCCTCAAGTCTTAGTCGACACCGTCGATTCGAAAAAACGCACTGGTCCCTTTGATGACACGACCGTTCTAGAGGATGATTGGGAAAACGAACCGTATTTGAGTGTCCGCACACCGATTACGGACGATGCCGGCACACGATATGGATACGTCTATATGTTTTTACCGACCGAGATCATTCATGGGATCAGTCACCGCCTTCAATGGCGATTTCTATATATCACGGCCATCGCACTCGTGACGACCGTGCTGACGTTCATTCTCCTGAGCCGTCTCATTTCAAAACCGATTGAGTCGTTGAGACGAGCGACAGAGAACGTGCTCACGAACCCGGACGAGTTACAATTGCCGACGAACCGAGTCGATGAAATCGGCGAATTGGCCCGCTCAATCGAATCGATGTCTGTCGAACTATCTCGACTGCGACGAGAACGGCATCAGTTCCTTTCCGATCTTTCGCATGAAATTAAGACCCCTCTCACCTACTTGAGAGGGTATGCCGAGATCGCTTCAAAAGAGAGTACGCCTGAATCACTTCGCAAACAATCGATTCAAACCATTTTAGAAGAAAGTCGTTCGCTCACCGAACTCGTCGAAAATGCGTTTCAATTGGCACAACTCGATGAAAACACGTTCTTGTTGCATCGAGAAGAAGTGACCGTCACCACGTTTTGTGCGGACTTACGCCGAATGCTCGATACAATGTTCCGGATGACGACGATTCGCTTCGATGCTTCACCGAGCGCAGGACAACCAGATATCGCGCTTACATTAGATCGTCACCGCATGCTTCAAGTCTTCCGCTCTATCGCCCATAATGCGATTGAACATAGCGAGGCCTCGCATGTCTCGCTTTACTCACACGTCACGGACACACACCTCGTCTTGACCATCAGCGATGACGGGAAAGGCATTCCGACAGAAGATTTGCCTCATATTTTTGACCGGCTGTATCGCGTGGAAAAATCACGCTCCAGACAGACCGGTGGTAGTGGCCTCGGACTCGCCATCGCCGATCAAATCGTCACTCGCCACGGCGGGACGTTGACGGTATCCTCCGATGCATCGGGTACTTCTTTCACCGTCACGCTTCCCCTCGACAAAAAGACGCCTATCCTGTAATGGAAAGGCGTCTTTTGATCAGTTGAGCTCACCTTTGTCGAGGCGCATCTCCCATTCCCCGTCTGTAAACTCATATACGCTATTATCCGATGCGACAAGCAACATGCGCTCCTCGTTGACTGCCAATTCGATTGGCACAGCGTCCGTTTGAAGTTCTGGAAGATTGAACGTCTCTGTCGACTCAGCGTCTAAGTTGAATCGAACACCTTCGAAAGAACCGTCTGTCTGCCGGACGTAAGCCAACTGCCCATCATCCGCTCCAACCGTGACTACCTGTTCCGCTTCAACAAGTGGCTCAAATGAATCCCCGGAATCATTTGAAACGAGGATCCCAGACGGACCGTACAAGAAGACGCGCTCCGCATCCGTCGCATCGGCGACAATCCCTGCTACTTGTCCTCCTTCGATCCCTTTCACCTGCATCGGTTCAAATGACTTCCCTCCATCTGTCGAGCGATGGAAACCTGTCTCGAGTTGGGACGTCGCCTCTTCTAAATAGACGTACAACGTTCCTGTCGCATATCCGGCGCTCATATAATGGAAATCCGCTTCTCCTTCGAGTGACCGTACTTCTAACATCGTACCGTGGTCTTTCCCGTAGATGACACCGAGCGGGTTTTTATAGTCCGTTCGGCGATCCGGGTGACCACTTGCATAAAACCCGTCCTCGACGAGTTCAAAGCCCATATAGTCGTGGCGATTCGTCGGAAGTGTATACCAGCCATCTTCTCGATACTCCATCAATCCGGCATGGGTTGCAATGACCGGACGGTTGTCGTCTTGCCAAAATCCAGCCCCATGGATGTGGGACACCATCTCATCCGCTCCCACGCGTTGCCACTCGTCTTTTGTAGTTGTCGTCATACTCTCTGATTGATTAGTGTCTGACGATTCTTCCTTTGCACCACAAGCCGATAAAAGCAGTGGCGTCAGTAAAAGTGATAGCATCAACGTTCGTTTCATCTCGATCCCTCCATCTATAGCATCCCATCTAGCATACGTGCTAAAGATGAAAAACTTGTTAAATCTTTAAAAGTCGGGCGTTGATGGCGACGATGACCGTGCTCAAGCTCATCAAAACAGCACCGATGGCTGGTGACAGAATGATTCCGACCGGAGCCAGCACCCCTGCAGCGAGCGGGATGGCGACGACGTTATATCCTGCGGCCCACCATAGATTTTGAATCATTTTCCGATATGTGTTTTGTGATAGCTCTAGAATGGATAGCACGTCTTTCGGGTTACTGCGGACGAGGACGATGTCTGCCGTCTCGACGGCAACGTCCGTCCCACTTCCGATGGCGATGCCGACATCGGCTTGCGCAAGTGCCGGAGCATCATTGATTCCATCTCCTACCATCGCCACTTTACTACCATCTTTTTGAACATCCTTTACTTGGTTCGCCTTGTCGTCCGGTAACACTTCGGCATACACGTCGTCGATCCCGAGCTGACCCGCGACCCAATGCGCAACTTTTTCATTGTCCCCCGTCAACATGATCGAACGAACACCTTTTTCACGAAGCGCCTCGACGGTCTCTTTCGCCTCTTCCCGTACTAAATCGGCCATCGCAATCATGCCGACCCATTCTCCGTCTTTCAAAACAAAGACGACGGTCTTTCCTTCCTCGGAGAGTCGACGGAACGTCTCCTCATCGATTTGAATATGCTGATCACGGATATGGCGTGGACTGACGACTTGAATATGCGAACCATCGACCGACCCTTCTAATCCGACACCTGTCATCGACCCGAAGTTGTCGACAGCCGACAATTTCAACTCCCGTTTTTTGGCTTCTCGCAAAATCCCTTGTGCGAGCGGGTGTTGCGACTCCCGTTCGACAGCCCCTGCTAACCGAAGTACATCTTCATCCGTATAAGATGCGCTCGCTTGTACGTCCGTGACGCCGAAATTTCCTTCCGTCAACGTACCGGTCTTATCAAAGATGACGGCATCGAGTCGACGTGCTTCTTCAAATTGAGTCCGATTGCGGATGAGGAGACCTTGTTTCGCCGATAACGCTGTCGAGACGGCAACGACGAGCGGTGTCGCCAGTCCGAGTGCGTGTGGACACGAGATGACCATGACCGTCACCATCCGTTCGACCGCTGTTCCAACCGAGTATCCGAGCATAAACCAGATCATGAACGTGATGACCCCCGCCGCAATTGCGATATAGAACAAATATTTCGCTGCACGGTTCGCCAAGTTTTGAGCCCGTGACTTCGATTTTTGGGCCTCGCTCACCAATTCGATCACTTTTGATAAGTACGTGCTTTCTCCCGTACCAATCGTTTCAATCGTCAAACTGCCCTCTTGGTTGATGGATCCTGCAATGACATCTTCGCCTTCTGTCTTTTCGACCGGGACCGATTCGCCGGTCAACATCGACTCATCGATAGTCGTCCGTCCTTTCACGATTTTCCCGTCCACGGGAACTTGCTCCCCCGGTTTGACGAGAATCCGGTCCCCTTCCTTTAGTTCAGAGATGGGGACGTCTTCTGTGTCTTCCCCATTGATGCGATGCGCCTCGTTCGGCAGGAGTTGCACGAGTTGTTCCAGCGCATTCGACGCACCCATGACAGAGCGCATCTCAATCCAGTGACCGAGTAACATGATCACAATGAGTGAAGCGAGTTCCCAAAAGAAGTCATGCCCACTTCCATATCCGAAAACGACAGCCGCACTATAAAAGTAAGCGACGCTGATCGCCAAGCCAATGAGCATCATCATGCCTGGACTACGATCCCGCAGCTCCTCCACACTCCCTTTCAAGAACGGCCATCCACCGTATACGTACACAATCGTTGACAACACAAACAAGATTGTCTTTTCAAACGGGAAATCAAGTTCAAACCGAAGCCATTCTTGAATCATGTCCGACAACAACAAAATCGGAATCATCAGACCGAGCGATACGAAAAAACGTCGTTTGAAATCGTCAATCATATGCTCATGTCCGTGTCCGCCATGATGAGAATCGTGACTTTCCTCATGGTGTTCATGGTGCTCATGTTCCATCATAATATCCTCTCCTTTACACGAGTTGTATACCCCTGTGCGGTATCAGGATAAACGGATTTTGACTTTCATGTTTCTTTCACATTTAGGTGGTAAAACAGAGTAAGGACTGATCACAAAAGGAGTGTTACATTATGAAATCAAAAGGAATGTGGTTCCTCTTGATAGGGATATTGATTGGAATCATTCTCGTTCTACTGTTCGTCTTATTCAATGGAAGATGGAATATGAACAATATGAATCATATGTGGGGAGACAATTCGACGTTTGAACAGATGGATGATCACATGATGGGGAATGGTAATAGCGGGCCGATGGGACACGGAACTACCCAAGAACTCGAGGCATCTGACGAACCGGAACAACCACTTCCGATTCCAACGCCATTAAAGCCAGATCGCGTCACGGAAAGTGCCATCTATTATACGGTAGTAGCGGATGAAGGAACGTCACGCTTTTTTCAAGATGGAAAATCGACAGAAACGCTCGGGTATAACGGAGACTTACTCGGACCGATGCTCGAGCTGCCGAAAGGAAAGACGGTCGTGATTGATACAATCAACCGATTAGATGAATCGACAACGTTCCACTGGCACGGTCTCGTCATCCCCGCTGAAATGGACGGGGGGCCACATCAAGCTGTGCCTGCGGGTGAACGTGCACAAGTTCGACTCGATATCGACCAAGAACCTAGCACGCTTTGGTTTCACCCCCATCCGATGGGATCGACAGCCGAACAAGTTTACAAGGGACTCGCTGGTCTCCTCTATGTGACCGACGATGCACAGAGCGGCCTTCCAAACGAATACGGGGTCGACGATATCCCGCTCATCGTACAAGATCGATTGTTTACTAAAAACGGGGAATTGGATTACGATGCCCACATGAACGTCGACGGAACAACCGGGGATACGATTCTTGCGAACGGAGCCGTCAATACAACGTACGATGTTCAGACCGAGGCGCTCCGAGTGCGACTTGTCAACGGTTCGAACGCGCGTGATTTTGACTTTACCCTGTCGAACGGAGAGATGATGACGCAAATCGCAACAGATGGCGGTCTATTGGAACGCCCCGTACCGATGAAGACCATCTCATTGACACCAGGCGAACGGGCCGAGGTGCTGATTGATTTCTCACAAGTAAAAGATAACGTTGCTTTAGAAGCGGATGGGGTACCGTTCACTACGTTTCGTATTGGTGAACTCGACAAGACGTCCATCGACATGCCGACAAACGAAACAATCGAGCTCTCTACAGATGAGAAGGCAGACCGCCGACTCACGCTGTTCGGGATGGGCAATATGGTATCCATCAACGGAAAGACATATGACCCGGACCGCATCGATATCGAAGCGAAACGCGGAGACACCGAGGTGTGGGAGATTGAAAACAAACCGGATATGATGGGTGGGATGACGCACCCCTTCCATATTCATGGTGTCCAATTCCGAATCATAAGTCGAGATGGTAACACGCCAGCCGACCATGAGAAAGGTTGGAAAGACACGGTGGCCGTTTCTCCAGATGAACGAGTGAAGATTGAACTCACCTTCACTGAAACCGGCACGTTCATGTACCATTGTCACATCCTCGAACATGAAGAGAACGGAATGATGGGACAACTGAAAGTCACGGACTAAAGCCGACCTCTCCGCTTGCTATGCGGAGAGGTTTTCGTCTCGTCGATCCGTCCCAATTTCGGTACGTTTCTGTTAGGACTATTGCCTGTATAGGGATTCCTCCTCAAATGTCGTATACTTGTTGTGAATGAATATACAAATGATTGCGAGGAGGTAAGTGGATGCGCCGATTTCGTAGGGTTAGGCAAAAACGATCCGCTCGTCAAAAACAGGACCGCCATACGTTCTCCATCGCTTCCATTGTGGAAGAAGTACAGGATGCGATGTGTTATATCGACTTCTCGAAACACCGTCTCTATACGAATCATCTCCTTCGTCACTGGTGTCCATCCATGACGACCCAATCCTTCCCCACGACGGAAGCATTGACACGTTTTCTCTATACGACGTTTGAATCGCACGGCGCAGACATGTCGCAAGTCACCCATTTGATTCAAGAATTGCTGGAGTGCGAGACAGAGAAATGGCCAAGTATGACGTCACGTCGTCTTCAGTTCGAAGACCGAACGCTCCACCTCATC
Organism: Exiguobacterium sp. s35; assembly: GCF_018617535.1. NCBI lineage: Bacteria > Bacillati > Bacillota > Bacilli > Caryophanales > Exiguobacterium > Exiguobacterium sp. s35. The sequence continues at coordinate 1,750,252 of NZ_JACSKI010000001.1, forward strand.
TTCAACTTCACTCGGACACCTCGAGGCGTCTTCATCATGTGGCGGGACCAAACGGAAGCCGTTCGGTTTGAAGAACGAAAAGATGCTTTCCTTGCTGAGCTGTCCCATGACTTCCGTACTCCTTTGACCGCCATCCATGGCTATACCGAATTATTGATTGCGCGACATGAAGGTTCTGAGAAGTCGTATCACATGCTAGAGCAAGTGATACAAGAATCGGAGCGGCTCGAGCGACTCGTCGATAACTTTCTCGATTATCAAAAAGAGAGTTATACGGCCGAACAATTGTCCGTGACGACATTCGCACTCCGTCCGTTATTAGAAGATGTCATGTCGAGTTATCAAACGACCTCGCCGCTTCATACGGTTACGTTTGAGACGAATGATGTCTGGATTCAAGCCGACGAAGAAAAGTTGCGGCAATTGCTCCATAACTTGATTGGCAATGCCATCAAATATTCTCCAGATGGGGGCACGGTCCATACACAAGTCGAGGAATGTGGCGATACGGTCGTCTTGTCCGTATCAGACACCGGCATTGGAATTCCGGCTGATGCGCTCCCATATGTCTTTGATGAATACTATCGTGTAGACTCAGCCGCCCACCAATCGATCAAAGGTACGGGGCTCGGTCTGCGAATCTGTAAACGAATCGCAGAAGCCCATGGTTGGGGCATCCATGCGGATTCCGTTTACGGTGAGGGTACGACCTTCACCATTGAGCTTCATACCCGGACGAGTTGTCCTTTGCCACAATCCTCCTTTCCATTGACGTCCGACTGATTCATACCGTCGGACGTTTTTTCGTCTCGTCATTTGATTGGATTCAAGAATGAAGCGATGGCGTTTTGGGAATAGAGAAGTGATGAAGAGAGGAGGAAATAAAGATGAAACAACGTGGATACTTATCTATCCCGGTCGCCGTCGTGTTCGCCGTCGTCTTTGGTCTGACCCTCGATAACTGGTGGCTCGGAATCGGTATCGGGATTGCGATGTTTTTTGCGTTTCGGGGAACGAAGAAAAAAGCGTGAAGACCACCCTATTTGATGGTCTTCTTATAGATTCTTGCTTCATACGGGCGCATCTGATTGGTCTCATTGTCTAGATTTTGTAAGACGAGATTATAACATGCTGTCGGTATGGGTATAGGATGAGAATCATCCGAGTGATTGAGAATAATCAAAAATTGTTCTTCTCTCAGAGAACGCTCATATACATGCAACGATTCATCATATGGATCTAAGTCTTTAAACTCACCATATACAAGTGCCTCATGCGACTTCCTCAATTGAATCAATTTTTGATAGTAACGAAATACAGAATCCTCCCGCTGCATATCCATTTCTACGTTCAACTCGACATAATTTTTATTTACGCTCATCCAAGGCGTTCCTTGTGTGAATCCAGCTTCTTTATTGCAATTCCACTGCATCGGTGTCCGCGAGTTATCGCGACTCAATAGTTGCAAACTGGTCAATACGTCATTGGCATTTCTCCCCTTATTCACTTCTTCTATATATCGATTTTTCATCGCAATATCTTGATAATCGTCAATCGAATCAAACTTAACACCAGTCATCCCTATTTCTTCACCTTGATAGATATAAGGCGTGCCCGGCAGTGTATGTGTCAAGGTTGCTAATAGCTTTGCCGAGGCGATACGATGTTCCCCACCATTACCATATCGCGTCACCTGACGTGTGTGGTCGTGATTGTTTAAAAATTGCGAATTCCACCCCTTTCCTTTCAATCCTTCGTACCAATCACGCTGAATTTCTTTGAAGCGGAGCATATCCCATGTCGGCATCTCATCGGCGATTTGAAAATGGAACAACGTATTTAGCTCATGACGTCCCTCATCTACATAGAGTGCGCCTTCTTTCGGTGTAACGAACGGGATCTCACCGACCGTCATACAATCATAATGTCGTAGTACTTCCTCATGCATTTCTTGAAGATATTCATGGATTCCAGGATTATTTGCTAAATAGCTTAAATCATACGGATTCTCGACATCAGATAAGTCTTTTCGTTTTGCAAGAAGATTGATGACATCCATTCGGAATCCATCAATACCTTTATCGAGCCAAAACCGCATCATCTTATAAATTTCATGGCGCAATTCTTCATTTTCCCAATTGAGGTCAGGTTGTTCAACTGCGAATGAATGGTAATAATACTGTCCGCTATGTTCATCCCATTCCCAACAGGATGGCTCAAAATATGATCGCCAATTGTTCGGTGCTTTCCCTTGCACTGGGTCATGCCAAATGTAGTAAGCTCGTTTTGGTGAGTCGACGCCTTTCTTTGACTCCAGGAACCACTGGTGTTGATTTGAAGTATGGTTAACGACAAGATCCAGAATGACTTTCAGACCGAGTGCATGCGCCTCTGTCAACAAGCGTTCAAAATCCTCCATCGTGCCTGCTCGATCCATGACACCATAATAATCGGCAATGTCATATCCATTGTCTTTATCCGGCGATACATAGAATGGATTGAGCCAGACCACATCCACTCCAAGTTTTTGAATGTACGGTAACTTTAGACGCACACCTTCTAAGTCACCATATCCATCTCCGTCTGTATCGAAAAAGCTCCGCCAATACACTTGATATACGACGGCCTCTTTCCACCATGTCCTTTCCATTCCAACTCCTCCTCGTTAAAAATGCCTCGAGTGTGAACACCCGAGGCTTCGTTTTTAAATTCGAACCAATAGCTTCTCTAGTCTGAGATGCGCTGTGTCTTCGAAGACAAGATCTGCCTCAGTCAAGACATTTGGGTCGCCAATTCCGACGGCAAACATACCCGCCTCATGGATGGCCGTGATTCCTGCAACCGCATCCTCAATGCCAACACATTCTTTCGGATCGACTCGCAGCGCTTCAGCAGCCTGGAGAAAAACTTCAGGATGTGGTTTTGAATTCTTCACAGTTGCCGCATCAACAATATGGTCGAACGCTTCAAGCAATCCAAGTTGGCTCGTCACCATCTGAGCATTCTTCGAAGCTGACGCCATTCCGATTTTGTAACCTGCTTCTTTCAACTCTTTCAAAAACACTTCGATGCCTGGCAAGATATCTGCATTCGTGATTTTTGAAATAAGTGATACGTAGTGTTCATTCTTCTTTGTCGCAAGCAACTCCTTCTCTTCAAAAGAAAAGTCATTCTCACGGCCCCCAAGTCGTAAGATTCGTTCAAGTGATTCAGTTCGACTCACACCTTTTAGTGTCTCATTGAATTCTCTGTCAAACGAAATCCCTAAATCTTCTCCGAGCGCTTTCCATGCTAAGTAATGATATTCGGCACTGTCGGTGATGACACCGTCTAAATCAAAAATAAAAGCTTTCATTTTCATTCTCCTTATTTATCTCCACCAATTCGCAAACCTTGCATGAAGTACTTATTCAGCATGATGTACAAAATGATGATTGGGATGATACTGACGACAGAAGCCGCCATGATGTAGTTCCACTGCGTGGCATTCTGACTTTGAAATGACTGAAGTCCGAGCGTGAGCGTATATTTTTCGGGTGATGTGATATAAAGGAGCGGTTTTAAGAACTCATTCCAGAACCCGAGGAAAACAAAGACGGCCTGCGTCGCGACCGATGCACGTGCCATCGGGAAGACAATACGCCAAAACGTTTGGAAACGATTGAGCCCATCTACTTGTGCAGCTTCTTCCACTTCTCGCGGGAAGTTGATAAAGAACTGTCTCATCAAGAAGATGTAGGAGAAGTTGATGGCTCCGGGAATGATCAACGCAGAATATGTGTCGAGGATTCCAAGCGAACGCATGATCAAGTAGTTCGGGATGAGCAAGATTTGTCCCGGTACCATCATGACAGCCAAGATCAACAGGAATAAATAGTTACGTCCCGGGAAACGAAGACGCGCAAGCGAATAACCTGCCATCGTGTTAAAAATGACGTTCACAATGGTCCCTAGTGTTGCAATCAAAAAGGAGTTCATAATCCAACGCGGAAAAAGCGGATCTTCCGTAAAGATATGTTCAAAGTTTGCAAGCGTTGGATTCTCTGGCCAAAGCGTAAGTCCTCCAGCTACAATCTCGCTATACGGTTTGAACGATGCGAGCACTGCCCATAGGAATGGATACAGTGTGACGAGCGCGTAAGAGACGAGGATGACATACATGACAATACGCGGCCATTTTTTCTTTTTCATATCCATTCCTCCTTAATAGTTCGATTCTTCTTTATTCAACTTACGAGCAATCATCGAGACCGTGAAGATGATGATTGTCAAAATAATTGCTAGTGCTGATGCATACCCCATCGTTCCAATTGTTTTAAACGCATATTGGTAAATAATCAGTGAGAATGTAAGTGTTGCGTTGTTCGGCCCACCGGTTCCTCCTGAGATGATATATGCTTGGTCAAATAATTGGAAACAACCGATGATTCCCATCAACAGGACATAGTTCGTCACAGGAGTGAGATTCGGAACTGTGATTTTCATCAGTTTCTGCCACGCATTTGCCCCATCAAGCGAAGCCGCCTCATAAAGCGAAGACGGTATATCCTGAAGTCCCGCTAAATAGATTGTCATGAAGAATGGAACTGTAGACCAAATGTTCATGACCATAATGGTCGTGAGGGCAAAATCGGTTTCATTGATGAAGTTGATTGGTGCATCTAACAATCCGAGACTGACGAGAACATTGTTGATTGGACCATTTAAACTGAACAAAAACATAAAAATCATGGTGAGTGCCGAACTTGAAGTGAGCGTCGGCAGGAAATAAATGGTCCGGAATGTATTTTGAAAACGAATCCCGGAGTTTAAGACAGCCGCCATAAGAAGTGCGATTGCCGTTTGAATCGGTACAACGAAAAGGGCATAACGAAACGTATTTTTTAAAGCCGTCCAGACCCGATCATCGTTCCATGCGTTGACGTAATTTTCAAAGCCGACCCATTGGAAATCGATGCCTCCAAACAAATTCACACGTGTAAATGATAAGAAAAGTGAATACGCAATCGGAAGCAACGTGAACGTCACTAAAATGATTATGGTCGGCAACATAAATGTCATGCCTTGTACAGCTTCACGGCGATCACGTTCACTACCTTTCTTTTTCTTAGGTGGCGGTGCCTGTGACGCTGTATCCGTACGCCGGTTGATTTCGAGCTGTGTGCCCATATGATCCTTCCTTCCCGAACAAAACGAGGCTCGCGCGGTGACGCGAGCCCACTTGTTTCTTTATTTCAATTGCGTCTCGATATCTTTATTTGCAGTTTCTTCTGCTTTTTTCATTGCTTCTTCGAGCGTCATATCACCTTTCAAAGCTGCCGGTAACAAGTTGTTGTATTCCCGGGCAACAATTGAAAGAGAGTCGCCTTTTTGCCAAGGTGTTGCATAAGCTCCGGCCGCAACGAACGGTGCTTTTAATTCATCATCTTGAAGATTAAGTTCTTCGGCGATTGATTTGAGTGATGGGAGAACACCTGCTCCTTCAGACCAAATCTTCATGCCGTCTTTCGAAGTCGCATAATTGATAAATTCCCACCCTGCTGCTTTTTCTTCCGAATCGCTATTGAGCGAATAAGAGACTGTGAACATCATCGAACCGCTGTCCCCACCAATCGTAGGGACTTCTTTCGTCCCCATTTCAACGTTCGGGAAGTTCTGTTCGATATGCGAGATTGCCCAGTTCCCTTCAATCATGATCGCCGCTTTTTCAGCTCCAAATGAATCACCTGCCCATCCTTGTCCTAAATCAGCAGGTCGTTGAACAAGTTTATCCTGATAGGCATCTACAAGTGGTTGCAATGCTTCAATTTGATCCTGTTGGGACAATACCGCCATTCCGTTCTCATCCACGATATCCGTTCCACCTGATTGTAGTACGAACATATGACGCGCGAGTTCAGATGTGGTGATTGCTGGTGTCACACCAGTTGGAAGCTTTTCTTGCAACTCTTTTAAAAATTCAGGAAGTTGGTCCATCTCTGTCGGGATATCATCCGCTGTGAATCCAGCGTCTTCAATCAACTTTTTGTTGTAGTAAAGTCCTAGAGTAGAATAATCTTTTGGAAGACCAAACAATTGATCTTCAGATTTAAAAGCATTGATGGCAGGTTCATAGAAGTCGCCTAAATCTTTTTCGGCTTGTTCAATATACTGATCAAGCGGTTCAAGTACACCTTGTTTAGAAAGTTCAGGTGCCAAAAAAGCATCTACATAAAATACGTCCGGTGCCGTTCCACCGACAAGGTCGGTTTGAAGCTGTGTTTGATAATCATTGTAGACTTTCTTTTTAACTTTGATTCCTGTCTCTTCAGTGAAAGCTGCTAACAATTCATCGAATGCTTTTACTTCAGCATCGGTCCCCTTCCATGTCCCGACCGTAATTTCTTTACCTTCAAGTTCAGATGGATCTGAAGCGACTTGCGCCTCCTCTTCTCCGCCACAAGCTGCAGTAAAGACAAGTCCTAATAGCATGACAATCGATAATGGCTTAGACACTTTTTTATTCATCAATCATTTCCTCCTCAAACGTAATGTTGTTCAAATTAAAGTAACCGCTTTCAACTCACAACTCGATTTTATACCCGAAACGTTTCGGAAATCAAGAACTTTTTTAAAAGTCATTAAAAACGCTTCCAATTCGGAGTTTACAAGGCAGTCATATCCAGACTAAACTAGATGTACCTATAAATTTTGCTTAAATTACTCATAACGTTTTCATAAAGGAGTATTGTATGATGGCCACATTAAAAGATGTTTCTAAAGCATCCGGTTTTTCCGTCACAACGGTATCTCGGGCCTTAAATGGCTACGACGATGTAAACAAAGAAACACGAGACAAAATTTTAAGTGTCGCAAAAGAACTTGGTTATAGCCCGAATATTTTGGCGCGCAGCTTAGTAAAAAAACAATCCAAGACAATCGGTTTTCTCGTCACCGATTTAAAACGCGAGAGCATTAAAGATAACTTTATGTTCGAGACTTTATGCGGCGTGTCAGATGAATTATCTAACCTTGATTACGAATTCGTTCTTCTGTCCACCACGACCTCAAAACAAAAAAATAAAACGTACAGTCAGATGTGCGCAGAACGCCAACTAGACGGGGTTGTTATACAAGGGCTAAAACGAGACGACCCCTATTTACTTGAGGCAATCGAAAGCACAGTGCCTTGTGTACTGGTCGACATCCCCGTTGAAGGAATCAATACAGGTTATGTGACCTCAAATCAACTCGAGAGCGCTAAACAAGCCGTTCGTTATCTCCTCCGACTCGGACACCGCCATATTGCATTCATGAACGGCGCACCGCATGCCTATGTCTCGACCGTACGATATGATGCCTATCGCCAAGTGATACACGATCATGAAATTGACTTCCGTGAGGAATATGTATTGAACGGGGACTTCGAAGAAATTGCCTCGAAAGATGCAGCACTCCCTTTTTTGTTGAACCATCCGGAAGTAACCGCAATTTTCTGTGCATCTGATGTCATGGCACTTGGTGTTCTCCAAGCAACGAGAGAACTCGGCTTAAACGTTCCAGAAGACTTATCAATCATCGGATTCGACAATATTTTATTGTCTCAGTATGTCTCCCCACCTTTAACTACAGTTGGTCAACAGCCTTATGAAATGGGCCGAAAAGCCGCTTCGATGATCGTCAATATTGTGGAAGGTCAGGAAGTGCCTCATGAAGCCTTCGTCAATAATCAGTTAATCCTTCGAGAATCGGTCACGAAAAATCGGCGATGATTAGTCATCGCCGATTTTTCGTATCGTCATAAATGCAAAGATACCAACAGTCGCCCAGTATAAAACAGAGAGCATAGGTACATTGATTGGCAATAATTCAATAGCTGTACGTACAATCAAAGGTGCTGTGATGCCATAAGCTGTAATCGTCCATGCTTCTTTATATCGAATCGGTACAAAGCGTCGAAACCCCAGACCCGCCAGAGCCAGAAGGGAGATTATCAGAAAATGCAAAACCAAATCAAACATAGTAGCCCCGTACACGTAAATGGGATAGAACCAGTTCAATTCTTTTAATAAAACATCTAGATCACGTTCTGTCACGTCTGACTGCCCCACAAAATCAAGTAACGTCTGATAACTTTCCAAATCCGTCTCGACTCCGCTTCGCTTGAATGCCCAACCGGATTCCATAAGGACTAGCGTTTGGCGTGCATCCGTTCTCTGTTCCTCTCCCACCATTACAGACAGATCAAGAACAGGAACATCAAACGCAAAAGATTGCTCATACCGAAGACCATCCTCCGTTATCTGAAATGAAGGCAAGTCTTCCTCAACTACCTCGGTTTGTCCCATCCATTTCACTCCATATACGAGCACATTGGCGAATAAAACGGCAATCGCTACATAAAAAATTGATTTCCAAATCGATTGTGATCTCCACGCCTTCACTTTTTCGAATTGAAAGCCTAAACTAGCAATCATTTGTTCCATGTTAGTCCTCTTTTCTAAAACGTTTCTGCCCCTATTTAATCACGTTGTTTAAACAATTGAAAGAAAATATGGCAAAATCACTATTGAATATCCGAAACGTTTCGGATAGAATGGTGACGAATCAAGAAAGCGCTTTATCATACAGGAGGTTACAAAGTGACGAACACATTGATGAACTATACGACTGGCAGAGAAAATCTACAACATTGGCTCGTATCTGAAGACGGATTTCGCCCGGAATGGCTCGGGAAAGGTGAATCAGTATTTTCTCTCGGAAATGGATACATGGGGCTACGTTCTGTCACAGAAGAACATTATGCAAATGAGACACGCAACTTGTTCGTGGCCGGGACATTCAATAAGTTCGCTGAGAATGAAGTGACCGAACTTCCGAATGCAGCAGACCTTATTTGGATGGAATTCAAATTAGACGGTGTCCGTTTTGATTTGACACAGGGAAATATTCTTTCTTATCGTCGTACACTAAATTTAAAAGAAGCTGAACTCGTACGTGAAGTCACATGGCAAAGTCCGAACGGAAATGTTTACGACCTTACTTTCCGACGATTCGTCTCCATGGACAACCTGCATGTAATCGCTCAACGAGTGACTGTAACACCTAAACAAAACAGTGTTCTCGCTCTTACTTCAGGTATTAATGGACAAACGACAAACAGTGGTGTCCAGCACTTTTTAGAAGGAAACAAACGACTGTATGACGGACGCTTTATGCAACAGATCCAAACGACGACTGAATCGGGAATCGATTTCGTCTTCCATAGCGTCCATCGCTTCTACCAACATGAAACAATGAATCCGACATCCATCATCAAAATGGATCGCCGTCAAATCTTCTTTGACTACTCGGATATTGTGATTCCAGCAAATGAAGTACTTACAATCGAAAAATACTCGACTGTCTTCACTTCTCGAGATAAAGAATTGACAGTCGATACGACAGAAGAACTCGCAAATCTTGCATTGAATGTGACACGTGAGATTGAATCGAAAGGGTACGATCACTTACTCGGTAGCCACGTTCAAGCATGGAATGACCTCGTGTGGTCGCGCACACCAATCACTATAAACTCAAAAAATATGTTCGACCAACTGGCTATCCGATTTGCTCAATACCATCTTGCTGTCATGACACCGAAGCACGACAACCGAATGAACATCGGAGCAAAAGGTTTGTCCGGCGAAGGTTATAAAGGGCATACGTTCTGGGATACAGAAATCTTTATCTTGCCCTACTACACGTACACGAATCCGGCAATCGCACGTAGCTTGCTCGAGTATCGTTACCTCTCGCTACCTGGGGCACATCGGAAAGCGAAAGAGAATGGATACGATGGTGCGATGTTCCCGTGGGAATCAGCATGGCTCGATGATGGTGAAGTTACACCAGTCTGGGGTGCTGCAGACATTGTCACAGGTGAGGCAACAAAAATTTGGTCTGGTTTTATCGAGCAACACATTACCTCGGATGTCGCTTTCGCAGCTTGGCAATATTATCACGTCACCGGTGATCAAGAATTTATGGACAATTACGGATATGAACTTTTGATTGATACCGCAAAATTCTGGGCGAGTCGCCTTGAATGGAATGAAACGTATAACCGTTACGAAATCAATCAGGTCGTCGGACCAGATGAATATAAAGAACACGTCAACAACAACGCGTTCACGAATTATACAGCCCACTGGAACATTCAAAAGGCGATTGAATATGTAGAACTAATACGCACCGAAAAACCGATCCTGTTTGAACAATTGAACGAAAAGCTTGATTTGGAGACGGCTGAAACACGATTCCGACATGTCCTTGACTTGATTTACTTGCCACAAGTACGTGAAGATGGCGTATTGCCACAAGATGATACGTATTTGCAAAAGAAAATTATTGATTTGAGCAAATATAAAAATCAAGAGCATGTGGGTTCCATGTTCTATGACTATAATCTAGAACAAGTTAACGAAATCCAAGTATCAAAACAAGCAGACGTGATGATTTTGATGTATTTACTTGAAGACCTGTTCTCAGCAGATGTCAAACGAGCAAACTGGGAATACTATGAGCCGAAGACATTACATGACTCCTCGCTCTCTCTTTCAACTCATAGCGTCCTTGCGTCCGATCTCGGTAACCGCGAACTCGCTTACAGCTTATTCCGTCGAGCCTCTGAGATTGATCTTGGTCCGAATATGAAAACGTCTGATGCAGGTATCCACGCAGCATCACTCGGTGGAATTTGGCAAGCTGTCGTAAACGGCTTTGGTGGCGTACGCATGACCGGTGGAGAGTTGCGCATTTCTCCTATGTTACCGGAAGCTTGGGAAGATCTTACTTTCTCAATCGATTGGAAGGGAGAAACGCTCGACATTTCTGCATCACATGACAAAGTTGTGCTTACGCGTCGTGTACCTTCAACTGAGCCGCTCACTGTCGAAATTTATGGAGAAAAGCAGATGATTACGGACACATTCACAAGTGAAGTGTTATCCGTATGACATATCGTCCTATCTACCATTTTGCGCCTCCCTTTGGCTGGATGAACGATCCTAATGGTCTTTGTCAGTTTAACGGTGTCTACCATCTTTTTTATCAGTATCATCCGTTTGGAATAGATTGGGATGATATGCACTGGGGGCACGCTACATCAACGGATTTAATCCATTGGGAACATAAGCCAATCGCTCTACGTCCAGGTGAGCATTATGATCGAGATGGTATCTTTTCAGGAAGCGCGTTAATCAAAGACGACATGCTTCATTTGTATTACACAGGTAACACGTGGTTAGATGAAAAGCGTGAAACGTTGCGTCAAGTCCAATGTCTTGCTACATCAAAAGATGGATTCTCGTTTCAAAAAAGTGTACAAAATCCTCTCATATCAGAGATTCCCGAACATGGAAACGCCCATGTTCGGGATCCTAAGGTGTGGGATGATAACGGTAAATACTATATGATTCTCGGCACACGCGATGAATTGAACGGGAAAGTCGCACTGTACGAATCAGATGACGCTTTACAATGGAGGGAGAGAGGAATCATTGCAGGTGATTCAGGAGAACATGGTTGGATGTGGGAATGTCCCGACCTTTTTTCTTTGGAAAACTATGATGTTCTATTACTTTCTCCACAAGGAATGAACCCTGTAGGAGATCGCTATCATAATCTTCATCAATGCGGTTATTTTATAGGAGAGCTCGATGTAAAAACACCGCAGTTCACACATGGCTCGTTCTCAGAGCTAGATTATGGTCATGATTTTTACGCTGCTCAAACCTTTCTAGATGATAAAGGCAGACGGATTCTGATTGCTTGGAACGCAATGTGGGAAGAAGCCTGGCCAGAACAACGAGAAGGCTGGACGAACCAGATGACGATCCCAAGAGAACTAACGATACGAAATGGTCGGCTCTGGATGACTCCAATTGAAGAAATGAAATTATTACGTCAACGTTCAACACCCCTCAGATTGTCTACCTTTTCAGGTAAAGCGTTCGAGCTTGAGTTTGATGTTCAAGGAGAATTTCAATTCAGTTGTTTTGAAGGTACCGCTACGCTTTCTGTTACCAAAGGTGATATCCAAATCGTTCGAGACGAACAAGAACGACGAGTTCAGGCTAATTGTGAACGAGTTCGAATATTCATAGACTCTTCTTCCATTGAAATCTTCGTGAATGATGGTGAGTATGTCTTTTCTAGTCGGATTTATCCAACTGATCACACATTACAACATCGCCTCACTGGTGAAATTTCAAATATTATGTACCATCCTTTTGAATAAGTAGCCTGAAGCAAATCCGTAACCAATTTCGGGTCTGCTTTTTAGCATACACTGAGGCATTTTATAATTGACATTATTTTGAAGACTGCTACGGTTAATGTATAGTCTATCGAAAAGGTCGTGAAGGAATGACGCTCACCGTCTTGTTACTGAACGCCTGTGTTGCGTTCACCGGATTTTACATCATCTCGAAGATTTATCATTCTACGCTATTCCACTCACATTTTTTCCGTAGCTTAATCATCGGTCTGTTGGCCGGTGCGCTCGGTCTCTTTTTGATGTACAACGCCGTCGAGGCCAACGATACGGTGCGTGTGGATTTACGTCATCTACCGCTCGTCTTACTCGCGTTTTACGGCGCTCGGATGCCACTGTTTATTGCGACACTCGTCATTGCGAGTACGCGCTTCTTGTTCGGGATGACGGAACAAGCTTTTATCGCCTTCGTCGCGACATTCGTGGTCAGTATCGGGATGCTCTGGATTCATCGGTTGCTTCGGGAGCGACTGTTCTTACAAAGCATCTTTTTAAACGTCTGGGCGCTATTCGTCATCTCAATTGCCGTCTACATCAACATGGGATGGAATACGGCGTATGTGTCCCTCGTCTTGACCATTTGGATGGTCGGCATGCTCGTCGGTCTACTCTCGAGTATCCTCACCATCGATTTAGAACAGACGACCCGGCGTGCGATCGAATACAAACAGTCATCAGAGCGAGACCACTTGACCGGTCTCTATAATCGACGCGTATGGGATCGGTACACAGCTTCCATCGCACAAGAGAATCGGACGTACAATGTTCTTGCGCTCGATATCGATCACTTCAAACAGGTGAACGATACATATGGTCACGGGAACGGTGATCTCGTGTTACAACAGTTCGCCGACATTTTGAAAGTAGAGACGCGTGCACACGACACCGTTGCTCGTATCGGTGGAGAAGAGTTCGTCATTTTGATGTACGATTTGACGCCAGAAAAAGTGGATAAAGTGGCGAACCGGATTCGGGAACGGATTGCCGCTGAAACGTTCTACTTGGACGATTTCCCACCGATTCACATCACGACATCCGTAGGGGTCGCCCACGGTACATCCCTTCCAATCAAACGGATGGTCGACCTCGCCGATTCGGCGCTCTATCAAGCCAAAAGTGAGGGGCGTAACCAAGTCGTCATCTCAACCTATGAATCATCTGAACCGATCATGACATGAACGAACCCCGCTCCTTCAAGGAGCGGGGTTTTGTCTTGGTTATCTCGTAAATCGTTCGACTTCATCCGTCATGATGGCCGCCACCGGAATCGGAGGCAGCTCTGTCACATCGTTAATCGTGTAGAGTCTTGTCTCGAGGGACGTCCGTTGAATCGCTTCCCACGCTTTCGAACCGATAAACTCGGCCTGTGCGTGAATTGCCTCGGCCTGTATTGTTTCAGCAAACGACACGGTGTCCGATTCTCCCGTCAGCGTCAAGACAGCAAGGCGTGCGGTCGGCGCCTCATCCCGCATCCGGACGAGCGTCTCGCGATTAAACGAAGAGAAGACGACCCGGTCAGTCAGTTGGAACTCGTCAACGGCGAGCCAGGCAAGTCGTTCGATGCCTGGATACGCGTATTGGTCCGTCTTCAATTCAATGTTAAGCGTAACGTCACTTCGTTCAATCAAGCCGAGCACTTCTTCTAACGTCGGAATCCGTTCATATCCGTCAATTTTTAATTGACGCAGTTCTTGAAGCGTCATGTCTTTCACCCATCCTGCCCCATCTGTCGTCCGATCGACGGTCTCGTCATGGATGACGACGAGCCGACCGTCTTTTGATAGTTGAACATCCAGCTCGATGCCATCCACATGAGGGAGGGCCGCTTCGAACGCGGACAACGTATTTTCCGGGTAATTGGCGCTATATCCACGATGTGCGTAAATCAACATATCACTGCCCCAAGGTGGAAGTCGTCTCGTCAGCCGCGCGCTTCAATGCGTCCTCGACCGACACGCCTTGATACAGGCTCTCCATCGCGTTGACGACACTCTGACGTGATTGTGGGAATGTCGAGATGAGCGCTCCTTGTGTCGCCGGTGAAGGTTTCGTCTCACTCAATTGGTCGACCGTCACTTTGAGCTGTGGATATGTCGCCCACATTTCTTCGACGATCGGTTCATTGTATGCTTCAGGGTTGATGGCAAAGTAGCCTGTGTCGACATGCCACTGTGCTTGCGCCTCTGTTGATGACACGTACTTCATGAACTCCCACGCGCCTTCTTTCGTTTCTTCGGCGATGCCGTCACCCATCCAGAGTGAGGCTCCCCCGATGACGACACCTTGACGATCTGCTTCGTTCGGTACAGGCAAGTAAGAGGCACCGATTTCAAAATCCGCGTTGTCCGCAACGGTACGAATACCGGCTGACGAGTCCAAGTACATTGCGACTTTTCCAGATTGGAACGCCGCACGCATGTCATCCCAGTTTTGACCGACGTTCAGGAACGTCTTCTCATCGTACATGTCTTTGATCAAGTTGAAGGCGTTCTGCCCTTCTTCTCCATCGAATACGGCTTTCGTCGGATTACCACTTCGTCCGTTGTCATGATCGACGTATAGCCCACCTTGCGCAGCGACGAGCTGTTCGAAGAACCAGCCATAGTTGAGCATCGTGAATCCAGTCTGGTCGTCCGTCGTCAATTTCTTCGCTGCCTCTTTCAACTCGTCATACGTGCGCGGCGCCTTCTCTGGGTCGAGTCCCGCCTCTTTGAACGCATCTTTGTTGTAGATGAGGACTGGTGTCGAGGAGTTGAACGGCATCGAGTATTGTTTGCCGTCCACTTGGTAATAGCTCAAGATATTCTCTTCCCATACGCTCGTGTCAAAGTCCTCTTTGTCGATGAACTCTTGGACCGGCGTGATCTTATTTGAGTCAATCATGTATTTCGTCCCGACCTCGAACGTCTGCATGATGGCAGGCGCGTCTTCCGAACCGGCGACCGCGTTAAATTTCGTCAGCGCTTCCTCATACGTTCCTTGGAAGATCGGCTTCACTTCATAATCGTCTTGCGACGCGTTGAACGCATCGACCTGCGTGTTGAGCGCCGTCTCCAAATCCCCGCTCATCGCGTGCCAAAAGACGACTTCTGTCTTTCCGTCTTCCGTCGTTGCCGCGACCGGTGCCGCTTCTTCACTTCCACATGCCCCGAGTAATAATACCGAACTTGCCAACCCTGCGAATAATCCAAACTTTTTCATTTGTCATGTCCCCCTATTATTTGATCGCGCCCTGCGTCAATCCTTCTTGTAGATGTTTTTGCCCTGCGAATAACAATAAAAGTGTCGGAATGATGATCAAGATGACGGCTGCCATGACGACGCCCCAGTCCGAAGCGACCTCGTTCGACTGCATCTGTTTAATCCCGATTTGGACCGTCCGCGCCTGTTCCGTATTCGTGACGAGAAGCGGCCATAAGTACATATTCCAAGTCGTCAAAAAGCTATATACCGACAACGTGACGAGCGGTGTCTTCGAGACCGGCATCACAACGTTCCAGAAGAAGCGGAACCGGCTGATCCCGGCGATTTGTGACGCCTCATACATTTCATATGGAATCGTCTTGAACTGTTGCCGGAGTAGAAACGTCCCGAACGCGAGTGCGAAGAACGGCACCGATAGTCCCCAGACGGTGTTGAGCCAGCCGAGCGACTGGATCGTCAAAAAGTTCGGCACCATCGTCGCTTCCCACGGCACCATCATCGTCGCGAGGAAAAGCATAAAGATGAGCCCTTTTCCTTTGAAGTCGATGAAGACGAACGCGAATGCCGCAAGACTCGACAAGACGACCTGCCCGATCATGACGAGGAGTGCGACAATCAAACTGTTTACTAAGTAGGTCATCATCGGAATTCGTTCGAACGCGGCCACGTAATTCTCGAAGGATGGGTCGCGTGGGAGCAAATGCCCTTGGAGCACTTCCTTTCCGTCCATCAGACTGATCGAGAACGCATACGCGATCGGAAACAGCATAACGACGGCGCTCAAGACGAGAAGCACATACACGCCTACATTCCGTAATCTCATTGGTAATGCACCTTCCTTTCGACCAGTTTAAACTGAAGCCATGTCAACAGAAGGACGGCGATGAATAAGAGCACCGCTTGTGCACTGGCACTTCCGACGTTGTAGTTGATGAACGCGTCTTTATAGATGGCATAGACGATGACGTTCGTCGCATTCGTCGGTCCGCCTTTCGTCAACAAGTCAATCTGCCCGAACGTCTGGAAGGCGTTGATGAGCGAGATGATGCCGACGAAGAAGAGCGTCGGGGACAACATCGGGATCGTGATGGCACGAAGTTGCGTCCAGTAACTCGTCCCCGCGATGTCCGCACTCTCGTATAGCGTCCGGTCGATGTTTTGCAGACCGCCGAGGAGAATCAAAAACGTGAAGCCGATATTCATCCAGACGGTCGCAATCGACACAGAAAGAAGCGCATATTGTGGGTCGAGGAGCCACTGTACGCCGCTCGCACCAATTGCCTCGAGGAAGCGGTTGAAAATCCCGATTGACGGGTTGTACATGAACATCCAGATGACCGATGACGCAGCGACACTCATCCCCATCGTCGCCGAGAACGCCGTACGGAAGAGGCCGATGCCTTTCAATTTCTCGTTGGCGAGTAATGCGAGACCGAGTGCGATGAGAATCGTGAGCGGAACGGTCAACAGGACGAATCCCACCGTCGCTTGGATGCTTTGCCAAAACGCCGCGCTCGTGAACAGGTTGCTGTAATGACCGATGCCGACAAATTCAAGTGGTGTTCCTTGTGTATCCGTCCGAAAGAAGCTTAAATACATCGTCCGGAGGAGCGGATAGACGAGAAAGACACCAAACAAGATGATCGACGGGGACAAGTACAACAGTCCACTCGCCGCGTCCGACAGTCTCGCACGGACTTTCTCCCTCGGTAAGGCGACCGTCATTGGAACACCTCCAACGCCTCAAACAGTTTCGGGTGCTTCGGCTCGATGCGTTGTCCATCCGCATCGAATAGCGACATCTGTTTCGGTTCCACGTAACACGCCACTTTTTCGCCGACGTTGAGTGGCCATTGTCCCGGCCACTTGGCTAGCCATTCATTCCCACCGACATCGAATGCGAGAATCGTCTCGGTCCCGAGGACTTCGATGTTCTTCAATTCCGCATAAAACGTCACGTCCTCATTTGCCGGTTTGATTTGCTCCGGACGGACGCCAAGTGTTGCCGCTGAAACGTCTGTCATCGCGTTCGGATGAAACATGCGTCCGTCCGACGCCATCCATTCTTTTTCTTGTCGTGTGACTTCGGCTAAGTTCATCGGAGGCGACCCGATGAATGAGGCGACGAACGTGTTCGCCGGCTTGTTGTATAGGTCGAGCGGCTTCCCGACTTGTTGTACTTCCCCTTCATTGAGAAGCATGATGCGGTCCGCCATCGTCATCGCCTCGATCTGGTCATGTGTGACGTAAATCATCGTCAGCCCGAGTTTTCGCTGCAACTGACGAATCTCCGAGCGCATCTTCGCCCGTAGTTTCGCGTCTAAGTTCGAGAGCGGCTCATCCATGAGGCAAATCGGTGCCTCGGTCACGATAGCGCGTGCCAAGGCGACGCGTTGTCTTTGACCACCTGACAGCTCACGCGGCTTCCGTTTCAAATAATCGGTAAGTCCGAGCGTGTCGGCCGCCATGAGGCAACGCTCTCGCTGCTCCAATTTCGTCAGTCCTTTCGTATGTAATCCGAACGTGATATTTTTCTCGACCGTCATATGTGGATAGAGCGCATAGTTTTGGAAGACCATCGATAAGTGACGCTCGCTCGGTTTCATCCCGTTTGCCGCCACCCCGTCGATGCGAAGCGTTCCGCTCGTGATCGATTCGAGCCCAGCGATCATACGAAGCATCGTACTCTTGCCACACCCGGACGGTCCGACGAGCGCGAAGAATTCTCCCGCTTCAATCGTCACGTCGATGCCCCGAATGACTTCCGTCTCCCCGAATGATTTCGTCAGTTGTTGTAGTTGAATCGTTTTCATGCCATTTCCTCCTTCTGACTTTGGACTTTCCAAAGTCGTTCATCCCCGGTCGATACCGCGAATGCCCCATGATCGAGGGCGCGATGCACATCAATCGGTTGCCGAATCATGCCACCCGTCACGATTGGGAAAGAAACGTCCCGGGAAATCTTTTCGACGACACTCGGAATCAATCCGGGCATGAGTTCGATCGCGTCCGGTTGCTGGGCCTCTGCGAGTTTAAGGCCGCTCGTGACCGCGTCTGAGTCGACGAGGAACAGGCGTTGGACAGTCAAGAGCCCTGCCCGTTTCGCGTGCTGTAGTACCGATGCCTTCGTCGTGACAATCCCGTCGGCCCCTACTCGTTTGGCGAGATAGTCGATGCCATCCCGGTCGAGACTGATCCCGTTGATTCGCTCGGCGTGGAGGAAGACCGTTCGGTTCTCTCGTTTCAAATGCGCCACATAGCGGTCGAGCGTGCTGAGCGTCCCCATCATGAGGAACGTCGTCGTCACATCTGTCTGCAAAAACGCTTCGATTTGTTTTGGACTCTTGATCGAGGCAATCATCCGTTCCTGCCCGATTCGTGCAATCGCTTCATTCACTTGAATCATCCTTTCTTGAAAAAAAGGACCAACAGAAACGACACGTCAGGGACGTACGGGCTTCTGTTGGTCTCTCAAAGGTTCTACCGGTAACTATTCACTTGGAGTGAGGGGTCTCACAGCTCCTATCGTAGCGGATGATTGTAAAGCTACGATAAAGGAATCGCTAAGTTTCATGAAGAGAACGTAAAAAAACCGATTCACGGGGAATCGGTCAACGTCTGTTCGGCTTTCACTAATATGTCTGCTTTCACGTCATCGTCCCGTCCTTGCCAATTGCGGACCATCATCTTCATCCGTTGATTTTTCGAGAAGCGTTCCTCGTGACGATCGATGAACCGCCAGTAGAGGGCGTTGAACGGACAAGCATCCTCTTCGGTCGTGTGTTTCGGGTTATATGGACAATCTCGACAATAGTCACTCATCCGGTCGATATACTTTCCGGAAGCAACGTATGGTTTCGTGGCGAGTTTCCCACCGTCCGCATGGAGCGCCATCCCGAGCACGTTCGGTAAGACGACCCAGTCATAAGCGTCGATATACATCTCGTTGAACCAGTCGCTCGTCTGTTTTGGATTGATTTCAAACAGCGTCGCATAATTTCCAAGCACCATCAGTCGCTGGATGTGATGGTTGTGCGCATGCGCCACGACCGGCTTCAGACTTTGATGCAGGCAGTTCAAATCCGTCTTCGCGTCCCAGAAGAAGGATGGTAAATCGCGTTCGTGCTTGAACGTGTTCACCTCTTCATACCCCGGCATGACGGCGAGGTAGACGGCGCGCATATATTCCCGCCATCCGAGAATTTGACGGACGAATCCTTCGATCGATGACAATGGGGCATCCGCCTGACACGCCGCCTCGACCACTTCATGTGGCGTCAACAGACCGATGTTGATGGCAGCCGACAACAGACTGTGTGACATCTCAGGTTCATCCGTCATCATCGCATCTTGATACGGACCGAACGTCTCGAGTCGTTCTTCCACGAATCGCTTGAGCGCACGTCTTGCCTCGGTGTGTGTGACTGGCCAGTGAAACGGAGTCACGTTTCCCGGGTGGTCCGAGAACGTCGACTCGACCTTTTCGATGACGTCTTTCGTGATGGCGTCCGGTCGAAAATGAATGGCGGACGGGAACGATAATCCGTCTTTCGGTGGCTTTCGATTCTCCGCATCAAACGACCATTTCCCTCCGCGTGGCTTCCCCTCTTCGAGCAAGACATCGAACCGCTTCCGCATGTGGCGATAAAACCGGTCCATCCGCCACGGCTCGCTTCCAAGAGAGTCTACCGCTTCTTCTTTCGATAAGTAGAAGAGCGGAACATCCGTATGTTCGACAAGCTTATGTTTTTTGCCGAACTGTTTCAGCCTTTTAGCCATCGGTTCATCCGTGACGGCGGTGACATGAATCTCGTCCGGTTGATACTGTTTAAAATGTTCATCCCAAGCGTCTTGAAACGAATCCGCCTCCTGATAATCGACGGTATACCCTTTGTCGCGCAACTCTTCGGCAAAGTGTCGCATCGCCGAGAAAATGAGGACGAGCTTTTGTTTATGATACGGACGCCACGTCGCGCGAGACGTCGCCTCGATCATGACGATGACGTCATCTTCTTTCATCTGCTTCAACATCTCGAGTTCGTGCGAGAGTTGATTGCCAAGTATCCAAAATGAACGCATGTTGTTGACTCCTTTGTCTCGTCAATGTGCTACAATCGAGCTACTTTCAAAGTGAGGTGACAGTATGCTCCCACAAGTGTTCAAAAACTGGGTGGACAGTCAGTATGAAAACCCACGCGGTCCCGTCGGAAAATATATCGGGGAAAAGATGGTGCGCCAACATCGCATCGAAGTCGAATGGACAATCAATCAATTACAAATGCATCCAAACGCGACCGTGCTTGAGCTTGGATGTGGGGCGGGTGATGCGCTAGCGACCATCCTTCAACAGCGTGAAGATGTGACCGTGATCGGTCTCGACCGTTCGAAGACCGTTCTTGCTTCTGCCGAGAAACGTAACGCCACGTCGATTCGAACTGGACGAGCTCACCTGATTCAAGGAGACGTGCATCAGCTCAAGATCGACGACACATCCATTGATCATGTGTTCAGCGTTCATACGCTGTATTTTTGGGAAGATGTGGCGACCGTCCTATCTGAAATCAAGCGCGTCTTGAAACCGAACGGCACGTTTGTGATTACCTATTGCGATGGGAAAGGCGATATGCAGTGGAACGGGATTACTGACTTGATCAATGAACAATTCATCCCTGAGGCGACGAAACTCGGCTTTCAGGAAGTGTCCGTGCGGCGCGGTCCTAACTCCCGTGACTATCGTACGGTCGCGGTGATCGGGGGCAAACCGAATGCTTAATCAGTACCCATTTTTTAGTCACAAAAGACGTCCCGCTCTTTATTCATCATAAAGAACAGGACGTCATTTGTGTGCGTTGAATCGGTCGTCGATTTGTAATGACCTTAGTCGACGATTCCTGCTGCTGTAAAATCATATCGAACTCTCGTACCCGCCGTACCCGATATCGCTCCTTTTAAAGAAGCGATATCGGTAATGACCGCTTCACGTTCAGAGTCGTCTTGAATAAATTGAAGAGCCGCTTCTACCTTCGGCAACATACTCCCTGCCATAAAATGATTCTCTTCAATCAACTGTTCAAGTCTTGAAGTGGTCACTTCTTCTAATTTTTCCTCGTTAGGTTGGTTGAAGTGAAGACATACGTTAGGCACACCCGTTACAATCATAAGATGTGTCGCTTGGATTGATTGGGCCAACTGAGCTGCCGCAAAATCTTTATCGATGACAGCGTCCACTCCATGTAGCGTGTATTGCTCTCGAACGACAGGAACTCCACCACCGCCAGCGGCAATGACAAGATGACCGGCACGAAGCAAATCTTGAATGACTGGGGCTTCTACGATTTGAATTGGTTTTGGACTTGCTACAACTTTTCTATATCCTCTCCCTGCATCTTCAACCATCATCTCACCTTGAGCTCGCATATGCGAGGCTTCCATTTCCGTATAGAAAGGACCAATTGGTTTGGTTGGTTCGGTAAATGCTCGATCTGAAGCATCGACCTCTGACTGGGTGATCATCGTGACGACTTGACGCTCCATTCCACGACGAGATAACTCATTTCTCAGTAACTGTTGGAACCAGTAACCAATCATCCCTTGAGTCATGGCTCCACATGTCCCTAAGTCCATCGCCGGTGTTTTTTCCGAGTCTGCGATTTGTTGTTGAATCAGTATTGCACCGATTTGTGGTCCATTCCCATGACTCAAAACAACTTCATGTCCTTCTTCGATTAAATCAGCAATGTGACGTACCGTTTCAGTAATCGCTTCGCGTTGAGCGGTCGCAGAGCCATCATCTGTTAAAATGGCATTTCCGCCAAGGGCAATCACAATTCGTTTTTTCATCTAACCATGTCCTCCATTTCATGTGTCAATGCTAAATAGATTCCCAATGCCGTATCTTGGCCTGATGAGCTACCAAACTCAATCAGTCGTTCCCAGTCGCTCTGCCAGTCAGAAGGTGATTGTGTTAAAAGTGCCGTGATCAGTCGGTTCAGTTCGTTCGTGTATTCCCCCCGTAATGCTGCTTCATAATAAGCGACTGAACTTCGGGTCGTTCGATATTTGGCGCTTGATACATAATCCACCTGCCATCCCATCGGTCGCCCTAACACTTCACATGCTGCCATATAGCCAACGATTACATCGTCACCACTCGGGGTTAACCCTTTTCCGTAACCGATCAATTGCTTCCCTTTTTCCTGACCAATGTTCGACAAATAATCATATAACGGCTGTTCTTTTTCTCGATAAGCTCGACTCCAATCGTGTCCAAGTTTCTTTAGAGATTGATTCATCTCTTCGATATTTCTTGTGAGTTGAACAGGATTAGGCTTAATTCGCTCTACTTTCATTCTCATCACTTGATTCGGATAAACTGTCACACCAGTCGAAATATGATGGATGGTCGCTCCCGTCCCAACTAGTAAACAATCGCCTACTCTCCATTTCAATTGATCCACCGTCTTCATATGAATACCAAATGGCGCGTAACCATTCTTTGTCGTTCCAATATAGAGCAGGTTTGCGCCTGCCCGAACATTGTAGCCAGTTTGAAAAACGGCTTCGACTTGAAGAGGATGGAATGCATCATGAAGGAGAGAGGCAGCATACGAGCTGTATACCGCCCCAATTTGAATCATGCGTGCTGAACCAATCCTAGTTTTTCAGCATATGCTTCAAGCGCCTTTTCGAAGCAAGCGAGCGGCGCTCGCACGGTACCTGCACCAACTTGTCCGATTCCTGGTTTTTTATGCGCAATGCCTGTATTGATGATTGGTGTGATTCCAGTTTCCACAACTTTTCGAATATCGATTCCTACGCAAGATCCTTGGAAGTCCCAAGATGGAATGCTTAAGTTTGAATTGTGCCGATCGCAAATTTCAATCATCTCTTCACTAATTGATTGAGCCTCACTTGCGCCTGCACGACCTAAGAAACGAGTGACACCTGGCGCGGCTACCATCGCCATTCCCCCGACACCATACGTTTCGGTAATCGCACTATCTCCGATATCTGGGTTGGCATCGTCTTGGCTATATCCTGTAAAGAAGAGACCTTCTGGTGTATTCACCGGAGCTGTAAACCACTTGTCCCCCATCCCACTGATGCGAATACCGAACTCTTTTCCATTTCGCGTCATCGCCGTCACAATCGTGCCTTCCTCATGCTGACGCGCCTCATCTAGCACGGCTTTACATGTCGCCATCATCACGTTCAAGAAAAATTGATCGGTGTCCGCGAGGAACTGTAAAACATCTCGCCGCTCCGTATCATCAATATCTGCAAGCATTAAATAAGGCGCTAACTCTTTCAATAAGAGAACAGAAGCTGCAATATTCCGTTGATGGAACTCATCACCCATCGTGATCGCTTTTGAGATGATGACGTTTAAATTAACACCTTCACCTGTTTCTTTTAACGTTTTTGAAAGAACTGGACCGAGTACGTCTTTCATCCAGTGTAAACGTGAAATGACCTCAGCATCGTTCGCACCAAAACGCATCACTTTACCGATTCCTTCATTCATCGTGCAATACGCTTTGGCGCTACCATTACGGTTTTCAACGACGAGCACCGGCATGTGTCCCGATGTAATCCCCCCCATCGGACCGACAGCATTGACATGATGGCAAGGGGTAAATGTCACTTCACCACGCTCGAGCATCTGTTCCGCTTCCTCATAATCGTCTGTCCATTGTTCGAATATGACTGCCCCGATCGCTGCACCTTTCATTGGTCCCGTCATCTCGTGATAGGCAATCGGTGGACCGGCGTGTAACAGTACTTTATCTTTTAAAATCGGAATGACCGTGTGGGCCGGAACGACATCCGTCAAAAATGGCTGTCCATTCAGAATGGTTTGTACGACTTTTTCATTTGCTTCTTGAATCATAGCTCCGATACTCATTTGTTTTCCTCCTCAAGACATGAGCGCGAGTAAGCGCTGAAGATGTAGTTTTCCGCCTGCAGTCGGTTGCCAGTTGTATTGCACACTTTGTCCTCCCTCATTCGTTACTGCGTCTGCGAATGAGCGAAGTCCTAAATTAATCACTTTAGGTGCACATAATAATTGTTGAATGGCGTCCGACGACTCTACTTGGGGTGTGTTCCGTTCAACCGACGGCATTGTTTTCTCCTCGAATTTTGGTACAGGTTGTCCAATCATATGAAGGGCATATTCAACAGCTGCGACATTACTCTCGGCGACGAAGATACCCGCTGATTCAAAAAGTTGTTTTTGAGCACTATAACGTTGTGGATCTTGCTCGGTACCACATACGTTGACGATGACATGAACGTTTGGTCGTGACGTCTGTAGTGCTTGTAACGTCGGAAGCAATGCGCCAGCCATGTTTTCATGAGAACCGTATCCGAGAACATTATCTAATAGCAGTACAATCGAGTCGTCCGTATCACAGTAACGATTAATAAAATCAATACGTGTCGACGGATCAATCATCGGGTGCGGTTTACCCTGGGTATAGACGTCATCACCTAAATCGATGACGACATTTCCTTCATAATCGAATGAGAATCCGTCACGATGTTCTCTGTCTGCCTCTACACCAAACGAGAGCGCAAGCAAATCGGCAGTTTCCGCAGCTAACGTTCCGCCCGAGAACAATCCGACGATCCGTGTCGCTTCCCTCGAGACCTGTTCCATTCGTTTCTGTTCAGTTGTCGACTTACCGAGCGCCAATAATGCCGCTTCTTCTGATGTATCTGCGTAAATGACGTGATGTCTTGGTGCGAGACCATGTTCACCGACAAAGAAAGCCACGATCGGTTTTGTCACCTGTTGAAGGAGCTGTTCAATTTCTTCTCGTACTTCCTTAGCAGGTGGTTTTGAAATCACGACAATCGTATCTGTCGATGCATCCTGTTCAAGAGCTCGTATACCTGCTTTCATCGAAATTCCACCAATCTCCGTAGACAAGTCACGTCCTCCCGTTCCAATGGCATGCGATACACCACCACCGAGACGATCAATCAACGTCGCCACTTCTTGAATCCCTGTTCCGGAAGCACCTACAATACCAACACGTCCTGTTTGAACGACGTTCGTGAACGCCAGAGGAATTCCAGCGAGTGAGGCAGTCCCACAGTCTGGACCCATGACTAATAATCCATTCTGATCAGCATATTGTTTTAATTCGCGTTCGACTTCAACGGGAACATTGTCACTGAAAATATGAACATTCAGTCCTTGATTGAGCGCCTTTCTCGCCTCATATTCAACGTATTGTCCAGGAATCGACAATAAAGCCAAGTTCGCATCGGGTAACTCTTCCAAAGCTCCTTTCCAAGAACGAGCTTCTTGTTTATCTCCTGAATCTTGTTTCGTTTGATTGTTCAAGAAGTCGTGAATGGCGGTCAATAGTCGCTCTGTCTGATCTGTTTCTGAATCTACAACGATGCACATATCCTGCGGTGTTGCTGTTTCTAATTCGCTTGTGTAAAAACCTGTACTTTTAAAAATATCAAGGTTCGCTGGCGTTCCCATCATGATTGAGACTTTATTGATTCCTTCAAGACTCGAGACATGATTTGACAACACCATGAGTGTCACCGAATCTTGGTATGTGTTTTCTTGAATGATTGTGGTTAACATACGTTTCTCTCCTTACGCTTCCGTCGGTTTGACGGTTTCTTTTGTGAACAACATGGCTATCATCCCGATGACGAGAAGAACTGCTGCCAAATAAAAGCCTGTTTGCATCGATCCTGATTGATCGACCAAATAACCGGTGATGTACGGTGCAAGAATCGATGAAGTCATTCCGACAAAGTTATAGACACCAAACACCGTTCCATATACTTTTTTTGGTGCATTATTCGCTACGAATGAAAGGAGAACTGGATCAAGAGCTAACTTTCCAGTCAATCCGTATAAGATGAGCGCCGCAAATAAGAGCGGTGTACTTTCCACGAATACGACAGCGAAGATCGAAGCAATCGATAGAGGGACGAGTATGAAGACAAGTGGCTTTTTCTTGCCCATCTTGTCTGACAGGTATCCAATCAACAATGCGCCTGGGATAGAAGCCCATGGAACGAGAGAAGAGATAAATCCAACGTCACTTCCTTGGAACCCACGTTCGACTTGCAAGTACTGTGGTAACCACGTGAGGATCATAAAGAAGCCATAGAGTGAACAAAATACCATGATGAACGTCGCTAATAAATTTCGGTTTTTAAACAAACTCATGATGGAGAAATCTGATTTTTCAGCTGTTGCCTCCACACGTTCTGGGCGTTTTTCTTTGACGACAAACCAAATCAAAATCCCGGTTAAAATTGTCGGGATTGTCATGAAGTAAAACGGGGTACGCCAACTCATTCCAAGTTCGAGTGTCAAATAACTTGATGAAATGTAACCGAGCGAGATACCGAGCGCCATACCGCTGTTGATAATGGCTGTTCCAATCGTCAAAAATTGCTTTGGAATGGCTTCAGATGATAAGGCATATTGCGGACCGTAATACGTTCCTTCACCAAGTCCTGTGATTGCTCGGGCAATCATGAACAAGAGAAAGGTTGTAGCAAGTCCGGTAATTCCGGTAAATAATCCGAAAAGAATAAAGCCTGGCACTAAAATGCGTTTTCGTCCAAACTTATCGCCAAGTGATCCAGAAGGAATTTGGGCGATGGCGTACGTGAGGAAAAAGACACTGTTAATCAAACCGAGCTGAGCATTGTTCAACCCGAACTCTTGAGCCAAGTTCGGCATGACCGGATTGAGGATGGTCCGGTCCGCATACATAAACATCCAGCCTAGGAAAAAGACCGCGACGACTTTCCACCAATACGGGATTCGTTCTCGCTTAGGTTGCAAGACGGGTTGAGAAACTGGGGATGTACTCATGGGGTTACTTCCTTTCTATTTTTGGTATCGCTTACATGTATACTTTACGTCTCACCCCGTAAGAAACGCATAAAGAGACAGGGTGTCTTCGTAACAATTCCATAAAAAAAACGCCCGAAGGCGCTTAGGAAAGTAAGGCGTAGCCGATACCAGGATACGTCTTTAATTGATCCGCCGCCTCTGTGGCGCCGGCAGCTTTTAATTTTTTTCGGATTCGACCGATAGTCACTCGTAAGTATTCGACCTCTTCTCCGTATTCAGGTCCCCATACCGACTGCAAGAGCTCACGATGTTGAACGACTTGATCTAGATGCTTGACCAATTCGGATAATAAGGAGAATTCATTTTGAGTCAACTTGACTTCTTCCCCTTGATGAAACACTCTATTCCGTAAACGATCTACCTCGACACCTTTAATCTGAACAGTCGTTTCCAGTACTTCATCGGCAACTGATCTCCTGAGCACTGCTTTGACTCGTGCAAACAATTCTTCAAGTGCAAATGGTTTGGTCAAATAGTCATCTGCCCCTAAGTTCAATCCATCTACTTTATCTTTGGACTGACTTCGAGCTGTCAACAAAATAACAGGGATATCCGACACTGTCCGTAGACGACGTAGCACTTCGAACCCGTCCATTCGAGGCATCATAATATCGAGTAAAACCAAATCAAACTGATTCCGTTCAATTTCCTCTAAAAACTGACTACCGTCGATATATTGTTTCACTTCATATCCAAGCGAAATTAAATTTGCTGCCACAAAACGTGCGATTTTCTTTTCATCTTCAACTATGGCAATTGTCGTCATTGCTTATTCCTCCCCTTTTGGCATTGTTAGAAAGAATCGAGTCCCACGACCTAACTCACTCTCGACTCGAATGTCTCCACCATGGGCTTCGATGATTCCTTTACAGATTGCTAACCCGAGACCCGTCCCGCCTTTTCGTCTCGTTGATTTCATTTCTACTTGATAAAAGCGATCAAAAATCCGATTTACATGATCGTGACGAATACCAATCCCTTGATCTTCAATGACGAGTTGCCACGACTCGTTCGTCTCTTCTGTCCGAATCCGAATCTTGGGTGAGCCGTCACTGTATCGAACCGCATTCGTCAATAAATTGACGAGTACTTGCCGAAATCGATTAAAATCGACTTCGACTACGGTTGGTCCATTCCATTCGTACGTCGTATATTCTTCAATTTGGAGCTCTTTTATGACTGCTTTTACATAAGGGATGAACAAGACCGCTTCCAGTTCTACAGGAAAGTTTCCAGATTCGATTTTAGTAATGTCTAACCAGTCATCAATGAGTTGACGAATTCGCTGTGCATCTTCTTGAATCCCTTGTAACAATTCAGTTCGGAATGAGCTGTCCCATGAGACATCTTTCCTCATCAACGTTTCAACGCTTCCACGAATGTTTGTGAGCGGTGTTTTAAATTCATGAGATGCTAGTGAAATTAAATTATCCTTTAATTGATCGATTTCTACTTCACGGGTGACGTCACGCACGATGTACCCTTGTCCGACAGTGTCGGATGAACCAATCACAGAAAACGGTTGTACGTGGAAGATTTGATCGTCAATAAATAATCTATAGATATCTTTCTCATCTCCATAGAGTTTCATAACCGTATTCCAATCCTCCACTTGATCGGATTGAGATAACTCGAAATTCAGCTCCATGAAGCGATTCACATACTCAATTTCTCCACCTTCATTCATCACGATTACACCTTCAGACATACTACTCAACGTCGCATTCCATAAGGCATTCTGTTTTGTTGTCTCATCGACCAACACTTTATTATCGAGAAGGATGGAAAAGGCATCACTAAGTGTGTGTAAGAAAATCTCTTCTCGTTTGGAGATGGTTTGATTGGCTGTTAAACCGACTAACAACATTCCATCTGCACGTCCTCCAAAATATAAATGGTTCTTATAAAACCGATAACCTTTTTGCTGTGCATCTAAAAATTCACATAGGCTCTCTTGTGATAAGATTGCGTCTTTTGAAATGACTTGATTCGGCAAGGAGACAAACAAAGGATATGGCAAAATGGATGCCATCTCTTGTAACGTGCTTTGTACAAGCGAAATGATGTTCGGCGCATGACGAAACGATGTCATAAATTGATTAAGCGCCTTTAACTCTAAGTTGTTTCGTTCTAATTCTTTTGTTCGGCGGGATACCTTTTCTTCTAATGCCTCATTCAATTGACGTAAATTTTCTTGGCTTTCCCGAACATGTTCGGCCATATGTTCAAAACGTTTAGCCAATTCAATGATTTCTTTCGGTGCACGAATCGATTGCAAGTGGTTTACGACGTGAGATGGTTCATTGTGTTCAACGAGCAGTTCGGTTTGATTCACAAAATCCGCAAGCGAGCGATTTAGTTTACGGGAAAGTATAGAGCCTAGAATAAACATAATGGTCGCAATCATTAGAAATAACAATGTGTTGGGAATAATTGTTTTTATAACGGAAGCTAGTACACTTTCCACCGGACGAGCAATCCAAACTGTCCATCCATATTCGGGCACCACCTCATATGTGACAAATTGAGACTGCTGTTTTTCTTCATCAAAAACTCGCCAAACGTTTCCCCATACTTGCTCTCCACGCTCATCCGGATTCATCGTAACCGCTTTCACTTCATTGGATGGGTATGTGTTTGGATGGAACACAATCTGATTTCGATCATCTACGACTACCGGGAATTGTTCTTGATTAAAGTTGTTGGCAATCAAGGTCTCTCCAATCCCTTCTAAACTTAAGGCACCTAATATGTAACCCGACATATCATCGCCTTCGGAGAATATCGGTGTCGCAATGACAATCAAAGGTTTTTGGCTACCTCCGCGTCCTTGGAATACGTGAGAGACATAGGTGTCTCTCGTCATTTGGAGTTGTTTGAAGTAAAAACGATTACTAAAATCAAGTCCGAGATTCGACTGTCCGTCCTCATTCACTCTGGGTGAAAAAGCGATGGTACGTCCACTCTCATCAGCGATATATAAATTTTCAAAACGTGAGTTATGCGTTTTGATATGATCAATCATCTCTTGTTCAACAGTTACAAACGAACCTGTCGAACGAAGGGTTTCGATATTGTCTGCAGTCGTTTGTATCATCTGTTTACTTTGCTCAATATAATCGTATACAATCGACTGCATTTGTTTCGTAGCCACTTCTTGTTGAATGAATTCTTCCTTCACCCCTTGTACAGTATCGAATAAATAGATTAATAGAGAAAAGAAACCTGAGACAATAATGAGTAATATAAAATCAAATAACAGTCTTCCTCGAAATGTTTCACGCATACGACGGATATGTTTCATTGCTTTCACCACCCTATAAAAAAGATTAGCACGCTTTATATTTTTTTTAGCTACTCCTCTCTATTTTTTATGTTTTTGTTATGACGGTGTTGTGACGGATTATGCTATTCATGTTGTATCCTTTACTCAAATACAGTGTGAAAAAGCGATCTAGATATCTGAAATCTAGACCGCTCCATCATTTGTCATATGCTTTTCAAACTGTGTGCTGGCAATATACTCTTTTTT
This sequence comes from Exiguobacterium sp. s35, assembly GCF_018617535.1. NCBI lineage: Bacteria > Bacillati > Bacillota > Bacilli > Caryophanales > Exiguobacterium > Exiguobacterium sp. s35. Next base: position 1,781,188 of record NZ_JACSKI010000001.1, read on the forward strand.
AAACTTTCAATTGAGGTGTAAATCAATCGAAAGTCTCTATAAATCGCTCCAAAGAGCTTACAACGAACTCTTCACATTAGCAGCAAGTGCGGCATCAAACCGTGCGGTAATTTGATGTGGACGTGTAATTGCACCACCAACGACGACAGCATGCGCTCCTAAGTCCATACAACGCTTCGCCATCTCAGGTGTCAAAATATTTCCTTCTGCAACAACTGGTCGAGACACATGATCTAACACATCTTTTAAAAATTTGAAATCATCGTGATAGAGGAGAGATCCTTTCGTTTCGTCTGTATACCCGTGCAAAGTTGTCGAGATATAGTCGAAACCAAGGCGATCTGCCTCAATGCAGTCCTCGAGGGTCGCGCAATCAGCCATCAACAATTGATTCGGATAAATCGAGCGGATGGCATGCACCAACTCTTGAAGTGTCATCCCATTCGGTCGGAGGCGTTTTGTCGCATCGAGGGCGATTACATCCACGCCGACTTCAGTCAACTCCTCGATTTCTTTCATCGTTGCAGTGATGAAGACGTCACTGTCTTCATAATCCCGTTTGACGATTCCGATAATCGGAACCGAAACCTGTTGTTTAATCTCTTGAATATCTTTCGCTGAATTGGCCCGAATTCCTTTGGCGCCCCCTTGAACGGCCGCAATGGCCATCCGTCCCATAATGAACTCACTATGGAGTGGTTCACCTTCTAAAGCCTGGCACGAAACAATCAATCCAGTCGGTAATGTTGTCATACTGATTACTCACTTCTTTCTTTTAAACGATCAAGCGCTTTAAGCGTTCGCATATAGTGCGCTTTTAATGCTTCATTCGTCTCCATCAATGTTTTCGTCACCGCATCTGCCGTAAACAGAAGCGGGAGTTGGGTATTAATTAAGAATGCCTCTCCTGACGCACCGGCGGTCAACAAACGATAGTCAACAAGCTCAGCGAGTGGTGAATGCTGGTATCCGACGAACGCCACTGTCGTACAGCCTGATTCTTTTGCAAGTTGAACGGCTTGGACGACTTCTCGACTTTCTCCACTGTTCGAGAACGCAATGACTACATCTTCTGATGTGACAATCGAAGCGTCCATGACCATGCTGTGACTATCAAACGCCGTAGTCGCCAGTAAGCCCATCCGTCTCAATCGATATTCCATCTCTTGTGCAACGAGACCGGCGTTGCCCAACCCATACAAATGAACGGAACGGCTCGAAACAATTTCCTTACAAATAGCAATCAATTCGTCCTGATCAATCAAATGAGCGGTCGTTTGAATCAATTCAATATACGACCTCTGCATCGGTTCCAGTGAAGTCGTTTGGGGCAAATTCGTTTCCGTTAACGTCTTTTGCATCATGAGCTTCAGTGAGCTATAGCTTCCTACGCCGATTTTCTTACAAAATCGCGTGATTGTTCCTGGAGAAGTCGCGATTGCGTTTGCCAGATCGGTAATGTTCATCTCGATGGCCTCTTTCATGTTTGCCATGAGATAGTCCGCAATCTTTCTCTCACTGTCTGTCATTTCTGAATACACGTGTTTCATTTGCTCCCACACGATTCTTCCCTCCAACACATTCGTTATTCGCCCCGGCCTAACGCCTCTTGGACTTCATTCTTAATAATTGTAACAGAAGGACCGTAGATTACCTGAATTCCATTCCCTTTTTGAACTACCCCGTGAGCGCCCGTCTCTTTTAACAAATCTTCACGGACATGTTGATTGTCGTTGACGGTAACGCGAAGGCGTGTCGCACAACAGTCGACCGTTTCAATATTTGCATCGCCACCTAGTGCCGCAATGATGGCTGTTGAACGATCAGACGCCGCAATGTCTGCTGTTTTAGCTGTTTCATCTGAGCGTCCTGGTGTCATGAAGTTGAACTTCGTGATGAGGAAACGGAACGTTACGTAGTAGAGCAAGAACCAAAAGGCACCGATGACCGGTACGAGCATCCAGTTCGTCTTGTCATTCCCTTGTAAAACCCCGAATAAGATAAAGTCGATGAACCCTCCCGAGAACGTTTGACCAATCGTAATCTCGAAGATGTGAGCCATCATAAAGGCCAGACCATCAAAGATGGCATGGACCAAATAGAGAACAGGTGCTACGAACAAGAACGCGAATTCGAGCGGTTCTGTGATTCCTGTCAAGAACGACGTAAGTGCAGCAGAGAACAAAAGTCCAAATACGACTTTCTTTTGCTCTGGTTTAGCACAGTGATACATCGCGAGCGCTGCGCCAAGAAGACCGAACATCATCGTGATGAATCGACCAGACATAAAGCGCGCCGTCCCTTCATAAAATTGGCTCGTATTTGGATCAGCCAATTGCGCGAAGAAAATCTTTTGTGTCCCTTCAATCAATGTACCGTCGATAACCATCGAGCCCCCGAGCCCGGTCGTCCAAAACGGAATGTAGAAGATGTGGTGCAACCCGAATGGGCCGAGCATCCGTAGGACAAACCCATAGATGAATGTTCCAATGTAACCAGTTTTCTCAACGAGACCACCTAGTGAGAAAATTCCATTCTGCACCGTCGGCCAAATAAAATAGAGTCCAATCCCGACACCTATCGCGACGAACGATGTGATAATCGGTACAAATCGTGATCCGCTGAAGAAGCCGAGAAATTGTGGTAAGACTTGCTTATTATAGCGGTTATGCAAGAGTGCCGTGACAATCCCAATCAATATCCCGCCGAACACACCGGTTTCAAGTGTTTGAATCCCGAGTGCCATCCCTTGACCCGCACTCGCTAAGTTCGTTTCCATCAACTCTCCGGTAATTTGCAGCATCGCGTTGATGGTCGCATTCATAATCAAATAACCAAGCATTGCTGCCAAACCGGCCGTGCCTTTATCAGACTTCGCAAGTCCGACAGCAACACCGATAGCAAACAATACTGCCAAGTTCGCAAATACAATCGAACCCGCGGCCGCCATAATCGTGAATAGATGTTGCAACCAGTCGATGTCGAGAAACGGATACGCTTGTACCGTATTTGGGTTAGACAAGGCGCCCCCAATCCCTAACAATAGTCCGGCTGCCGGTAAGACAGCGATTGGCAACATGAACGATTTCCCGAATTGTTGCGCTCGTTCAAAGAGACGTGACATGAATAAATCCTCCTTAAAATCATTTTCACCTGAATCATAATATGAAAAATATTTTAATGCAAGCGTTTACGGTAAAAAAGATTTTAAAAAAGAGTGACCTCGCTGGGCCACTCAAGATCATCCCCGACTCTTCCGTGTCAACGTCAATCCTCCAAATCCACTGATGACAGCGATGTAAAATCCTAAATCATAAAACCAGCCAGTATTGTTCACTTCGTACACCCGATACGTGTCATTGAATAACCCTAAAATGAGTGAGATCGGTGCAATCCATCCGTGCCAGATGCCCCAGAAAAAGCCTGCCGGGTCCGTCGTATACGTCCCGTCGCCAGGCACACACCCACCGAGTAGTGTAACGAGTGTGAGCATAATGAGTATGATACCAAATCGTTTCATCTTTAATCCCTCCTGTTATGTGTATTCCCGTTTCTACAAAAAAAGCACTGACAAACGTCAGCGCCAAAGTTGGACCGTATTCGCAAACTCGATATCGGTCGCGAGTTCACCGTCAAGTGCGTGCAAGTCAAAGTCTTCCCCATCGAGCCATTTTTGGAAATCAAAGATGACCGGATCGCGGTCTCCACCGAGCGCGAACCATGTCTCGAGCGTTTCTGGGAAATACGCAGCCGTATGAATCGTTCCCGCCCAGCTCTTGTACAGTTCCGAGAAGACGCCCTTGTCGGTATCGTTCATGAGACGAAACGCGCTCTCCGCGTCTTGAATCAAATGTTGCACCACTTTGATTTCCATCATGCGACGGGTGGAATCATCAAGATGGTAACGATTCTCGTGTTGCAACAGTTCGAAATGGTTTGTACATATATTCGACTCTCGCACTTGAATATCCCGCGGTGTCGCCTCGATCACGCGTGTCTTCGACGACTTGTCGTGGACGACGTACGTGAAGGAGCCACGATGCGGAATCTCTTTTAATAAATCGACTGCTTCTTCTACCGTCGCACACGTCTCAAGAATGATGCGTCCAATCATTTGACAGACGAACCCGTCCCCCGGTCGACGACGATTGATGAAGTTGTATCCCATCGCGAGACCTTTTTCATTCATCCCATCCATGCGGCCCGTGACACGAGACACCGGTCCGATGACGGCATATCCATCATCTGGTTGAAAGACGTTGTAGCGCCCGTCATAGGTCATCGGATGATAGTCATAGTTCCGGACGAGGAAATTATCCCCGGTCAGAATCGAGCAGCCGCTAATCGGATTATTGACGCGGAAATGTCCGAAATGGAGCAACGTATCATTGAGGGACAGTTTAAGCTCGTCTTGAAGCCCAATCAACTCTTCCCAAATCTGCGGAGCAACTGCGTCGAAGGCAGCCTTCGCCTCTGTCGCGTCAATCTCAAAACGGGGAACGCGTAGTTTCCACTGGTCCGTCCGATTCTCGAGCAGTTGACTTCGTTTTATATATTTTCCTTGAAATCGCCCGAAGTCATAATGACTTCCGCGAAATTGTGTCAGTTCACTAGAGAATTGTTGCATGAAAAAACCTCCCTTGCGCCCATTATAACGGACACGAGAGAGGTCTGTCTGATGTGAGACTGCTTACAACTTGAACTGTCGGCTCATCTGTTGCATCGATTCGGCTGTCGTCGACAAGTCCTTGACGAGACGGTTCATCGTCTCACTCGTCGCTGACATCTGTTCTGTTGAAGCGGCCACTTCCTCGTTTCCAGCCGTGCTCTCTTCAGAGATAGAAGCAATCTCGGATAGACCGTGTTGGATATGGTCTTGGTTCGTCTTCACCCGATCGAGTTGCCCACGCATCGAATTCGTTAACTGTTGCATATGCCGGACACTCTGTTCGATTTCCGTGAAGGCACGCTTCGTCGATTCGAGCGTTTCTTTTCCTTCCTCGGCTGCCGTCATGCTTTCCGTGAACGTCTGACCGAGTGCAATCGAATTTTGTTTGACGCTTCCGACAATTTCCGAAATCTCACTGACGGATTCTGCGACACTGTCCGACAACTTCCGAATCTCCGAGGCGACGACCGCAAACCCTTTCCCATGCTCACCCGCACGTGCCGCTTCGATGGCTGCGTTCAATGCGAGTAAATTCGTCTGTTGTGAGATTTGACGAATCATCGTGACGAGCTCCGTCACTTCATCCGCTTGTTGTTCAAAATCACGAACTTGTCCTTGCGACGTCTTCACTTGTTCATGGATGTGTGTCATCTGACTGACCGCGCTCTCCATATAGCGCAGCCCATCCATCGTCACCCGACTGACGACTTCTGCTTGTTCGCTCACTTGATCTCCGTCTGACGTCGTTTGCTCGACGAGTGTCGAGAATTCATTCATATGACCATACAGACGCATCGTCAACACACTTTGATTTTCGACACCGCTCGCAATCTCTTCCATCGTATAGGCGATTTGACGAGACGCGTCATTCACTTCTTCCGAGATGCTCGAGACATTCCCGCTCTCATCCCGGACCGTCTGCGCCGACGTTTGGATACCAGAGATGAGGTCTTTCAACATATGGGTCATCTTATCCATTGATACCGTCAGACGCTTGATCTCATCATTCGATTTCAATTGAATCTTCTCTACATCCTTCGATGCCGTCGCCAAGTCTCCTTCTGCAATCGATGTCGCGACGCGCTCTAGTGCTTGGAGCGGTCGTAACTTCCAGCCAAGGTACCGCCAAATAATGACGGCTGCAACGACGAGTAAGACGAGAAGTCCGATTAGGATTGGCGGCAAGCTTTCGGTTAACACATCTCCCGTGATTGCCTCGACTTCTGTTGCTGCTTTATCAATCCCGAGTACTCCGATGACCTCACTACCTCGTTTGATTGGAACGAGTACCGTCACATACTTCCCGTATTCCGGGTCATCAATGACGTTTGTTGTGACGGTCTCACCTTCAAACGCATCCATTGCCCCTTCATATGTCATCGCCGTAGTCGGTGTGCCGATCTCGGCCGCATCCGCCTGACTCAAGCCATCGACGATAATTTGAACTTCTTCGCCCGCCGTAGCAATCGTGTACACATACATGGCCCCGATTTGTTGGCGATATGTATCGAGATATTCTCGCAACTGTTCATACTGCTCGTTTTTTGACGGATTAGCCATGAAAGACGCATATGTATCCGCATCTAACGTCTCGCTAATCCGTTCACCGTCTTCAATCATCGTCGCATGCAACGTGCTGAGTACGGAATGCTTCGTACTGAAGTACTGCACCGCCCCGAACGAAACGATGAGCAAGGTGACGAAGACTAGCATCGCTGCTAAAATGCGTGTCTGTAACGACTGTGATTTCTGTTTCATCTCGATTTCCTCCATTCTGTCCTTACTCTTTGTATCGGACAAAATGAATCAATCTCAACAAAAAAACAGACGATTTTCGACAAAATCGTCTGTTTTTATTCAAGGTTTGTCGAATCGACGACTTCGAGCGGAATCGTGACTTCCGTCTCGCCTTCCTCCACTAAATGAAAGAGCGGAAGTGTATCCGACACGAAAAGATCAGGGTTAACATCGGTCTGATATTCATACGTTCGAATGTCTTCTTCCCGTTCTGCAATCAGTTCGCCGAACGGAATGGCAATCCGCTCACCGTCGACCTCATAACTCATGACTGTCGTCGGGTCGAGGCGCCGATTTTCAAGCATACGAATTGTGAAGAGCATCGTCGTATTGTTCGTCCGCTCGAGCGAAACGGCAATCGCATCAGATTGACCCGCACGCTTCTCAATCATCGCCTCATTCACGTCCTGTTCGTACACAATGTTCTCTTCGTTCGACTCTTCTGTTTGCAGTTGCTGACAGCCCACAATCGTCATTAAGCCTACTAGTAAAACAATTACTAAAGCACGCATCCCATTTCTCCTTACTTCAAGGCGAAAGTGAGTTCTGCTTCACAAGCAACTTCTCCATCGACCGTGGCCACGGCACGTCCTTTACCGATTGGCCCACGAATTTTCATGATTTCTACCTCAAGGCGAAGCTGATCACCCGGGACGACTTGTCGTTTGAAACGACAGTTGTCAATCCCTGCGAAAAAGGCGAGCTTGCCTCGATTCGATTCGTCTTTCAACATCGCGAAAGCACCGACTTGTGCGAGTGCCTCAACAATTAAGACGCCTGGCATGACGTTATAGTCTGGGAAATGCCCGTTAAAGAACTCTTCGTTCGCCGTGACATTTTTTAATCCGACAGCACGTTTCTTTTCCTCGACTTCGAGAATTCGATCAATTAACAGAAACGGGTATCTGTGTGGGATTACTTCTTTAATTTGCTCAATTGTATACATCCATCCACCGCCTTTAAGAGGTTAGCCAAAAATCGGTGATATGGCGCCACGTCTCGATGTCAAACACATCTTTCCAGTCGCCTCCGCCAATGACGCTATATCCAATGATCGCTCCGAGGGCGAGCATCGCGATCGCCAACACCAAAACGACAAGTACACGCAGTAAAATCGGGAATCGACGATGATTCGACAATCGTGATCGCTGTTTCTGCTTCGTCTCTTGTTCTGGTGAACCTTTTTGTTCTTCCGAACTCGTTTGTTCATCGTTCGCCACGTCCAACCATCCTTTCAGCTAAAATGATTATATCATATTAGTACCTGGTATTAAAATGCGTAAATTGCTACCTTTTTAGTTTACCCTATGCACAAATGTCGAACAAGCATCCTTCCCTGACAGAAGCTGAACGATTTTCTGTCTTTCGCCAAAATATGCTACGCTTATGCTATTCAACGTCAGGAGGTTCATTTATGTTAAAAGAATTTAAAAAGTTCGCGATGCGCGGGAACGTCATCGATCTCGCTATCGCCGTCGTACTCGGTGCGGCGTTCACGGCCATCGTGAACTCGCTCGTCAACGATATCTTTATGCCGCTTCTCGGAATCATTATCGGAGGAATCGATTTCTCTAACTTAAAAGCGAGTGTGCTTGGAGTGGACGTCTTATACGGGAACTTCATTCAACAGATTGTATCCTTCATCTTGATCGCTTTCGCACTCTTCCTTATTGTAAAGCTCATCAACCGTCTCCAACGTGAGAAGGAAGTCGAAGAGGCCGTTGCCCCGGCTCCTACGAAAGAAGAGCAGTTGTTGACTGAGATTCGTGACTTATTAAAAGAACGTCCGTAACAAGCAAAAAGCGCTTTGACGATCGTCAAAGCGCTTTTTCGATAACATGGCGAACCCGTTGGACCGCATTTGTCAGTAACGGGGCGGCTTCCCAAATCGCTTCTTCTAGTGTCATGATGCGTGACACGATCGGAAAGACGGCGACAATCCCAGACTCCACATGAGCGGTCAAGTCAGATTGTCCGGCGAACACGAGCGTCGGTACACCGTATGTGTGGGCAAGACGCGCCAATCCATAAGGTGCCTTCCCCTCTAAACTTTGTGCATCAAACTTCCCCTCTCCCGTGATGAGCCAATCTGCTCCCTTCACGTGCTCTTCGAACCTTGACCAACGAACGACTTCTTCGATGCCACTCACATAGGTCGCCCCAAGCTGCAAGAGTGCAAATCCGATGCCGCCTGCCGCTCCGGCTCCGTCAAATGTCCTCATGTCCTGATCAAAACAACTTGCGTAAACGTCGAGGAACTGATCATAACGCACCACGTCATCCGTCGCCAACCCTTTTTGAGGGCCGAACACATGCGCTGCCCCTCGTTCTCCCGTCAACGGGTTATGGACATCAGAGGCCATCCTCCATTCAACGTCGCGCACTCTCCGATCGAGCCCAGACCAATCGATGGATACGATGTCCGCAAGCTGATGCGGAATTGACGGTAATACAGTACCGTTCACATTTAGGAAACGAGCGCCTAGCGCTTCAAGCATCCCTTTCCCACCATCGATTGTCCCGCTCCCGCCAAGTCCGACGGTGATACAAGTCGCACCATAATCTAGCGCTTGGATGATCTGTTCTCCGACCCCAATCGAACTATAGCGCCACGGATCGACGTGCGTGAGGAGGGTCAATCCAGTCGTTTCCGCTACTTCAATGACCGCCTGTTTTGTCGACGGCTCGAACCCAAACCGAGCGATTCGCCTTGTCCCATCCAGACACTGAACAGGTTCTTCTACCACCGCCGCATCCACGTGTGTCGCAAGCCACGCATCGAGAAATCCTTCCCCTCCATCCGAAATCGGGATGACGATGACGTCATGCCCTTCTAACGCACGACGTACTGCTTGATTCGCTTCCATGCTAGATAGCGAGCCTTTGAATGAATCCATGGCGACTACGATTCGCATCTGTCTGTCCTCCCTTTCATATAGTAGTTATACAAAAACCGCCTCTCACACGGAGAAGCGGTAAAGCTTTATGGTCGTAATGCTGTGACAAGTCCCATCATCTGATCACTCATCGAAAGGGCACGAGAGTTCATTTGATAGGCACGCTGCGTAATGGTCATATCCGTCATCTCTTTCGTCAAATCGACGTTTGAGGACTCGAGTGTCCCTTCCATCAATAAGTTACCGAGCGGACGATCGACTTCGGTCTCAAGGTCAGCTGCGAAGACGTTATCGCCGAGCGGACGCAGTTCAGACGTGTTTCGGACTTCCACGATATCGAGTCGTCCAAATTCCTGTTCGACACCGTTCACGCTTGCCACGACCACACCGTCCTGACGAATGCGATGCTTCGTCGCCTCATTCGGCATGGTGATTGCATTGCCATCATCCCCGAGAAGTGGGTTTCCGTTCACATCGACGAGTGTCGTCTCATTACCGACAGACAGTTGCATGTTCCCGCTACGTGTCACCCCGACACCGTTCGGCGTGTCTACGACGAAGAACTGACGGCTCGCCTTCAAGAAGACGTCCAGACCGCGATCTGTCATGCGCACTTGTCCGATATTGAATTGTTGCGTGATATCAGCGACGTGGCCACCGACCCCGATGCGAATGCCGTTCGGTGTGTCCCGCCCGACTTCAAATTCAGGACGCGGCTGGTTGTCATACGCTTGCGATAACAATGATGCGAAGTGTCCTTGCTGACGTTTGAAGCCGACCGTATCGACGTTCGCAATGTTATGACCTGTCACATCTAACTGACGTTGAAGTTGGGACAGGGAGTTGACCGAGTTATAAATGGACTGCATGGTGTTCCTCCTTAACGAACGCGAGCGATTTCGATGGCTCGCTCGGCACTTTTATCATACGCTTGGACGACTTTTTGGTTCGCTTCGAATTGACGATACGTCATCATAAGATCGGCCATCGTTTGATCGAGATTGACGTTCGCTTCTTCGATGAAACCTTGTAACACGTCTACTTGTGCCGGTGCAGGTGCGTCACCTGTCACGCGCCAATCGTTCCCCACTTGCTCGAGCGTCGTCAAATCATCGATTTGATAGGCACCGAGTGTCGCCACGTTTTGACCAAGCGACGTGATAACACCGTCTTTGCCTACCTGAAACTCGCTCGACGGGAGCTGGATGCGCTCTCCTTCATCAGAGAGTACATAGCCACCGTCTGCCGAACGAAGGAATAATGCCTCATCAATCGAGAAGCGTCCATTCGTCGAATACAACGTCTCTCCTGCCCGTTCGACCGCGAACATCGGCGCACCCGTAAAATCAGCAGGAGCCTTCAGATAAAGATCTGTCGGACTTCCCGATTCTGTGATACTCCCCGCTGAAAAACGTGGCATCGTCTCTTGAAGATAGACGCCCATTGAAAGGGTACCCACTTCACCGTTTACGCGCGACTTCCCGTTATCGGGATTGCTGACCTGTGCGAGCAACATCTCCGGAAACGATCGGACGACGCCGTCAGACGCCTTGAAGCCCGGTGTTCTGACGTTACCGAGATTATTGCTTAAAATTTCTTGTTGGCGCTGAAGGGCATTCATTGCGCCTGCCGCTGTATATAATCCGCGTAGCATAGTCGTCTTCCTTTCATCCTGTAACATGATTCACTATATATATCGTACCAAACGAGCGTTGCATTCACCGTTTTTTCAAAAAAAGTTCATCCTACGATTTAGGATGAACTTTCTTCGTTAACATGATCGACCATCGGTAACTCGACAACCATCGTCGTTCCTTCTCCGATTTGAGAGCGGACACCAATCGTACCGCCATGCAATTGGACGATTTCTTTACAGATGGATAATCCTAGTCCAGTTCCACCAATTTGTTTACTTTCTTCAGATGAAGAGCGATAAAACTTATCAAAAATACGCTCAGCATCTTCCTCAGAAAGTCCAAGTCCTTCATCCGTGATGGCGATTTGAATCGTGTCCTCTTCACACGTCACATCGACCGTCACATTTCCGCCGTCCGGAGAATATTTGATGGCATTGTTCAAGATGTTGGAGAACACTTGCCGTAGCTGTGCCGGATCCCCTGCGACAAAGAGCGTTTCATCACAGTCAAAGTGGAAGAGATGCTGTTCCGTCGACCCTGCATGAATCTCGAGTAAGTCAGATAGTAAGTCGTATAAACTCTCAACTTTAAATTCAGGCGTCCCCATGCCCGCCTCCATTTTTTGAACGTCTAACAGATCGCTTACGAGACGTTCGAGACGTTTCGTCTCACTCGCAATCATTTCCAAGTAACGCTCTCGTTTCATCTCGTCTAGCTGACGACTCTTCAGAAGCTCTGAAAATCCGAGAATCGATGTGAGCGGTGTTCGCAACTCATGGGACACGGTTGCGACCAATTCGGTCTTCATTTGATTGATTTCTGTTTCCTGGGTAATATCTCGTGATACGAAGATGACACCGACTCGTTCATTTTTCAAATCGATCGGTTCAGCGTACATTCGAATCGTCTTCTGACCATCCTGCATCGTATACGTGAACGTCTCATCGAACATACTTTCCTCTTTCGCACGCTTCGTGAATTGGTTTAGTCCCTCTTTGTCATCGATCTGATTCATGAACATCGGGTAGTACATCGCAATCGGATAGAGGCTGCCGCGTTCCGTTGATGGAATCGGATGTTCGTACAAGTCAAAGAGTGCGCTATTGGCGAACCGTTCATTCGTCTTGAGTTCCGTATACACAATCGAGTCACGCATCGTGTGCAGGATTCGAGCCGTCTTCTCACGCTCTAAGTCGACTTGGTCTTGCTGACTCCGAAGCGAGGTTGCCATTTCATTGAACGCTTTCGATAACTGACCGACCTCATTTTGGAGCGGCTTGATCGGAATGAGGGTCGCACTTGGATTCGTCGCCAGTCGCTCGCTGTTGACCATGAGCGTCTGTAGTTGATTCGTCAGCCGCAAAATATACGGCTGTAAGCCGACGAATAACAAGAAGAGTGCGCCGAGTAAAATCAAGAGCCACATCCACTGGGCTTTCACTAATTGTTTCGAGAGTGCATCACGTAATTCACTTTCTTGAAAGTCGAGATTTTGCCGATAATCGGTAAAGACCGACTCCATATCAACGATACTTGCACTCATATCCGCAGCACTGCTTGAGTTGAGCTTAAATCGCGTCTGGGTCGACGTTTCATTTTTCGGCATGAATTGCCCGACCGTACGCATTTGCAGGAACGATTCGTCCACTTCCCCCGCTTGTTTCGCAATCACATACTGCTCAAGCGCCGGCATGACGCGTGTCGTATAAATCGAGAAGAGGAGTCTTGCATCTTCCGCGAACTGTGCTTCTTCTTCATTGTTTGCCTGTTCTTCGAACCAGGTCGTTTGCTCATCAATGTTCGTTTGAGCCGTTCGTACTTCATCTAATAAGGCACGATCTCCTAAAAGAACATGACCTCGTAATTCATATTGCATCGATTGCCACGTTTCAAATAAATCTGTTGCCCGTGCGCGTTGCTCACTGATCCGTTCCAATTGAACGGTTGTCTGTTGAATCGATTGTTGTGTGTAAAAATAAGTCCCAACCGAAGTGAGCGTCACTAAGGCGATCAATATATAAAAAATTGTCATAACTTGTCGACTAATTCGTTGTTCAATCCAACGTTTCATGGAATGCCTTCTTCCTTTACTCCTGGAGTGCCTCATTCCGTACGGTGAATGACTTTTTCTGTTCAAACAAAAAAAGTTCGGGTACGATGATGAGACGGAGAGTCACTGCAAAAATCCATTCACCTAATAGGAAGAATAACGTAGTGTCCTCACAAGAAACTCACAAAGAATGAAGGGAATGTGCGCATGACTCGTAATCGAATGACGTTTATCTTCATCCTTGTGATGTTGATTGGCATCGGCCTCACTTTATTGATTCGACATCAGTCAATCAATCCAATCGTCACCGTGAAACAAGGTGAAGCTTCGCTTCTCTCTTCCTCTATCGACGAAGAAATTCTCCGCCTCGATGGATCGTGGCGTTACGAATCCGGGATTGTCTCGAACGTCGATCGCCGCTCTTATCGAACTATCCCATTTACGACACCTTACAAGGAATCCACATATGAAATTGATCTCTCACTTCCAGAAGGGACGTACGCGTTACTCATTCCTGCATCGCTGTCCTCCTCTACGATTTTGATTGATGGATCATCTGTTGACACGACACGAATCGGCAACAATCGTTTAGGTGAACAACCTTCACTTTTGTTACTAAACGATGAAACGAGAGAGTTCCGATTGACGATTCAACATACATCTGAGGCAGGGGATTCTCTGCCCATCGAAGAAAGTATATTGATCGGACCGTTACATCAAGTCATGACGGCTCAAAATGCTTACACGGGCTATGAATTTTTCATGTTGCTCATTTCACTTCTGATTGCCATGTTTTATGCCATCGTTTACTTATTCCATCGAAATGAACGGTTGTATGGTTACGGGACAGCCTTCTTCCTCTTAACGAGCTTCTCCATTATGTCTCGGGACGGGGTATGGATCTCGGGTAGTGACAAGTTGACGTTAGGTTTAGCCCTCTTGAGTATTATCATGTTGATTGAATTTGCGAGATGTTTAGAACGTGTCTCCTTCGATCGGTTCTTAGCGATCTTGAGATACCCACTTTATGGTCTGACCGCCTTAGCCATCGTTCTGCCTGGTTCTGTTTACAACGTGTTTGAATACTTTGTATGGATCGTTGTATTGTTCATTACGTTTTTCTGGGTCGGCTTAAACATTGGGTGGCTTCTTGAAAAACACAAAAGTATGAATACGCTTGAATTACTAACGTTCACACTCGCCCAGATCATCGGGTATATTGGGATTATGATGTCGACGTTTATCGTGTCGTCCAATCAACATTTGTACGCCAATACGTTTACCATCATTTATTTCTTGTTGATGTTTCTTCTGTTACCAATCCATTTGTCTACGGATAAAAGGAAAAAGCAACAAGTCGAAGCACTGGCCTCACAACACGAGATGTCGTTCTTTAACGCTCAAATCAAACCACACTTCCTCTACAATACGTTCGGGAACGTGATTGCACTCTGCTATACGTCACCACCTGATGCCGCTCGTCTGCTTAGTCATTTAAGTACGTACGTCCGTTTTATTTTCGAAAATGGTCGAACGGATCACGATATTTCCATTCGACAAGAAGTAGATATGATTGACTCATACCTCGCCATCGAACAGACTCGGTTCCGTGATTCGTTCGAGGTCGTGAAGGAAATCGATGACACACTTTTAGAGTGTACAATTCCACCGCTGTTGATTCAGCCGCTCGTTGAAAACGCAGTTCGACACGGTCTTTATCGACATCCCGGACAAAAGAAACTCACACTTTCCATTCAAGAGCGAAACGGGATGATTGACATCCATGTTCAGGATACAGGAAGTGGATTTGATCCGAGCCAGTCAGATGAATCATCAGGTATCGGAATCGGTAATATAAAACGCCGAATCGAACACCTTCATGGGGCGACGTTCGACTTAACCTCAACTTTAAAACGAGGGACTGCCGTTCACTTGCGATTACCCAAACAAGAAAGGACGAATCACATAAATGCGTACGATTTTAATTGAAGATGAACATCATATTTTAGGGATGATGGAGCGGATTGTGAAAGAGGAACCGTCTCTCGAATGGGTCGGTTCGTTCCAAAGTCCGACTCAAGCCCTCACATTTATTCAAGAACATCCGGTCGACCTCGTCTTCTTGGATATTGAAATGCCTGAAATGACGGGACTGGAGCTTGCGACCTATCTTCCGGAACGGACGCAGGTCGTCTTCACGACCGCTCATCAACAATATGCCGTCGAAGCGTTTAACCTACATGCGACCCATTACTTGTTGAAGCCCATCACGGAGCAGATGATTCATAGTGTCATTCCACGAATTGTGCAACGTTACGAATCCATCCAGCAAAAAAATCCGCACCAATCTTGTCGTATCCAATTTCTCGATCGTTTTTCAGTACGAACACAGGATGGGAATCTGGTGAAGTGGCCAACACAAAAAACGGAGGAGTTATTCGCCTACTTGGTCTACCATCGCAAACAAGTTATCAATAAATGGGTACTCGCAGAAACACTGTACCCGGATATCGATGAGCCACAACGCGCCCTGCACAACGTATATAATTCGATTTATCGCTTGAAAAAGACGTTATCGGAGCATGAACTCGATATTACCGTGAAGACAATCAATAACGGCTACTCGATTGAACTCGGTGAATCCTGTGCTTGTGACTATTACGAGTGGCTTGATTCGGCACAACCTTCGACTTCTAAGACCGAACTTAAAAATCGATTACTTGTCGATAAAGACTATACATGGCACTAAGAAAAAGCATCTCGCGTAAAAAGCGAGATGCTTTTGTGTATTAGCGCCCCGTGAACCCACCATCCACATGAAGATGTTGACCATTCACCCATGCCCCGTCTTTTCCCATCAAGAAAGCGACGAAGCGGGCCGTATCTTCAGGTGCTCCCACCCGATTGTATGGGAACAATGGAAGCAGATGCTGACGAAGCTCCTCGTTGATCCATCCCGTGTCTGTCGGTCCTGGGTCGAGTGCGTTCACCGCAATCCCATACTTCCCTACTCCGTTCGCGAGTGCAGGCGTGATGGCGATCAGTGCCCCTTTTGTCGCGATATACGCTAAGTTATTCGCATCGGCTCCACCCGATACTAAAAACAAAATGCGTCCGTCTTGATGTCCCGCTTGTTGATAACGCTCGATAAACGCAAAAGTGAGTCCTAGTGCCCCTTCGTTGTTCACCATATAGTGTTTTCTCAAGATGTCAGTCGTAAAGTTTTCAGTGTTCACATGTCGCTCATAGGTGGCGTTATGAATCAGCCTACTCGCTACACCAAGTTTGGCTTCGATTCGATCAAGTAGCCCGACTTCGTCACCCGAGGCTAAATCATACGCCTCATGCTCGACACGAGCGCCTTTTATCGTCAATTCTTCAACCAACCGTTCAATGAATCCAGTCTCTTCCCCGACGCCTTCGGTCGCGTCAAACGGACTCCAATGTGTCAAATATAAGTCATGCCCTTCAGAGGCCAATTTTCGTGCGATGGCAGCTCCTATACCTTGATCGCGACTGACTCCGGTAATCAGTGTAAGTGGTTTGTTCATGATGTCCTCCGATTCTAATGTTTTCTGTTTCGTTCGTTAGTTTATCGGTGCCATCATGATTCCCCTCTCCATTATCGTTGATTTCATTATATACCTATATATCCAATGATTGGCAGTGAACTTCTGTCCATACAAAAACAGGCGCCCGCGCACGGTCGCCTGTTTGTTTATTTCAATCGATCTAAGTTTTCGAGCATGATTCCTGTTCCGTGCGCGACACTGAGCGTCGGCTCTTCAGCCATCATGACTGGAAGCATGACACGCTCGGCTACGAGTTGGTCGAGGCCGTGAAGGAGTGATCCCCCACCTGTCATGATGATGCCACGGTCGATAATGTCAGCCGCAAGCTCCGGTGGTGTCTGTTCAAGGACACGTTTCGTCGCTTCCACGATTTCGTTCGCTGACTCGGCCATCGCTTCACGAAGTTCTTCTGACGTGATCGTCACCGTACGTGGCAATCCACGTACCATGTCACGTCCGCGAATGTCCATCGACTCGTTACGTCCACCTGGGAACACCGTCGCAATCTCTTTCTTGATTTGCTCGGCTGTGCGCTCCCCGATGATGAGCTTGTGCTTCTCTTTGATGGCACGGAGAATGTCCGTATCGAAACGATCTCCTGCAATTTTGATTGTTTCCCCGCAGACGATATCACCCATCGAGAGGATCGCGACATCTGTCGTCCCACCACCGATGTCGATGATCATGTGACCGACCGGCTTCCAGATGTCCATGCCCGAACCAACAGCTGCCGCCTTTGGTTCTACGGCGAGGAAGACTTCTTTTGCACCCGCTTTTTCAGCAGCCTCACGAATCGCTTTCGCTTCGACCGGTGTCACGTTCGCCGGTGTACAAATCAACATGCGAATGCCTCCGAAGAAGCCACGGACTTGAATTTTCTCGATGAAGTGACGGAGCATTTCTTCTGTGGTGGCGAAATCGGCGATGACTCCATCACGAAGAGGACGGATCGCCACGATATCACCAGGTGTACGACCAACCATCTCATACGCTTCTGAACCGACTGCTAGCACTTTCCCTGTAGAGCGTTTCATCGCAACGACTGAAGGCTCGTCTAAGACGATTCCTTTCCCTTTTACGTGAATGACAACGTTTGCTGTCCCTAAATCAATCCCGATATCTTTTGAAAACATGATGTATAGGTTCCTCCGTTCATTTCTTCATTGAAAAGAGCGAGAAGAGTCTCTCCTCGCTCTCTAATTCGTGCTCGTTTCTTAGTTCTGAACCATTTCACTCGTAACTTCGACAGTTCCTTGAATGCGCTCGATGTCGGCACCGAGTGCTTGAAGTTTTTTGTGGAAGTCTACGTATCCACGGTCGATATGATATAAATCACCAACGCGTGTCTCTTCTTCTGCGATGAGACCCGCTAGAATAAGTGCTGCTCCGGCACGAAGGTCAGTTGCGACGACCTCGGCTCCTTGAAGGCGAACGCCTCCTTTGACGATTGCTGAACGGCCTTCAATCTTAATATCTGCGTTCATGCGGCGGAATTCTTCCACGTGCATGAAGCGATTCTCAAACACAGTTTCCGTGATGACCGATGTGCCGCCTGCTTTCAAGACGAGAGCCATCATTTGTGACTGCATGTCTGTCGGGAATCCTGGGTGTGGCATCGTCTTCACATCAACCGGCTTCAACTGATCCGGCGCTGAGACACGCATGCCTTCCGCTGTATCTTCGAAGTGTACGCCCATCTCTTCCATTTTCGAAATGAGTGGACGAAGGTGTTCACGCTCTGCACCGATAACTTCGATGTCACTTCCTGTGATCGCACCCGCGACGAGGAATGTTCCCGCTTCAATACGGTCAGGAATGATGGAATGTTCTGCACCACGGAGTGTTTCCACGCCTTCGATGCGAATCGTTTCTGTTCCTGCGCCACGTACGTGTGCGCCCATTCCGTTCAAGAAGTTTGCAAGGTCTACGATTTCTGGCTCTTTCGCGACGTTCTCGATGATTGTTGTGCCTTCAGCAAGCACAGCTGCCATCATGATGTTCTCCGTCGCACCAACTGATGGGAAGTCCAAGTAGATTTTCGCGCCTTGGAGACGACCTTCTACAGAAGCTTCTACGAATCCGTTTCCGATGACCGTCTTCGCACCCATCGCTTCGAATCCTTTTAAGTGGAGGTCAATTGGACGTGAGCCAATTGAACATCCGCCCGGCATTGCGACACGCGCATGACCGAGGCGAGCCAAAAGAGGTCCCATGACGAGGATTGAAGCACGCATCTTACGAACGTACTCAAGCGGTGCTTCATCTTTGATGTCGCCCGACGCATCGACAGTTACTTCATTATTCTCTTCATTGAATGACACCTCTGCACCGAGGTGACGAAGTACTTTATTAATCGTGTACACGTCAGCAAGACGTGGTACGTTTTGTAAAATTGACTTTCCTTCGCTAGCTAACAGAGTGGCAACCAATGTTTTGAGTACAGCGTTCTTTGCTCCCTCAACGCGCACAGTACCTGACAGTTTACGTCCTCCACGGACTACAATCAAATCCTTCATATCTCTCTTTGTCCTCCAACTTCATTGTTTTTTTATATAGTGCGTCGATATCCGATCTCGGATGTGATGATGTCGATTATTAGAATGGTTTGCAAAACGTGATGGGTTTTTCATTCATCAATTAAAAAGGTAATAAATAAATGCGAACGGAATGAAAAAACATCATGTCAGACGAATTTATCCTACATGATAAACATATAGGAGTCGTTACAGCAGGATTACAGTTTATTAAATATTCTGTGGCTACTGTAAAGGTGCGAGCTCCTGTGCCAATCGGATATACTCCAAAAAGAACTGAGCAATCAACGAACCGAAGACGACTGCTACGAGAACGCGCAAGACAGCTGCTTGCGGGCTCCTCACCTGATTGAGCAACTTGTCCCATTTGACGGGTAAGAGTGCCCACCAAGCGACGTAAATCGCTATGACATAAATCGCTAGCGAAAGTACGGTATTCACCATCGACGATTCCCCTCTTTTCTAAAATTCGTACCATTTTCAATCATATCATGTCATGTTAGAGAAAAAAAGACACAGTGTCTCAAGCTTCGAGCGGTTTAGACCATTCGACCAACTCACTTTCTCCACAAACACACCAAAAGGGACGTCATCCGCAGTAAGGTCTTACTACAGTAATTGACGCCCCTCACATATTTCAAACATTATTCACTCGATTCGTCAAGGCTACGTGACCATCGAATCGCTTCGACATAGTATTGAGCCCAATCTGAATCTGTGTTATGAATAGGGATTGTCAACCGCTCATAGGCGATGACATCCTCGAGTAACATCCGCAATCCATTGGGTTCTCCGAGTAGCGCAGACTTCACAGGAGGCGCTACAGGAAGCTCTGCGATTAACGTTTGCATCGCCTCATCGAGAATGACGTCGAGCGATGAGAAAATGCCCGTGATGAAGGCATCGAACGGAGAGACATCACTGCTTGTATCCTCTGCAATCAATTCCATCATTTTTCCTCGAATGACACTCTGTTTGATCAATTCCTTCGATTCGGACGTCTGCATCTCGCGAAGTAACATCAGATAAGACCATCGTTTCAATTCATCGAGCCCGATTCGTGCGACAGCTTGCTCAATCGATTGAATCGTTCGACGTCCTTTCTGATACACCGTATTGACCGAACGAAGCATCTTATAGGACAAATCTACGCTACGTTCGATTTGGGCTGAGATGCGACGAAAACTCGGTTCTGGACGATCTAGTTCTTTTAACACCTCGATGAGCGTATGGCGCAACGGATGCACCTCTGCTCCGTGTACGACAATCGGTCGGCTGAAGAAGTACCCTTGGAACATCTTATACCCTAATCGTTTCGCAATTTCATACTCTGCAGGCGTCTCAATTTTTTCCGCTAAAAACTCGACGCGGTGACCGAGTGCATCGATCAGCTTCTGCTGTTGCTCCACTGGTGTGGCTTGATAATCAATTTTAATGATGTCAGCCAAGCCGATTAATGGACGATATTTTTCTTCAAACACGAAATCATCGAGCGCGATCGTGTACCCTTGGCGTCTGAGCGAACGAAGAGACTGCAACACTTTTTCGGTCGGTTCGACGTGCTCGAGCACTTCCACGACGAGTGATTGACGAGGCAATAACGATGGCACTTCCCCTTCAATCAACGTCTGTGGAAAATTGATGAATGCCCTTGTCCCTTCTGTTAATTCCCGAAAATTAAAGACGAGATAGGCGTTATGAATCACGTCAGCCGTTGCTAACGAATCATCGACATTCTCGAAAATGTTATTTTCGCTGCGGCGATACAACAGTTCGTAGCCGCAAACGCGTAATTGTTGGTCAAAAATCGGTTGTCGCGCAACGTAAACTTTCATTCCCTACTCTCCTTTACGATCCATTCCCACCTTTATTATCGGTCACCGTCTCTATATTTTTTACTATTTCCATGATTTAGGTTTGTGACGAAAGACCTATCTTGTCCGTCAAATACAAAAAAACTCCCACACTTTCGTGTGAGAGTTGTTGTTATTCTTTCATATCGCGAATGCTCAAGCGGTTGATCGCTTTTTTGAGCGCAAGTTCCGCACGACGGAATTCGAGTTCTGAGAGCTTCGTGTCTTGGAGACGGCGCTCGGCCCGAACTTTCGCCGCAGAAGCGCGGTCATAGTCGATCTTATCCGCCATTTCGGCTGTTTCAGCTAAGATCGTCACCGTATCGGGACGAACTTCCATGAAACCGCCGCTGATTGCGATCAGCGTGCGTCCACCATCTTCGTGGCGCAGTTTGAGAACTGAGACGTCGAGTGGTGTCACCATCGGGATGTGCTTCGGTAAGATACCGAGCTCACCAGTGACCGATTTGGCGATGACCATTCGTGCGTCCCCTTCAAAGGCTGCACCATCCGGGGTGACGACGTTGACGTGAACAGTATTCATCGTCTAGTTTCCCCCTTCCGCGTAGGTCTTAGACCAACGTCTTCGCTTTTTCGATGACGTCTTCGATTGGACCAACGAGACGGAATGCATCTTCAGGAAGATCATCGTGTTTACCTTCGAGGATCTCTTTGAAGCCGCGTACTGTCTCTTTGACTGGCACGTACGAACCTTTTTGGCCCGTGAACTGCTCAGCCACGTGGAAGTTTTGTGATAAGAAGAACTGAATACGACGTGCACGGTGAACCGTGAGTTTGTCGTCTTCAGACAACTCGTCCATCCCGAGGATTGCGATGATGTCTTGAAGTTCTTTATAGCGCTGAAGCGTCTGTTGAACGTTACGCGCGATTTCGTAATGCTCTTTTCCTACGATTTCAGGAGAGAGGGCACGTGAAGTCGATGCGAGTGGGTCAACGGCTGGGTAAATCCCCATCTCCGAGAGACGACGCTCAAGGTTTGTTGTTGCATCAAGGTGGGCGAACGTAGTTGCTGGAGCCGGGTCCGTATAGTCATCGGCTGGTACATAAACCGCTTGAATCGATGTTACCGATCCTTTTGCAGTCGATGTGATTCGCTCTTGAAGCATACCCATTTCCGTAGCAAGTGTCGGCTGGTAACCTACCGCCGATGGCATACGTCCGAGAAGGGCCGATACCTCAGAACCTGCTTGTGTGAAACGGAAGATGTTATCAACGAAGAGAAGAACGTCTTGTCCTTGCTCATCACGGAAGTATTCTGCCATTGTCAAACCAGTCAAGGCAACACGGAGACGTGCGCCAGGTGGTTCGTTCATCTGACCGAATACCATCGCTGTTTGTTTGATAACGCCTGAATCCGTCATCTCGTGGAACAAGTCATTTCCTTCACGCGTACGCTCACCGACTCCTGCGAATACAGAAATCCCGCTGTGCTCTTGCGCGATGTTGTTGATGAGTTCCTGGATGAGGACGGTTTTCCCTACACCGGCACCACCGAAGAGGCCGATTTTACCACCTTTGATGTATGGTGCGAGAAGGTCGACGACTTTAATCCCTGTTTCAAGGATTTCAACTTTCGTTGACAATTCGTCAAATGTTGGCGCTTGACGGTGAATCGGTGCACGAAGCACGTCAGCTGCCACTTCTTTATCATCGATTGGGTTACCGAGAACGTTGAAGACACGTCCAAGTGTCATTTCTCCAACTGGTACCGAAATCGGTGATCCTAAGTCAAGTACTTCCATACCGCGGCGAACGCCGTCAGTTGAGTCCATCGCAATCGTACGGACCGTGTCGTCACCAAGGTGAACAGCTACTTCGAGCGTCAAGTCGACACTAACATCGTCTGCTG
This sequence comes from Exiguobacterium sp. s35, assembly GCF_018617535.1. Taxonomy (NCBI): domain Bacteria; kingdom Bacillati; phylum Bacillota; class Bacilli; order Caryophanales; genus Exiguobacterium; species Exiguobacterium sp. s35. Next base: position 1,804,067 of record NZ_JACSKI010000001.1, read on the forward strand.
TCGCTGCCACGTGAGTGACTTTGAGAGCGTTGTAGATGTTCGGTAAGTGGTTGTCGAACTTAACGTCGATAACTGGGCCCATGACTGCGACTACGCGGCCTTTCATGCCGTATTCGTTCATCGTGTTAGCCTCCTACAATCTAGAGAGCGTGCGCTTATTCAAGCGCCGACGCACCTCCGACAATCTCTGTGATTTCTTGTGTGATCGCTGCTTGACGCGCGCGGTTGAATTTGAGCTTGAGTCCGCGAATGAGTTCATCCGCATTGTCTGTCGCACTCGACATCGCCGTCATCCGTGCTGCGTGCTCCGATACTTTCGCATCGAGCAATGCGCCGTAGATGAGTCCTTCCGCATAACGTGGGAGGAGCGCCGCTAAGATCGTTTCTTCTTCTGGTTCGTATTCATACATCACATTGGATGCGGACTGTTCGATATCCCCAAGCGGGAGCAATTGTTGAATCTTCACTTCTTGGCTGATGACCGAGATGAACGAGTTGTAGCAAAGCTTCAATTCATCAATCTCGCTCTCGCTGAAGGCACCAACCGTCTGCTTGACGATTTCTGCGACTTCAACAAAAGTTGGTTGGTCGTTTAGCCCTGTCATCGCGCTATACACCGGGATGTTGCGTGACTTGAAGAACTGGACACCGACTTTTCCGATTACGTAAAGACGATACTCATCTGTTGATGTGTGCTTGTCTTTCAGTTCACGGTACACGTCACGCAAGACGCTGGCGTTATATCCACCTGCGAGTCCGCGGTCTGACGTGATGACGATGTAACCAGTCCGTTTGACGGGACGTACTTGAAGCATCGGGTGTGTCGCGCCTGATGTACCACCGGCGATCGACGAGATGACTTCTTGCAACTTGTCCATGTACGGCTTGAAGTTGGCGTTGTTCCCTTGGGCCCGGTTCAACTTCGATGCCGACACCATGTTCATCGCTTTCGTGATTTGCTTCGTGCTTTGGGTCGAGGTGATCCGCATCTGGATCTCACGTAATGATGCCATTTCGATTCACCACCTTAATAGACGCTCGTCACCGGATTAAACCGATGGCGAGAACGTCTTTTTGAATTCCGTAATTGCGTCGACCATTGCCTCGTCTGAAGGAAGGTTTCCTGTCTGACGGATTTCACGGCAGAGGTCTTTACGGTTTTGGTCGAGCCATGCGTTCATTTCTGCTTCGAAACGACGGATGTCTGTGACTGGGATGTCATCGAGATGACCTTTCGTGAGTGCGTAGATGATGATAACTTGCTTGTCTACAGAAAGCGGTGCGTTCAAGTCTTGTTTCAAGACTTCAACTGTACGCTGACCACGGTTCAACTTCGATTGTGTCGCTTTGTCGAGATCTGACCCGAACTGAGCGAACGCTTCGAGCTCACGGTATGACGCGAGGTCAAGACGAAGTGTACCAGCAACTTTCTTCATCGCTTTCACCTGTGCCGAACCACCAACACGTGATACCGAGAGACCGGCGTTGATCGCTGGGCGTACCCCAGAGAAGAAGAGGTCCGACTGAAGGAAGATCTGACCGTCTGTGATCGAGATAACGTTTGTCGGGATATATGCTGAGATATCCGATGCTTGTGTCTCGATGAACGGAAGTGCTGTCAATGAACCACCGCCGAGTTCGTCGTTCAACTTCGCTGCACGCTCAAGAAGGCGTGAGTGGAGGTAGAAGACATCCCCTGGGTAGGCTTCGCGGCCTGGAGGACGGCGGAGAAGGAGCGAGAGCTCACGATAAGCTGCCGCTTGTTTCGAAAGGTCATCATAAACGACGAGGACGTGTTGTCCGCGGTCCATGAAGTACTCACCCATCGATACCCCTGCGAATGGTGCGAGGTAAAGAAGTGGTGCCGGCTGTGATGCCGATGCCGAAACGACGATTGTATAGTCGAGTGCGCCGTTTTGACGAAGCGTCTCTACTACGCCACGTACAGTCGATTCTTTCTGACCGATTGCAACGTAGATACAAATCATGTTCTCTTCTTTTTGGTTGATGATCGCATCGATGGCAACAGATGTTTTACCTGTTTGACGGTCACCGATGATGAGCTCACGCTGACCACGACCGATTGGAACGAGGGCGTCAATCGCCTTAATTCCTGTTTGAAGTGGTTCGTGAACCGATTTACGTGCCATAACGCCGTAAGCTTTACGCTCGATCGGGTTATACGTGTCAGTCACGATTGGTCCAAGACCATCGATTGGTTGTCCGAGCGGGTTCACGACACGTCCGAGGAGTGCCTCACCGACTGGAACTTCCATGATGCGGCCTGTACGTTTGACAGAGTCGCCTTCTTTAATGCCTTTGTAATCGCCAAGGATGATAATCCCGACGTTACCTTCTTCTAAGTTTTGCGCCAAGCCCATTACGCCGTTAGAGAACTCTACGAGTTCCCCCGCCATAACGTTATCGAGTCCGTGTGCACGAGCGATACCGTCACCTACTTGAATGACTGTACCTGTCTCGCTGACTTCGATTTCAGAACCGTACGAAGCGATTCGTTCTTTTAGCAGGGCGCTAATTTCTTCAGCTTTGATTGTCATTGAATTCACCCCTATTTCTTACGCATTCAACAATTCACGCTCGAGGCGTGTCAATTTCGTTTCGATCGTATCATCGTACGTCGTGTATCCGACTTGGACACGGAGTCCACCGATGACTTCTTCATCGACGACGTTCTTCAATTGGAGCGTCTTCCCGAGCTTCTGTCCGAAGACGAGTTCGACGTCTTTCAAGTCTGTTGCCGACAACGGGTAGGCGCTAGTGACAATACCCTCTGCAATCCCACGGTAGTCGTTGATGAAATCGCGGACGTAACGTGGCAATGCGCGAACCTCTGCCGCACGGTCGTTTTCGACCATGACGAGAAGTGTGTTCACGACAATCGCCGTCATATCACCAAAGCTGTCTTTTAAAAGCTGTACAAGCTCGCTGTCACTGACTGCCGGATTCGTTAAGAGATCCATGAGTTCAGGAGTCGCGTGGAGCACTTCATCGAGCAGACGCACTTCCGCTTCGACTTGGTCGAGCGTGCCTTGTTCCCGCGCTAAGTCGAAGAGTGCTTTGGCATAGCGTTTTGCTAATGATGCGTTCATCAGTTCGCACCTTTCGCTTTAGACAGGAAGTCTGTGACGAGGGCACGTTGTTTCGCTTCATCGCCTTTAAGGTCTGATTGAAGGACGTGGCGTGCTGCCGAGAGCGCCTGTGTGACGACTTCGGTTTGAAGTGATTGTTTCGCAAGCTCGCGCTCACGCTCAATCGCCTTCTCTGCCTCGATTTTAATTTGTTCAGCTTCCAAACGCGCCTGCTCCACCAAGCGTGCTTGTTCTGCTTCTGCTTGTCGACGGCTTGCGTCGAGCATTTCTTTCGACTCTGTACGTGCCGCACTGAGTGCATCACGTTGTTCGACGACATAGTTTTCCGCATCTTTGCGGCTCTTTTCAGCGAGTTCAATCTCGTTCGCTACATACTCTTCACGCTGTCTCATCATTCCAAGGAGTGGTCCCCAAGCAAATTTCTTCAACAGGGCCAAGAGTACGAGGAATGTGAAAATTGTAAAGATCATATCCAGAATGCGGAGGCCTTCGCCGCCAGCACCAGCTGCAATCATCATCGTATCCATGCATACCCTCCTCTTGACTAAATAAGTGAGGGAGACGTGCTCCCTCTCATGCTATTCTCGTTAACTCGGAATCAAGAGTTGAGGAGAAGGAAACCGACAGCCACACCGATGATCGGGAGGGCCTCAACCAAACCGATACCGATGAACATTGTTTGACGAAGTTCGTTTTTGAGTTCTGGTTGACGTGCTTGTCCTTGTACTGTTCCGTATACGATCAAACCGTTACCGATACCAGCTGCGAGTGCTCCAAGACCGATAACAAGTGCTGTTGCGAGAAGATTAAGTTGTTCCATTGTGTATATTCCTCCTAAAAGTTAAGTAAATAATTTGTTTGTAACGCTTTGGCGAGATGTCCGAATCAATGTTCGGCCGAAGCTTTGTGCCCGATGTACACCATTGCAAGCGTCAGGAAAATGTAGGATTGGATAACCCCGATAAAGATTGAGAAACCTTGCCATAGAATCATTGGGAAGACCGCAAAGATTGCGCCGAGCGGGTTTAGTGCTCCTTCGGCTGTAATCGCGAGTCCCAAGATGATGGTAATCATGATTTCACCGGCAAAAATGTTACCGTATAGACGCAAACCGAGCGTCAATGTGTTTGCAAACTCCTCGATCAATTTGATCGGAAGTAAGAACCAGACTGGTTTCACGAATTCCGCCGAATAGTGCTTGAATCCGTGTAGCTTCACCCCGTAGTAATGCGACATTGCAACGACGAGTGTCGACAACGCCAAGGTTACGTAAGGATCGGCCGTCGGTGAGTTGAACCACAGATAGTGTCCGGAAATGACGTTAAACGGTAGACCCATCAAGTTTGAGAAGAGAATGAACAAAATCAACGTCATCCCAAATCCGATAAAGCGTCCTCCTGTCTTCCAGTCCATCGCACTTGCGATGATTCCACGCACGAACTCCGCGAAGAATTCCATGAAGTTTTGTTTGCCAGTCGGCTTCATAGCCAAACGTCTTGTCCCCCAGAGTGCGAACACGAAGACGAGTAACGCTGCTATTAGCACTGTAATGACGTTCGTCCAGCTCCCGTATAACGTATAGTCCCCAAAGTTCAGAGAATATGTGGGAAACTCATGACCCATTAATATTCACCTCTTTTCCTGCTGAGCTGGGCAAGTGTGAACTCGCCAAATTGTATGATGTGGCCGGCGATTAGACCAGTTACCACCGCGATGACGGACACTCGATCCTCATAGAGAAGACCGACTATCACTGCTAAAGCACCGACCGCCATTCTTGAAACGGTCCCGTGCGACTTTGGTCGTCGTCCATGCTCGATGACGTCATACATGCGAATGACGCTTCGATTCTGCATATGTAGAATGATGAGACTTCCGACCCCGCCAATGAACAAACCGAGAAATACGGCTTTATACATCGGGATGATGAATGCGCCGACTAGCAAAATCGCAAACCAGACGGTAAACCATTTCGTATAACGCTTCATCAGTTCTTTCTGTGCTTTTCTGTCTGCTTGAATCGTATTCATTCGTCCTCTCCTGTCAATAAACTCCGAAGGGTGAGAACTAGCGCCGTAATCCCGAGCACGAGCCCGAGGATGATCGACACATTCCAACCGAACGTGCCCCAAAATTCACGTCTTTCGCCGTATTGTCCGACGAGATAACCGATGACGATCGGTCCAGCAAGTGCTGTCGAAATTTGTGAAGCGAGCGAGGCGTAGGATAGGTAACGATTGTCTTTTTTCGCCATCCTGGTCCCCCTTTCACACATGGTGCGCTTCTCAGTTCTTCACAGATTCACACTCGCGTGACCATCAAAAGTCACACAAGTTCAGAGTAATAGAAATGGCATAAGAAGTCAATGAATTTCACAATTATAAAAGCGCTTTAAATCAAGTCGTATCAATAGTTTTACGCACTTCATAAAGTAAACGATTGATGCACTTTTTAAAGAAAGTGTGAAGAAACGTTGAAATAAAAATGTTGACTTTATAACATTTCACAAACGGAATCAGATGAAGAATAGTTCAGTTATACCCCCACGTTTTGGAAATTTCAATCCGTAAACGTTTACGTTCACAAAGAGTTACGAAACGGTCGTTGACTTCATTTTGAAATCGTTTTCAACGTCCTGTTTCAGTATACCGAGGATGTTTTTGCCATGTCGAGCGATTTTGCCCATTTTTTTGTGAGGAATCTCATCGTTCTTTTTGGACGCATTTTCACGCCACGTCTAAACGGAAAATTGCGCGATTACATTTAAATAAGAAAGAACAGCATTTATTCGTCTCACATATCGATTCTCTGCCGTTCACTTTTGTGTCTATTTTGTGACATCTTCAAATGACAAATATTATTCGAGAAACATCATGAAAAAAAGCGAAAATCGCATAGACGATTCTCGCTTCAATCTTACTTCGTACCAAACAAACGGTCACCCGCATCCCCAAGTCCAGGAACGATATAACCGTGATCATTTAATTTTTCATCGAGTGCTGCAAGATAAATTTCTACATCCGGATGTTCTGCTTGTACACGTTCTACGCCTTCTGGTGCTGCACAAAGACAAGCCAACTTAATTGACTTCGCTCCGTGTTTTTTAAGAGCAGCGATGGCATCAGCGGCTGAACCACCCGTTGCGAGCATCGGATCGACGACGATGAAGTCGCGTTCCGTCACGTCTGTCGGGAGTTTCAAGTAGTATTCGTGTGGCTCAAGTGTTTCCGGATCACGATAGAGACCGATATGGCCAACTTTTACGTTCGGCATCATTTTGAGGAACCCATCCACCATACCAAGTCCTGCACGTAAAATAGGGACGATTCCCAATTTCTTGCCGGCAATCATCTTTTGAGTGGAAACAGAGACCGGTGTCTCAATTTCTACGTCTGTTAGGGGTAGGCTGCGCGTGATTTCGTATGCCATAAGTGAAGAAACTTCGTCGACGAGTTCACGGAACTGCTTCGTCCCCGTCTCTACTTTTCGCATAATCGTCATTTTGTGCTGAATCAAAGGATGGTCATAAACATGTACTTTTCCCATCTTGCTTCACTCCTCTCTCATTCTCTCTCGAGCATTGTACCCTAACTCTGTTGAGATGGGTAGAGCCAACTTCTATTTTCTCAAAGGTCAGACGCCATGAACGTCAATTGGCTTGGAAATAGTCGTTTGCAGGAAGTTCGTAAGACCGTGACGTCTTTTGGTCAATCAAGTAGAGCTCAGTTTCCGTTTTCCATACATCAAACGACTGTTTGGTTAATTCTTGGTACAAATGTAACTGTCCAACGTTGACCGCGTCAGTCGGCTTCTCGCGCATTGGAACGTGAGACAATTCATCAAATAGTTCTTGGGTTTTTGGTCCGTCTAGCCAGACTGTATCACGCTTTGATTCGAAGACGGCGAGTTGCATCTCGTCATCGATTGGTCGGGACGACATCTTGTTCGGGACAGGTCGACGAACGTGTCCCCAAATCTCAAGAACAGTCCCATATGTTTTAGATAGCGCAAGTGAAGTCTGTTCAGAAACATCTTCTTCAATCGGTTGCTCGGATAGGATGATCCGCTTCATTAGTTCTCGATGATTTCCTTCTAGAGAGAGTTCCTCTTCTTTTGCATCGACTTTCATATACGGTGCTTCGTACATACTCGGAAGAACAAGTTGTTTAAGCGATGGTTCCTTCCCGATTTGAAGAGCGATTCGGTTGTCGGCCCGTTTCGTCAAAAAGACATAGCCCTCATTTTCTCCACTTTGAAACGGGAACAGTTTCGGTTCGACAATCGGATCGAGCGTTCGTCCGTTCCGAATTGTCTCGAATGTCACGTAAAGCGCACCCGTATCCGGGGTCGTGTAGCGGAATGCCGAATCCGCAATCACCGCTTCATGAGTATCGTTCATCTTAAAAGCGCTCGTAATTTCTTTCATGTCCTCGACGCGATCGAATTCAATCGTCGAGACAACCTCTGACTCGATGAACCGTTCTTTGTCGAGTGCTTCGAATTCTTGAATCGGTTCAATCGCAAACGTTCGCTCCATCAATTGGTTGCTGTTTGCACAAGTGAGATATCGTTCTTCCCCCGCGGCAAAGTACTTCACATTTTTATAGCCGAGGGCTTCGTAAAGAGGATGACGGAATGTCACTTCCGCCACCTTCGCCCTACGCTTCGGTAAGACATCGGTCGGTCGTTGCTCACAGTATGTAAGAAGTTTCTCTTTTGTTTGTTCGGTTAATGTCACCTCAGGGTCTTGTTCGACTCGATAAGATGACAGAGGACGTAATTCAATCGCGTTTAACGTCTCGGCCCCACATCCACTCAACAAGATACAACTGAGTAAGATTCCCCAGTACGTCCGCATTGATGTTCCCCTCATTCCCAATTCGGTGAAAACCACCTAAATTTTTCTTGTACATCATAACATATAACCTATTTTTGTGATGATTTCAGAATTATTACGTTTCGAATGTCCGTTTCGAAAATTTCATGACGATACAAAAAAAGAACTAACCGGTTAAGATTAGTTCTTCTTCGTCACTTGATTAATCGTTTTCGCGCTCATCTTCACTAGAGTCATCTTGAGATGAGTCGTCTTGTGAGGAATCGTCTTGCTCATATTGGCCGTCCTCAGATTCATTGTCCACTTCGATGACTTCTTGATCCCTATTCAATTCAAGTTTGACGCGATCTCCAACCCGTGGTGTGTCGTCGTCGATTTCAGAACGTGAAGCGAGTCGATACGTTTCGTCTGTTCCATCGATGTTAATCGTGACTTCTTGGTCTGTGAGTTTGACGAGCGTTCCAGTAATGTATGCATCGTCATCTCCGCTCTCACGGTCCACTTCTTTCACTTCATCGCTTCGATTCAATTCGAGTTTCACGCGGTCGCCAACTTGCGGTGTGTCGTCGTCGATTTCATGCGTTTGTGCCAAGCGATACGTCGATTCTTTTCCATTGAAGCTGATTGTGACATCCTCTTTTGTCAGACTCACAAGTGTCCCGTATAGTTCATAGTCATCTTCTACTCGTGAAGATGATGAATCGTCTGATGCGTTGACGTTTGAATCTTCTGAGGGTGACGCGTCGTCACTTGCTTGATTGATGGCTTGTGGGACAATGACTGTGTCGGTCTGATTCCCACTCACATAAAGCCCGATTCCTACAATTGCCATGACGCCAAGTAAAGCTCCGATGATCCAGCCGATGCGTTTCATGTTCATTTCCTCCTCGTGATATGTTCTTCTTATTTTCATCATAAGCCTCGTATGTGAGAACGCATTTAAGGCTTCATTAGAAGTTGATGAGAAAATACGAAATGTTCATCATCGAGTGAGGAAAAAGACACTGCCGTCAGGGTCATTGGGTTTGCTTCCGATCGCCCACCCATTCAAATTCGCGACTTCTTTGGCAATCGCCAACCCAAGTCCACTCCCGCTTCGATCTCTGGCTTCATCCAACCGATAAAATCGGTCGAACAGACGAGCTCTTACCTCTTCTGTTAAGATTGGTCCCCTGTCGCGTACTTCGATGCGATCACTTGTCAGGTGGAGACTCGTCTCTTCTGCATATTTCAAACTATTATCGATCAAGATGACAAGAATACGTTGTAGCGATTCACGATGCCCGTACCAACTGCCGTTCGCTTTGATTGGAACGTGCGCGCCATGCGAGCGTAAAAATCTTTCCGTCAACACTTCCGCAAGTTCAACTAAGTCGATGTCTTCCTGGTCGACCTGTTCAAGTGAGGCGAAGCGATTTAATTCCAACATCGGTTCAATCAAGTCGTTTCGCATTTGTCGCGACTCGGTCAAAATGTGGTCGATGGCCTCAGCACGGACACTCTCATCTTCTTGTCCCCAACGTTGCAATAATTTCGCATATCCTTCGATAACGGTCAGCGGTGTTTTTAGTTCATGTGAAACATCGGCGACGAAACGTCGCTGTTGTTCCATCGTTCCCTCGACTCGTTCAATCATATGATTGAATCCATGTGATAAGGTCATCACCTCGTCCTTTCCATCATCGACGGCAATCGTTTCTAACTTGCCCGATTCCGTAATGCGCTCCATCGTCTCGGTCAATCGACGTAACGGTAACAACCCTTGGCGTAAAATCCACCATGTTCCGAGGAACGTCAAAAGGACCGCAAGGAAAAACATGACGAGAAAAATCGTCGCCAATGCTTGAATCGTGTCACTCACCGCCCGGTCTTGAAATCCGAACGCCAATCCATCTGTCGTGGCGACGACAAACCAGTCATCAATGAGTGCAGGTTCGCCGTAATTGATCGGAAACGTCGTTCCGTCCGGCACCCCTCCGCCAATGATGCCCCACTCTCCGTTTTCTTGACGCTCTAAGACGACACTATCTTCGTGAAGGGACAGTACCGCATCACTGTTTCGAACGTCTTCTTCCAACAGGTTTAACGCTTGTTGTAACACGTCAAAACGTGAATCGACAATCTCCTGCCTAGCGACGAACCATGTCGTGCCAAACGAGATGAGAAGGAGCAACAACATGAAGCCCGTCATCGCCCAAGCGATTTTTGTCCGTAACATGCTCACTCACCACGCTTTAACATATAGCCGACGCCTCGGACGGTTTGAATCCAAGAACCGGTCAGTTTCTTTCGGACGTAACGAACATACACGTCCACGACGTTCGTATCACCGAAGTAATCAAATCCCCATACATGTTCGACGAGTTGATCTCGTGTCAACACACGCTCAGGGTTCTCTAAAAAGAAGACCAACAAATCAAACTCACGCCGTGTCAAATCAACTTTATTTCCCTCGCAATACACCTCATGCCGATTCACATCGACTTTGAGTGTCTCATAGGTCAGGACATGTTCGGAATGGTCCTGTCGAACAAGCTGGCGCATGCGTAAAAACGCCCGGATTCGAGCGAGCACTTCTTCTATTTCGAACGGTTTCGTGATGTAGTCATCAGCACCTAGGTCAAGCCCGCTCACTTTGTCATAGCGGTCCCCTCGCGCCGTCACCATGAGAACGGGCAACAGTGGTCTCTCTTCCTTCAATCGACGGACCACCTCGAGTCCACTCATTTGAGGCAGCATGATATCAAGTAAGACGAGGTCGATGTCGTCGGCGACGGCCCGTTCTAAACCGCTACGCCCATCTGTCGCCACGACGACTTCATACCCTGCATGCTTCAACTCCAACTCCAGTAACCGTGCGATTTTTGAATCATCTTCTACGACCAGAATCGTCTGCATCCTGTTCACCCCTTTGAAAAAACGCCGAGCGGACCGCTCGACGCATTATGATTCATTTCCCGAAATCAATCCGCAAAAAACAGACGGACGTCTTCTGGGATTGCTGATTCTACTTGTCTTTCGAGACGGTCTTCCCATTGATCCCACGTTGCATCCACTTGCTCGATTTGCTGCTCGATGCCCGTTGCCGCGACCGACAGTTGCGCGAGGCTTGATTGCCCCGGGGTCGTAAAGAACAAGAAACCGGCAAGTCCGATTCCCATCAGGCCGATTGCCAATAGACTAGTTCCAATTGTTTTCAGTAAACGTTTCATACACGCATCCCTCCTATTCGCATCATACGATGCGAAAATGAGAAATCGTGGTGAGCTTTATTAGAATTAGGCGAGAATACTCCGACTTCTATACGTTAAAGACAGGGCTTGTATGAAAGGGGGAGATGAATCGTCGGTCCTCTCTTCGGGTAAAATATCCTCAAAGGGGGTGAATGTCATGTTGAAGCACAAGGGCTATAAATTCCAGATCTATCCGACGAAGGAACAGGAGGTTCTGATCGCTAAGACAATCGGCTGTTCCCGGTTCGTGTTCAACCATTTTCTGTCGAAATGGGACGCGGCCTATGAAGCGACTGGCAAAGGACTGTCGTATGATGCCTGCTCGAAAGAACTTCCCATACTCAAGCAAGAATTCAGTTGGTTGACAGAAGTGGACAGCACGGCCGTTCAGAACAGTGTCAAACACCTGGCCGACGCGCATAAGAAGTTCTTCAAGAAGAAGGGAAATCATCCCCGTTTCAAGTCGAAGCGAAACCCCGTCCAATCCTATACGGCGAACATCCAAGGCAAGTCCCAGATCCCCGAGGTCTCGATCGTCGGGAATCAACTCAAACTCCCCAAGCTGAGATGGGTGCGTTTCGCCAACTCGAGACAGGTCGAGGGTCGAATCCTGAACGCCACGATCCGACGAACGGCCTCGGGCAAATATTTCGTCTCCCTGCTTGCAGAGCAGGAGATCGGTGAACTGCCGAAAACCGCTTCATCGGTCGGCGTCGACGTCGGGTTGAAGAACTTTGCTATCCTATCAAACGGAACCGTATACCAAAACGACCGTTATTTCCGTACGCTCGAGAAGAAGCTGACAAGGGAGCAACGCAAGTTGTCCCGTCGTCAGCGCATCGACCTGAACAAGAAGGTGAGACTCTCCGAGGCGAAGAACTACCAGAAGCAGAAGCGGAAGGTTGCCCGCATCCATGAGAAGATCGCCAACAGACGCACCGACTTCCTGCACAAGGTGTCGACCGAGATCGTCAAAAACCACGACGTCATCGGCATCGAGACCCTGCAGGTGAAGGACATGCGGAAGAACCGAAAGTTGAGCAAGTCGATCTCCGAGGTCAGCTGGTCGGCGTTCTTCCGCATGCTCGAGTATAAGGCCGACTGGTACGGGAAGACCGTCGTGAAGGTCGGGAAGACCTTCGCCTCGAGCCAGCTCTGTTCGGGTTGCGGCCATCGACACAAAGACGTGAAGCATCTCGGCTTGCGTGAATGGACATGCCCGAACTGCGGGGCCTACCACGACCGTGATGTGAACGCAGGACTGAACCTCAAACAAGAAGCCGAACGCATCTTGGCTTCTTCAACCGTCGGGACGACGGGGCTAGCCTGATTAGGTTCCGACTGTCAGGTCGGATAACTCAGGAATCCCCCACCTCTCAGCGAAGCGTAGGTGGGGGTAGTTCAATAGAATTTCATGAGAAAAGGCGTTGCTTGCGCAACACCTTACTCGTCGAGCACAGATTTTGCAATCGGCGCCCAATACGTTCCTTCCATCTCTGACACGGTCGTCAGCGTATCCCGATAAGCAGGATCGTCCGCTTTTTTCTCGGCGATTCCTTTCATCCAGAGGACATCTGCCTTGTACCCAGACTCAGGATAGGATTCGAGATAAGCCGCATAGTCAGCGATTGTCGCTTTGCCTAACTTGTTGTCGACAAGGAGTCGATAAAATCCGACGGCCTGTTCTTGACCTGCTTTCGCTTTCCCGTCGAGCAACTGTTCAGCTTGCTCATACTGTTTGTCTTGTACGAGCGCTTCGACCTCCGCTAACGGAACGACGTCCGGCGCTGGAGTCGACTTTTCTTCCGTCGCATCACTTGGCGCTTCTTCTTGATCTTGTAGCTGCTCATTTTCCTTCTCGAGTCGGGCGACTTCCGCTTCGAGTTCCTTCAGACGCTCCGCCATCGCCTCTTCCTCCGTCACCGTCTCGACGACGACTTGGTCCGTCTCGCTCGGCGGCACAATCGGAGGTTCAGCATCTGGCCAAAAGATGAGCGCGGCGGCAGCAAGCCCGACGACGAGCGGAAGACCTAACCATTTCTTATCAAACTTGAACGCCTGTCGCCACTCGGCTAAATCCGAATGCTGGATGACGGCCGTTGAGAACGAACGAAAGCGGCGCTTGGCCGCTTTTTTCCCGTTCGCTTTCACTTCTAGCGCAAGACCTAGTCGATGGAACGCTGCGGGCACTTTCATCCCGAGGAGTGGTACAATCCGTTCGCTCGCTTCTTCGTAATAGCCGTGGTCGAGGAGCGTCGTAATGACCCCGAACTCGCTGGCGACAAGACGGAAAGACGGATCGTGTTCCCCTTTACGAGCCAACCATTCCGTCATATCGATCAATGGGAGTTCGGAGAGCTCTCGTTCTGCTAGTGTCCGGATGTCCATTGACTCAGCCTCGTTCTGGGTAAAGTGGGAACTTCGCAGTTAACGTTCGCACGTCTTGGAGTGCTTCTGCGAGTACCGACTCGTCTTCATGATGTTTGAGTACACGACCGATCAGGCGTGCCACTTCTTGCATATCGTCCTCTTTGAAGCCACGCGTCGTCATCGCTGCCGTACCGAGACGGATTCCGCTTGTGACGAATGGTGATGCTGGATCGAATGGGATCGTGTTTTTGTTGACCGTGATCCCTGCAGCGTCGAGCGCATGCTCCGCCGCTTTCCCTGTGATGTCGATTCCTTGAAGGTCGACGAGTAAGAGGTGGTTGTCCGTTCCGCCCGATACGATTCGGAGCCCTTCTTCTTCAAGACCAGCCGCAAGTGCCTGTGCATTGGCGATGACTTGACGCTGATACTCTTTGAATTCTGGTTGGAGTGCCTCTCCGAACGCGACTGCTTTCGCTGCGATGACGTGCATCAGCGGTCCACCTTGAATTCCTGGGAAGATGGATTTGTCGATTGCTTTCGCGAACTCTTCCTTACAAAGAATCATACCGCCACGTGGTCCACGGAGTGTCTTGTGCGTCGTCGTCGTGACGAAATCCGCATGCTCGACTGGGTTCGGGTGAAGACCTGCTGCCACGAGTCCAGCAATGTGTGCCATATCGACCATGAGATATGCATCGACACTGTCCGCGATTTCACGGAACTTCGCGAAGTCGATTGTGCGCGGGTAAGCCGAAGCTCCTGCGACAATCAATTTTGGTTTATGTTCTTTTGCGAGTGCTGCGACAACGTCATAGTCGATGTGTTCTGTCTCTTTGTCTACACCGTATTCGACGAAGTTATATTGCACACCAGAGAAGTTGACCGGGCTACCGTGCGTCAAGTGACCACCGTGTGAAAGGTTCATCCCGAGCACCGTGTCTCCTGCTTCAAGCACTGTGAAATAGACCGCCATGTTTGCTTGTGCACCTGAGTGTGGTTGTACGTTCGCATGTTCTGCACCGAACAATGCTTTCGCACGGTCGCGCGCCAAGTTTTCAGCGACGTCGACAAACTCACAGCCGCCATAGTAACGGCGTCCCGGATATCCTTCGGCATACTTGTTCGTCAATACGCCTCCTTGCGCTTCCATGACCGCTTCTGAAACAAAGTTTTCTGAAGCGATGAGTTCGATGTTGTCGCGTTGACGACCGAGCTCGTGTTGCATTGCCTCAAACAATTCCGCATCCTGCACTTTTAACTTCGTCGTGTTTACCATGTGAAGACCCCCTCTAAATGTCTAAAAATCAACACCCCCATCGTACCACACGCATCTTTTTTTGGGTATCGCTATAATCAGGTGAAAAGATGGGTATCATTAGAAAGAATGTAACTGTGAGGAGGTCACTTCATGATTGAGACAAAAGACATTACAATTACCCCGTTTGAACGTAGCCGGACGGTCCGAATCTACACACCAGCAGATTACGAGACATCTGAGAAACGTTATCCCGTCCTCTATATGCATGACGGGCAAAACTGTTTCGCAGACGAGGAAGCGAGCTACAACATGAGTTGGCGCGTCGGTGAATACTTAGACGCCTCGAAACGCGACTTGATTGTCGTCGCCATCGATAGCGCACCTGGGGAAAAACGACTCGATGAGTATGGACCGTGGGAAAATCCGTATATCGGGGATAGCCTGCTCGGACGCGACATCGTCCTCGGTGGAGAAGGATCGGCATATATCGAATATATCGCCCAAGAATTAAAACCGATGATCGATGCCGACTATCGGACTCTTCCCGACGAAACAGCGATGATGGGGAGCTCGATGGGGGGACTCATCTCAATCTATGCAGCATGTGTCTATCCAGAGATCTTTAAACGCGTCGCCTCTTTATCATCTGCCTTCTGGTTCAATCAAACTGAGCTCGAACAATTGATTGAGGTGAGCGACTTGAAAGGTGTCGAACGTCTCTATTTAGACGTCGGTGCTAAAGAAGTCGAGGAACCGATGGAGAACGGACCGACGAACGAGATGTATCGTGAGTCGAGCGAACGCGTGTACAACTTGTTAAAAGACAAAGTCGAGCACATCCGCTTCGAAGTGATCGAGGAGGGCGTTCACAATGAGCTCGCCTGGCGCGAGCGCTTCCCGATGGTCGTGTCGTATTTGTTTGGCGAAGAACTATAATCACAAAAAAAGCATCGCATTCGGTCGAAAAACCTGAATGCGATGCCTTTTTCATTTGTTCGGGTATTGAGCTCGTGGTCCACCGATCAGTTTCGGTCTCGTGACCGCGAACGTGACGTACGCTTCTCCGAGATGTTTCGACGATAATCGGACCGGGATGGCCACTGGTTTCAAATGCATCCCGATCAATGTCGAGCCGATATCAATCCCCGCATCCGCTTGAATCGATTCGACGACACATGGTTCCTCGAAGTTCGCATATGCCTTCTCTGACATCGCCCCACCCGCCGATCGGACAGGGACGACCGTCACTTCTGATAGACCAAATTGCTTGAGCGTCCGCCGTTCCACGGTGAGCGCACGGTTGATGTGTTCACACCCTTGAAACGCCAAATGGACACCTGTTTTCTTTTTGAATTCAAGGAAGGCCTCCATCAACTCTTCTGCGACGTCGATGGACCCAGCCTTTCCAATCGTTTTTCCAAGCACTTCACTCGTGGAGCATCCGATGACGAGAATACGCTCATCATGTAACGGGAAGCGTTCATGAAGCTCCGTTAATAATCCGAGAAGTTCCGTCTTCATTGAGCTCACTTCGATTCGTAAGCGCTCATCTTGTCGACACGGTTTGAATGGCGTCCGCCTTCAAAGTCTGTATCGAGCCACGTCGCCACCAAATCGACCGCAAGGCCAGGTCCGATGACACGCTCACCCATCGTCATGATGTTCGAGTCGTTATGCTGACGTGTCGCTTTCGCACTGAACGAGTCGTGAACGAGTGCCGCACGAATCCCTTTAACTTTGTTCGCTGCGATTCCGATTCCGATCCCTGTCCCACAAATCAAGATTCCACGATCGAATTCGCCTGCTGCTACAGCTTCGGCGACCGGAATCGCTACGTCTGGATAGTCAATCGAGTCGGCAGAGTGCGTACCAAAGTCTTTATACTCATGTCCGAGTTCCTCAAGCAATGCTACGATATCTCTCTTTAAGTTGAAGCCGCCATGGTCGGCGCCGATTGCAATTTTCATTCGTTCATTCCCCCGTCTTCTTTGGTAGGCGTCTCGGTGGTTTCGTCACCTTTGACCCATCATTCGTTAATTTTAACACAAGTCGATTCACGAGTGGCTCGAGTTCGTTTCGCACTTGGCGATACACATTCATCGAACCGCCGAACGGATCGTTGATGTCTCGCTCAAGCCCTGTCACGAATTCGTAGAGCGTGTACGTCCGCTCTGCCAAATCCGGGTATGTATCCCGAATTTGTTCGCGGTGCGCACGTGTCATCGTCAAGATGATGTCCGCCCAGTTTCCTAGCACCTCATCGAACGTCTGGGTGACATGATCGAGCTCAATCCCACGTTCTCTGAGAACTTGCAGTGCATTTTCAGAAGCATCGAATCCTTGCATCGTTCGTAGACCGGCTGAGCGAATATCGAACTCGTCCCCTGTCATTTTCGAACGGAGCAAGGCCATCGCCATCGGGCTTCGGCACGTGTTGCCACTACATATGAATAATACGCGTTTCATTGACATCGCGTGTCCTCCTCTATGTCTTTAGGCATCTTTCGTCGGGTGTACGATCTTTCCGCCCGCCGCTTTATACAAACGGTTATAGACGGCTAAGGCGACCCCGACCGGTTCAATCTTGTTCACATAAATCTCATCGACGTCCGTTTCATCAAATCGACGAAGGGCATCGTATAAACGTTGCGCCGCCATTTCCATCGAAGTACCGAGGGAATAGGTGACGTCAGCCAATGTTGGCTCTTCGTCGAATACGAGTGCACCGATACGCAATCCCGCTTGCTGACGCTCCTCGATGACACGCTGTAACTCTTCACGTGTGCCATCGACTAAAAAGACGGGCGCCGTCGGGGCGTAATGCGTATATTTCATTCCCGGTGATCGCGGCGCAGCTTTTTCGTCACTCAAGTTGGCATCTAACGCGACCGGTCCGATGACAGCTTCGATTTCTTCTCGCGTCACTCCACCAGGTCGTAAAATCGTCACCGTGTCACCCGTACAATCGATGACGGTTGACTCGACGCCGATTCCAGTTGGACCTCCGTCCACAATCCCGGCAATCCGCCCGGCCAAATCATCAGCCACATGTTGAGCGGTCGTCGGCGACGGACGTCCGGAACGGTTCGCACTTGGGGCCGCAAGCCCTAAGCCTGACTTGCGAATCAACTCAAGTGCCGCCGAATGATTCGGCATCCGTAGTCCGATAGAATCCAATCCTGCGGTCACGAGCGAAGAGGCTCGGCCGTTTGAAGGCAAGATGATCGTCAAAGCGCCTGGCCAAAACGCATCCATCAAGCGTTTGGCGACGGGAGGAATCGAATCGACAAACATGCTTGTTTGCTCGATTGAAGCGATATGGACGATGAGTGGGTTATCCGACGGACGTCCTTTCGCCTCAAAAATCTTGCGAATCGCCACATCATTCATGGCGTCACCAGCGAGACCATAGACGGTTTCTGTCGGCATGGCGATGATTTCACCCGCTTGAAGAAGACGTACCCCCTCTTCAATCTCATTCGATTTAATCCATTTCGTTTCCATACGCAATCCCTTCCCTTACGGCATAGACGATACGGTCCTTGCCGTTTATATCTTTTAAAATACCCGTTTCTGCTTCAGGATAACGTTCAGACAGTAATGATTTCACATCTTGTCCTTGGTTATACCCGATTTCAAACGCAATCAATTGCCAATCGGCACGTAAGACGCGCACTGATTCTGAAATCAATTGCCGATACATGTCGAGCCCGTCCATTCCTCCAAAGAGGGCGAGATGTGGTTCGTAGCCGACGACCGTCTCATCTAATAGAACGTCCGCCTCAATATATGGTGGATTCGAGACGAGGATTCGAATCGATTGATCGGCAATCGGGGCGAGCCCGTCCCCTTCATAAAAACGAACACTCGCACCGAGCGATTCCGCATTTCGTTTCGCGACCGCAATCGCTTCCGGAGAAATATCGACGGTCTGCACACGTACACCGAGCTCTAAGCTGAGCGTGATGGCAATCGCGCCGCTCCCTGTCCCGACATCGACGATTTCATCGTCCGCTACATGACGAACCTGCCCGAGCACCCAATCAATCAATTCTTCCGTTTCCGGTCTCGGGATCAAGACATCCCGATTCACTTCGAACGAGCGACCATAAAACGGCGCCTGCCCAATCACGTGTTGTACCGGCTCGCCGGTCAACAGGCGCTCAATTCCAGCTTCGAACCGCGCTGCTTCATCAATGGATAATTCATCCGACAATCGAATGAGGAGACCCGTCCGATCGACATCAAGAACATGCATGAGCCACCATTCGGCAGCCGCACGGTCGCGTTCGGCCTCTTGAAGCCGTTCTTCTGTCTGCTTCAGTAGCGCAGCGATACGCATCATTCCGCATCCTCCATAAGACGTGCCTGTTCATCCATGATGAGGGCGTCGATAATGTCCTCGAGTTCCCCCGCTAACACACGGTCCAACTTTTGAAGCGTCAAACCGATACGATGATCCGTGACACGACTCTGTGGAAAGTTGTATGTTCGAATCCGTTCAGAACGGTCCCCTGTCCCGACAGCAGATTTCCGCTGTGCCGACAATTCTTCCATATGCTCGCTTTGCATTTTGTCATATAGACGTGCCCGAAGAACCTTCATCGCCTTGTCTTTATTTTTATGCTGTGACTTCTCATCCTGACACGAGACGACGAGACCGGACGGGATGTGCGTCAAACGGACGGCGGACTGCGTCGTGTTGACGGACTGACCGCCTGGACCTGACGAGGTGAACGTATCGACACGTACATCTTTCATATCGATATGAACCTCGACATCTTCTGCTTCAGGCAAGACGGCGACCGTTGCCGTAGACGTATGAATCCGGCCACCCGACTCTGTTGACGGGACGCGTTGCACACGGTGCGCACCATTCTCAAACTTGAGTTTCGAGTAAGCGCCTGCCCCGTTGATCATAAACGTGACTTCCTTGAACCCGCCTAGCTCGGTATAGTTCGCGTCAATCAGCTCGACTTTCCAGTTTTGACGCTCGGCGAATCGCGTGTACATCTTATACAGGTCACCCGCGAAAAGGGCTGCCTCGTCTCCACCTGCCGCGCCTCGGACTTCGACGATAACGTTCTTGTCATCGTTCGGGTCTTTTGGAAGTAATAAGATTCGTAACTTCGCTTCTAGCTCTTTCACTTCCGGCTCCAAGAGATTCATCTCTTCTTTGGCAAGTTCACGCATCTCGGCGTCGAGCGTCCGGTCCTCGAGCATCGCCTTCGCCTCTTTGAACGCCTCGCTCGTTTCTTTATATTGACGATACATCTGTACCGTCTCTTCTAACTGTGCCTGTTCTTTTGAATATTGTCGTAACTTCGTCGAATCACTGAGCACCTCAGGATCGGCGAGCATTTCATTCAATTGCATATAACGATCTTCCAATACACTTAAACGGTCAAACATGATGATCCGTCCTTTCTCCGTCAAATCAAACTCTATCTATTATAGCAAAAAAACGGACCGCCGAGGGCGGTCCGTCGATTCATCAGTCTGCCACCGTATGGCGGACCGGATGTGGTTTATTCGGTACATCATGGCAATGACGGCACCGCGGTTCGTACGACTCTGAAGCCCCGACCAAGATGACCGGATCTTCATAACGAGCCGGTTGCCCATCAATCAAACGCTGCGTCCGTGAAGCAGGTGCGCCACAAGACAAGCAAATCGCCTGAAGTTTCGTCACGAACTCCGCACGCGACAACAGCTCAGGCATCATCGTGAACGGTTCGCCACGGAAGTCCATATCGAGCCCGGCGCAGATGACGCGTTTGTCCTCGTTTGCGAGCTGTTCGATAACATCGACGATTCCTTCGTCAAAGAATTGCACTTCATCGATTGCGATGACCTGCGTTTCTTCGCGTACCGCATCGTATAAGTCTTGGCTCGATGCGATGGGTACCGCCACAACCGAGTTGCCCGTATGTGAGACGACGTTCTCTTCATGATACCGGTCGTCGATTGCTGGTTTGAACACTTGGACTGGAATCTTTCCATAGTGAGCACGGCGGACACGACGAATCAATTCCTCCGACTTCCCTGAAAACATACTCCCACAAATCACTTCAATCCAACCATATCGGTTCGTCACATGCATCATTATTCTTCGCCCTCTCCATCGATAATCGCTTTCCGATTATACCTATCTTTCGAGTTGAGGAAAAGGGTTGACTTCTCTCAATTTCTGTTAGAAGTGAATCCGACCTTTACTCGTCGGCTTTCGCCTCTTTTTGCACATCAATTAATTTCAATTTACGTGCGAGCGGTCGGATTGTGAGACCGTGTAATGTCACGGAAATGAAGACGAGACCGAGCGTGAGCGGTAACATTTGCTTCGCATCGTCAATCCCGAGATGCGCCACTTCTTCAGCAAAGAAACCGGCGACCGTCATCGCGACAATCCCACGCGGCGCAATCCACCCGATGAACCCTCGCTCCGCTAACGGCAATCCTCCACCGATCGTCGATAAGTAAATCGCTACTGGGCGAACCAAGAACAAAATACCCGCAATCGTCAAGAGGAGCGGCCATTGGAAGATATTCAAGAGCTCTGCTCGAGAAAGCGACGCCGTCAATAAGATGAAGACAGACGAAATGAGCAAGATTGAAATATCTTCTTTAAAGGATTGCAACTCTTCGATGATTTCTTCATCTCGATGTTTCGTATTGGCCATCGTCATCCCCATCGCCGTCACGGCGAGAAGACCGACTTCATGCATCATGAGCTCACTGAGTGAGAACAAGATGAGGACGGCCGTCAATGTTACCGAAGCCCGAAGGTAACGGGGCACTTTCTCTGCGACAAACCATCCCATGAGGAGATGCCCAAACAAATATCCGAGACCGATCCCGATGATACAGGCACCCGCAAACAGGAGTTGCATCCATAAATCCATTCCTTCATATACGATATAGCCGAGTCGTACGACAAAGAGTCCGAGCAACGCCCCGACCGGATCGACGATAATCCCTTCCCATTTCAAAATTGCCCCGACACGATCTTTCAAATGTGCCTGTCGTAATAATGGGATGACGACTGTCGGCCCAGTCACGACGAAGAGTGCTCCCATCGTCCATGCGACGACCCAATGCAACCCACCGACGTATTGGATGAGTAGCGACATCCCGACAAATGAAAGCGCGACTCCGACCGTGACGATTCGGACGATTGACCGTCTGAACTGATTGATTTCGCTGAAGTGAAGTCCGAGACTTCCTTCAAATAAGATAATGGCGACCGCAAACGAGATGATTGGACTATATAAATCCCCTAATAATTCACGCGGGTCAAACAGCCCGAGGATTGGACCCGCCAACACCCCGGCGAGCGTCATAATGATGATTGCCGGAATTTGATAACGCCATGCCAGCCATTGTGACATGATGCCGACCCCAATCAACAAGCTGATACTGATGAGTATAAGTTCCATAACGGCCCCCTAACGACAGTCTTTTGTCTCTTTACCCGCGTCGATGTAACAAAAAACCGCCAAGGGCAATCCCTAGGCGGTGAGCATACAACTTTACGATTAACGTTGGTATTTCTTGTTGAAGCGCTCGATACGACCATCTGCAGATGCGAATTTCTGGCGACCTGTGTAGAACGGGTGCGAATCAGAAGATACATCGACACGGATGAGTGGGTACTCGTTTCCATCTTCCATCGTGATTGTCTCGTTAGAGTAACGAGTTGAACCAGTGATGAATTTGAATTCTGTCGTCGAGTCCATGAATACGACTTTACGGTATTCTGGGTGGATTCCTTGTTTCATTGCTTTTCAACTCCTTCGGCCCTAAGTATTCTTTCAACCTAGAGAAAGTTCACTAGAATATAATATCACCCTACTATAGGATTTACAAGTCTGTTTTCGTTTTTTTCACTGGTCGTCTTTTTTTCTTATCTGCCTCGAGCGCAGCGAAAAAGTCGAGGTTCGTTTTCGTCTCACGAACACGGCGTAAGAAGTGTTCGACGAAGTCTGGAGACTCGTTCATCGTACGACGAATCGTCCATAGCGAATCGAGTTCCTCCTTGCCGAGTAAGAGCTCCTCTTTCCGCGTACCCGAACGGCGGATATCAATCGCCGGGAAGATGCGACGTTCTGCCAGCTTCCGGTCAAGATGAAGTTCCATATTACCCGTTCCTTTGAATTCCTCATAAATGACATCGTCCATCCGTGAACCCGTATCGACGAGTGCGGTCGCAAGAATCGTCAAGCTACCCCCGTCTTCGATATTGCGCGCCGCCCCGAAGAATTTTTTCGGTTTGTGGAACGCTGCCGGGTCGATCCCCCCAGAGAGTGTCCGCCCGCTCGGTGGGACAGATAGGTTATACGCACGCGTCAATCGTGTGATCGAGTCGAGTAAAATGACCACGTCTTTCTTATGTTCGACGAGACGCATCGCTCGTTCGAGGACGAGTTCTGAGATACGCGCATGGTTTTCCGGTGTCTCATCAAACGTCGAGAATGCCACATCTGCATCCGGTACAGAACGTTGGATGTCGGTCACTTCCTCTGGTCGTTCATCAATCAACAGAATGATCAATTCGACGTTCGGATGGTTCGTCGTAATCGAGTTCGCAATCTCTTTCAAGAGTGACGTTTTTCCTGCTTTCGGTGGCGCAACAATCAATCCACGTTGACCGAACCCGACAGGTGCAATCATGTCCATAACGCGTACCGAGAGGTGTTTCGGTTCGGTTTCGAGCACCATCTGTTGTTCCGGATAAATCGGCGTGAGTGCCGGGAAGTAATCACGTGAACGCGTCGAGTCTGTCGATTCACCGTTGACTGCTTCTACACTCAACAACCCTTGGAACCGTTCGTTCTCTTTCGGTTTGCGGACTTTCCCCGTCACGAGGTCTCCGTTTCGAAGGTTGAAACGGCGAATTTGTGAAGCAGCGATGTAGATGTCTTCGGAAGATTGAGAGTAGTTGATTGGTCGGAGGAAGCCAAACCCGCCGTCATTTTGTGACTGAGGATTCGGTGGAATGATTTCTAGAATACCTTCGAGGAAGTACAAATCTTTTGATTCGGCCTGTGATTTCAAAATCCGAAACATGAGCTCACGTTTCCGCGCTTCTCGGAAGTTTGGAACTTTGACTTCTTTGGCGATCTCATATAGTTCTTTTAACGTCTTCGTTTCGAGTTCACGAAGCGTGTAATTTTTTGTCGGTTCTGTCTGTTGACTCATTCAAGTCACCTATCTTTCTACATTTCATTACAAGAAGTATTCAACTTCGTTATTTTTGTTCTGCCATCATCTAACCACATTTTTGTCTTGTCGTCACCGTGCAAAAATCACCTTTTGCTCAACCGTTTCCCTCTTGTACAAATCCTTACACAGTAAAAGAAGATTTTGTAACAAAATAAGTACTATATCCACATATTGTTTCATTTTTGTTACAAGAAAACGCTTTTTTGACTTGTGATTGAAAAATGCTATCGGTCTTGCGCATGATATAGTTTATTTGCACAGGAAACCGGGTATTATCCGCCACTTGTGCTCTACTATAAAATACTACTCGATTTTGTCATATAGAAACGTACACATTTAAAAACGGAGGGATTTATACAATGTTAAAGCGTATTGCATCTATCGTCGTCGCTGCCACTGTTGCTTTCTCGGGTCTCATGTTCTCAACAGGTGAACAAGCAGAAGCCGCTACCGGAACGTTTGCTTACTCGAAAGTAAACGGCTTGAACATCCGTACTGCCCCGTCACTTACGTCATCGAAAGTTGTCGCGAAGATGGATAAAGGTCAACGCTATACATACCTTGGTAAATCCGGTTCGTTCTATAAAATCAACTACAAAGGTACTCACCGTTACATTTCAGCATCTTCAACGTACACGTATTTGAAACCGAGAACGTCTACTTCAACATCAACGACAGTTTCAACGTCATCGTCAAGCAAGCGTGCAAAACTCGTTGCTGAGTCGAAAAAGTATCTCGGTACACCTTACCGTTATGGTGGAACAACGACTGCTGGATTTGACTGCTCAGGTTACACTGGACATGTTTACAAAAAAGCAATCGGCAAAACACTCCCACGTTCTTCACGTCAGCAATACTCAAGCGCGAAGAAAATCTCGAAGTCATCGATTCAAGCAGGAGACCTCGTCTTCTTCTCACATTCGGGCGGAACGATTCACCACGTCGGGATGGCACTTAGCAAAACACAAATGATCAATTCAGAAACAGGCGGCGTGAAATACGCGAGCTTCACTTCTGGATACTGGGCACCACGTTACGTTGGCGCTGGATCATACCTTTAATACGATATCAATGCGACTCGGTTCATTGGAACCGAGTCGTTTTTTATTTTTGCTTGAGCGCACCTCTCGCGTTCGTCGCCGCAAACACAATCATGAGTACACTCATCGTACCCGCGACCGCGAGTCCTGCCGATAAAGCACCCCAGTCAATCTCCGGTTGCGTCAGAACCGCCCGCATTCCTTCAAAAATATATGTCGTCGGATTAAACGTTGCTGCTACTTTCAACCATTCCGCCTCAATCAATTCTTTCGGGACGAACGTCGTCGATAAGAAAATCAGTGGGAAGAACAAAAGCGTACCCGCCTGTGCGGCTTGCGCATTCCGGGTTTTTAACGCAACACCTACGGAATAACCCGCAAAGCCAAGACCGAATCCAATAGCAAGTAATACCGTGAAGAAGAAACCGACCGCTCCGACAGGAATCGTGAGACCGAGTAGAAAAGCGACCGCAAAGATGAGCAGTGTTTGGACAAGCAGCTGCAACATTCCGGCAATCATCGGTCCGAGCACAATCGCAGTCCGGGTCGCCGGAGTCAATAGTAATCTCGCGAAATAACCGCTCTCGATATCGCGAACAAGGGCTTGTCCTGTTCCTCCTGCCCCGCCGACGGCACCTGAGACAATCGATACCGGCAAGATGAAGTTCAAGTAGTCGCTTCCTTCAAATTGAGGAAGCGAGGCCACACTGGATAGACCGCTCGTGTACACGAGTAAAAAGAATACAGAGATGATCAAGTTCGGGATAAACGAAAATGGATTTCGGATCGTCGTCACTAAGCTCCGTTTCGTAAATAACCATGTCTCAGTCCACACGAATCTCGCCCCCTTCATAAGATTCACCTGTCACTTGTAAGAAGACGTCATCAAGCGACGGTTGTTTCACGGTCAATCGTTCGGGTTGTAGTCCCCGTTCATCTAACGCTCGAACAATTTCGGTCAACGTCACATCGCGTAGTTCGAACGAGACATGATTCCCGTTCGCCGTCGTCTCGAAGAGTGTGGCCGCGGTCATCGCATCCGCTTCATTTGAAAAGTCCATTGCAATCGTCTCACCGCCGACTAGTTGTTTCAGTTCCTCAGCCGTTCCCTCACTGACGATTTTCCCATGATGGATGATGGCAATCCGGTCAGCCAATTCATCCGCCTCTTCTAAGTACTGGGTCGTCAAAAAGATCGTTGTCCCAAATTCTTGATTCAGTCGCCGTACTTCATTCCATATCTCAATCCGACTCGCCGGGTCGAGACCCGTCGTCGGCTCATCTAAAAACAATACGGTTGGACGATGGACGAGCGTGAGGGCCAAATCGAGACGTCGCCGCATCCCTCCTGAATACGTACCACTCCGTCGATCCGCGGCATCTGTCAGAGAAACGACTTCTAACAATTCATCTGCGCGACGACGCGCCTCCTCGTTCGACATCTTAAATAAACGTCCTTGTAAGACGAGCAGTTCACGACCCGTCAGTACTTTATCGATCCCGGTTTCCTGTAGTGCGACCCCGATGGACAGGCGGACGTCTTTTTCTTGTTTGACGACATCGAATCCGTTCACCCGCGCCACCCCAGACGTCGGACGGACGAGCGTCGTCAACATTTGCACCGTCGTCGATTTACCGGCACCGTTCGGTCCTAAAAACGCAAAGATTTCCCCTTCTTTCACGGAGAAAGAAACATCGTTCACCGCCGGAACATCTTTAAAGGTCTTCACGAGTCCTTCCACTTCAATCATCACACCCACCTCCTGACTATCCATTCCCGTTTTCTCAATCTTTCATCACAAAAAAGCCGCGGACGTTTACACATCCGCGACTCCATGTTATTCAGGTTTCATGACCATTTTCGGTTTTTTCGTAAGGGAGTGGTTCCCTTCTACGAAGCGTACGGTACCAGATTTGGCACGCATGACAACGGAATGCGTCTGCCCGCCTTGAGACGTGAATTGGACACCACGTAACAATTCACCGTCCGTGACACCTGTCGCCGCAAAGATACAATCTTCACCTTTCACCAAGTCATTGAGTAAAAGGATTCGATCCGTGTCTTCGATCCCCATGTCATGGCAACGCTGTTTTTGTGCCTCGTCTTCCGGGAGCAAGCGTCCTTGGAAGTCTCCCCCTAGACACTTCATTGCGACCGCGGCGATGACGCCTTCCGGTGCCCCACCTGAACCGAGTAGTAAGTCGACACCCGTTTTTGGGAAGGCCGTGTTAATGGCTGCCGCGACATCCCCGTCTGGAATCAACTTGATTCGAGCTCCAGTCGCCCGGACCCGCTGAATGATTTCCTCATGTCGGTCCCGATGTAAAATAGTCACGACGACGTCTTCCACGTTTTTCTTCTTGGCTTTCGCCACGATTTCGATATTCTCTTCAATCGAGTTGTCGAGACTGACGAGACCCGCAGCTTCCGGTCCGACCGCAATTTTTTCCATGTACATATCCGGTGCGTGAAGAAGGTCTCCCGCATCGGCGACAGCGAGAACGGCGAGCGCTCCCCACGTCCCCGTCGCTACGATGTTCGTTCCTTCTAACGGGTCGACCGCGACATCAAGACGCGAGCCATAGCCGTTCCCGACCTTCTCCCCGATATAGAGCATCGGGGCCTCGTCCATTTCACCTTCCCCGATGACAACAATCCCCTTCATCGGAATCGTATCAAAGACATCTCGCATCGCCGTAGTCGCTGCATCATCTGCCTCGACCTTTAAACCGCGACCCATCCAACGGGCTGAAGCAAGTGCCGCCGCTTCTGTGACCCGGACCAGTTCCATCGATAAACTTCGTTCCACCCGAAATCTCCCCTTTATATCTCGGCGTGATCTTCCACCCAAACGAGCGCACCGAGCTGTTTTAATTTGCCAACAAAGTCGACATATGAATCATTCAATCGTTCTGCATGAAGTAACGTCGATTCTCCAGACGCCTGAAGTGCCGATAAAACAAGCGCCGCTGCACTTCTTGCGTCTGTACATTCCATCTCTGCGTTTGCGAGTTGATTCCCTCCGCGAATGACCGCCGAAGCATCTTCTAGCGTAATCTGTGCGTTCATCCGACGCATCTCGGCGATATGTCGGAATCGTTGGGAGTACAATTTGTCTGTGACAATGCTCGTCCCGTCCGCCTTCAATAAAGCCGCTGACATGATTGGCTGCAAATCACTCGGATATCCCGAGTAATGGAACACACGAATGTCTGTCGGCACGAATTTCTTAGCAGTCACAGTGACCGACTCCTCACCGACCTCTACCTCCGCACCAAAATCCAACAGTTTTTGAATGACACCTTCAAGGTGTGTCGGAATGACCGGTTGTACGGTCACGCTACCCGATACCGCTCCGAACATCATGAACGTGCCGGCCTCGAGGCGATCAGGAATCAATGTGTGTGTACATCCGTGCAAACGTTCGACGCCTTTGATGCGAATCTCATCGGTACCCGCTCCACTCACGTGTGCTCCCATCGATGTGAGCATCGTTGCCACGTCGACGACTTCAGGGTCACAGGCCGCATTCTCGATGACCGTCGTCCCTTTCGCTAAAACCGCCGCGAGCATCGCACTCACGGTTGCCCCGAACGACCGCAAGTCCAAGTAAATTCGATTCCCGACGAGTTCTTCGACCCGGACATGATAGAGACCGGATTCATTCTCGACATGAATTCCGAGACGTTCTAACGCTTTCAAATGTAAGTCAATCGGTCGTGGACCAATCGCATATCCCCCAGGTAGCCCGACCGCTCCTTTTCCGAATCGAGCGGCGAAGACACCGAGTAAATAGACAGCGGCACGAACTTTCCGCGTCTCGGAACCAAGAAGAGGCATGGCGACGGCTTCATTCGAATGAATGGTCATCCGTTCTCCCTCACGCTCCACTCGAACTCCTAGCTCTCTTAACAAGTTGACCATCACTTCTACATCTTCAATCATCGGGACATTTTCAATTGTCACCGACTCTTCTGTGAGAAGTGCAGCCACAAGGCAAGGGAGGGCGCTTTGTTTCGCCCCGCTAATCTCGACGGTTCCTTCTAATTTTTGCTGCCCAACGATATGGAGAATTTCCACGCTGATCAAAACCTTTCTACGACGGACTTATTTGGATTGAGCGTTGTTCCAATCCGCTAAAAACTGCTCAATGCCTTTGTCTGTGAGCGGATGTTTCATCATCTGTTCGATGACTTTGTAAGGGACTGTCGCAATATCAGCCCCAAGGAGTGCGGCTTTCGTCGCATGAACCGGGTGACGTACAGATGCCGCAATGATTTCTGTCTCGATGCCATGAATCGCAAAAATGTTGGCAATCGTCTCGATGAGATCGAGTCCATCTTGACCGATGTCATCCAAACGTCCGATGAATGGAGAAACATACGAAGCGCCGGCACGTGCCGCAAGTAACGCTTGGTTCGCGTTAAAGATGAGCGTCACGTTCGTTTTGATCCCGAGCTCTTTGAACTGTTTCACCGCTTCCATCCCCGCTGGTGTCATCGGTACCTTTACCGTAATATTCGGCGCGATGGCAGCAAGTTCCTTTCCTTCTTCCACCATACCCTTTGCATCGAGTGCAATAACTTCCGCACTTACCGAAAGATCCCCGACGATCTCACAGATTTCACGAAGTCTTGTATGGAAGTCGACACCTTCTTTGGCGACGAGCGATGGATTCGTCGTCACGCCTCCGATGACGCCCATTTGGTGAGCTTGTTTAATGTCTTGCACATTTGCTGTGTCAATGAAAAAACGCATATGTGTCTCCTCCTTCATTTGTGATCGCTTACAATCTCTATTATGAGGAAAGAACAGGTGAATTACTACACCCTTTGTCAGATTCCGAGCCTGAGGAAAGCCGAAATATACAAAAAGTCGGTCCTCATAGAGAACCGACTTGATCAAACAGGATTATGCTTGGTTGCTAGAACCAAACTCACGCATTTTGCCAGTTACGACGTTGTAGATCGCTTCGATCCCAGGTCCGATAACTTTACGTGGGTCATATACTTTCGAGTCAGCGTCAAGCTTCTCACGTACCGCACGAGTCCACTCTTGTTGGCACTCTGTGTTGACGTTGATTTTGCTGTGTCCGAGCTCGATTGCTTTTTTAACTTGGTGCTCAGGAATACCTGATCCGCCGTGAAGAACGAGTGGAGTTTGTGTCGCTTTCGCGATTTCTTCCATCTCTTTGAAGCCAAGCTTCGGCTCACCTTGGTATGGTCCGTGTACAGAACCGAGTGCTGCAGCGAGTGCATCCACTTTCGCTTCTTTAACAACACGTACACACTCTTCGAGGTCAGCGTATTGTACGCCACCGATGACGCCGTCTTCTTCGCCGCCAACTGTACCGACTTCTGCCTCAACAGAAGCGCCTTTAGCGTGCGCGTACTCGACAACTTGTTTCGTCATTTCAACGTTTTCGTCGATCGGGTGGTGTGAACCGTCGATCATGACTGATGTGAATCCAGCGTCGATCGCTGCTTTACACTTGTCGAATGAAGAACCGTGGTCAAGGTGGATTGCAACTGGAACAGTGATGTTGTAGTCGTGCATGAGACCTTCAACCATTTTGACAACTGTTGTGAAGCCACCCATGTACTTCGCTGCACCTTCTGATACACCGAGGATTACTGGTGATTTCTCGTCTTCCGCAGCGCGAAGAATCGCTTGCGTCCACTCGAGGTTGTTGATGTTGAATTGGCCTACTGCATACTTGCCTTCGAATGCTTTGTTAAGCATTTCTGTCATTGATACTAATGGCATAATGACATCCTCCTGTCTGTTCGCTATTATACACGTTTGGGAAAAGTTCCCCCGTGCAATTCGTTCCCATTATAACACACCGTAAAACATGTGCCTATGCTATTCGGGCATAGAAATGGCTTAGCGCAAGCGTTTACATATGTCATCTTGGTGACGAAACGTCAAATTTCCAAGACTTCCTTCACTTTTTCAATCATTCCGTATATATCAAATGGCTTTTCAAATTGCGCAGCAATTCCGAGACGACGCACCTCGTCAATCACCGTTTCTTCTCCGAACGCCGTCATGATCATGACAGGTGTCTCTAGTTCTTGTTCTCTCATCCGACGCAATACTTCATGACCGAACATACGCGGCATGTTCATATCGAGAAGTACTAAGTCGTATCGTTCTTTCTCTAAAAACTCCCAGGCTTTGATGCCGTCTTGCGCCGTGTCCACGTCAACACCCATGTTCGTGAACACTTGTGCGAGCATCGTACGAATTCCATCCTGGTCGTCTGCAATCAACATCCGTGACATGCATGTCCCTTCTTTCATTCATCATTTTCCATAATCAAACAATTTAACCATACCAAACTCATCTCTTTTTCGCGATGCCTATCTTTTGAAATCAAGGGAACGGCGTCTCGGAACTGTCCTCTTCCTGCTCTTCTTTCAACTGTTCTGGCACTTCCAACGCATTGACCCGTTCATAATCGGTCACTTCGGGAGATTCTTCTTTCACAAATACTTTTAAAAAGTCTCCTTCTGCCAACAATGATGGAGTAGAAATGGCTAACGGTCGCTTCTTCCCATCTTCATCGTAGCCGATGAGGTCATATCGATACCCGTTCGACGTCTGTGTCGCCACTTCCGCATTCGGGACTTTGACATAATACACATCCGCCAATAGACGATCCACGTCGACATAGCGCCAGCCTACTACTATTAGAACGCCGATCAACAAGACGGCGATGAGCTTTCGTTTCATAAACAGTTCTCCTTCAACATAAGAGTCACTACTTATGAGATATACCGTTATTCCGAAGTCATGAAACCATTCCACAAAAAGAGGTTCATCCTGTTCAGAATGAACCTCTCGTATGACGCATTGTATCTTATGATTCGACAGTCACTGGAACAACTGCAATTTCAATTTCTTTCTCGACTTCTTCACGTTCCTCTTTCAAACGCTCATCTGACCATTTGAAGACATCGGCCATGCAGCGAAGGACGCCGTCTTTGTATTGACGGACGAAGTCGATGTCAAAGAACATCGCTCCCGTGCGGCGAATCAAGAAGTCGATGGCACGAACGACCGATTCTTCCTCGATGCCGTACACCAACTGCGCATAGACGATTTCAGGAAGGTCATATGCGTTCGCATCCATCCGTTCAATGACGCGATCGATATTCGATCCGTATAGACGAACGAGTTCTTCCGCGTGGTTTGCGTCTAGACCATGATTTTGAAGTTCTTTTGTTTTCTTCTCAAGGAAATCTTTGAAGCCTTTCGATCCACCAACATGACCACCGGACATCGGCATATGCTTCGTACGGCTAGCCAAATAGACGACACCGTCTTCTTCTTTCAACAATTTCGCAACGAGGTCGACGACTGTTTCTGACATCTTGCGATACCCTGTCAATTTACCACCGGCAATCGTGATCAAGCCGCTGTCTGACTGCCAAATTTCGTCCTTACGTGAAATTTCAGAAGGGTCTTTTCCTTCTTCATAAATCAACGGACGAATACCTGCCCAACTTGATTCCACATCATCCGCTGTGACATTGACGTCTGGGAACATATAGTGAATGGCTTCTAAAATATAATCGCGGTCTTCCGTCGTCATGCGTGGATGTGCTTTGTTTTTATCGAAGAACGTATCCGTCGTTCCGACGTATGCTTTGTTTCCGCGTGGAATCGCAAAGACCATGCGACCGTCCGGTGTATCGAAATAGATCGCTTGTTTGAGCGGGAATTTCGACTGGTCGATGACCAAGTGAATCCCTTTCGTCAGGCGAAGCTGCTTCCCTTTTTTCGAGTTATCTTCTTCCCGTAACTCGTCGACCCATGGACCGGTCGCGTTGATGATTTTCTTCGCATAGACGTCATAAGTCGACCCGTCAATCTGATCTTCGACGTGTACACCAGCCACTTTGCCGT
Organism: Exiguobacterium sp. s35; assembly: GCF_018617535.1. NCBI lineage: Bacteria > Bacillati > Bacillota > Bacilli > Caryophanales > Exiguobacterium > Exiguobacterium sp. s35. The sequence goes on from NZ_JACSKI010000001.1 coordinate 1,837,052, forward strand.
TTTCGTAAATCAATCCTGTCACTTTGGCGTAGTTCATGAGAAGCGCACCATGATTCGCTGCTTCTTTCGCCACTTCAATCGTCAATCGTGCATCATCTGTCCGGTACTCGACGTAATAGCCGCCTCCGACCAAGTCGTCTTTTTTCACGAGTGGTGCCTTTTTGATGACTTCATCTGGTTTGAGCATCATGCGACGCTCTGCACGTTTTACACCTGCGAGGAAGTCATACACCATGAGTCCGATTGATGTCGAGAATGGACCGAACGTGCCTCCCTTGTGCATTGGTAAAAGCATTTGTTCCGGTGTCGTGACATGCGGACCATTCTCATATACGATTGCTCGTTCTTTCCCGACTTCTGCGACGAGCGCTACTTCGAATTGTTTCAAATAGCGGAGTCCCCCGTGAACAAGCTTCGTCGAACGACTTGATGTCCCTGCCGCAAAGTCTTGCATCTCGAGGACAGCTGTCTTCATCCCACGCGACGACGCATCGAGCGCAATCCCCGCCCCGGTAATACCTCCACCAACAACAAGAACGTCATGACGTTCACTCGTCAGTTGCTCATATCGTTTCGCTCGTTCTTTCGCTGAGAAATTTCTGATTTCCATCTTATTCCCTCCTATAGTAAGTACGGTTCAATGGATAGAAAAAGAGACCACAACAAAAACAAGGCTTCCCCCTTCTGTTGTGGTCTCTCTATTGTCTCGAACCGAATATCAACTTTTCTCCTGTATTATACCCTATTCTTTTGAGTTCAATCATCTCTTACGCTTGAGCAATCTGTAATGTGTTCATTCACAAGCATCCGACTCGCATTTTTGAGTCGAGAAGCTTAGACTTCAAGGTATCATGTTGAAGGAGGATTTCAGATGAAACGTATGTTACAACCTTTTCAGTTTAAAAATGGCGTCGAGGTACCGAACCGCCTCGTATTGGCACCGATGACACATTACTCATCAGAGCCAACGGGCGAAGTATCCGAGCATGAGCTCGCCTACTATCGGAAGCGGGCGCAAAACGTCGGGCTCGCCATTACGGCTTGCGCGTACGTGACAGAAGACGGGAAAGGGTTCCCGAACGCATTCGGGGTCAATGACGACAAATTCATCCCAGGTCTCCGTCAATTGGCGGAAAGTTTAAAAGCGGAAGGTGCAAAAGCCATCCTTCAAATTTTCCACGCAGGACGGATGTCACCACCTGAACTCGTCCCGAACGAACAACCGGTCAGTGCAAGTTCCGTCGCACCTGTTCGTGAAGGCGCCGTCACACCACGTGCGCTCGAGACGTCAGAAGTCGAAACCATCATCGATGCGTTCGGTGAAGCGACTCGTCGCGCTATCGAAGCCGGGTTTGACGGAGTCGAGATTCACGGAGCGAACACATACTTGATTCAACAATTCTTCTCACCACACTCGAATCGCCGTGAAGATCGCTTCGGCGGTGATGTCCATGGTCGTTTGACGTTCCCACGCGAAGTCATTCGCCGTGTCAAAGAAGCCGCAGCAGATGCAGAAGACTTCTTAATCGGTTATCGCTTCTCACCAGAAGAGATTGAAGAGCCAGGGATCACACTTGATGACACAGATGTCCTGCTTGATATGATTTTAGAAGAAGGCGTCGATTATATTCACGCTTCTCTTTGGAACTTCAACACAGCTTCGATGCGTGACGAAAACGTCACAGAGCGTTCCATCGATCGGATTGCCAAACGGATCAACGGCGCTATCCCACTCATCGGGGTCGGACAGCTCCAACGTCCTGGGCAAGTGGAAGATGCACTCGACGTTGTCGACCTCGCCGCGCTCGGTCGCGAACTCATCATCGACCCAGAATGGCTCGAGAAGGTGAAAACAGACCGCGAAGACGAAATCGAGACAGAACTCGACTTGGATAAACAAGCCGAACTCGCCGTGCCAGCCCCACTCTGGAATGCGATTACGACTCGTGCCGGTTGGTTCCCGATTAAAGATCAAAAAGTGAAGTAACACAACACACCGCGGATTGTTTCATCCGCGGTGCTTTTTTATGCTTTCCACTCTTCTCGTAACATGCCCATCCGAATCGAATCATAGCGCTTCCCGTTCACGACACGCACTTGACGGATTCGACCTTCGAGCTGCATTCCCACTTTTTCAGCGACTCGCATCATTCGCTCATTCCCGGACCACGTCGTCAAGCCGACACGGACGACAGGTAACGTCTCAAATAAATGCTCAGTCCATAAGCGAAGGGCACGCGTTCCGACTCCCCGATTCCAGCGGTCGGGCTGATGCAAGATGATGCCCATCTCGAGCCACTCTCGTCCGGCATCTTCAAAATAGTAAGAAACGGTCCCATATACCGTTCCATCCACTTCAATGACCCACATGTCTTCTTTCTGGATAAACGACCGTTCGATTTGCTGAAATTCCTCATAAGACATCGCTTTGTGTTCAAAGTAAGGCGCATCCCATTGTTTCCATTCCGGTGTCGCCTCTCGATAAATCAATTCCCATAGTCGTGATAAGTCTTTTTCTTCAATTGGTCGAATGACCACTTCTTGATCTTGTCGCATCTTGTCTTCCTTTCTATATAGCGTCCTTACCTTATTCTTGCGTACCGTTTGAATCTCCTTTTTTCCGTTTGCGCCAAATGAACGCGAGAATCAACACGATTAAACTTGCCATGACAGAGACGATGGCAATCGGACTCGAGCCCGTCATAAACAATTGCCCAATCGAGACAGAATAAGCGAGTCCGAACGACGTGACGATTTTTGCGCCGAACGCAATACCCGCAAAGCGCGGGAACGGAACGCGACTAAACCCTGCGGCCAGACAGATGACCTCATCCGGTAAAATCGGAATAATGAACAAGACGAGCAAGATGCCAAGACCATACTTTTCGACATATCGGTCATATGTCTTTAACTTCTCCTCATCGACCCAACGAATGATTCGCTCACGGCCGAATCGGGCCAGACCATACATGACAAAGATGCCAAGCGTGGTCGACACACTCCCGACTAAAGCGGCACGAAACGGTCCGAGTGCGACGCTCCCGATCGGCACACTGACCGCTTCCGGGACGGGTAACGCAATCGGTTGTAAAAAACTGAATGCTGCGAATACCCATACCGCCTGTCGTTCATACTGTTCTAATAGACGATCTAACCCATACGTATCATAGAGGACGAGTCCGAACGATACGTAATAGACAAACACAAAGATTAAAAAAAGAGAGAACGTGATTTTCCACATCTGCTTCAAGATCATGTTTGAGCCGTCGCGAATCGACCGAAGGAGCCCGACTGAGAGCGCGAGTAAGACAACGCCTGTCCATCCAAGTTGGTACGGCAATAAGAGGGAAGGCAAGACGACGAACGGCAACAGACTGAGCGCGACAAGCCCCAGCCCATACCCTAGATAAATCGAATGTCGTTCTTTCATAAGCCATCGCCCTCTCCCCGTTCTACTTCTAGTGTACCCACAAAGTGAAGGTGATGTATCATGCCAAAGGCACCTTCCCTCTCATGCTTTTGGCGTAGAAAAAAGCCACAACCCGTAATGGGTCGTGGCTTTCAATTCATTATTCTCCAAGTGACGCTTGGATGAAGTCATGGAATAGACGTTGTGGACGTTCTGGACGTGAGATGAGCTCAGGGTGGAACTGTGATGCCACGAACCACTTGTGTTCTGGAATCTCAATGATTTCCACAAGACGACCGTCTGGGCTCGTACCTGAGAACTTGAAGCCTTCTGCTTCGAACGCTTCACGATATTCGTTGTTGAACTCATAGCGGTGACGATGGCGCTCGTACACGAGCTCTTGATCGTAAGCCGCATGTGCTTTCGTCCCTTTTTCAAGTTTACATGGGTAGAGTCCGAGACGGAGTGTACCCCCAAGGTCTTCGATGTCCTTTTGTTCTGGAAGAAGGTCGATGATCGGATACGGAGTCGATGGATCGATTTCAGCCGTGTGCGCGCCGTCCAACTTCAAGACGTTACGGGCAAACTCGACCGTCGCGAGTTGCATCCCGAGACAGATCCCGAAGAATGGGACGTTGTTTTCACGAGCGAAACGTGTCGCTTCAATCTTCCCTTCGATTCCACGCTCACCGAATCCACCTGGGACGAGGATTCCGTCCGCATCACCGAGGATGTCCGAGACGTTTTCAGCCGTCACGTCTTCCGCGTTGATCCAGTCGATGTCGATATCCGCATTGAACGCATAACCCGCATGTTTAAGTGCTTCCGCAACCGAGATATACGCATCACGCAATTCGACATATTTCCCGACGAGTGCGATTTTCACTTTCTTCTCAAGGTGTGTGACCGTGTGGACGAGTTCTTTCCACGCCGTCATGTCAGCAGCCGGTGAATTGAAACCGAAGTAGTCGTTGACGAGTTGGTCCATTCCTTGTTTTTGAAGGTTGAGTGGTACTTCATAAAGTGTCGATGCGTCTTGCGCCTCGATGACCGCCTCTTTGCGTGTATCACAGAAGAGTGCGATTTTCTCGCGCATGTCTTCTGGGATGTCATGCTCGGTACGAAGGACGATGATGTCCGGTTGAATCCCGTAGCTGCGAAGCTCTTTGACACTGTGCTGTGTCGGTTTTGTCTTCATTTCACCTGCGGCACGAAGGTAAGGAACGAGTGTACAGTGGACGTACATGACGTTCTCTTTCCCGATGTCATTCTTCACTTGGCGAATCGCTTCGATGAACGGGAGGGATTCGATATCCCCGACTGTTCCACCAATCTCTGTGATGACGACATCGGCGTTCGTCTCGCGTCCTGCACGGAAGACACGGTCTTTGATTTCGTTCGTGATATGCGGAATGACCTGAACCGTTCCACCGTTATAGTCTCCACGACGCTCTTTCTTCAAGACAGTCGAATAAATGCGCCCTGATGTGACGTTCGCGTTTTGCGACAAGTTGATGTCGATGAAACGCTCATAGTGTCCGAGGTCAAGGTCAGTCTCAGCGCCATCATCTGTGACGAATACTTCTCCGTGTTGATACGGGCTCATCGTACCTGGGTCAATGTTGATGTATGGGTCAAACTTCTGAATCGTGACGTTGAGTCCTCGATTTTTGAGTAGACGCGCGAGTGAAGCTGCCGTGATCCCTTTACCGAGCGAAGATACTACCCCGCCTGTTACGAAAATGTACTTTGTCATGTTTCTTTCTCCTCTCTTGAATACCAACCATCGGGAAACGAAAAAACAAAAAAAGCAAAAGTGCCCCCGTGAATGGAGGACACTTTTGCTGCATCGTTACGTGCTAAACTAGCCCATGACTAATTTACGCCAGAGACGATACAGTCGTCAAGATATTATTTTTTTCTTTTTTCAAGTCGATGAAAACGACTAAAAAAGAAAAAGAGACACGCCTAGCCGGGCGCGATGCCCGGCTTTTTGCGGTCTCTTATAAATCATCCTCGTCTTCGAGATCGAGGTCGTCGTCCAAGTCATCGTCCTTGAAGTCGTCAAGGCCTTCTACTTTTTCTTCTTCGTCCTCATCGTCAAATTCAGATGAATCGTAATCTTCTACTTTTGCGAATACATCCAAGTCATCTTCGATATCGACGATGCCTTCGTCTGCTTCTTCAAACTCTTCTTCGAACTCGTCAAGCTCACCACGTTGACGTGCTTCGATGACGAGATCTTCATCCGACTTGTCGAATGGGTACCATACGCGAAGCGCCCAACGGTTTGCTCCCAAGTTGACGAACAACCCGTCGATGTTCAAATCGGTGTAAAGTTGTGCGATTTTCTCGAGCTCTTCTTCTTCACTCGCAAACGTATAGTTTTGCTTGATTTTTTCGCGAATCTCATCAAAAGAAACAGGCTGCTCGCCAGTTTCTTGGAGAAGTTCATAAACGAAATCAATCAACGATTTATTCATTAAAGGACACTCCTTTTCCGTCACTAGTTAAACATCACTCCTCATTATAAACAAAAGCGATATAAAAAAGCTAGAGGAAATTATGAATCGTGTGATGTCTCGGTTTTAGTACGGAACCAGTACAGACTGATCAATCCGATATTAAACACCCATGTCAACCCTAAGACACCAAACATCCACGCGCGTGGAATCTGGAACGACAATTCTTCATTTACTGTTTGACCCACATATAAACCATAACCGAGCAATCCAATCATTAAGAATGAATATGCCACGACCATGCCAAATCGTTTCCACAGCTGTAGCAGTAACGACGCGAACTCTTGGTTTTCCCCATACTGGTCAAACAAATACATATGACTGACACTCGAATACATCGTCTGCGTATAACCACTGACAAACAATACCGGTATGAAGGCAAGTGGCTCGATAAAGCCAACGAAAAAGAAGAGCGAGGATAGGAACAAGACGATGTACGGATGGCGCGCAAAATCAAAGATGCGACTAAATAAGATCCAACCGATGACACCGGCTAAAAATGGAACGAACACATAAAAGATGAGAACTTGGAACGAATACAGAGCAAGACTGACAAAGACGGCTCCGATTAGCGTCCAGCCACCGAACAACCCAATCACAAACGATAATAATTGAACCTGCCGGGTACGACTTGCACCGATAAAATCACGAACCCGCTTTTGCAACAGTAACCATGCGACATAGACGAGCAAAATGATCATTAAGCCAAACACTTCGATATAGCCACGCGCCCCTTCTAAGAGACTAAGCAAGCGACTAATCAACGTAAAGACGGTGACCGCGATAAAAGCACGGAGAAAGGAACGGGTATCAAACTGCCATGTCGCAGATTTTTGGAGCGGTAACTTTCGCACGAACAGCCACGGCAAAATGAGACTCACTAGGAACAGGGCAATGGCAAGATTGTACGACTGCGTCAACGCATACGAGAACACCGCAATCCAACCGACTAACATAAGAACCAACGGCCACGAACTGCCACCCTCTTCTTTTGACTCCGAATCTTCTGCAGGCTTCAGCTCGTTCAATTGCGAGAGAATGGTCGTCATAATTGTACCGACCCCAATCGAGCCAACGCCGACCAAGAATGCGCTCCATTCAATGGCGCTGTCAAAGGGAAGCACAAAACAAACGAGACCGACGACGAGCACAGACAAGGCAATGAGAAATGTATCCTTTGAACCCCGTCGTCCGATGACATACACCCACAATAAAAGACCTGACATGCTCGATACGTAAAAGATGAGGAATGGAATCAATCGTCCGACTCCTTCTTCGACTGCCATAATGGACAAAAACAAGATTTGCGGCAGAATTTGGCTACTCAGGGCACTGACAATCGTCAATAGGACAACCATGTTTTTCATGGGACACACTCCTTACATTGAGATTGGATATTCCGTTCCTCAATCATCCTTTCCCAGTTCCATTCGTCTACGAACCTTTTTCACAACACATTAACTTCTCAGTTTCTTCAATCTTTTGCCGATATAGAAGAGAACATTAATTTAGATATAAAAGAGAAGGAGAAAAATACATGGCACTTTTTCGTAAAACAACATCCAATCACTTCGTCGCAACTACCGGTTTTCCTGAAGTCCAGACAATCGCTAAACCAGCTGACTCGAGTTTGAACGGACGGGCTCACTATATGGGGTATACGGCCTCTCAAGTGAAGCGCCTACAAGACATGGCTCCACTCGTGGAGTCCGTACTAGATGAAGTACTTGAAAACGTACTCGACCACTTGATGCTTCAACCCGAAATGGTTCGAATCGCTAACGCCTCATCAACGAGAGAGCGTTTAAAGAACGTATTCGCCGATTATTTCCGTAGTTTATTGACCGGGAACATCGATGATAAATTTTTAGCGATGCGGAAACGGATGGGACAAACACATCACCACTTCGCCGTGCCTGTCGTCTGGTTCCTCGCGACATATTCTGCTTTTAACACACTCCTCATCCCAAAAGTGGTTGAGACGTATCAACATGACCCGTCTACTTTGACAGAATCTCTCTTAGCGTTATCGCACGCAATGAACTTAGACTCGCAAATCGTCACCGAACAATACGTCAACGCCCGCCTCGATGAAATCGAGTCTGCGAACCAAGCCCGTGCCGCGCTTTTAAGCGACGTCTCACGTGTCAGTTCAGAAGTCGCCACCACGATGGAGCAAACGGGACAAGCGATGTCTGAAACGAGTGATCGCGCGCACCAAGTTCTTGCGGAAACCGAGCAAACGGAAAAGATGAGCCGTCATTTGATGACGTTGACGCACACGAACGGAAGCCAAATCGAACAGATGGAAGTCGAATTCAAACAGTCGGCCACTTACGTCGACACTTCGCTCGATCGCATCACCGCTTTAAAAAATGGATCTCAAGAAATCGTCAGCATGACTAAGAGCATCGAACAAATCGCCAACCAAACGAACTTGCTCGCCTTGAACGCCTCGATTGAAGCAGCTCGTGCAGGAGAACACGGCAAAGGATTCGCCGTCGTCGCCACCGAAGTACGCACACTGGCGGAAAACGCGAAACAACTGAGCAGTCAAATCAATGTACTCATTCATGAAAACGAGACGAATATCGCAGCACTCCTCGATCAAATGGGACAAATGCATCAGACGAATGATGAAGCGATGCGTCAACTGAATGCCGTCAAATCTGGTTTTTCGACCGTTCAAGAAGAGATGGGTCAATACGTCCTTTCCTTCGAACGAAACAAACAAGACCTTAGTCAGATGGTTGAGACCATTTCATCGATCAACGAGACGACACAAGGGTTATCTCACTTGACCTCTTCCCTACTATCGACCTCTGAGATGCAGTAAAGAAACAAGGCACGGTCCGCGGACCGTGCCTTTCTGTATTATTGTACAACCGGTTCTGGTATCTCGATGGCTTTCAGCGAGCGATCGAGCAATTCGACGACGTCAAACGTGCCGACCGTCTCATCGACTTCTTTCGCTTTCGTTCCATCAGACAACATCGTCAAGCAGTACGGACACGCCGAACCGATGACGGTCGGTTTCGTCTCAAGCAGTTGTTCCGTCCGAGCCACATTGACACGTGTCCCGACTTTCTCTTCCTGCCACATAAGACCTCCACCTGCTCCACAGCACATACCGTTTTCACGGTTACGTGTCGCTTCGACGAGTTCGACACCCGGTATGCGTTCGAGGACGAATCGCGGTGCGTCATAAATGCCATTGTAACGACCGAGGTAGCAAGAGTCGTGATAGACGACACGTTCATTCACTTGAAGATTTGGTTGGATCCGACCTGTATCGAGCAACTCAGCAAGCAACTCTGTATGGTGATACACTTTCACACCATCGAGTCCAAAGTCTGGATACTCATTTTTAAATGTGTTGTATGCGTGTGGGTCAACCGTGACGATTTTCGTCACCCCATACTTCTCAAACAATTTGATGTTCGCTTCGGCGAGTTCTTGGAAGAGCAACTCGTTCCCGATTCGACGTGGTGTGTCTCCTGAGTTTTTCTCTTCATTTCCGAGAATAGCGAATGAGACGCCCGCCTTGTTCAACACGCTCGCAAAGCTTTGCGCGACTTTTTGGCTACGGCTGTCGTATGAACCCATCGCACCGACCCAGAAGAGATATTCGAATTCTTCGCCTGCTTTTTTCTTCTCTTTCGCTGTCGGGATGACGAGTTCTGTATCCTTACGCCAGTTCTCGCGTTCTTTTCGGTTCATCCCCCACGGGTTTCCTTGACGCTCGATGTTTGCGACCGTGCGCTGTGCCTCAGGGTCCATCTTCCCTTCCATCATAACGAGGTAACGACGAAGATCGATGATTTTATCAACATGCTCGTTCATGACCGGACATTGGTCTTCACAGTTACGGCAAGTCGTACACGCCCAAATTTCTTCTTCCGTGATGACATTGCCAATCAACTCGTCTGCGACGAGCATGTGACCTTCTTGCGCCGCAGCTGCAATCTCGGCGCCTTGCGTGTTTTGGAACATAAGTGCCGGTGCCCAAGGTGATTTTCTTGTGACCGCTGCACCTTTCATATTCATATGGTCGCGAAGTTTGACGATCAAGTCCATCGGCGACAACATCTTACCCGTACCGGTTGCCGGACACACATTCGTACAACGTCCACACTCAACACAAGCGTACAAGTCGACAAGCTGCTTCTGGTTAAAGTCTTCAATCTTGTTGACCCCAAACACAATCTCTTCATCTGACTCTTCCGCTTCTTCCATCGCTGAAAAATCAACAGGTGCCAAGCGACCGACTTTGTGCGTGCGCCCGAGCCAGACGTTGAGTGTTCCGGCAATCAAATGCGCGTGCTTTCCTTGTGGGATGTAGACCATGAAACTGAGCAAGAACAAAAGGTGCATCCACCAAAAGACGACGAACAATGCGAAAGCGACCGACCCAGGTACCCAAGCAAACGCTGAACCGATGAGTGTTGCGACCGGCTCACCCCACATCGGAAGCTCTTCTTTATAGACGAGGTAAAACCCGTTCCCGAACAAGACGGAAACCATCAACCCGCCGATGAAGATGAGGGCAAGACCAGCTAAGAAGTTTCGTTTTAAGCGCACGAGCTTCTCGACGTAACGACGGTAGAATCCCCAAACGACCGCGACGAGAATCATGAGCATGACGATTTCTTGCATGAACGTGAAGATTGGATAGAGCGGACCGAGCGGGATGTGCGGGAAACGTGTTCCGACCGCTAGTCCTTTCCAAATAAAATCAATCGCCCCGAATTGGACGAGGATGAAGCCATAAAACATCATGACGTGAATTGCGCCACTCTTCTTATCCTTCAACAATTTTTTTTGACCGAACACGTTGATCATGACCTGTTCGAGTCGTTCTTTGTTCGTTTGGCTCCATTCTGCCTTCTTCCCGAGCTTGATGAATGTATAGCGCTGATGAACCAGCGTAGCGAATAAATACACACCATAGCCGAGGACGAGCAAGAATAGAATCCAGTTGACGATTAAAAATGTAGACATCCCCAAAACTCCCCCTTATGAAAACGGATTCAATCTTGAATTCAGTATATCAAATGATGAATGAACAGTCATTCATTTTTGTGAAGTTCTCGTCAGAAGTTTAGAAGATGTTTCAAGATGAGCAATAATCCACCATAACTGCACACGACCAAAACGAATGTTCGAAAGTGTAGATTTCGGTCGGACGGCAGTTCAAACTTCACGATATTGAGAATCATCGCCCCGGCTACGAACGCAAAACAGAGTGCTTCGACGTGGGGGGCCAAGTCAATCCAGCGTGAAAAGAACCCACCGAGCAAAATCCCACCGCTCAACAAATATCGTCCCTGTCGCATATAGCGTTCGCCATAGTGGCGGTTCAAATCATGCCCGAGCGCCAAGAAGTGCACACCGAGTGCCGTCGCATAGAAGCTTCTCGAGACGAACGTCACCGAGTCGGCCGTCACCACATACGCTGAAAATGTCATGTACGCCGTGAGAAGCGTCACCTGGAGCCAATACGAAACGGCCCGATCAACCGCCTCATCTTGGAAGTGAGGGGTTCGAACGAACCGCATCGTACCGTAGAACAGCGTGAACCCAATGAGACTGACGATGTAAATCTCTGACGGCAAGGCCAGGTTCAACCAATCGACACGAAGCGTGTCCTGGCGTTTATTCAGGGAGGGCAAAAGATACATGAAGAAATACGTGATGGCGATTCCGCTCGAGAATGAGAACCATTTCTTAGAGGGCACGGTCTCTTCCCGAAACAAATAAATGCCGAAGAAATTAATCAACGCCAAATAGATGATGATCCAGTTCGCCATCTCATCTTCATCCTCTCAAGTCAATCCAAAACCGTTCGACGATCGTCCCATCTTCTTCCGTATATGGTGTGTCCGCGACACCCCCGTTGTTTAAAATGACTTGACGGGAAGCGACGTTTGTCCGATTACACGTAATGAGTGCACGCTCGATTCCAAGCTCTTTCACTTTCTCAAGCGCAAGTTTTAGTTGAAGTGTGGCGAGTCCTCGCCCACGCGCGCTCGGTTTCACCCCGTATCCGACATGGCCACCGATTTTTAAGAGTGATTCGTTCAACTCGTGACGAATGTTCGCCGCGCCTAAAAGCTCTTCGCCGTCCGTGAGCCAATACGTCGTACTCGGGACCCAGCCTTCCTCTATATTCTCACGTAACTCTTTCTGACGTAACGTGTTGACGTATGCCTCGAAGTCCGTCGTTTCACGGTCGACTGAGGTCGGAACGATTCGCTCATCTCGTTCGTACCATTCCTGTAAAAATGAAAGAATCTGTTCTTTTTGTTCGACAGATGTTTTGATTAGTCTTAACACCACAATTCCCCCTTTACCCATTTCCATTCGCGTTCTCTGATTGATTTCCTTGTTCCTTCATCTTAGAGAACAGATCATCGAATAAAAATGGACGTCCTGTTCGAATCTTGTCCCCCTTTCAGGCATGAAAAAAAGTGCCATCCTGTTCAGATGACACTTTTGATATACTTACTCTTCGAGTCCGAGACGTTGTGGCATGTGTGGAGCGAGTTGTCTCGCTTCCTCCAACCGTCCTGCTTCGACGAGCGTGTGGAAATGCAAAAACTGTTCGTGCGATGCATCGCTGATGGCTGCTAAGTAATCGACGTACCGATCGTAGACCGCTTTGTCTTCTGGGCGTGCCTCAATGAGTGCGATATACAGGCGAACGGTGTCCTCTCCGTATAGGAGCGGGAACTCATCGTTCAATTGGAGCAGTTTATCGACTGAATTGACATCGACGCCGTTCTCCTGGTCGTAATGTGTGATGACTTGTTCGGCATGATCTTCGAGGCGACCTCGCCACTCTTCATACTCTTCTTCGTTCGTTTCAAGCATCTCAAACCAGTCTTCATTCAACATCTCTTCAATCTTGTTTACGCGTTCTGTAAAGTTCATGCGCCCTCTCCTCCTTCAAATGTCCATGTAACATGTACTTCGTATATACCTACATCTTCTTCATTCATGGACAATTCATATACGAACGTACATGATTCTTCTGACACGTCGAGGCGTGATGTCGTCGTCGCCATCGTCATCGACATATAGGCATTCTTATATAAGCTTTGCGTGAAGCGACCTTCGATGAAGGAATGATTCATCTCAATCGGTCCTTTACAGATGAGCGCCAATCGTTCCGGGGTGTACTTGATTGTCGTCGGGACCGTTCCGTCCTCTTGTTGTTGGTCAAACATTAAAATAAAGCCAGTCTTCAATGGATAGTATAAGCCGTCAGCCGATAGTTCGATCGGCTCCGGGATGTCACTCATCCGTGTTGTTTGCTGGACACGCACGCGAAGTGGTTCAATCGCCATGCTCATCCCCCTTTCCGTCAACTCATCGTACCATATCTAGTAGGAGTCGTTCTATCGACGGTGCTTCGTTTTGACATAGACGAGATGGTCTACCCACTCATCATTCTCATATATGAATCCTTCTCTCGTGCACTCGTACGACATGCCGACACGCTCCGCGAGACGAATGGACGCCTCATTGTCGAGATTGATATGTGCCTCGATTCGTTGAAAGTTCAAATCGTCAAAGGCGATGCGCACCGCTAGGTCGACTGCTTCGGTGCCATACCCCTGACCCCAATGCTGATTATGGATGGTATACCCGACCCGTCCCCAATGAAATCCATCTCGTGCCAATGTCGAGAAATCCACCATGCCAAGATGCGCTCCATCTTCAAGCCGGAAAATCGCAAAAACATGCGCACGGTCTTCATGTGCGAGTGATTGATGTGTGTCGACTAGCTGACCGAACCAAACGGACGTACAGTCGTTCATGTTTAATTTCCCAGGATCATACTCATGTTGCGAAACAAGACGATTTGTGAAGCCACTTAACCATGCGGCATAATCCTGCTTCTCTAACGGTCGGACGATGATTCGATTTGTTTTTCGATGATATGTAAATGGATTCAATCCCTCAACTCCAATTCATTTATACTCTTTTCGTATGCATTCAGAAAAACTTCTTCCATTTTCCTTCCGAAATCACATCGACCTTCCCTTCATTTACACGAATCGCGGTCTCGTCGTCGATCGCATAAGCGGGTGCCTGTAACGCTTCCGCCCATTCTGCCGCATCTCGTGACGTATTCTCCGGTAACATCTCGTGGTCGAGGTGTGGAAAAATCGAGAAGTCAACAAACCCTAACGTCTCATCGCTCTGCTCATCAGATGAACGCCATCCGACAAATGCTTCTCCGATTCGTGGCGTCATCACCATGCTACCTGCGCTCAATCCAACATAGACACCTTCCCAAGATGGGAGTAATGCCTCCACCCCGGACTGTTTCATCCAGTTATGTAAAAACAGCGGATCGCCACCATTCACCAATAACACGTCCGCCCGTTCAAATGTCGGTCTCCATACCGATTCATCGATGCTCGGGAGCGCGCTCAGTTCGAGCACCCCGATCGACTTCCAACCCAACTCACACATCGGTGTCGAGAAATCCCCCTTGAAAAAGTTCCATGCGTGCTGCGTTCCCCCGTTCAACGCATAGATGGCTGTCGGGATACAAAGTGCCGTACACTCTTCAATTGGCTTGTCCAATAACTCGAGAAGTGCTTGTTTGATGCTCTCATTTTTGATGCCTGCGGAAGTCAGCAATAGTTTCATTTTGATTTTCCTCTTCCATTGAATCCCTTTAAAGCATTCTCATCTTTCCTTGTCATCTCCTTTATTCGCACAAAAAGACCGTAGACGAATTTTCGTCCACGGTCTTCAGGTCATGAAAGATTAGCTCATTTTATATACGCGACCTTCGAACGGTTTCAAGTGAAGGAGCGTCGATTCAATATCGCCTTCAATCGGCATGTTGCTCAAGACGACATCTTGCGCGCGGAGCGTTTGATCCATATCAAACATCGTCTCTTTCGCCGTCAAGTTCGTGACGACGAGGTACTGCGTGTCGCCAAGCGTACGCGTATATGCATAGACTTCCGGGTGATCCGGTAAGACGACATCATACGCACCGTAAACAAACGTCTCATCGTCTTTACGAAGTTGAATCATCTCTTTATAGAAGTTAAAGATGGAGTCCTCATCTTCAAGCTGTGATTCGACGTTGATGTCTGTATAGTTCGGGTTGATGCCGACCCATGGCTTCTCTGCAAACGTGAAGCCGGCGTTCGGAGCATCACTCCATTGCATCGGTGTGCGGGTGTTGTCGCGTGACGAGTTCCACGTGATGCGCATCATCTCGTCATGACTCTTTCCTTGCTCGACACCGATATAGTAGCGATTGCGTGTCGCGATGTCGTCATATTGATCGATTGAATCGAATTTGACGTTCGTCATCCCAATTTCTTGACCTTGATAGATGAACGGCGTTCCTTGCATGAGGAAGTACATCATCGCAATCGACTTGGCGCTCTCTTTCCAATAACGCTCATCGTCTCCCCATTTCGAAACCGTACGTGTCTGGTCATGGTTTTCGACGTAAAGTGCGTTCCACCCGTCAGCTTCGAGACCCTTTTGCCATTTCGTCAACACGTTCTTCAAGTGGACGACATCAAGTTTCGAATCGGCGTCTTCACTCCAAAGGTCCATGTGTTCGAATTGGAAGACCATGTTCATCTTCCCTTCTTTTTCACCGACCCAAAGGTGTGCATCGTCAGGTGATACACCGTTCGCTTCACCGACTGTCATGATGTCATGTTTATTGAACGTCTCGTCACGAAGCTCTTCTAAATAGTCGTGAATCCCGTCCACGTTCATGTGCATCTCGAACGACGGTACAAAGTCAAGGTCGTTCGGGTTCGGCAAATCGGCGAACGTCGGATTCTTGCGGATATGGCTGATTGCATCGACACGGAACCCGTCGATTCCTTTTTCGAGCCACCAGTTGATCATGTCGTATACAGCTGTGCGCATCTCAGCGTTTTCCCAGTTGAGGTCCGGTTGTTTCTTCGAGAAGACGTGCAAGTAGTATTGCTCCGTCGCTTCATCGAATTCCCAAGCCGAGCCGCCAAAGATCGATTCCCAGTTGTTCGGCTTCGATCCGTCCGGTTTGCCGTCACGCCAGATGTACCAGTCCCGTTTCGGATTGTCTTTTGAGCTCTTCGATTCAATGAACCAAGGGTGCTCATCTGACGTATGGTTGACGACGAGGTCGAGCAATAGCTTCATACCGCGCTGATGCACTTCATCTAATAAACGATCGAAGTCTTCCATCGTACCGAATTCGTCCATGATGTCTTGATAGTCACTAATGTCATACCCGTTATCATCGTTTGGCGATTTGTACATCGGGCAAATCCAGATGACGTCAATGCCAAGGTCTTTCAAATAGTCGAGCTTATCAATGATTCCTTGAATGTCTCCAATTCCGTCTCCGTTCGCGTCATAAAAGCTACGCGGGTAAATTTGATAGGCGACGGCTTCTTTCCACCAGTTGCGTTTAAGCGTTTGTGTTTGTTGTTCTCGTTGTAAAAGTTGCATGTGATCTAGATACTCCTTATCCCAAAACTCACTGCTCATCATATATAATCATCTTATTCGTGCTGTGAACTTTATATCATTAGCGCAATCGTTTGCACGATGCAATAAATTTATCTTACCAAAAAACATTCGATGATACAAAGATGTTTCATCAGCATACTCAACGTGTACCCTACACGATGTTGAAAAGAAATGAAAGCGAGGTGCTTCACCATGTTTCGATTCGCTACACTTGATGACTTTTCAGCAATCGACCAATTGATTGTAAAAAAAGCGAAAGAGTTTCAAGCGGCCGGAAAGTCACAATGGGTCAAGTATTTGGAGCCGAGTCGTTCCGAATATGTCCGCCATGATTTAATGAAAGGGTCCGTGTTTGTGTATGAACGTGACGCGCAAGTCGTCGGTGCGGTCAGTCTGATTCCACCGACCGATTGGGATCATAATCTATGGAATGACGCGGACGGTGCCGTCTACTTGCACCGACTCGTCACGGACTCGAACGTAAAAGGAGAACGCATCGGCGAGCGTTTGATGCAGTACGCCCTATCCCACACTGCTTCGACCGTTCGATTGGATTGCGTCGCAGACAACACGTTCTTGAATGGGTACTATCCTCAATTCGGCTTCCGCTATATCGGAGAACGGAACGGATTTTCATTGTTTGAAAAACAGGCTTGACCTTGACGTGACGTCAACCTTTACGCTTGTTCTAAGGAGGTGAAGGGATGTATACGATTCAACAACTTGCGTCACTCGCCGGAACGACGACACGGACGCTTCGCCATTACGACTCGATTGGATTACTCGTCCCCATGCGTGACGACAATGGCTACCGCCGTTATACGTCACGTGATGCCGAGCGTCTACAGCTCATCTTACTGTATCGAACACTAGACGTGCCGCTCGATCAAATCGGGCATTTGCTCGATGCATCGACATTTGATCGAGTCAAGGTGTTGAGCGAACATGTTGAGGCGTTACGCCAAAAAGCCGCCTACTTCGCGCAACTCGCGCAGACGGCGGAAGCGACCCTCACCTCACTCAAAGGAGGGATTCCGATGGAAGACAAGTCATTGTTCGAGGGATTATCTTATGAAGAGATTCAAGCACATGAGGCAAAACATCAAGACGAGGTAATTGAGCGTTGGGGAGACAGTTCCGCTTACGAAACTGCGCAAGAACGAGCTGCGAAGCGCTCGAAAGCAGACTGGGAACGTATGAATCAGATGCAACTCGATTTGATTGCACCACTCGTCGATTTGTTTCGTTCACAAGTCGCAATTGAAGATGACCGCGTTCAATCGGTCGTCAGAGACAATCATCTGTTCATCCACACTCACTTTTATGATTGCTCGCTCGACATGTTCAGCGGACTCGGACAGATGTATGTAGCGGATGAGCGATTCACCGAATTTTACGATCGCTTCGAACCGGGTCTGGCATCCTATTATAACGATGCCATCCAATATTATTGTATCGCCAACAGTTAAGTCCAAGCCTCAGGCTTGGACTTTAATTTGTCGTCGGTCTGGTTGTACGAGATCTAGTGTTTCGATGTGTCGGCGTAACATCGGTAACACCGTAGTGAGTTGTAAATAGGGATAGGTGGCAAAATTGTCGGTCCCACCTTTATAGATAACCGCGCGATCGAGGATGCTCCATCCTTGTGCTGTCCACTGTTCGAGCGTCGCCTCACAGAACGAAGGTTGGGATTGAATCGCCCAGTAGGCTTGTAGCTGCCCTTCCGCCGTTGATGGACGGATTGTAACGATTGGACATGTCCATTGATTCAATCGACTCGGCTCAATTGGTCCGGTTTCATGAATCACGAGCAGTTTCGGCGCGAGCCGTTCAAGCCACATCATCGTCTTATCGTCGTTCAAGGAAGAGACATGAATGAGGTGATGAGGAGGAATCGGAGAATCCTGTAATGGATATCGCTCCCTCACTTCTCGAATCCGGGCTTGACTTGACCATTTCATGAACGGTGTGGCCCATCGAATGTATTGATGGCTCATCCATTGTTTGAGCGACTGCGGTCGATGCTCGATGGGACCGTCTTCTTGTATGACATGTGTCACGCCTAAATCGCGGATGGCGTGATAGACAAAAGCAGATGTATGATGGTCACTAATCATGAGTACAATCGGTCTAGTCATCTCCCTACCCCTCCCACGTTCACTTTTGATCCGTCATTTCATGAATCCCAAGTTCGCATAGAGCCCGCTTCCATGAACCGAATCGTCTCGACACTTTTGCGACGCTTGGTTTATTAAAACGCTTTGCCCATTTTTGATACGTAATCGCGTTGAAAGGCTTTAATACTCGATACGCTTCATATAACGCTTGTACAATCTCCGCCTTGTCTTTTGAGGGTTGGACGGTGAAATGCTCCTCTTCTAAACGCTCGACCGCTTTAACGGCGAGACTCCACGACCCGAAATGGTTAATAATATCGCCTAATGAAGGAACGCTTCTTCCGGATGCCCATCGCCGATATTGAGCACTCGTTAGCCTTCCTTCTTCTACCGATGCAAGCCGAAGTGCCTGAATCATATCCTGGGATTCATAACGTCTTATTTCTAACAATCCCGATGCCTTCAGGGCATTCGTCCATGTCCCATATACAGATAAAATGTCAAGAAACGTGGGAGCATTTTGTCCTTGGCTCCATCGTTGATATTGTGTCACCGTGAGAGATGGAGTCAGAGATGCTGCGGTTTGAAGCGCTTGAATGATCTCTGCTTCCGTTTTCATTTCATATCCTCCTTACACGCTTTTTTCTTTCACGAAATGGCGTGTATCTAGCACGGCTTGAATCACTTTCTGTTGTTCACCAATCGTCAAGCTCGAACTCGACGGCAAGCAAATACCATTTTCAAATAAATGACGACTCACGTCTTCCTTGTCCACCGTGACGTATTCTGCATCTCGATAGAGGGGCTGTAGATGCATCGGCTTCCAGACTGGCCGTGATTCAATCCCTGCATCGCCTAACCGTTGAATCAACTGATCACGGCTGGCGATGTCTCGTCCGAGTTGCATGGCGGTCAACCAACGATTCGCACGAGAGAATGGAATTTCTTGTTGATACGTGACATCGATCGTTGAAAACATTTGTTCATACCGACGAAAGACGTTGCGCCGTGCCCGTACTCGTTGTTCGATGACCTCAAGCTGCCCCCGGCCAATTCCCGCCGACACGTTGCTCAAGCGATAGTTGTAACCGACTTCTTCATGCTCATAATGTAAGACGTTTTCCCTTGCCTGCGTTGCCAGTTTCAACGCATATTGGCGTTGGCTGTCAGAGCTGAGCAAAAGCATCCCCCCGCCTGACGTCGTGATGATTTTGTTCCCATTGAAGGAATAGAATCCGATGTCACCGATTGTACCGGTCATCTGCCCTTGCCAAGTCGCTCCGAGTGATTCCGCAGCGTCTTCAATCAGGGGCACCCCAAACTCTTGGCAAATGTGACGAATCTCTCCGATTTTCGCGACCACCCCGTATAGATGGACGACGATGACTGCTTTCGGCAACTTTCCTTTTGTAGCGGCTTGGACAAGTGCTTTTCGCAATGCTTCCGGTGACATGTTCCACGTCTCTTGTTCTGAATCGATGAATACTGGGGTCGCCCCGACATACAGAATCGGATTGACCGAAGCGACGAATGTGAGCGACTGACAAAAGATGACATCCCCTCTTTCGATTCCTAACGTTAATAGAGCGAGGTGGAGTGCCGCTGTGCCCGAACTCGTCGCGAGTGTATACGGATGATCGACATATTTCCCAAGCTCTTCTTCAAAAGCGTTGACGTTCGGACCGAGTGGCGCAATCCAATTGCTTGAGAACGCTTCTTCCACATATGCCATCTCTCGTCCGGACATGTGCGGTTTCGATAATAAAATATTCATGTGCTCATGTCCTCCTTCATCATGGTTTGATAGGCGTCATACCATTCAATGGTCTGTCGCAATCCTTCGTGCAGTGAGGTTCGTGGTCGAAATCCAATCATCGCTTCTAGCGTAGGTAAATCGGTTTCTTGAAAGACATGTTCACGCATCGGAAGAGATATATGGACGGGTCGATGGAGCTGATGTCCAATTTCAGCTAATAGTGTTTGGACATGTACGTAATCGGAGGCATCAATTCGGAACTGTCCAACAAGCGACAATCCCGACTGAATCAATTTGATGACTCGAACGACGGTTTCAACCACATCATCGATATAAGATGCTTTTACAATATCTGTTGCATAGTATCCGACCATACGATGACCTTGATCGACGGCGAGTACCGCTTTTGAAAAAAGTGTCGTCGGATCATCCCAAGGTCCGTAGACATCCTCTGTAATGAGGTGAAGAGCTGATGACGAGTGACGAGTCTGTTCAACAGGAAGGTCGAACGTGATGAATGATTGAATCGGCACTCGACTTTTTTGATTCATGACGAGTTGCTTCACTTGCTCGTAACGTTCGATTTTTCGCTCCTGATTTGTGCTAGAAGACCCACTGCATAGAATGACATGATTCGGTTCATACATCGTTGCAATTTGGCGCATATGTGGTTTGTGGAAGACATCTGTCCGAATGAGATGGAACGATGGGTGAGACAAGACGTATAGCCGCTGTCTCGCGAGTTGCGTTTTCGCTTCTCCTTCGTCATCAATGCCAATCACTTCGTATCCTTCTTTGAGTAGTCGTCGAGCAAGATGGAATCCCTTGAACCTGGACACACCGATCACCATGACACGATCCATTGCACTCCCCCCTTAATTTCCATCGACGACACGGATATGCACTTGCCGAGCCGGGATAAATTCAAATCCACTTGTAAAAATTCGTTGTAGATCGCCATCAATGTCGTCACTGTTCGCAACGAACAGTAAAGCGTCCGTCAATGCTGGACCGTTCGGTCGAAAGTGTTCGATTAACCGCAAAATCGGAGCGACCGATGTGAAAGGACGCGTACAACCAACAAAAATTTTCGGGAAGATGTTGGCATCTGGATCTAATTCATTTGTGGCTAACAATTCTTCGTATAATTTCTCCCCAGGCCGGATTCCCGTCACTTCGATCGGGATCTGCTCAATCGTAAATCCACTGAGTTCAATCATCTTCTTCGCTAAGTCGATGATTTTGACCGGTTCTCCCATATCGAGGACAAAGATTTCCCCGCCTCGGGATAATACGCTCGCTTGAATGACGAGTCGACTCGCTTCTGGAATCGTCATGAAATAACGTGTCATCTCCGAATCTGTTACGGTGACCGGTCCTCCTTGGGCAATCTGTTCCTTGAAGAGAGGGACGACCGAACCACGACTGCCGAGAACATTTCCGAATCGAACGACTGCGAAGATCGTATCGCTTGAACGCGCTTTTTCTTGGACAATCATCTCTGCGATTCGCTTCGTCGACCCCATGACGTTCGTCGGATTGACCGCTTTATCGGTCGAGACCATCACGAATCGATCGACCCGATATTTCGAGGCCACATCGACCATATTTTTCGTGCCATAAATGTTATTTTTGACTGCTTCAAGTGGGTTGTCTTGCATTAATGGAACGTGTTTGTGAGCTGCCGCATGGTAGACGATTTCTGGGCGATACGTTTGAAAGACGTGTTCGAGTCGCTCTAGGTCTTGCACATCTCCGATGACTGGATGCAGTTTCGTCTCAAGCCCCAGTCCGTTCAATTCTTTTTCGATTAAATAAATGCTGTTTTCACCATGTCCGAGAAGAATCATCTCGGCCGGTTTGAACTTAATCAATTGACGACACAGTTCCGAACCGATTGAACCTCCCGCTCCTGTCACGAGGACTGTGGCCCCTTCCACGTGTTTCGAGATGCCTGAAATATCAAGTTGTACAGGTTCTCGTCCCAACAAATCCTCGATCTTTACTTCGCGAATTTCATTGATCGAAACATTTCCGGTCGCCAGTTCAGATAACATCGGCAGTGCGTGTGATTCCACCCCGGTCTTTTCAATCCGCTTCAACAACTCGATTCGTCTCGCGTGCGCCAAGCTCGGGATAGAGAAAATCACGACCTCGATTCCTTGCTCCTCAATAATTCGTTCTAAATCGTCTGTCGTTCCGAGAATCGGAACACCGTGTACATATAAAGAGGCGAGCATCGGATCGTCGTCTAGAATTCCAACTACATGAAGTACGTTCGTCCGATATTCTTTTAACTCGCGAACGATGAGCTGTCCGGAGTTCCCGGCTCCGATAATCAGTGTTTTCCGTCCTTGGGGAGCAGCATGTGGTTTGAACGTATGCAGGACGTGATGTCGGGCCAAAAAACGCGTGAATAAAATCAGGTTAAATGCTAGCAGCCCTTGCACCGTAATCATGACGCCGAGTCCACGTCCGAATTGAAACTGATTGTAGGCGAATAGAATCAGGTCGCTACTGATCAACGCAATGGTTACTTGTTTCATTTCATGGATTGAAGCGTAACGCCAATCGATTCGATGAATTTTCAAAATTGCTCCGACGAGCATAAAGCTAATCATCTTAATCGATACCATCAGCAACAGATCATATGTTGTTGCGGTATACGGCATCACTTTCGAAAATAAAATGTCAAACGTCATATATAAGACGATTGAGACGATTGCGATATCGACGCAGAAAAATAACAAGTTTCTGCGATTTCTTCGATATACGTTGACGAGTGTAGCCATCGTGTATTGCACCTCCAAATGTCTAGTTGATTGATCGTGTTGGGTATGGTGTGCGAAGAAAGCGTTGATGCTAGTAAACTACCCGAGTCGTTGTAACAAATTTAAGGATAATGCGAGCTTTTTGTTATTAATGAAATCGCTGTAACAAATAAGTTCACAAAGTTATTCTCATCTTTTCTTTCACATAATGAATAATTTTCGCCCGAGCGGGAATGGAAAGAACATACCAAATAAAATTGGATGTTGTTGACAACTATGTTTTTGATCAAAAAGGAGGTACCCGTCACGCATCGCTGCTTCACTTCTGTACGACCAATCTAACAACATACATGTTCATTCACACCAAGAGACCTTCTGAGACGCCCGTGAGCGTTCACACAAAAGGAGAGACACCAAGATGAAAAAATGGACACGACCTCAAATCGTACAAGCTTTGCAATTGGCTGCCCAAGAATACGCAGAACTTGATTCCAAACAATACAGTGTTTGGTCTCATGACAAAAATGTCCCTTCCCTTTCCACCGTCATTCACCAATTTGGTTCGTGGCGCGAAGCCCTCGTTGCAGCACAAATCAAGCTTTCGTTTCATTATTATTCAGACGAAGATATTCTACGTGCGTTAAACAAAGCTGCAGAAGAGCTCACACTATTCACGAGTCAAACGTACCGAGAATGGTCAAAAGTGACACGTTCGCCTTCTCTCACACTCATCAGCAGTCGTTTTGGTTCATGGTCGAACGCACTCCGCGAAGCCAAACTTCAAACAACCGCCGCTAAAAATAGTGAGGAACGCATCATACAAGCATTGATCGAAGCTTCGGAAGAACTCGAACGCCTCACGTCCCAACATTATGCCGTTTGGGCGCAAGAACGCGGCTATCCGACCGTGGCGACTATCGCTCGAAAGTATGGTTCTTGGAGCTATGCTCTTTTCGTGTTAGATATCGCTCCTCCAAAACGAAAATGGGATGAGGAAGATGTGATTGAAGCCCTCCGGCTTGCGAAAAAAGAATTGCCCCACTTCAGCATCCTTCATTATCGAAAATGGGCGGAAGGTCGAAACGTACCAAGTACATCGACCATCAACGTCCTCTTTGGAAGCTGGACGGCCGCTCTCAAATGCATGGAAGCGCAAAAAGTGACGCAATGATGTAAAACGAAAGCAAAATAAGCGCCGACTCTTTTGAGTCGGCGCTTATTCATGTAACGATTGCGATATACAGTGGGATACCGATCAATAAGTTGAACGGGAACGTGACCGCAAGGGAAAGGGTCAAATAAAAGGACGGTTTTGCTTCCGGGACCGATGCTTGTAGCATCGCAGGAGCTGCGATGTATGAACCGCTCGCTGCTAGTGTCATGAGGAGAATCGTTCCTCCTTCCGAAAGACCAGCAACACCCGCCGCCAAAAAGCCAACCAATGCCCCAATCAATGGGAACAGCATTCCCATGGCGACAAATTTCAGTCCATATGACGGTACGGTCTTCAATTGTTGTCCCACTTTTACCCCTAAACCGAGTAAAAAGAGGAGCAATACGCCCGGGAACAAGTCGACAAAGAATGGTTTGAGCGGCGTCGCGTCTGGCGTCACGAGTCCGACAACAAGACCCGCAAGCATGAGCAAGATACTTTTCGAAAATAAGCTATCCCGAAGGACAGACAGTGAGTTCGTCTTGCCCGACGTTGCCGTGATCCCCATTACCTGTGTTTGGTTATACAACAGTAACGCCACAATCAATCCTGGGATTTCGAGCACGACGACCAATGTCGTCATGAACGGTTCATACCCAATCCCTAGTCGCTCGAGTTGCGTCGATGCGGCCACATAGGTCACGAGCGAGACGGACCCGAACGTCGCAGCCATGGCAATCCGTTCAGGAAAAGTGAACTTCAGGAGACCTCCTGCAAGAAATGCGAGGAGCGGTAACAATATGCCAATCAATAGTGTGACGGTCAGTGGTAATGCGATTTCTTCTAGTGATACCGAGGCGAGTCCCATCCCCCCTTTTAATCCAATAGCGAGTAGTAAGTAAATGTTGAGCGTCGTGCTCAGCGAGTCAGGAATCTTCAAATTCGATTTCCCGACTGCGGCGATTACACCCGTCACAAATAGAAGCACGGGAGCGCTCGTCAATAGAAATACAAACAATTCCATATGTTTTCCTCCTTGGCGACAAAAAAGCGCACACCTAAAAAAGGCGTGCGCTGTATGCCGACGGCTCGAATAATCGCTCCGTCTAGCCGACAACTGTCGGTTAATTAAATTAGTCAGTAGCTCCGTAAGAAGATCTCGAAAGCACGCTTCATAGTGACTCGTCCATTCGCTCCGCTCACGTCTCTGCCTTTTATTTTAAAAAGTCGACGATTCGTTGTCAATCGGTTTGATCCCACGGTGCATCTAAACGAAAGACGATGAGACGCTCCCCCGTTTTCGTACTGATGTCCGTGTGGAGCGAGACAATGGAATGACCGAGCACTTGCCCGACAATCGTTTCAAGTTGACTGCGCCCCGATTCGACGAGATTGTTGCGGTACTTTTTCAGTTGCTCGCGACCTGCCGACTTGGTGGCCAAGTCATACTCAGCCGGCGTCAACACCCCTTGGAGCGTAACGATGGCCAGGTCCCGAAGCAGGTCTGCCTTACACGTCAATGACCCGCGACCCAAGTATTCTTTCTCCCATTGGGTGATCCGGGCGCTCAGTTCCATTTCCAGCTGACCTTTTTTCCGCATTTACTTCACGAATCCAATCATCATCTCACGAAGAATTTTTGCTGCCGCGATGGCTGTCATATCCGACTGATCGTATGCCGGTGATACTTCGACAAGGTCTGCACCGATGATGTCGAGATCTGCATTCGCAATCGCGTGTACTGCTTCTAGCAATTCTTTCGTCGAGATGCCACCGATTTCTTGTGTGCCTGTCCCTGGTGCTGCTGACGGGTCGAGGACGTCGATATCGATTGTGACATATACTTTTTTCCCTGCGAGCGTCGGTAAGACGCGTTTGAGTGGCTCGATGACCTCAAATTGATGCATGTTGTAACCAACTTCACGCGCCCACTCAAACTCTTCTTTCATCCCTGAACGGATTCCGAACGAGTAACAGTTCGATGGTCCAATCAAGTTCGCCGCTTTTTTAAGCGGAGTCGAGTGTGAGAGAGGCTCGCCTTCATACTCATCCCGAAGGTCGGTATGTGCATCTAAGTGGATGATGACGAAGTCGTCACCATACACGTCATGCATCGCCTTGATGATCGGCCATGTGACGAGGTGCTCGCCACCCATTCCGAGTGGGAACTTGCCTGCTTTGACGATATCTTTGACGAACGCCTCGATCATGTCGAGCGACTTTGGTGCGTTCCCGAACGGAAGTGGAATATCTCCCGCATCGTACACCGCTGCATCTGCCAAATCACCGTCTAAATAAGGGCTGTATTCCTCAAGTCCGATCGATACTTCACGAATCCGGTTCGGACCGAAACGCGAGCCCGGACGGAAACTGACCGTCCAGTCCATCGGCATCCCATAAAGAACCGTCTTCGCCTCTGTCACCTCTGGGAGACTGGCGATAAATACTTTACCTGAGTATGCTTCATCAAAGCGTTTGATCATTTTGTCAAATCCTCCACGAATTTCGGAAGGACGAATGCCGCGTTATGAAGCTTCGGCGTGTAGTATTTTGTTTCGATGTCATGGAAACGCTCAGCCGATACTTGTTCCGGATCGTACTTCTTCGAACCGATCGTGAACGTCCACATGCCGCTCGGGTAAGTCGGTACGTTCGCCGTGTATAGTTTCGTGATTGGGAAGATTTCCTTCACGTCACGTTGAACCGTTTGGATGAGTTCTGGCGTGAACCATGGGTTGTCCGTTTGTGCGACAAAGATGCCATCTTCTTTGAGCGCTTTCGAAATGCCTGCATAGAATCCTTTTGTGAAGAGGTTCGCTGCTGGTCCGACCGGTTCTGTCGAGTCGACCATGATGACGTCGTACTCGTTCTCTGACTTGGCGATATGCATGAAACCGTCACCGACGATGACTTCAACACGTGGGTTATCAAGTTCACCGGCAATGTTCGGCAAGTATTTCTTCGAATATTCAATGACTTTCCCGTCGATATCAACGAGAACCGCTTTTTCAACTGATGGGTGTTTCATGATTTCACGGATGACACCGCCGTCTCCCCCACCGACTACTAGCACATGCTTAGGATTCGGGTGTGTGAAAAGTGGGACGTGTGCGACCATCTCGTGATAGACGAATTCGTCCTTATCCGTCGTCATGACCATCCCGTCAAGTAACAACATCGTTCCGAACTCGTCCGTTTCGACCATTTCTAGTCGTTGAAACTCCGTTTGTTCGCTCTCATAAACGTGGTTTACACGGAACGTGATCCCGTAATCTTCTGTTTGGTGCTCCGTAAACCATAATTTTAATTTTTGGTCCATCGATAGAACCCCTTTCTGTTCAAAAAGTTGTTCGTATGCGAGTGGCGTTTTGAGGCGCTTCTTAATCATACGATAGGAAGTATACAAAACCTGTACCCATTTTGCACGATTTTTTTGAAGAATGATTCCCGAATGTGAGTTTTTTGTGAGACGTGACCGATATACTGAATGAACCAATTTTAAATAGAAAGGTGGAATAGTATGTGGTCACCCTGCGCTTCTTGTAATACAACAATTCCTTTGATTGCTCAAGGGACACTCGTCACGACATTCCAGGAATACCCGTATACATCGTTTGAAGAACTAGATGCACTTCTCACACAAGCAAACGGAATGGTCTACTGTGTTGATCCTGCATCGAACCGTCAGACCCCGCCGCTTGAGGTCGAAGTGTTAAAGGATCAGCTTGCCAATCGGCATATCATTGAACAGATTCAGCACGGCACGTTTGAGAGTCATCTCCAGCCCATCATCTTCCTCGATTCTACGGAAACGTTCGGATACGAAGCACTTCTCCGTAGCGGTGCCAACATCTCGCCTTATGATTTATTCCGGACGGCAAACCGTTTCGGTCTTCATTCGAAGCTCGATCAGCGGGCTCGTGCTGAGGCGATTAAAGCGACATACGAAGTCGTTGCCCCTCACCAAAAGACATTCATCAACTTCTTACCCTCAACGATTTACAACCCGGACTATTGCCTCCAGCATACGTTCGACATCATCGACCGATATCAACTGAGCCCGGATCGCTTCATCTTTGAAGTCGTCGAGACGGAAAAGGTACATGACGTCGATCATTTACAGCACGTATTTTCTACATATAAAAAACGGGGGATGCAAGTTGCATTAGACGACGTCGGTGCAGGCTTCTCGACCATTGATATGTTGAAACGACTCGAGCCCGACTATGTCAAAATCGATCGTTCGTATATTTCGTTTTGCGATGAAGACGCCGAAAAACGGGAGTTCCTCAAAAAAGTACGTGCTTTGACAAACACGATGGGCATCACGCTCCTCGCCGAAGGTGTCGAGCGCATCGAAGAAGCCGATGTGTGCCGTGAGCTCGGATTCGATTTGGCGCAAGGTTATTTCTTCGGAAAACCAGCTCCTGCCAAAGAGTACGTCATTAAAACAGCATGAACCCGTTTCTTTATTCCAAGTGTAGGCATCGACTTCGTCGGAAGCCTGCACTTTTTTATTTTCCATGGTGAACAGAACCTATTCCCCACTTCTGTCGGATTTCATTGATTTTTAGGTTTCGGCCATAGGTGTTCAGGAGATAGCATATTATAGAAGATTGATGCGAGCGAAAGAGGTGGAGATGTACATGAAATCATGGATTGTCAGTGGTTATGCCATCGTACTTGGGGTCTTGATTGGTTTAATCAGTTGGATTTTCTTATCTGTCGTGTATAAAGGGATTCATGTTGTATGGCATACGGTACCCGAACAATTTGATTTTCCTTTTTATGTGTTTCTTGTCCCGGTCATCGCCGGTATATGCATCGGTCTATTGCAGCGCCGGTACGGTCGAATGCCACGTCTCATGCCCGAAGTGTTAGAAGAACGAAAAGGAACTGGCCGGATTGACTATCGTTTAATAGGCTTCACGACGTTGACCGCCCTTCTCGTGCTCATCGGAGGTGCAAGCCTCGGTCCAGAGGCAGCGCTCGTCGGGATCGTCGGCGGGCTCACAACGTGGTTCTCGGAGCGCATTCGTCACGTCCGTCAAGAATTAGCGGAATTGCAAGAAGTCGGACACGCGGTCGTTCTCGGGATTGTCTTCAATGCGCCGCTCTTCGGGGCGATCGCGGCAGAGGAGACCGAGCAGAAGAAACAACCAATGCTGAACCTGCTTGCGACACTTGCTGGAATCGGGACGTTTTATTTACTCAACCAACTTGACGAACGTCCACCGTTCATCATTAAATTTCCCGCGATTGAAAGTGTCCAACTCGATTGGACGATGTTACTGATGGTTCTTGGCGGCATGGTTCTCGGTTGGCTTTATTTAATCAGTGAACACGCATTGATGCGACTCTTTTCAAACATCCCAATCTTATTGCTCACCACACTCGGTGGTATCGGGATTGGGGGAATGGCTCTCCTATATCCTGATCTCCTCTTCTCTGGAGAAGAAACGATTCTCGAATATGCAGAAGACTGGCAACTCATCCCGCTGTACACCCTTCTTCTCTACAGCGTTTTGAAACTTCTCTTTACGGCCTTCTGTCTCGCGACCGGTTGGCGTGGTGGACATATTTATCCGCTTCTCTTTTCTTCGTTCACGCTTGGCTATTTTTTCAGCCTCTTATTTGAAATCGATATGACATTTTCGGTCGTTCTGACGACGAGCGCCTTGCTTGCGACGGCGATGCGACAACCGCTAGCCATCATCCTGCTACTCGTTCTCTTCTTCCCGCCGAACAGTTGGCTCTATGTATTTGCGGTCGTGGCAATCGTTTCTAAAATTCCACTTCCCTCATTCATCCATTCACCAGTGAAACCTTGATTTTAGAAATGCAAAAAAGGGTAATGGATGTATAGTTATGCAATCTCTCGAAAGGAGGAACGGTTGTGAGCGAATACGAAATGGCAGTTGAAAACCTAATTGACGCAGTTAGCTCGGATTGGATTAGCATCATTTTAGCTATTTTAGTCGTGATTATGGGGATTGTCGTCTTCATCTACGTCGTCATGACAATCGTCGACATGTTTTTATCCAAGGATATCGTCTGGGGAATCGTTGAAGTCATCGCTCTATTCGTAGGACTGGCGGTGCTCTTGTCCGTCTTCTACTATTGGAATCGGAATCGGGTTAAAGCACAGTTCGGTCTCTTCCTCGTCTTGTTCTCTCTCGCAGTGAATGTATACTTCTTCGTTCGTTACGCGGACGAAATCAACGCTGTCTTGAACAGCGTATACTAAAAAACGAGGGGAATTCCCCCTCGTTTTCATCGTTTATAGAAAGGTGGTGTTTCCTTTGAAACGTCGCGTCATTCAACTCATCATCATGATCATCAGCGTCATCTTGCTCGTCGGTCTCTTGTTTTGGCTCGATGTCCTCATTCCCGTATTAATCGGAATCGCAATCGTCGCACCGCTCGTCGTCGGTTGGCAGATATTATTTGACCAAGTACAGCCCCAAGGGAAGCTCGCCTGGTTATTGACCGTATTCTTTATACCGTTCATCGGTGTGTTAGCATGGGTCATGTTCGGTCGTACGCCGCGTCGCCATCGACGCTTTAAACGAACCTCGTCAGAAATCCGGATGCTAAGGCAAGCGATTGAAAGTGAAAAAATCGAGACTTCTCCCGATCTCGTATCTACTTATCCGCTGACACGTACACTCGAAAAATTAGGAGCAAGCGGTGCGGACGCTCACACGTCGACGACTCTCCTCGTCAACGGCGAAGAAAAATTCGAGGCGTTGTTAGACGCCATCAACAGCGCGACCGACCATATCCACATTCAATACTATTTATTTAGAACCGACGAGATTTCCTTAAAGGTACGAGATGCACTCATCCAAAAATCGAATGAGAACGTCATCGTTCGCTTTTTATATGACGGACTCGGTAGCCAAGAAATCGGAGAAGATTTTATTCAACCGTTACGGGAGTCCCGTGTCCACGTCCAAGCGTTCGACCCAGTCCTACACCCTTATCTCGTCTTCAATGCCAATTTCCGCAACCACCAAAAATTGATTGTCGTGGATGGACGAATCGCGCTCACAGGCGGGTTGAACGTCGGGGATGAGTATCTTGGGAAAAATGAGAAAC
The DNA here is from genome assembly GCF_018617535.1 of Exiguobacterium sp. s35. NCBI lineage: Bacteria > Bacillati > Bacillota > Bacilli > Caryophanales > Exiguobacterium > Exiguobacterium sp. s35. The sequence goes on from NZ_JACSKI010000001.1 coordinate 1,868,390, forward strand.
TCGGTTTCTGGCGTGACACCCATCTACGCCTCGAAGGTCCGCTCGTCCGAGAACTTCAGCAGCTCTTTGTCGAGAACTGGCTATATGCAGGTCAAGGGACCATTGATGAGACATGGGATCTCTTCGCAGACGAAGAGCATCTCTCTCAATACTTTGTAAATGAACCGAAAGGGCAAAACGGAGCGACGCAACTTTTGGTCACGTCACCGGGAAAAGATGTGACCATCCGCGATGGATTGATGCGTCTACTCATGGAGGCAAAAGAGTCGATTTGGCTCACCACCCCATACCTTGTACCTCCGCCTGAACTGTTGGCGATTCTCGAAGTCGCAGGGCGAAGTGGAATCGATGTACGAATCGTCGTCCCAGGAAAAGGAGACGAATGGTTCAGCTTCCATGCGAGTGAGTATTATTTTGAACAGTTGCTGAAACGGAACATCAAAATTTATAAATACAATCGCCATTTCATCCATGCGAAAACACTCTTGATTGATGGGAAAGTCGCCCTTGTCGGGTCAGCCAACTTCGACTTTCGGAGCATGTTTCTCAATCACGAGATGATGATCGCTCAATTCGATACGACGTCGATTCAGCAACTTCACGAAGCCTTTTTAAAAGATTTTGAGGAGTCCATTTTAATTGACTGGGCCGTGTTGCGGAAAAAAACGACCGGTAAACGATTTGTCGAGGCGTTTTGTCATATCTTTTCGCCCCTTCTCTGACGCATTCGCCAGACGAGGTAAGCAATCCCGACGAGACCGACCAAGAACAGCTGCCACCCGATCGTCAATTGCATCGCTGCCGTCACCGCCAGCCCTTCCATGATGAGGGCAGGCACTTTCCCAATCGTACTTGCGACCGCGAACGAGGCGAGTGTCATACGACTGAACGCTGCCGATAACGTGACGAGTCCAGACGGCACGAACGGCATGAGACGCATGCCAAGGACGAGAAACCATGCCTCGGCCCCTGTTGCCTCTCGGAGACGCTGAAACCGGCCGCCGTCCGGGGACGTATAACGATGCAGCGCTTTTCGGTAAAGAATGAAACTGACGATGGCGCCTACCGCCTCACCGACGATTGAGACGAGAATACCAGGTACGAGACCGAGGACACTCACATTGATTGCCGTTAAAAAAGCACTCGGTAAAACTCCGGCTACTGCAATCACACTATTTAATAAAATGCTTATGACTAAAAATAAAGGGAGCGGAAGCAGTTCCCATTCCATAACCATCACTCTTTCTATCCACAAAATAAGGACCATGACGCGTCGTCATGGTCCTTTACTTTACTATATCATAGCGATGATGAAGAGGTCGCGCCTGCTTCATCCCACGAGTCTTCGTCGACTGGTGGTAGGTGTTTTTCTTCCAATTTTGAAACGACAACCGCACATGCCGCATCCCCCGTGATGTTGACAGATGTGCGAAGCATATCGAGAATACGGTCGACCCCGATAATGAGGGCAATTCCCTCTACCGGCAAGTTGACCGACTGAAGGACGAGGGCAAGCATGACAAGCCCGACTCCTGGTACACCCGCTGTCCCGATTGAAGCGAGGACCGCCGTAATGACGACCGTTAACAATTGAGTCATTGTTAAATCAGACGCGAATACTTGCGCGATGAAGATGGTTGCAACACCTTGCATGATGGCTGTTCCGTCCATGTTGACCGTTGCCCCGAGTGGTTGCACGAACGAAGAAATCGAACGTGGCACACCGAGTTTTCTCTGTGCAACTTCCATCGATACCGGAAGCGTCGCATTCGACGAAGATGTCGAGAATGCGAATGTCATCGCCTCATAGAAGTTTTTGAAGAAGAACACTGGGCTCATCTTCCCGATGAAGTAAACGGCTGCCCCGTATACAATCGTTGCGTGTAAGAAGAGCGTCAAGACAACTGCGATCATATACCATGCCATGGCGACGACCGCATCGAGACCGATACCTCCAATCGCCGAAGCAATCAATGCGAATGCACCGTATGGCGCGAGCTTCATGACGATATGGATGAGGTACATCATGATGCGATCACCTTGTTTGACGAATTGACGCCATGTCTTCGCCTTGTCCCCAAGGGCGATTAACGCAAATCCAATCAATGCTGCAAAGACGATGATTTGAAGCATGTTTCCTTCAGCGAGTGCCGTAATCGGATTCGTTGGAATCATATTGACGAATGTCTGTACGATATTTGAAGAATCCTCGGTCGCTGTTGACTCAAATTCAAGACCTGTTGTTTGGAAGTCCCCACGTTCCCCTGGTTGTAGGACAGATGCGACGCCCATCGCTAACATAATCGCGAGTGCTGTCGTCGCTAAGAAGAACAAAATCGATTTCGTCCCGACCCGACCTAGCTCTTTCGGGTCCCCGAGACCCATGACGCCTAAAATAATCGAGAAGAAGACAATTGGTACGACTAACATTTTAATTAAATTCAAAAAGATCGTTCCGACCGGAGATAAAATATACGGATTCACAATCTCATAAATTGAATCCGGCAATCCCGCCAATCCGAGACCAACTACAACACCTAGCGCGAGACCGATTAAGATTTTTTTCGTTTCGCTCATCGTATCACCCTTTCTTTTTTCACAATGTAGTCAGTATATCATAATACTGAATTTTCATACAATTACAAATGAATATCTCTTCAGTTACATAATTTCCTGTTAATCCCAAAAATGCGAAACAAAAAAGATTGGAGACGAAAAATTCGTCCAATCTTTTTACTCGGCGCCTAAGCGCTCGAGCTCTGCATGAAGTTCAGTCGAGTTTGACCAAATTTCTGGGCGATGTTCTTGTAAGAAATTCGCCAATACGCTGCGGGACGGAGCGTCCATCATGTCGATTAAAATCCGACCCTTCAACGATTTGTCCATTTGATTGACGTGATAAGGCAATAGTTTATAGCCTCGTCTCGCTTCGACATCTACCAACATATCACATGCCGCGACGCCACCATAGTAAAAGCCTTCCGGTTTCCGACCGACCGTCACCCACACGATCCAGTACGGTTTCCCGTTCGGTACCGCCTCTTGGTCCGTCAAAAACTTGATGCGCTTCTCTATGGCTGACTTGGCGTGCATGGCGCCCATATCAATCGTCGCTGTGCCTGCCTCGACGTCAATGATGACCGGGGACATGTTATTTAAGCTAAGCGAACCGACACCAAAACCGCCGTGTCCGTCCGTCGCATCGTCTGAAATGATATTAAAATTAATGTCTTTCATGTTCCACCCTCCCTCTCTACTGTACACAATGATATAGGATGGTGGCAATCCTGAGTCACGTCCAGTCAATTTGGAATCGTCCACCTGGTCCGATGTATTGAACGAGCGGACGGTCCATTTCGATGACCCGACCGATGACATTGACCCGTTCATCCGCGGGCAAATCTCGCTTCGTCACTTGCAGTTCCCCTGCATAACGCCCGTAACGACCGTTGTCGATTGTAATGCTGCCAAACGGTCTTCCTTCTGTTTTTTGCGGTTGAATCAGTTGATCTCCCGGTCGTCCGTATGCTCTCGATTCGACCGAACGGAGGACGTCCCGGGCCGGGTCCATCCGATTCGTATGCAGTGTCGGCAAAGAATCGACACGATGCTCGGAAGTGGCACGCAGGACGATTACCCCTTCCTCATACGCCTGAAACTGTCGCATCGTCTGATCTGAGACGCGCGGGTCGCCAATCAAAACCCGGTCGACCGTGGCTTGTAAATCGATATAACACGAAAGAGGGGACTGATGGCGGTGAGCCTCAAGTGTCGGCAACGTCTCATGAAGGGGACCGCGTAATTGTTCATCTCCAGGGATGAACGCCTGTACTTTGATTCCTTGCGCATGTAACCAGGCGTTTCTCTCGTCAAACCAGGAGCGGTCGAGCCCCGTCTCAGGACGGGGATAAAAGTTATGCCACGCTTCGACGTGGTCACGTCGTAGCCCTTGTCGCAACATCTCTTCAAGCTCTGTTTCCGTGAGTGTACTGGCATTGAGTGCGACCATCATATGTCGTGACAAGTCGGCCACTTGTTTCGGTGTGACGCCATAGTCGACACGTAACCCCGTGACGCCCCAGTCCAACAGTGTATGGGCATCATTCCAGTCCTTGCCGAGCGCCTGTAGAGATGACGGGGCGATGTCTGCCACGAGCTCCATCTCCAGACGTTTTGCCAATTCCCCTAACTGCTGGAGCCGTCCTGTATATAACGTCGAATCGTCTTCTGGAATATGAAGCGATGTGAAGATGCTTGTAAACCCGCTCTCTCGCATGCGTTCGATCCAATCAATAGACGCAGACGTCAGTTCCTCACTTAAGTAAACGGAAATCCCTCTCATCTATTCCCCTCCTCACAAAACGTATAGAAAAAGATGACTCGACCGAGCCATCTTTGTTTGTCAAATCCCGTCCGCCATCTCTTCTTTGAAGCCGAAGAAATAAGTAAACAAGAAGCCTGCCGTATAAGAAATCAATAGTCCGGCGACATACGTCAAGTACATTCCGTCGTCAATCAGTGGCGTAAGGGATAGACCCGATACGCCAATTCCAAGTGCAGCCGTCTTCATCGTTGCTTGGAAAGCACCACCGACCGCGGCGCCGAGACATGCCGTTAAGAACGGACGTCCGAGCGGAAGCGTGACCCCGTATAGGAGCGGTTCGCCGATTCCGAGGAAACCGACCGGGATGGCCCCTTTGATAATATTACGGAGTCGCGGGTTGCTTGTCTTCACAAAGATTGCAAGCGCCGCACCGACTTGACCGGCACCCGCCATCGCCAAGATTGGAAGGAGCGCCGTCGTCCCAACTGTGTTCAACAGTTCTAAATGAATCGGCGTCAAACCATGGTGTAATCCGACCATGACGAGTGGTAAGAAGAAGCCGGCCAAAAGTGCCCCGGCGACGGGGCCCCCGACTTCAAGCGTCGCATTGATGCCTCGCATGATCCCATCTGACAATACACCCGCGACCGGCATGATCGCATAGAGTGCCGTAAATCCGACGATGAGGACCGTGAAGAGTGGTGTGAAGATAATATCGATCGATACCGGCATGAAGCGACGAATGTGCTTCTCAATATAAGTCATGAGCCAACCGGCAAAAATGACACCGAACAAGCCACCGCGTCCGACGACGAGCGGTTCCCCATAAATGACGATGTCCGCAAGGAGCGGGTTGAACAGAATCCCCCCGGCAATCGCCCCGAGCACCGGTGTCCCCCCGAACTCTTTCGCTGTGTTCCACCCGACAAGGATGGCTAAGTATGCAAAGACTGTGCTACCAAGCACGAGCAAAATCTGCATCCACGTCTCCGTTCGGTCGACACCGGCGTTGACAGCAAAGTTCGCCGCACCGTTGATGATTCCTGAAGCAACGAGACCTGGAATGAGTGGAATGAAGATATTCCCGAGTCGACGGAGAAATCGTTTGAACGGTGACTTTTGCTTCTCTTTTACTTTTTGACGTTCGACCGCTGCACGTTCCTCTGGCGTCAAGTTCGCGTCCACGGACTCTTCTCCGATTGCAAGGCCCGTCTCATGACTCATATAATCCGCGACCCGATTCACCGTACCCGGACCGACAACGATTTGTAGCGTCTCATCATCAATGACACCCATGACGCCATCAATCTTCTTCAAGGCGTCAAGATCGGCTTTGGTCGGATCCTTCAACGACAGCCGGACACGCGTCATACAGTGAGCGAGTTGACGAATGTTCTCTTTCCCCCCGACATGTGCGAGGATGTCCCGTGCTAAAACCTCTTCTTTCTTCATCTCGATTTTCCCCCTTATAGCGCCTCGCGGACAAACCCGTTCGCACGCTCTAATCGTTTGATTGCTTCTTCGTAAGAGACGTCCGCCAAAATCATGACGATTGCTGTTTTGACATGTCCTTTAGATGACGCAAAATAACGCGCGGCCGTATCCATGTCGACCCCTGTCGCTTCTGCGATCATCCGCTTGGCACGTACTTCTAATTTTTCGTTCGTCGGTTTCACGTCGACCATCAAATTTTGATACACTTTGCCTACTCCAATCATCGACGTTGTCGAAATCATGTTGAGGACCAATTTTTGTGCCGTTCCTGCCTTCAATCGTGTCGAACCGGTCAACACTTCCGGTCCTGTCTCCGCTTCAATGGCATAGTCTGCATGTCGACTAATGATTGCGTCCTGATTACAAGAGATGGCCGCAGTGGTTGCTCCAACTTCCCGTGCATAATCGAGACCTCCAATCACATATGGCGTCCGTCCGCTCGCCGCAATCCCAATGACAGTGTCGTCCGCCGTCAGTTGAAGCGCTTTCAAATCATCGACTGCCAATTCCTTGCTGTCTTCTGCTCCCTCGACCGCTTGAATGAGCGCACGCTCGCCACCGGCAATCAACCCGATGACCTGATCCGGGGACACCCCGAACGTCGGTACGCACTCTGCGGCGTCTAAAATGCCTAAACGTCCACTCGTACCCGCCCCGATATATATCAAGCGACCACCTTTACGAAAGGATGCGATGACCCGCTCCACAACTTGCGCGATGACAGGAATCTGATGTTGAATCACTTGCGGGACTTGTTGGTCCTCACTGTTCATGATCGTCAATCGCTCCTCAATTGACATCTCATCTAGTTGCATCGTTCGTTCATTCCGTCTTTCTGTAGCCAATTTCTCTAGCATCGCCACCATCCTTTCTTCTCTATAATTTCATCGTACTATACTGAAATTTAAAGTCAATTTATTATTAAATATTACTGAAATTAAATTTCAATATTCACGAAAGAAAAACTCACTCCGGTCGAATGAGTTGTTTCTTCAGGACATGGACGCGCACGCCTTTATTCGTAGTAGAATCCTTTTCGTATACATAGCCGTTTCGCTCCCAAAACCGACGAGCGCGAAGATTGTCCGGAAGGACCCCTAATCGAAACACCGTCTGATAGGGGCGCATATACTCTTCTTCCACTTGTTCATATAACGTTTGCGCCAAGCCCGTCCCGTGAAGGGTTTCCTCGACGACGAACAATCCGAGCCAAAGCGAACCGTCCACGGGATGTCGTTTCAACAGGTCCACGATGGCGACAATCTGTCCATCTTTACGAATAATCAGACTGACGGTGCCATCCTCTTCGAAATCCGCCACGTTCTCATCACGGAACTTTTGTATAGACTGTCCATTCAACATAGCGAAGGTACGCTGCTTTACCAAAAAGTCTTCCAACTCCGTGCGATCTTCTTTCGAATACGGTCGGATCATCGGCGCAACTTCACCATCTCATCTCGCGCTTCTGCGTAGCGATCGATCAGACCTTCTCCTTTTCGGTGCAAGAGACCCATATATAGCGTATCGACAATCGTCAATTGCGTCATCCGCGAGGCGATGCTCGCAATCCGAAAATCACTCTCGACGTTCGGCGTACAAAGGCGCACATCCGCTTCTCGGTAAAGTGGCGACTTGTCTAAGTTCGTGATAGCGATGACGGGAACACGTTTTTTCTTGGCGAAACGAACGAGTTCGAGCACATCTTTCGTCCGACCCGACGTGCTGATGGCAACGAATACGTCTGATTTTCCTAAATGCGGAATCAACGACAACATGTAATGAAAATCCGACGATGTCGTAGCCGCATACCCGAGCTTCGTGAATTTATATTGTGCATCCATCGCTGCAGTCGATGACCCACCGACCCCATAAAAGATGACACGGTTCGCGCGCGCGAATAAGTCCACCGCATGTTCGAGCTCACGTTTGTCCATCGCTTCGGCACACGCCTCGATGGCCGCTTTATTCACATGGATGACTTTTTGAAACGAATCGTATGGCGTATCCTTTTGCTGGAGAACGTTGAAGTCCGTCAATGTCGTTTCGGTGACGGCCAAGTCTTTCACGAGCGCAAGTTTAAATGCTTTAAAGCTATCAATCCCGACCACGCGGGCAAAACGGACGATACTCGCCTCGGACACATCCGTCTTTTGGGCAAGTTCTTTCGTCGTCATATTTGGAATGAGCGTTGAATGGGACAAGATATAGTCTGCGATTTTCTTTTCAACCGCCGTCATATCGTCTTTTGCTAAATCGATTTTCGTAAGTAAGGATTCCATCGGGTCATCCCCTTCCTGCAACTGTTGTTCCTTTATGATAGCGGATTCTTTCCTCATATTCCAATCGGCTAAAAAAGGTCGAGCGCACGCCCGACCTATAAGTTGTTCGTATTGAACGTGTCGCCACCTTGAATCGACCCGTTCTCAAAGCCTCTTTTGAACCAACGCATCCGCTGTTCGGACGTCCCGTGCGTGAACGAATCAGGGGTCACGTAACCGCGAGCCTGTCGTTGCAACGTGTCGTCACCAATTTGATGGGCCGCATTCATCGCCTCTTCGACGTCCCCTGCTTCAAGATAACCAAGTCCTTGCGCATGATGCGCCCATACGCCCGCGTAGTAATCTGCCTGTAACTCGAAACGGACGAGATAGCGATTGAATTCCGTCTCGCTCATCTCGTTACGTAGCGGCATGATGTCTTCCGTCGTCCCAAGAAGCGTCTGGACATGATGCCCGACCTCATGGGCGACGACATACGCCATCGCAAAATCACCGGGCGCATTGAAGCGTTGACTCAACTCGTCATAAAAACTTAAATCGATGTACAGCTTTTGGTCGCCCGGACAATAAAAGGGACCGACCGCTGACCCGGCTATTCCACAAGCGGATTCGACTTGTCCCGAAAACAGAACGAGCGTTGGTTCTTGATACGTCATGCCGTTCTCCGCAAAAATGTCCGTCCATACTTCTTCCGTATCTTTCAAGACGACCGCAACGAAGTCCGCCATCTCTTCTTCTCGTGCTGTCCCGGTGTATGTTCCTTCGGATTGAGGCTCACCGAGTCCGATATTATTGACGAGGTCGGTCGGGTTTCCTCCGTTCAATAACGTGAAGACGATGACGAGAATCAATCCGAGACCACCCCCGACCCCGGCAATTCCTTTTCCTCCGATACTACGTCCCCGCCGATCCTCGACGTTCCGGCTCTGTTGTCTCCCTTTCCACTTCATCTCGATTCCTCCTACATTCGCTCTGTCTTGTTTATTACCCCAAATCCGGTAAAAATGAGCTCACGTTTCTCGGTAGATGAGAATTTTCTTTTCTAGAGGAAGGGGATTCACTACAATGAAAGAGACTTCATCTAAGGAGGAATGACCATGCCTTACGTAACGGTAAAAATGCTCCCGGGCCGGACCGTGGAACAAAAACGCGCGTTGATCGAAAAAGTGACGGATGCCGTCTCCGAGACGACGAATGCCCCGAAAGAAAACATCACCGTCTTCATCGAAGAGATGGATGCGACGCACTACGGGCAAGCCGGCGTCATGCACGCGGACAAAAAATAAGTGACGAACGGACTCCTTGAATCGGAGTCCGTTTTTCATCTAAGCACCACGTCAACTATGTATACGTTGAATTTCTTGAATCTTCGTTTTTAGACCATCCAGCACTTCCTCGACGAAAGAATCAACCTCTTCAGGTGACATATATACATATTCATGATGTGGGTCGAACGGGTGCGTCTCATAAAAGGATGTGATGTTTTGAATTTGTTGCGCCGTCTGTCCTTGAGGGAAAAACGGTAACACGTCTTCAAATCCATGGATGTGGCGGAAGTCCGTCCAAAAGATATGATTCGGATGTTTTGCCAGATATTCGAAGTCGATTCTATACCAGTCCGTTTTGACTAAACGGGTATAGTCTGGTGTCCCGACGATTGCCCGTACAATCGGCTCTTCTTTTTTCGCACGGGTCAACCGCACCCAATACTCGTCTGTGACCAGATGAAAATAATAGCCTACCAAATAAGACCATACCGTATCAGATTTTGATGTGTTCCCATCTAAATATGTCTGTTTGAACAGGTCAGCAGATATTCCGTTCTCGGTTTTGAAATGTGTGATCGTTTTCGGCGGTTCTGGACGCCCATCCGCTCCGACCAGCCCACAGTCTGGACCGATATTCCCTACTAAAAAAGGTATGCGCTCAAACGCGGAATCCGTCTCGAGAATCTCCTCCGCGATTCGAAAGTGAGTCACCCATGTTGCCATTCTCATTCCTCCATTTCCCTTCAGTCTTCTCGGTTCATTTCGAACCGTTCACTCGGTACGGTCGGCTTAATCAAGTGACGCGTCGCCCGCCAAATGTGGTAACCGATGCGGTCGAGCCAGAGTAGCACTTGTACTTTTTGAATCGTCTGCTCCATCTCTAGCTGATTCGCAGCCGTTTCTTCTAACAGCTCCGAGCGATGCGCCTTCCGATACTCCGCCAGCTGTTTCGATGCCTGCTTCCACATCTTCGAGTCTTCCGGTGGCGTATGATGGTTCAATTGATGCACAAGGTCGAGTTCGTGCAAGACGAGTTCACGTGCCGCCAAAAAATCGGTGTCCCGCAGTGACTGAACCGGCTCGACTTCTCGCAACACGTATAACCACCGTTCGAGGTGATCAATCGTATGCAACAAGGACAAATGTTGCCCGTAATCGTTCTGCTTCCCGACATCGTCGAGACGAATCGTACTCAAAAAGACACGTACATCGCTCAGCGTCTTATCGACGAGCGTCAACTCATCTTCACGGAGACGTCCCTCTCGAACGAGCAACTCGGTCTCGTTTCCTAAATAGCGTTCGATTTCAAGTAGGGACCGCCGTGCCGCCTCAAGGGCGACGGTCGGGAGTTGAGACATGTTCTTGTCGAGCAGGCGTGTCAATTTTTCTGAGCGGCTCGGAATCAACTTTAAGAGACGTTTTGCAAACGGTTGATAAAGCGGTAAAAACAAAAGCGCCCCTAACACATGGAATGTCGTATGAAATAAGGCGAGGCGTAACAGGTCGTTCCAGTTGAACCAATCGGCTACTCGATTGACGACAAAAAAGAGAATCGGGAACGTTAGCCATCCGATGAGAACGATTGACACGTGGTAGATGGCGTGGCCTAACACGATACGTCTAGCCGACTTCCAGCCCCCAATCGAACCGAGTGCCACGACGAGACTCGTTCCAGCACTTTGACCGAGTACCAAGTAAGCGGCTTGTGGAAGTGTGATTGCAGCTGTCGCAAGGGCGGTCATCGTTAAAACGAGCCCGATTGTCGACGACTGGAGGACAACGGTCATCAAAAAACCGATTCCAATGAGGAGTGCTTGTTGAGTGAGACTCATCGACCCGACTGGTCCGAACGAGAACGTCACCGCATCCCCCATGGCATCCTGTAGCGTCCCAATCCCGACAAAAATCAGACCGATACTGACGAATAGAAGCCCGACTCGGCGAAAACGTGGAGCTGAGAGACGAAACGCCATTCCGATTCCGATGAGTGGCAAGAATAATTGACGTACGTCTACGTTATAGCCAAGGATGGCGATAATCCATCCGGTCGTCGCGCTACCTACGTTCGCCCCGATGACAAGTGGCAAAGCTTGCGTGAACGTAATCAGACCCGCACTCACAAAGCCGATCGTCATCAACGTCGTCACGGTAGAGGACTGGAATAAGGCTGTCAGCGTCGCCCCAAGTGTCGCACCTGACAGCGAGCCATCAGTGAATTGGTTCAACCGATGACGCAGTCGTGTACCGGCCCACTTTTTGAGCGTATCTGTGAGTAACGTCATCCCGAGCAAAAAAATCCCGATTCCACCAATCAATGTCGCAATCTCCATCGTGTCACGCCCCTTTGCGGGTTATTCGGATTTCAATGTCGACAAGAGCCACGATTTCTCATTCGCATGCTCCCTTAAGTTCAGTAACACATCTTCTGGATAATAAATTTTTTCATCGGATTGTCTCGAGTTCAAAATCGATTGGACGAGCATGGACACTTCCGAAATCTCTTTCCGCTCCCCATCATTCATCTGAAGATAAATGCCTTCATATTTGCCCTGTCCTTTATATAAATCGTACGGCAATTGACTCAGCTGATCTTCGAGTAAATAGTATTTGGGCGGTAATCCGATCTCGTCCATTGTTTGACGTAACCGTTCCATATAGCGGACGCGGTTCGCCTCCGGGAAGTTTTTATATTTCAATAAACGCCGATTCACGAAGCGGCTCGATAAATCGGCTAGAATCGCGTCATCTTCTTCCATCCACTCTTGGAAATAGAAGTAGACGACCGTCTCGTCCAACTTCAAATATTGGTCAAGTGACATGCCGTTTTGTTCGAAAATCGGTAAGAAGTGCTTCGGTGTCATCTTAAACGGATACCCGCTCTCATACAGTTCCTGTGCCCGCTCGAGAATCGCTTTTAAGAGAAGATCACTCGAACGTGTCGCCGGATGAAGGTACACTTGCCAATACATCTGATAGCGGCGCATGATGTAATCTTCGATCGTATGCATCCCCGACTGTTTGACGACGACTTGGTCTTCATCCGGTCTGAGGACGCGCAACATACGTTCTAAATCAAACTTCCCGTAACTGACGCCCGCAAAGTGCGCATCTCTGAGCAAATAATCCATCCGATCGACATCAAGCTGCGAACTGAGCATATTGACGATCAAGCGGTTCGGGTGCGTCTTATTGATGATGGCGGCCACTTCTTCCGCGAACCCGACACCCATCTCGGACAACACTTGATTGACCTCGGTATCTCCTAGAATGATTCGCTCGGTCCACACTTCATGTCGAACCGAGAAGACATGTTCGAACGCGTGCGAGAATGGTCCATGACCCACATCGTGCAAGAGCGCCGCTGCTAGCAGTAATTCACGGTCGCGGTCATCCCATTCCGGATATTGTTGGAACTGGTCGATCAATTGGCGCGCAATCTCATATACGCCGAGAGAATGATGGAAGCGGGTGTGCTCCGCGCCGTGGAACGTTAAAAAGGACGTTCCAAGTTGTTTGATGCGACGCAAGCGCTGAAACTCTTTCGTGTTAATCAGTTCCCAAATCAGATGATCGTAGACGTAAATATAACGGTGTACCGGATCTTTAAACACTTTCGATCCAGATAATTGTCCTCGTGACGAGTACATGACATGCCCTCCTACGTTTCGTTATGTTCTAGATTCGACTTCAAACGAATCGTTCCCTCCATGCTATAATGAGAAGGAAAATTATTTGTGAAAAGGAATTAAGTATATGATCCATCCATTATTAAACCAACCGAGCTATCGTGTGATCGACCAATCGAGCCTCGGCCCGATGTTTCAAGCGGAACAATCGTTTGCGACTGATGATACGTTGTGTGCTTCCACCCAACAACTAGGCGCCGTCTTGCGCGCATGGGTGCACACCGATACGATTGTACTCGGAATTCAAGATGCAAGGTTGCCTCATTTAAAAGATGGGGTCCGGTATTTACATGAGCGTGGCTTTCGACCGGTCGTCCGAAACTCAGGCGGACTCGCCGTCGTCCTAGACGATGATGTCCTCAACTTATCTTTAATCTTACCCGAGAAAGACGGGATTCAAATCGACAGCGGCTATGAGGCCATGACCTCACTCATCCAACAGATGTTCCAAGAAGTCACGAGCGACATCGTCCCAGGGGAAGTCGTCGGCTCCTACTGTCCGGGAAGTTTCGACTTGTCGATTGACGGTAAAAAGTTCGCCGGTATTTCGCAACGACGCGTCCGTGGCGGCGTCGCCGTTCAAATTTACTTGAGCGTCAGGAAGAGTGGCAGCGCACGTGCTGAAATAATCCGCGACTTCTATGACTTAGCGATTCAAGGGGAAACGACCAAATTTACGTACCCTACCATTGTACCGGAAACGATGGCCTCGCTTGAAGACTTGCTCGGTATCCCCCTTACGGTTCAGGACGTCCTCACACGGGCCTACCGCGTTCTTTCCACAGTCAGCACGCTCCAAAACGCGTCACTGACGGCTGAAGAACAAACGACACTCGTGAGTCAACTTGACCGGATGTGGAAACGGAATGAACCATTACGCGAGATTGAACAACAATTAACAGAGGAGTGATTCATCCAATGTTTAAACTGATCACAGACACCGGGGCCGATTTGACCCACGATCAAATCATCGAATACGGTCTTGAGATTTTACCGCTCGGTGTCATCATCGACAACGAAGAGTTTTTAGATGGAGAGACGATTCAAGCGAAAGACGTGTACGACGCAATGCGTCAAGGCAAGACGCCGAAGACGTTCCAAATCGAGGCGTCGCGAATCGAGCATTGTTTCCGTCAACACCTTGAAGCCGAAATCCCGTTTTTATATCTCGCATTTTCCGGAGAACTCTCCGGTACATACCAAACGGCTGTCATGGTCGGGGAGATGCTCAAAGAGGAGTATCCAGACAGCACCTTTGAGATTCTCGATACGCGAACGGCTTCGGTCGGACAAGCATTGTTCGTCAAGACGGTCGCGGAGTACGGGCAAGACCATACGTACGAAGAAACGGTCGCGTATGCCGCTTCGCTCGTCGGAAAGATCCGTCACTTGTTCACGGTCGAGTCACTCGAATACTTGATGCGCGGCGGACGTGTCTCGAAAGCGAGTGCTTTCATCGGTGATTTGTTGACGATTCTGCCGTTACTGACGGTCGAGGACGGAAAGCTCGTGCCGATTGAAAAAGTACGTGGTCACAAAAAAGTCATGCGCCGCATGGTCGAATGGACGATGGAATCGAAGCCACTCGTCGAGAACGGGCACTTGTTCATCGGTCACGGTGACGATCTAGAAAAAGCGGAACAGTTCGAGAAGATGGTTCGTGAGCATGTCCAACCGAAACATATCACGAAAACACTTGTCGGCTCTGCCATCGGTGCCCATACCGGTCCAGGTCTACTCGTCATCGCCTACTTCGAGGCATAAAAAATGAGCTCCCCTCTATCGGGTGAGCTCATTTTCATTTAGCGATTCCAGTTCGTAAATCCATCTCCAAACTGTGCATAGTTCTCGTCTTGGAACACACCGTCCACAAATTTCGGTACGTCTACTGGCAACGTCCCTTGCGGCTTCACTTCACCGAAGATGGCACGAATGCCCGCCGGCAAGTTTGGTCCGGCCGATTTCAAGTTCCCTGATTCTGAGTCCGGTCCGTTCGGGTCGCCTTTGAACCCATAGATCAAGAGCTGCGCCGGAGCGTCTGGCTGAACGGCGACATCGTATGGGTTGCGCAAGCTGAGTAAGACCGACTTCTTCCCTGTCTCGTTCGCGTAACGGAACACTTCGGCCGGCACGTAATGGTTAGCTGACGTTGGCTTCAATTTCGCGCTATTGTTCACGTTCGAACCGACGATGATATAATCGGCTGCCTCAACTTGTTGCTGAAGTGCCGGATTTTGCGTTAAGTGTGGCGTTGACGCCGAATAGTTTGCCGTGATGACGTTCACGTCTTTCATATTCCCGGCGTTCTTCTCGAGCGACTTGATTGTCTTCACCATGCTATCCGTCTGATCTTTTGCTGGTGACAAGACGAGCACCGTATCCCCTTTTTTCGGTTTGAACGGGAGTGTCTTGTCCTCATTTTTCACGAGGGTGACGGCCGCTTCCGCGATTTCACGTTCTTTCGCTTTATGCTCCGCACTACCTACGACGGCGTTCGCTTCTGTCAGCTTCGCCTCAAGTGTCGTCGAATCGATTGTCTCTCCCCAAATGCCACGCTCTGCCTTCAATGTCAAAATACGTTCGACTGATTCATCAATAGTCTTTTCAGATAGGCGGCCATCTTTCACCGCTTGGATGACTTCTTCAAAGATGGCTTCGAGTTTGATCACGTCTGCCTCTGAACGCAAAATCGTCGGCATGAGCGCGATATCGACGCCTGCCTCAAACGTCTTAATGACTGCCTCTGCTTCCGTGAAGTTGTCCGTGATGGCTTGCATGTTGAGCGCATCGGTCACAACAATCCCATCATATCCGAGCTCCTCACGAAGCACTCCTGTAATGACGTCGTCCGAAAGTGTCGCCGGAAGCGGGAATGTGCCGCGATCCGACTCGACGACCTCGTCTTCGATTTGTGGCATACCGATGTGTGCCGTCATAATCATATCGATCCCTTCCGTGATGGCACGTTTAAACGGGAGCAACTCGAGACCACGCAACTCGTCGAGCGACTTATCGACAACCGGTAACCCATAATGCGAGTCGACGGCGGTATCTCCATGACCCGGGAAATGCTTCGCCGTCGCCGCGACACCTTGGTCTTGAATGCCTTGCGTCATCGCCGAACCTAGTTCACCGACTAGTTCAGGGTCACTCGAGAAAGAACGGACCCCGATGACCGGATTCCCCGGATTATTGTTGACGTCAAGTACCGGTCCGAAGTTCACGTTTACCCCGAGTGCGTGTAGTTCAGAACCGATGATATTCCCAGCGTCATATGCATATTGACTGTTTCGCGTCGCGCCGATCGCCATATTCCCAGGTAAGTTCGTCCCCGTCCCGAGACGTGTCACGATGCCTCCCTCTTGGTCAATCGTGACAAAGAGAGGAATGTCGTTGCTGTCGTC
Organism: Exiguobacterium sp. s35; assembly: GCF_018617535.1. NCBI lineage: Bacteria > Bacillati > Bacillota > Bacilli > Caryophanales > Exiguobacterium > Exiguobacterium sp. s35. Next base: position 1,884,845 of record NZ_JACSKI010000001.1, read on the forward strand.
TTGCTTCACGACTTCCTGCAAATCGTGAACGAGTTTCGTCGTCTGCTCCGTCTCTTTCACGTTCTCCGCAAACAGAATCACGCCGCCAAGATCAAAACGATCGATGACACGCGCCACTTCCGGTGCGAGAGATGTGTGGTTTGCCCCGTTCCAAAGCCGGAAGTCCGGCATGATCATCTGCCCGATTTTTTGTTCGAGCGTCATCGACTCTAGCTTCGTATTGACACGCTGGTCAATCGACATCGTCGGCGTCCCTTCCGCCACGACCGCATCCGCTGCCGGAACCGATGAAATCAGTAGTGCCGTCGTCAATCCGAGAGTTGCCGTCCAGTTCAATGCCTTGTTCATGTTCCCACTCCCCTTCGTCCAATTTGACTGACCCCCAAACGAAAAGGCATGGAGGAAGAAGCGTTGCCTCATCAACGCTCGTTCACCCCATGCCTGATCGCATCAGTTACATTTGGTTCTTATTCAGGTGGTCAACAACAGTATAGCAACTCCACTTTTCAGAAACAATCACTCGCGTGAAAGCGTAACCATTTTGAAACAATGTTTCTGTTTTGATACACAGAAAACTGTATTGGCAAAACCAATAATTTCCGTGGTTCGTTTTTGATTCTTTTTTTGGTAAACTCAATTCGATACAGGTTAACTTTCAAAAAGGGGGAAATTATTGTGGCAAGAGGGGAACTGAAACGAAAGCCGGAATGGCTAAAGATTAAATTGAACACGAATGACACGTATACCGGTCTGAAGAAGATGATGCGCGAGAAAAATCTACATACGGTATGTGAGGAAGCCAAGTGTCCGAACATTCATGAATGCTGGGCGGTACGTCGGACTGCGACATTCATGATTCTAGGGAGTATTTGTACACGTGCCTGCCGCTTTTGCGCTGTCACGACAGGTAAACCGAACGAGCTCGATTGGGAAGAACCAAAGCGCGTCGCCGAATCGGTCCGTCTCATGAACTTGAAGCACGTCGTCATCACTGCCGTCGCACGCGATGATTTGAACGATTACGGGGCGACGGTCTTTGCGGAAACGGTTCGCGCCGTCCGTTCTATGAATCCGGAGACATCCATCGAAGTACTTCCGTCTGACATGATGGGTGACTTCTCTGCCTTACAAACGTTGATCGATGCGGGTCCTGACATCATGAACCATAACTTAGAGACGGTTCGCCGCCTCACACCGAGAGTGCGTGCCAAAGCGACATATGACCGCACACTCGAATTCTTGAAGCGTTCCAAAGAGTTGAATCCGGATATCCCGACGAAGTCGTCGATCATGGTCGGACTCGGGGAGACGAAAGAAGAATTGATTGAAGCGATGGATGACCTCCGTGCGCACAACGTCGACATCTTGACACTCGGACAATACTTACAACCGACGAAGAAACACCTCGAGGTGGAACGTTACTATCATCCAGACGAGTTCGCTGAGTTGAAAGAGATTGCGCTATCAAAAGGATTCTCACATTGTGAGGCAGGTCCGCTCGTCCGTTCGTCTTACCATGCGGATGAACAAGTACACAAGGCACGTCGCCACACGATGTTGCCAATCGACTAACAGAAAGAAGAGAGATTATGACTGGTACGACGTGGCACTTACTTAGAACCGAATCGACTTCACCGGCCGAAAACATGGCGATTGACGAAGCCATCGCCAATTGGGTCGCGAAGGGAGAACTCAAACCGACGCTCCGTTTTTATTCATGGGCACCTCATGCGATCAGCGTCGGGCGTTTCCAACGGGCGACACGTGACTTGGACCGTGACGCCCTCACGGCGAACAACATCCCGGTCGTACGCCGCCTGACAGGAGGACGGGCTGTATTGCACGCGGACGAGTTGACGTATAGCGTCATCTTGCCCGAATCGACACCGGCCCTGCCGACAAATATCATCGAGAGCTATCGCTTGCTCACGGAAGGGGTCCGCCGTGGTTACCACGAGCTCGGTGTACCGGCCGAATTCTCGGTCCCGTTGACAGAAGAGGATCGCGAGGCGCTCCGCAAACCGAAATCCGCTGTCTGCTTCGATGCCGCCTCTTATTATGAATTGGCCGTCGATGGGAAAAAGATTGCGGGTAGCGCGCAAGTGCGCCACCAAGGGGCGGTCCTTCAACATGGATCCATTCCTCTTTCTGTCGACGATGAGGTATTGTTCGACTGTTTCGCGATGGAGGAATCCGAAAAGCGTGAAGCCAAAAGTCGATTCAGCGAGAAAGCCGTCGCCTTGAATGACACGCTACAGCGCTTCGTCACGTTTGACGAAGTGGCCGCCGCGTTCGAGACCGGCTTCAAGGACGCCTTCTCGTTGACGTTCGAACCGCTCGTCTTCACAGAAGACCAACAGTCCGAAATTGACTTGCTCGTCAAAAAGTATGAGAGTGATGAATGGGTCTGGAAACGCTAAAAAGCTTGTCCCTTTTGACGGGGACAAGCTTTTTTTATGCCGCGTTCGTTCGGCGCAAGAGATGACGCACTTCCCGGAACGTGACGAATGTTTTATTGTTCGCATCGTACAATTTGTAGCGTAACGATTTCAAACTTGAAAACAGTCCGATCGTTGTCGCCCGCTGCAATGGCGGTGTCGACGTATGTGCCTTCTCCAAATGGTAGTTCGGGACACGCGGGCTCAAATGGTGGACGTGATGGAAACCAATATTCCCTGTCACCCATTGAAGCACTTTCGGCAACTCGTAATACGAGCTCCCTTCGATCGCCGCCTTCACGTAATCCCATTCCTGCTCATCCTCGAAGTATGAATCTTCGAACGTATGCTGGACATAGAACAACCAAATCCCGAGTACGCCGGCGATGAACATCGTCGTTCCCTGCACGATGAGGAAAGCTTGCCAACCGACCAAATAAATTAACGCGCTGTATAACACGACGAGCGAGATGTTAATGATATACGTGTTTTGGCGTTCTTTTTTACGAGCATCTTTTCGATTGAAGCGGCTCGTCACGAGAATGAGCCAGAGCGGTCCGAGTCCGAACATGACGAGTGGATGGCGATACAGGCGATACTTCAATCGCGTCCATTTCGAGGCTTCGATGTACTCCTCAATCGTCATGACCCAGATGTCCCCGACACCTCGTTTATCCAAGTTTCCACTCGATGCATGATGAATCGCATGCTCTCGCTTCCACTTCTCGTAAGGGAATAGCGTCAAGATTCCTGTGATCGTGCCGACAATCGCGTTCGCCTTCTTATTTTTAAAGAACGAACCGTGTGTACAGTCATGGAAGATGATGAACATGCGCACGACAAATCCTGCTGCAATCAACGTGAACGGCAATGTCAAGAAAATCGAGACACTCAGTAGTTGATACGCTAAAAACCACGATACGAGAAACGGTAAAATCGTATTGATCATCTGCCGCACACTAATCCGGATATCGGACTTTTCAAACGGCGAGACGTGCTTTCTTAATTGGGCAATCTTTTCTTTACTCATAACAACCTCCTTGAATTCAACAGCGTGACAACGCATAAATATAAATGAAACCAACAACCGACGTTGTTCAATGTGAATTCATGGATCGGAAAGTCGTCCCCATCAAGAATTAACACTAGGTCATTATATCACGTATAAAAAATATGTGGTGAAAATTCAGAAAAAGACTCGTCTCATTTTTTAGGTGAGACAAGTCTGATGGATTCATTGTTGTGTATAGATGGAAACCGAGCCACCGTTGACGAAGAACTCGCCCCAACCGTCCGCATTGATCGTCACGAGACGCCCGTTATTTCCGGTCATGTCTTTCCACACTTCTCCTGCATTCTGCTTCCCGACATACATCCACTTCGACCCGCCCGGTCCATCCGACAAAATCGTCGCAAGACCTGACTTCGCCCGGTCCGTCACACCTTCACGTGTCCATCCGATGACGTCTTGATGGTTAATATAGTCATGTTGCGTGCCATAGGCGAAGTCTTTACGCGCTTTCAAAATCGGTTGAAGAGACCCTGACATGTTCGGAATCTCACGGTTCGTTGTCCCTTTCGTTCCGTAATAATCCCCGTAGAAGAGTGTCGGGTATCCTTGACCGCGTGTCATGATCGTCGCATAGGCGAGCGGTTTGAACCAATTCGCAACCGTTGACTCAAGTGACTGCCCAGGTTGTGAGTCATGGTTGTCGACAATGGTGACGGCGAGTGTCGGATGCTGCTCGACGACCGTTCCTTTTAGAATGTTGCGCATGTCATAGTAACCACCGCCGTTCCCTGCCGCTTGGAAGTTGTAGTGAAGCGGTACATCGAATACCGAGTGAGTATAGCCCGTCTTCGCCAAGTAATCATTGATGGCCCCAAGGTCGTTTTTCCAATACTCCGCGACGGTGAACATCTCTTTCCCTGTCGTTTGACGGACGCTTGTCACCCATTCTTTCAAGTACGAATGATTAATATGTTTGACTGCATCGAGACGGAATCCATCGAGACCGAGCGAATCCGCGTACCATTTCCCCCAGTTTTTCATCTCTTGTCGCACTTCTGGATGCTCGAAATCGACATCGGCGTACATCAAGTAGTCATAGTTTCCGTTCTCCCCGGACACTTCACTGTCCCACGCTTTACCCGTACTCTTGAATTTGTAGATTCGGCTCAAACTCCGTGACTGATCCCAATCGGTCCCGTCAAAGTGATACCAACGCCACTTGAACGGCGAGTATGTATTGTTGCGACCCGCAAAATTGAATCCGGTCCAGGCAGAAATCGAATATTCCCCAGACGTCTCCTGATTTCGGTTAGAAGGATTGACCTCGACAGCTTGAACGGACTCGGTATAATCCGCTCCGCCCTTATGATTCATGACGACATCCCCATATACGCCGATCCCTTTCCCGCGTAAGTTCGAGATGGCCGACTGTAGCTGCGCTTTCGTCCCATACTTCGTCCGTGTCGTCCCTTTTTGATTAAACTCGCCTAAATCATACAAATCATAGGCCCCGTATCCGACATCATTTTGCGACGTCCCTTTATACGCCGGCGGAATCCAAACGGTTGAGACCCCAATGTCTTTCAAATGTTGCGCATCATTCGAGAGACGGTTCCAATGCTGTCCGTCATTCGGGACGTACCATTCAAAATATTGCATCATCGTACCGTTTTGTGGGGTTGCTGCTTGCGCGACCGGTTGCCCTGAAAGCAGTGCAATCGATGTCACTCCAGATAAGACAGCAATCCCTTGTCGTTTCTTCAACATCGTTCATTCCTCCTCATTCGATTAATGAAAGCGCTTGCATTAATCATTGTGAAGGATTTTGATTTTGTTGCATAGATAGACAGCTAAAAACAGTTCTCTCTCCCTAACTATTTTTCATTTGAATAGTTCAGTCGAACGAAACAAAGACGGATGGCTTGTGCCATCCGCCTATTCATTAACTTGTCACGTAATCCAGGTCATGCAAAATATAGGCGAGGAAGAAGATCATACTCGGGTTCTCATAACGCATCTGGACTTTACGGAGTTGCTCGCGATACGTGACCTCATACTCGGCCCCGTTCATCTTGCGCTCCATGTTCATCTTGATGAGCGCATCGAGCTTATCCATCATGTCGACGAGCATCCCCTCATATGTGTCGTCTTTCGAATCGGCCATATATCGACGGAACGCCGGTTGCATATATGCCGGCAATAGCCCGAGAAGACGTTCACTCTCTGCCCGCTCATATGCCTCGAATGCGGCCCCGGTCTCTTTCGTCGAATGTTTGACCGGTCCGAGCACGTCCCCGGTGACGCCTTCGACTAAGTCGTGACAGAGAAGACGGGCCACGAGTTCGGCGACATCGACGTTGACGTCGTACTTCTCACGCTCTAAAAGTCCACTGAACATGCCGAGCGCGGCAGCCCGGAAACCATGAATCGCATCGTTGTCGTCAATCGTATTGAAGCGACCTTTCCAGCGCCGGACACTGTCCATCCGCATGACGTTCTCGATGAAGCGTAACACATCGGTCTCTGCCTCAACCTGATCGAACAGCCAACGGACCGAATCAATCGGATGATGACGAAGCGCGGCTTTCATCTCTTCTAGTTTGTCATCAAAATGTGGAGAACCATGGGCGACTTCCCGTCGCACGAATAGCATCGCATCGAATGAATCGATTCCGTCGACGATTCGTCCTTCGAACGAGTCATCTTCCGCCTCGACAACAAAACGGTGGAAGTGAGGACGTAACGATTGCGATAGCAGTTCGACAAGACCGAGGCTTGCTGTCCGCTCCATACGTTCGATGTGCCCAATCAAGGTTGGTTCCTTTTTCGTCCGGTGCATGATCGGACCGGTCTGTACTTCATTCATGTCGTGGAAAATAGCTTTCCCGAGCAAATCGAGCAAGTCGACTTCACGTCCGTTCTCTTTCTCCACATAAGCCGCAATCAAGCTGAAGACCGCGACACGAAAGCTATGACTCGCTGCGTTGTCATGATAATGTGGGGCATACTCGTCCCATCGTTGCACGTTTTGCATGCGTGTCATCTTTCGGATAAACGTTCCGTTATGCATGGTTTCACTCCTTACGATAATCGTTCAAATACATCGTCGTGACAGACGACGTAAAGCATGTCTGAATCCTGTAGCGGCAAATCGAGCATCGTCGCCACATCCAATCGGTCATTGACCGCGATGAGTGTCACCCCTGATTCAAGTAAAGCCGTGTTCGCTTGTCGAACATTTTGCCACTCGGCCTTTGGTTTCAAAGCTTGAATGTTCCCACCCGACTGTTTGCTTAACAATTGGCGGAAAATCGCCGTCGTTCCTGGTTGTAACGTCGCTTTCGCCATCAAGAGCGAGACCGAGTCGTTCGCTAAAATAAAGTCGTCGACCCGGACGTGTTTGAATTTCGAGATGTTCCGCTCTTCACACACTTCGACGACAGTGTGCAGGTCCACTTGATGCTCAGAAGATAGCGCCTCGACCGCTGACGCAATCAAGAGTGATTTCCCATCGGCGAGTAACGTCTCCGTGATGCGCGCATCCGCGAAAATGGCGACGCGTCGTGCCTTCAAGACGTTCGCCTGCAACAATACCGCTTCATCTGAAGCATCTCCTGAGACGAAGTGCACTTGATCATGCACGTACGGCTCCTCGATTAACTGGTCAATGAGGACAATCTCTGCTTTCGGTTCATAGTTGAGCACTTCATCGATTGCCTTTCTCGTCTTCGGGGACCACCCGATATACACATAATGTCCTTCTCCACGATACACTAGTCTTCCCTCCCGTTTTAACCGTTGAAACGTCGCACCGATTTCAACCAATTTTCCAATCAACGCCCCGATAATCCCAATCCCGAATAGGAATAAGAAAATCCCGAGCCATCGCCCTGCCACGGAGGACGGATAAAAATCTCCATATCCGACGGTCGTCAATGTCGTCATCGTCCACCAGAACGAATCAAACAATGACCCGAATGTTTCTGGCTCTAACCAGTAACCGAGCACGGTTCCTAGGATAATGATGCCAATCGAAGCTAAGATGACATTCAAAAATGATAATTTCGCTAACCCTTTCCATAAACGAAATAAGATATGCACTGTTTCCCCCTCCTTCTCTCTTATATACTAAACGTATCCACAAAAAGATTCACGAAACCATTTTGATGGTGATTCCGTATAAAAAGAAAAAAGGAAGGACTGACATATGAACTCAATCGTCTTAGAGTATCGTCTCTATAAAAATGAATTATCGTTCGAACCACTATACCATTACACGTCTCTCGGATTAGATGAAGTGTTGGCCCGTCGCGAATGTGAGTTTTTCGTCAAAGACGGCATGACATACAAACAGCGCTCGTCTGCCCTAGAAGGCGATCAGTACTTTTTAATCTATGTCGATCGCTATACAGAGGGACCGATGGACAAGCACGAAACGAGCGAAATCAAAGTCGAAATCCGCACACTCGATGACCGATTTGACAACCCATTGCTCGAAGCCTATTACGTCGACCGCCACCTCGATGCGCTTGCCATGCTCGGGAGCCAGTACTTGTATGTCGCCGGCAAAGAATATGAACGCGATTCAGCAGAAACAGATGAAGATCGTGGTGTGTATGTCATCTACGTCACACCGACGGGTTATGAATTGGAGGAATCAACATGAAGACAAGCAAGAAAATTTTAAGCGGACTCTCCGTCGCGGTATTGACGACTTCCCTTGCTGCTTGCGGTGGGGATGAATATGAAGAAGCGGCGCTCCCGGAAGAGCCGACCGGTTACGAATGTGACGATTGGGACTGGGATGACGAGACCGAGTCGTATTATTGCGATGACGACCGTTCTCCGCACTACGGCAGTTACTTCTTACTCGGAAGCCTGTTCCGCTCAAAAAATGCGTTGAAGAGTTCTTCGTCATATAAGACATATAAAGCCAACGGTGGTGCGACTGGCGCCGTATCGAACGGCTCAAATTCAGGATCATCCAAATCTGGACTCGGCAGTGGCTCTAAAGGTGGATTCGGCGGATGACGCGTGACGAACTTTACAGTCAAATCCCTTATTTCTGGCCCGATTTAAACGATGAAGAATATGCCTTATACGATTGTTTCGAGATGACCGCCTCGCAGGTTGCCTCTGTCCGAGAGGCGACCGAGGCGGTTGACTCGATTTTCCGGAAGACGAATCAATTGTTACGCACGCTACCTGACGAGACGCTCCGACTGCTTGGTTATCCCGAGGCGAGCCTGCCGTTCTTACGGGAGAAGACGATGCCACAGGAGACGATCATCGGTCGTTACGACTGGATCATGAAAGACGGTCAACTCAAGTTGATGGAGTTCAATGCAGATACGCCGACCTTTATTAAAGAGCTGTTTGACGTGAACGGCGTGGTCGCTTCTGAGTTTGGTCTCCTCGACCCGAACAGGGGAGCCACCGCCCAACTGAAAACCGAGCTGCGGAAAGCTATCGTCGCCGCGTGGCAACGACTTTCTCGAGAAGGTACTCCAAAGATTGTCTTTACGGCACATGATGACAATATCGAAGACAAGTGGACGGCGCGCTTCTTACAAGAAACGCTCGACTTACCGTCTGAATTCGTACCGTTGCACGCTTTACTCGTCGACGAAGACGGCGTTTACACGCCATCCGGTGAGCGAATCGACATCTTATATCGTCAAACGTATCCGATTGAGCATCTCGTGGACGACCGCGCAGCAGACGGGGATTTGATCGGCATTCGGTTACTCGAACTGAACCTACAAAAACATGTGTCACTGCTCAACCCGCTCTCTGCTTTTCTCATGCAGTCGAAAGGCGTACAGGCCCTGATTTGGGAATTGTATGAGACCGAGACATTGTTCGATGAAGCCGAGCGCGACATCATCGGAACATATTTTTTACCGACTTACTTAGAAGACACACCGTTTCTCGGTGAATCGGACTACGTCAAAAAGCCGGCGTTCGGACGTGAAGGTGACTCCGTCATCTTGTACACGAAAGATGGTCAACCGTTTCATCGCGAAGCACTACAAACGTATGCGGAAGAGACGGGTGTGTACCAACAGTTCATTGAACTTCCGACACGGATGACGATGACCGTCAAAGGGCGCATCGAGACACATTATATGATCGGATGTTTTTGTCTGAATGGACACTCGTCCGCACTCGGCGTCCGCGCCGGTAGCATGATCACGAACAACCAATCTTATTACTTAGCCATTGGCACACCTACACAAAAGGAGACGAACTCATGACATTCATCACACTCGATTCAATCTTAAGCTTCCTCGCCCACCTCGGGACAGGATTCGGTCTCATTCTCGCGGGACTCATCATCTTCGCACTGACGACCAAATATTCGGAACGCAAGTTAATCAAAGAAGGCAACATGGCCGTCGCGTTGAAACTTTGGGGGAAAGCGCTCGGACTCGCCATCGTCATCTACACGGTTTGGGCGAACAGCGTCAACTTGCTCGATGCGTTCATCTGGGGACTCGTCGGCATCGCCGCCCAAGTATTGGCGTTCTGGACGTTTGAATACATCCTCACGCCTGGCGTGAACTTAGAAAAAGAAGTCGAGAACGGCAACATGGCCATCGGTTTCAGCTTGTTCGCCGCATCACTCGTCGTCGGGATCATCGTCGCCGCGAGTTTGACGTACTAATCAAAACACCCCATGCACTCACACGAGGCATGGGGTGTCTATGTTTATAAAAGACAGGAGGAAAAATCATGTCCAAGCGAATCGGACTACTCACAATCGTCTCCGGTCTCATCGTCGTGGCCATCGCAGTCGGTGTCGGACTGTACACGTACACTAATATTCAGGCCGGCAACTCATACGAAAACGCCCAAAAAGAATTGAACCGCTACATCACGATGAACGACTGGTACAATTTTGAGATTCATAACATGGAACAGTCCATTCTATCTTTTTACACAAATGAAGATCGCTCCGTCATCGGTCTAGCCGAGATTGATGTCACGACAGGGTACCTAGGGTCTGTCACTAAACAAGTGACATCGGACGAACCGTTCGATTTTGTTGTGCTTGAAGACGGAGAAACCGAATATATCGCCGTCCATCTAAAAGAGCGCCCGGAAGATGTCGTTTATTTACGTTTGAACGGCGACGATGTCTCAAAAGACTTTCTCGTCAACGATCCGGAAATCGAAAGCTATACCATGACCTATGTCATTGAAACTACGAAACGGTCCGATGGTGCGTGGTCGCTCGAGACATTAGATGCCAACAAACAAGTCATACATTCGAGTGAACTCACAGAATAACCTATGTCGTGCATCAAGACGACTTTTTCCAGTCGTCTTTTTTAGTTGGTCGTGAGAACTCCAGACGGTCCGAAAAATTCATATCGTGCCTGAGGAATGACGCGTACGACCGTCTCCATCATCGCGTTCGGTCCGCACGTATAGACATCATGACCTTCGACATCGAGTGCCTCAAGTTGCGTCGCACTCATACAACCCGATTCGTCATCCACGTGTGTGATGAGGTGAAGCCCTTGATCCACAAGTTCATCAAGTTCGTCTCCGAGCGGACGGAGTGTTGTGCTGCGAACCGCGTGCAACAATGTGACCGAGCGCCCTTGTTCGAGTGCCGTCTTCGCCATATTGAAGAGCGGTGTAATGCCGATCCCTCCTGCAATCAGTGTGAGCGGACGATTTGACGCTTCAAGGATGAATTCGCCTGCTGGTGCGCTCACCGGGATTTCTGTACCGACCGCCTGTTCATGAAGCCAGTTTGAGACAAGTCCCTCTTTTTTAGGTGCGATCCAGTAGCCGTCTTCTGTTGTGTCGATGACACTATATTGCCGGTGGTGCACGATGTCCTCACCAGCGATTCGCGCCTGAACCGAGACGTATTGTCCTGGAATGGCTGTACCGACGACCTTATCTTTTGCGACGAGACGGAATCGCTTCACTTCCGGTGTGTCTTCAATGACTTCTTCGATGACAAACGATTTAAATCCGACCCACGGTGCGTCATCATACATCTGTTTCTCAAGTGAGATGAAGACGTCGGCAATCACACCATACGCTTTTGCCCATGCATCGATGATGTCTGGTGTCGCGGCTTCTCCGAGGACGTCTTGAATCGCTCCAAGTAAGTTTTCACCGACGATTGGATAATGCTCAGGACGGATATTCAAACTCTTATGTTTATGGAGTGCCGGTTGAATGGCTGGAAGAATCGCTTCGAGCCGGTCGATATGAAGCGCTGCCGCATAAACCGCGTTCGCGAGTGCCTCTGGCTGACGTCCTCGTTTTTGGTTCGTATGGTTGAAGAAGTGACGAACTTCTGGATTTTGTTCAAACATTCGTTCATAAAAATGCTTCGTAATCGTCACACCATGCTCTTTCAAAACAGGCGCCGTCGCTTTTACAATTTTAATCGTTTGTTGATCTAACATGTGTATGTCCCCCTTTTGTTTCGTACACGTTCATTATGTGAGTCTAATCACTTTAAAGCAATATATGAAATACTTCTTTAAAACAGATTTCACGATTCCGACTCATTTCTGCCATCACCCTTTCACATTTACACGAATCGCACTTTTAGGGATTGTCTTGTACAATGAAACGAGAGGTGATGATGGATGAGACTTACGCAAACGTGTGACTACGCACTACGGACGTTAATGTATAGCGCCACGTTTTCACATCGGCTCGTCACGATTCAAGAGGTGGCGGATCAATATAACATCTCCAAAAACCATGTCATGAAAGTCGTCTACGAACTTGGCAAACATGGCTACTTGGAGTCGGTGCGTGGTCGCGGCGGTGGATTCCGTCTCGCGCGCCCGATGGAAGACATCAACGTAGGCGAGGTCGTTCGGTCGATGGAACCGCTTGAGCTCGTAGAGTGCTTTGGGGAAGGCCGATGCGTGATCGCGCCGGCCTGTGACTTACGCAGTGTGTTGAACGAGGCGATGTTGGCGTTCTTTCATGTGCTCGATCGTTACACGATTGCGGACCTCGTCGCAAATCGAACGAACGAACTCGCCATGCTATTGGGCATACAAAAACCGACGGACTGAAAAGTCCGTCGGTTTTTGGTTACAGTGGCTTTAGCTTTGCTTCGATGTCTGCTCGTCTCGGCTCTAGAAACGGTGGCAATGCCAAGCGTTCTCCGAGCGTCTCAACGGATTCATCCGTCGCGAATCCCGGCTCATCTGTTGCCAGTTCCACTAAGATTCCACTCGGTTCACGGAAATAAATCGACTGGAAATAATAGCGGTCAATAAGACCAGAGTGACTGATCCCATGCGCGTCAAGTTTCTCAATCCACTTCGCCATATCATCTGTATCTTCCACTCGAATCGCCACATGATGCACACTTCCCCGCCCTGGTCGTTCCGATGGTAAATCCGGTCGATCAACGAGATGAATCTCTGTCGCTACTCCACCTTCTCCCGTTTCAAAGACGCGCACGTCATGACTATCCCGTTCAAACGTCGTCACATATCGATAGCCAAGTATTTCAGTCAATACCCGTGCCGTCTTTTCGATCCGTCGTACCGTCCACTCACTGAATCCGAGACCGAAGATACCGACATCTGTTGGCACAGGACCTTTTTTCCAAGGTGTCCCACTCCCACCTTCCACAAGACAGAGACGTTGCCCCTCATGATCTTCGAACGAAAGAGTTGCCCTTCCTAAAACCGACTCGATTTCTCCGTAAGATACATCAAACGTGTCAAAACGCTCTTGCCAGTACGTGAGCGCCCCATCCGGCACCCTGAGCGCTGTCCGGGAGATACTGTTCGACCCTCGATACGTCTGTCCGAGAAACGGTAACTCAAAGAACGTCAAATCGGTTCCGGGTGTCCCCGTCTCGTCTGCATAGAACAAATGATACATCGAGGGGTCATCCTGGTTTACCGTCTTTTTGACGAGCCGCATCCCTAGTACTTCCGTGTAGAATCGTAAGTTCTTCTTGGCATCCCCGGTCATCGCTGACACGTGATGTTGTCCACTAATCACCTTCACCATCCATCTCCCCTTTCGACTATATCGTTATTGTATCATCTCCAAATAAGTAAAGTCTTCTTTACATTATGTAAAGTTTGTTTTACACTGGTGGTAGAAACTAGAAATGAGGTGGCACGATGCCATTAGTCAACCGCGTGAAAGAACTGCGTGCCCGGCACCAGTTAACCCAAGGCGACCTTGCCGAACAGGTCGGTGTGACGAGACAGACGATCATCTCGCTCGAGAAAGGCAGCTACACGCCATCACTCATGCTGGCGATGCACATCGCACGCGTGTTCGAGGAACCGGTCGAATCTATATTTACAATCGAGGAGGAAACAAAATGAAACACGTCGTCGTTCAGTCCATTTCCAGTATCATCTTGTATGTCCTGATGGCTTTTCTATTCAGCTCGTTTTTGTCTGATGTTTCGAAGACCGTCATCGAGTCTGACCGATTCTTAGTTGAATTTAATCTACTTCCACTGCTATTACTCATTGTTTTTGGAATTGTTTGGACAGTCTATTCGTTTAACACCCGCCCGAATAAACAGTTGAGCTTTGCCCAATGGTCTGTCCGGATGACCGAGTTCAGTGAGGTCGATGAGCGTGAACAAATCATCACAGCGAAAGCGACAAAAGCTGCATACGTCTCGTTCGGCATTTCCGTTCCTATTTTCATGGGATCGTTTATGTTCTATCCGTTGTTTGAAGATACACTCCCCGCCTATCCAATTTATGCACTTGCCTCAACGCTCATCATTGCGACACTCGTCTATATGACGACCTGGATTCGCGGCTATCAACATTAAGGAATTCATCACGAATTCCTTTTTTTGTGTCCATTTTTCATCGATTCGGACATCATGATTGCCAATTCAATTACACCGTGCTTATATATAACTAAATGGTTATATAAAGAATGTAAGGAGTCTTGCTTCGTGAAAACTGTCGATTTAACGATTGGAAACGTGCAACGTGTCATTCTGGCTCTCGCCCTTCCGCTCGTCGGTAGCTCATTATTACAGTTTACGTATAGTCTCGTCGACATGTTTTGGGTCGGTGCGCTCGGGAGCGATGCTGTGGCAAGTATCGGTGCGGCCAGTTTTTATATCATGCTCGGCCAGGCGATTCAATCGTTGATTGTCGTTGGCGCCGGCATCAAAGTATCACAAGCTGTCGGGAGACGTGACCTCGATCTGGTTCAGCGCTATGTCCGGGCCGGCAGGCGTCTGAATCTAACACTCGGTCTTTCGTACATCACATTGCTGATTTTGTTCGGTCATACCTTCATCGGCTTTTTGAATATGGGCGCCTCCGACGTGGAACAGCTTGCGTACGAATATTTATTCGTCAGCGCGCCGATGCTCATCTTCTCTTTCTTTAATCTGTTGTTTGCTCGTCTATTCAGTGCATATGGTAATACGACAACGGCGATGCGAATCAATGCGACAGGCGTCATCCTCAACATGATTCTCTCCCCGATCTTCATTTATCCATTCCAACTCGGTGTGATTGGGGCTGCTCTTGCGACACTTGTCGCCAACGTCATCATGTTCGGATTGTTTTGGCACCGCGCTCGTACATTGTTCAGTTGGGATGAAGTCGTTCAGCCGACTCGAGCTGATTATGTAGAGGTGTTTCGTCTTGGTTTTCCGATGGCAACCCAACGTATTTTGTTCACGGTAATCAGTATTTTTCTTGCCCGCATGATCGGTTCGTATGGGACAGAAGCGATTGCGGCACAGCGCATCGGACTCCAAATCGAGTCGATTGCCTACATGATGATTGGTGGCTTGAACGGAGCAATGGCTAGCTATACCGGACAAAACCTCGGGGCACGAAAAGTAGATCGTGTGTATGAAGGTTACCGCGTAACGACCCGACTCGGGATGATCTATACGGGATTCATCATGTTGGTATTTTTAATCGTTCCGGATTTGCTCATTGGTCTATTCGTCGATGACATTCGAACCATCGAGATTGGGGCGAGTTACTTACGAATTATCGGCATTTCGCTCGTCTTCTCATCGATTGAAATGATCGGAAACGGATACTTCTCAGGACTCGGATTACCGAAAATCCCTGCGACCATCTCGATTATTTTCACAGTGGCCCGTATCCCGCTCGCATTTGTTCTTGAGCCTTATCTCGGAATCGATGCCATCTGGTGGAGTATCGCCATTTCAAGTATCACGAAAGGACTTGTCTCCGCCCTCTTTGTCCGATTAACGAAAAAGGAAGTGATTTCCCTTGCAGAAGCAGTTTAATCAACTACCCCACCAGCTCATCACGAGTGGAAAATTTGCCATCGAGCGAGAAATGTTACGGGTCACGTCAGACGGCACGCTAGCTGTTACGAAGCATCCAAAAGCACTCGGTCATAAAGCGACACATCCATATATCACGACTGACTTCTCGGAAAGTCAAATCGAGCTCATCACCCCGACATTTCCGACAATCGAGGCGGCACATGACTTTTTAGAAACGCTATACGACATCACGGCACTAAATATAGGCGACGAACGCCTGTGGCCACAATCGATGCCATGCGCATTGCCGGAAGGCGGTACGATTCTACTCGCTGATTTTGGTGTGACTGGACTCGAAGCTAGCCGTTACCGGGAGCATTTGCTCCACAAGTATGGGGCGAAAAAACAACTCATTTCCGGGATTCATTTCAATTTTTCGTTTTCCGATGAGATGTTATCCGCACTGTACGAAGGGTCTCCTGAACAATATCGACACTTCAAAGATCAGCTTTACTTAAAGTTGATTCGTCAATATTTACGGATGCGTTGGCTCATCGTCTATTTGTTCGGTGCTACACCAGCCGTTCATGTGAGTTATGAAGAACAATGTGTCAGTCAGATGCAAGCGCTCCACGAAGATACTTTTTCAAATAAACAAGCATTGTCATATCGGAATAGCGACTGTGGGTATACGAATGTTGAACCGCTTTATCCAAATTATGCGACACTCTCAAGTTATATAGACGACGTAAGACGGTTCATTGCCAAAGGCGAGATTGCCAATCCGAACGAACTCTACTCACCCATCCGATTGAAAACATCGAAAGGTGGTAACGATTTAAATCAACTCGAAGCACACGGCATCGATTATATCGAAATTCGCAATATTGATTTGAATCCGTTTGAAAAGACCGGAATTGCGCGTTCGGATTTACGGTTCCTTCATCTGTTTTTGCTGTACTTGACCTTTACTGAGGAGACACCTTATTTCGATTGGCAAGCTGAAGCGTACAATAATCAACAACGTGTCGCCAAAGAAGGCATGTCTCCTACAAGCATATTGACTCGAGATGGTCACGCCATACCTTTACACACGTACGCAACAGAACTTTTCGATGCCATCGATGCGTTCAACACACACCATGGCCTCGGCTTCGAAGATGTCTTTCCCGCTGTACGCGAAAAAATTGATCACGTGGACCGGACGTACGCTTCCCGATTAAAGACGATTATGACCGAGACAGGCTATCACGCATGGTCCCTAGCCCAAGCAGATCATTTTTATGAGGACGCCTATGCAAATCGTTTTCGCATCCACGGTTATGCCGACCTGGAACTGTCTACTCAAATCTTAATGAAATCCGCAATTAAACGTGGTTATCGTGTCGACGTCATCGATCGTTCCGACCAGTTCATTCGGATTCGAAACGGCAAACACGAAGAATACGTCAAACAGGCAACGAAAACATCAAAAGACAATTATGTTTCCGTCTTAATGATGGAGAATAAAACGGTGACGAAGTTTGTACTCACCGAACACGGCATTCGTGTCCCTGAAGGGGTAGAACTTCAAGAGGAATCGGATTTATCTCAGGCATGGCATTCATTTTCAAAACACCCCATCGTCTTAAAACCAAAGTCCACAAACTTCGGAGTCGGTATTCACATTTTTAAAGACGGAGCGACGTATGAGGAAGCACTCTCTGCATTTCAGTATGCGAAAACGTTTGACGATGTCGTTTTACTAGAGACATTCTTACCTGGAAAAGAGTATCGCTTCCTCGTCATCGGAGAGGAAGTCGCGGGCATCCTCCATCGTGTCCCGGCGAACGTCACTGGAGATGGCACCTCTTCTATCCGTCAACTCGTTGCGACAAAAAATGAAGACCCGTTACGCGGAAAAGGATACAAGACACCACTCGAGAAAATTGAAATCGATGATATCGTCATTTCATTTTTACGTGCACAAGATATGACACCTGACAGTATCCCCGCTGTCGGTGAGCGTGTCTTCTTGCGCGAAAACTCTAATATCAGTACAGGTGGCGACAGTATCGACTACACAGACCAAATTCCTGACGTCTATAAACGCATTGCTGTCGATGCCGCTAAGTCAGTCGGGGCAACCATCTGTGGTGTCGATATGATGATTCCATCTCTTAATGATGAGCATATTGAATACGGCATCATCGAACTGAATTTTAATCCCGCCATTCATATCCATGCGTTCCCCTATGAGGGAAAAGAACGATCGATTGGTGAGATACTACTTGATTTATTGTTTAAATATTGAGTATTCCTGTTTCGGAATATTCCTAATTGGGAATATTCAAAATAAGAGGACGGTGACGAAAAAATGGAAGAGAGATTGGCTTCTTTGTTTCACGCGTTAGCCGACCCGAACCGGTTGCGGATGATCGAATTGTTACGGAAACAAGAGTGGACGGTCGGAATGATGGCAAATCAGCTTGGGATTAGTCAACCGCAGACATCGAAGCATTTGCGAATTCTATACGACGCAGGTCTCGTCACGGTAACCATTGATGCCAATCGAAGACGCTACGCACTCAAGTCTCAAGCACTCGAACCGTTGGATGCTTGGCGGACCTATATGGCTCGGGAAACAGAGCGACTCGATCGATTGGAGACGTTTTTAGCGGAGTCACAACGAGAGGAGAATGGATCATGAGTACGGTCAAATCACATGTAGAGGGCACGACATTGATCATGGAACGTCTGTTCAAGGCACCACGTCAACTTGTATTTGAAGCATTCTCGACACCCGCACATTTAGAAAAATGGTGGGGACCGTCTGGATGGGAGACGAAAGTATACAGCTTCGACTTCAAACCAGATGGGATTTGGCATTATTGCATGACTTGTGTCGACAAAGATCAAGGTGACTTTTACGGTATGGAGTCATGGGGAAAATCGACCTTTATCGACATCGATCCATACTCCCGAATCGTCTATACGGATGCGTTCTCGGATGCGGACGGACACGTCAACCCGGACTTGCCTGTCATGACGATTACGAATGAATTTCTCGATACATCAGAAGGCACGTTATTCATTAGCCGCTCCGAATTCCCGAATGAAGAGGCTCTCCAACAAGTCGTCGACATGGGCGCTGTCGAAGGGTTCACCTCTCAGCTCGATCGTCTTGAAGCGATTGTTAGCCCGTAAAAAAAATATGCATCCTTCCCGAAATAGGAAGGGTGCATTTTGTTGTTTACCCGAACTGCCGAAACAATCGATCAAGCTGTTCTTGCGTCATTCGTTCAAACGTGTCCCCGATACTGATTTCTGTGGAACAGTACCCTTCCTTTTCAACGAGATAACCAGTGATGCCAACCCCCGTTTTTTCTTGGATTCCTGCAATCTGCTCACCTACTTCCTCCTTTGCCCCACGGAAGTGAAGATGGAACATATTCGTGACCGGGATGTGTGGTGTCGTCCACACGCCATCGAGTTCATTGAAGCGCGCTGCCAATCGGACGGCCTCGTCTCGATACTCGGCCATCTTCTCTTTCCGCAACTCATAGTAATAATCCGAAGAAAGGATGTATGGATATAGGCTGATCAAGTCACCACCGTAGCGTCGTTTCCATACTTTCGACGTCTCACAAAATGCCTTCGGTCCAGCAAGGATAGCACCGGCAATGCCACCGATTCCTTTATAGAATGAGACGTACACGCTATCGAAGAGCGCACAAATCTCAGACGCTTCCTTCTCGTAATACGGTAATGATTCGAACAGTCGTGCACCGTCCAGATGCAACAAAATCTCGTTTTTACGACAGTGCTGGCTAATCGCTTCGAGCTCTTCGAACGTCGGTAGCACTCCACCGATTTCTCGCTGCGGCAGTTCGAGCAACAGACATGCGATGTCCGGTAACGCTTGAATCTCTTCGAGTGTCATCAATCGGTTTTCGTCCCCGACTAAGATCGGTTCGATGTGATGTAATTCTTTCAAGCCATCCTGTTCATGAATTTCAAGGTGGCAAAGTGGATGATATGCGACCTTGTTCTTCCCCGTTTCATCACACCAAATGCGTAAGGCAATCTGTTGTGCCATCGTACCGCTCGGAAAAAATACCGCCGATTCTTTCCCGAGAACGTGCGCCATTTTCTCTTCGAACTGTCGAATCGTTTTTCCCTGTCCATACTGGTCACTCGGCTCATCGTCACGCACCTGTTTAAACGCGCGTTTCAACACCCCGACTTCCCGTTTCCCGTGACCGCTCAACTGAACATCTGTCTGACGATATGTGTCTGCCAATCGTTCCATCCTTTCCCCTCCTCAACAAATAAACTCCCTGTCAGTATAACAGGGAGCCGTCTTTTCAGTCGCGAATGCGGACGATGAGTTTACCGCGCACTTTTCGCGTTTGTAGTTTTTCGAGACCTTCTTTCAATTGGTCGAACGACAACACTTCTGTCACGAGATCGTTCAGTTCACCCGCATCGAGCAAATTCATCAACTCTTCGGCCATATATGCCAAGTTGCGAATCGCATGTTCGTCCTCGCTCGCATGCGCCGCCCCGAGCGCCACCTCGTGAATCGAAGGCGAAAGAGTGAAGCCTTTCATGTTCGTCATATCTGGTGGACCGGCGATATAGGCGAGGTGTCCGCTGAACGCGAGACGATCGAGGTCAGCCGTCGCGACGTCGCGACCGACCGTATTCAAAATCAAGTCGACACCACGTCCATCCGTCTCTTCCATGATTCGTGAAGTCACATCTTCGACGTTATAATCAATCGCCACGTCCGCCCCGAGTGACTCTACCCACTCAAAGTTTTCAGGAGATGCCGTCGTGAACACCTTCAGACCGAGGCGCTTCGCGAGTTGAATCGCAAAACCGCCGACACCGCCCGCACCGGCGTGCACAAGAATCGTTTCTTTATCCCGCGTGTTCAACTTCTGCATGACCGCTTCATACGCTGTCATTCCCGCGCACAGGACCGAGGCAGCTGCCTCGTCACTTACACCTTGTGGGACGACTGCACACGCCCGGGCATCGACGACCGTATACTCGGCGAATCCTCCATATTTCGAAAGATTCGTATGCACGGCTACACGTGACCCCGTAATGATGTTGGCGATACTCGAACCGACCTCAACGACTTCTCCAACGAGGTCGACACCGAGAATATGTGGATATGACCAATTCGGGTTTCCGTTTGAGCCGACTTTATAGTCGACCGGGTTCAAGGCGACCGCTTCGACACGAATCAACAGTTCTCCGGATCCAGGTGTCGGACGCTCGATTTCTCCAATATGCAGATGATCTAGACCGGGTTGGTCGAGTAGCCATGCTTTCATGTTTAGTAAGCTCCTTCCGAATATGTGAGTTCGTATGAATGTGAGTAAATTTCGACGAGGTTACCGAATGGGTCTTCGCAGTACACCATGCGATACGGTTTCTCGCCTGGGTAGTATTCGCGAATCGGCATCCGTTGTTTGCCGCCGTGAGCGACAATCTTCTCGACGAGTCCTTCGATGTCAGGGTCTTGTACACAATAGTGGAAGATGCCTGTCTTCCAAAACTCAAAGTTGTCTTCTGGTGTCTCGTTGTTCGGGAATTCGAACAACTCGATCCCGATTCCATCTCCCGTTGACATATGGGCGATGCGGAATTTACCCCAGCCTGGTCCGAAGACATCGGTACACATCACGCCGATTGGCGAATCGTCCTCGACGACGTCTGATGGTGTCATGATGGTATACCACCCCATCACGTCCTCATAAAATTTTACAGCTTCTGTTACGTTCGGCACAGAAAGACCAATGTGTGAAAATGTTCTTGGATACGTCATGTTTCATCTACTCCTTTTTGTTTGCTCAATTTAGCGGATAACGATAAGATACTGTCATTGAAGCAAGAAAAAAAGTACGCACATTGAAGTAACTACCCGAAAGTGAGGCTCCTTGAACATGACCACATCGTTCCCCGTCAACCGCGCACTTGAGATTATCGGCGGCAAATGGCGCCCCCAAGTGTACTGCACGCTTCAAGATGGACCGCTTCGTTTTTCTGATATTCAACGGGCGATTCCTGACGTCAGCCGAAAAGTGTTGACCGACCAATTGCGCGAGCTCGAGCAGCTCGGCATGGTTCGCCGTGTCGACTACTCGACCGAGAAGCACCTGCACGTCGAATATTCATTGACCGAAGACGCCCTCGGACTGCAACCCGCCATGAATGCCCTTTGTTCATGGGGAGAGTGTCACGACAACAAATAATCCCGAGCCATGTGGCCCGGGATTATTTTTATGAGGCGAACAGACTGATCAAATTTCCATCGGCATCGTACAAGATGGCGTAACGTTGTCCCCAAAACGCATCCCACGGGGCTTTGTGTGACGCATAGCCTTGTTCAAGGACTGAGTCATACAAAGCATTCAGTGACTCACGGCTCTCACATAAGAAGGCGAGCTCAATCCGATGCCCGTCTGCCTGTTTCCATTCCCCGTACACCGATTCGGCCACTTCCACCGTATCGAATGCGAGACGCACGCCTCCCTCATCGATTTCCACATGCGCTTCCCCATTCATCGCTTCCGGAATCTCAAACCCGAGCGTACGATAAAAATCGAGTGAGCGCTTCATATCCGTCACGACGATGCCGACCATATCCAACTTGACTGCCATCACGTTCCCTCCCCTTGTTTTCATGATACGATTTGAGTGTAGCACGTCCACTTCCATCAGAGACGAGGAATTTCAATGAATCATACGTTTCAACCACTCACCCAAGAACAAGCCGAATTGATCGCCTTCAAGTGGCGCTATGAAGGCGACTATGCGTTTTACAATATGGACGCCGACGAGGAAGACCTCGCCTTATTTTTAGATGCAGATGAACGGGGAGACACGACGTTCGCCATCCTTGATGACGATGAACTGATCGGCTTCGTCACAGTGCAGTCCGAATCAACAGATACCATTTCCATCGGTCTCGGGATGCGCCCTGATCTGACAGGAAACGGGAATGGCAACCGATTTCTCACATCGATTCTAGATTGGATTGAGACGACATATGGGACTCTCACTTTGTGTCTTGCTGTCGCCACGTTCAACAAGCGAGCGATCCATTTATATGCATCACTTGGTTTCACCCCACAGGAAACATTTATGCAGGAGACGAACGGTGGAGTGTATCCTTTTCTTTCGATGACACGCCTACAAAAATCCCCTCCGAACTGAACTGAACCAATAAAGTTGGACACTGAATAGTTTGGTTAGGCGACCTGTAGAACCTGGGTCCGGTATTCGACCGGACTCAGGTTTTTTAGTCGTTTCTTGATGCGACGGTGGTTGTAGTAATCGATGTAGCGCACGAGTTCTCGTTTGAAGTGGGACATGTCCTCGAACTTCTTGAGGTAAAGGAGCTCGGACTTGAGAACGGCGAAGAAGCTCTCGATGGCCGCGTTGTCGAGACAGTTGCCCTTTCGGGACATACTCTGGGTGATCCCGTGCTCGCGAAGCTTCGACGTGAACGTCCGGAATTGGTATTGCCAGCCCTGGTCCGAGTGAAGGATTGGTCTCGTATCACCGTCGAGTTTCTGGATGGCCTGGTTCAACATCTCGCCGACGAACGGATACTTCGGACTATCGGACATCGTAAAGGCGATGATCTCCCGGTTCGCCAGGTCCATCATCGGTGAGAGGTAGAGCTTCTCCCCGAAAAGATGGAGCTCGGTGACGTCGGTCACCCACTTCTGGTTCAGACCCATGGCCTTGAAGTCACGTTCGAGGAGGTTCGGTGCGATCTTTCCGACTTTCCCCTTGTAGGAACGGTATTTCTTCATGCGGACGAGGCATTTGAGACCGAGCTCGTCCATGAGACGTAGGACGGTTTTCGGGTCGTGCCTGAAGCCTTGGCGCTCGAGAAGCGCATGGATGCGCCGATAGCCACAACGTCCTTCGTGCTCGTGGAAGAGGGTCCGGATCGCTTCCTTCACGTCCGCATACTTGTCACAGGCCGTCAGGCGCGTCCGCCAATAGTAGTGTAGACGCTCCGAGCCATATCGAGCACCTGGAGGAGGCCCGGCACAGGATCGGTCGTCCGTAGCTCGTCGATCACTTGCGCCTTGATCCGGTTCGTCGCGCTTCCTCTTCTTGAACCAAGGCTTTCAATTTTTTTAACGCCGCGTTCTCCATCTCGAGGAACTCGACCCGTTCTTTGAGCCTCTCGAACTCCGTCATCTCTTTCGGTTCCTGCTTCTTCTTTCTCGGCATCGGGGCACGTCCTTTCGGCTTGGCGGCCAGTCCCTTTGGTCCCTCCCGTGCGTACGTGGATCGCCAACCGGCGATCATCCCAGGGGAGGAGAGCCTGTACTTCAAGGCTGCATCGATCAAGGACAGCCCGTTTTCCGCCATGTCGTTTAGTACCCTCAGTTTAAACGTCTGTGAGTGGGCTGTATAGCACGGATCGAAGATCGTCTCGCCCCAGCGCTCATAAAGGCGTGCCCATTGATGTACATTCTTACGGTCCACACCGAATTCTTTCCCTATCGTTGTGATCCCATCGTTCCCCTCCAAGTAGCGTTCAGCCACATGGATTTTGAAAGCATTCGTATATTTGACCATAAAAACACCCCATAAAAGTTGGATTTTCATGTCCAACTTTTATGGGGCAGTTCAAACATCTGAGGTTCGGAGGGGATTTATATACGATCTATCTAAACTCAGTGTTTGACCGCTGTCGGTTTCGATGAGAACCAGCCCCATGTTGCAATCCCGACCATGACTGACCAAAAGAAGATTGTCCAAGCTGTCGAGTGGACGAAGCCGTCTGGGAGTCCCATGAATTCGAACGGCGTGCCGGCAATCAACTCTTTGAAACCTGGGTGTTCGAGTACGAGGACCGTCAACTTGACCCCGACCCAGCCGACGATGATGAAAGCGGCCGTTTCAAGTGTCGGACGTTGATGAAGCAATTTGACGAAAATACGTGCCGCAAATCGCATCAAGACGACCCCGATGAGCCCACCTGTCAAGACGACGAAGAACTGACCTGAGTCAATCCCACCAATCTCACCGAGACCTAGTGGTGGCAAGCTGACCGCAAGCGCCACCGCTGCCAAGATTGAATCGACCGCAAAGGCGATATCCGCAAACTCGACTTTTGCGACAGTGAGCCAAAACTCTTTCTTCGAAACAGGCTTTTCTGTAACAGCCGTCTCTTCTTTCGCTTCGGCCGCCAAATCCTGTTTCGGCTCCATCTTTCTTGCCTTATAGGTCATATACAGGTGTCGCGCACTCATCCCGATCAAGTAAAGTGCACCAAGCGCCTGTACTTGCCATACGTTAATCAAGAATGAAATCAAGAACAATGCGATAAACCGGAAGACGAACGCTCCGAGGAGACCATAAAATAATGCCTTCTTCTGCTCCGTACGCGGCAAGTGCTTGACCATGACGGCCAAAACGAGCGCGTTGTCTGCAGATAAGAGCCCTTCTAAACCGACGAGTACGACGACGATCCAGGCATACTGCAGAACTAACTGCCAATCCATAAAAACATCTCCTTTTGTTTTTTCAGTTCCTTCATATTTAATAGTGATCTATTTTTTAAGTTCACAGGACCATTTTATTCCCGTTCACAAAGTAAATCAATCCTCTTTCTTCAATATCTGAAGGATTTTTTTGCGATTGCATATTGAAAACATGTTATGAGAGCAAAATCATACCCGTTCAGCCATCATTTCGTGATAAAATCCTAACAAGAACGAGTGGTCCTTTGAACCGCTCTAAAAAAAGGAGAATCCGATTATGTCTACAAGCCATGTCGCTTTACCTACAAAAGCAGAACGACATAAATTGTTCGGGTCGGTCCCACCGATTAAAGGAACAAAGCCGACCGAGAAAGAACAGATGGTCGATTTACAAAATACACCGAAAAACTTCTTATTCGCCCTCGACAGTGTCGGCATCTCAAACGTGAAGCACCCTGTGAACGTCGAGACGCCGGAAGGGATCCAGTCGACGGTCGCTACATTCGAATTGACGACATCGCTCGTTCAAGACCGTAAAGGGATCAACATGTCCCGCTTGACGGAACAGCTCGACGCGTACCATCAACAAGGATGGACGGTATCGAACCGCTCGTTGATCGAGTTCGCACAGGAGCTCGCGGAGCGTATGGAACAAACGGAAGGCCAATTGACAATCCGTTACCCATGGTTCTTCACGCGTAAAGCACCTGCGACAGGTCTTAGCGGTTTGATGAACGCAGACGTCATGCACCGTGTGAAGTACAACCTTGAAACGGGCGTCGCAAACGTGACAGTTGGTCTCATTATCAACGTCACGACGCTTTGCCCATGTTCAAAAGAAATCAGTGAGTACAGCGCCCATAACCAACGTGGATACATCACGATCGAAGCAGGTCTTGATGAGACGTCGATGGACGGATTCGACTGGCGCACTGCACTTCTCGATGCAGCGGAATCGAATGCCTCAGCACCACTCCACCCGGTCCTTAAACGTCCGGATGAAAAGCGTGCGACTGAAATCGCGTACGAAAACCCACGTTTCGTCGAGGACATGGTCCGCTTGATTGCGGCTGACTTGTACGAGATGAAAGAAGTCGTGAACTTCTTCGTCGAATGCCGTAACGAAGAATCGATTCACCAACACGATGCCATCGCATCAATCACATTTGATAAGCGCCAAGACGCATAAAAAATGCGGAACCTCTTCTAAAGAAGGTTCCGCATTTTTTATAGACTGGTTACGAGTTCAATCGTCAACAAGATGATGATGAGCATCACCCAGACTGCCCAGACGAGTCGCCATTTCTCCCAGTCAAATCGCTTCATCACCGCATAGACAGTAAGGTAAAGCGCGATGAGAAGGGGTACGACGACCCAAGGATTTTCTAACATCACGCTTCGATGTCGCCATCCCAAGCGAGCATCCCGCCGTCGACGTTGACGACTTTGTAGCCTTGTGACTCTAAGTAATCACACGCTGTTTGACTTCGTCCACCTGAGCGACAGATGACGTGATACACATTGTCTTGTGCCAACTTTTCTGTCACATGTGGGAATTCAGATAGTGGATAGAGCGGTACGTTCGGGATATGCCCTGCATCATATTCATCTTGTTCGCGCACATCGATGATATGGAGAGACTCTCCGTTCTCTAACTTTTCTCGTAATTCCGTCGCATGAATGCTTTGCATACATAGCTCCCCTTTCGATAATGGATTCCTCTTTTAGTTTACCTCAGCTACCATTCAAAAAAACACAAAAAAAGCACCCTTCTATCAAGAAGGATGCCAAAAACTTACGCTTCGTTGCGCTCGTCGATTGCTTGTGCTGCTGTGATGAGCGTCAATTTGTAGACGTCCTCTTCGTTACAGCCACGTGATAAGTCGTTCACTGGTTTGTTGAGACCTTGAAGGATCGGGCCGATCGCTTCGAATCCACCGAAACGTTGAACCATCTTGTAGCCAATGTTTCCTGCTTCGAGACTTGGGAAGACGAATACGTTCGCCTTACCTGCTACGTCAGAACCCGGTGCTTTCTTCGCCGCTACGCTAGGGACGAATGCCGCATCGAATTGAAGTTCTCCGTCGATTGGAAGGTTCGGTGATTTTTCTTTTGCAAGGCGAGTCGCTTCCACGACTTTCTCCGTTTCAGGTGACTTCGCAGAACCTTTCGTCGAGAAGCTAAGAAGCGCGACTTGTGGGTCGATGCCGAATGTCTTCGCTGTCGCTGCCGACAAGAATGCATTCTCTGCTAAGTCTGCAGCGTCCGGTGCGATGTTGATTGCACAGTCCGAGAAGACGTATTGCTCGTCGTCACGTACCATGATGAACACACCTGACGTCTTTTTGATCCCTGGTTGCATTTTGATGATTTGAAGTGCCGGACGTACCGTATCGGCCGTCGCGTGCATCGCGCCTGAGACAAGACCTTCTGCTTTTCCTGTATGAACGAGCATCGTTCCGAAGTAGTTCACATCCGATGTGAGGAGTTCGCGCGCTTGTTCAGCTGTCGCTTTTCCTTTACGACGCTCGACGAATGATTCGACGAGAACATCGATGTCTTCGTATGTCGCTGGGTCATATTGTGTCAAACCTGAGATGTCGAAACCGTGTTTTGCCGCAACCGCTTCGACGTCTGCTTTCGTACCGACGACGATTGGTTCTACCATACCGTCTGCTTTCAATCGAACAGCGGCTCCAAGAACACGCTCATCGACGCCTTCTGGGAAGACGATGGTCGGACGAATCGGACTGACTTTTTGCTTCAACGTTTCAAATAATTTCATAACGAATGAACCCCTTTTCTCAATTTACAGCATGACTGCTAGTGGTTTTGCCGTTGACTTGTGTCTTTACGCGATTTCAATTATACACAGTACCCTTTTTAAAATAAACTATTCTGCCCATTTCGCCATAAATCGCTTAGAATCAATCATTATATGAATAGAACAGTTTCGCTAAATCGACTGATACAGCCATTTTTGTAGCCGTTTTCATGTTTCTGTCCTCTGTTCTTTACCCGTCATGAATCGTGATAACCCTCACAGTGCCTCAAAGTTGCCAGTCAGTGAAGCGTGTATGGTAAAATAGACGGCGAAGCCAAGTCCCGAAAGGAGATTTTTTATGTCAGAACGTCCAGTACCTACGACAGATACACAACATGCCGCCGCCACATTAGACGGATGGTATACCCTTCATGATTTCCGCACAATCGATTGGGCTCGTTTGAAGCTCGTCGACGCCGAGAAGCGTCAACAGATGATTGACGAGTTCACTGCGTTTCTCGCCTCACTTGAAGAAGTTGAAGCAAAAGGTGAAGGAAGCCACGCCTTCTACTCGATTCTCGGTCAGAAGGCAGACCTCGTCTTGATGGTGCTTCGCCCAACGTTTAACGAACTTGAAGACGTCGAGCGCGCATTCCGCAAAACAGCGCTATATGACTATATGATTCCGTCGTATTCGTACGTGTCAGTCATCGAGCTCGGTATGTATCGTGGATCTGGAGATGGGGACCCATATCAAAACCCTCATATCCGCTCACGTCTCTACCCGACACTTCCAAAAGCCGCACACATCTGTTTCTATCCGATGAGCAAGGCTCGTCGCGACGGCGACAACTGGTACATGTTGTCGATGGATGAGCGCAAAGACCTCATGTATCGCCACAGCATGATCGGCCGTAGCTACGCCGGTAAGATTCAGCAGTTCATCGGTGGGTCGACTGGATTCGACGCATGGGAATGGGGTGTCACGCTCTTCGCTGAAGATTCACTTCAGTTCAAGAAGATCGTCTACGAGATGCGCTTCGATGAAGTGAGTGCGAAATACGGTGAGTTCGGCGACTTCTACGTCGGAAACATCTTACCGAAAGAAAATTTGAGCACATTCTTTAGCGTGTAAAAGGTTTACGCGTATAGCACCTCGGGAATTAAGGATGATGTAAGCAAGTAATCCTGATTAACGAGGTGAACAACGATGCGCGTGTTTAAAGAAACCGATCGTGACACTGCGGAACGTTTAGATTCGTTCATCGAACGAATGGCACCGACAGCAGAATTAGTCCAACATCGATTTGAAGAGCAACTCAAACATACACAGCAAAAGGGTCAGGCGAGCGCCTGACCCTTATTTTGTCGTGGTGACGTGAAGCGCGTCGCCTAAGAAAGTAGCCAATTCAAGCATCCCATAGCGCCCTGCTTTCGCTTCAGCGTCGGAATTATAATTCGTATTCGTATTGACGTCGTAGGCGTAGACGTTACCGTCTCGGTCTCGGATAATCTCAATTCCGGCGATATCAATCTCATTCGCTTTCAGGAACTGTTCAAGCTGTGGAATGATCGGGTCATTGAATCCTTCGACGATTTCAAACTTCGCCGGTGGCGTCTCCCCGACCGGGCAGAACTGGTCTTCAATCGAGCAGGCATCTGCCGGGCAGAGCTCGAATCCTTCCGATGTATCGACACGCACCGCATAAAGGAACTTCCCACCGATGAATTCACAACGGGTAATATATGGTTCCGGGGCTTCAATATACTGTTGGATGAGTGTGATGCCGTCAACCGAGTCCTCAAACGAGGCACCATACACATATTCTTTCAATCCTTCGATCGTATGGAACAACTGGACGCCAAGCCCTTTCCCGGCACGATTATGTTTCGTGATGAACGGTGTCATGTCCAGCTTTTCGGCCGCCTCGATGATTTGGTCTTTACCGACCGCCGCAATCGTCTTCGGCACACGAATCCCTTCGCGGCGAAGCGCCGTGTACTGATTGACTTTACTCACTTCTAGACGGATGGCACGCGTTCCGTTGAACACGGTACGGTCATGCGCCTCTAGCCAAGCGAGGACACCTTCCGTCAACTCAGGCGCGTACCGATGCCCGCGTGTGTGCGAAGAAGCACTCATACGATTATAAAAGACACCTTCCGGGGGGATTGCTTCGAGATCAATCGTCCCTTGGTCCAAGTGCCATAGTTCATAAGGCAACTGTAGTTCTTCTAAACGATGAACCAGGTGGTTCGTCCATTCTTCGTTCTCATGAATGACGTGAATTTTAGACATCATCATCCCTCCTTATTCGATGTCCTCACTTTACCACATCCATAACTAATAATTCCAATGCGCAAGGTTGGTATAATCCCCAATTCTGAAATATCAGACGATTTCATGGTACAATGAACTTAAGAATATTGCTTTTGGAAAGGATGTGTTGTGTTTGCCCGTACCTGTCTTAAGTACTGATGTACTCATTTTACTCTTCGGTCTACTCCTTGTAGCCGGTGTCATGGCGACGCGAATCTCGACTCGCTTCGGCCTGCCCGCCTTGATTTTGTTTATGGGGATCGGCATGATCATGGGAAGCGATATTACAGGTCTCATCTTCTTCGACGACTCCAACCTGGCACAGCTGATTGGGGTAGCCGCATTGATCGTTATTTTGTTTGAAGGGGGACTTCAGACGAAATGGTCATCGATGCGTCGCGTGCTCGCGCCAGCCGCTTCACTCGCTACGCTTGGTGTATTAATCACGACAAGCGTTGTTGCCGTGGCCGTTCGTTTCGTATTTGGTTTCGATTGGATTGAATCTTTCTTGTTCGGTGCGATTATCGGTTCGACCGACGCGGCGGCCGTCTTTGCCGCATTTAAAGGAAAGAATATCTCACCGAAAGTCGGTGCGACTCTCGAAGCCGAGTCCGGCACGAACGACCCGATGGCAATGTTTTTGACGATTCTAGCCCTTGATTTTATGATGAAGCCGGATACGACTATCTGGGACGGGATTTGGATGTTTGTCCTTCAAATCGTTGTCGGAGCCCTCATCGGCTTCATTCTCGGCCAACTGTCCCGCCTCATGTTGAATCATCTGAGACTAGAGTCGAGCGGACTTCATGCCGTCCTCATGATTTCGATGGCGTTCCTCACATATGGTGTCACAGCCTACTTATTGGGAAGCGGATTACTAGCGGTCTATATCGCCGCGATGATTGTCGGAAATGCGGATACGGCACATGAAGTGACAATCGTTCAATTCTCGGAAGCACTCGCATGGATTATGCAGATCATCATGTTCGTCATCCTTGGGTTACTCGTCTTCCCTCGTCAACTCATCGAACCGGACTTGATTTGGAAAGGACTACTCATTTCATTTGTTCTCATGTTCTTGGCCCGTCCGATCGCCGTCTATCTATCGACGCTCGGCATGGCATTCACGAGAAAAGAGAAACTATTTATCTCTTGGGCCGGATTAAAGGGAGCTGTCCCGATTGTATTAGCTACCTTCCCTCTAATCGCAGGGATTGAAGACAGTCAGCTTTTATTCAATGCCGTCTTCTTCGTCGTCGTAACGAGTGCCTTGATTCAAGGAACGACGTTGACACCGCTCGCTGAAAAATTAGGGTTACTCGGTCCGGATAAAATCCGTTCCCCGTATACGATTGCCCTCGTCTCGAGTAAACAGTCCCAACATAAGCTCGTTCCTTATGTTGTCACGGAGAGTTCTTCGATGATTGGCAAGACACTAGCGGATATCACGCTCCCACCGAACACCGTCGTGAACGCCATCGTCCGAAACGAATACTTGATTCCACCAAATGGACAAACATCCATCGAAGAAGGCGACCTTTTATATGTGCTCGCTTCGATGTATCGTCATGATCAACTCGACCAAAAATTTGGTGAAGACGGTCTCGATCGAGTGGAATTATGAGTAAACGAATAACCGGCGCCTCTTTTGAAGCGCCGGTTTTCTTATGCGTGTATGTGCTTTGCGGATTGAATCAACGTCTCAACGTCGTCTGTTCTTCCTTCATGGAGCGCCTCGACGATAAAGCTTCCGACGACGACACCATCACATGCATTTCCAAGCGTCTGCACTTGCTCCGGTAAATGTACGCCGAATCCTGCCAAAACAGGAACGCGTGACTGCTCTGTCAATCGAGTCAAATAGGCGAGTAATTCATCTGGGAACACATCGGCTTTCCCTGTCGTTCCTTTGAGTGTGACCGCATAGACGAATCCTTCCGCTTTCTCTAAGATCGATGCTGTCCGCGCCTCGCTACTCGTCAACGTCACGAGCGGGATGACCGCGACGTCATGCCGGTCGATATCTGCGAATAATTGAAGACTTTCTTCAAACGGAAGGTCAGGAATGATGACCCCGCTTACCCCGCATTCCTTCGCTCGGTCAAAGAACGGTTGAATCCCGAATCGAAACACAGGATTCAAGTATGTCATCAACACGATTGGAACGTTAAATTGATCATTTCCTTCTATTAAATGGTTCAATACCATTTCGAGCGTCACGCCCGCTTCAAGCGCACGCATTCCTGCCGCCTCAATGATTGGACCATCTGCCACCGGATCGGAGAACGGGATACCGAGTTCAATCGCTGTCGCACCCATCCGTTCTAGTTCAACAATGGTCGGAATGAGTCGGTCCATCCCGCCGTCACCGGCCATAATATACGGAACAAAAGCCGCTCCTTCTCGTTCACGAATCGCTGTCTCTAATTTCATCGTGTCGCCACCTTCTCTCGGATTGTGTGGACGTCTTTGTCTCCGCGCCCTGATAAACAAATCACCAATGTCTCCTCTTCACCCATCGTCTTGGCGAGCGTCTCTGCGTAAGCAAGGGCATGTGATGATTCAAGGGCAGGAATGATGCCTTCTTGGCGGCTGAGCGCGAGACATGCATCGAGCGCCGCGTCATCCGTGACAGCTGCATACCGCACCCGTTCGATGTCTTTCAAGAAGCTGTGCTCTGGTCCTACCCCTGGATAATCGAGTCCGGCTGAGATCGAATGTGCCTCCTCGATTTGACCGGCCGCGTCTTGTAAGACATACATGAGGGAACCATGTAGGACACCGACTTCCCCTTTCGTGAGTGTTGCCGCATGTTTATCTGTATCAATGCCACTACCTGCCGCCTCGACACCATAGAGGGCGACCGACTCATCGTTCAAGAACGGATAGAACATGCCCATGGCGTTGCTTCCTCCACCGACACAAGCGACGACGGCGTCTGGGAGGCGTCCTGTCTGTTCAAGGATTTGACGACGTGTCTCTGTCCCGATCACACTTTGGAAATCACGTACCATCTGCGGGAACGGATGCGGTCCAAGTACTGAACCCATCACATAATGCGTATCGTCGACATGTTTGACCCAGTAACGGAGCGCTTCATTGACGGCATCCTTTAGTGTACGACTACCTGATTTGACCGGAACGACTTTCGCTCCGAGCAATTCCATCCGAAACACGTTCAACGCCTGGCGTTCAACGTCGACCTCACCCATGAAGATCGTACATTCTAAATCGAGTAACGCACATACTGTCGCAGTCGCGACACCGTGCTGACCCGCTCCCGTCTCGGCGACGACTTTTTGTTTCCCCATCCGTTTCGCAAGGAGCGCCTGTCCGATCGTGTTGTTGATCTTATGGGCACCGGTATGGTTCAAGTCCTCACGTTTCAAATAGACGTTCGTCCCAAGACGACGACTCAGGTTCGACGCATAATAGAGCGGCGTCTCACGTCCCACGTATTCGCTTAATAAGGAAGAGAAGCGTTCTTGAAACTCAGGGTCTTGCTTCGCCTCTTCGTAAGCGACCTCTAATTCTTCGACTGCCTGCATGAGCGTCTCCGGAATATACTTTCCACCGTATTGTCCAAATTTCCCGTTCACTGGTTGTGCATACATCCTAGTTCCTCCTTGGCACGTTGAATGAACGTGCGAATTTTTTTGATATCTTTCACACCGTCTGTCTCAACACCGCTCGAGACATCGACGCCGTCTGGTTGGATCGTTTGAATCGCTTGTCTTACATTGTCTGGGGATAGGCCACCTGCTAGCCAAAATGGACGATTCGGCCGCTCAATCGTTGCCCAGTCTAAAATCTGTCCACTGCCCGGGGTCGGATGGTCCATCAATCGAACATCCGCCGCCACCTCGGTCGACGCATCGATAATCGGTAATCCGAAGATTCGCAGTTGTTCGATTGACTGCGTTCGATGGTGAATTTGTAAATCCGTCAGTCCCACGTCCATCGTTTGCGCGATGTCTTCCATTGAAGGACTTAAAAACACACCAACGATTCGAACCGATTGCGGGATACGCGCTGCTAACGTCTTCGCTGTGGCCACGTCGATTTGACGGGAACTCGGGGCGAACACGAATCCGATGGCATCCGCCCCCGCTTCGACCGCCGCTTCGACCGCTTCTTCTGTTTTCAATCCACAAATTTTAACGAACATGTTTTCAACTCCTCGAGTAACCGGGTCGGGTCTTCTTCCCGCATGAGTGCTTCTCCGACGAGAATGGCGCTGGCCCCGGCTTCTTTTAGACGCGCTGCCGCCTCGACGGTGCTGACTCCACTTTCACTGACGAACGTGACATCGGGATAACATTCCATCAAATCGATTGATGTCTCAAGTGATACCTCGAACGTTTTTAAGTCTCGATTGTTGATGCCAATCAACACGTCATCGAGCTCGAGCGCGATGTGTAACTCGGCTTCGTCATGCACTTCGACCAAGACGTCAAGACCGATGGAGCGAGCGTATCGTGTCAACTCGTGGAGACGTTTCGGATGAAGTGCCGCTACGATAAGGAGGGCGACACTCGCACCGTAATGCTTCGCATAGTCGAGTTGTCGTTCATCGATGATGAAGTCTTTGCAGAGTACCGGGATTGTGACCACGTCGGCGACTTGTTGTAAATCTTCAAAAGACCCATTGAAATACGTCGTGTCCGTCAACACCGAAATCATCGTCGCTCCAGCTTGTTCATATTGACGAGCCCGTTCGGCGACGTTCACATCCTCCCGAATCATTCCTTTCGAAGGTGACGAACGTTTGATTTCCGAGATGATGTGGAATCCATCACGCATTCGATTCAAGAGAGCAATCGGCTCTGTCACGGTGACATCGATCGGCTCCATACGACTGACCTCTTCGATTTTCGTTCCGATGATTTTCGTTAAATAACTCATGCCTCTACCTCCGTACGTTGTAAGTGTTGTAACACGCGTAAGGCGTGCCCTTCATCGATACTGCGTTTCGCCTCTTTCACCCCTGCACGAAGCGTTGAAGTTGTGCCGTACGTGCAAAGGGCAAGCGCCGCATTCAATAAGACGACATCTCGCGCCGGGCCCGACTCCCCGTTCAATACAGCGAGTAGTGTCGCGGCGTTCTCTTCCGGCGTTCCTCCACGTAGTGCTTCGAGCGGTGCCCGCATCAAGCCAACATCTCGTGGGTCGACCGCGTAACGCGCCGTCTGTTCCCCGTCAAAGAAGTACACCTCGTTCACACCAGCGAGGCTCGCTTCATCGAGGCCACCCGCACCGTGTACGACCATGCCACGCTCTACTCCAAGATGACGCATCGCTGTCGCCATCTTCTCAATTAGTGATGGATGGTAGACACCAATCAGTTGTCGTTTCGGACGAAGCGGATTCGTAAGCGGTCCGATTTGGTTGAAGATGGTCGCCGTCGCGAGTCGTTTCCGGACCGGCATGACGTGCTTCATGATCGGGTGGACATGCTGGGCGAACAAGAAACTCAAGTTCGTCCGTTTCAAGTCGGCATGTACTTCTTCCGCCGTCTTCACAATCGGAACGTTCAATGCCTCGAGGACGTCCGCACTTCCAGACCGACTCGATACGCCACGGTTCCCATGTTTGGCGACCGGGATGCCGAGACCGGCCAACACGAAGGCGACGGTCGAGCTGATGTTGAACGTGTGCGCCCCATCGCCGCCCGTGCCACAGACATCAAGTACAGGCAAATCCGTCGGGGGGAACTGTGCTGCTTCACGGATGTATGCCGCGAGTCCCGCCATCTCTTCTGCCGTCTCCCCACGTTCTTTCATCGCGAGTAGCACCCGTTCGATTTGTGCTTCATCCGCTTGGAACATCTCGCTTGCTGCCACTTTCATATCTGCTGTTGATAGTGCGTTTGTCTCCAATTGTTGAATCATCGTCTGTTCCCCCTCTAAAAATGTGTATAAAAAAACTCCACACGACAGTCGTCGTATGGAGGACGGTTCTAGACCGTGGTGCCACCTCTCGTTGATTCCGAAGAATCCACTCTCCGATGCAATCACATCGTATCCCGATAACGGGGGAAGCCGTCACGACCTACTTCATTCAGCCATGCTCTCATGAGCCCATTCACGCGGACGCCTCGGTCAGGATCTCACCATCCCTGACTCTCTGGACGAAACGTCTTCTCGCGCTACTCTTCTCAATCCTCGATTTATGTTATAGAAACGAAAAAGGGGTTACCCGTCTCCTCATAGCCTATGCTACAAGAAGGACGAGTAACCCCGTGGTGCCACCTTCGTTGGTTCCGAAGAACCCACTTCACGGACAATCATCCGCTTCCCCGTGATAACGGTGGGTAACCCGCTAAAGCCTACTCAAAGTTCGGTTTAGAGCTCAGAAGTCCATTCGCGACGTCCTGTATACTGATTCGCACCAACCATCAGCTCTCTGTCATACAAGATTCGTCGTTACTTCTCTTCGTCGACGCCTTTATTCGTTTCAGTTAAGTTAACTCGTACTATACAGGGAGGATGCATCCCTGTCAAATAAAAAAATCGAAAAACTTTGCCTCTATATGTGCACCCCGAAATCGAGAACCTTCATCGGTTTTTCGAATTGACATCGTTTTTTTCTGTCTGCTATAGTCGTCCACAACAACATTTCACTCAACTAAAGGAGAATCGATTTTGGAAACAAACAAACTAAAACGCGAGCTGTCCACCCGGCAACTCACGATGATTTCCCTCGGGAGTGCCATCGGAACCGGGCTGTTCCTCGGAAGCGGGCTCGCGATCCAAACCGCTGGTCCGAGCGTGCTCGTCAGCTATGCCATCGGGGCGTTCATCGTCCTCTTACTCATGGGTGCACTCGCCGAAATGACGGTCGCCCATCCAACATCTGGATCATTCGGAACGATTGCCGAGCGATACGTCCATCCACTCGCAGGCTTTCTCGTCCGTTACTCTTACTGGGTCGCGAACGTACTCGCTGTAGGGGTTGAGGTCAGTGCCATCGCTATCTATATGCGCTACTGGTTCCCGGATGTGAACGGGTTCGTCTGGGTCGCCCTCTTCGGTGGACTACTCATTTACGTCAACGCCCGTCATGTTCACACGTTCGGGACGACCGAATACTGGTTATCCTTCATCAAAGTAACTGCCATTATCCTATTCATCGTTCTCGGTGCCGCCACATTGTTCGGCGAACCAGGATCACCGATTGAATCGATCACGACTGGAAACGAAGGTTTCTTCGCTTTCGGGTTTTACGGAATGTGGGTGACGATTTTCATCTCCCTCTTCAGTTTCCTTGGAACCGAACTCGTCGCCGTCACAGCAGGCGAAGCAAAAGACCCGGATCAGGCCGTACCACGCGCTTTACGCGCTACCGTGTTCCGATTGACGTTCTTCTATGTCGTCACGCTCGCCATCATGCTCATGCTCATCCCATGGCAGCAAGCGGGTATCGATCAAAGTCCGTTCGTGCTCGTCATGGAACAGTTTGATGTGCCGTTCGCGGCAGGTATCCTCAACTTCGTGATTTTGATTGCCGCCTTGTCAGCGATGAACGCACAGCTCTATGCATCAACACGCATGATGTACTCGCTCGCAGAAGCCGGCGATGCACCGAAAGTGTTCAAAAAAATCAGCAAAAACGGCATCCCGATGTTCGCATTACTCGTTTCAACGGGTGGCATCGTCCTAGCCGCTTTATTACAAGTGTTTATGGAATCGTCATATCCGTTCTTGATGGGAATCTCGATGTTTGGAGCCATTTTCACTTGGTTCATGGTCTTCGTCTCCCACTTGTTCTTCCGGAAGAAATGGACCGGACGAAAACTCCCTGTCCGTATGATGGGATATCCGTTCCTCCCAATACTTGGAGCTGTCTTACTCCTCAGCCTGATGATCACGACATGGTTCACCGATTTCAACATCTTGTTGAAGTTCGGGGTACCTTGGTTGATTGGGTTGACGATTATCTATTACGTGCGTGAACGCATGCGTAAGAAACAAGATCATTCAAACGATATCGAGCAAGCCAACTAACGAGCATCCCTTCGCCATCGCGGAGGGATTTTTTGTACGCACAAAAGCTCCTCTCGCAATCGAAAGGAGCTTTCTGTATAGGGCATCAGAAGAACTGACGCGGGTTGACCGTGCTACCTGCGCTCGTTGCCGAGTACGAGTAGCCGCCTTTATGAATCTCAAAGTGCAAGTGCGGACCTGACGAGTTCCCTGTGTTTCCAAGTGTCCCGATATTTGATCCTTGTGTCACACGCTGTCCTGAGCTGACAGATACTGAGTTCATGTGTGCATAAACTGTCGTCCAAACTTGACCGTTGATGACGTGCGCGATCATGACGTGGTTCCCGTAAGCGCCACCCCAGCCTGCACGAATAACTGTACCTGTCGCAGATGCACGAATCGGTGTACCTGTTGGACCAGCGATATCTACACCGTTATGGAACGTGTAGCCATACGCACCGCTCGCCGGACCCCATCCTTGTGAGTAGCGTCCTGAAGCCGGTTGAATGAACATTGAGCTAGACGGTGCTGGCGTCGATGTCGTCGGTGCCGGTTTTGGCTCCGGTTTCGGCGCTGGTGTTGGTGCGGGTTTCGGCGCCGGTTCCGGTTTTGGTGCTGGTGTTGATGGAGCCGTGTTGTTTGAAGACGACGAAGACGGGGTATTCGTTTTATTGTCTTGCTTTTGTTGTGCAGCAGCTTGACGTGCCGCTTCCGCTTCTCGTGCTGCCTCTGCCTTGCGAGCAGCCTCAGCTTGACGTGCAGCTTCTGCTTGGCGTGCTTCTTCTGCCTTACGTGCCGCCTCTTGACGAGCTGCTTCTTCAGCACGACGACGGGCTTCCTCTTCTTCGCGACGTTGCGCTTCGATTTCAGCCGCGATTGCCTGTTCTTGTGCCACTAACGTCGCTTCAATTTCTTGAAGGTCGAAGATTTGTGATTCAAACTTGATGTTCTTCTCTTCAAGCTCTTTGATACGCTTCTCACGTTGCTTCATTTTCTTCTCGAGCTCAGCTTGACGCACTTCAAGTGCCTTTTGTTGTTTGAGAAGTGAGGCACGTTCTGCTTTCAAGTCAGCTTGCGCTTCTTTCAACGAACGCTGTGTCGCTTCATAGTCATCGAACAACTCTTGGTCACTACGCTGAATCGTTCCAGCCGTGATCATACGCGTGACAAGATCAGAGAGGTTTTTTGAACCGAAGATGAATTCAGCCCAGTTAATTGAGCCGCCACCGTTCTTTTGCATCGTGGCCATACGTTCTTTCATCATCGCTTCTTGTGCCTTCATTTTTTCTTGGTAATCTTTAATGTCGGCTTCAAGATCCTCGATTTTCATCTCGGTACGCTTGATTTCTTGGCGCTTCATGGCGACATCGTTGATGATGTCCTGCAACTGTGCGTCCATTTTATTGACCTCTGCCTGAACTTTTGAAATCTCTTCTTTGTTCACTTCAATCTTTGAAGACGTATCGGCTTGGTTCTTTTTCACGTCATTGCGCTTCTCTTGTACTTTTTGTTGTTCTTCTTGTTTTTCTTTAATCGAAGTCGATGCGTCGGCAACTGTATGTGTGCTGATGAGCATCACACCAAGCGTCAGCGTCGAGACTGTGCGTTTCCAATTCATGAATGGGGTACATCCTTTCTTAAATGACAAACGTGAGTACCTACTACACTACATATTTTAAAGCCGTTTCAGTATGTAACAAAAACGATCATTTGGTTGAGTTTCAACACGACTAATTATATCTAACTGCTAGATATTTTCCTGTTAAAGTTATATTTCAATTTTATTACGCACGCACAACAGCATAGGCAACGAATGTGTTGAACTTATTATTTATCAATACCTTTTCTAATCGTCCATTCTGACATGTTTCTGTAATATTTTATGTAAATAGAGAACGCTTTACCCTATTTTCAAATAATAAATACATGAAGCGCAAATCTGTTTTCCAATTGATGGGATGACTCATCAAAAAAAATCCATGCGTTCGCTGCATGTGAACATGAGCAAAGACATGGATGTCGAAATAAA
This sequence comes from Exiguobacterium sp. s35, assembly GCF_018617535.1. Classification (NCBI taxonomy): domain Bacteria; kingdom Bacillati; phylum Bacillota; class Bacilli; order Caryophanales; genus Exiguobacterium; species Exiguobacterium sp. s35. The sequence goes on from NZ_JACSKI010000001.1 coordinate 1,925,146, forward strand.
TTGATTCTGTCATTATAATTTCATCGCACCGACGATGACAAAAATCCAAGCAGCAATGAATAAGACGCCGCCGATTGGTGTCACGGCTCCGAGTTTCGTGATTCCCGTCAACGCCATGACGTATAAACTTCCAGAGAAAAAGATGATTCCCGCAAACATGAGCCAGCCGGCAATGTTAAATTGGCTGATACTCACACGCATGAGGAGCGCTGCGATCCCGACGATCCCGAGCGCATGGATCATGTGATAGAGCACGCCCGTCTGCCAGTTCGCCAACATGTTCGGTGACAGTCTCTCTTTTAGCGCATGGGCACCGAACGCGCCAAGTGCCACACCGAGTGCCATCAATCCGGCACCAATCATTAGTAAAATCTTCATTTTCGTTCCCCCTTATCTGACTTTTCGTGCTGGTAAATTCCACTTCCGATAGTAGGATATCACTCGAAGTGTCGCTACGACAATTAAAAGCGCATAGACGGCAAGACCGCCTTCGAGCTTGAAGTAATACGTGATGACCGCAATGAGAATCGCCCAAATCGCGTACACCTCTGATTGCAAGACGAGCGGTTTACGCCCAGCCAGTAAGTCGCGGACCACACCACCCCCGACCCCGGTCAGGACAGCCGCCGCGATTGCTGCCGATAACGGTAAATCCAGCTTGATGGCGACCTGTGCTCCTTGAAAGGCAAAGGCGACCAATCCGATTGCATCCACAATCACACCCCAGCGTTCCCAATGTGGCAATACGACACTTGGTAGCAGGAAGATGAGGAGTGCGACCAGAAAACATAAAATAAATAAATCATTCTGTTGCCAAATCAAACTGACGGGGTTTCCTAACAGGACGTTCCGAATCGCGCCGCCCCCAAAGGCGGTGATAAACGCGAGCAACCATACCCCAAAAATATCGTATTTTTCATCCATCGCAATGATGGCTCCGCTCGCCGCGAACGCAATCGTTCCGACGACGTTGAGCAATTCCCACTCCATGAACATCCCTTGCCCTTTCTTCAACGCATTGTATGGTAAAGTATAGTTACAAAAAATCAGGTCAGTCGAGCGACTGTCGTAAAGGATGTCGGTATTACAATGAAACGTATCGCTTTGTTCCGCATATGGATTATCGTCACCATGTTCGCCCGATTCATCATTCGGCTATACGCCTTTTCACGTAAGCAACAGCAAGGTGTCGCCACGACAGAAGAATATGAAGCACTCATGCTCAAGCTCGCGCGTGAGTATAAACGAAATGCACTCCGACTCGAAGGCTTGTTGATCAAGCTCGGACAATTCTTGTCCATTCGTGCCGATTTATTGCCTCCGGCCGTCTTGAACGAACTATCTGAACTCGTCGACCGTGTCCCGACATCGGGTTGGGACAAGTCGCGCGCGATTCTAGAGGCGGAATGGGGCGTCCCTTACACGCAAGTCGTCAAAGACGTTGGCATCGACGCCGTCGCCTCCGCCTCAATCGGGGAAGTGTACGGTGCCACCCTTCTGGAAAACGGCAAGCGGGTCGCCATCAAAATTCAACGTCCGAATATCGAAAAAATCATCCGTACCGACTTCCGGGCCATGCGGATTGTCACGTCGATGTTGAAGCGGACATCCCTCGCAAAATCGACCGACTTAGATAGCTTATATCGCCAAATGATTTTTGTCATCGGGGATGAACTAAATTTTCAAACCGAATTAAAAAACGCCTTATATTTCAAAGCCAAATATGCGGATAACCCGGACGTTTACATTCCGGATTATCACGAACACCTCTGTACGAACCGCGTCTTGACGATGGACTGGGTCGATGCACGACGCATCACCGACCTCGCCTTCTTAAAAGAAAATGAAATCGATCGCTCTGCCCTAGCCGAACGACTATTCACGCTCGCCGCCGAACAATTGTTGTTCGGAGGACAGTTCCACGCTGACCCGCACCCCGGAAACGTTCAAATCCGAGCAGACGGCACCATCATCCTACTCGACTTCGGGATGGTCGGACAGACGACGGCACAGGACATGGCAACGATCCGAAACATCTTACAGGCGTTCATCTCGCTCGACTATGACAGCATCGTCGACGGCCTAGAAGATTTACGCTTCCTCTTGCCGACGGCGAACAAGCAAAACATCCGCCAAGCACTCGAGAAAGCCGTCACTTTTTATTTAGAGACCGATATCGACACCGTCGATACGAAGTTAATTGAGAAAGTGTTGCAGGATATTCAGTTGCTCGTCAAAAACGAACCGATCCAACTCCCGGCGGAATTCGCCTTCTTCGGTCGGGCCGCCTCGACTTTGCTCGGCATCCTGCAAATCCTCGATCCGAAAATCGACCTGTTCACACTCGGCAAACCGATTGTCATCGAATGGCTCGAGGAGGACGGCACGACACTTCAAAACCGTTATGTAAAGACCGGGATCAACTATGCGAAGAAATTGTTGAACGTGCCACCGCTTCTCGACAATTACTTAAAAGAGCCGACACGAAAACGCCTGTCGGAGCAAGCGATGTTCCAACGCAACTTGGAATCGAAAGAACTCTTGCACCGTCAGACGTTCAATGCCATCGTCATCTTGCTCGGGTTGCTCGTCGGGCTACTCGGCTATATCCGACCAGATGAATGGCTGTTCTGGTCAGGTGGCGTCGTGTCTGTGCTGGCTTACTTCAATTGGAGACGCCTCGGACGAAAAATTCGTCACTTGGCACGTCAGGATTTTCGTGTGTAAGCGAACCGTCACTTTCCAGAGTGGCGGTTTTTTGTTGCATCCACTCGGCAATATAGGCACCAACGTCACGCATCATGCGAGGTGTCGTCCAGCCCATCGTCGATACTTGGATGACGTTCGCCCGTTTCAAATATTCGCTCTCATATTGGACGAGATAACCTTGATAGGATAGTTGTCGACCTAACTCAATCGAGGACTGTCCGCACGGCATCGGAATCGTGATGATGCCAGGTGATTGGGCGGGACTCAGCTTGAATTGTAAGCCATTCTCGCGAAGTGAGTTGACCAACAATGCCATCTTCTCCTGATGCGATGCGACCTGTTCTTCCGTTAATTCCTCTAATGCGACATCCATCGCCGCAAGGAGCGGTTCCGATTGTGTGAAGGCGATTGGTTGATAGAGGGACAAATCAAAGTAGCGTGGCACGTCTCGCATCATTTCCGCCCGCTCTTTCATCGCGACGAACGCGAGACCTGGCGCATTCCGTAATCCTTTCCCCGAGGAAAAAGTCACGTAGTCCGCGAAAGAATAATCATAGACAAGTGTCCCGACCGCGCTGATTGCATCGACGGCGACGACACCTTGCCACGTGTGAAGCGGGGCGAGGTCGATTAAGATGCCTAAAGATGTCTCACAATGTACCGTCCACACCCACTCCGGTTCAATCTGCTCAAGTTGAGCAACCTCCCATTTCCCTTCCCCGTCCACTTGAATGACATCAAATGAGAGACCGGCGCGGGATGCGTGATCCATGAGACGCTCCCCGAATTCGCCGGCGCATAAAACGACACCATGTCCCCGCAATCTTGCCGCGACCGCATCATTGGCGACCGTGCCACTTCCGAGAAGCGTATAGACGTAAGGAAGTCCGATTCGCTTTGTCAGTTGTTGCTGAACCGATTCGAGCATGCGACTCGTCTCTTTTGAACGGTGTGGGAGTGATTGCCTTGAGAGTCGTGCTCTCACGCGCTCCGAACATTCGACAGGACCCGCAAGGAAACTTATTGGTCGAAGCGTCGACGCAGACTTTGATTCATAAAAGGCTGAACGCGTTAACATCATCGGAACGTACCTTGCTTCCTCAGGGCCGATTGGATCCGCAAATGGAATAAATCCGAATCGGTGATAGAGCACTTGTTCACGCGTCGTCCCACTGATGACAATCCCATCCACTTCACGATCGGTCGCATCTTTAATGACCGCTCGCATCAGTCCGGCGAATGTCCGATTGCGTCGATACGCTCTCTTCACAGCAAGCAAACGAATTTCGATCCAATCCCCGTCAGGAATGCGCACCCCTTTTTGTTCCAACGAAAAAGGTTTTTCGCCACGTAGTGCACACATGGCGACCACTTCACCGTCTACTTCACCAATCCAATATGTATTCTGTCCATGAAACCGATCGACGAGCCGTCGTTCCGAGTTCGGTGAATGTTGCGGAATCTCTTCGACAAACGTTTCGTAATTCAATCGATGAATGGCGTCAAAATCCGATTCACCAGCTTTTCGATACATAATCATGCTTTCCCCTCCTTCACATGATGATAAATAATGATCATCGCAATGAGCATGGCCCAGATGATATGTTCGAGACTTCCTAGGGCTGCTAGCGGTAGTAGCATAAGCATGACCAGTCCTGTCTCACGTGAATTGCCCGTCACTTTGATCAAGAGCAATAAGATTAGGAGACCACCGATAAACCACCACGGGTCGTATGCCCATATGATTCCAGAAAAAACGGCATATCCCTTCCCGCCTGCGCGAATTCGCCAAAACGGATAAATATGACCGAGCGTGAGCGCAAGCGCTGTCTGCCAAAAATACGGTCCGCTCATCTGCAAGACAAGGATCGTCTTCAGCACGTCGAATCCGTACACGATGAAAAAAGCCCGTGTTCCTCCGATGCGATGCGCATTGCGGGCCCCTGTGTTTTTTGAACCGGATGTCGCTAAATCATGACCACTTAGTAACCCATATAGCCTACCCCCGAGTAGGCCCCCGACTAAATAGCCGACAATAATGATCCACATGGTATCCCCTCATTTTTTGGAAAATTGTGTGCGTTCTAGAAAAACGGGTATCCTCTAATTAACTGTGCACTTTTTGGAAAGGGGAAATCAAGATGCGAGAAGAGAAAAACTTTATTAATGGGGAATGGACAGAAACGGGGCAGACGATCGAAGTACGAAATCCGGCTACCGGAAATGTGATGGCCGTTGTGACGAAAAGCGATACCGCGGAAGCGACACAAGCCGTTGATGCGGCGCACGAGGCGTTACAGGAATGGCAACAAAAAACCGCAGATGAACGAGGGGCGCTACTGAATGAGTGGCATCGTTTGATTGCAGAACATACGGAAGAACTCGCACGGACGATGGTCGAGGAGCAAGGAAAGCCGCTCAAAGAAGCCATCGGTGAAATCAACTATGCGAACGGCTTTATCGATTGGTATGCCGCAGAAGGTCGACGAGTGTACGGGGAGACGATTCCCGCCTCTTCGAACAAGAAACGAATCTTTGCCATCAAACAACCGGTAGGCGTCATCGCCGCCATCACGCCATGGAACTTCCCGGCTGCCATGATCACGCGGAAAGTCGCACCAGCGCTTGCTGCTGGATGTACGGTCGTCATGAAACCCGCATCGGCGACTCCGTTGACGGCGATTGAATTAATCAAATTGGCCGAGAAGGCAGGATTCCCAAAAGGGGTCATCAATCTTGTCACAGGGCAAGCGTCTGATATCGTCAAGGCGTGGCAACAAGACAAACGGGTTCGAAAATTGACGTTCACAGGGTCGACCGAAGTCGGGAAGATGCTCATGCGTGACGCTGCGGACACGATGAAAAAAATTTCGCTCGAACTCGGTGGCCACGCCCCGCTCATCGTCACGGCCAAGGCGGACTTGGATAAAGCTGTCCCGCAAGCGGTCGCCACGAAGTTCCGTAACGGTGGACAGACATGCGTCTGTGCGAACCGAATTTATGTCGAACGAGCCGTCGTCGATGAATTTTCGGAGCGTTTCATCAAAGAGGTCGAAGCGTTGAAAGTCGGGAACGGATTAGAGGAAGGTGTCGATATCGGTCCACTCATCGACGATGACGCGCTCAGTAAAGTCGAAAAACACATCGAGGACGCTCAAATTCGTGGCGGTGAAGTGTATGGTGGTGAAGTGTTAGATGGGCTCTTCATTCGTCCGGCGGTCATCCGTTACGCGAACGAAGACATGCTCTGCATGAACGAAGAAACATTTGGACCGGTCGCACCGATTGCGACATTCGATTCACTCGACGAAGTGATCAAACGGGCGAACAATACGCCGTTCGGATTAGCCGCCTATCTATTCACGCAAGACATCAATGAAGCCGTCTACTTAGCAGAGTCGTTAGAGTATGGGATTGTCGGTGTGAACGATGGGCTACCGTCAACTCCTCAAGCGCCTTTCGGTGGTTGGAAAGAGAGCGGACTCGGCCGTGAAGGTGGTCACCACGGCATCGACGAATTTTTAGAAGTCAAATACATCTCACTCGGGTTGTAAATAGAGGCATACAAAAAAGGCTTGTCGACATGTGCGACAAGCCTTTTCTTATCGGTTGACCCATTCGACTAAATCGTTCGGTGACTTGATGACGTGATCCGCAAGCGCCCACTCTTCTTCATTTCCGAATCCGAATCCTGTCAAGACGACCGGAAAATCGTGCGCCCGTGCTGCCTCGACATCCGATTTGCGATCGCCGACCATAATATAGTCCGCCTCACCGTGACGGACCCGATGCGCCGTCAGAATGTCTGCTTTCTTCTCGCCACTGACGGACTCCAAGCATTCCGGCGCCGTCATATATGAACGAATCTGTTGCGTATCTAAAATCAGGTTCATGTAATGGACGCCGCAGTTACTCGCCGTCGTCAACGTGTGGCCTTGTTCGTGAAGTGTTTCCAACATGTCACGAATTCCATCGAATAAGACGTTCTGCCCTTCCATCGTCTTCTCGAGCGTCGTGTGACGCAATCTGCGAATGAGACGAATCTCTTCGAGCGACGCTTCTGGAATAACATGCTCCCAAAATGCGTTACCTGCCAAGCCGTATCCTGAGCGGACCGCATCTTCACTCGGTTTCGGAAGATGAGGAAGTTCCTCAAGCGCCTCATGAATTGCTTGTGTCATCGGTCCTGTCGTATCTACTAACGTGCCATCGATATCAAATAAAATCACTGCCATTGGATTGATCCCCTCTCTTTCACTCTCTCCCTACCGTAGCAGAATCCCCGAAAATGCAAAAGGGAAAACGTAGTGACAAAAAAACGACTGAACCGATTCGTTCAGTCGCGTCCATTATCCTCGCCAGAAATTCATTCCGCCTTTTACAGAATAGACGTCGGTATATCCGGCACTCTTGAGCATCGCTGCGGCGCGTTGGCTACGCATGCCACTTTGACAGATCACGTAGACGGGACGCTCTTTTTCCTTCGGATATTTCGCTTGCGCGTTCCCAAATCCTGAAAGAGGCACATTTTTCGCTTGCTTAATATGTCCTCCGCGGTATTCATGCGGCTCACGCACGTCCAACAGTTGAATGTTCCGCTCTTCCGCGATTCTTCGTTTCAAGTCATCCGTCGAGACCGTTTTAACATTGTTTCGGCGACTCCACCAGAAATACACAAGTCCAATGACGACCGCTACAAAAAGAAAGTCCAACATATTCATGCCTCCATTTGATTTTCATTTCTTAAATCCATTATACCCCCTAAGGTATTTAAGTCAATGAAAGTGATTCCACAAAAAAAACCACATGTGATGCACATGTGGTTCAAAAATCGAGCAATGAATCCGATTTAGGTTGTTCGTCTTCTTCCATTGGAATCCCTAGGAAGGCGGCCATCTGACGATCGAGCGGTGGCTTTGACTCACTCGCCGGAGTCGTCGCTTGTGGCGTGCTGACACCCTTCGCTTCAGACGTCTCCGCTAATAGCAGTTCGCAAAAGCCCATCAACTTTGCCAAATGACGCTTTTGTACTTCGCCCGTCGACGACTCAATCTGTGTCATTACCTGACGCATCTGGGCGATGACTTGTTGTTCTGTAATCATGGTCCTTACACATCCTTTACGCTTCCATTGTGCAGGATTTCCCCTTCGATTCGCAAGTATTCTTAACGTTGCCTTGATTCAATCCATTTTAAAAAGGCATCATAATCAAAACGAACTTGATTTGAATAAAAATCGGCCCATCTCGACAACTGCCGAATGAATAACGATGGGGAGTCCCCGATGGCCACGGCAATTCGTTCACTCGCCGTATAATCTAGCACGTTAGACGTCGCATCGGCCCGGGCGTGAATTTTCGCTGTGATTTGCGCTTGCACCTTCAACGTCTCAATGAGTGACGTCTCGTCTTTCATATGCTTCGCCTTCACTTTTCGTTTGTACGGTGAACGTTGCCTCACATAATACTCTTTATCGTCAATCGTCAAATAGCCGAGATAAGGGTCACGACTGTGAACCATCGCCCGCTGCGCGGCAACGACACGCGCCCCTTGGTGCGACAATCCATTCTCAAATAGCGGATGCGTCGGCAGAAATAGCGACGGAACGGCGGACTGTGCCTGTTTCATTTCTAAAATGACATCTTCATCGTGCTCTTTGTCGGCTCCTTCAATCAAAATATAGTAACGCTCTAGACCGATAGAAGCCGTTCCACTTTGAAGCTTGATGGCAATGTCTTTGATTTCATAATGATCGGCGTGATGACGATGCTCCTCTGACAAAGAAGACAGATAATCTCCCCAGGCCGCCTCGATTTTCTCACGCATGCCCGGCGAAAGAGGAATCAGATCATCACTTGTTGAAAAGTAACGTTCTTCGTCCCTTACTTCCGTCCGTTCGGACATGAATTCGTCTTTCTTCTTCTCCGCTTTTTTAATGACTTTCTTCACGGCTTTACACGTATTCTCTTTTGTAAATTGAATATGTTCACTTTTTCCTTTCGCATGCTTCTCAATCGCCTCCGCATACGAGCGTGCAAATGCCTCAATAGCTGCTTTACCGTCAAACCCTGACTCGGCCGCGAACAAATCGACAGAGACCGCCATCCGCAACAAGTCGAACAGATAGGAACCGATATACGCCTCGTCAAAGTCGTTTACGTCATAAATGATCGTACCAGCCCCATCCTCGAACACACCAAAATTCTCAAAGTGCAAGTCTCCTTGAATGAACGTCGGGTGGTCGGGACCTGTGTCAAACGCGATGGGGACTTTCGCAAAGTCGTAATAGAACAAGTGTGAGCTTCCTCGAAAGAACGAGAACGGGCTCGAACTCATTTTGGCATACTTCTCTTGTCTCGCTTCTTCCGAAAGATGTCGAATCGACTGGTCGTAAAAATCAAGGACGGTCCCAATCGTTTCGCACCGAATTTGTTGTTTGACGGCTGTGAACATACGACTCTCCCCTTCACTTGTTGAATAAGTGTTTATATTCCCCGTACCCAGCTTCTTCAAGCTCTTCTATAGGAATGAACCGGAGAGCGGCCGAGTTGATGCAATAGCGTAAACCGCCGAGTTCTTTTGGTCCGTCATCAAAGACGTGACCGAGGTGACTGTCACCTTGTTTTGAACGGACTTCCGTCCGTACCATGTGGTGCGTCGTGTCCATGTTCAAGTCGACTCGTTTCTCTTCGATTGGGCGTGAGAAGCTTGGCCACCCGCAGTTGGATTGAAATTTATCATGAGATGTGAACAGTGGTGTTCCATCAACGATGTCGACGTACAATCCTTCTCGTTCTTCGTCCCAGTATTCATTTTGAAACGGCGGCTCTGTTCCATTTTCTTGCGTGACTTTATACTGCATCGGCGTCAAACGTTCACGGAGTGCCTGTTGCTTCTTCCGATCGCTCCACGCTTCTTTGATGAATTTCGCACGACCAGACCCGACCCGGTACATCTCGTAGCGGAACGGATTCTTTTTATAGTAATCCTGATGGTAATCTTCTGCTTCCCAGAACGTTTTCGCAGGGCGGATATCGACTTCAATCGTACGATCAAACCGTCCTGAGTCTTCCACTTCTTGTTTCGAGCGCTCAGCTGCGTCCCGTTGTTCCTCTGAATGATAAAAGATGGCCGGACGATACGATTCGCCTCGGTCATTGAATTGTCCCCCACCGTCTGTCGGGTCGATTTGACGCCAATAGATGCGGAGCAACTCCTCATACGAGATGACTTCGGGATCGAACGTAATCTCGACCGCCTCTAAATGTCCCGTCGTCTCTGAACAGACTTGTTGATACGTCGGGTTGTCGACATGTCCTCCCGTGTATCCGGAAATGACACGTTCGACTCCTTCATATTTATGAAACGGTTTGACCATGCACCAAAAACAGCCTCCCGCAAATGTAGCTTTTGCCATAAAAAATCCCTCCTTACTTTGTAGTGTACCCAAAAAAGTCGCAAGACAACAAAAAACGAGAACCACAAAATGTGTTCTCGTTTAGTCTTCTTCGACTTGATTCACGTGACGCATGACTAAAAATAAGATGACTCCTACAATCGCAGCCCCTAAAATCGTCAACACCATGTTATCTCTAGCCGATAAAGTATAAAAGATCGCTAATCCAATCAAAATGAGCGCAATCGGAATAAACGCTCGTTTAAAATGATCCCAGTAACGCACGGACAGTCCTCCTTTTCTCTTATCATACCAAACTTTCGATTTTCGATAACGAAAGTTCTAAAAGTTGAAATATGTCTGTTCTACAGAAATGGAACGATTAGAATTGGGATTGAACCTTAATGAAGGTAGATTCTCCGTGAAGTCACAGGTTAATCCTGTTTGTTTTCGACAAGATGCTTTATACTTTAACTAAATATTCCCATACAGGATAAGGGGGAGTTTTGATGCTCACAATCGTTAACGCATTTTTTATCAACTTGTGTATCTTGTTCACACTCTTCACGATTTCCTTTTTACCATTTCGCAATCGTCCACGTTTGACACCGCAGTCCCCTTTAAAAGGGCGAGTTTTACTCGGTGTGCAAACCGGCTTGATTGCTATTCTACTTTTAGTAAACGCCCTACCTCTTGAAGGGGTGCTCATTGATTTACGCGCTATCCCGATTATACTGGCTGTCCTATACGGGGGTTGGGTGAGCGGAACGGTCGCTGGCATCGTTTATCTGATTGGACGCACTTTCGTCGTCTGGTATACAGATGGCGCAATGATTGGACTGTATTTAGCATTTGCGACTATGTTCGTTCTTGTAGGAACCATCAGTATCCTTAGAAAACGCATGGATAACACACGTCCGACGCTACTTGTATTCACGATCATTAACATCGTCATCTTTGGGGCAGCCATCTATGCTGCGCTACCGCTTAATCTATTTTATCCCGTCTTAATCGTCTACTCGTTAATGTCTTATATCGGAGCTTGTGCTGCGTATCGATTACTACTTGAATTACGTCGCCATTTTGAGAACGTTCAGCATCAACAACAGCTTGCACGCACAGATGCACTCACCGGGATTGCCAACCGTCGTCTTTTAAATGAAGCGATGGCCAACTTGACGGTCGAGGCAGAAGAATATGCGTTAATCTTAGTCGATATTGATCATTTCAAGCAAGTCAATGACACGTACGGTCACGATGTCGGTGATGACATCTTACGTGAACTCGGCATGCTACTCGTCAATGAAAGTAATGAACGGCATTTGGTCGGTCGCTTCGGCGGCGAAGAATTTTTAATCGTTATGCCACACGCTACACGAGATGAAGTATCTCTTCTCGCAGAATCTATCCGAGAAAAGGTTTCGTCGTTCCCGTTTGAAACGAGCGCAGGTACGCTACACATCACCGTTTCGCTAGGAGCTTGTCATTCGAACGATATCGAAATCGATAGTGTATTGAAGCATGCAGACGAAGCGTTATATCACGCAAAAGAATCTGGTCGAAATCGCTTCATCCTAGCCTCTTAATGACTTGAACACTTCATACTTGAGCATGTTTTCTCGCTTTACTTTCTCGAAACGAATCGTTAAACTAGGCTAGACTTTGGTTCAGATTGGTACATCAGGATTTATTCAGAAAAGGGGAAACATCGTTCATGTCAGTTTTGTTATCTTTGTTTGGAATTATGTTTATCAGCTCGTTCGCGATTGACTATAAACGTGGGAAGACACTTCAACAATCGGCACTCGGGGGAATTCGTTCGATTCAACAAAATTTATGGATTTTTTTCCGTACGTCGCTCTCGATGATGATCGTCATCGGCCCACTCTTACTCATTTCAGGATTCGTATTCTCAGATTTAGTGGCATTTAACACCGTCCACTCATTCTTGATTGCCGTGCTCAGTATCGGTTTTGCTGAACGGATTATCGGAATGACCGTCGCACCACTGATCCGTACGTTTTGGCATCAGCGGGGGCGTCTCATGCCACTTTATTTAGACGCTGCTCTTTACGTATTCTTGCTATCGATTCTCGTCTTAGAGTTTTTGATGAACATTCCTGGGATTGACCTCCAGTCACCGTTCATCGCGCTATTTTACGCGTTCGCTCTCTTCTTCACGAGATACTTGTTCAGTCTCATTCGATTCACCGTTCGAAAAGGCGTCGCTTCGAACTAAGCAAAACAGAGTCCCATCCATGTTCGCATGGATGGGTCTTTTTTTACCTTTCTTATTGACAATGAGAATCGTTATCAACTATACTCTAGATGTAGCTTCCCAAAAGCTTGACGTGCACGTTCCCCAAACACATCACGTCACGTGGATTCCCCTCCACGACACACTTTTTGAAAGCATTGCTGCGACAACCCCCATTTGTTGCACCCATATTTGCCAAAAACAAGACGAGCAGCCCACCGACGGGGCTGCTCGTTTTTTTATGATGCGAACACTTCTTGTTCGATTTGTTTCAATTCGTAGAACATGCCTCGCTTCGTCATCAGTTCTTCATACGAACCGACTTCAACGATCCGCCCAGCTTCCATCACAACGATTTGGTCGAAGGCTTCGAGTCCCGTCAAGCGGTGACTGACGAGGATGAGCGTCCCTTCATCTGCTTGATTCAACAGTTCAGAAAAGACGTGCGCTTCCGTTCCGGCATCAAGCGCTGAAGTAGGCTCGTCGAGCAACCACATCAGTCCATTTTTCAGAAGGGCTCGTGCAATCGCCAGACGTTGTCGTTCTCCACCCGACAAGTTCGCTCCTTTCTCAAGGACCGGTTCATCAAGCGCAAACGATAAACGGACACGTTCGAGCGCCACAAGCATCTCTTCATCGCTAAATTCACCGGCCAGTGCCAAATTCTCACGTACTGTTCCGTAAAAGAAGTGATTGTCTTGCAAGACGACACTCGCATGCTGCCAGATTGCAGTCTGTTTCAAATCATTTAAGTATTGATCATCTAATCGTATCGTTCCATCTTCTGTTCGAACGAACGCCAATAAAAGTTGAAGTAACGTGGACTTCCCAGATCCGCTCGGCCCGACGATGACCGTCTTCGAACCGCTCGGGATGTGTAACGTGACATCGTCGATCACGTTCCGATACGTGTCCGGATAGCGATAGCGAACATGCTCAAATGAGATCGATGGGGACATCGTGAAGGTCACGTCCTGTCGTTTCGCTTCAAGCGCCTCAATCGCTTCACTCGGTTCCGTCACTTCAAACAATCGATCAGCGGCTTGCTTACTGTCAGCAAAATGACCCGGGAACACGGCCATCGGTGTCGTATTCTCAAATGCTGTGAGCGACATCATGATGAGCATCGCCAAGAACAACCCGTTCAAGTCTCCCTCTACCACTTGATATGCCCCAATCGCCAAGACACCCCATGAGACGAGTAAAGAGGCAGCGACGACGAGCGCGGAGTTGAAAAACTGGTTCGTCGTGTCTTTCCGCTCTGCTTCCATGTATCGCTCGCTTCGTGTATAGACGGCCTGCTTCGTCCGGTCGAGTTGATGATGAAGCTTCAAATCTCGGTATCCGTACATCATTTCTGTCAATTGAATCGATACATCCCCGCGCAATGCGCGAATCGTCTCGTCATGATAAGCACGAATCCGAGCAAAGCCAAGTGGAATCAAGAATCCAGTGACGAGTACACCGAGTAGGATCCATACACTGACCGCAAACGAGAAGAACGTGACAAAAAAGATGGTGCTTAAGAAAACAAGCACGAGTATGATCGGCGGATAAAACACACGAAGGAAATAGTTTTGCAGACTCTCGACGTCTCCGACGACACGTGCAAGTAAATCCCCGCTCCGATATTTCGCAAAAATCGACGGGACGAGCGGTTCAAGTTGTCGATAAAAACGGACACGTAGCTCGCTCAAAATCGTAAACGTTGCTCGGTGTGACGCGAGACGCTCCCGATAACGACTGCCTGCCCGAATGACCCCGAACAGTTTGATGAGGACGACAGGTACCATGAGCGCATACAGCGGCGGGACGAGACCCGCACGTGATACGAGGTATCCACTTGCCGCAAACAAGGCGACCGCCGCGATCCCAGCTGCATATCCAAAGAAGATGGAGAGAAGGATATCTTTCTTCTCACGCATCATCCATTTTGTGATTGTCCAAAGCGAGTTCATCGGCTCACCCCTTTCTGAAGCGCAAATAGTTCCGCATACTCTGGAACAGCGAGCAACGCGTCATGCGTCCCTTCTGCGATGCGCTTCCCATCCTCCATAAACCAAATCATATCTGCCTCTTTGATTGTATGCAGACGGTGTGCCACCGTGATTAACGTTGCCTCTTTCGACAGCTCAGCGATTGAACGTCTCACAATCTGCTCGGTCTTCAAATCGAGACCTGTCGTCGGTTCATCAAACAGTAGGATGCCTGGTCGTTTAAAGAACGCTCGGGCAAGTGCGAGACGTTGTCGCTCACCGCCTGACAGACCGAACCCGCCTTCTCCAAGCTCCGTCCAGATTCCATTCGGTAACTGGTCGATCACCTCAGAAAGTCCTGCCGCATCTGCTGCTTCTCGTAACGCGAGCTCGTCGCCTTCTTCGCCTAACGCGATATTATCGGCAAGCGTCCCGGCAAATAGATAAGGGTTTTGTGAGATATAGGCAATGTTTCCATACCAGACGGACTCGTCAAACGAATGAAGTGGCTCACCGTCCACGAGGACGCGTCCCGACTTCACTTGCAAGAGTCCGGAAATGACGTTGAGCACTGTCGTCTTCCCGGACCCGCTTGCGCCGACTAAGGCCAGGTGGGTGCCAGAAGGAATCCGACCGCTCAACGGCTGAAGCGCAAAGCGTCCACCTGCATATTCGAAAGATACATCTTCCAGCTCAAGGTCCGGTGTCCGTGAACGAAGTGACTTCGATCCCCATTCGATGCGATCATCTGGGGCGTCTAATACGTCAAAGATTCTTTCTGCCGCACCCATACTTCCACGTCCCGTATGGAAGGCACTTCCTAAATCTTTAATCGCCAAATAATACTCTGGCGCCAACACGAGAATCAAGAAGCCAGAGAAGAACGTCAGGTTCTCCCAAACGACCATCTGTAACGCGACTTCTAACGCCACGACACCGGTACTGAGCATCGAGATAAATTCGAGCATGAGTCCCGATAAGAACGCCGTCTTTAAGACGACCATCGTCGCATCCCGAAAGTCGAGGCTACTCTTCTCAATCGCCTTCGCTTCTTGCTCGGTGCGATTGTAAAGCTTGAGCGTCGTCAATCCTTGTAACACATCTAAAAACTTACCGGAAAATTGGTTCATCTTCTCCATTTGTTCTTCCGATTTTTTTTGGGTCGCAATCCCGATGATGATGAAGAACAGCGGGATAAACGGTGCCGTCACCATCATGATGACTCCTGAGATCCAGTGTTGACTGAAGACAACGACCAAAATAAGAAGCGGGATGATCGATGTTTGGATGACTTGTGGCCAGTATTGGCTAAAGTAAGCGTCCACCTCATCAACTGCATCCATGAACACGCTGACCTTTTTCCCGGACTGACCTGTCAAGGACGATTCGACCGGGCTCGTGGCATACCGATCCAACAATTGTAGGCGTAATGCCTGTTTTGCTTTTTCGGACAAACTCGCACCGATTCGTCCCGATACGTAGCCGAAGAGTGCTCGCGCCAACAAAGCGACAACGAGCCACACCAATGCCGGAAGGATGGCTTCGAATGATTCATCTTTCAAGAAAATTCGGTCGACGATGTCGACGATTAAATACGCTTGCGCTAAAATCGATAGTCCAATCATGATCGCAGACAACACAAGTCCGATGATATGACTTCTTTCAGCGAAAGCAAGGGCTTGCAGTCGTTTCACTGCATTCATCCTTTCTCTATTTACAATTCCATTGCTTTGTGAGATTCATCACTAATTATACAATATGCTACGTTTTGAAGCGAACGCTCCGCTCGTTTGAGTATGTAAAAGACGCCCTCATCTGAGTGGCGTCAATCGCTGTCTTGTTCAAAATATTCAGGATGCCCGATGACGAGTTGATGGGCATCCATGCGAAGCACATCTTCTTTTCGGAGTTTGGCTAAAATCGTCGAAACCGTCTCCCGGGACGTTCCGGACAGACGAGAGAGTTCGATCGCAGTGAATGGGCAGCGGACACGAACGCCTTGTTCGTCAGGCTCTCCTAAATCTTCAATTAAGAAATGGAGCGTATTGATGACACGCTCTTTCGCGCTTGGCGTGATGATTTCTTGGACACGACGCTCATGCAGATCGAGAATCCGGTTCATCTGGCTGATGATATAGAGCAACATGCTCGACTGCGTGGACACGAACCGTTCAAATCGATCCGTCGGGATATAGATGACCTCAATGTCCGTCACGGCCTCGGCCGTATGACGATAGTCTTCCCCCGTGAATAAACCGTTGTAAGGAAAAAATTGTTTCGGTTTCACATAGTCGGCATAATGATGGGTCGCATTCTCGTTCATCCGTTCGAGTTTGACGTAACCGCTCATCAAGAAATAGACACGTTCTCGCGGATCCCCTTCCATGAACAACAGTTGCCCTTTCCGATACGTTCGGCAATAGACGTGCGGAATCAGCTGTTCAAGCGTTCGACTCGGACATGTCGCGAATAGCGTCAACTGCCGTAAATCTTCAATCGTCCACATGTGTCGCATGTGCATCCCCTCTTTTCTACTCTTCTATCCTCAGTATAATGGGATTTTTATTGAAAGCGCTTTCTAATTCCGACAGTTTTCTGACATGACAAAAGGGGGTCGCCCCCCTTTTTCAGTCCAGCATGAGTTCCAACAGTGCATCCTGCAAATCACGCTCGAGTTCTAACGCATGAAGGTCAAACAACCATGCCTCGAGACGTGTCTTTGTCGTCGCCATCTGATACAGGCGATCTTTTAAATCATAGGCGATTTCAGCACGGTCTAAGAACCGATAGAGACGGTCGAGTCGATGTGCGTTCTGCGTCACTTCGACAGGAAGTGTCACGGTCTGTTCCTGTTTCCATTCACCGAGTGGGATGTGTAACGTTTGCGTCTCCGCATCATAGTCCCCTTCCCCGACGACCCCACGGACAAGAATCGTCAACGTCCGATCCGCCGGCACGAGTGTCAAATCACCCGACGTCTCGATGTGGAGCGTACGCGCTTCCCAATCGAGCGTGAACGTTGTTTCAAGCGACGACCCGTTCTCATAATCTCGGCTCTCCCCGTCATCTTCATACATCGTGAACGTGTTCGAGGCACCTGGGAATACGAGTACTTCGAGATCACTCGGATTCCCCGTATCGTTCGCATGCGGTGCATGCGGCATCATCGGGATGATCGCACCGGCTTTGGCGAAGACCGGTTGTTCCTCAAGTCCACGGAACACCCGAATCGACTTGTCCCCTTCATAACGATGTCCCGTGAAGAAGTCGAACCATTCTCCTTTTGGCAACCACACGTTCGCACTGGCGACGTGAAGCTGTCGGTCCATCGGCGTAACGATCGGGGAGACGATGAGTTCACTTCCGAAATAAAACTGATTCGCCACCTCATAAGCCACGTCGTCATCAGGGTGTTCGATATACATCGGTAGCACGAGCGGCAATGAGTCGGCATGATTGCGATAGTTCATCGTATACAAGTACGGAATGAGTTGGTGGCGCAGTCGTAAAAATCGTTTCATCGACTGTTCGGCTTCCATTCCGAAACGCCAAGGCTCTTTTCCGTTGAACGTACTGAACGTCGAATGGAGACGCATGATCGGACTAAACACCCCATATGCGACCCAACGCGCGGCGAGCTCATCGTCTTTTTTACCACGATGATGCCCTCCAATGTCATGACTCCACCATCCGTAGCCGATATTTGTGGCTGTTGCCGTGAAATAAGGCTGGAAGGCGAGTGATGCCCACGAGATGATCGTGTCTCCCGAGAATCCAACTGGGTAACGATGGCTTCCCGGTCCTGCGTATCGAGAGAAAATGAGTGGACGCTTGCCGTCACGGGCGATATCGATGGCGTGATAATGATTCAGCATCCATAACGGATCGAGTCCTTCCATCTTCGACGTCGATCCTTGTTGCCAGTCGATCCACCAAAAATCAACGCCGTCCGCTTCATGTGGGTGATGCATCTGTTCAAAATACGCTTGAATGAATCGCTTGTCTGAGAAATCAAACGGGATGCGGTCCCCCGATTCCGGATTGACCTCCATCGCCTCAGCCATCGATGCATATTGATCTTCAAACGCACGGACCCCGTCGGCGGGATGCAGGTTCAGTGTCACCATCATCCCCTCGTCTTTCAACCACTTGAGGAAACGCTTCGGCTCAGGGAACAAGTTTTTATTCCACGAGTAACCCGTCCAGCCACTCCCGTACTCCTCAGGAATGTCAGTCACGTGCCAGTCCATGTCGATGACGCTGACCGAGAACGGGACGTCCTCAGACTTGAAACGACGCATCAACGCCTTATATTCTTTTTCGTCGTATCGCCAGTAGCGGCTCCACCAGTTTCCGAGCGCTTTACGAGGAAGCATCGGCGTCGGACCTGTCAACGTGTAAAAGTCTCGAAGTGCCTGTTTATAGTCATGACCATATCCGAAGTAGTAAATATCATGAATCCCCTTTCGTCTCGGCTCGACGAAGCGGTCATCTGTCATCAAGAACGAGGACGAATCATCAATGATCGCATACCCTTGTTTGGAGAGGATTCCTTCTTCCAATTCAGTCGCCCCGTCCACATGGTCTAGCGTCCGAGCCGTCCCTTTCAGTGTTCGTTCCGGACCATTGAACATGTAGCGGCTATAGTACGTACTAAAGTTTCCTTTCACGTCCACATAGAGCGTATTCGGAGCGAACGGACCTTTCGTATAATATAAATGGACATGCTCCGTAATGATTTGGAGCTCGGTCTCGTCTTCAATCACCCGAAACTGCGGAACATCAAATTCTCGATTCCATGCTACTTGAGTGGCACGGTCTTCAAAAATCCCATTTTCTGCGTACTCCATTCGAATCAACTGACTCGTCAATACGGTGAAGCGATAACAGCTTCCTTGAACGATTGCCTCTTCCTTTGCTTTTGGTCTCATCCACGACTGATACACATGATTTTCTTCGAATAGGCGCATACATCCGAGCGTCTCCGCTCTCCGTCACTTCCTTCCTAAAATTAGTGAAAACGTTTACACTGAATATGATAGCAATCTCATTTTTGGCATACAACATTCCTTCCCCTTGAATCGGGACAGAAAACAAAAAGTCGCAAACGTTTCACGTTTGCGACACATTCTTATTGTTGAAGGGATGGAGCCAAACGGACACGTGTTCCGGCATCCCCATCAATGGCGGCTAACGCCTGATCGAGTGAGGTGATGATGGCAACCCGGTTCGTACCAGATTCCGCGAACTGCAGTGCCGCTCTCACTTTCGGTAACATGCTACCCGGAGCGAACTGCCCTTCTGCGATGTACGTCTCCATCTGCTCTTTTGACGTCTCCTGAAGCGCCACCTCATCTGGCTTTCCAAAGTTGACATACACATGTTCGACAGCGGTCAAGATGAGCAATACGTCTGCGTTGACGAGGTCCGCCAGTTTCGCAGCCGCAAAATCCTTATCGATGACCGCCTCGATGCCGACGTACCCTTCTGCTGTCTCCATGACCGGGATACCACCGCCACCGGAGGCGACGACGATGTGTCCCGCTTCGACGAGCGTTCGAATGACGGCATGTTCGGCAATTTGCACCGGAACCGGACTCGGGACGACACGACGATGTCCCCGTCCTGCATCTTCTTTGAATACGTAACCGGTCGTCCGTTCGAGATGAAGTGCCTCTTCTTCCGTATAAAATGGACCGATCGGCTTCGTCGGATGATGGAACGCGCTATCATTCGGATCGACCACGCTTCGTGTGACGAGTGAAGCCACTTCTCTTTCTAGACCGCGCGCACGGAGTGCTTTCGTCAGCGCGTTTTCAAACCAGTATCCAATCATCCCTTGCGTCATCGCACCGCATACATCGAGAGGCATCGCCGGCGTTGCCGGACTGTCTGACGCGGCTTGTTGTAGCATCAAATTTCCGACTTGCGGTCCGTTCCCGTGCGTGATGATGACGTCGATCCCTTCCGCGATGAGTGTGGCGAGAGATTCCGCCGTCGCCTCGACCGCCCGCATTTGTGCTTCAGCTGTCGCATCTTTCCCTTGTTGAATCGCATTACCGCCTAAGGCGATGACCACACGTTTTTTTCCCATATCGATACCCCCGATCAGATGACTGAGATATTACCAGATAGTATGCGAACGACTGCGAAGATGGCGAGTGCGGTCAAGACACCGGCGACCAGCCATTCCGTTTTGTTGAGTGACTTGATGCCATTCTCACGTTGCGCTTTCATATAGAGAAGGGTTCCTGGTGCGTATAGAAGGGTTGTCAGGAGTAAATAATCAATTCCTGCGGCGTAGATGAGCCAGAGTCCATAGATGGAAGCGACCAATCCAATCGTCAAATCCCGTGTTCTACGTTCGCCAGCGCTATAACCGATCCCATTTTTCGATACTTTCACTTGGTAAAATGCCGAGAACACATATGGGATTAAAATGGCACTTGATGCAAGTGAGAACGCAAAATTGTATGCGGCATCTGAAATCAAGAACGTGAAGAGGAACAGTTGGATCAACCCGTTCGTTAACCAAAGCGCGTTGACGGGTGCCTGATTTTTGTTCTCTTTCGTGAACCATTTCGGGAACACACCATCTTTCGCAGCGACGAACGGAATTTCAGCCGCGAGAAGCGTCCAACCGAGCCATGCCCCGAGTACGGAGATGACCAATCCGCCGTTGATGAGCATCGCGCCCCACGGACCGACTGCCGATTCGAGCAAGTAAGCCATTGCCGGTTGCGAGGCGTTCGCCACGTTTTCCGGTGTCATGAGACCGAGCGACATGACGGAAATGAGTAGATAAATGACAAGTGTTCCGAGTAATCCGATCACGGTCGCTTTCCCAACGTCAGAGCGCTTCCGGGCACGACCCGAGAGGACGACCGCACCCTCAACACCGATGAACACCCAAAGTGTGACGAGCATTGTCGAGACAACCTGGTCGCGAACACTTCCCCATGAGAAGCCACCTTGCCCCCAAAAATCGAAGGTGAAGTTTTCGAGATTGAAGAAGAACAGCGTAATCGTAATGAATGCAAAAATCGGAACGAGCTTGGCAATCGTTGTGACGATGTTAATCATCGAGGCCTCATGCACCCCTCGTAGGATGAGCGTATGCACGAGCCACAGCATGATGGATGCTCCAACAATGGAGGCAATGTTTTGCCCCCCTTCAAAAATCGGGAAAAAATAACCGACCGAACTGAACAGCAGTGTCGCATACGCCACGTTTCCGAGCCAGGCAGACAACCAATATCCCCATGCCGAGTTAAATCCGACAAACGAGCCAAAACCTGCCCGTGCGTAGCTATACACACCACCATCTAAATCAGGACGACGCATCGTCAAATTTTGAAAACTGAGACCGAGCGCGATAATCCCGATTCCGGTGATGACCCATCCAATGAGAATGGCACCTGCATTCGCACCTTGCGCCAGATCGGCTGCCAAGTTAAAGGCGCCACCACCAATCATCGATCCGACGACAAGTGCCGTCAACGCTCCGAGACCTAACCGCTTATCTTGCTTGTCAGGATGTACTCCAGCCGAACCACCTGAGTCATGCTCCAACTTCGTAGACATTCTACTCATCCCTTTCGCTTATTTTGAAACGGGAGGGGACATTCCCCTCGCCGTCAACGTTCAAGCCATTCGCGTGTCTCCGTGAGCGTTGCCGCCATCACCGCTTTGATGGTATGCATGCGGTTTTCCGCCTCATCAAATACGAACGAGTGACGACTGCGGAACACCTCATCAGTCACTTCCATTTCCGTCAACCCGTATTGTTCGTGAATCGCCCGACCGACTTCCGTTTCTAGGTCGTGGAAGGCAGGGAGGCAATGCAAGAACATGACGTCCGGGTTGCCGCTCTTTTGAAGCATATCCATGTTCACTTGGTATGGTCGCAACAGTTCGATCCGTTCTGCGAAGGCCGCTTCTTCACCCATCGACACCCATACATCTGTGTAGACGACGTCCGCCTGGTCCATCGCTTCCTCAATGCTCTCCGTCAATGTGATGACGGCACCTGTTTCGGCGGCAACGGATTTCGCATAATTGACAATCTCGTCAGACGGCCAAAGTGATTTCGGGGCACAAATCCGCATGTCCATCCCTACTTTTGCACCACCGATCAAGAGGGTGTTCCCCATGTTGTTCCGCCCGTCGCCGACGTACACGAATTTGATTCCGGCAAGTTCTCCTTTTTGTTCTTTCACTGTCAAAAAGTCAGCCAAGATTTGTGTCGGATGATAGAGATCGGTCAATCCGTTCCAAACCGGTACACCAGCATCTTTCGCGAGACCTTCGACCGTCTCGTGGGCGAAGCCGCGGAATTGAATGCCGTCAAACATGCGTCCGAGAACGATGGCCGTATCGCGTACCGATTCTTTCTTCCCGAACTGGATGTCGTTCTTGCCTAAATATTCAGGGTGCATCCCTAAGTCGATTGCGGCGACCGTGAACGCACAACGCGTCCGTGTCGACGGTTTTTCAAATAGAAGGGCGATATTTTTCCCTTCGCAAATCCGATGTGGGATGCCTTGTTTCTTTTGACGTTTGAATGCAGCAGACAAATCGATCAAGTAATTGATTTCTTCACCAGAAAACTCGTTTAACGATAAAAAGTGACGACCTTTCAAATCAAAATTGAACGTTGTAGACATACTGCTTCCTCCTTATCACATTTAGATGTCTTGACGGATAATCGGACAGCTCATGCAACGTGGACCCCCACGTCCGCGCGATAGTTCACTCGACATGATTTCGATCACTTCAACGCCTTCTTTACGGAGCAGTTCATTTGATACGTAGTTCCGGTCATATGTGACCACGACACCTGGGGCGATGGCGAGCGTATTCGATCCATCGTTCCACTGTTCGCGAGCCGCTGCGATCGGGTCACCGCCGCCGCAAGGAATCAACGTCGCTTCCTGTAAGCCGAGGACGTCTTTTAAGACTTTCAACAAATCAGTATGTTGTGTGATCTGCAATTCGCCTTCTGCATTTAGTGAAAGCTCGAAAATATTCATCTTGCCTTCAGGTCCTTGAATAAACGGATGGATGGTGAATTTGTCATGGTCGACCATCGTAAAGACGGTATCGAGATGCATGAATGCCCGGGATTTCGGAATTTCGATGGCGATCACTTTTTTGAAGCTGTCTCCATGTTTAAGCAAATTGAGGGCGACCCGTTCGATTCCTTGAGCGGTCGTTCGTTCAGAGATGCCGATGGCGACAACTTCTTTCGATAAGACGAGCTCGTCTCCGCCCTCCATCGCAAATCGATAGTCGCGGTCTGACCAAATCGGAACATCATGTTTCGCAAAGCGTGGGTGATAGCGCATAATATATTGCGTGAAGAGTGACTCACGGCGACGTGCCGGTTCTTTCATTCGGTTGATGGAGAGACCATGACCGATTGCAGCGGCCGGGTCTCGTGTGAAATAGAGGTTTGGCATAGGATCTAAAAAGAAGGGGTACGTATCTTCAATCATTTCGTGCAAATGTCGGCGTTTCTCCGGTTTGATTTCCGATTTTCGGATACCGGCCATCACCGTTTCAATCAACGTCTCATTGTCATAGCCGAGTAAATACTCTTTTAATGTTTCGTAAGAGCCGTTGATATTTGATTTAGACTCCGATAAGATATCCGCGACAAACTTTTCGCGAACACCGGGGAGTGACAACGTCTCAGCCATTAGTTTTTCGAGGTAAAGGACTTCCACACCGCGATTTTGGAGCGCACTCGCAAAATAGTCGTGTTCTTTTTGAATGACCGGTAAATGGGGAATATCATCGAACAAAAGGCGCTCTAAATATTCCGGGGTGAGATTTTCTAATTCCCTTCCCGGTCGTTTCAGTAATACCGTTTTTAATTCTCCAATTTCTGAATACACATGAATCGGATGTTTCAGCGTCGTATCTTGTGAAATCGGTTGATTCGTCATTGAGATCATCTCGCTTCCTCCTTGTGATTCGGGTGTGTGACTACCCTTACCTTATCACTTTACCAAATTTGCGAATGTCTAATCCGGCACTTCACCTGTTAGGGATTCCACATTGCTGTGTATAAATGTTCACCTTTGTGAATGAACAAACAATGCATAAAAAATTGGCGTCATGACAAGGGGAAATGAGATGTATGGACGATGAATACCCTCTCCCAAAAAAAGATGAAAAACTTTTTTTGAGATTCGGAGAATAAGTTGAAAAATGTGAGAGATCAGGATGTGAGCATATGAAAATAGAAGAAATGGAATACAACGAACATGAAGCAGCACTCCGTACATTGATTCAAAAGGGAGATCCAGTCGATTTTCAAGACCTCTTCCTCTCCCTCCACCCTGGTGAACAGGCCGATCACTTTATCGAACTTGATCAACACGAGCGCGCATTCGTGTATCGCACGATTTCTCCAGAGGTGTTCACCGATTTGTTCGAAAAACTGACGTTAGATGAACAGTGTACATTTATTCAAGAAACACCTCAGCCGTACGCTGTCCGTATTTTAAATGAGATGTATTCGGATAACGCAGCCGACTTGATGCGGGAACTTCCCGACGTGTTCATGGATACGCTATTCGAACAGATGGATGATATCGAAGAACAGGAAGTTAAAGATTTGATGCAATACCCAGAAGAGACGGCCGGTGCGCTCATGACGACCGAATTCGTCGTCCTTCAAGCGAATAAGACGGTCGGACTGACCCTCGAAGAGCTACGTGACCTCGGTCCAGATGCCGAAACGATTTATTACTTATACGTGGTCGACCAAACGCATCAACTCGTTGGCGTCGTCTCCTTACGTGATTTGATTGTCGCGCCGCTCGATGCGAAAATCGAAGACATCATGGGATTCCGCGTCATCTCGGCAAACGTCATGACCGACCAGGAAGACTTGGCTCGGATTGTTCAAAAGTATGACTTGTTGGCTCTCCCTGTCACGGATGACCAGCAAAAGCTACTCGGCATCATCACGGTCGATGATGTGTTAGACGTCATCGAGCGTGAGACGACAGAAGACTTTGAAGAACTTTCAGCGACGAAGGGGTCGTCCGATATCAACATGAGTCCACTTGAGGCAGCAAAGAAACGCGCCCCGTGGATTGTCAGCCTCATGTTTCTTGGTATGATTACCGCCTCAACGATTGGTAGCTTTGAAGACACGCTTGAAACGATTGTGCTACTTGCTGTCTTTATGCCACTTGTCATGGGGTCTGCCGGGAACGCGGCCACCCAGTCCCTTGTCGTCGCCGTGCGCTCGATTGCGCTCGGTACGATCAATCGTAAGAACGTCATGAAGATGATTCGACGCGAGCTCGGGACCGGTATCCTGTTAGGAATCGCCTGTATGATTGTCATCTTCGGGGTCATCACGATTTTGTATGACAACATGCTCATCGGCTTCATTGTCGGGATTTCCATTTTCGCCGCGCTCAGTGTCGCCACGATGATTGGAACGATTGTCCCGCTCTTAATCAACCGCTTAAAGTTAGACCCTGCCGTCGCATCCGGACCGTTCATTACGACACTGATGGACAATCTCGGTCTCATCATCTACTTCACGGTCGCAACGTCTATGCTTCAGTTTTTATGACATTTGTAAAAGTTCACACTAAAAAAAGCGGCGCTGATTGTTTCAGCACCGCTTTTATTGAGATTTTTCTAACAGACGTTTTTGCGTTTCGTTAAAAGCTTCAATGTCTTCATCCGTCATCACGTCGTTATGTTCTGACACATAAGGATTGTCTTTCAATAATGTCTCTAGTTTACTTAATTCAGCACTTAATCCGCTATTTTGATAGAGGTTGGATGCTCCTACCGAAGTCAATGTCCCCGTCTGACTCACTTTGAAGTGTCCTTGTTGTAGACCGACGATCCGATACGCTTTTTGGATTACAGGTCCTTCATATGGCTGTAAATATAGTAAAACTTTCTCACCCTGTTTGACGAGCGGGTCTTCTTCCATATCATTTTGTAGGAGGGTGATTGTATCAGTTCGCGTCAGCTCATGACTCACGTCTCGATATATCTCCTCCACTTGAATGCGTGATTCGAAGAAATTAACCGAATGATATTCAAAAGGTCTCGGGGGACGGTCCACTTCTCCGACAATGACGACCGGCGAACGTGTAGCTAATTCGTCTATATGTCGAAAGCTTTCGGTCACAGCCAAATCACTCGTGTTTACTTCTTTAAGCATTTCACCAAAAATGACATAACCTGCTATCGCTGCAACAGATAACATTCCGATCATCCACTTCTTCAAAGAGATTCCTCCTATCGATTCATCTATTCAACCTCTTGATTTTCTAATCGAGCACAACGGTAGCTCAACTAATCTATGCCCCAATCCATGACTTTCTATCATTCTATCAAGATAAAGGGACTACTTTCTGACACTTTAGGGTATTTCCTACAAATACATATAAAACATAAGTAAGAAGTGAGGGGATTGTATGACGATTCAACAAGTGCTCTACATACTCGTGACCGGTGCCGCGTTCATGGCAATCGTCGCCTACGTCTCGTATCGCATGACACGAGGAAAAGTCGAAAGTGCAGATGATTACTTCTTGGCCGGTCGTGGACTGACAGGTGTCTTTATCGCGGGGTCACTCCTGTTGACCAACTTGTCGGCAGAACAATTGATTGGCTTGAACGGTCAATCGTTCGCCGGGAACATGTCGGCCATGGCTTGGGAAGTCACGGCGGGGATTGCCGCAATTATCATGGCCCTCTTTTTGTTGCCACGCTTTCTTGGCATCGGGATCTCGACCATCCCTGAATTTCTAAGTCAGCGCTATGACGAGGACGTTCGTCGGTTGACCGTCCTATTGTTTTTACTCGGATACATGTGTGTCACGATTCCGTCTATGTTGTACTCGGGTGGATTGGCCGTCCTTCAACTGTTCGACGTGCCCGCCCTTCTCGGCATCAGCTTTGAACAGTCCCTTTGGATTGTCGTCTGGTTCATCGGGATCATCGGGGCGATTTACGCCATCTTCGGCGGTCTTCGCGCGGTCGCCGTTTCCGACACGTTAAACGGGATTGGTCTCATTATCATCGGCTTCCTCGTTCCGACGCTTGGATTCCTCGCACTAGGTGACGGGAATCTTTTGGACGGGATGAAGACGATTGCAACAACGAATCCCGAGAAATTGAACGCCATCGGCTCATCCAATGACTCGGTTCCGTTCCTGTCTATTTTCACCGGTATGATTTTTGCAAACTTATTCTACTGGGCACTCAATCAATACGTGATTCAACGAGCCCTTGGCGCAAAAAACTTGGCAGAGGGACAAAAAGGAGTACTTTTTACGGGCTATTTAAAATTACTCGTTCCCATTTTTATGCTCTTACCTGGCGTTATCGCCTTCCATTTGTATGGATCGAACGTCGAGAAAGCTGATTTAGCGTATCCGAGCTTGATTGCTGAACTGTTACCGATGTGGCTCATGGGCTTTTTCCTTGCCGTCTTACTCGGTGCCGTGTTCAGCTCATTTAACTCACTGTTAAATAGTATCGCGACGCTGTTCGTCCTCGATATTTATAAACCAAAGTTCAAGCCGAATGCCTCTGACCAAGATTTGATTCGCGTCAGCAAATGGTTCGGCACGTTCGTGGCACTCGTCTCGTTCTTCGTCGCCCCGAACCTCATGTATGCACCAGACGGGTTATGGGATTTGATTCGACGTTTCACAGGCTTCTTCAACATCCCGATTCTCGTCATTGTATTGATTGGCATGCTCGTTAAACGTGTTCCACCGATTGCCGCGAAGACCGTCGTCTTCTTCCACGTCATCGCTTACTATTTCCTCGTATGGGGAACGAAACAATGGTTTGGAGTAGAAATCGGGATTAACTTTATCCATATTTACGGCATTCTCTTCGTTGTCGAGACAGGCATCATGCTCATTTTTGCGCGTGTACGACCGATGCTTCAAGCCAATCCGATTCGAATCGAACTCGGACGGGTCAAACCGTGGCGCCACGCGTTATCGACTTCAATCTTGCTTGTCGCTTCGATGATTTTCGTCTATCTCGTCTTCTCACCAATCGGACTCGCCTACGCAGACGGAATTGTTTCTGGTTGGTTCGCTCCATTGACGATTGGACTCATTGCCGTAACGACCCTTCTGATCTGGGCATCCTATCGTTATGGACTCGCACGATATGAACGCTATCTCAACAACTTGGGTGAAGAGCCATCTGAAGTAGAGGAAGCGAGTAGCTAATGAAAAGAGACCTTCTTGGACTAGACGTCAAGAAGATCTCTTTTTTGTTGCTGCTTCTGTTCATACATCGCATCATCTGCTGCTTGCCAGAGTACTTCAATCGATTCTGGGTAAGCTGACCAGGCCAACCCGATGGCAACTGAGATTCCCTCTTCTCGGCATGTCGTTTCGATTTTACAGACCATCTTCTTGCACGCCTCTTCCGACATCATCTGAAGAAACAAGACGAACTCATCTCCTCCAATCCGATAGACAGAGGACTCGATGGTTTGAAGGAGGCTACCGACACGCTTCAATAAACAATCACCGGCAGAGTGCCCTTCCTCATCGTTCACGATTTTTAAATCATTCACATCGAGTACGATGATCCCAACGTCGGTCACTCCTTCCGCTTGACCAATTGTCTCTTCAAACGCCCGACGATTGAAGACACCGGTCAAACTGTCATGCCGACTCTCATACAGCAGACGCTCACGCTCGGTCATGGCCGCCTCGATGTTTCGAATCACACCTTGCACCGCCACAATCTGACCGTCTTCATAAATCGGAGTCGTATACTCTTCAAACCATACATAAGTGCCTTCATTCGTACGCCACCGTTGAAGGATCGCCTCTTCATAGTCGACACGCCCCATCACTTTGTCTAGCAACAGCCGTCGGTCGTCCGGATGGATTCTGCGGAAACATTCCTGCGCATCTGAATAACTACGCATGACCGTCCCTTCCCCCAAATATAAATCTAAGGAAGGACTGATATACCGAAAACGCCACATCGGTTTCGTTTCAAAAATATAGATGACATCTTTCGTTTGGTTCCCGAAATGCATGAACGAAAGCGTCTGTGGATGTGGCCGTTGACGCTTATGTAGCCACAAAGCAATCAAACATCCAACGAGTATCCCTAAAAAGAATAACGTCATTGAACACACTTCCTCTCTATTCGCCCATATCGTACCACGTTCGAGGTCAGACACCCGTCTCAATTCCTGTTATTTGGTAAATGTTTTTTTGAATATTGAGTAAATTTATGGATGATCTCGAGGTACATGATATAGTCGAAGTACTTGATGACTCACACTATGGAGGTTCTTTTGCAAAACTTTACACATGTACCAGTAGACGAAACGTTCTCTGGCGTCTATTCCGTCACGAGCTTAGGCGCGTCCATTCATCAATCCTTTGGCTACGCCAATCGTTCCGAACAGATTCAACATGACTTGACGACAAGGTTCGGGATTGCTTCTGGCTGCAAACTGTTCACGGCAATCGCCATTTGTCAGTTAGTCGAACAAGGTCGACTCTCTTTTTCAACTTCACTTGAGTCCTTTCAGACACTCGACTTGCCTTACATTTCGTCCCAAGTCACGGTGCATCAGCTGTTGACCCATACGTCGGGCATCCCGGACTATTTTGATGAGTCCGTCTCTGACGACTTCGAAGCGTTATGGCGCAATGTTCCGATGTATCGGCTTCGACAGCTACGTGATTTTTTACCGTTTTTTCAACAAAAAGCGATGCGGGATGAACCAGGTTCCCGATTCTCTTACAACAATGCGGGGTATATCCTGTTAGGGTTGATTGTCGAAGAAGTGACCGGGCAATCCTTCACCGACTATGTCGAGCAATCGATTTTTCAGCCTGCCGGCATGAGCGATTCCGGATATTTCTCACTCGATGCCTTGCCTGCTAACACAGCGCTCGGCTATATCGACCACAAGGACGGAACGTGGCGTACGAATCAATATGCGATTCCAATTAAGGGCGGAGCAGACGGTGGGGCTTTTGTGACCGTTCAAGACATGACCCGATTTTGGCAGGCATTGCTTTCACATCAACTTCTTGATGCGTCTTCCACGGCGCGCCTCCTCACACCACACGTCACCGTCAATGACCGAGGTGGGAGCTATGGATATGGACTTTGGATTCAGCATCATGCGACAGGGGATATCTTTAAATATCATGTAATGGGATATGACCCGGGTGTCAGTTTTCATTCCGGTTACTATCCGGAAACCGATATCATTTCTGTCGTATGTGCCAATCAGTCCGATGGCGCGTTCGACGTGATGAAGCAAATCGAAACACAGATTGGAGAGAAATTCGAATGAAGGTCCGTCCATATGTCTCACAAGATTTTGAACACATCCAGCGACTCAATCGTGATGAGGGTTGGACTCAGCTCGTTGAACGACATGAATTGACCCGTGAAGCGTGGCGTCAATCGAACGTCACCTACGTCATGGAGTCTGATCATGGGGAGATTATCGCTTATTTGCGTGGATTGACCGATACGACAGTCAGTCTATATGTGTGTGAACTATTGGTCGCTTCTGCCTATCGAAAACGTGGTCTTGGTGAACAGATTCTCCAACATGTCCATGCGCTATACCCCGAAACGCGTCTTGAAATGCTGGCGAGCTCATCTTCGCACACATACTATGAAAAACTACGATTCCGTCCGTTTTACGGGTTTCGGAAAACCATTCACGAATAGGAGGAATATATATGAAACTCGCTCTCGTCACTGGGGCATCGCGTGGTCTCGGTCGTGCCATCGCCCAAGAACTACAATCTCGAGGTTACGAAGTTGTCGGACTCTCACGCTCACAGGCAGAAGACGTCACGTTCGAACAACGTTCTGTGGATCTCTCAAACGTCTCAGGAATCGAGACAGCCATCGAAGAAATCACTCCGCTATTCGAGAGTGCCGATTCAATCCTTCTCGTTCAAAATGCAGCATGGATCGAACCGATTCATCGTGTCGGACAGTTGGATGGGACGAAAGTGACGGCGCATGTTCACGCCAACTTACTCGCGCCGATGCTGTTAGCGAATGCGGTCCTCTCTTTTAACAAACCGACCGAGTTGATTCATGTGACGTCTGGTGCGGCCAAACGTCCGATTTCAGGTTGGAGCGCGTACTGTGGTACGAAAGCTGGACTCGACCATTTCACGGAAACGCTGGCACTTGAACTCGACGGTACACCGCATCGCGCGGCGCTCTTTAATCCCGGTGTGATGGATACGTCGATGCAAGCGGAGATTCGTTCTTCTTCGGAAGAGGCGTTCGCGGACCTCGAACAGTTCCGTTCATACGAAACAGAAGGACGCCTACGTTCTCCCGAGACGGTCGCGCGTGTATTCGCCGAACAGTTGATTGACCGTCCCCTTGAAAATGGCAAGACGTATTCGATTTATGACTTAATCAAATAATTTACCTGGTCAAAAATAAAACCACCCTACTGCCGATAAACCGTCTACACTACTTTCATAGACATGTGAAAGGGTGGATCATGATGAAGACCATTGCCGGAGGATTACTGTTATTTGGCTTGTTCAGTTTAACGATGTCGTTCACGATGATCGGGGATACCGCTGTCGTCGGGGCGATGGTGAGCGGGGTCGCACTATTGTGTAGTGTCGGACTGTTTTTCGGAGCAACTGAGCTTGCCCGAGTACGTAGCGACCTGTTTCACGACAAAAAAACGTCTTTCCCATCTGAATGAGGGAAAGACGTTTTTGATTCAGTCTTCTTCGTATTCATCTAATAAATCGTCGACATCATATTCTTCAAAGTCATCTTCGTCGATAAAAATATCGCGATCATTCACGACGTGAATCGGTCCATTGGCCACATCGATTCGAATCGTCCACGCCCAAGGAATGCGTAACCGGTTATATACCCCTGTCCAAAACTCCATTGACTCTTGCTCAAACCGTTCAAATTCTGTCAGGAGTTCTTTAAACGAAACACCTGATAGCTGGAAGTTTGAGTCCTGAAGTCGTTGAAGCGCATGGTGTTTCGCTTCTAATTCGGCCGCCCGAACCATTTCTTCAGCGGTTGCCATCTCGAGGATTGTTCCGTCTGGCGGGAGAATATCGTATACGTTGAACAATTCGCCTTCTTCTACTTCTACATCGTCAAACTCATAGTCATCGTGCCGCATACTACATTCCTCCTTACGCAATTTGAATCCCCTCTATTGTACCACTCTCTACCCGATTCCCCCTAAAGATTCGTGCATATATTTTATTTTGTACGGGAAAGAGTCTTAGAGTGAGAACATCCATAGGAAAAGAGGTTATGCAGATGAATGAGTCATTCCAAGCACTCGTGCTCGACCAGCACGATGAACACCTTCATGCCGAAGTGAAAGAAGTAAAAGCTGACGTGCTTCCAAAAGAAGAGGATGGGAACGTCTTGGTGGAAGTTCACTACTCCGCATTGAATTATAAAGACGCACTCGGATTAACGTCATCAGGTAAAATCGTGAGCCATTACCCGTTCATTCCAGGTTGTGAATTCGTAGGCACCGTCGTCGAATCGGACCATCTCGACATCAAAGTCGGCGATGAGGTCATCGCCACTGGTTTCGGAATCGGAGAGCGTCATTTCGGCGGTTTCAGTCAATACGCCCAAGTGCCTGGTAACTGGCTCGTCAAATTACCAAAAGGGATGAATATGAGGGACGCCATCGCAATCGGAACGCCAGGACTCACCGCCATGTTGTCCATTGACGCACTCGAGCATGCCGGTGTTCGTCCGGGTGAAGAAGTGCTTGTCACAGGCGCGACGGGTGGAGTTGGGAGCTTCGCCATCACGTTGCTTCGCCGTCTTGGCTATCACGTCGTCGCCTCTACTGGTAAAACAGATTCACCTTACTTACGTTCACTCGGTGTCGAGACCATCATCGACCGAAGCGAATTAGAAGGACCGGTTCGTCCACTGGCGAAACAACGTTTTGATGCCGCCATCGATTCGGTCGGCGGGAATACCCTCGCCAACATTTTAAGCCAAACACGTTACGAGGGTGCGGTCGCCGCATGCGGTCTCGTCGGAGGAGCAGATTTACCGACGAGCGTCTATCCGTTCATCCTACGCGGGGTGAAACTGATTGGAATCGATTCGGTCATGCAGCCGATGACACGCCGTACGAACGCATGGGAACGCCTTGAAGAACTCATCGATCCGAAAGTGTTGAACGACATGATCCATGAGATTCCGTTACACGATGTCCCACGTCACGCAGAGGCGATGATGCGCGGCGAGTTGAGCGGTCGCACCGTTGTCCGTTTACGCTAACCACATCAAAAAAGGCTGAATCGCGAGCGATTCAGCCTCTTTTCTCTCTATTCTCCATGGTGTGGAATCAGATCGTAAAGCCGGCCGGTGCGTCTTTCACAACGACGAGCACTTTTCCTTGATCTAACTTTTCTTCTAAACGTTCCGACTCTTCTTTCGTGAAGCCAAGTTCCTGGAACTCTGCGCGAAGTTCGTCCCCTTTTTTCCGGAACATGTTTTTAGCGGCTGTCCCCAAGCCGACATCGCTTGCCGAAACCGTGTTCGCACCCGCGTTGTCCGCAACACGTTTACTTCTGTCATCGTCATGTGTGATGACGTAAATGTTGGATTCATCTATCCCATTTGATTTCATCGATTGAACGGCGGTTACGACTTCTTCATCATTTGTAAATTCTTTGTACAAAACTGACATGTCTGTTCTCCTCCTTCAATTCTACTACACTAGTATGTATTGCCTTCCTTGATGGTATTCACACATTAAAAAACGATGACAAACGTCATCGTTTTGTTAAACGGCAGGTTCCTGCCCTTTTTGTTTTTTTAATTCTTCCAAGAGAATATCCGATTCATTGAATGGGATCGAATGTCGACCAATCCGCTCGACGTGATCGTGTCCTTTACCGACGACAACGACTCGCTTCCCTTTTAATGCTTGCATCGCGGCATGGCGAAGCGCATCTTCTCTCGCTTCAAACGTCACGTAATTCACGTTCGGCTGAAGTCCTTTTACTAAATCATCAACGATTTGTTTCGGGTTCTCCATACGGACGTCATGCACGGTCACGATGACCTCGTTCGAATATTGACTCGCGATGCGCCCCATATCTTGACGCTTCGTCGGGTCCCGGTCTCCTGCCGCACTTAAGACGACGACGAGAGACCCATCGTCTTGTTGTAACGTGGACAAACACTTCTCTAAACCGTCTGGGGTGTGGGCATAATCGATATAGATTTCGGCATCCTCTGTGTCGAGGCGCTCAAGACGTCCTTTTGGTAACGTCAGTCCTGGTACATTCAAGACAATCTTTCGAAGCGCCATATCAGAA
Organism: Exiguobacterium sp. s35; assembly: GCF_018617535.1. Lineage (NCBI taxonomy): Bacteria > Bacillati > Bacillota > Bacilli > Caryophanales > Exiguobacterium > Exiguobacterium sp. s35. The sequence continues at coordinate 1,959,852 of NZ_JACSKI010000001.1, forward strand.
GTCGAGACGAGTCCAATCGCTGCTGCCAAATTCGCCGCATTGAACGAACCCATAAATCGCACGGGTACTTCTAGCTTAAATTCTTTCATATGAACAAGAACCGTATCCTCTCGCCAAATGACTTGAATATCGGCTTCTACTTCTTCTCTCGTGCTATACATAATGGCTCGGCGCGTCGGTGCAAACTCAGCCATCACTCGGCTAGCCTGGTCTTCCGCATTTAACACGATCGCATCACCATTCGTCACTTCTACCTGTTCAAACAATCGCGCCTTCGCCCGGGCATATTCATCCATCGAACGATGGTAGTCTAAATGATCATGCGTCAAGTTTGTAAAGGCGGCTGCATGAAAATGGATTCCGGCCACGCGGCCTTCCATCAACGCATGTGATGACACTTCAAGCACACAATCCGTGACACCAGCATCGACCATATCCGCTAAAATACGATGTAAGACGACGGCTTCTGGAGTCGTATTGGCCGTTTCAATCGTCTGATTAAGAAAACGAGCGCCAATCGTACTGACGATTCCGGCGCGTTGTCCTGAAAGACGTAATAAATCGTATGTCAGTGTCGCTGTTGTTGTTTTTCCATTCGTTCCTGTCACACCATATATGCGCATCCGATGAGACGGATGGTCATAAAAAACACTCGCAACCGCTCCTGCCGTCTGCTTCGTATCGGCAACAACCACATTCGGTACATCGAGATCGAGTGGATATTCTGAGATGACCGCACTCGCACCATTGGCCACGGCGTCTTCCGCAAACTTGTGTCCATCGACCGTGTAGCCGCGAATGCAAATAAAGACATTCCCTGAACTGACCTTCCTGGAGTCTGTTTCGACTCCGGTCACCCATGGATCAAGCTTCATGTCATCCATCTCATTTTGTAAAATGGCGGATAAACGTTTCGTTCTCATGCTGTGTACGTCCTTTCTCATGGGTGTCGCTAGGTGTATAAACCTTATCGTCATGTTACTAGATTTTAACGGCAATTGAGATGACAAATATATTACTTCCCGTTTTCAATGAAAAGCAATCACTTCACGAAAAAAACCTAGACGTCACTTTCACGTACTAGGTTTCTCTTCTTTGAATGCGAGATGATGTTTGGTTAACTCCATTTGTAGGATGTTGATGGCATTCGGTCCGATTCCGTGCCAATTTTCCACCTCATGACGCGTATAGTGACACAGTCGATTTAAGGACTCGATTCCTTTTGACGCCAGAGCTCTTCGGACTGGTGCAGCTAATTTCGGTAAGGCAATCATCCAATCTCCACCTTCCGCTTTCTCACTCGTTCGTTGATAGGAAGACAGGCAAGAACTTGTTCGATTCGAAACGTTCGTCTAGCCCGTTTATTCAAATCCCACGCCACGACATGTTCCCCTTGCATTTTAATCAATTTGACCCGCCGTTTTGAAAACGCCCCATGTCGATCCACATATACCATCTCCGTGACCAGACCCGAACGCATCCATCGTAACAATTCTTCTCTCATCCTGCTTTCCCCTCCTTTAACTCCATTATACAGAACATTCGTTCTTGTTTCTATGGATAAGCTGTTCGCTTACTCAAATTTCGATTATGATGAAGGAAATTCAACAAGAAAGGAAAGAAGACCATGACCTATGTTTTGTTACTGATTTTAGCGGTCTTTTTATTCGGCGCGATGATTTTCGCCGCACTCGCGTTACCGAACCTTCGCAATATTCTATTCAACCGTGGCAGTTTGTTTAATCAACAGAGTGAGACCGTCACTTGTCCGAAGTGCAAAACGTCGTTTAAACGTGCTCCAGGAGATGCACAGACTTGTCCGAATTGTTATCACACGTTCTAAATGGAAGAAGTAGGTTGCATATTCAACCGTATATTTTGACATTCTTTTTGTTTGAATGACCTCAAATTAGTGAAATAAGAAAAAGGATGCTTTATCTAAGTAAAGTTCCTTATTCTTTTTTACTGTTGAATCCTCATTCCATGCGAAAGGAGTTGCATATGCTTCCTACACTCGACGAGCGCCTAATCGATCAAATTCGTTTAAAAAATCGACAAGCCCTAGAACATTTATATGCCCGCTATGAAAATCTTCTCTATCGATATGCGCTTCATCTAAATCATCATCCCGCGACTGCTGAGGCGGCTTTAACCGACTTATTTTGTCGCGTCTGGCAACAACGCCTCAACTTCGAACCTCATACAGAAACAGTGCGTGCAACCCTTATGCGTTCGTTAGAACAAATTTTGCATCATATGAAAGAAGAAACATCCGTTTCTAGCACATCTAAAATACCTTCCGCATAAGATTTTGTTGTCACCTTTGAATACATTCGTTTTGCTTGTTCGGTTGCATTGTTCACTAAATATCCGTTCCCCACATGTTTCAACATGCCAATGTCGTTCCCACTGTCACCAAAAGCGTACGTATCTTCTCGTAAAAAGGAAGCAGTGGCGTATACATATTCTAGGCTTGATACTTTCCCCGCATGCTTCGGATAAAAATCGACATCGAATGCATCAGCAGGGTCACCCGCTTTCGGATTGCATCGACTAATATTGACAGCAATGCCCTCTTCATCAGCTAGCACTTGGACGCCTTCTCTCCATTTCCATTGTTGATGACGTATGTAATAACTCCGAATCCAAGGACTTGTCCCATTCCCTGGCTGTTCTTCCAGACCGATCCTCATTTGTTCGACTTGTGACACGATACGTTCCACTCGAGACACAAAATCGCTCGGGAACGACTGTTGATACATCCTATCTTCAACAAACGTCCCGTCCGAACCGATTCGATAGAGCTCCGTCCCAAGACTCGAAGCAATTCGATGTGGCCAAAAGCGAAGATTCGCCCGTTTTACTTTTTTATGTAATGACGCCAGAGAGCTTCCTGTCACCCACATTGTCGAAAATTTGGAGGAATGTCGCTCTAGAAAATCTTCAAGACGACGCACGGATGCCAATTGAGCTGGCGTACATGCATGAGGAAAATAAGTCTCATCAAAGTCAAAACAAATGAGTATGTTTCCTTCATTCGTAAATCGCTTCATCGTATCGTCTCCTTATCGTTTTCTCTTTCTCCTATAGTACAATGAAACAGAGGAGGCATCTTATGATTCAACGTATCTTTCAAGTATATTGCCAAGTGAGTAGCCTGATTACAGGAATTTTCATTGTTTTCGCTTTTCTACTCGGCATTCGATCCTATTTCTTTTGGATAACGGTCAGTTCTCCCTTGATTGCTATCGGATTGATGCTCGTGACAGCGGTAGGACTGAGCGCCATCACCTATACCTTTTTAGAGAAATTACGATTGTTCATTTATACGAGACTTCCAAGCCAATCATCAACATGTTCAATAAATAGTCACACAAAATAGTCATCCATTTTTCTATTTTGTCCGTTAGATCAATACAAGGGACATCCCTTCTGCGCAAAGGAGTATGTTATGACTGACTTAGAATTATACGAGCGTGTCCGACAAAAGGACAAAGAAGCGCTCGAAATATTGTATGATCGGTATGAGCGAATTTTATACGCCTTTGTTCTACAGCTGACAAAGGATCGCGATTTAGCCGAAGAAGCCATGCAAGAAGTATTTATCAAGTTGTGGCGCGGCGGTGGCGTCTATGATGACTCGAAAGGCAAATTCAGGTCTTGGCTCTTTACGATGAGCCGCCACGTGGCCATCGACTTGATTCGAAAGCGTAAACCTGATTTACAATTAGATGAATCTTACGCCGAGGCTATCCCTTCTGACTCACCATCCGTTGAAAAAGAAGTGGAATGGCAAGAAGAACGCGCTCAAATCGAGACGGCCATGGCGACACTTCCGGCCGAACAACAGCAAGTCGTCCGACTCATGTACTTCCAAGGGTTAAGTCAGCAAAAGATCGCTGACGCGTGTGGCATCCCGCTTGGTACAGTGAAAGGAAGGATTCGACTGGCGCTGAAGCAACTGAGGAAACAGTTATCCCATGAATTCATCGGAAAGGAGGTAGAACAATGAACGCATGCGACCAATTGATTGACTATTTCAACCAACATCTATCAGAAGATGAGCGAGCGAAATTTGAACAACATCTGGCTTCGTGCAAAGACTGTCAAGAAGAGCTCGAACAACTCGAAGCACTCGTCGGTGGCGTCGCGTTCTTGTCTACTCCGATTGAACCACCCCGAGGCATGAAAGCACGTGTCCTCGATCGTGTATTCGAAGAAGAAGACAATGAACCTGTGACATCTTCTGTGACATCTGATTCCGTTCCACCTGTCACACCTTTCAAAACAAAACGAGAACGGAAAGTACCTGTCTGGGGAATGGTCACACTCGCGGCAGCGCTCCTTCTCTCTTTAATTGGAAACGGGTATTTGCTCACTAATCAACCCGATTCACCTGGCATCGCACTGACTGAAACGATTCGATTGGAGGGTGAATCTGAAGGGACTGCTTATCTTGCAGAACAAGATGGTACGACTCAATTGATTGTCCAAACAAACGGTTTATCCTCGCTCGACGACAATGAAGTGTATCAAGTGTGGCTGTTAAAAGATAACGCCCCAATCCCGACCGGTGCTTTTGTCACAGACGATAAAGGCAACGGAACGGTTATCTATACGCTCGACTCGGATGAAGTCGACGTCGACTGGGATACGGTCGCCGTCACGAAAGAACCGAATCGCGGCAATGAGACACCACAAGGTGAAATCGTCTTAAGTGCGAGTTTATAATTCCCTAACCGGACGCATCTGCCGTCCGGTTTTTTTGTTATGATGGACCAAAGGAGTGGATAGGATGGGAAAACTTAAAATCGGTATCGTCGGACTTGGTAACATTGCCCTAAAAGCGTATGTACCGATCCTCGCGAACCACCCACGTATTGACGTGGTCGGTGCCTTTTCTCCGAATAAATCTAAACGGGAGAGCATTTGCCAAACGTATCGGATGACCTCGTTCGATACGCTAAGTGAACTCACCTCATCGGTCGATGCGGCCTTCGTACATAGTTCGACTGAAACTCATTATGACGTCGTATCGTATTTACTAGAGCACGGAATCGACGTGTATGTCGATAAGCCGCTCGCAGCAACATTGGATGAGGCGGAACAACTCGTCGAGCAAGCCGAACGGCTCGGTCGCAAGTTGATGGTCGGATTCAATCGACGCTTCGCCCCGATGTACAAACGTCTCCAACAGGAGTCACCTGCGCATATGATTGATGTGGTGAAACATCGAGAGGACGGCATCGGTCCTCATGATGCGACGTTCACGCTACTTGACGACTATCTACATGTCGTCGATACGTTACGCTTCCTCGCCGGAAACGAGCTTCGACTTGTTTCTGGTCAAGTCGAGGTCAATGCCAAACAGGAACTCCGCTTCGCCCGCCACGTTTGGCAAGATGAGCATGGGATGCACACGACATCGATGCATCGCTCGGCCGGCGCGAACCATGAGCACGTCTCCATCGTTCGTGACGGAGAGCGATTGTCTGTGGATGAGATGATCTCGTTACATCGCTTCAAAGATGGACGACATGAAGTCGAAACATTTGGATCGTGGGACACGACACTCACCCAGCGAGGATTCCAAGGGGCAATCGACCACTTCCTTTCTGCGCTCATCGATGATACGCCGATTCAAACAGACGGTCGTGTCGCCCTCGAGACACAGCGACTTGTCACAAATCTAATCAAATAGAGGAGGGCTACATATGGATTTCTTTTTCTACATTATGGTCATGGTGATCGTCGTTTCGTCGGTCGGTGCCAACACGATTATTAAAACGAGAGAAGCCCGTGTCGAAGAACGTCGTTTGAAAATTGAGGAAGAGAAACTTGCCATCCAACGTCTCCAACTCGAAATGAAACGCGAACAAGACAAGCTCGAGCATCGCGGTTTTTAATCAAAAACGGTCGCCCTCTCAACATGAGGGCGACCGTTTCGTGGTCAAAGATTTCATTCTGAAACCGACAACTGTTGTCGTCGTTCCGCGAGCGTCGACCACGTCACGGCCGTCATGATACAACCGGCACCAATAAAGAAATTCAGATGAAGCGTCTCATTCAAGACGAGCCATCCGAGCGTCCCTCCGACCAATGGTTGAAAGAAGAAAAAGAGTGACCCGACACTCGCATCCATCAACTCAAGTCCTTTGTTCCAAAAGAAGAACGCCCCTGCCGTCGATACGATACCGATATACAGGACACTGAGCCAAAGAACACCATTCAATTCCGGAAAGCCGTTTTGCATGACCTCCATACTCATCAAAGGGGTCATCAACAACCAGGCGACTCCAATCGCAAACGTCGTGAGCGTCAACGTCGATAAAGTCTGTGTTCCGATTTTTACATAGATAGACATGAGCGCCCACGTCACGGCGGCTAATACGAGTATAAAACTACCTATGCGATACGTCCCTTCCCCTTCCCAACCAACCACAATGAGAACACCGACCGTCGCCAGTCCGAGCGCCCCGATTTTGACTGGGGTCAATCGTTCCTTCAACAAAATTCGAGCGAATAAGACCATGAACGCCGGCGTCGCTGCGGTCACGAGAGATCCGGTATGCGCATCCGATAGCTTCGTCCCGATAAATTGAAACGAAATCGAGGCGACATACCCGATGACACCGACGAGTCCGATCCATTTCCAATCCGTCCGCCGAATCGATTCCCGTCCAAACCGAAGCCAGACAACGAATAACACGGTAAATGCGACCGCATATCGTAACCAGACGAACGTGAACGGTTCGATATAGGCGAGCGCATACTTACTGACCACATACATCCCGCCCCATATACTCGCCGCAAGTGTTAAACTGAGTGCCCCTAACCATTCTTTCCTCATGCTCTCGTCCCCCTCAATGGCGACTATATACGACGTCATCGCTTCGATTTCCTCTATTTTCGTTGTCAGCTGTATGAAAAACGCTTACAATCAAGACATAGATAAATGGAAAGGAGGGAGAAAGGTGAAATTTGTCGGACGTACGCATTGGACAACTGAACATTTGTACATTTTGCGTGCGATTTTTCACGATGTCGCTTAATCAAGGGACCCGTCTGTCCTTTTTTAGACATTGCTGAATATACGACAAAGCGCCTCTCTCTCTAAACCGAGCGCTTCTTTGCGCTCGGTTTTTTTGATAGGCCCTAACTTAGGAGGAACCTATTATGTTGATTGATCTTCAACACATTCAAAAACAATATGGCGGTCACGCCGTTCTCACAGATGCGAATTTATTGATAAACGAACATGAACGAGTCGGGCTCGTCGGCCGAAACGGAAGTGGCAAAACGACGCTGTTACGCATGATTGTCGGCTCTGAAGAGCATGATGCCGGCACAATTTACCGTCGGCAGCGACTCTCCATCGGCTATTTAGTCCAACTTCCCGACTATCCCGGTCATAGCGGACGCGACGTGCTCCTTACTGCCTTCGAGGGCGTGCTTCGTCTTCGCGAGAAGATGTCTCGTCTCGAGCAGGAGATGGCGACGTCTGAACAACTCGAACGTCTTCTCGAATCGTATGGTACCGTCCAAGCACAATTCGAACATGCGGGCGGATACGTCTACGAATCAAAAATCAGTGCGATGATCGACGGGCTAAAGCTGACCTCATTCGTGGACCAACCGTTCGATACGTTGAGCGGTGGGGAACGAACGAAAATCGGTCTCGCCTTGGCGCTTCTTCAAGAGCCGGAGCTACTCATTTTAGATGAACCAACGAACCATTTGGATTTAGAAGCGATGACGTGGCTCGAATCCTATTTACAGGATTACGCCTCTGCGCTCCTCATCGTCTCTCATGACCGAGTCTTCTTAGATGCGGTTGCTACGCGAATCGTCGAATGTGAAGACGGGGAATTGACGAGTTATCCTGGCAACTATACGGATTTCGTCGCACAAAAAGAAAAACAGCTACTCGACCAGTTCCATGCGTATACCGAGCAACAAAAGAAGATTAAAAAGATGAAAGAAACGATTCGGCAATTGCGCCAATGGGCCAACGAAGGTCATCCACCGAACGAAAAATTTTATCGTCGCGCCAAATCGATGGAAAAGGCACTCGAACGGATTGAACGAATCAAGAAACCACAACTCGAAGCCGACCAACCGAACATCCACTTCACGACGAACGGTCGGACCGGACGTGACGTCTTCGAAGTGAGTGATGTGACACTCGTCTATGACCGTCCCTTATTTGAAGACGTGCACTTTTATACAGGGCATGGGGAACGTGTCGCCATCGTCGGACCGAACGGGAGTGGGAAATCTTCACTTTTGAAGATGTTACTCGGTGAAGTCATGCCGCAAACCGGAACCGTAAGGCGCGCCGACCAAGCCAAAATCGGTTATTTGTCGCAACATATCACGTTCGATGAATCACATCGGTTGATCGAAGCATTCCGAGACCGGATTGCAGTCGATGAAGGAAAAGCGAGACACCTCCTCGCCCAGTTTTTGTTCTACGGACCGAGCGTGTTTAAACCTGTCTCAAATTTGAGCGGTGGTGAGAAGATGCGACTTATGCTCGCCATCCTCGTCCATGAAGAAATCAATGTCCTCGTCCTAGACGAGCCGACGAACCACCTCGATATCGAATCGAGAGAGGCGCTTGAAGAAGCGCTCGAACGATTCCCTGGAACGGTCGTCACCGTCTCCCACGATCGTTACTTCTTAAATAAGCTGTTCCCGATCACGTATTGGCTTGACGGGACGACGACACGATTTGAAGGCAACGTCGCCTATGCCCTCGAAAAACGGGGACAAGAACCAAAAGAGGAATCGAAAGCGGAACCCGTCAAACCATCCAAATCAGTGAAGCAGACGACATCTGCTTCATCTAAAATGAACGAAGAAGCTCATTTGACTCAATTAGAGGCGGAACATCAGGCATTGCTTGAGCAGATGAACGAATTGAACGACCTTGATGAGTTGATGGCGCTACAGCAACAAGTCGATGCACTGCAAATAGAAATCGATGACGTGATGACACGTTTACTCGAATCCCTATAAAGAGAAGCGGCACCCAATCAAGGGCGCCGCTTCTTTTGCTCGAATCGAGTCTGTATGAGATAGCCGATGACCGCGATGGCCATCAGCCCGATCGGGAGGAGACGGTAAAGACCTTCCATCGTTCCCGTCGTCAATAGAATCATTCCACTAAGGAACGTCCCGAACCAATATAGCTTTGGCATGTCATCCCTCCATCGATTGCATTCCTCCCATAGGATACCACAAGAAAAGCGCCCTCACTCGGCGCTTTTCTTGATTCTCTAGTCCCCGGACTTTCATCCAACCAAGCCCCGCTCGATTGACCGTCCCATCTATGATTTGGTTCGACTAGAGATGTCCAAGCCAGCGTGACGCATCATTCGAATCGGTTCGTTGTCTATTGGCTCACTAGTCGTCTTCCATCAAACGAAATGAAATCGAACAAGTGACTCGTAGACCGTTTTGATTGAATGGGCACGGCAGGACTTGGCACCTATGATGTCCACTTCTGACGCGGATCATGTGGAATTCCTTATACAAACAGTCTGTCTGGTATGCTTGCTCGGATGGCAAGCAGAGGCCGACGCATCATCGTTTGGAATACACGATTCACGTTCACATGGACTTTCCCATCCGCCTTCTGCCATCAGCTACAGGTGACGAAAGTGCCTACCCGTTCCCCGACTCATTTCAGAAAGTGAATGGTTACATGTATACAATATCCGTTTTAAGCGTGGTTCAACCCTCGTTCACGATTTCTCCATAATCCTGTTTACACATAATGCGTCAGGGCGTAAGCGACCCCGTCCTCTTCCACATCTTTTGTAATATGTGTGCTCAAATCTTTTAGCGGGTCCACAGCATTCCCCATCGCAATCCTCGTCTCTGCCACTTCAAACATCGACACATCGTTCAAATTGTCTCCGATTGCGACGACATCACGCATCGAAATCTGATAATGTTCCGCTAGCTGTTTTAATGCTGCCCCTTTACTCGCATGTGGGTGTCCAATCTCAATTTTCGTCCACCCCGCCGTGGTAATTAAAATATCGTTCCGTGGTTCATAGATTTTGCGCAAACGATGTAGCTTTTGGCGATCGAACGAGTAGACAAACACCTTGTACACCTCATCTCGTGCAAAGTCGATGTCTTCCATCGAATCCATATACGTCAGACCGAATTGCTCATTTTGAATCTCAATCTCACGTTCTGCCCATTCACGGGTGAACGATTGATCATGCGGCAATACTTCATCAAGTTCCCGCTTGAGTAAGTCGCTTCCCGAACGGAGCACCTTCACTCCCGCATTTGTATAAAATTCGACGTACGCATCGTCCGCCTTCGCAATCTCCCATAGCTCGTCTACAACTGTTTGGTCCATCGCATGATAGTAAATTCGCTCGTTCTCATAAAAGCCGATTGCTCCGTTACCTGACAAAATCGGACAGACGAGGTCACTTCGCTTCAACAGTTCCTCGATATCATGGATGGAGCGTCCTGAACAAATCGCGACGATATCACCATCCTCTTGCCGACGACGAATCGCTTCCTGGTTCGCCTCTGTAATCACACCGGTGCGCGATAACAGCGTCCCATCTAAATCAATTGCAATCAATTTCATAGCATTCCCTCCTCTTTGTCCCTTTTCCCGATTTGCCTATTCAAAACACGATGAAACATCTATAACAGTTTGCTGTACCTCGTTGTTTATTGACTTCCTTATGTCCGATTGCTACGATTTTGACAACGTACACAGCTTTAAAAGGGGGAAAATGGGGACATGAAAGATTTCACACGTGCTTACGCACAACAACTAGACAAACAAGACCCGCTCGCATCGTATCGGAAAGAGTTTTATTTACCGGAAGACGGGATTTATATGGATGGGAATTCACTCGGTCTCTTATCAAAACGAGCCGAGCGCACACTCCTTGAATCGCTTGCAGACTGGAAAGAACTCGGGATTGACGGTTGGATGTCGGGGCGTCACCCTTGGTTCAACTTGTCCGAAGAGTTGGCCGAACTGAATGCGCCGCTCATCGGTGGAAAGCCGGAAGAAGTTATGGTCACCGGTTCGACGACGGTGAACTTGCATCAACTCGTCGCCTCTTTCTTTAAGCCAGAAGGCAAGCGTACGAAGATTTTGGCAGACGCCCTCACCTTCCCGTCTGATATTTATGCTTTGAAGAGTCAGCTCGAACTACGCGGGCTCGACCCATCAGAACATCTCGTTCAAGTGGACAGTCTGGACGGGCGCTTCTTAGTAGAGGACGATTTGATTGCCGCAATGACCGACGAGATTGCGCTCATCGTGTTACCGACCGTCCTGTATCGGAGTGGTCAAATTTTAGATATGCCTCGCCTAGCGAAAGCGGCACACGAACGCGATATTTTAATTGGATTCGATGCTTGTCACTCCGTCGGCGCCATCCCTCACGACTTCCATGAATGGGGTGTCGACTTCGCTTACTGGTGCAACTACAAACATTTGAACGGTGGTCCAGGAACGGTAGGCGGTTTATTCGTACATGAACGTCACTTCGGCACGGCACCGGGACTCGCTGGATGGTTCGGTTCACGCAAAGACAAACAGTTTGATATGGACCATACGATGACACCGGCTGAGCATGCCGGTGCGTTCCAAATCGGGACGCCACACGTCATGAGTCTCGCTCCGCAACTTGGCGCTCTCGAGATGTTTAATGAGGTCGGAATGGAAGCGATTCGTCAAAAATCGCTCGCACTCACGACGTATATGATAGATTTGATCGAAGACATGCTGGCACCACACGGATTCTTTATCGGCAGCCCGACGGACACACGTCAACGCGGTGCCCATTTGAGCCTTGAGCACCCAGAGGCGGCACGCATCTGTAAAGCATTGAAGAAACATCATATCATCCCAGATTTCCGGGCACCGAATATCATCCGTCTCGCACCGGTCGCACTGTATAACACGTTCACCGATGTGTATGACGTGATTGTAACGTTGAAGAAAATCATGGATGACAAAGAATATGAGGCGTTCGAGAACGTCCGTGAAGTGGTCGCATAAGGGGGAACCGACATGAGTGAACGTATGGAACATAAAGTGGAAAAAACGATTCAAACTGACTTCTCGAAAGACATGTCGTACGGTGACTACCTTCAGCTCGACCCAATTTTGTCGAGTCAGCATCGTCTTTCCGACCACCATGATGAGATGTTGTTTATCATCATCCATCAGACGAGTGAGTTATGGATGAAGCTCATCTTGCATGAATTGACGGCGGCCACGACCGCTATCACGAACGGAGAACTCGAGCGCTCATTCAAGATGCTCGCCCGTGTCTCGAAGATTCAGCAGCAACTGATCCAATCATGGGGCGTCCTTGCGACGTTGACTCCGGCAGAGTATTTGGAGTTCCGGGACGAGCTCGGCTCTTCATCCGGTTTTCAGTCCTACCAGAACCGACAAATCGAATTTGCGCTCGGTTTTAAAAACGCGCGCACACTCAGTGTTTATGCGCATGATGAAAAGCTGTATCCACTGCTCGAAGGCTCGCTTCAAGCCCCTAGCATTTATGATGTGACCGTCCGTGAAATGCATCGCCGTGGTCTGTCGATTGATGCGAGCGTGCTCGAACGGGATGTCACACAGGATTGGGAATGGAACGAGAGTGTCGAGAAGGCGTGGGTCGAGGTCTATCGAGACGTCGAGACGTATTGGGACTTATATGAATTAGGTGAAAAGCTACTCGATATCGGTAGCCAGCAACAGATGTGGCGCTTCAATCATATGAGTACTGTGGAACGAATCATCGGACAGAAAATGGGGACAGGCGGTTCGTCTGGCGTGAACTACTTACGCCGCGTGCTTGACCATCGTTTCTTCCCTGAGCTTTGGACGGTCCGGACATCACTATAAGAGGAGCTGAACGAAATGACATGGATTGATGTATCACAACCGCTTCATGCCGACGTGACGACATGGCCGGGAGACACGAAGTTTTCGTACGAGATTGCTTGGCCGATGGCACAGAGCGGTTCGGTCAATGTCGGGAAAGTGACGATGAGTTTACACGTCGGGACACATATCGATGCACCTTTCCACTTCGATGATCACGGAAAACGCGTCATCGACCTCGACCCTTCCCTCTATATTGGTCCGGCACGCGTCATTCATCTGCCGCATAAGTCTAAAATTGAAGCTTCTGACTTGGACGGTCATGACTTGACCGGGGTCGAACGTCTCATTTTGAAGACAGATGGTTGGCCAGATAAACGCGTCTTTCCAGAGACGATTCCTGAACTGACGCCGTCTCTTGCCGATCGCCTCGGGGAACTAGGGATTTTCTTGATTGGACTCGATTTGCCATCCGTTGATGCGATTGACAGCAAAGAGATGAGCGCCCATCATGCGTTAGCACGAAATGGCGTCCATATATTAGAAGGGCTCGTCCTAGACGACATCTTGCCGGGAGATTATGACTTGAACGCCGTCCCTCTCCCGATTGTCGAAGGCGACGGAAGCCCCGTTCGCGCACTGCTTCGCCCTATGTGAACGAGTTTTTGGACTGGTACGAAAAAGTGATTGCAGTATGTCTAAAAAGACGTTGATTCTCTTTACGTTTCGAGAATTAGCGTCTTTTTGTTGTACAGAAAATCATTTGAAATTCTGGATTTGTATTGAAGTTCATCAGATTCGTATAAGACGCCATACTTTTTTCTAAATTATAATATGAATAAATAAATGTCATTTCGAAAATATTTTATAAAAAGAAATGTTATAGGACTTTTAAAAGGAGGATTTATATGAAAAAAACAGTTTTCATTACAGGTGCGTCAAGTGGTATTGGGAAGGCGACGGCGAAGCGTTTCAAGGCTGAAGGTTGGAATGTAGTGGCTACAATGAGTAACACACAAGATGGCACCGACCTTGAAGGAGATGGTGTTCTTGTCACAAAGCTTGATTTACTTGATTCAGAATCAATTAAGCGTGCAGTTAAAGAAACAGTAGAACATTTTGGAAAAATAGATGTTTTGATTAACAACGCAGGTTATGGCGCTTATGGTCCTCTAGAGGCTACACCGATGGATGTATTAAGAAGACAATTTGATGTAAATCTATTTGGATTAGCTGAAGTCATTAAAGAAGTACTACCTATCATGCGAGAACACAAAGATGGAACAATAGTAAACGTATCATCCATCGGAGGACGAATGGCATTCCCTTTTGGTTCTCTATACCATGGTTCAAAATGGGCTGTCGAGGGACTTTCCGAGGCATTACATTTTGAAGTACGCCTTTTTGGTGTTCGGGTCAAACTCATTGAACCAGGTGGAGTGAATACAGATTTTAGCGGAAGGTCTTTTGTTTTTTCAAATGATGAAAGTCTAGAGGAATATCAACCACTTGTAGAGTCATTCATAGAAGCAATGTCCAATATGGATACTTCTAGAAACCAAAACCCTCAAGAGGTAGCGGATGTTATTTGGGAAGCAGCAACAGATGGTAGCGACCAGTTGCGCTATATATCCGGAAATGATGCGAGAGCAACATTGGGAAATCGATACTCAAGTGAAACAGATGAGCAATTTGTAGAGTATATGAGAAAATCATACGGTTTATAATCAAGGAGGAGTCGCAATGGCAACAGTTGTAAAGAAAGCGCTAGGAATTGCCCCAACTAAAGAAAAAAATGGTCGAGGATTTATTCCTTCACCACTCGGAATACTGTTAGGTGTGGATAAAAAAAGTGGCTACACGCATAACAAACGTGTTGCCGGGAAATACAAAGGGAATAAAAAAATATTAGTGCTCTGTACGGAAGAACGCTACTTCAAGATGGAAAACGGTTCTTTATTTTCTACTGGAAATAACGTTCAAGAGACTGCGGTTCCATTGATGCATTTAACGAATGCAGGATTTGATTTTGATGTAGTGACGCCAACAGGTTCATCGGCAGTTCTAGAACAATGGTCGATCCCACGAAAAGATCATGCAGTTCTCGCATTTATGAGAGAAAAGAATTCGAAATTTGATCAACCACTCTCACTTCAAGATATGGTTGGTCGCGGAGACTTAAATGATGACTCCCCCTATGTAGCGCTCTTTTTACCGGGTGGTCATGGTTCGATGGTTGGTTTACCAACGAATGAACATGTTGGGAAACTCATACGTTGGATTCATCAATCTGACCGTTATATGGTCACTGTTTGCCACGGTCCGGCTGCACTCTTGGCTGCATCAGTAAATACGAGTGATCCTCACCCATACAGAGGTTATAAGATGGCTATTTTCCCAGACAGTGTTGACAGACAATCACCTTCATTAGGATATTTGCCTGGAAAACTACCTTGGTATCAAGGTGAAAAACTTTCTGAACAAGGTTTGAGTTTTATTAATAAAAAAGTTGAAGGCGCAGTACATGTTGATCGAAAACTCTACTCCGGGGATAGTCCTAGAGCATGTGATCAACTTGGAAAATTAGTAGCTGATACTTTACTAAAGGAACTGGCACAATAATAAATATGGGTAGTCTCCATGTTAAAAATCGTTTGAATTGAATTTTAAGAAAAAATAAATCATATCAGGAGAATTATTATGAATACTGTTAGGATCGAATCAATAAGTAAAATGCATAAGCTTCTTGGACTAGCTCCGCCTAAACATCCTCATATTAGTATTTTCAATTGGGAGGATGTTCAACCTCAAGAAGGTGCAAATGAAAAGAATGATGGACTAGCAGTTTTTGATTTTTATATGGTAAGTGTAAAAGATTTCCCTTGCGGACAGTTGAAATATGGCAGAAACACTTACGATTTTAGTGAAGGGTCAATGATGTTCGTCGGACCCAACCAAGCTATGAGTAGTACTGATGATACAACCTCTTCCGGATGGGCGTTGATCTTTCATCCAGAACTGATACGTCACAGTAAACTAGCAAAAAAAATGTCTGAGTATACCTTTTTCCACTACAATGTTCATGAAGCTCTCCATTTATCCGAAAAAGAAAAAAGTATCATCAGTGCATTAGTTGACCAAATTCGAGAAGAATATTCAAGTAATATTGATGTATTCACGAAAGAAGTCATTGTGTCACAGCTAGAGCTACTGTTCAATTATTCCCAAAGATTTTATAGTCGACAATTTATTACTAGGACAGCTCACAATAGTGATCTTGTATCAATGTTTGAAGCTCACCTCATAGATTGGTTTGATTCCGGGAAAGCTAGCGATCTAGGTCTTCCAACTGTAAAACAATGTGCTGATAAAATAGGGATGTCCCCTGATTACCTGTCTGATATGTTGAAGCAAGAAACAGGGAAAAGTGCACAAGAACATATTCATTATATGTTAATTGATAGAGCCAAAAACGAGCTTCTTAGTACGTCACATTCTGTTAGTGAAATTGCCTACACACTAGGTTTTGAATATCCGCAGTACTTCAGTAAACTCTTTAAAAACAAAACAGGAATGACCCCTTCTCAATATCGTTCAATTTGATGGAAGAGTTTTCATCAATCTATTAACTCCATGTCGTAAAGAGATAGTCGGAATCGGCTGTCTCTTTTTTGATTAGACAGGGATAGTCCGACGTTTGGCGAAATAGATGACATACGTTATGAAAGGAGGCAGATCGGGCTTGCAACGCATCTTATCCACTCTACGAAACGGTCTGCATACGTACCGTTACGATCTCATCGCCTTGACGATTATGATGTTATGCATATTCGTCTATGCGTACCCGCTGTTTTCCCCGGGAATGGTCGTCTTTAGCGATATTGCTTTCGGTCTATCGTCTGACCGTTATATCGAAGAGATTTTTGGTGCCTGGAATGAGCGATGGAGCACGACGACATTGTTGAACGTTCCTCGACTCGTCTTTATCGCGCCTCTTTATGGACTGAGTCTATTGTTTGGTGCATCTGGACCGTTTTTGATCAAATCATTCATTTTATCGTTGCTTGTTATGTCGGCGCTCAGCATGTATGCGCTCGTCAAACGACTCCATTCGATTTATATCACGAAACATTTTCAATTGATGACGCTCATGACATTCACGCTCGCCGGTTTATTTTATGCGTTGAACCCATGGATCATCACACGTATCCAACACATTTACCTTTTATGCGGGTATGCGTTATTCCCGTTCGCACTCCTACTCTTCTTCAACTTGTTCGACCCGAAATTCCGCCGTCAGTTGGATCCAGACTTCTCGTTCGACAAACGACTCTCCCCAAGAATCTGGATTGATGCCACCGGATTGTCTGTGACGTTCATGTTCATGTCGGCCGGGATTCATTACTTTTTCTTCTCAGCCATTTATATGGGGATCATGCTCGGGCTCATCGTGCTCAAAACGCTTTGGACCGAACGGAAGACGTTGCCGTTCAAATCTTATATTTTCTACTATGTCCGACTCATCACGGCAGTCGGATTCGTGTTTATCTTGTTCAACGGCTACTGGTTCTTTATGTATGTCGGTTCCATTCTATTCGGAGCACAGGCATCCCAACATAATATTAACGTCACCGAGACGTTGATGTTGTTCAGTCGCAACTCGTCCATCGAGAACGTACTCTATACAATCAGTTACTGGTGGCCGATGTTTGACTTGCATACACTACCGTTGACGTTTTGGGTAGCGGGTGGTGTCTTGCTCTTCTTCATCGCAATCGGTTTTCTCGGTAGCTATAAACGACCGATTCACTTGTTCTTCGGCTTACTCGGTGTCGGTCTGATCATCTTTGCGACCGGGACATATGAATGGGTAGCAACTGCATTCGTCGCGCTCGTCACGTACACACCGTT
Source organism: Exiguobacterium sp. s35 (assembly GCF_018617535.1). Taxonomy (NCBI): domain Bacteria; kingdom Bacillati; phylum Bacillota; class Bacilli; order Caryophanales; genus Exiguobacterium; species Exiguobacterium sp. s35. The sequence continues at coordinate 1,977,649 of NZ_JACSKI010000001.1, forward strand.
GATCGGTCCGATGTTCCGTGACCCAAATAAACTTGTCGGGCTGTTGATTGTCAGTTACAGTCTACTGCTCGCACTTGGGATTGGAATTGTCGATGCCAGACAATCCAAGGCAATTCCCCGACCGCTCTATCGCGGCATCCTTTTCATCGGCAGCTTTGTCGCATTGACACTCTTTATTCATCCGTATCGTACCGTCTATATGGAAGGATTTTATAAGCCTGTCAATGTGCCTGAAGAATATGCGACCGTCCAAGATGAGGTCGAAGGGAAATGGCTTCAGTTCCCTGTTGCCGATGAGATGACGCAGCCGATCACCGGCGTTGCGACACCGAGATGGAATCAAAACCCCGCACTCGGTGAGTCGGTCAAACCGACTGGGGACTTCCATGTGTATAGTTCTCTCGAAAACACGGTGTTCCATCACGAAGGATCGACGCCTGCGATTCGCTATCTGTTTTCGCTCCTTCAGTATCTCCTCGACACAGGACGTTCAGACGAGGCGAGCAACTTAATCAAAGTGTTCGGTGTCAACCAGTTCGCGTATCGAGATGAATATTTAGGGATGGAGGAACGTCAACAGTTCAACTTAGAGATGCTTGCCTCGCAACGTGACTTACTCCGGACGAAACAAGTCGGACTGTTCACCTTATTCGATGTCGTCGCCCCGCTCACCGACCGGACCGTGCCCCAGCTCATCGTGACGCCTTACGGAATCGATCGATCCATCACATATGGGACACTGCCTGGATATGAGCAAGGGAAGCAATCGATTCTATTCACGACACAGCGACATAGCGACGACTTTGAGTGGATTCGTCCAGGTGACACGATTGAGATGATTGAGCAAAAAGATATGCTCCTCAGCCAGGTTCCGGACGACTATTACTGGAAGCCGTTCGAAGCGATTGATTCCGCCAACCCGTTTCTCACGTGGGGCAAGACTCTTTTCGCGAACAGTGACTGGCGTTGGTATCAACAGACGCAAGGCGTGAAAGACCCTGCGTTCGACCTTGATTTCGGAGACGGCGTCGGCCTTTCGTTCGCCTCTGCCCGCATCGATGCCCCACCGTATGAGCTCGACGACTTGTCGACAAAGCAAGTCGCTTCATTTAATTCGATGCTTGAGGATGAGACGTTCTTTAAAGCGGATAATCCGGATATCGTTGACCTGTCCCCAAATCCATTGTCTTCGACGAACGATTTACCACTTCTACAAGCGGAGGTCGCAAAAGGAGACCCGAACTATATTTGGCAAGTCGCGAAGTCCGGTCTGTTGCCGGCACTCCCGAATAACGCGTATCGGTTCGATATCGTCGCATCAGGTCGAGGCGTCGACCGCTTGCACGTCAAAGTTCGCTTCTTTGACGCGTCCGGAGAAGAAATCGACCAAACCTACGTCGTGGCACCAAGAGATTCCGGAAATTTAGACGGGATTCACCTTCGCGGGGAATACGTGACACCACGAGCGGCCGAGACGATGCGCATCGACTTATTGAGTTATCAAAAACCAGAACGAAAGACGTATTGGTGGGTTCACGATGTACAAATCGAGAGCTTCGAGTCGCATATGGTCCCGAATACGTTCTCCATCACAAAAGAGACACCGCCGGGTCGCTATATCGGATTCGCTCGTGTCTTGATGAATCAGAGTGGCGGACAGCTTGATGTTACCATCAACGATGACAAGCAAATCGTCGAAACGACTCGGCAAACGGGCGCACGTCTTGAATGGGTACCGCTCGGGATACATGATGTCGGTACGGAAGAGACGACCATCACCGTTGAGAATACAGTCGGTTTTAACGCGATTCAAAATATCGTCTTCCTGCCCGAAGACGAATGGACATCTTTACAGCAATCTCTCGAAAACGTACTAGCACCAACGAATACGTTCATGGTGCTCGAAGGAGAACAAGACTTTGATTATAGCGGCACAATCCAATCCGAGCGTAACTATCCGTCGCTCAGTTTCGGGAAAGGTGTCTCACTCACGTCCGGCACATTGTCTCGTACGATTGATGTGGCAGAACCCGGTAATTATCGATTCCATATCAATCTGACACCGCCTGTGTCGACAAATGGGACGGTCCGCTTGCGTCTCCTTCAGGACGAAGATGTCGTCCAAGAAGAAACAATCGATGTCACGGCGATGCGGCAACTGCCTGATGTAAAAACCGAGATCGGGTCGAAGACGGTCACATATGATTCCTTGCGTCGTGATTTCCCGTACAAACTTCAGGAACTCGACGGCGTCCACCCGACTATGAAACGTTGGACACTGAATACATTTGAGATGGAACCGGGATCGTACACGCTCGAACTAGCTGTGGAAAGTCGCGTGCCGTCACGAATCGAGCTGGAGGATTTACGAAAGTTCGACCCGAACGAGATTGTGGTGACTGAACCACTTGCGACACCCGAGGCTGCCGCCACGTGTGCGACTTGTGTGTCTATTACAGACGATATGTTCGAATCGACAGTAGAAGACGATACGTTTATCGCATCCTACGAACCGACTTGTTCTTGTGACTGGTACATCTTCGCATCGGAACAAATCGAAGCACTCCCAGACCGAGAATATTTGGTTGCTTTTGACGCACGAAGCGAACAGATTCGAAATCGTCACGTGAAGATGTACTATCTCGACGAGGAACGTCGCGTGATTGGGACTGACTTCATCAGCGAAGTGGAAGAATATCGTAAATCGACATGGAACCACTATGAACAGATTTTGATTCCGCCAGAGGGAACCGCCTCGATGCAGCTTCATATTTGGGCACGGGGAAATATTGAAAATGCCGGGAGACTCGAGATGAAAAACTTGAATGTCGTCCGCTACGATCACCTTCTACTGACCGATCAAGTGACCGTCGAAGAAGTGACGGAACGTCCACTACTCGCAAATACAGAAGCAGAATCCCTCGATGTGACACGAAGCGTCATGAAACGAACGGTCTCTCACGAAGATTCGCTCGGTCGCTTCACGTTAAACGACTCTCCGTCCCCGCTGTTTGAACTCTTGACAGATGAGGGGGCGCAGCGTGGTGAAGTCGCATTGAACGGCGTGACACAACTGTACATGTCTTCCGAAAGTGACGTACAGGTGAATGCCGTCTTACGTCTCGTGTACTTCGCAGGCATGGTCCTCCTGTTACTCGCCACACCGCTTTCGTTCCTCTTCTATTGGAACGCGCGACAACAAGAGCCGCTCCTTCGTCGGATGCGACATCGATTCAAGAAAGGATGACGCATGATGATTCGGACTCTAACGCTCACGACGTTGATGAGCTGTATGATGATTCTTAGCGCTTGTACGATTGATGATGAAAAAAGTGTGATTGAAGACCGGGAAGGATACACACTATTGATTGCTCCTTCCGACCAAGACCCTGAAGAACAGTATGCGCTACAAGAGATGATACTCACGTCTTCGACGATTGTTGACGGCAAAAAGAATCACCTTGATGCACTACACGTCGGAGACGTCATCACGATCGACTATGCCGAGACAGATTCTTCGATTGCCGAATCGATTACACACAAATGAGTACAAACAAAGCCCACGTCCAATAAGAGACGTGGGCTTTTGTACGTGATGTGATGTTATCGTCTGGCTCGACTGACGGCCCGCTGTCGGCGTAAAAGAAGTGCCATCGTCTTCAAAAATGCGATGGAATCTTTCACGAGATCGACGTGAGACCCCTCCCGTTCGATACAGGTCACTGGTTGTTGATAGACACGAAGGCGTTCTTTTTTGGCGGCATACATCATCTCCAAATCGATGGCGAACCCGCTCGTTGCGCTCAAATAAGGAAGTAACCGCGGAATCGCCCGGCGATTAATGATTTTGAGACCCGTCTGTGAGTCCGACACCCCTTTTGGTAGGAACGGTTTTGTAATCGTTCGTTTTGCGAAACTGACGAATTTTCGGACGAGACTCCGATCTTCAATCGTCAAATCTTTCGTGCCGATGACGATATCATAATAATCATTTTCTGCGATGCTCAATAGTTGAGCGATGTCATCGACTTTGAACGAATTGTCCGCATCGACGAACACATAATATTCGCTCGAGATATGCGTCATTCCCTCGATAAAGAGACCTGCTTTTTTCGTATTCTGCTTCAACTCATACATCTTCAAATAATCAATTTTGAACAACGTGTCCGTCGCATTCATGACGATATCCCGATACTCCTGTAACAAGTGTTTCGATTGATCGGAAGAGGCATCATCTACAAAATAAATCGACCCATGTAAGTAATTTCGTTCAATCATTTTGGTAAGGGATGTCAAAAAAGCATGAATATGTGAAAACCGTTTCTCTTCATTGAAAATTGGTAATATAAAGGCTACAGTCCCTTTTTTCACAGCATATTCTGGATGAATAACATTTTGAATTTCGGCTAACAGTTCATCTGCATACTCTTCTCTATAATAGAATATTCTAAATATCCCATTCCCTAACAATTGATTGAAGGGGAAGTTTCCTCTATGTCGAATAACGTCATCAACCCATAAAATCGATGACTGGGGATGATAGGTACGCAGCGCCGCAGCAATCGTTAATCCGGTTTCATAATCAACATAATCAATCACATATACTTTAATATGATCTTTCATTGCACGAATTTCTGGTGAAATCTTTGGTTCAGAAGATGGATTCGATTCAGAAATCATAAGCTCATAGTGCGGGATAGACGAAGCGTACGGAATGTTTCGTTGTCGATCTGTAAAAATCACTACTTTACCTTTATCCATCACATGGTCCTCCTTAAGGATTGACGAATTGAAAGAGGTGGTTGATATGAAAGCTGTTATGAGTCGTTATTCGATTTTACTCATTTTTCCCGTCCTTGATGCCTTATTGAATATTATTAACTATTCCTATCACTTCTTTTTAGCACGTGGTTTGACGAGTCAAGACTACGGTCTCTTAAATGCCTATCTCGCTCTTCTCGGATTACTACTCATTATCGGTAGCGCCGTCCAATGGATCGTTACTCGAAACTTGGGACAACAAATTGCGACCGACTATCGGTATATCGAACGGATCATCCTGCTCGTCGCAATGGGTTTATCCAGTGTACTCTTTATACTTATCCCATATATTCTTCCTTTATCTAGGATTAACCTCTTTTTACTTGCAGTTACAGTATTTTTCCATATTCTCGTGTCATTCCGACGTGGTGTCTTACAAGCAAATGAGCGGTTTTATGCCCTCACTCTTTCCTATTACGTCGAAGCGATTGTGAAAGTGGGCGTCACATGGATCTTTCTCGAACAGCTTGATATTACACTCGCTTTGATCGGGATTTTAATCGGCATGATTCTCACATATGGGCTTAGCATCTGGCAAACGCATTTCCCAGAAACGGCTGGTGACAAGCAGTTTCATGGCTTGTTCCAACTCATTCATGTGCAAATTGTCATGACGCTCTTCTTCTCGGTCGATAGTTTACTCGTCACCTTGTTCTTCCCATCGTTAGTCGGAGATTACTCCGTCAGTCTACGCTTTAGTCAGCTCGTCTTGTTCGTCTGTCTCTCGATTTTCCAAGTACTCTTACCACGACTGAGTCGAGCAGCCGAAACAGATTCGTTCCTATCATTCGAACGCATCGTATTCCGCTTGTTATTAGTAGCCCTTGGCATCATTACGGTGTTGTATTTCTTGATTATCCCATCGGTCGTACCAATCTTCTTTGGGCAAGGATACGACGAGGCAGGGTATTTCGTACGTTATATGATTTTCACCTATATCGGCATCATCATCGTTCAGTACGAGGCGATGTTGCAATTTATATTGCGGAACAAGCGATACTTGCGGTGGTATTGGGCACTACTTTTCGTCTTTCTCATCGCCTTATTCCTATTCCGTCAGTCGATGGAGATGTGGCTCTTGGCGCAAGCGGTCGTCTTACTCGGAGGATCACTGCTCCTTCGTCTCCGCTTCCATTCTGAGCGACGCCAACAATTCAAGGAGGATTCGTCATGAAACCCACTTTATTATGTCTATCTTGGCGAGATATCAAACATCCGAAAGCAGGAGGAGCGGAAGTATTCACACATGAGATGCTATCTTACGTAGCTCCTCGTTACAACATCATCCACCTATCCCCTCATATTGAAGGACGCGAGGACGAAGAATGGATTGATGGCGTTCGTTATATTCGCTCGGGTACAGACATCACGAGCATCGTAGAGGCACGACGCTACTACAAAGCGCACGAAGAGGAAATCGACCTCGTCCTCGACCAAATGAACACACATCATTACTTCACGCCATTTTATGTGCCGGCACATAAACGTATTCTCTTCATCCACCAATTGACGCGTGAAATTTGGCGTATCAACCTACCGCCTCCTGTTTCATGGGTGGGAGCATGGACAGAAACGAGTCGCCTGCGCCTCTATCGGCAAAACGATGTCTTGACCGTCAGTCAGTCGACGGCAAATGACTTGGTCGCCGTCGGAATTCCCGAGTCACACATCACGATTTTGCCGGAAGGGCTCAACTTCACACCGTGGCCAGAAGAAGAATGGTTTGCAAAAGAAGAACATCCTACGTTTTTATACGTTGGGCGCATGTCCGCGTATAAAGGAATCAACGATGCCGTCAAGGCGTTTGTCTCCATCAAACGCGACTTCCCGACTGCGCAACTATGGATTATCGGGAAGAAGAACGAGGCGTACATCGCCGAACAACTCGATCCGATCACACCTGAGGAGGTACGATCGGATATCCATTATTTCGGATTTGTCAGTGAAGAAGAGAAGCTTGAACGCATGAGTCGAGCGACAACCCTTCTTTTCCCGTCTCGTCGCGAAGGTTGGGGCTTGACCGTCAGTGAGGCCGCTGCCGTTGGAACACCGACCATCGTGTACGATGCTCCGGGACTTCGAGATGCCGTTCAGTATGGAAAGCTCGGTTATATGACGATGGCACAAACAGCGGAGGCGCTCGCACTTGAGATGCGACGCTGTTTGAACGACCTTGATCACTATGAGACCGTCCGTCGTGACGCTCACGCATTCTCGAAGACACTGCAATGGAGTCGCACCGGTGCCGCATTTGAACAATGGTTGAGTCAAAAGCTTGGAATCTTGATTCAGGAAGGGAGAACATCATGATTGGAATCGCGATGTCTACGTATTGTAACGAGGAAATCATTCGAGAAACGATTCAATCCATCCAACAGCAAACGGCCGATTTTGTTTGTGTGATTGCGGATGACGGCTCGACCGATCAAACGGTCGACGTCATGCGGGAGTTGACGGCAGACGATGACCGCTTCATCATCCTATCACTTCCTCACGGTGAGCGTGGAATCGCTCGTAAAGAGGCAATCGGCCAACTCCGTGAACGAAACGTTGACGTCTTATATGTCATTGACTCGGATATGGTGTTGACCGAAGGATTATTAACGAGTTGCCTGCTTTACCTTCAACATCATGAAGATGTCGGAGCGCTAGTCATCCCAGAAGAGGCTTATAGCACGTACACCAACTTTTTCTCTAAAGTGAAGGTATTCGAACGAAATCTGTTCCAAATCCCTGAGGAACGGATTGACGACCGCTCCATCGAGGCGGCACGCTTTTGGCGGATGGAAGCGTACGAGGCATCGGGCGGCATCAATCCCGCTCAAATCAGTTTTGAAGAGACGCAACCGACAATCCGATACATTCAACAAGGTGGCGTGATCCGACGCGCCACATTCACTTCAGTGAAGCACAATGAAAAAGAAGTGACATTACAAAATCTGCTCGAGAAGAAGCGTTATTATTTCCAAGTGATGCCGCAAACGCTCGAGACAGAGGAAGGTGGCTTCCGGAAGGCGCTCGCCCGCTGGTATTTCTTCAGACCAGTGCTCTACCATCCGTCCAATCTCAAAAAATATAGACGACATCCTGTGTTAACACTAGGAGTCGCCTACATGTACGTACGATTAACGATGATTGGGGTATCGCAACTCTTTACCCACAAGTTCGGGAAGAACGATCCCGTGACTGATACAAAATAAATTCTCCGTATTGAGTCGGGATGACGAGACGTTTCAATTCGTTCGTCTCCTCGGACTCGAACGGGACAACGAGTTTTTCAGAGCTGATCAAGTCCCCGCTCTCAAAAAACAAACAATACGCATTTCCAAGGTCATCTAGAAACTCCGTCAACATGTCCGCGACTCGATACTTGTTCGTCTTCATATTGACGGCTTGTTGACCGACATCCTTTATGACGCGAATCACATACTCGTCAATCTTCATTGGTTTCGTCATGATTCGCTTGACGTTTCCATAATTGACGGCCGCAATCAACGTGTGGGTGTGCGTATAGTCAGTCAATACGATTTGATGAATGAGTGGGAACTTTTTCTTCACGTAGGATAACAGTTCGACCCCGTCCGTATGGGGTAGCCTTAATTCAGTGATGACGACGTCGATGTCGCTTGATTCTAAAATTTTAATCGCTTCCGTCGCTTCCGTCGCTTCAAAAATAAGTTCTCCTTCTTTCATCAACAGACGAGCCAATGTCTTTCGCGTATGCTCGTGCGGTTCGACGAGTAAGTAATTTGCCATGTTGTGTACCTCCGAAATTTTAATCGAGAAAGGGTGTCACGAAATGAAACTACTCTTACTATCAGGTGGATCAGGAAAGCGTCTTTGGCCACTTTCAAACGATATCAACTCGAAACAATTCATTCGATTACTTGATGACGGTGAAGGTACCAAACAATCGATGATTGAACGGGTTTTCTCACAATTAAGTGACATGCAATTAGATCGGGATGCCTTTATTTTAACAAACGCGCTTCAACGTGATGCCATCGTTTATCAAATCGGGACCGATGCTAATATCATCACCGAACCGAGTCGTCGTGATACGTTCCCTGCCATCGTTCTCGGCGCTAGTTATTTGAACGAACAACGTGTCGATCCGAATGAAACGGTACTCGTGATGCCGGTCGATGCTTATGTCGATCTTCGCTTCTTCGAATATTTCCCTCAAGTGGATGAAGCGGTACAGACGAGTGACGATGCCTTACATTTGATTGGTGTCACGCCCCTTCACCCGACGTCAAAATACGGATACATCGTCCCAGATGAAGCCGCTCAAGTATCATCCGTCCGCTTGTTCCAAGAAAAACCGACAGTCGACGTGGCGGAGCAACTGATTGAGCAAGGTGCATTGTGGAACTGTGGGATATTTGCGTGTAAGCTTCATTTGTTACTTGATGAACTGGCAGAGCGGAACTTGCCTACGACCTATTCAGAGCTGACAACTCGCTACGATGATTTAGAAAAGACTTCGTTCGACTACGCCGTCGTCGAGCATGCGGAGTCTGTATTCGTACACCGCTATGATGGCGACTGGAAAGACTTAGGGACATGGAATACATTGACCGAAGAAATGACGTCAACCACCCACGGCCAAGTGGATCTGTTCGAATCAACGAACACGCATATCATCAACGAATTGAACCTCCCGTTGATTGGAATCGGGCTCGAAGACCTCGTCGTCGCTGTCAACGCAGACGGGATTCTTGTCTCGACGAAAGAAGCGACCCCGCAACTGAAAGATTATCTCGCTTCTTCTGACGACTATCCAAAGTTCAAATGGAAGCGTTGGGGACAATCAGAAGTGATTCATCACGAGACACTCGCGGACGGTCATCATAGTGTGACAAGACGGATGCTCGTCCAGTCAGGGAAAGAACTCAGCTATCATTACCATGAAGCGACCGATACGATTTGGACGTTACTTCAAGGAACAGCGACCGTGACGATTGACGGTCAATCGTTTGAGGCGAAGCCGACCGACGTCATCTCTATCCAACGCGGTGCGGCTCACACGCTCAAAGCTCATGAAGATGTCGTCTTCATCGAGGTTCAGTATTCAAACGACTGGACACTCGACGATGCTTGTCCTGTACCGTCTCCACTTGATAAACAGTATTGACGCGATGCGTCGTTGGAACAGGGACTTCACTTGTAACGATTTCTACCTTTCCGGTAAACAAGTGAGGTCCTTTTCCTTTTGGAACGAAATAATGTTCCCCCGCGCGGATTGCTTGTGTACCGTCCTCACCTTGAACGAATCCCTCTCCTGAAACGACCGAGATCAATCGAAACGTTTCCGACTGTTCTAAAATGGCTGGGGTTCCATTCACTTGGTGTCTCATGATGGTGAACGATGGTTTTGAAATCAATTCGGTCGTCAACGCATCTTCCAAATTCGTCCGCACGAGTTCATCTGTCCGACGATCCGGAATGTTCATCACTTCCACGGCTTTTTCAATATGAAGTTCACGAAGATTTCCCGTATCGTCTACGCGATCAAAGTCATAGAGTCGATACGTCCGGTCACTCGTCTGTTGAATTTCGAGCAATACGACACCTGGACCGAGAGCGTGTACCGTTCCGCTCGGGATGTAAATAAAGTCGCCTTTTTTCACGGCTTGCGTCTTTAGACGAGTCGCCCATTCTTTTCGTTGCACACATGTATACACATCTTGTTTCGTTCGGAACGTATGGCCGACGATAATTTTGGCATTCGGTTCTGCATCTAACACGTACCAACATTCCTCTTTCCCAAACTCCTCTTGTTCCAGACGTTGTGCCTGCTCATCGTTCGGATGAACTTGTACCGATAAATAGGCACGAGCATCGAGTAGTTTGACGTGTAGGGGGAACGTTGCGAATGGATACGGACCGAATAGCTCCAATCGGTGTGCATCCCATAAATCCGCTAACGTTTGCCCTTCATATGGTCCGTTTTCAAAAGTGGTCATTCCGCTTGGATGTGCGGAGGCAGCCCAACACTCACCGATTTTCCCTTCCGGTAACGAAAGATGAAATAACGTCTCTAGCTGACGACCACCCCAAATACGTTCTTTAAACACCGGTTTGAGCTTATACATATGTGTTGCGTTTCTCAAAAAGAAGAAACGACTCCCCCTTCCTGTATTTTACCTAGATATACCCTGAAAAAGGGAGTTCCTATCCAATTTATGAAGGGGGATATGTGAATATTCAAAAACCTCACGAGGCCCTACCCGAAATCGAGGCACCGTGAGGTTTCATCTTGATTATTTAATTAATTCAAGTTCTACCGGAATGTTCGCTTCCACCGTTTCACCACTCAAGTGGTTGATGGCCGCTTCTACACCGAGTTTTCCGATTTCAGCCGGTTTTTGTGCGACGGTCGCTGCCATTGTCCCACCTTCAACTGCTTTGACCGCATCGTCTGTCGCATCGAATCCGATGACTTTGACATCACTCATTCCAGCTGCTTCAAGCGCTTGAACGGCACCGAGTGCCATTTCATCGTTATGTGCGAATACAGCGACGATGTCTTTATTGTCTTGCAAAATGTTCTCCATGACCGTCAATCCTTCTGCACGGTCAAAGTTTGCAGATTGTTTTGCCACGACTTCCAATTTTCCATCGATCGCTTCGTTGAATCCTTGTCCACGGTCACGCGTCGCAGAAGCTCCTGGGATCCCTTCGAGCTCGACGACTTTTTGACCTTCGCCTACGAGTTCAACCATGTAATCCCCTGCCAACTGTCCACCTGCGACGTTGTCTGAAGCAACGTGCGCGACCACATCACCTGTTTCCGCATTACGGTCCACCGTGATGACTGGAATACCGGCGTCGTTCGCTGCTTGAACCGCTGCACCGACCGCTTCTGAATCTGTCGGGTTGATGAGAATCAAATCCATTCCTTTTTGAATCATATCTTCGACGTCATTCACTTGTTTCGCGGCATCGTTTTGCGCGTCCGCTACCGTCAATGTCGCATCCATTTCTTTTGCCTGTTCTTCTGCCCCTTCTTTCAATGCGACGAAGAACGGGTTATTTAACGTCGAGATTGAGAGTCCGATTTCATAGTCCCCATCTTTCGTTTCCGTCTCAGACGTTGACCCCGGTTGTTCAGTCGAGCAAGCTGCCATCAGTACCATTGTCAGTGCAAGTAGCCAAGCTGTCCATTTTTTCATGTTCCGTTTCCCCTTTCGCGTGTTACGCGTTTTGTCGACGATCAAGCAATACTGCAAACAATATAACTGCACCTTTTACGACGAGTTGGAAGAAAGAAGATACGCCGAGAAGGTTCAATCCGTTGTTCAACGTTCCGATGATCAGTGCCCCAATCAATGTTCCGACAATCCAGCCGCGACCACCCGCAAGACTCGTTCCCCCGAGAACGACCGCCGCGATGGCATCAAGTTCATATGACGTTCCTGCCGTCGGTTGTGCGGAATTGAGACGTGACGTCAAAATGATGCCAGCGAGTGCCGCAAGCATACCCGATAGCGAATAAATCATAATTTTGACCTTGTTGACGCCAATCCCCATCAATTTCGCCGCTTCTTCGTTCCCACCGATCGCGTACGTATGACGTCCGAATGTCGTCTTTTTCAAAATGAAATAAAGGACACCGAATGCGAGTAACATCGTCAATGCAGGCACTGGGATGATCCAGAAGTAGCCGCGTCCGAGCATCTCGAACCAGCCAGAGTTCCCGAGACCGGTAATTGGTCTTCCGTCCGTATAGACGAGCGTCAACCCCCGATAAATCGTCATTGTGGCCAATGTCGCGATGAACGGTGCCACTTTTCCGTATGTGATGACAGCCCCGTTAAATGCTCCGAGAACGGCACCTGCAATCAATCCTAGTGCAACGGCCATAACCGCATGTTGACCGTCCACCATCATGCCAGCCACCAATGCGGATGCGAGTGCTAAAATCGATCCGACTGATAAATCAATCCCACCTGTCAAGATGACAAACGTCATCCCGAAGGCAATCAAGGCATTGATGGAAACTTGGCGCAGTACGTTAAAGATGTTATTTAATGATAAAAATCCAGGTTCGAGCGCGGTCACGACGACGACGATGACGAGTAGACCAAACAGTGGTCCTAACTTTTGTCCCCATCCAAGTCGACCCGGGCGCTTCAGTGCAGTCGTTGCTTTCAATTCCATATCATTGCCCTCCTGTCGCATATGTCATCACTTTTTCTTGTGTCGCCTCTTCTTTCGTGAGCGTCCCGGTCACAATGCCCTCCCGCATGACGACGATTCGGTCACTCATCCCGAGCACCTCTGGTAAATCGGAGGAAACCATGATGATGGCAACTCCCGATTCCGCGAGGTCGCTCATGATGTTGTAAATTTCTTTCTTGGCGCCAACGTCGACTCCACGGGTCGGTTCATCCAAAATCAAGACGTCCGGCTCGACACCTAACCATTTACCGAGCACAATCTTCTGTTGATTCCCACCAGACAACGACTTCACTTTTTGTTCCATCGAATGATGTTTAACTCGTAGCTTTTGTAAGTATGTTTCCGCGAACGTCGCTTCTTGTTGTTTGGAGATGACCGATCCTTTCGCTCGTTTATCGAGTGTCGGGAGCGACAAGTTTTCTCGAAGTGAGAAATCGAGGAGCAAGCCCTCCCCTTTTCGGTCCTCTGTCAAAAAGGCGATTCCGTGTTTAATGGCGTCAGCCGGAGTTTTAATCCGAATCGGTTGTCCGTTCAATTTGATGACTCCACCTTTATGGGCATCTGCTCCGAACAAGGCTCGCATCACTTCAGTCCGTCCTGCTCCCATCAATCCGGAGAATCCGACGATTTCACCGGCACGGACGTTGAACGATACATTGTGGAACCGGTTACCTATTAAATCATCTACTTCGAGCACGACATCTCCGAGCTGCGCGGTGCGCGTCGGATACCGTTCACCGATTTCGCGTCCGACCATGTCACGTACAGTTTCCTCAAAGGAAGTGTCGGAAATCAGTCGGGTCGAGATGGACTGTCCGTCACGAAGCACGGTGATTCGGTCACATAAGTCAAAAATCTCTTCCATCCGGTGAGAGATATAGATGATGGACACGCCTTGATCTCGCAGTGCCCGCGATACGGCGAAGAGTGCCTGAATCTCACGGTCCGTTAAGGCGGCCGTCGGTTCATCCATGACGATGACTTTCGCATCCGTCATGAGTGCCTTGGCGATTTCAATCATCTGTTGTTGACCGACCGATAAGTTGCGTGCTACTTCATCGACATCCATGAAGACGTTCAGTTCTGCCAAATATTCGCGAGCGCGTCTAGTCATTTCCTGCTGTTTGACCATCCCAAACGGTCCCGTCAGTTCACGACCTAAAAATAGGTTTTCGGTCACCGTCATCTCCGGCAAGATGTTGAGTTCCTGGTGGATGAAGGCGATCCCTTCTTGCTCAGCTTCTTTTGGGTGCTTGAATTGACGCACTTTCCCATCGATGAGGATGTCTCCTTCATCTTGAGCATGAAGACCGGTCATCACTTTCATCAGTGTCGATTTTCCAGCTCCGTTCTCACCCATGAGCGCATGAATCTCTCCAGGCAACAATTCGAAATCGACTCCTTTTAAGACAGAGACCGGGCCGAACGACTTATGGATGCCTTTCAACTGAATATGCATCGAATTCCCCCTTAAAAAATGACCCCTGCATGTAAAATGACGTTGGCGTAAGGTGTCGCTTCCCCAGTTCGAATGACGACTTTTGCTTTTGCTACCTCTCGTTTGAAGTCTTCATGCGAACACATGTCGACGTTGGTGTATCGTTCTTTCAGTGAAGTTGCAATCGTCGGATTGTTTATGAGGATTTCCTCGGCAATCGTGATGCGCTCTACGACCAAATCCGATTCGACGACATCGAGCACCTCTAGAAATGATGGTTCTCCGACTCGGAGACTAAGGTCGACCCGCTTCACCCCGTCGGGAATTGGTAATCCGCAATCCGCGATGACGACACGATCTGTATGACCAAGGTCGGCAAAGATTTTTGCTAGATGACTGTTTAAAATCCCTTGTTTTTTCATCACACGCGCTCCAATCGTTGTAATACATCTTGCCGTGTCGGCATTCCGCCTTGGGCACCAAACCCTTCGACGCTCATGCCCGACGCGACCACCGCAAACCGCACCGCCGCCTCTAGCTCGTTTTGTTCGATGAGGGCAACAGCGAGCGCACCGTTGAACGTGTCACCTGCCCCTGTCGTATCGACGACGTTCGCTTGAATCGCTGGTACGTGTCGCACCTCTTGCCCGTCATGGAACCGAACGCCACGGACGCCCTCTGTGACGAGTAGCTTGTTCGGATATCGTTCCAACACTTCATCCACGGAGGCGTCGTTAAATAAGTCACGACACTCATGTTCGTTCGGTGTTAAGTACGTGACCGCTTCAACCACTTCCGGTGGGAGGGGTTGAGACGGTGCCGGATTGAGAAGCACCGGGATTCCTTTTGCCTTACAGTAAGCGGTCACTTGTTTGACCGTTTCGATTGGAATCTCGAGTTGCAAGAGTACGAACGACTGCTCATCAAGAAGTTGGTCCAATTCTTCCTCCGTGAAGATGACCTGTTTGTTCGCTGACTGGACGACGACAATCGAATTATCGGCTTCCGCCAAGACGATGTGTGCCGTACCTGTCACTTCGTTCGGGACGATCTGAACATGCGTGACATCGACGTCTTGCTGTTTAAAGTTTTCAATCATCTGTTCGCCGAACGGGTCACTTCCAACACAACCGACCATCTGCACAGCACCGCCTAATCGAGAAGCGGCGACCGCTTGGTTCGCACCTTTCCCCCCTGGAACGGTACGAAACGACTCGCCGATGACCGTTTCCCCTGCTTGCGGACGTTTGTCGGACGTGACGACAAGGTCCATCGATATACTGCCAATGACAACAATGCGCTTCATTCTTTATCTCTCCTCCCGCTTTGTCGTTTGTCTTTCAAGTAACGTGACCGGTAAAAGCATCTCTTTCGGTCGTGTATCTTTTTTCTCAATCAAATCCAGCAACCGCTCTGTCGCCACTCGTCCCATCTCATAGATGGGCTGCACGATGGTCGTCAGTGGTGGAGACGTCATCTCGCCTAATTCAA
Source organism: Exiguobacterium sp. s35 (assembly GCF_018617535.1). NCBI lineage: Bacteria > Bacillati > Bacillota > Bacilli > Caryophanales > Exiguobacterium > Exiguobacterium sp. s35. Next base: position 1,993,586 of record NZ_JACSKI010000001.1, read on the forward strand.
TCCCGTCATATCCGATGACCTGAAGCTCTTCCGGGACACGGATGTGTCGACGAACCGCTTCCTGAAGCACAGCGGCCGCAATCACATCGTTCGCTGCAAAGATGCCGTCAAACGGCCAAGCATGATCGAACAATTGTTGGGACGCTTTCAACGCATCTTTGAACGTGAACGTGGACTCGGTCATCCCGACGAGCTTGTCTCCTGCTACTTCGACAAATCCTTCCGTCCGACGTTTGACCGTCTTCAGATGATCGGGTCCGGCAATATGAGCCAGTCGTGTCGCACCTCGTTTTAACAACGTGTCGGCTGCCAACTTTCCGCCCTCATATCCGTCAGATACGACGGCGTCGATTCCCGCCTTCACGATCCGGTCGAGTGCGACCATCGGTAAGTCCAACGTCTCGTAATTCGGATTGTGCGAATGATTCGTCGTGATGATCAGACCATCGACATGCATCGTCTGCAAGGCGACTAAGTACGTCTGCTCTTTTTCAAGTTGTTCGTCTGTATTGCACAGGACGACTTGATACCCATGCTGATTGGCGACATCTTCAATTGCCCGAGCCAGTTGTGGAAAGAACGGGTTCGTGATGTCTGGCATGATGAGTCCAATCAAATTTGATGACTTTTTATAGAGCGAACGAGCGACTCGGTTCGGTGCGTAATTCAATTCTGCAATCGCCTGTTCAACTGCTTCTTTCGCCTCTTCGCTTACGTATCCGCTTTTATTCATGACGCGTGATACGGTCGCCACCGAGACGTTCGCATGTTTTGCCACTTGTTTGATGGTCGCCATTTGTCATCCTCCGTTCTGGAAACGCTTACAAAACCATCTTAATGTGTAACCGGTTACATATCAAGAGGTTTTTATCATTTCATGAAAAAACACATTGAAACAGCGCTTCAATGTGTGGAGAACGTCGGATTGAGTTGGACATAGACGAGGCATTCTACCGTTCGTCCGTCGAGTCGGGTCAATTCTTGCGTTTTCGTGAACGCATACGTGAATCCACATTTCTCAACGACGCGTCGCGATTGATCATTGAAGCTGAAATAGCCGCACCAAATCCGCTCCAGTCCTAACGCTTCGAATCCAAATCGAATCATCGCCTGAACGGCTTCCGGCACATAGCCGTGCCCCCAATAATCGGGGCTGAGTACATAACCGATTTCACGTTGGGCCTCATGTTGAATCATTGGGTCCGGTCTTCGGTCGTGTAATCCAATGCTGCCAATCACTTGCCCGGTTTCTTTCAACACAATCGCCCATACGTCTTTTTCTTCAATAAACAGTCGAATGACATCTTTCGTCTCTTCAACGGATTCATGTGGCGCCCAGCCGGCCATCGGTCCGACACGTTCGTCTTTAGCGTAACGATACATATCCTCTGCGTCTTCTAGCGTAAATGCTCTTAACATCAACCGTTCTGTCTCCATCTTGATCATATAAACCCATCCTTTTCCTTCAAGTTGTTTCTTTCCCCAACCTAATGGGAAAACGTTAGGCGAGGAGGAATGAACATGCCATTTGATTATGACTTAAACTTCGATGAAATCGACTTCCGACAACAACCGGAACTGTATCGCGTCGGGCGTGGTGAACAAGGTGTACTACTCGTGGAACCGTATAAAAGTGAGATTTTGCCCCATTGGCGATTCAAGACGCCAGACATCGCCCAGCAATCCGCTGAAGAGATCATGGAATTGTTTGAACAGTATCGCGCGAACGATGATTTTGTCGGAATGGACATGGCCCGAAAGTTCATCCAAATGGGCTACACGCGGGCTCGACGTTACGCCAATTACAAAGGAGGACGTAAATATAAAGAAGACGGTGACATCCACGAGCGCGAAATTGACGAAGAAAAAGCAGAGTCTGCCCGTATCTTCAAAACGTATTGGGATCAACTCCGCGCCGATGAGGATTATTTACGACGTAAAAAGGCGCATCAAAAACAGTATGGTTAATCGCGCACCATCACGTGGAACGGGACACCATTGCGTTCAAACGATGTGATTATACGAAAGCCGACCGTTTCGTATAGATGAATCGCTCGCTCATTGAAAGAAGCAACGGTCAGACGGAGCGGTTTCCCCCGTTCCAATGCCCTTTCGATGACGTATGTCACAAACGACCGTCCGCGTCCCTTACCTGTCAAATCGGGTCGCATCCCGAATCCGATATCCGTCATATCTGAAGAATACGAGTAGTCCGAATTCGGAACTTGGGCCGGGGCGCCGATGCAATAGAAGCCAATCAGCTCGTGTTCTTCTACCATCGCCTGATACGTCATCAACTCGTCAATCCCCTCTTCGGAAGGCGATTGATTATAGAAATCATAAGGAGCTGCGTACGTCCATTTTTGAATTAGACTTGCCCATTCAGATGTCATCGGTTGGTGGTTCACTTGGTTTTCCTCCGTACTCTTTTCATGGTTACTATGTAAAAAAGATGAGGTTTCCCCCATCTTTATTTTCGAGTCCAATCTGCCTTCATCTCCACGTCCGCCGCGTGCATCAGATTATGAATCGGGCATCGTGCCTCGACGCCTTTTCGTAGTTCGGCAATTCGCTCATCCGACTCGGTCGTATCCAATACGATTTTCATCTGAACTGACTCAAAATACGTTCGGACGCCTTCCATCCCTTGGAATCCTCTCGGATCGAGTGTCCCTTCCGTCACGAATTGGACCCCTTCATAATCAAAATTTAAATCTTGGGCGACATAGGCAATCATGATCGTCGTACAAGACGATAGCGCTCCGAGAAGATATTCGAGCGGATTCGGTCCCATATTCGTTCCACCAAGCCGTTCCGGCTCATCCACGATAAAAGGGGTGTGCTCTCCTACACGTACAGTTGTCTTGACGCCTCCTGCCTCTCCTTCGGCACGCATCGTTACTAACGGTCTTTCTGACATATCCCATCCTCCTCTCAACGATTAACCATTTCTATGTTCCCGTTATTTTGGACCATGTAACGCCTCATCATAAATCGCATAATCATTTTTGCCGCCTTGCTTGATTTGATACATCGCCTGGTCTGCTTTGTGAATCAATGTATCCAAGTCCGTCCCTTGGCCTGGGGCGTGACTGACCCCGATACTTGCCCGAATCGGAATCGTCACATCCGACGTTCTGTAAGGGTTCCGGTTCAACGTCATCTGGAGCTCATGAATAAACGCAAGCACTTCGGATTCCGTTATGTCGATTACATAGATGTAGAACTCATCGCCTCCGACACGGGAAGCCAAGCCGACGTCTCGTGCCGACATTTCCAATAGCCCACCCAAATGGGTCAAGAAGTGGTCCCCAATTTGGTGTCCATACGTATCGTTGACCGCTTTGAAGCCGTCCAAATCAATGATGAGTAATGATAATCTCGATGCATGAAGCAACTCGTGATCTGCCCGTTCATAAAAGGCACGTCGGTTTGCCAATTTCGTAAGCGGATCATGGTAGGCAAAGAAGCGAATCGTTTGCTCGGCCTCTTTGAACGAATGTACATCCCGTATGATAATCATCCCATGGATTGTTCGATCAATATCGACGAAGTCCCCATCGATGACGACATATCGCTCTTGCCCAGACTTCGTCATAATCTTTGTTTCAAATTCTAAAAACTTCTTCCGTGTCCTGAAGTGTTGGCTGTAATGTTCAATCCATTCCGCTTTTTTCTTTTCCGGTAACAAGTCGACGAAGCGTTCATTCACGACACGTACCGTATGGAATAACGTTCGTGCAGCCGGGTTCGCACTCTCTACCTTGCCTTCCGAATCTATCAATAGGATAGCGGATGGATTCAAATTATAGAGGGTGCCGTATCGTTTCACGTAAGAAGTTAAGAAGTCCAAACGATTCATCGCGATGACCAAGGCCACCGCCCAAACGAGCCCGCCATACATGTATGAATAGGGCGGGATGAATCCACGGAATTGAAAATAGCCGAATACGACATCCCACACCAACACGGCATTTGCAGTCCAAAAGAGCATGCGCAACACGCGTTGGTGCTCCCTTCGCTCTGCGCGTTTTAGCGCATAAAAGATCAGACCGATAATCAATAGGTGAAAGATGTTTCCGACAGTCAACGTAATCAAATAAGAAGAATTGAATTCGGGATAAATCCAAATGCCCACTTGTTCAAATTGCTGGCTGTTGATGATGTTCTCTCTCCGAATGTATGTCAATATGACAGGAATCAACGGTAAATAGACGACCCATGGATAAAGCCAACGAGGTGCTTTCGCTCCAACGCCCGTAATATTTAATATGAAGTGCACGGAAAAAATAAAGATGAAAATCCCGGCATTCCCAAACCAATACGCAATGAGTGCCGGACTATACTCAATCGGAGAAAGATGGCGAACGAACTCCGCCAAGAAAAGCATCGAATAGCCGAATACAAACAGGCTCAGCAACCGATGCTCGACTTTATTCGGATTTCGTTGAAAGACATCGAGTGCTAAAAAGCCGAGCAAAAATGACGGCAATAAGTAAACCACCAGATAAATGAACATCTCGGTCATGCAGAACCTCCTTATTGATTCGTATTCGATTATTTCGCTATGTTGCACCCTTTTCCCTCTTTAAAGCGACAAAAAACGGGATGATTTACATCCCGCTCCTAATATCACATGCTTATAACGTTTCTTCGATTGGGGTATCCCCTTTAATCAAATCAATCGCTTTGTTCTGTGCATTCGAATGGTTATGCAGCACGTGCACCAAGAACGACGCCACGTCTTCGCGTGGAATCTCTCCACTTCCTTCGAATTTCGTGTTCACTTTGCCCGTTCCTGCATCGTCTGTCAAAGCACCAGGACGTACAATCGTGTATGTGAGTCCACTCTGTTCGAGCAAGCGATCTGCGTGATGCTTCGCTACGTAGTAGGGCTTCATCGAATCTGGCCAAGACGAGCGATCTTCTGCTTTTAAGGCGCTGACCATGACGAAGTGTTTGATGTTCCCATTCGCTTGTGCCGCTTCGATACTCTTCGCCGCACCATCTAGGTCAATCAAAAGTGTCTTGTCTGCCCCAGTGCTTCCACCAGAACCTGCCGCGAACACGATGACATCCATCCCATCAATCGCCTTTTGCAAATCTTCTACTGAACCCTCGAGGTCACCGAGTACCGCATTATACCCTTTTGACTTAAAGTCCTCGAGTTGTTCTTCCTTACGTACCATCGCCGTGACTTGATGTTTTCCTTCCTTGTGTAACTTCTCCACCAATTGGTGGCCAATCTGACCGTTTGCACCGATTACAAATACGTTCATCTGTCTTCCTCCTCAAAAATGAATTCAGAGACAAGCGAAACGCCGGGTAGCCGTTGCTACATCCGGTGCAGAAGCAATGGCAGAGATAACGGCAACGCCGTCTGCCCCGTCATGAATGATTGAAGGAACATGCTCTGGACGAATACCTCCGATCCCCACAATCGGAAGCTGTGGATATTGCAGACGGACCTGTCGAATCAGTTCCGTCCCACGCACATGTCCCGCATCCAATTTGCTTTTCGTCTCATGAATCGGACCGATTCCGACATAATCTGTGAACGGAAGCGCTGCACGCACTTCTTCCATCGTATGGACAGACACTCCTAACCATTTATCAGGTCCTAATTGTTCACGAACCCATTCGGCTGGTAAATCGTCTTGTCCGACATGTACTCCATCTGCATCAATCGTAAGTGCCAACTCTACATCATCATTGATGATAAACGGCACTTCCGCTTGGCGACATACCTGTTGGAGCGTCCTAGCCATTGCTTCTTTTTCATCTCCATACAATGCATCTTTACCTTTTTCGCGAAATTGAAAACATGTCACACCACATCGAAGTGCCGTTTCGACGGTCGACACCAAATCAAAAGCATCGATTGTCCCGCACACAAAATAAAGACGAAGTTGCTTAGCGAGCGCTTGTTTCGTACAGAACGTCAACGGTAATCACCTCTTCTTTCGCTAAACGATGTCCCCAATGATTCGTCGGTCCATGCCCCTGTCCAATCGATAATCCATGTGTAATCGCCTGATGAATAAACTGCTTCGCATCTACGACGGCTTGGCGTAGCGTCTTTCCATATGCCAATTCGGCCGTCAAGGCTGCAGAGAACGTACATCCCGTTCCATGTGTATCTTTCGTCTTTATGCGAGGTGCGCTCACTTGAAATGCTTCAGATTCAGTCACAATCAAATCGACTGCCTCCACACCTTCCGTATGCCCACCTTTGATGATGACGACATCGACACCGAGTCCACGAATCGAATGAGCGGCTTTCATTCGGTCGGACTCCGTCCGAATCTTAATTCCGGCCAATACTTCTGCCTCAGGAATATTCGGGGTCACGACCGTCGCATGTGGCAACAGTTTCGTACGAAGTGCTTCGATTGCATTCTCCTGCAACAAAGAAGCGCCCCCTTTAGCCACCATGACAGGATCGACGACGACATGCTCGAACCGATGGCGTTCAAGCGCTTTTGCCACCGCTTCAATTCGCTCCGCATCTACCAACATTCCCGTCTTACATGCCGTAATGTTAAAATCGTCAGTTACCGCATCGATTTGCCCAATGATCATTTCCGTGGAAATCGCTTCAATCCCATGAACACCAAGTGTGTTTTGAGCCGTGATCGCAGTCAGCACACTCGTCCCGAACGCACCGAGCTCTTGAAACGTTTTTAAATCAGCTTGAATCCCGGCGCCTCCCCCTGAGTCAGATCCGGCAATCGTCAATACTTGCGGTCTCATGATGTCGACACCTCGATTCGATTCGTCGGGATCGTATGTTGCGTCAATTGATGAAGGGCATTTAAGAAGTGAATCGGAAAATCTCCTGGTCCTTCTGCCCGTTCACTCGCCAACTCCCCGCAATAGGCATATCCCGACACGGCTGTCACCGTCGCCTTTAGGGCGTTCTTCTCGACCGCTAGACATGCTCCGACGACCGCACTGAGTAGACAGCCTGTACCGGTCGTCTCAGTCATTCGTTTTGTTCCGCCGTGGACTTCTATGACGACACTTCCATCACTGACCAGATCTTCTTTTCCGGTCACCGCCACGACACATCCATAGCGTTTCGCCGCTCCGAGCGCCAATTGGCGTGGTTCACACGCCCCGTCACCCGCATCGACACCACGTGCTGCCCAATCGACGCCGACCAATGTGGCAATTTCTCCTGCATTCCCACGAATAACCGACACGCGGACGTGACGAAGGATACGCTCGACGACATCTCGACGAAATGACGTTGCCCCGACACCGACCGGGTCGAGCACGACCGGACATCCCGCTTCATTTGCAGCTTGCCCTGCACGAATCATCGTCGCTTCGGTCATCGTACCGAGTGTCCCGATGTTGAGTACGAGCGCATCGCTCACAAACGTCATCTCTGCCACTTCCTCAATCGCGTCTGCCATCACCGGGGAGGCGCCAATGGCGAGCAGTCCATTCGCCGAAAAATTGGCGACGACCGTGTTTGTGATGTTGTGAATTAACGGCGCCTGCTTTCGAATCTCACTCCAAATCTCATGTCTCATTGGTTGACCTCCTGTGACAACGTCCATGATTCGAGCGTCCATGCCATTTCCCAGAAGGCGACTTCGTAGTAACAACTCTTCAAGAAAAGTTTTGTGTAACGCACGCGTTCTTCTTCCGTTGCTTGTCCAGCCAATTCATCCAACCGATCAATCTGCTCTTCCACAAGCTCACGGAACCATTCCGAACCGTACGTCGCAATCCAAGCTGAATAAATCGGATGGTCTGGTCGTTTGTCTTTTAGTCGTTCACCGATTTCGTAATACACCCAATAACACGGAAGGATTGACGCCAATACATCACCGAGTGTCGGTCCTGCTTGTTGCATATGAAGGGCATACGCATAAGCGGTCGGTGCCGGCTCGAATGTCGCTAGTTCCACGTCTGTCACGTTAAGCATCGTAAAGAACTCACGATGAAGGGAGAGTTCCGCCTCAATCGTGTGCAACGCATGCGTCAAAAAGCGGCTCGATAGTTCCATCGTTGGTGCGAACGTCGCTCCTTTAGCCTGTACTTTTGAAAACTGATTCAAATAGTAAGAGTCTTGCATGACGTAATGTCTGAACTTCTTCTCGTCGAGCGTCCCTTCCCCGAGTGAACGGACGAACGGATGATGGAAGCTTGCTTCAAACAATCCGTCTGCTTCCTGACGTAAGTGATCTGTAAATTTCATAGTAACTCCCCCTTATAACAGATAAAAAGACGCCGCCTCCCATAACGGAAGCGGCGTCTCGAACAGTCATATCTAGGTGAAGCCATATGATTCGTCTCGCCCACTTCCCTACGCTAGCTTGAACTAGATCAGGTTCGAAGGGTCTGGACCATGTCCATCTCAGCCGCGTGGCGCGACTCCCCTAGTGGCAAACATTATGAAATTCAGTCGTCTTCGACCACATTCTATCAATCTTTTTACCAATTGAAAACCTTTTCCTGTTTGGGCGGTCAACAATTTAAGCTGTTTCTAGCGTCCTGTGATCAGTAAGAACATATTAAATGCGACGAGACCAAGAGGCAACATCGCCACCAAAATAATCGGCCATTTCTTTAAACGAATACCGACAAAAAGGACAAGACTTCCGACTAAAAGGGCAATAAATGTCGTATATGGGTTCATGAAAAAACGCTCCTTTCTCTATAAGGAGCGTTTCCCGGCTCTCGGCCTCATTAATCGTTCGAATGTCGAAGTGTTGCACATGCGGCACGGACACGTCTCGCTTCTTCTTCTCGGAACACGAAATCGCCTTGTTCGGCGACGCGTTGCGCGCAAAAGAAGAAGAGCGATTGCAGGCGGTCATGCGTATCTTCAATCGCACTCAGCTCAGCGGAAGCATATGTTGCCGTAAGCATCTCCCACAACTCTTCCGGCAAGTGGTCGCGCATCCCATCACCTGACTTCCCGAGATTCACGGAGAACTCCGTCGCATAACCGATATTCCATTCCATCATCTGACGGAGCATATTCCGCATGATATCGAGGTGATCGAGCGCATATAGCACCTGATGCCGTTTGATGCCTTTAACGACATAGAGCGACACCCACCAAAACTCATTCCAGCAAGCCGCATACTCGTCAGCAGATGGACGTGTTACGCGATATGTGGTGTCCGAAGGCGTAACGTCCGGATGATGATCTCGGTCGAATACGATTTGACTGAGCGAGTCCGTTTCGAGCATGGCTTCTACTTGATCCACACTCCGAATCGTCAAATCGATCCGATGTCCGTCCACATATTGCACCAAGAATGTCACATGTCGTTTCGGGTCAGTCGTTTCAGGCATCTGCATAATCAAAATATCCCCAAACGTGTCCATCCATGAGGAATCGACCACAACCGCTTGGACATCTTCCACATAAAAAGCAAGGTCGACATCCTGATATGCGTCTGGCTGGATATTCGGATTGACGAGTGAGCCGTTCAACACGACCGTCCGGATGTGTTCACGTTCTTTTGCGAACGCAATCAACTGCTCGATGATTTGTTCTGGTTTCATTCTACAATCGCCCCCAATGAGCGCGCGACTTGAATTGCCTGCATCGCGTCTAGTTTTGTTTGTTGCAATGTTACGTTCGAAAAATCAACCCCGTCGACGAGCGCGCCTCTAAAGTCGGCACCACGACACACCGCGTGTTGAAGCGTCGCCCGAGTCAAGTCCGTCTGTTGCCAGACTGTCTCGGTCAAGTCAGATCCATACAGATCGGCCTCGACCAATCGAACGTGGGACCAGTCCATTTTCTTGAGCGACACGTGACGTAGGTTGACGAACGACCAGTCCCCTTCCGTGACACGAACACCTTCAAACTGACTTTCTTCAAAAGACGATCCGGTCATTTTACATTGTTCAAATTCGCTCGTGAACAAGTTGGCACCATGGAATTGGCAGTTCAGAAACGAGCTCCCGACATGACGGGACGCATTCCATTTCGAGTCCGTGAAATCACAGTTGATGAACTGACAGCGCTCCGTTTGTAGCTCAGTCGCATCGACGTACGTAAAGCGACAGTTCTCGAACGTGACATGTGACAACACTTCGTCGCGGAGTGTCACGTCACGGAAATCTTCATCTCGATATTGTGTATGTGATTGAAACATCATATCCCTCCTTCAGGTATACTAGAACAGATTACAAAGATTGGAAGTGATACAGATGGACCTCGTATTTCCGACTGAACAAGGAGTCTTCAATTATCGCGTCGCCGGTATTTTTTTGAAAGACGGACACGTATTGATTCACCGAAACATCCGGGATGACTTTTGGGCATTACCCGGTGGTCGCGTGACGCTCGGTGAAGAAGCTGCAACCGCACTCGCACGCGAGCTTCATGAAGAGCTGAACATGCAGGTGACCGATACTTCATTCGCCTTTGTGCACGAGAACTTGTTTACGTACAACGATCAACCGTTTCATGAGATTGGACTGTACTTTTATGTAGACGGTGACCTCCCGCTCCAAGACGGAGACTTTTACGGACCTGAAGGAGATCACCTGATTTATCGTTGGCAAAAGCTCGACCGTCTACAAGACGTCACGCTTTATCCGGAAGTACTCGCTCAACTACCGAACCGTTTGCCAGCCCATTCACTCAAGCCGGCTTGAATTTAGAGAAGCGATTTCAACTCATGTAAATGTCGAATTTCATACGTTGACTCCATCGTCGCGGCCACTTCGTTCGGGTTGAACCAACATGTATCTAGACCATACATCCGTCCGCCGGCGATATCTGCCGTGACCGAGTCACCGATAATCAAGCCCTTCTCTGGCGTCACGTTTGGAATTCGGTCGAAGACGTAGTCAAAGAACGGCTTCATCGGTTTTTGCGAGCCCGTCGCATCCGATACGAACACGTCTTGGAAGTACGGCAATAGTCCAGATGACTCTAACCGTTTGAATTGCGTCTCCGTCACGCCGTTCGTGACGATATAGAGTGGATAATCAACGCTCAGCGTTTGGACAATCTCTAACGCACCGTCAATCATGTGCACGCCCGCATGTAAATAGTCCCGATATTGTTGTTCGACATGTGGACCGTCGACGGTGAGACCGAGTGAATCGAACAGTTTCGTGTGACGACCGACCAGCACTTCTTCCCGGTCCACTTCGCCGCGTTCAAAAGCACGCCATAAACCGCTATTAATGTCGACATATCGCGCCTTTACCTCTTCTGTCATCCGGACGTTATAGGATGCGAGCAATTGCTCCAAGGCGACGTGTTCACTTTGCTTAAAATCTAACAACGTATCGTCAATATCAAATAAAATCGCTTCATAACGTTTCATATTTCTTTCTAACCCCTCTCTACGTCTAACTGTACAGGAAGTATTCAGGAACTTCAAAAAGAGTGATGACGAATAAATCACACGTGAGCTCTACTGATTGTATTGACCTCAGCGTTTCTACTTTGACCAACAGACCTATGCTTTCCTCCACTATCTCGAACGTCATGCTTCAACTCTGATCGTTCGACCCATTGAGATGTTTATTTTTCTAAAACAAGTGAATACTTCTTATGGTGAAGAAAAATAAAGGAGTGTTCAAATATGCATACAGATTTTACGAAAATGTACATCAATGGTGAATGGGTAAGCGGATCAAGTGAAAAATCGATCGACAACGTCAATCCGTTCTCAAACGAGACACTCTTCTCGATTCAATCGGCAGACGAAGATGACTTGAATCGCGCGTATGAAGCAGCCAAAGCGTCTCAGACTGACTGGGCCGATATGCTTCCGCAAGCACGACGAGAATTGATTGAGAAGTTTGCCCAGCTGACGATGGACAACAAAGACTTCATCGTCGATTGGCTCGTGAAAGAGTCTGGGAGCACACGCATCAAGGCAGAAAGTGAGTTCGCCGCATCGATGGCCATCATTAAAGAAGCCTCGACGTTCCCGTTCCGTATGGACGGACTCATCAAACCTTCGATTGTTCCGAATAAAGAGAACCGCGTATATCGCAAGCCACTCGGAGTCATCGGCATTATCAGCCCATGGAACTTCCCGCTCCATTTGGCCGTACGTTCAATCGTGACGGCTCTTGCGACCGGAAATTCGGTCGTCGTCAAACCGGCCACAGCGACACCGGTCACAGGTGGTCTCCTGTTCGCATCCCTCTTCGAAGAAGCAGGACTTCCAAAAGGCGTACTCAATGTCGTCGTCGGACGAGGGTCTGAAATCGGCGATGCGATCGTCGAACATCCGATTCCACGTCTCATCTCGTTCACGGGCTCGACCGAAGTCGGACAAGGAATCGCAGAGAAGGCGGGACGTCTCTTGAAGAAAACCGCTCTTGAACTCGGCGGAAATAACGTGTTCGTCGTGCTCGACGATGCCGATCTCGATCGTGCCGTCGAATCAGCAGTCTACAGCAAGTTCTTCCATCAGGGACAAATTTGTATGTCGACGAACCGAATCCTCGTCGCTGAATCGATCCATGATGAATTCGTGGAACGTTACGTCGAGCGCGTTAAACAATTGAAAGCAGGCGACCCGAATGAAAAAGACACGCAAGTCGGTCCACTCATCGATCACGACCAAATCGATCGTATCTTAGAACAGATCGAAAAAACCGTCGATGCGGGTGCGACCGTCCATACTGGTGGAACAGCAGACGGCAACGTCCTCGAACCGACCGTCCTCAGTGGCGTCACGAATGACATGCCACTCGCGAAAAATGAAATTTTCGGTCCGGTTGCGGTCATCCTTTCGTTCAAAGATGACGAAGAGGCTGTCCGTCTCTCGAATGAATTGCCGTATGGATTGAGCGGTGCCGTCCACGGTTCGGTTTACCGCGCGACCAATTTCGCACGAAAAGTCGAAACCGGCATGATTCACGTCAACGACCAGTCGGTCAACGATGAACCGCATATGCCGTTCGGGGGCGAGAAAAACTCTGGTCTCGGTCGATTCAACGGCGAATGGGTGCTCGAAGAGTTCACGACGCTTCAATGGGTGTCCATCATGCATGAACGTCGCGAGTATAAACCTTTCTTCTCATAACACGATCCATACAAAAAACCAGGCTTGTCGGCCTGGTTTTTGTATGATTTCTTTACTCAATAAGCTCACGTAGTCGATTTTGGTTTCTCAATCACGACTTTTCCATGTTCATCTAGGAGAGGTGTCATTCCGCTTAATCCTAAACCACTAGTCATCAAATAATGAACGCCTGTATAGCGATCTACGACAATTTTAATGATTCCCCCACTGATATGTTGTTTCGACTTCAATTCAAATCGTTGTCCCACGAAATGTCTTCCTCCTCTTTTTTGACTTAGAATACCTTCACAATCATCTCATATCTACATGAAACATCTACCATTTTTCACCACTTCAATTATTCTAAGATTTCATTTAGATTCTTGATGTGTTCTTCATCAATTTTAAAATATTTGCTACTTTCTATACCTTTTGAAAAAACGATCTCGTTGTTATCACGGGGCCAAAAGTTCACCATCAATTCCATCGTAGATTCAGCTGGATTATTGATGGTTACTACATATTGAGGAAGACCTCCTGGACGTTCATTTGTGATTGAACTTGTTTCAATCATCGTTTTGAAGCCCTCAATCTTTTCTTCATCTGTCACCCTATTTTCAGCGTACACAATCGTTTGTTCATCAGTATAATTGCCAACAACTAGCTCTCGCTCTTGTTGACCACATCCCATTAAAACAGATAACGAAATCACACTGAGGAAGGTAATCATTTTCTTCAAAAACAGGTTCCATCTCCTCCATATCTTGACTGCGCTTACATACTACTATAAACAAAAGTTTACAAAAAAGACGAACCAAGGCGCATTTCACGCCCCAATTCGTCGACAGTCTGGCTTTAAGCTAAATTTTCTTCACAAACTCTGACTTCAGTTTCATCGCACCAAGACCCTCGATTTTACAATCGATGTCATGGTCGCCGTCCACAAGGCGAATCCCTTTTACTTTCGTTCCTTGTTTGACGACAAGCGATGTACCTTTCACTTTCAAATCCTTGATGACAGTGACAGTATCTCCATCTTGAAGTGGATTTCCGTTCACGTCTTTGATTTGGGACGCTGCTTCCGCTTCGGCAGCCTCGCTCGGTGACCACTCATAGGCGCATTCCGGGCAGACGAGCAGTGGACCGTCCTCATATACATAAGACGATTGGCATTTTGGACAATTCGGGTACTCGTTCATATGTTTTCCTCCATTCGATTCACTCGTTTTAGTATATCGTATGGAGAGACTTCCTTTCTAGACTGTTCACCCTTCCGTAGGTGATGCAGGACCTTCTAAATCTAGTTGATAAAACGATAAATCGAGCCATTTTCCGAATTTATACCCGGCATTTCGAATCGTTCCTGAATGTACGAATCCAACTTTTTCGTGGGCACGGATGCTCGTCACGTTCGATGCGTCAATTCCACCAATCACGGTCTTCATCCCTCTCGATTCTGCGATACGAATGATTTCCTTCAATAGTTTGTTGCCGATTCCTTTCCCGCGATATCCAGGATGTACATAGACGGAATGCTCGACCGTGTAATGATACGCCGGCCACGGACGGAACGGTCCGAACGTCGCAAACCCCATCACGACATCATCCTCGACCCATACGATAATCGGACAATCCTGGGCTTTCTTCTCTTCATACCAGGTCACTCGATTCTCGAGCGTCACCGGTTCGTAATGATAGACGGCCGTACTATTCACGATTGCGTCATTATAAATATGTAAAATCATTTGAAGATCATCTCGTCGACAGTTGCGAATCATACCAACACCTACTTCTCGTTTTTTTCATTATACGAATCCCCTCTTTAAAAGACACGAAAAAAGTGACCGGTCCAGTCGACCAGTCACTCGTTTCATGCGGCCAAACGGTCACACATTGAAGCACATTCTGTACAGACACGCGCACATTCCTGACAATGCGCGTGTTTATGTTTCTCACATTCTTGCGCACAGGCTTTACAAATGACCGCGCAAGCGCGAGCGAGTTCAGGAACAAACGCAGAGTCACGTGTCATCGCCTCAGCGAGAAACGCACAGGCAGCGGCACACTCCCGGTCGAGTCGGATACAATCGACCATCATCTGTACGTCTTTTTCCTCTAAACAGGATTCCAAGCAATAGTTACATGTCTCCACACACTCATGGAGTGTTTCGAGTTCATTCGCATAAATTCGATGAGCCATCTGTGATTCTCCTTTCTCTTCTCCTTCAGTTTTGGACACGTTACTCTTGTTCCCTAATCGATAAAAGAAAAACGACCCAGATCAAGAATCCGGGTCGTTCACGAACTTACGATACAAATAAGCGATTCGATTAAGTAATGTCTCATCATATTGTTTCGGCATAAAACGACAGCGATAAAGTCGATACATTCGCTTCAAGTCTTCCCACTGATGGTCAATGTGTTGTCCTTGTCGAAAGCGCGCCAAGTCAATCAAAAAAATCTGTCCGTTCGGGGTCAAAATAATGTTTCGTAAGTGGACGTCCGATGGGGTCAAGCCTAATAAACGTGCTTGGCGAAGCGCCTCATCTACTACCTCGATATAAGACGGGTCAATCCAAACACCTTCCGTTAGACACTCAAAAAGCGTCTTCCCTTCGATGTAATCCATGACAAGATACGAGTCGCCCGCTTCGTAACAAGTCGGAAAATAAGGAAGTCCCTTTAACTTTTCATAGATGACTGCCTCTTCGATCGCGATTTGTTCATAACCTGGAAAGAACACTTTGATGACACGATCCTTTTCTTTTAAACGAAACACGGCCGCACTTCGTCCGATTCCGTGCAAATGAAGGTCTGGATGCATCGCCGTTACTTGAAACGAGTCGCCCACCCGTTCGAAGGTGACGTCCGCATATTGTGTATAATTACCCATCTGTCACGCCTCTTTCCTGTTTCTCTTCTTTATCATCATAGCGCATACAAGCTCATTTGACGCCAAAATTGCTCGAGAGGGTGACAAGTGACGTCCACTCTTTGAAGACGTATAATGAAGAGCGACTGACAACCAAGGAGGAGTTATTATGCAACGTATCGCTTTGACAGAAGAATTATCATTCTCACGTGTCGTCCATGGAATGTGGCGCCTCGCTGATTGGGACATGACCCCGCAGGAGCGTCTCACATTCATCGAGCAATGTCTCGAGCTTGGGATCACGACGTTCGACCATGCCGATATTTATGGTGGTTATACATGTGAAGGTTTATTTGGGGAAGCGCTAAAACTAAAACCTGAACTCCGTAACCAAATGGAGATTGTCACAAAAACGGGCATCAAACTGACAGGATCGTTCAATCCGGGTCAAACGCTCAACTATTATGACACGACGAAAGAACATATCATCGCGCAAGCGGAGCGTTCGTTGAAAGAACTCGCGATTGATCACATCGATACATTATTGATTCACCGTCCAGACCCGCTTATGAACCCAGATGATGTGGCTGAAGCGTTCATTACGTTACGTGATAGCGGTAAAGTACGCGAATTTGGCGTTTCCAACCACGTCCCATCTACACAGAACTTGCTACAATCACGTCTCCCATTCCAACTCGTCACGAATCAGCTTGAGCTCTCTCCAATGCAATTGAAGCATTTCGAAGACGGTGCGGTTGACCTTTGTCACGAAAAACGGATGCCACTTATGGCTTGGAGCCCATTAGCCGGAGGCCAACTCTTTAAAGATGACCAATATGCACCGCTCCGTGAAAAGCTTGAGGAGATTCGTGCACGTCACAACGCAAGTGGGATTGATTCGATCGTCTACGCATGGCTCATCAAACATCCTGCGAACATCATGCCGATCATCGGATCAGGAAAAATCGAGCGCGTTCAAACAGGTGTCGATGCACTTCAAATCGATCTCACACGTGAAGAATGGTTCGAAATTTTGAAGGCGGCACGTGGTCGAGATGTTGATTGAAGGGAACTTCATCAAATAAATTCCACTCGATTCTAATTTGATTATGTATAAGAAAATTTACTTGTTTTCAAAATCGCTTTATATCAATACTTTTTCGTCAAAAATCGACACGCCAAAAAAGTGAAAAAGTAAAAATAAAGCATAAATGGTTTCATTACCCGTCCAGTTCAAGTTGGACGGGTTTTTTAATTTTTTTTAAAAATAACACATTAATTTTCCTAAGACTAAAGTCACAAAAAAATGGTGCTAGAATGGTGAAAGTGATTCATCGAAGGAGAGTACCGATGTGAAAAAGTACCTGATTTTCAGTACCCTCGTCATCCTATTATTCTTATTCGGATGCGAGGAAGAACGCGCACTCCGACTCCAGCCCGCCCCAGAATTTTATCAAGGACGTGCCTTGTTACCGAACGGACAACAAATCGAAATGCCAGAATCCGACCGTGCGTTGATGATCGAACTGTGTCAACCTGACAATGCGATTTCGACAATTCCGAATGGCGAGAGACGCTGGCTCGGGACGGTCACACTGACACAACCATTGACAGATGTCGCTACGTCATCCACATTTCCGACGGCCACTTTATTTACAATCCATAACGAATCATATGTACAATGTCAGCTAGACTCGATTACGTATGTCACAAAAACCACTAGCTTGCCCGAGAGTTTGAGCGACGTACAATATGCAGCAGACACGTATCCAGACACCGCCAAGATTCGCTTTGCCGAACCACATGAATATGAACACTTTGCGGAAGAGATGAAAAAGCCGATAGGCAATGAGCCCTATCCAGAACGAAAAGGCATCGAACATACCCTTTTCCATATCACCATGCCATTCAACGGACAGTTTGAATTGACCTTGAACTCGTCAGAAGGAGAAGAACGTCTAATGATTCCGATTGATGCATCGCGTCATCCTTATCTTTCAATCGGACTCGGGACAGAGAAATCAGACGATACGTCGCAATATGCGATTTACACAAGCCCGGATCAAAATGATTATCAAACGGTCCTTCGTCCGAAACAAGCGCACATGTCACAAATGTTTGGAGCGAAAGCAGCCTCACAATTGCCATCTGTCCTTGTACCCGGACAACGCTATCCGCTTTATAGTTTTACTTATATGAAAGATGGAACAGCGAATCGTCAGCTCGTTTCCCTCACCTACCATCAACCGGATTTGTTGCATGGAGAAGAATTGACGAAACAAATCCATGCAACATTGAGCAGTGAACGCCATGCCCTGTTTCATGAGTTAGCGCTTCTCGGTACAGAGTCGAAAGACGCTTCGTTTTTACAGCACGTCGGAACAGAAGAAGTAGAATTTCTCTTCCATGCAATTGAACAGGCGAATGCGACATCTCGTGCAGGAACACCTGCACCTGTCCCTTATTTGACACTGTTTCAAGGTGTATGTGCCCAAACGTTTGACGTGAGTTATGACGGGAATGATGTTTACGTCACGAATTCGAAGACCGGGGCCCACTTTAAACTGTTACGTGAGGACGCCATCAAGTGGCATAACCTATTTGAAGGAAACAGTTGAATCGACAGATGCCGAGCGCATCTGTCTTTTTTGCATATCCATGAGGCAAATTAGACCTTATCCGAAACTTTTTTCGGGAAGATAAGAAGGGAAAGGAGTGACATGCTATGACCCATTCATTTATAAGAGATGTCGACAAACATTGGCGCGTCAATTATCGCCAAAACGGATATCCGCACGTCCAACAAGGTTGGATATTACCCCCTGAACAAAAAGAGGCATTCGATCCCTTTATTTTAATGGCAGAAGACTGGTTCAAACGAGGGACATTTTCGGATCATCCTCATCGTGGGTTCCAGACGATCACATATGTCATCGACGGTCGCCTCGAACACATTGACAACCATGGAGGGCATTCGATTTTAGACGCCGGGGATGTTCAATATATGAATGCCGGGTGGGCCGCCCGTCATGCAGAAGAGGCGGTCGACGATGACCTCATCCATACGCTTCAATTGTGGTTGAATTTACCGAAGTCTCTAAAGACGACGAAGACTTCTTATCAAAATGTATATATCGAAGATGCACCGGTCGTAGCGATTGATGGTGGACAGCTTCGCGTCTACTCTGGTGAAATCGCCGGTGTGAAAGGGCCGATGGAAAGTCTCGTTCCAATCACGATGACAGAGATATTGTTGAAGGAAGGCGGCGAATACGAACATGTCCTACCTGCGAACCATAACAGCTTCTTGTATGTACTCGCTGGTTCGATTGAAGTTGGATCTTCCATTACGCCACTCAGCAAAACAGACGTCGCGACATTGACGTTCGACGAGACGTCTGATGCGATGAGTACCCTTCACCTCAAAGCGACAAGCCGCACACGCGTCCTCATCTATTCGGGAAAACCGATTCGAGAAGAGTATATTGCGCACGGTCCTTTCGTCATGAATACGGAAGAGGAGATTCGCCAAGCCTTCCGCGACTATCATAGCGGTGACTTCGGCCCCCCAGCCGTCAAATAAACAAAGGGAGCTTCTCTTTCGAGAGCTCCCTTTGTTTATTTTTCCGGTTGTAATACCGTCTGCTGTGTCGGAACATGACCGATTGGTACAGTACGCTCCACGAGAACGTAACGTTTGCCTTCCACTTCGAACTTACGGTCCCCAAGGTAATGAGCGGCCTTTCCATCTTCATATAACTTCGTCAAAATGGCAGGCACATATTCTTCTAACTTGGTATAGTGCTCATCGAGGGTCATGACGATATTTCCCCCTTTATATCCGAGCCAATAACTATAAAAGAACCAACCTAATGAAAGTACCCCGAGAATTCCTAATCCGATTGTGAACCATTCCATTTGCTCATTCCCCCAATGTTTTGATGACAATCTGACGTTTTGGAGCGAATCCGAGATCTTCGTAAAAAGAGCCGGCTTCACTGTTGATCATCCAATAATCCAACTCGATCGACTTGAACTGGTGGTCAAGCGCCCATTGCTCCATCCACTCCATCACACGTCGCCCGTACCCTTTCCGCTGATACATCGTGTCGATACTGATCCGTCCGAACGGCTTGACGGAAGGCAGTCGCTTCTCTCACCTTCTCCTCGAACCATATGTAGCCGATTGGGGTTGCTCCTATTTCCATCACTACGAAATGATGACCCGGTCTCCCCATCAGCGTCAAAAAGGCCTCATACATCTTCTCTTCCTCATACTCCGCAAAGTAATTTGCATTCATGCGTACGTGATGCTCATGAATGGAACGATTCAATCGAGCGATGAGTCGGGCATCTGTCGTCGAGATAAACACGCCGTCCATTATCCGTTAAATCCTGTGTGGTTCCGATCTTCGAGCACACCGTGTGGTTTTTCAGTCCCTTGCAAAGTATGCTCTTTCGAAGAGGAAGTCCCTTTCCCTTCTAGGCGACGTTGAAGCGGACGAGCCAAAAAGTAACCTATCAGAAGTGAAATCGGTAATACAAGAAAGAACGAACCGAATAGCGTCAACATATACCCTTTATCTGTATCTCCGGCGATTATCCGGAGAACAAAGAATAATCCGACAAAAACGAGTGCAGCCAAGGAATATTCCACGCATTTTCCAAGAAACCGTTTCATATGAGATTCCCCCTTCAAGGTTTTGATGTATTCTACGACGGTTCCCCTAAAAAGGTTTCACATCTCCATGACTTTCTTTATACCACTTCGTCGCCAGTCGTTCCGTCTCGATGATCCAATCATGTTTTCCTTGAATGTAACCTTCCATATCTTCCGGGTGCTGCGCTGCGAGTTGCAGCTTCAATTCGCCATACGCGTCACGAACGTCAGGATAGGTGCGTAAGTAATCTCGGAAAGCGAGGTGCCTCACGATGTCTGGGTTTCCTTCTTCGAATACATGCACGTGAACCGTCCGCTCTTCCTCCCCTTTCCGGAAATAACGACGCTTCGGAATCCCGTATTCACCAAGCCCTCGATAACCGAGTGCTTCCATTCGTTCCGTGTACGCATCGACTCGCTCGATGTTTCGTACGACTGGCATCATGTCGATGATCGGTTTCGCCGCGAGTCCCTCGACCGACGTGCTCCCGATGTGATGAATCGCGATGAGCTCTCCTTCAAATAATCGACTCAATTTTCCGGCCTCGTCTTCAAATCGACGTTGCCATTTCGGGTTGTATGCAACCACTTCGACTTTCCTCATGATTCGTCCCTCCTTACTGAAATCCATACGCTTTATGTTTATCATACCCTTTTCCTCTTTCGACATGATGGATTCCACGTCAAAAGGTTTGTCCGTAAACAAAATGGGAAACCTTATATTAATGACTTGAGAACTGGAGAGTGAATCAATATGTTGACTGCAGAACAAATCGAAACGTTTAAGAAACGTCTATTGAAAGAGAAAGCCAAAACAGAAGGTTATATGGATAGCCGAGAAGAGACGTACGATGAAGGCGAACTCTCTCATTACGATAATCACCCGGCCGACTCAGGGGAGGAACTCTTTTTACGGGAACGTGACCAAGCGCTCAATGAGCTCGATGAAGAGTTCTTAAGCGATGTCGATAAGGCGTTACTCGCCATCCAGAACGGGACGTATGGCAAATGTGAAGTGTGCGGGAAAGACATTGAACTCGACCGACTTGAAATCATCCCGGAAGCCACGCTATGCATCGAACACGCTCGCGCACAGGAAGAAGAAGAGCACGAGCATGAACTCGATCGCCCGGTCGAAGAAGACGTCTTGAACCCGAATGAGACTTCCCGTCGTAAGGAACTAGACGGAACGGATGAACCCGGTCAAAAAACAGATGCCTTCTCGCAAGTCGAAGATTACGGAAGTTCGGATACGATTGCCGATAGTGAAGGCAACCATGACCCGACACGCGAACATTGAACTACCCCCACTTACGCTCCGCTCAGAGGTGGAGGATTCCTGAGTTATCCTCTCTAACGGGCGATTCATCTCCCATTTTCACGCAAGCCCTGTCCTTAACGTATAGAAGTGGGAACATTCTCGCCTAATTTTGATAAAAAAATGCCCTGACCTCGTTTGAGAGGCTCAGGGCATCTGTCTGCTTAAAACGTTGCTTTCACTGGAGAAGCACCACCGAGGCGTTCTGCCACTTTCATCGGATTGACGGCATTTCCGGCTGAACTGGCCGAGAAACGATAGTCCCCTTTATGAATTTCAAAGTGTAAGTGTGGACCCGACGAGTTACCTGTGTTTCCGATTTGACCAATCGTTTCACCTTGGCGTACCGTCTGTCCCTTTTTCACATCAACCTTGTGCATATGGGCATAGACCGTCGTCCATTTTTGACCATCCACGTTGTGCTCGATTTGAACATGGTTCCCATAAGGCCCGCTTGAGCTGACTTTTGTGACTTTTCCAGCTTCCGCGGCGTAAATCGGTGTGCCTGTTTTAGCAGCGATGTCCAGACCGTTGTGGAATGTGTATCCGAACTGTCCGCTAGCCGAACCGAACCCTTGTGAGAGGCGTCCTTCTGCAGGCATCAAGAATCGATCAGGAGCCATCGCTTCATATTGCTTCTTCAAATCACTTAACTGATTTGTTTGCTTCTTATATTGTTTCGACTGTTCGTCATATGACGTCTTCACGTCTTGACGGGTCGCTTCAATCTTTTGTTGCTCTTCTTTTAGTTGTTTCAACGTCTCATTCGCTTGTTCTTTCTTTTCAACGAGTGCCTGATGTGCTTCCTCGGCTTCAGCGGCCTCTGCTTTTGCACTCGGTAGAACAGAAGACACGACTTTCGCAAAGAGTGACTGCTCTGTCGGAACGAGTTCCGCTTCGACTGCTTCTAATTCTTCAGAAGTACCTTCAATCTTGTCACGCAATACTTCTGCGTTGCGATTGACTTCATCCAATTTTGACTGGATTTTTTGAATGGCTTGTTTCGTTTCTTTCACTTGTTTCGTGGTTTGTTGCACAGATTTCTCTGTTTGAACGAGGTCTTGCGGGGTCATTTCGTTAGCGGATGCGGTTTGTCCTTGGAACAAGAGCACACCAACACCAGCTGTCATGATCAGTTGTTTCCACATATATATATAAAACCCTCCAAATTGATACATTCATAAACTTCAAAAAAGCTACATGTGCGAATATACCACTGGGGGTTAAACATTTCAATATATGAAGTTTTTCATTTTCATGTCATTTATGACAGCATGATGTGATATTTTCAAGCGTCACTTCACAAGGATTTCACTTGCGTTTCTTCGTATAATATCCGATAAGGACGATTCCGATGACTGACAGGATGGTCAGCCCAAGTCCACCTGCCAGCATTAGATTCACCGTTCCGGGCGCAAGATTCGTCGTCAGCGCGATGATGGTCGCAGTATTCCCTAACATCAATCCGATGATACAAACGAGTAACAATCGCTTTATCACTTGTCTTTCACCATCTCAAATTGAGAAATGTCATCTTGTACAAATCCTAATCGGCGTGCTGCGTCAATCCATTCAGGACGGTCCGACGTCAGTGTGAGGTGAAGCGGAGATCGACTCGCAGCCGCCCGCAATAACCATTCTGCATCTTCAGCGTGACCAAAAACATCGAGCAATACATGATCGCGGTATAACAAAAATCCTTCTTGTTGATCTTCTGTCACTTTCACAAGTTCCGACTCCTGTTGGGTGACGCGTACGTCTCGTTGCCAAATCGGAACATGCTGAGCTGTCGGATATAGTTGGTCGAACAGCGTTTGAATCGGTTCAGAAGTCATGTGGGCATTCGTTTCAAGTGATAGCGCTTGAAAGTAATAAATTTCACGGGTCGTCTTGTATCCGAGTCGCTGATAGAGAGACAATGCCGCATTGTTCCCTTGAATCACTTCGAGCAAACGAGTACCTTTTGCGTCCTCATCAAATCGTTGCATCAATTCGGTCGCAACTCCTAATTTTCGAACGTGCGGCGCTACAGCAAGTCCACCACAACGCGTCACCCATTCTGAATCAAGGTATGCAATCCCACTCAATACAACGCCAACCGGCTCTTCCCCGTCATAGGCGACAATCGAACGGGACGGCTGATTTTGATCTCGCACGAGAAAGACGTCTTCAAACGTCTGCTCATCGAATTGGAATGGAATGATATAATCAGAAAATCCCGTCATAAACGCGCGATATAAATCGTGTAGCGGTGGATTTTGACGATATGTAAGTTGTGTAGCCATATAATTCCCCTTTTCTAAAAAAAATGAATAACACCCGAAGGAGACTTTTCATGAACATCACGCTCGAATATCGAAACGATGCGCATCGACCGATTCTCGATACGTTCACTTTGCCGACAGACCAAGAAAAATACACGACCCTTCCAAAAGACATGGACGACCCGCTCCCAAAAGGTGTTTATCCGATTGTCGTCGTCGAGTCGAAACCGGTCGGGATGTTTTTACTACATGACAATGAACGCGTCGCTTCCTACACGACCGAATCACATGCGCTGCTCTTCTCAGCTTTCGCCATCAATTACGAAGATCAAGGCAACGGCTATGCAAAAGCGGCACTCCAAGAACTTCCGAAGTTCGTGCGTCAACAATTCCCCCATATTCGGGAAGTCGTTTTGTCCGTCAACCTGAAAAACGACGCTGCTTTTACACTGTATGCGACAAACGGATGGGTCGATACCGGACGTCGAATCGGTGGACCGATTGGCGAGCAGCGGATTCTTTCCTTATCGATTTAAGGTATCGATTCGTGCCAAACTCTCAAACACGTGTTGCCAGTACGTCAGACGATGCGGCACTAAATCGGCTTGCGTAATTTGAACATGATGATTCGTCATGAGGGAGCTCCCTTCAATCGTACGCAATCGTCCTTCCGTGAGCGCCCTCAGTTCACTTCGTTGAACAGCGACGACATCCATCACTTCTTGGTCATCAAAATGGAGCGGCTCGTCTTGATAAGCGTAGCTATACGTATGTGCATACTCGCGATCGAGGAATCCGTTCAGTTCAATCACGTCTTCAAAGATTCCAAGAGAGGTAAGCTGTTCGAACGTCAACGACAGTCCGAGCTCTTCTTCGATTTCACGAACGCCATCTACGACCTTCTCGTCTGTTGCGAGATGTCCCGCCGCGGTAATGTCATATTTCCCGGGAAAATCTTGTTTCTCCGTGCTTCTTCGCTGTAGATAGACAAATCGGTCTTTCCAGAACCAGCAGTGGAACGTCTCATGCCAATCCCCGTCTAAATGAACCTGCCGCCGCTCTTTCTCACCTATTTTTTGATGATTCGCGTCAAAAATCGTGAGGTATTCCTTCATGTCGATACTCCATCTTCTAAAAATCGAATCGTTCCATTCGTCGCATCCAACTCGACCTGAATCCCAATCGGGAAGACATGTGACGGGAACGTATGACCAATGTCGACATTCGTCAAAATCGGAATGTCCGTATCCCCGATGACTTCAAGTAACAAATCGTTGAACGAGAACGGGGCAGATTGATCTTGGAAGTGTTCGTGCTTTCCGATGACTAATCCCGAAATCTCATCAAACACACCAGCTAACTTCAACATGCTGAGCGAACGTTCTTCCTCAGCCATCGTTTTGAACGAGTCCTCTAAGAAAAGAATCGCCCCCTTCAAATCAGGATAATAGTCCGATTTGAAAAAGCCTGACATCGTGTTCAAATTCCCACCAATCAACGTCCCTTGTGCCTTACCATCCTTTAACGAGATCCATCCTTCATTCGGTTGGAACGTCTTGACGCGTTGTTGCGTCGACCAATCGAGCATCTCTTCGGTGCATTCTTCCGGCACGTCTAAATCGAAAGGGGCCGTCCGTTCGAGGCTGAGTATATCTCGCATATATTGCGCTCCTTTGTCGAACATGCCGCCATATTCACCGAATGATGGGACTATGGCAGGCCCGTAAAAGGTGACGACTCCCGTTTTTGCGTAGCACGCCATCAAAATCGCTGTGACATCACTATAGCCCATGATGATTTTAGGATGATTCTGCAATTGCTCGTAATCGATATACGGGAGCAACGAATTGGAATTCGTTCCACCAATCGTACTAATGATCGCTTTCACTTCCGGATCATGTAAAAATGCGTTCAGTTCGTCCGCGCGATTCCGAATGGACGATGAGCGATATCCTTCTGATTCATATGTACAGATGCCCTCTTTCACCTTGAACCCCATGCGCTTGAGTTGCTCGACTCCACGTTGATAGCGCTCCGTGAACTGAACGGGTGCCGGAAAAGAAGGCGTAATAATCCCAATCGTATCTCCGTACCTTAATCGTGGCGGTGCAATCATCATTTCCACTCCATTTCCTGTAACATTCTTATGTCCGCATTATACCGTAGGAGTGGCGAATCAGGCTTTAGAATAAATCAGGGTCTTCCGATAACGTTCTTACTTTTCGAACTTTTGTCGGTCGTCCCGTCCATCCGAGCGCCATAAAGAAAAAGGCACCTAGAAGTAAGCCGAATAACACGGTCAATCCTACTTGAACCCCGATAAATCCATACTGTTCTCCCAGCTTTACAAGTAAGAGTGGCGCGAACAGACAAGTCATACTCAGTGAAAAAAGCCCGCCCCACACTCGCCGCTTCGCATTGCCAATTGTAAACCAACCAAATGTGACCCATACACAAGCAACCAATCCTAACGCCGCAACCATCATCCACATTCGCCTGCACCTCGCCTTGTCGTTTTTCTTTCTATTCCCCATTTTTCTTGAGATTCCTACTATTTTTTCAAGTAATGAGAGAATTTCCGGGTAAAGGTAAATTAGACATAATGCGAAGCAGGACAATGAAGGAGTGGGTTGCACATGAGTTCACGGTTGACCTTTGCCCTAATCTTTCTCTGCCTTTTTTTAATCGTTGTTTATTGGATGGGTACGTGGAATGACAATGTCGTCGAAGGACAGATTGAACGAGTTGATATCCCCCAGCTATTGATTGAATCCACCGAATCATCAGAAGAAGTCACGTTGCGCGTCATCTTAATCAACGACCAAACGGAGGTGACGGGCGTCGTCAATAGCGTACAAGGATTGCAGAGCGGTCAGTTTGTCATCATCGAGGTCATCCCGACAGAGTCCAATTTAAACATCGCACGTACAATCGAAGTCACATCACCATGATTTTTTGAAATGAAGCGTAACTTTTCCAGAACTGTGGAATATGAGAAGGAGTCATAAAAAGGAGTGATCAGATTGATTTCAAATAAACTACTATCTGGAAAAGTAGCGCTTGTGACCGGAGCGGCGTCCGGTATCGGACGTGCCGCTGTCATCCGATTCATTCAAGCGGGGGCAAAAGTCGCCATTCTCGACTTGAATGAAGAAGATGCGATGCGTCTTGCCAGTCTCGTCGGAGAGGAACGGGCCATCGGCATCAGCGCCGATGTTTCGGATGAAACCGCGATGAAAGAAGCATATGAACGGACGGTTGAGCGATTCGGACAAATCGACATCGTCTTTGCGAACGCCGGGCGAAACGGGACCATCACACCGATTGAACATCTATCTGTAGAAGATTGGAACGGCGTTGTCGAGACGAACTTGACAGGTACCTTTTTGACGGTCAAACACGCGATTCCTCATTTGAAAGAGAATGGTGGAAGTATCATCATCACCTCTTCCATTAACGGCAATCGCTACTTCAAAAATTTCGGTTTCAGTGGCTATGCGACAACGAAGGCAGGACAAACAGGCTTTGCGAAAATGGCAGCTGCGGAGCTCGCCCAATTCGGAATTCGCGTGAATTCGATTTGCCCAGGGGCCATCGATACGAATATCGACGATTCGACCAATCGAGATGATGCGCTGCTTGAAGAGGTCGTCATCCCGATCGAGTATCCGCTCGGAAATCAACCGCTTGCCGGAAAATCCGGGTCTGCGAAACAAGTTGCCGATGTCGTTTTATTCTTTGCGAGCAACATGTCGAGTCACGTCACCGGTTCTGAGGTGTACGTCGACGGTGCAGAATCTCTCCTTTAATTCAAAAAAACAGGTCACCTCACATGAGGTGGCCTGATTATTTAAGGATTGGACTTTTCATGACTGCCTTTTGATAAAATGGCTGAAATCCAAGTCGTTCCATATTTCGTCCCGAGGCGGAGTCGACCTTCGTCGTCACCGTCAAGACGTCACATCCAATCGCTTTCGCTTCGGCGATTCGTTCCAAAATCAGTTGTGTCTGGTAACCTTTTTGACGGTAAGACGGTACGGTGCTCGTTAGAAACAGCTCTCCAATCCCGTCTTGCGTCGCTAGAATCCCTCCCGCTACGACAGCATCTTCTTCCCGGACGAGATAGGCATGATTACTTGGTAGTGCATAAAATCCCTTTGCCGTATCGACCGTTTCTTGAAGGATCGTACCTGACTCAGCAAAGCCAGCCGCAATCGCGTACGCCCACTCATCGAGCGTATCCTCTCGTACTTTCTCAACTTGATTCGAAACATGGGTTCCTTCATGTTTCCTTAAATCGAGAATCCACACATCTAAGAAATGATCGAGTGTATAATTACGTTCCTGCAGTAAGCGAAGTAAGGAGTCATCTGCGAGTGGACAAACTTCGATATGTAGACGGGATACATTTTTCCCCCGCACCCATTTTTCCATCTGATGCAAATCATAGAAACTTGTCGGTCGATTAAGTCCGAACCCGACTGCAAAGCTCATGTTTCCCATTTTGAACACATGCCCTTTACCTTCTACGTGCAGTTCCGCACCTTCATAGGGAGGGGTTTGTTTACGATGTCGAATGTAAGCAGACGTCCCCTCCGCTTTGATGCCTTCGATGCGTCGTGCTAATTCTAAACGGTTCACGCTGTTCCCTCCCTTATTTCTTCCATGTTGAGTGTAGCATATCACGTTCGAATCAAGTGACCGAATCGGATTAATCGCTCTTTGACAGTTGGCACGAGTTCAACAGAATCGAGCACGGTATCCCAATCAACGAATCTCACATCGACAACTTCATCCGCCTGTAAGGAGAGTTGTTCCACATCAATCGGTTGCTCGCATCCGTATACATACAAATCTAAGAAGTACGTCCCTCGCTTGACGGTCGTCACGAAACGCAACTGTGCAGGGTCGACGTGTAGTCCTAATTCTTCTTTTAGTTCAGGGACCGCTCCTTGACGACTCGACTCTCCTGCCAAAATCGAGCCGCCTGTCCCTTCCCAAAGAAGTGGATACGTCTTGTCCGAATGCCGCTGAGAAAGGAGTAGCTTTCCATCTTTGTCGAAGGTAAACACCTCGATGACCGTATGGAACGTATTCGGTTCCAATTCGTCACTTCGAAAATGCGTTCGTCCAAGCGGTTGCCTATGTGCGTCAAATAAATCCCACGCTTCCCGACTCATGGACGTATCTCGTCAATCGTGAACGAGGACGATCCTTGAATCTCCTCGATGAAATGTGACCCAAATAACATGGCCGGGGTGAAACTTCCTGCAAGCATCCGACCGGAGCCGAGCAAGCGGTTAACGACGGCGAGTGCACCGTATACAGTAAAGGCGTATGTGCTCGCCGTTTGAATACGGACGACTACTTTTCGTCCTTCTTCATTTGTCGCCTCGCCCCATACATACGTCGATGATTGTTCACGTTCGGCTTCAGTTGGTCCCGATACGTTTTCGTCGACATAACGAAGCAGTCGCTGCTGCACTGGATCCTTTCCAAGAACGGGACTGAACCAAGACAAAGCGCGCGCAGCGTAGGCGGCTGTTGTCGGTACGGGCACCCATGTCGTAATATTCGGGATATCCGTCGTATAGTAGGCGGTCGAAACGTCTCCCCACGGAATCGCGATCGCGGTACGGCTTCCACGACCAAAATCAATCGTCCGCCGCTTCGCCCCGATTGGAAATGGTGACAATTTCCCGTTCACACGCTCCATACTACTCGACCCGAGCCCACGAATGGCGGTCTTCATCGTTCCTGGCGAGATTCCAGCTGCAGCCGAGAATCCGAGGGCGAGTGATGTCGCATCCGGCATCAATTCTTTTAATTTCCGCGCGACACAGTCAGTCGGGATGACATCAAATCCAACGCCAGAACATAGAATGACACCACGCGCCTTCGCTTGAGCCGCCCGTTGTTTGGAATGGACATATTCGAACACATCGATTTCCCCGGTAATATCCAAGTAATGCGTACCCGTTTCCAGACATGCCTCAATCATCACTTGACTCGTATCCGTGAACGGACCCGCACAGTGAAGTACTAAGTCCACATCGCGAAGCGCTTTGATTGCCGCCTCACGACTTAATGCGAAAATCGATGTCTCGCAGTCGAGCTCGTCTCCGAGTCGATGAATCTCACGCCCAGTGCGACCCGCAAGAATCGGACGCAATCCGTCATTGACAGCCTGACGGGCAATCAGTTCCCCTGTATATCCGTTCGCCCCGTAAATCATCCATCTCATTTTTACCCCTCCTTATGTAAGTTTGTTCTTGTTCGTTTCCCTAAATCGAGTTGAATCGAACGAAAAAATCTTGAACGACCCCAATCAGATACACGCTCCCCATCACGACAAGCAAACACCCGATTGGGATGAAAAGACTTTTGATGGCAGCTCGTTTCGTCACGTCCATCCGATTTATCAATCGACGATCGATCAGGAAGAACAAGACGGCTGCGAGAAGACTCAGCCATGACAAGACGAGCCCAAATAAAATATGTAAAGCGAACGAAGTGAACAACTGTATGCGTTCTGAACTGAATCGCTTTGCGACCCAATCGCTAAACCATGATGTCACGACACCATATGTCAAAATGATAGGGAAACTATATGCCATGTAAATCGTACACAATAAAAGAAATCCCGATACGCTCTCTAAAAATGAAGTTTCCATAAGGGTTTGTTGCGAAAATTCAAAAATGCTTAATAGAAGCGCATAGATGGGTACGGTCCAGGAAGCCGCGATGATTTTTCGTGTCACCATCGAATCCCTCCTTTCTTTCCATTCTTCTCCACTTTAGCGCAATCAACTTGAAAACGCACAAAAACCAGCCTGAATTCAGGCTGGCTTCGCGATTTGTTAATTGTTTGCAACTTCTCCGGCTTTTGTACGAACTGACTGCATCGCTTCTGTCCACGGAAGGAGTTGGTCGAGCATGTCGTTGACCGATTGTGCCTGCACATCTTTCGGTGCAAAATGCGTTCCGTTCTCGAAGTCCGTGAAGAGTGAGAGTGCAGGATGGACACGTACGTGAGCGATTGACAATTCACTCAAAATGCCACGTAAATGCTCTGTTGCACGTGCTCCACCGACAGAACCGTATGAGACGATTCCAGCTGCTTTATTCGTCCACTCAAGACGTAAGTAGTCGAGTGCGTTTTTAAGTGATGCTGAGATGGAATGGTTATATTCTTGGACGATGAAGATGAATCCGTCCATTTGCGCAATTTTCTCCGACCAGGCCGCTGCACCTGATGCGTCTTGACCAGCTTCACCGAGAAGCGGCAAGTTGTAGTCTGCGATATCGATGACTTCATAGTTGGCATCGCCACGTTTGTCGGCGAGCTCCTTCACCCATTCTCCGACTTGCGGGCTAACGCGACCTTCACGAGTTGATCCGAGTACGATTCCGATGTTTAACATAGTAGTTCCTCCTTGGTTATGTTGTGATGCATCTGATTTTCCAAACAAACGATTCAAGAAACTCATTTCATGCCCTCATATTCTTTCTCAAATGTTTTCGTGCTTCTGACCGTATCGATTGGTCGTACCATCGCCTCGATTTGCGAACGTTTCGCTTCGAGGAACGGCGGGAGTGACAATTTCTCACCGACCGTCTCATACGGCTCATCTCCCATGAATCCAGGTCCGTCCGTCGCCCATTCGAACAAAATTTGCGGCGCGACACGTGCATAAGACGATTCAAAGAAGAAGCGGTCGACATAGCCAGAAGTCGGTAAACCGAACTGTTGGAGACGTGCTGTCCATTCATCGAGGACGCTGCGGTCTTCGACACGGAATGCGACATGGTGCACGGTACCGAACCCTTGACGCGCTTGTGGAGATGTCTCGTCATGAATGACGATCACTTGCGCTCCGTTTCCACCTTCACCTCCTTCAAAGAGATAAACATCACCCTCTCTCCCAATCTCTTTAAATAGCATCACTTGCTCCATCACTTGTTTGAAATACGTGATATCTGCAATCCGAATAAAGATTGGACCGAGTCCTGTGATGGCGTACTCAAGCGGGATTGGACCGTTCTTCCACGGCTCGCCCGACGCGATGCCTTCATTGAACTCATCCGAGATGAGTTGATACGCCTGTTCGTCGAAATCGATGAACGAGAGCGTCTTCTTCCCGAACTGTTCCTGAATCCCTTCGTGCTTGACACCGAGACGGTCGAAGCGACGGACCCAATACGTCAACGCTTCATCGGTCGGCACGCGGAACGACGTCTTCGCAATTTCATTTGTTCCGTGCTTTCCTTTCGGGATGCCCGGGAAATCGAAGAAGGTCATGTCCGTCCCTGCATTCCCTTTATCGTCTGCAAAAAATAAGTGGTACGTTTGAATGTCGTCCTGGTTGACCGTTTTCTTCACCAGGCGCATGCCCAAAACATGGGTGAAGAAGTCATAGTTTTTTTCGGCGCTACTCGTAATCGCCGTGACGTGGTGAATGCCTTTAACGTGATTCATCATTCTCTCTCCTTTTATATCTTGATTTCAAGATACATGGTTAAATTTTTTTGCGGCTTCTGCCCGCTTCCCAATTTGTTTCAATTGTTCAATCGTCTCTGTCAAAGATAATCCTTCAAACAATGCATTCATATGCTCCGTATGCTTCGGAAAAATATCTTGCATCAGGTGTTCTCCGTCATTCGTTAACGCGGCATATGTGATGCGGCGATCGCTCGGACAAGCCTTGCGGACGAGATACCCTTTCTCTTCTAACCGGTCCACGACGTACGTCATGCTCCCGCTCGAGAGAAGGATTTTCTTTCCGATGACTTGAATCGGTTGATCCCCTTTATGATATAAAAACTCGAGTACCGCAAACTCGGTCGCGTTTAATCCGTAAGACGCCACTTCCTGTTTCACCAGGTCTTGAAGCGACTGAGAGGCGCGCAACAGTACGGTAATCGTTTTTAATGCATCAGATGGTTCCATCTGTCTCCCTCCTTTGTCCAAGAGAGTCATTAACTTAAATTCAAATATCTTTAATTCGAGATAAATATATCATGTGATGATTTTGCCGTCAATTGATTTGATTCAAAAAAATAAGACGGGATTCCCCCCGCCTTATTCTCCTCGAAGAATCACTGCCATCTCACGACCGAATCGATGTCCTTCATCAACGAATCCTAAGCTTTCGTATAAGTGATGGGCCGCCTCGTTCTCCGGATGATACCCGACAACGATTGATTTCCCCTCTCCGATTTCTTCAAGCATCAGCTCTGTCGCGTGTCGGCCGATTCCTTTACCTTGATGAGCGTGGTCGATCATGATTCGGTAAATCCACCATGCATCCAACTCTTCCGGCTCCGTATTGTACATGAGGAAGCCCACCATCGTCTCTTCCTCATAAATCGCGCGTGGGCGTAACGTCGGTTCGTACATCGCTTGAAGTAACGAAATCGCATTCGGCTCCATGTATGTTTGCTGTTGTTCACTCAGTACCAAGTGACAGCATGTGTACCAATTTTGTGCATCAATCGGTCGTAATGAAATCATGTCATTCTCCTTTAGTCATATGTTTCATTCAAATTCCTTGCGTAGAACGCGATGGCACGACGATATCGCGCGATGCTCTCGTCCGGTTTCGGACTTGCGAGCAGTTCAAGTAACGCGCCCGTCGCTTCTTCATGACGACCAACGTTATAGTGCGTCATCGCCTGAAACACTTTGAGCGCCCCATGATTCGGAAAATGTTCAATCGCTTCTGCAAATAACTGTTCCGCTTCCGCGTATCGTCCGAGTGCCCGATACGTACTGCCGAGTCCGAGATATGATTCCGCCAACTCTTCCCCGGTCAACCCGAGTCGGATGGCCCGTTCATAATGCGGTACCGCTTGACGTTCTTCTCCGAGTGAGTCATAGCACCACGCACAGTACGCATGTAGCCTCGGATTCTTCTCATCTTTCCGTAAGAGCGACAGGAACAGTTGCTTCGCCTGCTCGAGTTGTCCCTCTTCACGGAGACGGACTGCTCGATCAAAGTCATGATCTTCTGGCACGTCAGTCACCTTCTTCGCGAAATCTTCATCTAACCAAGCTTGTAGTGTTTCGTAATACTTGCCGATATGCACTCCATCAACGAGTGCGTGATGGGCTTGAACGGATAACGGCATGATCAGACGCTCGCCTTGACGTTCAAACTTGCCCCAGGCGATGCGCGGGACACTGTCATGTTGTTGCTGATGCGTCGGGTGCATGATGCTTGTGAACGTGACCCAAGGCACACTCGTGATATACAGTAAGTCGTCGGGCTCGTCATCCCCAACCACGACTTCATCAGCAGCTCGCTCCATACGCGTCGTCACTTCCTGTAAGAACGTCGGTAAATCCTCACTGAACGTGGCCGCGCAAAAATTGAAGACATCTTCGTCTAACATGACCGTGAACGATGGGTGGACCACTTCGTGTTCGACGACCGCTTCACCACGGATCCGATAGCGCAATTCCGGAATCGCGTTCGCCGCTTTCACCGCACCGTACAAAAAGAGTTTGAAGAACGATTGATTACTCGCTTTCGCATATGTATAGAGATTTGTCACATCCACGTTCGCCGTCACGTTAAAATGCGGTGCGTCAAACGCTTTGAAAAACTCAAAGTGTTTTCGTCGTGCCCACGTCTCGATTTCAATTTCTTTCATAAAAAACTCCCCCTCCTACGCTCTTACTGTAGCAGAGAGAGTGAATCCACTCATAGCTTTTGTTTTAACTGTTCGTAATGTCCTTTTGCCAAATCAAAGTAGACGAAGTCTCCGCGTTTGATCCGTTCGAGTGTCGCTTCAAACTCACGCCATCCCCGCTCGACTTGTTCAGGCGTCAGCTCCCCACTCTCGGTCGCCTCCTCGAACTCATCCTCATCCTTTTTGACGATATCCCCGTTCGGGAATACAAGAATATCGAGCAATAAGTCGTCCATATAGGGAATACCCTCTTCTTCGCCGATTCGGTCGACGAGATCGATATACCATTGGACGATCTCACCTTCCGGATTGATCATCGCTGTCACACCGAACGGTTCATTGTCCGGGAAATATTGAAGCCACGCGAATCCGGCATCCGCCACAATGAACTCTTCCCCTTTATGCTTTTTATATAATGGTGCCCGAACCTCATCGATTTGGAATAAGGCGACTACGCCGGAAAATTGTTCCGTCTGAACACGTTCTTGCGCATAGCGGTTCTTTAAAATCCGTTCCCAGTCTCGTCGGTTCGCATACTTTCGTTTTGCCATATGGATCTCTCCCCTTTGGTCATCTCTGTATGGTACAGTTCGCCAAAAGAAGGAAAGTTCCTTGTTAGTCGTACAGGTTATGCTGATTGAACCAGACGAGATGACTTTGCTTCAGCCGTTTCCGTTCGACCATGCGGACGAACGCGTCTGTCGAGATGAAACGATTCCCGGGATGAAGATCGGCCAGCATCATGAGGATGAGGCGTGATCCTCGTTCCCCTTCCTGAAGGGAGATATGCTCCATCTTCCCTTCCCCATTGAAGCGATTGATGAACAGCTCAACTTTACACTCTTCTTTTAAGAGTCGGGTCGTCACATACGCGACTTGGCTGATGATCGACTCGAAGTCGTGATGTAACGTATAGCCGGTCGGTCCACTCAAATCGACTGCGAACGTGAACGTATCGAGCGATGTCTTTTGAAAGACTTTCGACTGAACACGTCCAAGCTTCGCCGTCGCGACCCAGTCAATCTCCTTGACCGGTTCTCCTTCATAAGGCTTCGACCCTAGAACCTGAAGTGGATTCCGTAGAGGCGATGCGGTCAAAGGACGGTCACCGAGTGCCAATCGCTTCGTGCCGACCGGAGGATGTAACGTGAGGGACGGCAACACCGTCCACCGTTTCTCGATGGGACACTCAAGAAGATACGTCCCGAGATGAAACGGGAGCGCCACAGCGAGTACGCACTCTTCGATGTAGGCCGGTCCCCGGAATTCAGCCTTCACACGAAGCTTGTGACGGGCCTGATCCGTCCGTAACGTCAAATCCAAACTATTCGGGGACCGGTCATGGTCTGGAAAGCTGAGCGCTGTATTGGATTTCAGCCGAACGCGAACCGGAAGCCCGAGTCGCTCGACGGTTTCACTTCCGTCTAACATCACCTGCACTTCCGTCTCATCCCCGACGAAAAGGAGAGATTCATGGCTATGTATGTGAAGCCGAAGGGCTTGTTCCAACTGTTTCCGTGTCCGTTCAAAGAACCAGACGATGCCCGCAAGTAAACAGAGCGCATACCCGACGATTTGAATATACGGGACGAATACGAGAATCACTCCGGCAAATCCGTAGACCGGGATCCACTGCTTCTGTAGGGCGTTATGTGTCGAGAACGTCATCGTCAACCCTCGACCGGCACAGAGACGGTGTCTAAGATAAAACGGATGATGTCCTGCTTCGTTGATTTGATTCCTCCTTCAAGCGTCAACGTCAGACGATGGGCCAAGACATAAGGTGCCACGGCTTTCACATCTTCCGGAATGACATACAATCGACCTTGGAGATAGGCGTAACTTTGAGCGGCCCGCATGAGTGCGATGGCTCCGCGTGGACTGACACCGACCTCGACGGATGGGTGTTCCCGTGTCGCATGAACAAGTCCGAGCAAATAATCGAGGACGTCATCTTGAATCGATACTTGCTTCACTTCATCTTGCGCTCGGCGTAACTCGTCTAATGTCGCGACTGCCTCCACGGTTTTCCGTGTTTGACGCATCACTTGTAAGAGAAGCTCCCGCTCTTCGGCGACATCAGGGTAACCGACCGGAATCGAAATCAAAAAGCGGTCGAGCTGGGCATCCGGTAACGGAAATGTTCCCGCCGATTCAATTGGGTTTTGCGTCGCGATGACGAAAAACGGTTTCGGCATCGGATACGTCTCTCCCCCGATGGAGACTTGTCGTTCTTCCATCGCCTCGAGCAAGGCGGACTGCGTCCGTGGAACCGCTCGGTTGATTTCATCGATCAAGACGATGTTCGCAAAGATCGGTCCTTGTCGATGGTCGAACGTCTGCGTCTGCATGTTGAAATAATCTGCTCCAATCACGTCAGACGGTAACAAGTCGGCCGTGAACTGAATCCGGGAAAACGCCCCGTCGAAGCTAGCTGCAATCGTCTTGGCAAGTAACGTTTTTCCCGTACCGGGTACATCCTCTAACAAAATGTGTCCTTCCGCGAGTAACGCCGTACAACAGAGCCGTACGACATCCTCTTTTCCTAAATACACCTCGTTCAACTGTTTGATGACCTGCTCCATGCCCATATGACGACCTCCATTTTTTGTCTTAATCAAACTTTACCTTTTTATGGTAAGATAAACAACAAATAGTCTGAACATTCAAAAAGGAGGTGTTCTCTTGCGTTGGACGAACAAGTTTTTTCTCATGATTGCCTCCACTCTCATTGTCACCTTCACGATGATGGTGATTGCGACGAGTGTATTCGAGTGGCTCTATAATCCGGAAACGATACCGGTCGAGGAAAATAACAGTCCTCCGACGGATTTCATATCAGATGAAGACAGTAAGCTTTTAATGGATGAATCTAAAGCAGATTACCCGTTTAAATTGGACCCCCAAAAAGGAAAAATAAAACCACTCGATAAATTGACAGGCTCTGGAGAATACATACGACGAAATCTCGGGTTATGGGTCGCTTTGCTTGCGCTTTGTTGCCTGTCCTTTTATATCTATCGGAAACGGAAGCAACGTTTGGCGCGCGCACGAGATCATGCTGATTCAAACGCAGACCCGCTTATCGAATCTCTACAACACGAGAATGCTTCGTCCGTTTCGACGCTCACAGCGTTAACGAACGTCCCGATTCGCGATGCACTGATCACATTCAACGAATCTCTCGTACCAGCCAAGCGATTGCGTACTCATGAGACATTGCAAGAGTGGTTCCAACGCATCGATTTACCGATGAACCCGTCCATTTATCATGCGGTTCGCTACGGTACCTCCTCAGGCGTGACGATTTCTGAAGAAGATACGCTCCACTTCAAGAGCACACTCGATCACTACGCGACACGTCCTCACCCCGAGTGAGAATGTGCACAGGTTCTGCTTTTTCATCATGAATGATAAAATGGTGGAAAATGTCAGTTAAGGGGATGAAATCATGAGACGATGGGCGATGTTCGGATTAAGTGCACTTTTACTCACAGGTTGTACGGATACGGTGGCAGACAATCCGATCCCAATCGAATCACCCGATGAACCCATCACCGAATGGACACGTGAAGACTTTAAAGACGTCTATGACCAATATGAACAAACACAACCGCTCCTTGCTGCGCTCGAGCAACAAGGCATCAAACCGTTCCGTGAGACGTTCGAACGCGTCATCATTGCCGGGAACGGTCTCGAGCACACATATGCGGATATTTATCCGTTCAAACTCGATGACGGGACGTACGCTACGGTATTCGACAGTCAGGACGGGACGTTAATCAACGGGTCGGAGTCCGTGGCGCCACTCTTTTGGCAAGAGAAGTCCTTCCTTCAATACGTCGAAGAAATTGAGAATCGGAAATTCGGCACAAGTGCCCCACCTACCGATGTCGTCCTCACACACGATGAATTCCAATCGGTCTATGACCGGCATGCCTACACGTCAGCCCTCCTCGTTGAACTCGATGAAGCGGGCGTCGAGCTCGCACGGGAACCAATTGATGATGTGATCGTCGCCGGCAACGGCGTGACCGAAGTCACTGCCGACTTATTCGTATTTGATGTCGAAGGCGGGTATGCAATCGTATATGATCAGGATGGAGAAATTTTAAAAGGTCCCGAATCCATCTCACCGCTCTTTTGGAACGAGAAGGACTATGAGGACCTGTTAGCCAAGTATGAGGGGTAATTCCGTCCCCTTCCAATTTATGCTATACTCAAACCAATAAACGACCACTAGGGGAGCCTTCGGGCTGAGACGGCATGTTGCCGGACCCTTCGAACCTGATCTGGCTCATACCAGCGTAGGGAAGTGGCTTGGGATACGTCTCTGTATATCCACGCCATTTTTCCGTCTGGAAACGTGGCGTTTTTATTTTGAAAGGAGACTATTCATGCGTATTCAACAACTCACTTGGATGGCAATGCTCGTTGCCATCGCCGTCGTCGGCTCGATGTTCATCTCGATTCCCACAGGTGTCGCTCGCGCTTATCCGATTCAACACATGGTGAACGTGATTGCAGCAGTCACCGTCGGTCCGGTCGGAGCCGTTCTCGTCGCTTTCGTCACAGGACTCATTCGCGTCATGACCGGGACCGGGTCACTGCTCGCATTCCCTGGCGGCATGATTGGGGCGTGTCTTGCCGGCATCTTCTTCGTTCGCACGAACCGTCTCTATGCTGCCGCTCTCGGAGAAATCATCGGAACTGGTGTCATCGCCTCGTTGATTGCCGTTCCGTACGCGAAACTGTTAATGGGTTCAACGTTCGGCGCCTTCTTCTTCGTGCCGGCGTTCCTTGCTTCTAGTTTGACGGGAGCGCTTCTCGGTTGGCTCGTTTTGTCGCGCGTCAAACAGTTGCGACCAAGTGTCCTCAAATAACAAATTGTTGATCCGAGAACCCGACCGACTCATGACGGTCGGGTTTTTGTGTGATAGACCCAAATCGCTTCGTCGTTCCATTCATCGATTAAGCCGCTGTCGACAAAGCCGTTCTTCGCATAAAATCGTTTCGCAGCTTCATTCTCTTGATGGAGGCTCAGGATGATATCATCGACATCATATTTTGTCTGAATCCAGTCCACCGCCATGCGTAGGCACTTCGTTCCAACGCCTTTCCCCTGTTCATGTTGACCAATCATGAAACGGTCGAGCCATACATAACGTTCTGTCTGGTTTTCTGCTCCGACCATCATGAAGCCAACCGGTCGCTCGCCTTCATAGAATGCATAGCTCCGCCAATTGTATTTCGTATCCTCAGCCATCTCTTGAAGCGACTCGGAATTTGTCTCGATGAATCGGGATTGTTTCTCGTCCACTGTCAGGGCGATGACCGCCTCTCGATTGACTGCATCAATCGGTTGAATCGTGATTTCATTTACTTTCATACATTCACCTCATTGATTTTCTCTCTCTTCCATACGCAAGCTCCCATAAAAAGTTTCTTCCCCCGTATCTTCGAGATCATGCATTCGCTACACTAATAAGAGAAAGGGAGGTTATCATATGTTTCGAATCGGAAGTATCTTCATTCCCGTATCAGATGTCGAACAGTCCCTGAACTGGTATACCACTTATTTTCATGCCCAAGAAATCGGGCGCTGGGAAGGAGGAATAGGGATTTGTCTGCCAGACGGTTCGACTCAACTTGGATTGATCCAGACCTCGTCACCGCAACCCGCAACATTTAAAGATGCATCCGGACAAGCCCATGTCTATTTCAACGTCATCTGTGAGGACATTCAGTTCACGTATCAATCGTTCGAACAAGCAGGATTGATCGCGACACCGCTTCACGATTTCGGAGGCATGTCTTACTTTGACGTACGAGACCCGGATGGACATACGATCAGTCTCATCTCGGAAGATGTGACTTCCCCGTTCCACCGCAACCGAGTGAACGACCTCCAAACGAAAGGAAAGTCCTGATGAAACAAATTCACCATATTTGTATCCAAACACCAGATTATGCCGCATCGAAGTCATTTTACGAAGCGCTCGGTTTTGAACTCGTCCAAGAGTCACCAAACTTCCATACGCGTGACTTCAATAGTTGGCTCAAGCTCGGTGATTTTTATATCGAGCTCCAGACCGCCAAAGCCGATGAAGCGTTACAAGACTATTCGAAACACGCGGCCGGTCCCGTCCATTTTGCACTCTATGTGGATGACCTCGAAGCGGAAGTCGCACGACTCGAACAACTCGGTGTCACGTTCTTGCCGAAGCACGGTGGGAACATCTACTTCGTCGTCGATGGACATTTAAGTAAACTAAAAGCACCTGAAGGAACCATCATTGAACTGCGTGATACGTTTCTGATCAACTGAGGCCGATGTGCCTCTTTTTTGTTGGACACATCTTCACGTTTCCCTCACTCGTCTCATCGGGAATGGGTATGAAAAGGATGTGTTGTTCATGATCAAATATCTCGATTATTGGAGCTACTTGTCACTCTCTCTGGCAAAGCTCTTCTTCTTTAGCTGGTTGACCGCGACGGCGTTCGACTTCTCGTTTTTCCTCATCAATTTGGCGACGATTTTGCTTCTGACAAGTTGGGCACTCGCCGTGTCTTACCCAATTCGCCGATGGATTTTATACGTTTCTTTGTTTTTACATAGTACTTTGCTCGTCTCGGACGTCTGGTACTATCGCTATTTCGAGGACTTATTATCCGTCGCCTTACTGTCCGACATTGGACAGATGGGAGATGTCGGTGGAGGCTTCTTGACGCTCATCCGCCCAATCGACGCTCTCTTCTTCATCGATCTCATCATCTACGGTTTGATTTTACGTTATATGAAACGTCATCCTGTCCATGAAAGGAAACGGCACGGAAGACGATTGGCGGTCGTTGGCTTCACACTCGGATTTCTACTTTTCACGATTCCGCTCACCCTCAGTTATCAGCGCGGGGAAAAATGGATTGCAGACGACCCGATCTCCAATATGCGTGAATATTATCATCTCGGTTTTTGGGGCTATCACGCGATGGATGTCGCACGAGGTGTCGAGCGCGCTATGGGATGGGACGAGGGACTGACCGACGAGGAGCGTTCTCAAATCCAAGCACTCTCTTATCAAGAATTAAGTGCTCCGAGCCCGGATACGAATGTCATCGTCTTACAACTCGAATCGTTCCAAACATCTGTCATTGATCAACAAATCAACGGACAGGAATTGACTCCGAATTTGAACCGATTGCGACGTGACATGCTCTATTTCCCGAACGTGTATCATCAGACGCATGAGGGGCGGACATCCGATGCGGAGTTCATCGTCAACACGTCACTCTATCCTGTCAAATCCGGTTCCGTCTACACGCGTTTCCCGGGAAATCAATTCAGTGCGCTCTCTCAATCATTGAACGAGGCGGGCTACGATACGGCAGCGATGCACTCATTCCGTAAAGACTTTTGGAATCGAGATGATTTTTATGACAACATCGGATTCAATCATTTCTTTAGCGACAAAGACTACCCCGACCAAGGCATCATCGGGATGGCACTCAACGATCAAGATTTCTTGAATACGTCAGTCGGATTTATGGAAGAGTTGAATGAACCGTTCTATGCGTTTTTAGTCGCATTGACGAGTCATACGCCGTATGACATTCCGGAGGACGAGAAACGATTGGACCTGTCAGAAATTGACGACCCGCTTCTCGAAAACTATTACCATACCGTCCATTTCGTCGATGCGGCGGTCGGTCAGTTCATCGAACGATTGAAAGAAGAAGGGCTGTGGGATGAGACGCTTCTCGTTATGTATGGTGACCACGATAGCGGTCTGACGGCACCTGGAGAAGAAATGGCCACCATCGAAGGAGTAGACTCGACGGTTGACGCGTTTCAACTCGACCGTGCTGTTCCTCTCTTCATCAAACCGTCTGGATTAACGACAGGAGAAGTCATTGAGGCAAGCGGTGGACAAATTGATATCGCGCCGACGATTCTCGATTTACTTGGGATCTCTCCGGCGTATATGC
The DNA here is from genome assembly GCF_018617535.1 of Exiguobacterium sp. s35. Taxonomy (NCBI): domain Bacteria; kingdom Bacillati; phylum Bacillota; class Bacilli; order Caryophanales; genus Exiguobacterium; species Exiguobacterium sp. s35. The sequence goes on from NZ_JACSKI010000001.1 coordinate 2,036,394, forward strand.
TTGGCGACTCCCTCTTGAATGATACGCCGAATCTGACCGTATTTCGGACGGGCGCTTTCCGATACGAAGACCATTACTATGAACCAGACTTGACCAAACGTTCTGGTAGCGGCACATGCTACTCCGTCGAGACAGAAAAACCGGTCGCATTCGAGCGATGCGCTCCTTACATCGATCGTGCGGCCAGCCAGCTCCGTCTCTCAGATACCATCATCGAGAAGGACGCACTCTCGCAAATGAACCCATGAACAAGCTCCCGAGCTATTTGTCTCGGGAGCTTTGTTTAGTATGCTTGACGCAATGTTGCGATATCGAGCTTTTTCATGGGCAGACATGCCTGTACGACCTGTTCAATCTGCTCTTGCGACCCGACCGTCATCATCTCTTCCATTTCCCACGGAATGATTTGCCACGAGACGCCATAGCGATCTTTCAGCCACCCACACTCCTCTGCTTCCGGTACAGCCGATAACTGTTCCCAATACGCATCGACTTCGTCTTGTGTCTCACAAAAAGCGATGAGCGACTGTGTTTCGTTAAATGAAAACATATGATTTTCATTACTGTCCATCACAACAAATTCTCGACCAGACAAGACGAAGCGGGCATAGTTGATTTTCCCGTCGAGCTCGTCGCCGTCTTCCTCCGTATATCGTACGGTGTGTCCGTCCAGTACATATGAATCTTTGAAAATGGAAATCCAATCGTTCATCGCCGCTTCGGCGCGACCGAACGCTTCTTTGACAAACAATAAGCATGGCGTCACGAGCTGAATGTCCATCCCGCCATCATGCATGATTTGCCAAGAAACCCCGTAGCGGTCCTGCAACCACCCATAACGCTGACTGAAGTCGTACGTGTTTAATGGAATCAAGATATCCGCTCCGTCAGATAATCGTTCCCACAACGCATTGATTTCTTCCGTCGTCGGAAGCGACACCATGTAGGAAATGGATGGATTCCGCTCTTGCGCCGTCCCTCCCCCAAGCAACTGAAAGAATTGTCCAGCAAGCGATAGCGTCACAATCGTCGTCTCGCCTGCGGGTGAACTTGAAAATCTTGTCGTATAGTCGACAAATGAATCTGGAAAGATGGATACATACCACTCGGCAATCTCTTCAACGTCCTGTTCAAACCAAATACACGGAATCACGGGTTGCGTAATCATGAGAAAGTCTCCTTTCAGACTTCATGCAAACGATAGACATCACGCTCAGCAAGAAGCTCCCCGGCCTCATCACGATATGCCTGATAGTGCGACGAATGGATGTGGTGATCGAGCGCCTCTTCGTCTTTATACTTCTCATAAAAAACAAACGTTCCCGGTGCATCGATTGCTTCGTGAAGAACGTAAGCGAGACATCCTTCTTCCGCTCTCGATGGTGGAATCACACGATGCAACGCATCACGTAACGCCTCTTCTTTTCCGAGATGGGCTTTCAAGATTGCAGTAATGACGATTTCCATACAGTATTCCTCCTTAGATGATCGACCTGCCTTTCTGTTCCCGAATCCACCACATTCTATCCCAAAAAACGGATATCTCATTATACGAGACATCCGCTTCTACTTAAGACTTTTTCTTTTGTCGGAATGGCCACCAGACACCATCGCCAAATGAAATCGTAATGGCTGGAATCAAGAGTGGTAACACAATCAATCCGTACAATAGTAAACCAGTGATGACAATCGTCGCAATCTGGACGAGACTGAGCACGCCTGATGGAATCATGGCGCCGAACGTCCCGGCGAGGATGACCGCGGCGGTCATAATCACGGTACCCATCTTCGTCATCGAATAGATGAGTGCATCACGTACCGTCTTCCCATTGATTGTTTCTTCTCGGAATCGATCTAAAAGGAAAATCGAATAGTCGATCCCAAGAGCGATCAACATGACAAATCCAAAGAACGGAACGGCCCAGCTAATTCCGTCATAGCCAAGTCCTTCTACAAAGATCAGCTCCGTAATCGCCGCCGACGTATAATACGTCAAGAGAAGCGAAGCAATCATATAGAGTGGCATGATCATCGAGCGGAACAATGCCGTCAAGACGATGAATAACGTCACGAGCATGATGGCTACCGTTCGATTGAAATCGTTCGTTGACGTCTCATTCAAATCGCTGTTGATGCTTGAGATACCCGCATACCCGATGGTCGCATCTGCATACGGCGTCCCCGTGACAGCACGATCCATCGTCTCTTTAATTGTCTCGACGACATCAATCGCTTCTGGTGAATAAGGATCCATCTCGAGTACGACTTCGAGCTGAGTCGCTGTCTCTTCATCAAAGAAGTAGCGTTCGACGGCAGGTGAGAACGCATCTGACGTGAGCGTCCCCTCCGGAAGATAGACACCCGTCTCACGAAGTGAATCTGCTTCACTCAGCTGTTGTAAGAACGAAACCGCCTCGCCAAGACCGGACTCGATTTGCCCTAGCCCATCGTTCGCTTCACCTACACCTGTCGCGAGTTGTGATAACCCGTTACCAAGTTCACCGACTTGAGAACCTTGTGCATTTAATGCGGACGCCGCTTCATTGATGCCCGATTCGATTTGTGTAAGACCCGCCGATACTTGACCGAGTTGTCCGACGGCAGCTGGAATGTTTTGAGTCGCTGTCAATCCTTGTCCAATCAAACCAAGTTGACCATTTAACTGATTTAGCCCCGCTGCTGCTTCTGCAAGCGGTGCCCCGGCATTGGTTGAACCGCTTGGCAACTGTCCAACGACCGCGTTCAGACCCTGCTCGATTTCGTCTAATCCGGCCTGTACATCACCGAGACCCGTCTGTGCTTCAGACAAGCCTTCACTGAGTTCGCCGAGCTGCGTGTCTACATAGAAATCATCGATGACTTCGCCAGTCGGACGTGTGAGGGCACGCACCCCGCTCACCCCATCTACTTTTTCAAGCTCGCTTGCGAACATTTCAATGTATGGGACTTCTGATTCTGTAATGGCTTGATCTTGTTTCAAAATGACTTGTACCGGAAGGGATTCCCCTTGACCGAACCCTTCAGAAATCAAATTCAGTCCACGTACCGAATCGTACCCGTCTCCAATCTCATCGACCGTATTGAACGAACGGGCATCGTCATATGTGAATAAGACAGGCACCGTAATCAATCCGACGACTAAAATCGAGACGAACGGACGATTAACCGACAATCGGCTCAATCCAGCCCAAAGCTTGCTGTCATGATGCTCGCCCGCTTTTTTCGATGGCCAAAACAGCCGTTGTTTGAGTGTCGCCATAAAGAACGGAACGACTGTGAAGAGAATCAACAGCAACACCGCAATCCCGACCGCGACAGCGACCGCCGATTTAAAGATCGGGAAGTCAGCAAATCCGATGGCAGCAAATCCGACGAAGACGGCGAGCCCACTGATGAGGACCGTCCGTCCTGCCGTCTTGTACGTATTGACGATTGCGTCTTCAATCGAATGCCCCGCGCTCAGCTCTTCTTTATATCGGCTAAGAAGCAGGATACAGTAGTCTGTCCCAATCCCAAACAAGATGGCCACGAGGAATATTTGTGTATAATTCGATACCGGGAATCCGAACCAATCCACGAAGAACGCGACGAACGATTGACTCAATAAATACGTAAACCCGACCGCAATGAGCGGGATGAATGGGGTCACAATTGAACGGAACACGAGGAGTAGTAACCCAAAGATCAACACGACCGTGATAATCTCCGTCTTTTTCAATCCTTCTTGGGCACTCAAGTTCACATCATTGTTAATGATTTCTTCCCCTGTGATATATACCGTCTCGTCCTGAGGAAGCACATTTTCCCGCACGTCATCGGCAAACGCATTGATTTCTTCTGTCGTACCTTCGACCGTGATCGGAACGAGGACAATCTGTCCGTCTTCTGAGACGAGCTGAGCCTCTGTCTCCTCACTTTCAAACGGATCGAGAACATCGGTCACGACCGTTTCACTCTGTCTAAGCTCTTCGATGACACGAGCGACATCGGTTCGCTCTGCTTCACCAATCGACTCGAACTCGTAGACGAGGGAAATGGTTTTGTCACTCTTCCCGGCTTCATCTAAAATCGCTTGTGCCCGCTGTGAGTCCATATCGTCTGCAAGTTGGAAACTACCTGCTTCTTCTGCTTGCTTCGTTAAGTTCGGCGCCGCGACAAACAGGGCTGCCGTCAATACGATGAGGGAAATGAAGATGCCCCAACGCCATTGAATGATTTTATGCACGTGTTATTCCTCCCCAATTCGGAGCAATTGTTTTATTTTTCGGAACGTCCGAACAAACTGCTCAATTTCAATTTCGTCTACTTCTCCATCGATGAGGGATTCCACATATCGATAGACGGCACCGTCCACTTCTTCGACGAGCCGCTTTCCATCCGGGGTCAATTCAATCAATCGTTCGCGTTGGTCTTGTCCTCGCCGACTCGTGACAAGTCCTTTTTCGACCAACTTTTTCAGGCGATTCGAGACCGCGCTTTTGTGGACGCCTTGTTTTTGCGCAAGTTGCCCAGCAGGAGTGGGCCCAAATTGATCGAGTAACTTCAATAGTTGGAGCTGTTCGCGCGAATACTCTCGCCATACGTCCCCTTCCATCGCTTCGATGACATGCTCCGTCCCATGGAACATCACTTCTTCAAACAACTGCACCGCTTCACGCATCAATGCTTTCATTTTTAGTTTACCCCCTAAACTAGATGGTTATAGTTTATGCCCTAAACTAAATAACGTCAAATAAAAAGACCGATTAGGGAACCCTATCGGCGCAACACATCAGTCGTATTTTATCCAATCCACGTGATCAGCCCTTCTTGTTTTTGTGACGCAGATGAAAAAATCGTTTTTAATTCCTCGAACTGTTCAAGCAAGTATTGTTTTTCCTCACTTCCCCATCCTCTCTCGAACGGATACAGTTCCTGCTCATTCATCCTCGTCATGTCATAACGTGATTCAAGGGCATCTCGTTCGATATATTGAAGACGGGTCGATAAGTCTTTCACCTCTGACGATGTCAAATAGGTCGTTCCTGTTTCCTCCTCGATTACAATTCCTCCGAAAATCGTTCTGCCCAGTAAGTGACGAGCAATGTCGTCCAAGTCCGCTTCTCCGGTCAGCAAAAAGTAAAGTCCATGCCACGCTTTATCGATATCCGCTTGTCGTTCTTCATACTCGAGCAATTCCTCAAAATAATCAGGTTCATCGAGTAGCCGCGCCAACTCATCATCTGTTACTCGCAGATAAGTTCCAATCATTCCCATATGAATGCCCCTCTCCAGTTCGTTTGTCTGTCTATTCGTCACCAAAACGAAAAAACCTTCCGTAGAAGGTTTAAACGATTGCTTCAGCGACACGTAATCCAGACAAATAGGCACTCTCAAATCGTGTACGTCCGGATGGATCATCCGCTTCAAGAAAAATATCGCCGGCCAAATAGATGGGATGGTGGCTTACCTGGTAAAACGGTTCATGCCACACGTCTTTCGCCTGCGCATAGCGCCACCGTTTCAACTGCCGTGATTCGATGCTGAGGTCTCCGACTTCCTCACGCACTAACCGCTCAATCTCTGCAAGCGTCTCCGCTTCCGGTCGCTCATACCACTCCTCACTCCACGTCTCTTCCATATAGACGCTGATGAGTGAGGTCGTAGAGATTCCTTTTTGGCGATTATTGATTACTTTCAATACGCCTGGCGTCAGGTCTTGATCGAGAATCCCATCTGCCCCAATCTGTACATCACCTGTGCATTCAAAGAGACCGACAAACGTCGGCGCATACACGAGACGCCGGAGTGAGGGTTCAATCTGGTCAACCAAACTTCCGAGTCTTTCGAACGATTGCGGAAGCGGTGCCGTCATGACGATTCTTTCGTATGAACGTTCTGTCACGTCCGTCTTCACGATAACGGCGCCATCCTTCTCCATGCGAACGTGCTCCACATATTCATTCAAATGAACAGTCAACCCTTCAGCAAGATGTTTGGCGAGTCCGTTCATCCCATCTGTCGCAACATATCGCGGATAAGGATCGGCATACCAGACACGCACCCAGTCCGCACTCATCCATGACTGTACCTCTCGTTCGAGCGCTTCCCCACGTACAGTGAAATAGACGGCCCCGTGATCTGCTTGTCCGTCACCGATTCGACGTGTCGCCAAACGTCCCCCGACGCTTTGGCTCTTTTCGATCAATTCAACGGTATGACCTCGACGTACGAGTTCACGCGCTGCGATAATTCCGCTCAGACCAGCCCCAATGATTCCAATCTTCATTCAGCATTCCCCTTTCTCTTCATGAAGATTGTAGCATGCCCTTTCCTTTCAACCTCTATTTGATATGCTTCAAGCTGGCTGGTTCCATTGTTCGTCGTACGTCCGACGCGAGTCTTCATACATGACAGCGAAACGTGCAACGACGAATGGGCGAATGAGAATCGTCGCGATTGATAAGGAGAATGCGGCAAGTAAAACCGAATTCACGACCATAAATAACGTGAAGCCAATCAAATAAATCGGGATGAACGGCAAAATCAGTTTGAATGCCTCCCACTTCTGACCATGCATCAACGCGCGTGACTTCGTGATTGATTCTCTTACTGATAGCTCTGGCTCATCTCGCAAAATAAAGTACGTGAACGCGTAGGAGAAAAACTTCATGATTCCCGGAACAATGAACAATAGTGTCCATAACGTCTGGAAGATGGCTAGTAGCATGACAGCCGTCACATGCTTACCAAATCGTTCTTTCATCGGTCGAAACACCTCACGAAACTGCGCGTCTTGTCCGCGAATAATCGAAAGGATGACCCAGTGATAACCGATGATGATGGGGTACAGTATGAAGGATACGACGATTGTACTTAAAAAGAATACAATCGCCTGTAACGAATCAGCTTTCGCCCCGTACAATGTCGGGTCGAGCAATGCGCTAAACTCTAAGATCACGGCACAGAGAAGCGACCAGGCTAACAGTCTACCCCGCTTCCCATTGATTGCTTCGTGCGTCCGTTCTGTCCATGTTTGAACCATTTTTTCTAATCTCCCCTTGAATGATTTATCTTATATACGCAACATGGATGGAATACGTTTCAATTTCATGAAAAAAGCAGAGGGTTCACTCTGCTCGTTCATCCGCTCGATATTCTAATATGTCCCCAGGCTGACAGTCGAGTGCTTCACAAATCGCTTCGAGTGTCGAGAAACGAATCGCTTTCGCTTTGCCATTCTTCAAAATCGACAAGTTTGCCATGGTGATCCCGACCCGTTCCGACAGCTCCGTCACGCTCATTTTTCGTTTCGCCAACATCACGTCTAAATTCACAATGATTGTCATCTCTCTCACCTCAGACCGTCAAATCAATTTCTTGTTTCATGTCGATGGCCCGCTTCAATAATTTCTGTAACAGCTCAGCAAAGACGGCAATGACAAATGCGGCGAACACCAACACGAATCCGATGACCAAAAATCCTGGCGAATCGTCACGTTCGGCAAACCAATAGAAGAATGGAAGCGTCGCTATATAGATGATTGTGATGACAAGGGCACAATATTTGATGACGCGAAGTGATTTCACCGCGCGATAAGAGAATGCCTCATTCCGGTCAATCAACCCCAATAAGTTGAACGTTTTGAATAACGCTATGAAGTAAGGGATTGCCGCCACATACATACCCCCAATAATCGGACGCATCGAATTCGCAATCCATCCCCCACTCTCTGTCGCTTCTCGCCAAAGAAATGGCAATAAAAAGATACATGCCGCAAGAATCGGGAGGGCTAAGACAATCACCGATAGTTTTAAAAAGACGGTTTCTCGTTTCACTTGTCACACACCCCAATCATTTCATTTTCTACATCATACGTCGTTTTTTATCGTTTATCAATAAATATTTATCGAAAAAAATAGACCCCAAGTATCTCTTGAGGTCTACTTCACTTATTTCATCGCTTCTAGTTCACTCTCGGTCACCCATTTATGGTTTGTGACCTCTTCTCCATCTTCCGTCGTGTAATCAACCATATAAACGGTCGCATCGATGGCGGTATCAATTGTCGCCTCCGCTCCGCTCATCCCATCCATATGGTCAGCGGTCAATACGACTTTTTCGTTTTCTGCCAACGGTGCGTCACCCGGATTCTCAAGTTCTTCATGAATCACCCATTTGTGATTCTCTACAGGATCACCGCCTGTTGTCGGTGTATAACTGACTGCGTAGACGGTTGTATCATACGCACCGACAATCGTGGCCTCCACACCTTCCATCCCTGGCATGTGATCCGCTGTCATCATCGCGGTTGACCCGACTGGATACGTCGGATCACTTGCTTCCATCAAACCTTCTGGTACTTCTCCAGATCCCGAGTGATCCATTGCCGAATGGTCCATGCTTTGTTCTTCTGACATCTCCATCGATGGATCATCTGCCGTATCCCCACATGCGGCTAACGATGTAGCGAGTACGATGACACCTAAACCCGTCATCCATTTTTTCTGTTTCATCGAATCTCTCCTTTATTCATACTCACGTTGAGTGTACCCATTCCTAAGAATGGACAGACGTTTTTGAGAGCATTCCGATGATTTGTTAACGCATTGCAACAAAAAAGACCAAAATCCCGAAAGATTTTGGTCTTAAACATTATTCAACCGTTACAGACTTCGCCAAGTTACGTGGCTTGTCGACATCACAGTCACGGGCAAGTGCCGCATAGTACGAGATGAGTTGAAGTGGAAGAACCGTCACGAGTGGCGTGAGAAGTGGTTCAACACGTGGAAGAACGAATGCGTCGTTTTCGTGTTCCATTCCTTCCATTGAAATCGTACATGCTACTGCACCACGCGCCACAACTTCTTTGATGTTTCCGCGAATGTTGAGGTGTGTGTTCGGTTGAGACACGAGCGTGATAACCGGTGTCCCATCTTCGATCAACGCGATCGGACCGTGTTTGAGCTCCCCACCTGGGTAGCCTTCCGCTTGGATATATGAGATCTCTTTTAGCTTCAATGCGCCTTCAAGACCAACATATGAATCCAATCCACGTCCGAGGAAGAACGCGTTACGTGATTCTTTCAAGAACTTATCAGCAAGCTCTTCAAAGATTTCTTTTTGTGCCATGATCGAATCCATCGTTGTCGCAACGAGTGCGAGCTCTTGCATCAAATCAAACGGAAGTTTCTTCCCGTTCGCACGAGCGATGTCGTATGCGAGAATCGCGAGGACGGCAATCTGAGCCGTGTACGCTTTCGTCGAAGCGACCGCGATCTCCGGTCCGGCATGGAGGAGCATCGTTTCGTTCGCTTCGCGCGACAATGTCGATCCTGCTACGTTTGTTAACGTGAGCGCTTTATGGCCAAGCTTTTTCACTTCAACGAGCACGGCACGGCTGTCCGCTGTCTCACCTGATTGTGAGATGAAGAGGAAGAGTGGCTTTTCTGTCAAAAGTGGCATGTTGTAACCGAACTCTGACGCGACGTGTACTTCAGTCGGTACACCTGCGACGCGCTCGATCAATTGTTTCCCAACAAGACCAGCGTGGTAACTTGTTCCACACGCAACGATATAGACACGGTCCGCTTCCGAGACGAGCTCGCGCACGCCTTCTGTGAGTTCGATGTCGCCGTTCTCGTTCTGGTAGTGCTGGATGATGTTGCGGATGACGGCCGGTTGCTCGTCCATCTCCTTCAACATGTAGTGCGCGTACGTGCCCTTCTC